>NZ_JBHYHV010000004.1:0-753450 GCF_042739215.1 Mesorhizobium sp. NPDC059054
TGTCAAAGAACAGACATCGCAGACGCAACGTCATGGCCCGTTCCGCTTCTCAGCTCCAGACCAGTAGAGTGTCGCTCACGCGGCTCTCTTGAATTTCTCTCCGAGGGTTTTTGGAAGCGAACTTCGCTGTCGCCAGCGGCGCACCGCCCTCGTTGATGAGGCGTATATAGTCGGGAGCCGTTCGAAGTGTCAACAACGATTCGGTGCTTTTTTGAATTTTTTGCGACAAATAATTCCGACGGTTTTTTTCAATCAAATCCGACCCCGCCCCCTTTGAGGAGATCTTGCGGGCAGGCCAGCTCAAAAGCCGACAGATGTTCGCAGGCTAAGCGATGAGAACGTGGCGAACGGCCCTGGATGGTTTGTCTAATTTTCGCGCCACCATCGGCCTTCTTGTCATCATTCCGGTGGAATGCGCCCCGTACCGGCAGCTTCAAGCCGCCGAAGCCCTATTGCCGCCGTATTGGAAGAAGAGAGCAGTTCAGTGAAGGCAGCCGCGCTACGCCTCTTAACCGCCTTCTTATAAGAAGCGGTGCATCATGGGGCAGAAGGCGAGGCTGAGGTTCCGCACACGTACGGCGCTTTCGTTGACTTCGTCGGCTACCGCAGGCAAATGTCATCACCTTGCAAGAGAACAGAGAACAACCCGCCTGGGGAAGAAATCGCCTTTTTGAATGCAGGACACGGACGAGGTCATAGCCGAACTCGGCAACGAGCCGCCGCTGATCGCGGACGGTCGCAGCGGTCCGCCGGACCGCCGCGAAGTCTCGGCACGATGGCTGTCCGGCACATTTCTCACCGGCATTACCTCTTCCGTCTTGATGGGCGTGGCCCTGGTTGCGGCTCTCGACGGACGCCAGCAATTGGCAACGCCGCCGGAAATAGCCGAACTGGCCAGCCTGGCCGATGGCAGCGATTCGGGCGAAGAAGCAAAGACCACACGTCTTGTCGCGCAACGACAGATTGCCAAGGCCAAGGACCGGCGGCGCATGGAAGTCTCGATGGTCACCAAGGTCGGCGACCGCGACGTCATCAACACCATGCCCTTTGTCCAGGTGAAGATGGCGCTGGCCGTCAATCACACCACCAACAAGTCCTATCCGCCCTTCGATCCACTCCAGGTCTTCCGCAACGACGATTCTGACGCATCCAATCCGGCACCGATGCCGGCCGGCCAGATATATGGCGCCAAGGTCGAAAGCGAGATGAGCCTGAAGACGATCGATTTCCCGATCGCCACCGCAGCTTTCGATGAAAAGAGTGATCTCTCCGCCGACGAAGTCGAGAAGGTTGTCCGCGACGCCAATGCCTCCGGCCTCGGTGACGGTGCGGTCCAGGTCGCGGCTCTTCACTATGTCGATCCGCAGCGTTTCGGGGATCAGCTTTCACAATCGATCGCGGGGTCTTACGACGTCAGGATCGTGCCTGAAAATGTTTCGGTGGCGCCACGCGTCGAAACCGAGACAGAGGCACTGACCTTTGCCGAAGACATCATTCCTTTCACCAAGGACCGCGACATCGCGGAGGCTTTTTCCGATTCCGGATACACCAATTCCGATGCCTTCGGCATGGCCGAAGCGATCGGCAAGCTGCTCAACACCACGGCGCTGAAGGCTGGTACCGTGCTGCGCGTCGGGCTGGAAGTCCGCGGCGATGCCGCCAAGGTTGTTCGCACCGGTGTCTATGATCGGACCAGGCACATCGTTACCATTGCGCTTGACGACCGCGGCCAATTCGTACCGGCCGAGGAACCCGATCCCAACCCAGAGCTGCAAACCGCCTTCGACGATTCTCCGCCGGTGGTGGTGCGCGGCAATCTGCCAAGCATCTATGATGGCATCTATCGTGCGGCCTATTCTTATGGCTTGTCCACCAAGATGGCCCAGCAGGTCATCAAGATCCTGGCCTCCGATGTCGACTACCAGTCGCGACTGAGTTCCAGCGATCGCCTCGAAGTGCTGTTCTCGCAACCCGATAGTGACGACCAGGCTTCGGAAGATTCGGAACTTCTCTATGTGTCGGCCAGCATCGGCGGTATGACCCGTACGCTCTACCGGTTCCAGCTTCAGGACGGCAGCACGGACTACTTCGACGAGAACGGCCGCAGTGCCGAGCAATTCCTGCTGCGAAAAGCCGTGCCCAACGGCACCTTCCGCTCTGGCTTCGGCGCGCGCCGCCATCCGATTCTCGGCTATGTCAGAATGCACACCGGCGTCGATTGGGCAGCGCCGACCGGCACGCCGATCATCGCAGCTGGCAACGGCGTGGTCGAAAAAGCCGGCTGGGCAGCCGGCTATGGCAAACAAACGATCCTTCGTCACGCCAATGGCTACGAGACGTCCTACAATCACCAGAGTGCCTTCGCACGCGGCGTCCAACCGGGGGCCCGCGTCCGGCAGGGCCAAGTGATCGGTTATGTCGGAACCACCGGTCTCTCGACCGGCGCGCATCTTCACTACGAGCTCATTGTCAACGGCACCAAAGTGGATCCGATGCGCGTGCGTCTCCCCACGGGCAAGGTCCTGCAGGGCGACGATCTCGTCGCCTTCAAGCGCGAGCGCGAACGCATCGACGATCTCCTCAAGCAGCAGGAAGGCACCGGGCTCAAAGTTGCCAGTGCAAGCGCGGCCACCAGCAAATAGCCGCTTTGTCGACAGCCAACTGGTCAGTTTGCGATGACACCATTCGAATCGCCCAGACCGATCAGCCCGCGGCGCGAAGGTTTGGCCGCATACATGGCTTGATCGGCGGCCTTGATCAGCGAATTGGCATCGTTGCCGTCATCCGGAAAGATCGCGATGCCAACGGTGGCGCCGACTTCAAGCTGCACTTCGCCCAACTGGCGTGCCTTGCTGATATCGCGTGAAAGCCGCTGCGACAGGAAGAGGACGGACTCGCGACCCGGCACCGCCATCACGATCACGCCGAACTCGTCACCGCCGAGCCGGGCTGCCGTCGCTCCCGCCGGCGCCGCCAGCGCGATCTGCTGTGCTACATCGATCAACACCTCGTCGCCGACAGCGTGACCATGCATGTCGTTGACCGGCTTGAAGCGATCGAGATCGATGAACAGGACCGCACAGCTTGATTGCGATTGCCTTGCGTTCTCGATCGCCTGAGCCAGCGCCTCGCGAAAACGTCTGCCATTGGCAAGTCCGGTCAGCGGATCGTGCCGAGCTGAATCATGGGCCAGTCGCTCGGCTGCCTCGCGGCGCCTGACCTCATGGGCAAGCTGCCTTGTCCGAATAGCCAGGAATACCAGGGACACGACACCGACACACAAAAGCAGCGCGAGGATTTCGTCCAGCTGCCAGTCCTCGTGAGTGCGCGTGATCCGGTAGAGCCAGTCAAAAAGATCGACCTTCACGGCGAAAGCAAAAAGTCCCGCCACCAGCAATATCCAGGAGCCGACAAGAACGAGCATGCGCCGGTCAGGCCATCTCACATCGCCTGAAGCGATCTCGGAGGAACCCAGTTGCCGCCGCAGATCATTCTTCGACATGCGCACCCCTCACTCGACGATAAACCACGTCGCGTGCCTGTCCGGCATTATAGCACATTACCGCTTGCGAATATGCACCAAAGAAGTGCGGCTCTCTTTACCGGATGATCCCGGTCGCAGAGTCATTCAATTCTTTCCGTGACCGTCACAAATTCAGTGAGCGGGCGAGGCGTCCGACTTCTCCTCCGGTTGGGGAACCGGTGGCGCCGGCTGCGTCAACCAAGCGGTTATGGCTGCGATGAAACACATGACCGCCGAGATCGCCGCGACGGCCTGGAAAGCGCGACCCGTTGCAGCTGTCCGCATCGCATCCGCCGCCGGCTCGATGACGGATTGAGGCAACACCCCGAACTCGGTGCCGCTCGCACCACCGCCGGCGGCAGCATAGACCAATCCGACCACGGCGCCGAGCGCGGCGACAGCCATCAGACCGGCAATGCGCGCAACCGCATTGTTGATACCGGACGCAGCACCGGTATCTCTGTCGTCGACCGAAGTCATGATCGCTGTCGACAGGGGTGATACAACCAGCGCCATACCGAGCCCCATCAGCATCGCAAGTGGGAAAACCCCGCTCCAGAAGCCATGGAAATCCGTGCCTGCCAGTATGGCCAATCCGGCAAAGGCGACACCCACCACGAAACTGCCGAGAGTGATCGGCAGGCGCGCGCCGGTCCGGTCGGACCATCGACCGACTGGGCCGGACAACAGTGCGATTGCCGCCGACAGGGGCAGGAAGATGAATCCCGCCTCCGCTGTGCTTAGCCCCCAACCTGCGATCAGGAGCATCGGCAGATAGAAAAGCACTGCCGACAGCGCGAAATAAAGAAAGAAGGTCGCAGCATTGGCGCCGGAGAAGGCAGCGATCCGAAACAGCCTGAGATTGACCATCGGTTCGCGATGGCTGTTCTCCCACAACAGGAACACCGCAAGCGCGGCAAGACCGATCAGAAAGACGGCGATGTTGACCATCATCGAGCCATTGCCGCCTTCCGCGCTCATCGCCGTCAAACCATAGGCCATGGCACCGAAGGCCGCTGTGGCAAGCGCCGCACCGCCAAGGTCGAGCCCTCTGGGGTGCGCGGGTGAATCGGCCGGTACTTTCGCAAGCAGCAGCCAGATCGCAAAAGCGCCGAGCGGCAGATTGATGGCGAAAATCATCCGCCAGACGCCCGCACCGAAACTGGAGAGAACCATGCCGCCAAGGACAGGGCCAAGCGCCGTCGTCAACGCCGAAGCTGCCGCCCAGATGCCGATGGCCCGGCCCCGTTCCGCCTTCGGATAGGCCTTGGCGATAATGGCGAGGCTGCCAGGCACCATGATGGCCGCGCCGATGCCCTGGATCGCCCGGAATAGAATGAGCAGCGGCGCTGTCGGAGCGAGCGCGCAGGCGATTGAAGCTGCAATGAACAGCGCGATCCCGGCGACGAAGGCACGGCGCAGACCGAACCGGTCTCCGGCCGCACCACCGGCCAGGATGAGCGCGGACAGCGTCAGCGCATAGGCATTGGAAATCCACTGTGCCTCGACAAGGCTTGCGCCGAGATCGGCACGCAGCACCGGCATGGCGATCGAAAGCACCGAACCGTCGATGAAGCCGAGCGCGGAAGCGAGAATGGCGGCGACCAGCACATAGCGACGGCTGCGCCGCGGGCAAAAGGTTTCCGTCGCAGCCAACCCGCCGAGAACGCCGGCATCCATGTTCGTATCGCTGCTCGCCTGCATGGCTTTGTTTAACGCGGCCCTGCACGAATCGGTATCGATTTTCGGACGGAACGCTGCGCGAAATTGAAAACGAGGCGCGTTTGTTCCCCGGAAGGAACCTATTCGACGAAATCGACCGGCACGCCGGGCTTCACCAGCCTGGCGAGTTCTGCCGCATCCCAATTGGTCAGGCGTACGCAACCGTGGCTTTCAGTCTTGCCGATCTTCGAAGGCTCAGGTGTGCCATGGATGCCGTAGGTCGGCTTGTCGAGCGCGATCCAGATCGAACCGACCGGGCCATTCGGCCCCGGCGGAATGGTCAACACCTTGTCGTTGGCGCCCTGCTTGAAATTGATCTTGGGATTGTAGGTGTAGTTCGGATCGAAGGCGACACGCGATACCGCATGCGTGCCTGTGGGCGATGGCGTGTCGGATGATCCGATCGTTGCCGGATAAGCTGCAACCAGCTTTCCCGAACCATCATAGGCGCGAACCTGCTTGCGGCTCTTGTCGGCAATGATGTGTGTCACCGGCGTCTGCGCCAGCCTGCCGAAATTGACCACTTTCACCAGGGTGCCCGGCCGGTTGAAATTGACGCCGGGATTGATCGCCTTGAGATACGCCTCGTCCATGTGGAACCGCTCGGCGAGCGCCTCGGTCACCGAAGTGAAGCTCATGCGCTCCAGTGTCGCCTTGCGGCTGTAGTCTTCCGGGATGGAAGCAACGTAGGGGCCCGCGGCATCCCCGGCGGTGATGGAATAGGTGGCGAAAGCCGGACCTCCCGTTTTCTCGAGTTCCGCCTTGATGGCCGTTGCATCGGTCGACTTCAGATTGGTGCCGGTGATTTCCCGATAAGCGGCCAGCGCCTTGTCCATGTTGGAACCGAAACGCCCGTCAATGGCGCCGGGCGAAGCGCCGGCGCGATCGAGCAGAACCTGCAGCGCAGCGATATCTTCGCGCGCGCCCAGCGATAGCGACGGATTGACCGCCGACTTGCCTCCGGCAGACGGCTCGGCCGGGGCGACCGCACCGTCGGGCGAGGTTGGCTGCGCCGGGTCGATCGAAGCTTCCTTCAGCGGCTGACGCTCCACCGGCTGCGGTGCCGGAATGCCATCGGGGTTGGCCGGTAAGGGATCGCCATAGCGGTCGCGTCGCCCCGGTGCCGGCGGGAAGGTCTCGACCATGCCGCCGTCGGGTGGAGGATTGTCGTAATAACCGCCGTCGTCTTCCGGATACTGATAGGCGCGCTGGTCCTCCATCTGCCGGCGACGGAAGCGTGCCATGTCCTCGGGATCGTCAAGATAATAACGCTCGTCGTCAGGCACACGCTCGACGCGCCGTTGGCGGTTTTCGAGACGCAATGCCCGCCGATCGAAGCGCGTCTGCGGCGGCTGAATCGCCAGGACCTTGCCGGTATAGGCATCGACGATGACGCGATTACCCTTGCCGTCATAGAACACCTGATAGTCGCCGTTCTGGGCGACCTGGATACCTTCGGCCTTTCTTGCCGCGGTACCTTCCACGACCGGCTGCGGCGAGGGCGCCGCCTCGGCGCCGAACGCCAGCGACACGCCCAGAGCAATTCCAGCAAAAGTGCACAACGGTTTTGCTGGAATTGCGTAAAAACAAAGTGTGAGAGCGTTTCCGCGTTTCCGATAAAAACGGAAACGCTCTAGCGTCAGGGCTGAAAACGAAAGCATCGTGCGCAGCATGTAGTCCGAATTCTCCGACGCGTTCCGTCACCGATTTGTCCATCGGCCGGGGGCTATGCAAGTCCTGCGGGGCCATGATCCGCCTAACGATTCAACCATGAACTGGGCATGAACATGGCGGTTTCGCAAGACTGGCGTCTCGAAAACACCTTACCTGTGGCTCTACTCCTCCAATCCCAGTTCCCGCCGCTCGCGCCTGGTCAGATTGCGCGCAGCGAGGCGGTGACTATCCCTGAGGTAGTCCTTCAGAGCTTCGTCATCCATGGTCTCGGCCGTTACCCGCTGGATCCATTTCATGCCGCGTGATGCGAGATAGGGTGCAGGTCGGCAGCCGGGCTGTTCCCTCAGAATATCGTACGCCATGTCCGAGCATTTGAAGGTGAAGTAGGGACTCTCGGCCTGTTCACTCCAGCCGGCAATCGCGAAGACCTTGCTGCCGACTTTCCAGACATGGGCACCACCCCATTGCACAACGTGATGGACAGCAGGCAGTGATGCGCAGAAGCTATTGTATTCTTCGAGTGTCAAACCAGCCTCCGTCGGATCGGTGGTGCTGCCAGCGCTTTATCTCTTCCCCTGCGCGTTAGAAATACCACTTGATCGTCGGGACTTTATTCAGCGCCGCACTTTTTCCCGCGCGATGACGTTGGCACCCCGACCGCCAGCAGGTGGTGCAGTCCGGGGCAGACAATTCAAACTAAAACCTCCACTGCACCATCAAAGGACGAACCTATGTTCAGCCATGTAACTGTCGGCGTCAGCGATCTCGATCGCGCCGAACGCTTCTATGACGCCGTGCTTTTGCCGCTCGATCTTCGGCGTCGCCCGGTTACGCCCGATGGTGGCCCGGCATCCGCGTGCTGGGTCGGCAAGAACCGCACCTTGCCACGATTTTACACCTACATTCTTTTTGACCGCAGGCCGGCGAACGCCGGCAACGGCTCCATGGTTGCGTTCCTGGCGCCCTCTCCCGAAGCGGTCTCCGAGGCTTATGCGGCGGGTATCGCGGCCGGTGGATCGGACGAAGGCGCTCCGGGCCTTCGCCCTCACTATGGCGACGGCTATTTCGGTGCCTATCTGCGCGATCCTGACGGCAACAAGGTGCACATTGTACACCGCGGCGACGTCGAGGATTGAGTGTTCCCGCCAGATGCCGGCAACCTTGGACGCCTTCACACATCATGTTAGACGCGGCCATGGTCGAATTTGCAGGCGAGATTCTGATCCTGACCGGCACACCGGGGTCAGGCAAAACCACCACCGCCAAAGCCCTGGCAGTCGAAGGCGGGTCAGCGAAGGTCCATCTCCACTCCGACGATTTCTGGCATTTCATAAAAAACGGCGCCATCGCCCCCTATCTGCCGGAGGCTCATCGACAGAATGCGGTGGTGATCGATGTTCTGGCCAAGGCAGCGCAAGGCTACGCCAAAGGTGGTTTCTTCGTCATCGTCGATGGCATCATCGGCCCCTGGTTTCTGGAACCATTCAAGGCACTTGGCATGCCGCTGCACTATATGGTGCTGCGCCCGCCGCTCGAGGTGGCCATCCGCCGCTGCCGCGACCGTGGCGGTGACACCCTCACCGATCCCGAGCCGATCGCAGCACTTCACCGGCAGCTTTCCGAATTGGGGAATCTGGAAAGGCATGCCATCGACATCGGCGACCGGGCTCGCGAACAGACGCTTGCCACCGTGATCGAAGCCCTGCGCGGCGGCACGTTTCGCTTGTCCTGATCGGCCGCCGGCCGGCTCCGCCACGCAAATCAGCAGCAGCTAAAATCTCGAACAGTTTATTGCCCTGTTATCGGGTGTCACCGTTATCAGTAGGGAGCTGAACAACGAGAGATGCCCATGATCGATATCGATTCGCTTCGACCGCAATTTCTGAGCATTCTTCGCATTGTGAGCGCCCTCACCCTGTTTCAGTACGGCAGCGGCAAGCTGCTGGGGTTCCCCGCACTCGAACGTGTCCCGGCGACCTTTTCCCTGCCATGGTTTGCGGGAGTTCTGGAATTGATCGGGGGTGCCCTGCTGTTGGCCGGCTTGTTCACACGCCCCGCCGCGTTCGTTCTGTCCGGCCTGATGGCCTTCGCCTATTGGATCGGCCATGCGCCGAATTCGTTCTTTCCGATCCTGAACGGCGGCAACCTCGCCATCGTCTACTGTTTCGTGTTCCTGTACCTGTTCGCTGCCGGTCCAGGTCCATGGAGCCTCGATGCGTACCGGAAGCCGGTAGAGCCCGCCACAGCCTGAAGCGTCGTCAGGCTCCTGCCTGCGGATCGCTGCGCTTCATCGCTTTGGCAAGCACTTCGAACATCCGCTCCCCCTGCGATTGCGCCACATTGAAACGCAGGAAACGGCTGGCCGTCCTCGACAGGCTGAAGGCGTTGCCGGGTGCCAGCACGACACCATCGGCCAGCGCACGCCGGGCGACATCGGCGGCATCCAACCCGTCCGGCAGGCTGCACCACAAGAACATGCCGGCGCGCGGCTCGATCCAAGGTTTGATGCCAAGCGGTTCGAACCGCCGAATCGTGTCGGCCATTGCCGCCGACAGGCGCTGCCGCAATGTCTCGATATGTTTGCGGTAGCTGCCATCCTTGAGCAGCGAAAGCACCAATTCCGCCGAAAGATGTCCACCGCCGAAAGTGGTCGATATCTTGAGATCGGTCAGTGGCTCGACCCAGTCGCGCGGGGTCGCGATGAAACCGCAACGTACCGATGCGGACAGCGTCTTGGAAAAACTGCCGATATGGATCACCCGCGAGAGCCCATCGAAAGCGGCAAGACGCGGCGCTGGTTCCATCTCGAAATCGGCGAAGATATCGTCTTCGACGATGGTCAGGTCAAACTGATCGGCCAGTTTGAGCAAGCGATGCGCGGTGACCGGCGAGAGCATTGCGCCAGTCGGATTGTGCAGCGCGGAATTGGTGATGTAGAGGCGCGGCCGGTGCTCGGCGAGCGCCTGGGCGAACAGGTCGAGATCCGGCCCTGTCGGCGTATAGGGAACGCTGACGATATTGGCGCGATGCGCGCGCAACAAGGCATGGAAGTTGAAATAGCACGGGTCGTCGACCAGCACCGTGTCGCCGGGTTCGATGAGGAACCGACACAGCAGGTCGATCGCCTGCGTGCCCGACTCCGTCAGCACGATCTGGTCAGGCGAGGCCTCGATGCCGTGTTCGCCTATGCGGCGTGCAAGCAGTTGCCGCAGCGGCGCCAGCCCGAGCGGTGTGCCATAGTCGGCCAATGTCGCGTCCTTGGCATGAGCAAGGCCGCGCAGCGCGCGCCGCAGTGCCTGCTGCGGCATCCAGTCGGCGGGCAGCCAACCGCAACCGGGCTTCAACACGTCCCCGCCGGCTTCCAGCGACTGCCGCGATACCCAGAATGGATCGATCTCGCGGTCGAGCCTCGGCCCGACCTCGGCAAGCGAAAGCGGCGCCAGCGGACCGCAGACATAGAAGCCCGAGCCCGGCCGCGAACGGATCGCGCCTTCCGCCGCCAGACGCTCATAGGCTTCAACCACGGTGGACGTGGAAACCTGCATCGTCTTGGCGAAGGCGCGCACGGAGGGCAGCTTGGCGCCTGGCGTCAATTGGCGTGCCGAGATGCGCTGCCGTACCGTCGCCATGACAGTCGCGATCAATGTTCCGTCTCCGCTTGCAGGCGCGGCGAGGAGGCGATCCATCTGTAGTGCCACCGTATCCATAACAGTTTGATTAAACTGTATCCCAGTGTATCTGGCGACGCTACCCCATTCCTGTCGATAAGAGCCGATCGATTGCAAGCAAGCTCCCCAACCGAAGGTCAGCGCAGCAAAGGTTGCAGACTTTTCGGACAAGGATCCTGCGAAAAGGAAGAGTTCGCGCGTGGACAAGACGACGAGTGGATGGTTCAACGGTTTTCTAGGCGTGCTGATCTTCAGCGGCTCGCTGCCGGCGACCCGGGTGGCCGTGATGGATTTCAGCCCGGTTTTCCTAACGGTGACGCGTGCTGCGCTCGCCGGTCTGCTCGGCCTGGCGCTTCTGATGGTCTTTCGCGAGAAACGCCCAAGCCGGGACGACCTGATCTCGCTCACCATCGTGGCGCTCGGCGTCGTTGTCGGCTTTCCGCTTCTGACTGCGCTGGCGCTCGAGCATGTCACCTCGGCGCACTCCATCGTCTTCATCGGCCTGTTACCGCTGGCAACAGCCATCTTCGGCGTGCTGCGCGGCGGTGAGCGGCCTCGCCTCGCCTTCTGGCTGTTTTCATGCCTCGGCAGCGCACTGGTAGCCGGATTTGCCTTATCGCGCGGGCTTTCCGCCTCGCCGGTTGGCGACGCGCTGATGCTGGCCGCCATCGTCGTCTGCGGGTTGGGTTATGCCGAAGGCGGAAAACTGTCGCGCCGGCTGGGCGGCTGGCAGGTTATCTGCTGGGCCCTGGTGATCTCGCTGCCACTCATGCTGGTGTTGAGCGTCATCACCTTCCCGCCGTCTCTCGCCAACGTCGGCATGCCGGCATGGGTCGGCCTTGCCTATGTTTCACTATTCAGCATGCTGATCGGCTTCGTGTTCTGGTATCGCGGGCTGGCGCAGGGTGGCATCGCAGCGGTCGGCCAATTGCAGCTCTTGCAGCCCTTCTTCGGCCTGGCTCTGGCTGCCAGCCTGCTGCATGAACAGGTCAGCGCCGCCATGATCGTCGTCACTCTCGGTGTCGTGCTGTGTGTGGCAGGCGCCAAAAAGTTCGCCAAATAAGCCGCACCGGCCGATACGAAAAAACGCGCCCCTTCCTGGAAGAGGCGCGCTTTCTTAGCAATAGGCCTTCAGCAAGCTGCCGTTAAGCGGCTTGCTCAGCCACGACAGTCGGTTTCGAGCGGAAGTTCAACCTGTCCGAACCTGCGGTTACCTTGACGGTCGAGCCATCGAGGATCTCGCCCATCAGGATCTTTTCCGCCAGCGGATCCTGCAGTTCCTTCTGCATCACCCGCTTCAGCGGCCGCGCGCCAT
Source organism: Mesorhizobium sp. NPDC059054 (assembly GCF_042739215.1). Lineage (NCBI taxonomy): Bacteria > Pseudomonadati > Pseudomonadota > Alphaproteobacteria > Hyphomicrobiales > Phyllobacteriaceae > Mesorhizobium > Mesorhizobium sp. NPDC059054. The sequence continues at coordinate 11,903 of NZ_JBHYHV010000004.1, forward strand.
AGGCCGGGTCGTAACCCTTGTCGGCCAGCCACTCGACAGCTTCCTTGTCGAGGTTGAGCGTGATCTTGCGATCGACCAGAAGCTTCTCCAGCCGCTTGAGCTGGATCTCCACGATCTGGCCCATATCCTTGCGCCGCAGCCGGTGGAACAGGATCACCTCGTCGACGCGGTTGAGGAATTCCGGACGGAACGAGGCTTTCACCACCGCCATCACCTCGTCGCGCACGGCATCGACATCCTGGTCTTCGCCGAGGCCGACCAGATATTCGGCGCCGAGGTTCGACGTCATGATGATCAGCGTGTTGCGGAAGTCGACCGTACGGCCCTGCCCGTCGGTCAGCCGGCCGTCATCCAGCACTTGCAACAGCACGTTGAAGACATCCGGATGCGCTTTCTCGATCTCGTCGAACAGCACCACCTGGTAGGGCCGGCGCCGCACGGCTTCCGTCAGCGCCCCACCTTCCTCATAGCCGACATAGCCGGGAGGGGCGCCGATGAGGCGGGCGACCGAGTGCTTCTCCATGAACTCCGACATGTCGATGCGCACCATCGCGGTCTCGTCGTCGAACAGGAACGAAGCGAGCGCCTTGGTGAGTTCGGTCTTGCCGACGCCCGTCGGTCCCAGGAACATGAACGAGCCGATCGGCCGGTTTGGATCCTGCAGGCCGGCACGGGCACGCCGCACGGCCTTCGACACAGCCTGTACGGCCTCGCCCTGACCGACGACACGCTTGGCGATCTCGTCTTCCATGCGAAGCAGCTTCTCGCGTTCGCCTTCCAGCATCTTGTCGACCGGAATTCCGGTCCAGCGCGACACGATCTGAGCGACATGGTCCGGCGTGACCACTTCCTCGACCATGCCGCCGCCCTGTCCGTCACGCGCTTCGGCTTCGGCAAGCTTCTTTTCCAGATCCGGGATCTTGCCGTAGGCCAGTTCACCGGCGCGCTGGAACTCACCCTTGCGCTGCGCGATCGCCAGCTCGTTGCGGGCGTCGTCGAGCTCCTTCTTCAGATCGGCGGCCAGCCCGAGCTTCTGCTTCTCGGCCTGCCACTTCGCAGTCAAGGCATCGGACTCTTCCTCGAGCCCGGTCAGCTCCTTTTCGAGCCGGCCCAGACGATCCTTCGAGGCATCGTCCTTCTCGACCTTCAGCGCTTCGCGCTCGATCTTCAGCTGCATGATGCGGCGGTCGATCTCGTCCAGCGCCTCCGGCTTGGAATCGACCTGCATCCTGAGACGCGAGGCCGCTTCGTCGACCAGGTCGATCGCCTTGTCGGGGAGGAAGCGGTCGGCAATGTAGCGATTGCTCAGCGATGCCGCCGAAACCAGAGCGGAGTCCGAAATGCGCACCTTGTGGTGCTGTTCATACTTCTCCTTCAGGCCGCGCAGGATCGAGATCGTGTCCTCGACCGTCGGCTCCTCGACAAAGACCGGCTGGAAGCGGCGGGCAAGGGCCGCATCCTTCTCAATGTATTTGCGGTATTCATCGAGCGTGGTGGCGCCGACGCAGTGCAGTTCACCGCGCGCAAGCGCGGGTTTCAGCAGGTTGGAAGCGTCCATCGCGCCATCCGCTTTGCCGGCTCCGACCAGCGTATGCATCTCGTCGATGAACAGGATGATGCCGCCGGCGGCGGAGGTGACTTCGTTGAGCACGGCCTTCAACCGTTCCTCGAACTCGCCGCGGTATTTCGCGCCGGCGATCAACGCGCCCATGTCGAGCGCCATCAACTGCTTGTCCTTCAACGACTCCGGCACATCGCCGTTGACGATGCGCAGCGCCAGGCCCTCGGCGATCGCCGTCTTGCCAACGCCGGGTTCGCCGATCAGCACGGGGTTGTTCTTGGTGCGGCGCGACAGCACCTGGATGGTACGGCGGATCTCGTCGTCGCGGCCGATGACCGGATCGAGCTTGCCGGCACGGGCGTCGGCAGTGAGATCGCGCGCATATTTCTTCAGCGCGTCGTAACTCTGTTCGGCGGACGCAGAATCGGCGGTACGGCCCTTGCGGATATCGTTGATGGTGGCATTGAGCGCCTGCGCCGTCACGCCAGCCTTGGACAGGATATCGGCGGTCTTGGCCGACTTCTCCATGGCGAGAGCCTGCAGCAGACGCTCCACCGTCACGAAGCTGTCGCCGGCTTTCTTGGCAAGGTCCTCGGCGGTCGAGAACACTTTCGCCAGCGGCTGCGCCATGTAGAGTTGGCCGTTGCCGCCCTCGACCTTGGGCTGGGCATTGAGCGCCGCATCGACGGCGACTTCGACGTCGCGTGGGCGCCCCCCGGCACGCTCGATCAACGACGCGGCAAATCCCTCGTCGTCATCGATCAGTGCCTTCAGGATATGTTCTGGGGTGAACTGCTGGTGGTTGCGGTTCAACGCATATTGCTGTGCGGACTGGATGAAGCCGCGCACGCGCTCGGAATATTTCTCAAGGTTCATCATTGTCTCCTTCCGTCACCGGCCCGCTTTGCGGCACCGGATCAGCCTTGGTGACGGACCCGCTCTTCTGAGCCGGGCCCTGTTCAGCCGTGATATGGGACGTAAGCCCTTGTCTCTCAAGACGCATTGATGCCGATCAAGGCAGATATTTCTCTGATGCCGTCTGACCGAAGACTATAGCGCAGCCAAACAAAAAACGGCGGAGATTTCTCTCCGCCGTTTTTGATCTCGAAAGGAGCCGATGCTTAGCTATCGGCGTTGGCCGTTTCCGTCGCATCGGCAGCTTCTGCTGCTTCCACAGTCTCAGCTTTCGGCTTGCGCGGCCGCCGGGCTTTGCGCGGCGCGGCTGCTTCGGTCTCCGTCTCGCGCGCTTCGGCGTGAGCGGCGAGCTGCGCCGGGTTGAAGCTTTCGAACTGCGGTGCCGGTTCGGCAGCGGCCACGGGAGCCGGCTCTTCGGCCACGACGGCCGGAGCAACCTCTACTGGAGCAGCGGCCTGAGGCTGCGCTTCTTCGCGCCTGTTGCCGTTTTCGCCGCGCGGACCGCGGTCACCACGCTGACCGTTCTGGCCATAGCTGTTGTTGTGGCGGCGATCGCGGTGATGGCGATTGCCATTGTTGTCGCGGTTGTTGTCGCGATAGCCGTTTTCGCGGCCGTTGTTGTCGCGACCATTTTCGGAATTGAGCGCCACTTCGGCGGGCGTGCCCTCGATCACCGGCTGGGGGCCGGAACCCTGGTTGGCTGACTGGCCTTCGCCTGCGTTGGCGCTGTTTTCGAAATCGTCGCGCTCTTCTTCGAGATCATCGTCGAAATCATCGCGATTCTGCTGGAAGTTCTGGATCGGCATCTGCGCCTGGGCGGCGGCAATGATGCGATTATAGTGTTCAGCATGCTGGAGATAGTTCTCAGCCATCACCCGGTCGCCCGAACTCATCGCATCGCGAGCGAGAGTCGCGTATTTCTCGGCGATCTGCTGGGCGGAGCCGCGGATCTTCACATCCGGACCGTTGCTCTCGTAATTGCGGTTGAGCGGGTTCGGCCCCTTGCGGTTGTTGTTATTGTTATTGTTGCCGCCGCCGCCATTGTTGCGACCGCGCATGCGTCTATTCTGCTGTTGTGGCCTCATCAGGGTCTCTTCGCTTCAAAAAACTTGAAAATCTTCGCGCACGGCGGCGCTCATGCAGCCTGCCGTTTCGCTGTTTCACCGGTGCTCGCCCGCATCGATTGCGTTGGCGCCACGTGTCATCCTGTTCCGGTTACATCACTTGCCGGACGATTCCCGCACGAAGCTTGGGCGTCGTTTCGCAAGAAGGCAGCTATTTCAAAGGAACCGAATCGCTAAGAGCACTGCCTGCTTCGTCTCATCCGGTAAATCGACCCTAGCTGCATTCCTTAGCCTTGCCAAGCGGTTTTTCGCCGCGCCTTCAAGCTTTTCCGCTGCCTGTGAACATTAGCACGCGGTCATTTCCGGCAAGATCGCGCAACGCCGTTTTCAGGAGGAATCCTGCATCCAGGAAGATATCGGTCACCTCTGCCTTCTGGCTGCTGCCGATCTCAACAGCGACGACGCCGCTGGCTTCCAGATGCCTGGCACTTTCCCTGGCGATTATCCGATAGGCATCGAGCCCATCAATACCGCCATCCAGCGCCCGCAACGGGTCGAAATTGCGCACCTCCTTCTGCAGCGTTTCGATCTCCGCACTGGATATATAGGGAGGGTTGGAGACGATTGCATCAAATTGACCGGAAATTGCTTCGAACCAGTTGGATTTGACGCCTGTGAACCGTTTTGAAAAGCCGAGATCGAGGGCATTGCGGACGGCAGTGGCCAGCGCATCTTCGGAAATATCCGCACCAACGGCACGAGCCTCGGGAATCATCGCGAGCAGCGCCAGCGCAATGGCACCCGTGCCGGTGCCGAGGTCCAGAATACGGCAGACGCCCTCTCGTTCGCCAATTTCGGCGAGCAACGGCGCGATCGCGTCCACCAACGTCTCGGTGTCGGGACGTGGTTCCAGGGTTTCGGCAGACAGGCCGAGCCGCAGCCCGTGGAATTCACGATAGCCAAGGATTCGATGCACCGGTTCGCCGGAGATGCGACGGATTAGCGCGGCATCGACCGCAGACAGCATATCGGTGTCGATGATGCGGTCGGGATCGGTGATCGCCTCGGTGCGGGTCGTCCCGGTAAGGTCCTCGACCAGAAGCCTTGCGTCGAGCGCTGCACCTTCAATGCCGGCATCCGTCAGCCGCTTGCGTGCCGAAAGCGACAGCTCGGCAAGGGTCGTGCCCTTCACGGCCTCACCCTTCCTTCATCTCCGCGAGAAGCTTCGACTGGTGGTCTGCGATCAGCGCGTTGACCACTTCATCCAGTTCGCCCTCCATCACCCGCTCGAGCTTATAGAGGGTAAGATTGATGCGATGGTCCGTCAGGCGTCCCTGCGGAAAATTGTAGGTGCGGATGCGCTCGGAACGATCGCCTGAACCGACCTGCGACTTGCGCGATTCGGAACGCTCCTCATCGGCGCGGCTGCGCTCAAGGTCGTAGAGCCGCGCACGCAGGATCTGCATGGCGCGCGCCCTGTTCTGGTGTTGGGACTTCTCGGCCTGCACCACCATGATGCCGGTGGGCAGATGCGTGATGCGCACGGCCGAATCGGTGGTGTTGACGTGCTGGCCGCCGGAACCGGACGCGCGCATCGTGTCGATGCGGATGTCTTCCGCCTTGATCTCGATATCGACTTCCTCGGCCTCCGGCAGCACAGCCACCGTCGCCGCCGAAGTATGGATGCGCCCTTGCGTTTCCGTTGCCGGCACCCGTTGCACCCGATGCACGCCGGATTCGAACTTCAGATTCGCGAACACGCCCCTCCCCGAAACCGAGGCGATGATTTCCTTGAAGCCGCCGACCTCGCCGTCGCTGGCGGAGACGACCTCGAACCGCCAACCCTTGGAAGCCGAATAGCGCTCATACATGCGAAACAGATCGCCGGCGAACAGAGCTGCCTCGTCGCCACCGGTCCCTGCACGGATTTCCAGGATCGCGTTGCGTTCGTCGGCGGCATCCTTGGGCAGGAGCAGGACCTGGATTTCCTGCTGCAGCGCCTCGATGCGGCTTTCCACCTCCGGCAGGTCGGCCTCGGCCAGCGCCCGCATTTCGCTGTCCGTGCCCTTGTCGCCCAGCATCGCCTCGAGATCTTCCTGCTCGCGTTCGGCAGCACGCAGTTCACGGATCTTGGCGACCATTTCCTGGATGTCGGCATATTCAGCCGCCATCTTCACATAGGCATCCGGCGCCGGGCCGGCCGCCATCTGCGCTTCGAGCATATCGAAACGCTTGACGACTTGGTCCATGCGGTCGCGAGGCAGATTGATCATCGGGTATCGAAGGCTTCTTACAAGGGAATGCCGCGGTCGTCCGCGAAGGCCTGCAGCAGCGCGCGGATCGGCATGCCTGTGGCAGGCTGGTTGAGGTTGTCGGCGAAGAAAGCTTCCAGCTCTTCCAATGGCAGGTCGGTCAACATCGCCTTGACCGGGCCGATCGATGCCGGTGACATGGAGATGGAGCGGAAGCCGAGGCCGATCAAGGCCATGGCCGAAATCGGCTTGCCGGCGAGCTCGCCGCAGAGCGTCACCGGCGTGTCGTTGCGGTGGCCGGCATCGGCGATCTGCTTCAGCACGCGCAGGAACGGTATCGAGACCGGGTCGAAACGATCGGCCAATTGTGTGTTGCCGCGATCCACCGCCATCACGAACTGGAACAGGTCGTTGGAGCCGACCGAGACGAAATCGACCGCCTTCATCAACTCGTCGAGCTGGAACAGCAGCGACGGCACTTCCAGCATCGCACCCAGCTTCAGGCTGGTCGGCAGATGGTGGGCGAAGCGCGACAGGTGCCTCACCTCGCGTTCGATGATCTCGCGTGCCTGCGCGATTTCGCCGAGCTCCGTCACCATCGGCAACATCAGCTTCAACTCACGCCCGCCGGCGGCCTTGAGCAACGCGCGGATCTGTGTCCGCAGCAGGCCGGGGCGGTCCAGGGTCAGGCGGATCGCCCGCCAGCCGAGTGCCGGGTTCTCTTCCTGCGTGGCATTCTTGAAATAGGGCAGCACCTTGTCGCCGCCGATGTCGATGGTGCGGAAGGTGACAGGCTTGCCACGCGCTGCTTCCAACACATCGCGGTAGAGTTTTTCCTGCGCCTCGGCACGCGGGAAGGTCGCCGCCACCATGAATTGCAGCTCGGTGCGGAACAAGCCGATGCCGGCGGCACCCGATTCGGTCAACTGCGGCAGGTCTACGGCCAGGCCGGCATTCATCAAGAGATCGACCTGCACGCCGTCCCGGGTGACCGACGGCTGTTTGCGCAGCTCCCGGTAGAGTTCCTGCCGGCGGGCCCGAAAGCGCACCTTCTCGGCGTAGGCCGCCTCGAGGTCTTGTTGTGGCCTCAGATGAATGGCGCCCTCGTCGCCATCGACGATGATGGCATCGCCGTTCTCCGACATCGACACCGCGCCTTTGACCTGGCCGGCAACCGGAATGCCCATGGCGCGCGCGACGATGACGACATGGCTGGTTGCCGCGCCCTCTTCGAGCACCAGCCCGCGCATCTTGTCGCGCGGATAGTCGAGCAGTTCCGCAGCCCCCATGGAGCGGGCGACTATGATGGCATCTTTCGGCAGCGAAGCGGCGACGTCTTCCGGCCCGCGCCCCATCAGCTGACGCAGCAATCGGTTGGCGAGGTCGTCAAAATCGCTCATCCGCTCGCGCAGATAGGGATCTGTCATGTGGATCATGCGGGCGCGCATGTCCGACTGCACCTTTTCCACCGCTGCTTCCGCCGTCAGGCCGTTGCGGATCGCCTCTTCCAGGCGGCGCACCCAGCCACGGTCATTGGCGAACATACGGTAGGCTTCCAGCACCTCGCGGTGTTCGCCTTCGAAGGCGACATCGCGCCGCTCCAGCATGTCGTCGATGGAAAGCCTGAGCGAGCCAAGCGACTCTTCGAGCCGGCGGACTTCTTCCTCGCTGTCTTCGTTGAACAGGTTGGTGACGACAATGCGCGGCTCGTGCAGCACCACATGACCGAGCCCGACGCCTTCGTTGAAGGACACGCCCGTGAAGGAGACCGGCCGGCTGAGGTCGAGTTCCATGCCGGGCCGCGACAGCCGGGCAAGATCGCCGGTGGCGACCATCTCGGCGATCACCATCGCGGTGGTTTCCAGCGCCTCGACCTCGTCCTCGCGGTAGACGCGCTTGGTGCGGTTCTGCACGACAAGCACGCCGAGGGTGCGGCCTGCCCTCAGCACCGGCACGCCGAGGAAGGCGTGATAGATTTCTTCGCCTGTCTCCGGCAGATAGGCGAAGGCGGGATGTTCCTGCGCGTTGGAAAGGTTGAGTGGGCGAGCGCTGGCAGCAATCGTACCGACGAGGCCCTGGCCGAGGCGCAGTTGCGCCAGGTGCACGGCGTTCTTGTTGAGACCTTCCGTGGCGTAGAGCTCGAGCACGGAATCCGCGCGCAACACGTAGAGCGAGCAGACTTCCGCCACCATGTTGGAGGCGATATCGCGCACGATCCGGTCAAGCCGATCCTGCGGCTCCAGCGGCTCCTGCATGAGCTCGCGGAGCCGTTTCAACAAAACGCGCGGGCCGATGGCCGTCTCACGCATCGCGGCTTCTCCAAAGGCGATTGGGCCGGTGCGGTTCCCAGCGCACCGGCCCGACGCAAAAAACCGACTCGGGTCTCTTATTGCTTATCGAGACCGTAGACGGAATGCAAAGTGCGAACAGCCAGTTCCGTGTAAGGACCGTCGATCAGGATCGAAATCTTGATCTCGGACGTGGTGATCGCGCGAATATTGATGCTTTTTTCGGCAAGTGCCCGGAAAGCGGTCGCCGCGACGCCGGCGTGGCTGCGCATGCCGATGCCGATGACGGAAACCTTCGACATGCCTTCGTCGTGCTGGAGGGCGTCGAACCCGACGGTCTGCTTGACCTTGTCCAGGACCGCCAAGGCCTTGGCGACATCGCCGGACGGCACGGTGAAGGTCATGTCGGTTGACTTGCCGTCTTCCGAAATGTTCTGGACGATCATGTCGACATTGATGTTGGCTTCAGCGAGGGGGCCGAAGATGCCACCGGCCACACCTGGCCGGTCGGCGACACGGCGCAACGAAATCTGCGCTTCGTCCTTGGCGTAGGCAATTCCGGTGACGACCTGCTGTTCCACGATTTCATCCTCGTCGCAAATGAGCGTTCCGGGCGGATTGAGCAAATCCCCCATGCCGGGCGCATCGGGATCGTCGAAGGACGATCGCACGAAAGTGCGCACCTTGTGTACCATGGCAAGCTCCACCGAGCGCACCTGAAGAACTTTGGAGCCGAGTGAGGCCATTTCCAGCATTTCCTCGAAGGAGATGCGGTCCAGCCGCTTGGCCTTGGGCTCGATGCGTGGGTCGGTGGTGTAGACGCCGTCGACATCGGTATAGATGTCGCAGCGGTCGGCCTTCACGGCTGCCGCGATCGCCACCGCACTGGTGTCGGAGCCGCCGCGGCCGAGCGTCGAAATGCGGTTGTCCGGTGCGATGCCCTGGAAACCGGAAATCACCGCCACCTGGCCTTCCTTGAAACGCTGGATCAGGAACGAACCGTCGATGTCGGCAATGCGTGCCGCGCCGTGCGCGCCATCGGTCTTGATCGGGATTTGCCAACCTTGCCAGGAGCGCGCGTTGATGCCCATCGATTGCAGCGCAATCGCCAGCAGACCGGACGTGACCTGCTCGCCGGAAGCAACGATGGCATCATATTCGCGCGCGTCGAAGAACGGGCTGTTGGCGCCGGTTGCCTTCGGCATGCCCTGCACCCAGCCGACAAGCTCGTTGGTCTTGCCCGACATCGCCGAGACGACGACGGCCACCTCGTGCCCGGCTTCGACCTCGCGTTTGACGTGACGCGCCACATTGTGGATGCGGTCGAGGTCGGCGACGGAGGTTCCGCCGAACTTCATCACGATGCGCGCCATGGAAGCGGAAAGCCTTTGAATGCAGGCCTGGTGGCCAGGGATGGACAGAAAAGCCCCGGTTGGCCGGGACGCAAAAATGCGCGGCTTCCATAGCCAAAACACAAGGCCTTCGCAAGGCGCACGCCGCCGATGTGGCAGCGTGGCGCAAGTCTCTTGCGTTTTGACGCCTTCCCTTTGCCTCGAAAGGCCGGATTATTCCTTCAGCGGTCCGCCGATCGCCCAGCTATGCCCAAACGGATCGCGCAGTTGGCCGTAGCGACTACCCCAGAACACGTTGTCCAACGGCATTGTCGCGACAGCGCCTGCGCCGATCGCCCGCGACCACCAGCGATCCGCGTCATCGACCTCGAGATGCACCGTCACACCATGCGGCATGTCGGTCGACATGCCGAACTCCGGAAAAAGGTCCCACATCATCACATCCGATCCGTTGATGCGGATATGCGCGTGCATCAGCCGTTTGCCGTCTTCGGCATCCTGGCGGCTTACCTCTTCCGCGCCAAAGGCTGTTTTGTAGAACTCGATGGCTTTCTTGGCTCCATCGATGGTCAGACAGGGAATTACTCCGTTCAAGGCAGTCATTTCGGTCTCCTGTTTGATTTTCTTTCTCGCCCCAACAGCCAGCGACAGCTTGACGGGCACCGTATCGCCGATGCAGATTGAAATTCAAGTTTATACTTGAATGAGAGAATGGATGGCAAGAACCTCGACCGAAGGCGACGTCTTTGCAGCCATTGCCGATCCGACGCGCCGGCGCCTGCTGGAGCGCATCGGAAATCGCGAGCGTTCCGTTGCTGAGCTCACCGCCGAAGTCGGCGCAACGCTCGCAAATGTCTCGTTGCACCTGCAGGTGCTGACTCGTGCCGGTCTGGTGCGCCGGCGCGCCGCCGGGCGCCAGCGCCTCTACCGATTGAACCTTGCCCCGCTTGTGAAAGTTACCGACTGGGCTGCTCAGCTTTCAGCCTTCTGGAATGAAAAGCTCGATGGCCTCGGTGAGTTGGCGGAGAGGCTCGATGCTGAAGCCGATCAATCTGACATTTGAGCGCGATATCCGCGCCTCGCTTCCCACGGTTTGGGCTTGCCTCACGGATCCGAAGCTGATCTCGCAATGGTTCTTCGCCGTCGATTTCAAACCGGTTGCCGGCCATCGCTTCCACATCACGGGACAAGCGGTGGCCGGCTGGCGCGGCTGGACCGAAGTCGAAGTGCTTGAGATCACTCCTCCGCATTGCATGGTCTGGTCGTTCGATTGTGCCGAGCAAGCGCCTGCGGGGCGTGTCGTCTTCAGCTTGAATGAACACGCCGGCTTTGTCCGCCTTGTGCTGACGCATGACGGCCTCGTGCCAGAGCAGACATTGCGCCTGCTCGAAGCCGGCTGGAGAGAATACACGGGAAATTTGCTGACGCTTGCCGAAGCGCTTTGACCGGGTCATGGCTTTGGAAAACAAGGGCTTCGGTGCGCGGTCATGCTACGCTGCGGTGACGCGCGCGCAAAACGCGCCTTGACAATCCTCCCTCATCTGCTGACTTCCTTCTCCCCGAAGGAGACAAAGTCATGCCAGAGCCCCGACGATCGACGATCGACGCCGGAGAAGTCGAGCGCTTCTCAGCTCTTGCCGCCGAATGGTGGAACCCCAACGGGAAATTCCGCCCGCTGCACAAATTCAATCCCGTGCGGCTGGCCTATATCCGCGACCAGATCGCCACTCGTTTCGGCCGCGATGCGCGCGCAGCGAAACCCTTCGAGGGTCTGCGCATCCTCGATATCGGCTGCGGCGGCGGGCTGCTGTGCGAGCCGATGGCGCGCCTGGGTGCCGAAGTGGTCGGGGCGGACGCCTCGATGACCAACATTGAAGTGGCGAAACTGCACGCTACGGAAGCGGGCGTGGCCGTCGACTACCGTGCCACCACAGCGGAAGATCTGGCCGATTCCGGCGAGAGATTCGATGTCGTGCTCAACATGGAAGTGGTCGAGCATGTCGCCGACATCAACCTGTTCGTCGGCAAGTGCGGCGAGATGGTGAAGCCGGGCGGCATCATGTTCGTGGCGACCATAAACCGCACGCTGAAAGCGTTGGGGCTCGCCATCATCGGCGCCGAATACGTGCTGCGCTGGCTGCCCCGCGGCACGCACAAATTCGGCAAGCTGGTGCGGCCGGACGAGCTGGAGCGCGCATTGAGCGGCGCGGGCCTGGCGGTAACCGACCGCTCCGGCGTCATCTACAACCCGCTCGCCGACCGCTGGCAACGTTCCAAGGACATGGACGTCAACTACATGGTGCTTGCCGAAAAGGCAGCCTGACGAACAGGTGGCCGGCACCTGTTGGCGCCGGCCGTTCGTTCATACCTCTGCGCGAAGCGGCCGATAAGCGCCGTGCCAATAGATCAGCGCCTCTCCCGTATCCTGGGTGCGCACGGCTTCGACGGAGCCGATGACAATCGAATGCGTGCCGCGATCGATCATTTCATCGAGGCTGCAGTCGAACGCCGCCACGGCATCCACCAGAACCGACGCGCCGGTCTTCATCGTCGTCCATTCCGCGCCGGCATAACGATCATTGCCCTTTATGCCGCCGAAGCCGGAGAAGCGCTCGGCCACACCCTGACGCTGCGGCCCCAGCGAATTGACGGCAAAATGGCGATGGCGTTCGATGACGGGCCAGGTCGAGGACGAGCGGTTCACGCAGGCAATGACCTTGGGCGGCTCGGCCGATAGCGAAACCACCGAGATCACCACAAGGCCGGAGCGATCCTCGCCGATACCCGCGGTGATGACGCTGACATTGCCGACGATAAGCCGCATGGCCGAGCGGAAAGTGGCAGCGTCGACCGGTCCTGAAGGCATTGATGTCGTCATAGCCGCCTCTCACGCCGCAGAGCGTGTGGCGGCAGGCGCGATGCGTATCCCGCGCTGTTCGAGGATCGGAAGCACAGTGTCGCGGAAATAGGGGAACTCCTCCGCGTAATCGACAAAAGACAGTGTCGTGCCGCGGAAGCCGGCCTCGTATAGAGCCGTGATTCCGTCGGCGACCTGCTCCGGCGTGCCTATGAGAGGAAAACCGCCATGACCGGCGGCCATGCGGTCCCGGATGAGGGCGAGCAGATCATGCGGGAACGACTGCGCGTGCGCGAATTGCAAACGCACCAGATTGTCCACCGCTGCCCAGTCGGCATTGGTGCGGCCGAAATGCTCCAGATAATCCTTTGCTTCCTTCTCGGTCGGCCGGCACACGACATGCGAGAAGGTCAGCACATCGACCTTGCGGCCGGCTTCAAGCGCCTGGCCCTTGAGCGCCTGGATCTCGTCCTTCGAGCGCGCCAGATCGATCGCCGGCGTGAACAGGAAGTTGGCGTTGCGAACGGCAAAGCGCCGCCCCTCTTCCGAACCGGCGGCATTGAGGATCGGGAGTGGCGACGACGGACGAGGATCGCCGAGCACATTCTTCAGCTTGAAATAGGTGCCGTCCCAATCGAAGGCTTCGGTGCGGCTCCACAGTGCCTGGATGATATCGAACCATTCCTGTGCATAGCCGTAACGCGTGCTGTGGTCGTCGGGCAGCGTCAGCCCCAGCGCTTCGTATTCCGGCTTGTTCCAGCCGGCGACGATGTTGAGGCCGATGCGGCCGGCGCCGATCTGATCGATGGTTGCGAGCTGTTTGGCAACGACGACGGGGTGGTTCGCCGTCGTATGGGTCGTGGCAAAGACGGTGATGTTGTGCGTCAGCGCCAGCAGTCCCGTCGCCCAGGTGATCGTTTCCAGCACATTGCCGTGGAAATTGGTCTCGCCGCCATACCCGATCCAGCGCGCGATCGGCAGCATGAAATCGATGCCGGCGTCATCGAGAAGCCGCGCCAGCCGGAGATTGTTATCCCAGGAGTTGACCCACCGCTCCGGCACTTTGGTGACGGTCATGCCACCGGAGCAATTGGAAGCGAAAGTGCCGAGAAAGAAGGGTTGCGCGGCCACGCCGCCGTCGAGCATGCTCATGTCTACGTCCTCACCATTTGTTATATTTTATGATAGAAAGTCTATCATAAAACGACATGGACGCAACCCGGTCACCTGGTGCATGGTCGCTGCGCGAGGAGACATGGATGAGAGCCAAGAAGACATCGAACCAGCAGAGGGATCTTCTCGACCGCGGCTGGCACCTGGCGCGCACGCCACTCGAGATCGACGTCGCCGAAATCGAATACGCCTTGATGCGCTCCTACGAGGCTTTCGGTCGCTGGCAGGCCGAATGCCTGGCGACGGTGATCGAATTTTCGGCGAGCGGTCCTGAGAATGCGCTGCTGCATATCATCCGCATGAACGACCGGCCGAAAAGTATCCGTGACCTGGCGCAGATGACCAATCGCGACGACATCCCCAACATCCAGTATAGCCTGCGCAAGCTGGTGAAGGCCGATCTCGTCAAGCGGCAAGGTAGCGGCCGCGCCGGTGTGACCTATGAGGTCACACCCCTGGGGCACCGCGTGACGGAACGCTATGCCGATATCCGCTCAGCGCTTCTGATCGACGCAGTCACGCGCGTGCCCGACCTCGCAGACAGGCTGGAGGACGCGGCACGCACGCTGGAACTGATGACGGGCATCTATGAGCAGTCCGCCCGCGCCGCCGCCACGCATCGCCGGCGCCACCCGCAGCCCGAAGTGATCGGCGCCCGCGAGGACGATGAAGGCTAGAGCAATTCCAGCAAAAGCGCACAGCGGTTTTGCGTCCCGAATTGCGTAAAAACAAAGAGTTGGAATGCTTCCGCAAAAAGCGGAACCGTTTTAGAGGCGGATCAGGCCGCCTGCCGCTGCGCCTTGGTGGTGACGAACACGCCGGCCACGATGATGGCCGCACCTGCCCAGGTCAGCCACTGATAGTGCTCGCCGAGGAATAGCGTACCCGAGACCAGCGCGATGGCCGCGCCGACATAGCCGATCTGGCTGAGATAGACCGGACCGCCGACCGCCTGGAGGCGGAAGTAGAAGGCAAACATCGCTGCTCCCGTGACCACCTGGGCCAGCACCAGCCAGGGCACATTGACCAGCATACCGAACGAGCCTGCCTGACCAGAGAAGAGCAACCCGCCAAACAACATCGCCGCCGCTGCAAGGTGACTGCCAACAGCCAGTTCGATGGCATCGGTTCCCGTTGGCCAGTCGATCGTGCGATAGATGTTGCCAGCGGCGAGGAAGACCGGGATCAAGAGGCCGATCAGTACCCAGAACAGGTCTGCCGGCTGACCGGCTTCGCCTCGGGTCAACGCAACCATCAGCGCTCCCGCAAAGCCCACCACGATACCGATCACACCGAGCAGATTGGGACGACGCACGCCGAAGAGGATCGACAGGGTAAGCGTCACCACCGGCGAAAGTGTGAACATGATGCCGGTGTAACCGGCGCCGAGATGCGGGATGGCCGAGAAGATCAGGAAATTCGGGATTGCGAAGGAGATGGCTGCGGCGACGATGTAGTAGCGCAGTTTGTGCCCCGTCATCACCAGGCGGTGGCGCCGATAAAACAGGACCAGCAGAAGCGCGCCACCGATACCGAAAGAGGTCATGAACGCCCACAGCATCGGCGGCACGGCATTGGCCGTCGCCAGCTTGCCGAGGGGCAGCGTCAGACCGAGCAAGGTGCCGGTGATCAAAAGCAGGCCGAAGGCCGAATCCCAGACCGATTTCATCGAAGCGCCCGCGCGATTCTCTTCAGTTAGCGTTGTCATGACGACGATCCCCTACATGCTCAAGCAACCCGCCGCTCGTCGACCAAGGCGCCCCCATGGGCTTCCGGTTGGACGGCGACTTGGCCACTCTGATCTCCCGGCGGACAAGGCCACTTGGCGATTGTTGACCAATGGCATATCATTTAACAAAAAGAATCTTAATGTCAAGATACTTTATGGTGAGATAGATGGATCGTGCAGCGAACGCGGTGGCGCAATGGCGGAAGGAAAGGCCGGATCTCGACGTCCGCCCCATGGCGGTGTTCGGTCGCCTCAGCTACGCCGCCCTCGTGGTGGCGCGGGACAAGTTGAACCCTCTGTTCGCCCAATTCGGCCTGCAGAACGGCGAGTTCGACGTTCTGGCCACCTTGCGGCGCTCGGGCGCGCCTTTCGCGCTGACGCCGACGGCGCTCTATGAAGCCACGATGGTGACTTCGGGCGCCATGACCAACCGGCTCGACCGGTTGGAGAAGGCAGGATTGATCGCCCGTGCGCCACATCCGCAGGACCGCCGCGGCGTGATCGTACAATTGACGGAAAAAGGTCGTGCCCTCATCGACGAAGCCGTGACTGCCCATGTCGCCAATGAGCATCAGGTTCTTTCCGTACTGACGCGGGACGAGCAGGAGCAACTGGCGGCTTTGCTCGAAAAGCTGATCAAGGGGCTGAACGCAAACGATTGAGTGCCGGCGGCGAACGCCGCTGACACGCCTATGGCTCAGCGGAATGCGATCAAGATCAGTTGCGGTCGTCGGGGAAGGTCGGCATCGGCATGAATTCGACACCGTCTTCGGCCAGGCCTTGAGCTTCCTCAAGCGTGGCTTCGCCGTAGATCCCACGCGGGTCGGCCTCGCCGAAATGGATCTTGCGCGCTTCCTCGGCGAATTTGTCGCCGACATAGTCCGAGTTCTCACGCATCTTGTCGGCCAGCGCCTTCAGCTGCACCATGGCCTGACGCTGCTGCTCGCCCATGGCCAGCGCCATCTTTTCCTGCTTGCGGCTGGTCGAAACGGCAGGCGCCATCAGCGCCTTCTCGACCTTGTGCGAACCACAGGTCGGGCACTCGACGAAACCGCGCTTTTTCTGTTTGTCGAAATCCTCATTGGAGCGGAACCAGCCTTCGAAATCGTGTTCCTGCTCGCACACAAGTGAAAAGCGGATCAAGACGCGGCTCCTCTGAGCGACGCCGGCTCGGCTTCAAACCGGCGCAACGAAAAATCGCGCGCGTTCTTCAGATTGGGGATCTTCGCGCGTGCCGCAGCCGATTGTGCCGGGTCGATTTCCGCCACGATCACAGCGGGCTCATCGTGATCTGCCTCGGCAAGGATACGTCCCCACGGATCGACGATCAACGAATGGCCATAGGTTTCGCGGCCATCCTCATGAAGGCCGCCCTGCGCCGCGGCAATGACGAAGGCGCCGTTCTCGATGGCGCGCGCCCTCAGCAGCACATGCCAGTGCGCTTCACCGGTCTGCCGGGTAAAGGCAGCAGGAACCGACAATACTGCGGCACCGCCCAATGCCTCGGTGCGGAAGAGTTGCGGGAAGCGCAGATCATAACAGATGGCGAAGCCGAGCGTTGTACCGGCAAGATCGACGACACCTGCTTCGGTACCCGCCTCATAGGCCGAAGATTCCCGCCAGCTTTCGCCATTGTCGAGATCGACGTCGAACATATGGATCTTGTCGTAGGACGCGAGCGTCTTGCCATCCGGCGCGATCAGCAAAGCGCGATTCGCGAGCTTGCCGTCGGCTCGCAGGATGGCAGTCGAGCCGATGTGGAAATAAATGCCGAGTTCACGCGCCAACTGCCTGGCCCTGGCGACGACGACATCCTTGTCCTCGCTGGTGAATATGGCCTGCTTGGCATCCTTGTCGCGTACCAGGGCACCAGTCATCTCCGGCGTCTGCACATAGGTGGCGCCCTGTGCTGCCGCCTCGCGCGCAAGGCGCTCCATGTCAACGGCATTGCGCTCCGGGCTGGTGCCGGACCGCATCTGAATGGCGGCGGCCTTGAAAACACCCATCGTCTCGTCCTCGCTTTCGATAATCCTGTGCGTTCAGCGCGCCACCGCGCCGACAAGCAGCGCGTCGAGCCGGCCTGCGGCTTCCAGCGCATGCAGATCGTCACAGCCGCCGACATGCACGTCGCCGACGAAGATCTGCGGGAAAGTGGCACGGCCGTTGGCGCGCTGGATCATTTCCTGGCGCAGCTCCGGCGAAAAGGATGCGTCGTGCTCGGTATAGGCTACGCCCTTCCTGTCGAGAAGCCGCTTGGCGGCCGCACAATAGCCGCACATCATGCGTGTGTAGATCGTCACGTCGACCATGGGTCAACAATCCTGCCCAAAACCATAGCTTGTCATGAAACCTATATAGTCTCGGACTCGTCGGCCCGAAAGTCCCCCGGCAGGACCCTTGCGAAAGTGAGCACGTCGACCGCACTGGCCCCCTTTCTTTTCAACGTCTTGGCGACCGCCTTCACGGTGGCGCCGGTTGTGTAGACATCGTCCACCACCAGCACGCGCCTGCCGGCGATTTCGATCTCCGCCTCCGGCGGTACCTGGAAGGCCGTACGCACGTTCTCCTCGCGCTGGTGGCGTTCCAACCCGACCTGCTGACGGGTCATCTTCACGCGCCGAACGGCTTGCGGCAGGAAACGCAGCCCCGATTGGGCGGCAAGAGCTCGCCCAAGTTCGGCTGACTGATTGAACTTTCGACGAAAGAAACGCCTCCAGTGCAGCGGGACTGGCACGATGACATCCGCTTCGCCAAGCAGTTCCGCGCCGGCACGAGCCATCCAGAGCGCCATCCATGGCGCAAGGTCGGTGCGGTCGTTGTATTTCAGTGCCTGCACCATCTGCCTGGCCACACCCGAATAGACAGCCGCAGCCCGTGCCCGCTCAAAAGGCGGAGGATCTGCGATCGCCTCGGCAGACAGGAAATCTTCGCCCATATCGTGTGTGAAGGGCGTTCCCATGACCGGGCACCAGGGGCGCTCCAGAAGCCGGAGCTTTGGCCAGCAATCGCCACATAGGACACCAGGTCGGGAAACATGGCGGCGACAACCGGCACAGGCTGGCGGAAACAATATCCGCGCCGGCCATTGCAATACCGTCTGGGCTAGCCCCTTGATATCAGCCATCGGATCGGCCACGTGATTGCCCGCCTTGTGGAGCTTTGATTCCGATATTTGCCCGACGCATGTCCAGGCTGAACGCAAATATCGAAATCGGACCCCAGCATAGCAGAAGCAGGACCCGCCTTTGCAGCCCTTGTTCGACACCGCTCTTTGGTTGACCCGGAAACGCCGGGCACTTGCCAGGCACACCTCTGGCGCGGATTTCCTGATGCAGCGCGTTGCCGCCGACCTGGCCGACCGGCTGGCTACGGTCGAGCGCCGGTTCGACCATGCGGCGGCATTGTTCTGCCAGACTGCTCATGTCACTGATATTCTTGCCGCAAGCGGTAAGGTCGATAAGGTCACGCGGATCGAAGCCGATCCCGCCTTCCTCGCCGGCGGTCAAGGAATGGTCGCCGCTCCCGAGACAGTACCCTTTGAACCCGGCAGCCTCGACCTGATCGTGTCGCTCCTTGCCCTTCAGTCGATGAACGACATTCCGGGCATGCTGGCCCAGATCCGCCGCGCGCTGAAGCCTGACGGTCTCTTCCTCGGCGCGATGACCGGCTCCGGCACGCTGGCCGAGTTGCGCGAAAGCCTGCTTGTGGCGGAAACCGAACTCCATGGCGGCGCAAGTCCACGCGTCATCCCCTTTGCCGATGTGCGTGACGCCGGTGCACTGCTGCAGCGGGCTGGGCTCGCACTGCCCGTTGCCGATGTCGAGACGGTGACAGTTCGCTACGGCACCCCGTTCGGCCTCATGAACGATCTGAAGGCGATGGGTGAAACAAACGCCTTGATCGACCGCAGCCGGCGCCCGATGAGCCGCGCGCTGCTCGCCCGCGCCGCCGAGATCTATTCCGAACGATTTTCCGACGGCGATGGTCGCGTGAGGGCGAGCTTTTCGATCATCTGGTTGTCCGGCTGGGCACCGGACGCTTCGCAGCAGAAGCCGCTGAAACCCGGATCGGCAACTGTATCGCTGGAGAAATTCCTGAAGGAATCCGGACAGGAATAACAGGCAGATTTGCAGCCTATTTAACGCTCAAGGCCTGGACGAGCCTGCTCTCGTTGTCGCTCCAGAGCCACTGCAGCACGCTGGCAAGGTTACCGAAACCCAGAATGATGGCTGCGGCCATCAGGGAGCCGACCAGCGCGTATTCGATCGCCGTCGCGCCTGTCTCGTTTTTGAAAAATCGCCGCAGCAAGGACATGACCACCTTTCCTGTTCGGCCTACCTTAGCGTCGACTGATTTACAAAGGTTAACGGGGTAGGCTTAACGAGCGGTGAATCCGCCGGGCCAACGCTCAGCACGCGCCCGAGCGGGTACCGTTGTCGCGGATGACGCAGACGGCATCGGGGCTCGCCTGCAGCACGCTGCGCCGCACGGTATAGGTGCTCGTGCGGCCAATGGATCCGGTGCTCATCATGTCGAGCCCTGCCTGCGGATCGGCGCTGGCGAACCGCTGTCCCAGCCGGCTGTCGAGATAGGAAGCACCAAGGATTGAAAGTGCCACCGCCGCCGATCCAAACAGCAGGGTGACCCTCAACACGCCCATGCCGATCTTGCCCAGCGAACGCTGCGGACGGATATCCGCCCAATCCCGATCAATGCTCATGCGCCACCCCAAGACGGCATCTTTGCCGCAGCCCGGGATCACTCTTTCACGAGTGGATTAAACCTCTGTTAACGCTAATTGTGGCGATCAGAGCAGATCGATCAGGAAAGGGATAAGCGGCGCATCCGCCGGCGGCATCGGATAGTCGCGCATCTGTTTCGGCCGCACCCATTTCAACGCCTGTGCTTCCTTCGGCTCCGGAGTGCCCCAGAAGCGGCGGCAGACGTAGAGTGGCATCAGCAGGTGAAAATCGTCGTAGCTGTGGCTGGCGAAGGTCAGCGGCGCGAGGCAGGCCGTCTTGGTTTCGATGCCAAGTTCCTCGTGAAGTTCGCGCACCAGGCAGTCTTCCGGTGTTTCGCCCGGCTCAACCTTGCCGCCTGGAAATTCCCACATGCCGGCAAGCTGCTTGCCCTCCGGACGCTGCGCGATGAGCACCCGGCCGTCGGCATCGACCAGAGCGCAGGCGACGACCAGAAGCAGCCTCTTTGGCTTGGACAGTTCAGAGTTCATGCGGAGGCCGGCTGCCTGTAGTGGTAACGATAGACCTCCTCGAAGCCGAGCCCATGATAGAGGGCAAGCGCCGGCGCATTGTCGGCCTCGACCTGCAACCAGGCCTCGCGAGCACCACGCAGCCGCGCCCATTTCAGGGCTGACAGCACCAGTTGGCGGCCGTATCCCTTGCGACGCACTGTCTTGTCGGTGGCAATCTCGAACAGTCCGGCGAGATCGCCATCGTGCACGCAGATCAGCGTCGCCATTGCCTCATCACCGCGTTCCAGCGCGAACAGCCCAGCTTCCGGCTGGATGGCGCCGATGATTTCCGACAGGCCAGGCCGCAACGAAGCGTCGGCACCATGTACTTTCAGCGTGGCGGAAACGAAGCGGCTGATGTCCTTGAGCGGAATCTGGTCGAGGACGTCATCGACCGGCGCCTTTGCAAGCGACATGCGCATGACCAGCGAATCGCCGAAACGCGACCAGCCTTCGGCGTCGAGATGCCGCGAAAGGGCGGCCCCTGCCAATGGCGAAATGCGGAAGGTCAACGGCCGTCCGTAGGCCTCGAAGCGGCGGCCTGCGCGCGCGATGCGCTCGGGCAGCTGATGGACGTCGTTAGGGTCGAGCGGATTGATCGAATTCAGCCGCTTGGCCGGATGGCCGGCTGTCAGCCGCACCACCCATGTGCCGTCATAGTGCGCCGCCGCAGCGGGCCACGCACGAAAGCCCGCCGCTTCGTAGCGACGAACCTTGGCCAGCACGGTGGCAGGATGCTGCGGGTTCAACAAATCAACTCCGGTAGTCGCCGTTGATGGCGACATACTCCTTGGTGAGGTCACAGGTCCACACTGTCGCCTTGCCGCGGCCTATGCCGATGTCCGCGCGAATGACGATGCTGTCGCGCTTCATATAGGCCGAGGTCGCCGCTTCCGAATAGGCGGTGTCGCGCTCACCGTCGACAGCAAGCCTGTTGTCGCCGAACCAGATCGCCAGCCGATCGCGGTCGGCGGGCTCGCCGGCCTTGCCGACTGCCATGACGACCCGGCCCCAATTGGCGTCTTCTCCGGCAACGGCGGTCTTCACCAGCGGCGAATTGGCGATCGACAAGGCGATGCGCTTGGCCGAGCGCGCCGACTTCGCGCCCGTCACAGTGACTTCGATCTGTTTGCGGGCGCCCTCGCCGTCGCGCACCACCTGGATGGCAAGCGCCTTCAGCATCTTGTTCAGGGCGCGGCGGAAGGCGCCGAGACGCGCGTCCTTGGCATCGGTGATCTTGGCCGCGCCGCGCTTACCGGCGGCACCGGTCGCAAACAGAAGCAGCGTATCGCTGGTCGAGGTATCGCTATCCACCGTCACCGCATTGAAAGTCTTGGCCGTACCCTTGGAAAGCAGATCCTGCAGCACCGGCGCGGCGATCGGCGCATCCGTGGCAACGAAGGACAGCATCGTCGCCATATCCGGCGCAATCATGCCGGCGCCCTTGGCGATGCCGTTGAGGGTCACGTCGACATCTCCCAGCTTGACCGTGGCCGTGACCACCTTCGGATAGGTGTCGGTGGTCATGATCGCCTTGGCCGCCTCGATCCATTGATCGGGCCGCGCTTCCTTGACCATGCCTGCCAGGAGATGGCTGTATTTGTTGGAGTCGAGCGGCTCGCCGATCACGCCAGTCGAGGCGAGGAACACTTCTTCCGGCGCGCAGCCAGCGGCCTTGCCAGCAGCGGCTGCGGTCATGGAGGTGGTCTCACGGCCCTTCTTGCCGGTGAAGGCGTTGGCGTTGCCGGAATTGACCACAAGCACGCGTGCCTCGCCTTGACCGAGGTTCTGGCGGCACAGATCCACCGGCGCCGAGGGGCATTTCGAGCGTGTGAACACGCCTGCGACAGCAGTGCCAGGATCGAAGACCATCGCCAGAAGGTCAGTACGGTTCTTGTATTTGATGCCTGCTTCCGCCGTCGCGATGCGTACCCCCTCGATTGCCGGCATCTTGGGATATTTCTTCGGGGCGAGCGGGGAAATCGTAGCGGACATGAAGAACCTCGGCAGTCCGGGAGACGGTAAGGGGCACGCACCGTTTGCCCGATAGCGCGAGGCTTCGCAAGGCGTTTTCTAATGTCCAGCGTCGCGGCTGTCCTGGCACACCGGCCCGAAAATCGAATCGCTTTTCGGAAAGCACGATGCGCAGCTTTGAAATATCAGAGCATCCTTTTGCGCGTCGGATGGAAGCGCGGCGCTCTAACGCACAACCGGGTTGATGAATCCGCGAAACACGCGCTGAACGGTCGGTATCAGCCCCCAGATCATTGCCGTGACCATGGTTGGCGCGATGACCAGCGTGCGCTGCCAGATCTCCCACTCTTCCGTCAGCGGTGCCAGCACGTACAGGATCGTGGTGATGAGTGGATAGACACCCGCAAGCACGAGCAGAGCGAAGCGGGACCGGGAAAATCGGGACGGGGCGGTAACAGGCGAACCGGCGGACATGATGACCTCCATAAGAACGATACGTTTCGTTGCATATAGAACGGTCCGTTTCGTTTCGTCAAGAGTTGATGTATAGTGGTCGGCAAAGTTTCGAGGAGCGTGAGTGCGTTGACTGCGAGCGAAGGAAAGGCCCGCCGTTCGATCGGCGCACGGCGCAACCCCGCCAGCGCCGAGGCTATTCTCGAGGCGGCCGAGGCCGTGCTCCAGGAAGACGGCTATTCCGGTTTTTCCATCGAGGCCGTGGCACGCCGCGCCCGCGCCGGCAAACCCACCATCTATCGCTGGTGGCCAAGCAAGGCAGCGCTGCTGATCGACGTGTACCAGCGCCAGAAGCATATAGAATATCCGGACACGGGGGATCTGGAGAGGGATCTCGTGAGATTCCTGACAGGTTTGCTCGCGCATTGGCGCGACACGCCTTCAGGATCGATCTTCCGCTCCATTGTCGCCGAGGCACAGTCCGACGAAACCGCCGCGAATGCGCTTGCTGCCTATGCGGCCAGCCGTCGCGTCGAGCAAGGCAAGATAACCGAACGCGCCAAGGCACGCGGCGAGGTTGCCGACAACGTCGACCCGCTGCAGGTAGCCGATATGGTGTCGTCCTATGCGTGGGTCCGTCTTTTGACCGGCCGCCTGGATGAGGATGAGGGCAGGATTCGCGCCGCGGTCCGGATCATCGTCCACGGCATAAAGACCTAGAGCGTTTCCGTTTTTCACGGAAACGCGGAAACGCTCCAACAGGCAAACAAAAAAGAGCGGCGCCTTTGCAGGCACCGCTCTTTCAAACCTGTCCGGCGGGAATTGCAATTACTTGCCGGCGCTGCCCTCGGCCGCTTCGACGGCCTTGCGCAGATTCTCGTCAGGAATCTCGACCTTGGCGGCCTTGCGTGCTTCCTTGACGGCCTCGAAATACTTGTCGCGGATTATCGCCGACTTGGCCTGATCCTTGACCTGATCGAAGGCCGGCGGCTGTTGCTGGCGCTTGTCCTCAAGCTTGATGATGTGCCAGCCGAACTGCGTCTGTACCGGCTCCTTGGTGTATTTGCCGACTTCCAGCGCCATTGCCGCCTTTTCGAATTCCGGTACCATCTGGCCGGGACCGAAGAAACCGAGATCGCCGCCATTGGTCTTGCCGCTCGGATCACTGGTGTTCTCGTTAGCAAGCTTCTGAAAGTCTTCGCCGGCGTCAAGCTTCTTGACGATGGCGTCCGCTTCTTCCTTCGTCTTCACGAGAATGTGACGGGCATGCACTTCGTTCACCGGCGGCTGCGCAGCGATTTCCTTGTCGTAGCGAGCGCGGATTTCGGCATCGGTGATCTTGCCGACTACTTCTTTCTCGACCAGTTCACCATGCAAGGCGCGCTGCTGAAGGAAAGCGGCGCGACGCTGGAATTCGGGATCCTTGTCGAGCCCATCAGCAATGGCCTTGGCGGAGAGAACCTTGATCTCGATGGCAGCCGACAGTGCCGCGGCACGACGCTGCTCCGCGGGAAGCTGTGCGAACTGGCGCGACAGTTCTCCTTCGGCAAGCGTCAGATCCGCCTCGGTAATTGGCTTGCCATCCACAGTGGCGATGACCGCGTTGGGATCGACCGGCGCCGGCGCCGGAGCCGCGGCGGCGTCCGCCGGTTTGGTTTCCTGGGCAGCGAGCGGCGAAACGGACAAAGCCGACAAGCCGATGGCCAGACCGAGGCTGGCTAGCGACACGCGGCGAAACAACAAGGTCATGCGAAAGAGCTCCGATGAGAATGATTGGGTCTTTTGATCAGCCGGAATGTGGCAGAATTAGGCGTTCCGCGGCTCAGTAACGCAGCGTTGACATCGATTGTGCCCCCTCTTATCTGTCCAACCACTTGGCGTCCAGAACCGTTTTCCGGGCGCTTTTTGGTGTTTTTCCGTTCAAGCGGGTTTGCAGGATGCTGCCGCATCCGCTCCCACGCCCAGGATTGCAAGCGAAAGGACCATTGAATGGTCAGTCTCGGCGGCCTCGCCCGTAAGATTTTCGGCTCCTCCAACGACCGCCGTGTCAAGTCGACCCGGCCTCGGGTCGAAGCGATCAACGCCATGGAAAACGAGATGCGCGCGCTCTCCGACGCAGAGCTTACCGCTCGCACCGGAAAATTCCGCGAGGATATCGCCAATGGCGCTGAGCTGGACGATTTGCTGATCCCCGCCTTTGCCACCGCGCGCGAGGCGGCGCGAAGGGTGCTTGGCCTACGGCCGTTCGACGTGCAGCTGATCGGCGGCATGGTCCTGCACAATGGCGGCATTGCCGAAATGCGCACAGGCGAGGGCAAGACGCTGGTCGCCACCCTGCCCGTCTATCTCAATGCCCTTGCCGGCAAAGGCGTGCATGTCGTTACCGTCAACGACTATCTCGCCACGCGCGACGCTGAATGGATGGGTCGTGTCTATAAATTCCTCGGCCTCAGCGTCGGCATCATCGTACACGGCCTGTCCGACGAAGAGCGTCGCGATGCCTACGCCTGCGATGTCACCTACGCGACCAACAACGAACTCGGCTTCGACTATTTGCGCGATAACATGAAATATGAGCGCGCGCAGATGGTTCAGCGCGGCCACAATTACGCGATCGTCGACGAAGTGGATTCGATCCTCGTCGATGAGGCGCGCACCCCGCTCATCATCTCCGGTCCGCTCGAGGACCGCTCGGATATGTACAACACCGTCGATGCCTTCATCGTTAAGTTGCAGCCTGTCGATTACGAGGTCGACGAGAAGCAGAAGACGGCGATCTTCACCGAAGAAGGCACCGAGAAGGTGGAGAACATGCTGCGCGGCGCCGACCTGTTGAAGGGCGAGTCGCTTTACGACGTCGAAAACGTCGCCATGGTCCACCATGTCAACAACGCGCTGAAGGCTCACTGCCTCTTCCAGCGAGACAAGGACTACATCGTCCGCAACGGCGAGATCGTCATCATCGATGAATTCACCGGCCGCATGATGCCCGGCCGCCGCTATTCGGAAGGCCTGCACCAGGCGCTTGAAGCCAAGGAGCATGTGCAGATCCAGCCGGAAAACCAGACGCTGGCGTCCGTCACCTTCCAGAACTATTTCCGCATGTACAAGAAGCTGGCCGGCATGACCGGTACCGCACTGACCGAGGCGGAAGAGTTCGGCAACATCTACAATCTCGAAGTCACCGAGATCCCGACCAACCTGCCCGTCAGCCGCATCGATGAGGATGACGAGGTCTATCGGACGGTCGAGGAGAAATACAAGGCGATCGTCAGGGAGATCCGTGAGGCCAACGCCAAGGGACAGCCGACGCTGGTCGGCACGACGTCGATCGAAAAGTCCGAACAGCTGGCCGAACGCCTGCGCCAGGACGGCTTCGAGGATTTCGAAGTCCTCAACGCCCGCCATCACGAGCGCGAAGCGGCGATCGTCGCCCAGGCCGGCAAGCCCGGCGCCATCACCATTGCCACCAATATGGCCGGCCGCGGTACTGATATTCAGCTTGGCGGCAATGCCGACATGCGCATTGCCGAGGAATTGAATGACATGCCTGCGGGGCCTGAGCGCGAAGCGCGGGAAAACGCCATCCGCGAAGATGTGAAACAGCTCAAGGAAAAGGCACTCGCCGCCGGCGGCCTCTATGTGCTTGCCACCGAACGCCACGAGAGCCGGCGCATCGACAACCAGCTGCGCGGCCGCTCCGGCCGTCAGGGCGATCCCGGCCGCTCGAAGTTCTTCCTGTCGCTGCAGGATGACCTGATGCGCATCTTCGGTTCTGAGCGCATGGACGGCATGCTGCAGAAGCTCGGCCTCAAGGAAGACGAAGCGATCATCCACCCGTGGATCAACAAGGCTCTGGAGAAGGCCCAGAAGAAGGTCGAGGCACGCAACTTCGACATTCGCAAGAACCTTCTCAAATATGACGACGTCTCCAACGACCAGCGCAAAGTCGTGTTCGAGCAGCGCATCGCGCTGATGGACGGCGAAAGCCTTTCCGAGACGGTTGCCGAAATGCGCAACGACGTCATCGACGAGATCGTCGCCAAGGCCATTCCCGAAAATGCCTACGCCGAGCAATGGGATATTGCCGGCCTCAAGGCCGAGGCACAGCAGTACCTCAATCTCGATCTGCCGATCGAGGAATGGGCCAAGGAAGAAGGCATTGCCGAGGACGATATCCGCGAACGCATCGCCAAGGCGGCCGACGAAGCCGCCAACGAACGTGCGGGCCGCTTCGGCCCGGACGTGATGAACTACGTCGAGCGGTCCGTCGTCCTGCAGACGCTGGATCATTTGTGGCGCGAGCACATCGTCAATCTTGACCATCTGCGCTCGGTGGTCGGTTTCCGCGGCTACGCCCAGCGCGATCCGCTCAATGAATACAAGGGCGAGGCCTTCGAACTGTTCCAGGCCATGCTCGGCAACCTCCGCCAGGCCGTGACTGCGCAGTTGATGCGCGTGGAGCTGGTGCGCGAGGCGGCCGACGCACCATTACCCGAGGCCCCGGAGATGTTCGGCCAGCACATCGATGCCAGCACCGGCACGAACGATTTCGGTGAAGGCGCCGATGTCGCTGTTCTGGAGGATGCGCGCGTCGTTCCCGCCGAGCAACGCGACCCGCAAAACCCGGCAAGCTGGGGTAAGGTGGGCCGCAACGAACCCTGCCCGTGTGGTTCGGGCAAGAAGTTCAAGCACTGTCACGGCGCCTTCGGCTGACGGCAGGCGCTACGGCGCCGCTATTTCTGCTTTGGCGAAGCCAGTTGCAAGGTAAAAACCGTGCCCGCCATGCCGTCCGCCAGCTTCGGTGCCAGGGCGAGCGGCACGCATTTCTGAACGGCGTCGGTCGCCGCCTGCACGAATTGCTTGCGCTGATCGGCATTACCGTCCACGCGAATGCTGGTCGCCTTGGGTAGACCAATCAACGATCCGTCACGCTTGAAGCTGAATTGCAGCGTGACTGAACCTTTCGCCGTACCGGAGGGTGGATCCCAGCAATTCTGCAGCGCAGAGCCGACATCGTCCATCGTGTTCAAGGGTTCGGCCGCCAATTCTTCCGCCGACTGCCCGATGATCAGGGCCGCCAGCGCAATACCGCATGCGATCTTCATGGTGTATTCCTCCACGTCGGCTCCCTCCGCTTCCGACGATTTTCAAATGAAGATCCGCCGGCCTTTGTTCCCTTGGCCCAATCAGCTTTTCCGAGAGCAGGCGCGGGCTCCGTAAAGCGGAGATCGACCGCCTCGATAGGGCTGTCAGCAGGCGGTCGTTACGACAACATCGAGGGCAGACATTATCCGAAACTTTGCTAAAAAGCGGCGGGGGCGGTGCGAGGTGGATATGCTTGCTGGGATTGCAAGGCCGATCGGACTGACGCTGCGCCTGCTCTGGCGTTTCTGGCCACAACTCATTGCGTTGGTGCTGCTTGGACTGATCGCCAACGGCTTGTTCATGCGGCTCGCCACGCATGTGGCGATTGTGAATCATATGGCCGGCCTGGCCTTGCTGACGCTGGTGGCCCTCGCCCAACTCGTTGTCACAGTCGCCATGTTCCAGACATTGCGGCCCGCACTGCCAGCGGTGCGTGCCGCTCAGGCCGCCGCGAGAGGCGAAACAGGCGAAGAGTCCAGCGCTGGCAGCGCCCGCCTCGCCAATATGGT
This sequence comes from Mesorhizobium sp. NPDC059054, assembly GCF_042739215.1. Classification (NCBI taxonomy): domain Bacteria; kingdom Pseudomonadati; phylum Pseudomonadota; class Alphaproteobacteria; order Hyphomicrobiales; family Phyllobacteriaceae; genus Mesorhizobium; species Mesorhizobium sp. NPDC059054. The sequence goes on from NZ_JBHYHV010000004.1 coordinate 40,429, forward strand.
CACCGTCGCGCTGCTGCCATTCTTCGCCTACTACGCCGCCTGGGGTTTCCTCGGCGACACCGTGCGGCAGTATTCGCGCGCTGCGCTCGACCTGGCGCCATTCGGTGAATCCGGAAACGTGCTGGATGTGCTGGATTCGCGCTGGCTGCTGTTTTCGGTCGCCATCTCCTGGGTGATCCGGCGCGTTGCCAAGGAAATGCAAAAACGAGGTGGTGCATCCTCGGCCTGGCAGATCATCGTGGTCATCTGCGAGACCAACTGGATCTTCATCGGTCTCTACGTCATCAGCCGCTGGAAGGATGTCGCCCTCTCCTGGGTCATGAGCCGCAACATCGGTTCTTTCTTTCAGGCCACGGCAGAGAGCATCGCCACGCCCGTCGGCAACGCCATGGCGGCAGCGCCGATGGTGCCTGTCGAAATGATGCCAGCCAGTGCCTCGAGCACACTGATCAGCCTCTTCTTCTACATGCTCGTACCGGTGATCTGGCTGGTGATGGCAGCGCTGATCTACGGTTATGACGTGCGCGACGACAAGGAATTGATGCGCGTTCACCAGCGGGTCGGGCGCCTCGGTGAGCGCTACAAGGCGATCCCGAAATTCCTGCGCGACTTCGTCGAACATTTCATCAGCGGTTACCGCTCCCGCTACCTGCCGATCGCCAATGGCGTGCGCCTTACTTTAAGTTCCGGCGTGTTGCTGATCGTCGTTCTCATCGTCGGCTACCGCCTGATCGACTGGGCGGCTGCCTGGGCCTGGTTGGGCGCAACGCGGCTGATCGGCCCGCATGAGCTCGACAGCTGGCAGGTGCTCGCACATGGCGTGACTTTTCTGTTCGGCAGCCCGTTCCAGGACAGCTCCACTGGAATCCTGGTTGAACCACTGCGCATCTGTCTGCTCGCCGCCGTTCTGGAAAGCGCATTTGCACTGCCAAAGCGTGCCTCCACGGCGGCTGTCGACGCGGCCGCCTAGCAGACTGCCATTCTCAGTCCCGCGGCCGCTCGAACAACAGGAAGGTCGGGCGCTCACTGGCTACGCCAACGGCCGGCTGGATGGTCGCGGTGGCATCCTTGGGCACCAGGAAGGTTTCGCGTATCTTCAGCGTATCGCCGCTCCTCGCGCCGGAAAAGATCGCCGAAACGCAGGTCTTGGCATCGTCCGTCTGCCTGAACGACACCGCTGCCGTCGGTAACCAGCGACGACCAGCGGCGTCGACGAGCATGACCTTGCAACCCAACCACAAAGTCTGCAGGTCAGTCTCGCCGACGGTCACGGTCAGGTCGACCAGCACTGGAACCACCTCAGGCGGAATATCGGCGCGCCCGAGAGCCGCGCGCAGATCGGTCAATTGCCAGTCACTGCCACCGAAACGTGCTTTGCTGCCCCAGGCAACTTCCTTCGCGAAAAGATCCCGGTTGCCCAGAAGTTCCCTGACGCTGTCATACGACATCACCGCGAGCGTGGCAGGGATCAGCACGATCAGCGCCAGCAGGCTGCGCAGCCACCAGCGCCTTTCGGCCGGCGTACGCTGGCCTCCGGTCTCGTCAGTCCGCTGCGCCGCGATGCTCAAGGTCAGCCTCAGAAAGTGTCGCCGAGTTCATAGGTTTCGGTCACACCTTCCGGCAAACCGTTCGGTTGCGTCGCGACCGAACCGAGTGCGATACGCGCTTCCGAGTCGAGTGGCCCGGCCAATTTGCCGGATACGAGCAGCGTAGCCCCTGAGACCTGCGACGGCAGGACTTCGAACACCAGCCTCGTCCTGCCCGGCACACCGGGATCGAGAGCAATCGGCAAGGCGCCGGCAGCAGACGAGGCGCGTTCGCTCGTCCGATAGTTGAGACTATCCGGTCCCTGCCAGGTCGCGGCCGCTACCATGGCCGATCGGTCTGCTGCATCGAGCCTGGCCGTCACGATGGCCCAGACCCCGCCCGTGGTCAGCAGGTTCTGCTTGCCGAACTGGTCCAACTTCAGCGTACGGGCAAAGACGACCTTGTCGACTGCGATATCGAACGTGCGTGTGCGGATCGTATCCTGGATCTTGCCGTAGACTGGAATGGGGGCCGTCAAATTTGCATAATGCGGCGTGGTTGTTTGCATGCCGTAGCAAAGCAGTGCTGCGACCAGTAAAACAGCGATGTTGGCCACCCGGCGCATCATGGCTTGGCATCCGGTGTGTCAGGCCCGATGCCGACGGCCATGGCCACGGTGCCGATGACATGTTCATTGTACCAGCCGGGCGCGCCGTAGAGATTGTCGCGCTGCTTGTAGATTTCGCCATTCACCGCGAGCACGAAACGATCGGGCGGCGTCGCACCTGCCGGCAAACCCCAGACATAGGCCATGCGCTCCGACAATCCAGGCTGCAGTGCCGGCGACATCGTCGAGTCGCGAACCAGTACGACAAAGGGCTTCTCGTCCGTACCGCCCGTCGACCGGAAGGTCGTGAAATAGTCTTTGCTGGAGATTGCCGTGCGGTTCGTCATTTCAGCTTCGAAAACCAGGGCTTTCTCGCCGGCTTTCAGCGGCAAGCCATAGACACCCTTGTCGACTGTATAGGCACGCAATGGCCTGACCACCCAGGGACCCGTCTCCACCGGCTGGCCTGGCTCAAGCACGACGGCCGGCTTCTGGATGGCATCGAACGCACCAAGAGCGCCACCCACCGCGAGTGCCGCGATGGTGCCGATACCACCAACGATCCATGCTTTGAGCTTTGAACGGGCGCTGCCGAACATGAAGCTTTCCGATTCTTGCGCCCGCCACCCGGGCGGCAAACTAGTGTGGAAACGTTGTCATTGGAACCCCGGAGGCGGCTCGCCCGGATACAGGTGCCATTCTCCTGACTATGCCTGCCAACTCCGTGCCGGCCAGCACAACAGGCCCGCTAGTCCGCCCGCTAGTCCGATTGCGCGTCCGCCAATGCGATAAGGTTTTGCAATGCGGCGATCCCCAACCGGTTCAAATGCCTGCGGCCAAGCGCGATGTCGATGCGCATGGCGATCTCGTCGGCGTCCGCGCCTTTCAGATCCGCCAACCGCTCTATGCCGATCTCTTCCAGCCAGGCGATCATCTTGGCTCCGATCGAATGCGCCTTCAGCATCGCCTTGCGTTCGGTTTCGTCGATCATGCTGCCCCCGAACCGTTTTTTAAGCTGTCCCGCATAGATAGTTTGCCATGCCGGGGCCTGTTAAGGTCCAAGGTGAGGACTGGGAGTACCGCGTGCGCTTTTCCGCAGCCACGACTGCCGAGCGGCTTCTGCCGCAGCGCCTGGCGCTGCGTGCGCGGCCTTTGCTCGGCAAGCTCGATGCGGTTCTCTTTTCCCCCGACGAACGCGGCGAAGCCGGACGCATCTCGCTGATTGCCTTCGTCATCCGCGTCATCAGTGCCGTCATCGCCTTTGTCAGCCAGGTGCTGATGGCCCGCTGGATGGGGTCCTTCGAATACGGCATCCTCGTGCTGGTCTGGACGACGATGGTCATCGTCGGCAACCTGTCCTGCCTGGGTTTCCACACCTCGGTCATCCGCTTCATCCCCGAGTTCCGCGAGCACGGCAAGTTGGCCGAACTGCGCGGCATTCTGCTGGCCAGCCGGATCTTCGTTCTGGTCGCCTCGACCCTCATCGCACTGGTCGGCATTGCGGGAGTCTGGCTGTGTTCGGACTGGATCGAGAGCTACTACGTGGTGCCCTTCATACTCGGCATCTTCTGCCTGCCGATGATTGCGATGTCCGATCTGCTTCAGGGCATCGCGCGGGCCAACTCCTGGGCACTTTCGGCCCTTACCCGCGTCTACATCGTCCGCCCGCTTGCAATCCTCGCCTGCATGGGGCTCGCGCTGTTGATCGGCATGCCGGCGGACGCGAAGACCGCCCTGATTGCGTCGATCGTCGCCACTTATGCCACCACCATCATCCAGTTGATCGAAGTCACCGCACGTACCGACGCCCGCGTTCCTTCCGGCCCGACAACCATCCATCTCCGCGACTGGATCGCCATATCCCTGCCGATCTTCCTGGTGGAGAGTTTCTTTTTCCTGCTCACCAATGCCGATGTGCTCATGGTCGGTCTCTATCTCAAGCCGGATGATGTCGCCGTCTATTTTGCCACGGTGAAGACTCTGGCACTGGTGCATTTCGTCTATTTCGCGGTGAAGGCCGGCGTCGCGCAACGCTATGCCCACTATACCCATGGCGAAAGGGACAAGCTTGCCGCGTTTGCCCGCGAGACGGTTTCATGGACCTTCTGGCCTTCCCTGCTGATGGCCTTAGTGGTTCTACTTCTCGGCAAACCGATGCTGATCCTGTTCGGGCCGGAATTCACCGCAGGCTATCCGTTGCTGTTCCTCCTCGTCTGCGGCGTGGTTGCCCGTGCCGCCGTCGGTCCTTGCGAGAGCCTGCTCACCATGAGCGGTCACCAGAACATCTGCGCCGCCGTTTTCGCCTTGACGCTGGCCATCAACATCGCGCTCAATGTGGCGCTGATCCCAACCTTCCATCTTTGGGGCGCCGCGCTGGCCACTGCGATTGCCATGGTATTCGAAGCCGCTGCCCTGTCGTTCACGGTGTGGCGCAAGCTCGGCATCGCCATGATTATCTTCGTTCCCGCCAGAGGAGCCGCCTGATGGCCGCTGTCCCACTGATCGAGGAAACAAGCGGCGGTCCGGCAGGAACCCTGATGACGGGCCTGGCCGGCGTCACGCCCAATGCCGCCGAACTCGCCGAGATCGAGTTGCTGGCCTCCAACCGCCCAGAACGGACGCTTGCCGTCTATCCGGCCTCGGCCGGCTTCGATCTGGTCGAGGAACTCGACTATCTGTGCAACCGCACTGTCGAACCCAATGTCTTCTTCAACCCGCGCTTCCTGGCACCGGCAATGCCGCGCCTGGAAGACAAGGAGGTGCGGCTGGCCGTTATCCGCGACGGCAACGAACACCGTAGCCGGCTGCGCCTTCTGGTGCCTTTCTCGGTGGAACGGCCAGGTATACCGCTCGCGGCTCCCATCATGCGCACCTGGGCAAGCCCGTTCGGACCCGTCGGCACCCCCTTGACCGATCGAGACGACCCCATCGGCGTGATCGAGGATTTCTTCTCCATGCTGTCGCGCCCGCATCTGAAGCTGCCCAAGGTTTTTGCCTTGCCCGACATGCGCCTCGACGGCCCAATGGCCAGCCTGGTGCGGGCCCTTGCCGAAGCACGCAACCTGCCACTGGTGATCACCGGCGAAACGCAGCGTCCCTTCCTGCAAAGCAAACTCGATGGCGATGCCTACCTCAAGCAATCCTTGCGTTCACATCACTACCGCGAGTTCCGCCGCCTGAAACGCCGGCTCGGCGAGACCGGAAAACTGGAACATGAAGTGGCGCGCGGACCGGAAGAAATCCGCCAGGCCATCGAGAATTTCCTGACTCTGGAGGCATCCGGCTGGAAGGGACGCGAACGCACCGCGATGGCCATCGATCGCTTTCGCGCCGCCTTCGCACGCGAAGCGGTGCACCGTCTGGCCGAGCAGGACATGTGCCGCATCCATTCTCTGATATTGGACGGTCGCACCATCGCAAGCCTGATCGTCTTCGTCGAAGCCGGTCATGCCTATACGTGGAAGACGGCGTATGACGAGAAGCTGGCTGCGTTTTCGCCAGGCACGCTGCTGATGATCGAGGTGACCAAGCAGCATCTCGACGATCCCAACATCGTCATGACCGATTCATGCGCTGTGCCCGACCATCCTGTCATGAGCCGTTTGTGGATGGAACGAAGGCCCGTCGGCACTTTCGTGATCGGCCTGACGCCCGATGCCGACAAGGCGACCCGACAGGCCGCGTCGCAACTGCATCTTTATCGTGAAACCCGCAACTTCGCCCGCCTGTTGCGCAACAGGGTGAGGAACCTGTTCAGCCGCGGTTGATTGCATGGCAGGGGGATTGGCCTGAGTTCCCCATCGACATCGCGATCTTCACACACCTGCCCGCAGCGCAATTCATACTTTAGTTCCATCTAAACTATTGATATATATTACTTTTTTGAAACTTTTCATTGTGCGGTTCTTTGAATGGGCTACAGTGGCCTTACGGTAGGGCGAAGGCACGTCGTGTTACCGTAGCCCGCTTGCCGCACCCCCAACCCCACCCAGGCAAGCGGGCTCGTTTCGGGGCGCCACGTCATCCGATAAAATCACCAATGTGAAGAACTTGGTACTTCGTAGAAGCGCAAATCGAACCCAAAGGGTTCGCAAGGGCGACCGCCCGTCGGCCGGCAGGCCGCCCCATCGGAGCCGTGAGCGCAGCGAACTGGCGTGAGATAAAAATTGGTGCCCCTAGCCGGGATCGAACCAGCACTCCTTGCGGAACTCGATTTTGAGTCGAGCGCGTCTACCAATTCCGCCATAGGGGCCCCGGACCGGGCGGTCCAGATGGGCGCGGACTATACGGTCACGACCCGGTTCGTCAACTGGCGCAACGCATCGGCGGGCTGAAATCTCGAGAAACTTCGGCCTCGAGCAGTGCGACCTTTCGCTTTCGTGAAGCCCCCGCCATTGTGTGGCCAAGAAATTCTTTCTAGAGCATGACGCTCACCAAGAAGGGGGCTGCATGCTTCGCGGACTTTATGACTGGACGCTGTCACTGGCGGCGCGGAAATCGGCCGAGTGGTGGCTGGCGTTCATCGCTTTCGTCGAGAGCTCGGTCTTCCTGGTGCCGGCGGACGTCCTTTACCTGCCGATGGCGCTTTCCCGTCCCGACCGCGCCTATCGCTACGCGCTTGTCGCTACGATTGCCTCCGTCCTCGGCGGCGTTGCCGGCTGGTTCATCGGTCACTACGCCTACGAAGCCGTGGCCAAGCCCGTGCTCGAGTTCTATGGCAAGTATGATGAGTTCGAGGCGTTGCGGCTATCGTCCGGCATCGGCTTCATCATCCTGATGCTGATCACCTCCGGGGCAGCGCATCTGCCGCCGATCAAGGTGGTCACGATCCTCTCCGGCGTCATCGGCGTTAATCTTCTGCTGTTCATCGTGCTCGCCATCGTGGCGCGCGGCGGCCGTTTCCTGCTGCTCGCCTGGCTGCTGCGCCGCTATGGCGAACCGATCCGTGACTTCATCGAGAAGCGGCTCGGCCTCCTGGCGGGAGCCGCAGCGGCCATCCTCATTCTGCTTTATTTCGCGGCCAAATACGCCCTTTAACCAGGCGCGCCGACAACAGGAGCGAAACCACATGTCCGATGCGACGACCTCCGCCAGCCGCGGTCCGATGCTCACAGCAGCATTCCTGACCGTGGCCATGGCAGCCACCGTCGGCTCGGCGCTCGCCTTCCAGTACATAGGCGGCTACATCCCCTGCAAGCTCTGCTACGAGCAGCGTATCCCCTACTATGTCGGCGCGCCGCTGATGTTGCTTGCGGCCCTTGCGGCGATCTTCAAGTTGCCCGTCTGGATCACCCGCGCCCTTTTGATCGTCGGTGGCCTGCTCATGGTCTACGGCCTCTATCTCGGCGTCTTCCACTCCGGCGTCGAATGGGGCTGGTGGCCGGGACCGACCGATTGCACCAACGTCGCCGCTCCGGTCGACACCGGCGGCAACGGCGTGCTCGATGCGCTCGACAAGTTCGTGCCGCCATCCTGCGACAAGGCCGCGCTGCGCATCCTCGGGCTGTCGCTGGCCGGCTGGAATGCCATTGCCAGCCTGATCCTGGCGGCTGTTGCCTTCCGCGGAGCTTTCAAACGCGCCTGAGCAAGCGCGCCCCGAGGGTCTGCAAGCCAAGCCGTAGGGCTTCCGGATAAAGATCAGGCGAAAGCAAAAGGCAGCGAGCCTTACGGCTCCAGTTCCACATCCCAGTAGAGATAATCCATCCAGCTCTCATGCAGATGGTTGGGCGGGAAGAGACGGCCGTTGTTGTGCAGATCGTGCACGGTCGGCTGATAGGGTTTCTGCAACGGCCACATCTTGGCCTGGGAGGGCATCATGCCGCCCTTGCGCAGATTACAGGGGGAGCAGGCGGCGACCACATTTTCCCACGTCGTCGCGCCGCCGCGATGACGCGGGATGACGTGGTCGAAGGTAAGATCCTCCGGCGTCCCGCAATATTGGCACTGGAAGCGGTCGCGCAGGAACACGTTGAAACGCGTGAAGGCCGGATAGCGCGACGGCTTCACATAGGCCTTGAGGCTGACGACGGACGGCAGCTTCATGGAGAAATTCGGCGAGGAGACCGCGTGCTCGTATTCGGCGACGATATTGACGCGGTCGAGGAACACCGCCTTGATCGCGTCCTGCCAGGACCAGAGCGAAAGCGGGTAATAGCTGAGCGGGCGATAGTCCGCATTCAGCACCAGTGCGGGAAGCCCATCCGGAGATACGGCAACCGTCACGTTGTTTGCCTCCTTGGTTCACGGCGCGGATACTGTAAGCCCGACATGACAGGGATGTGAAGCGGGAAGCCGTGCCGAATACCCCTCAAAAGAGCATGATTTTTAAGCTTTTTTGCGGCTTAGACCGGCGGAGCGGCGTCCCTGCCCTTCAATTCCCTGTAATAAGACCAGAAAAGTCGCGCCGCGACACCTCTCCAGGGCGCCCATGATTCGGCCAGCACGATGAGTTTTTTCTCTGGCGGACGCGGCTCGATCGACAGCGCGTGGCCGACCGCGCTTTGCAACGCCACATCGCGCGCCGGGAATACATCCGGGTGCCCGGCGGCAAAGAGCAGATAGCACTCTGCCGTCCACGGACCGATGCCTGGAACCGCCGTGAGTCTGGCGATTGCTTCGCCGGCTTCCAACGAACACAGGTGATGCAGATCGAGCCCATCCATCACCGCCCCCGAGACGGCGAGCAGTCCGCGCTGCTTGGGCCGCGACAGTCCTGCCTCGCGAAAAACGTCCTCGCCTGCGCCCAGAATGGCCTCAGCCGTCAATGGGTCCAGCAACCTGGTCAGTCGTCCGAAAATAGCGTCGGCACTGGCTCGCGACACTTGTTGCGACACGATGATCGAAGCGAGACTGGCAAAGCCCGGCTCCGAAAGCCGCAGCGGCACTTCGCCGGCAAAGGCACGCACCGTCTCCAGGCGCGGATCGATGCCGCACAAGGCATCGAGGCCCATGGCGATGTCGTTGAGAGAGGTGATGCGCTGCATGTTCCTTGTCCGCGAAAGGCCGGCAAGGTAGCAATCCGGCTAACGCTTGCAAAACCCGATTGCCGCCGACCGATGACACTCCTGACATTTCGTTTCGCGCCCAGCCCGAATGGCGACCTGCACCTTGGTCATGCCTATTCGGCGCTGCTCAACCGGCAACTCGCGAATGACGTTGGCGCACGCCTGCTGCTGCGCATCGAGGACATCGACACCACGCGCTGCACGCCGGAATTCGAGGCGGGCATCTATCGTGACCTCGAGTGGCTGGGCGTGCGCTGGGAAGAAGCCGTGCGACGGCAGTCGGAACATTTTGCCGAATACCAAGTGGCGCTCGACAGACTGATCGCCGAAGAACTCGTCTATCCTGCATTCATGAGCCGCGGCGACATCCGCGCCTTCATCAGCGAACGCGAACGACGCGGGCGCGACTGGCCCCGCGACCCGGATGGCGCGCCGCTCTATCCAGCGATCGACAAAGCTCTGTCCCGGGCAGAGCGCAAGGCGCGCATTGCCCAAGGAGTGCCCTTTGCCTGGCGGCTCGATATCGCGGCCGCCCTGTCGCGCCTCGATCGCGATCTGGTCTGGACCGAATTCGAGGATACGGGCCTGTCGGCAACACGCCATGTCCAGGCCCGGCCGCAAGACTGGGGAGACATCGTTCTGGCGCGCCGCGATATTCCGACCAGCTACCACCTTTCCGTCGTGCTGGACGATGCCTTGCAAGGCATAACCCATGTCGTGCGCGGCATGGACCTGTTCCATGCAACGGCCGTGCAAAGGCTGCTTCAGCAACTGCTCGGCCTGCCGCAACCGGCCTATTTCCACCATGGGCTGATCCTGGGCCTGGATGGGCGCAAACTCTCGAAGAGCTTGAAGGATACGGGTCTGGCCGCGCTGCGTGCTGCCGGCGCGACCCCCAAAGACATCCGCCGTATGGTTGGCATATAGGGCTGTCTCGGCAGCAGCTTCAATTCCCGTCACTTTAAAAGTAAGCGGTTTTGGCTTTGCCCGCTCGAATTGCCGGGCTAGAGCAATTCCAGGAAAAGCGCGCAGCAGTTTTCCGTCCGGAATTGCGTAAAAATAAAGAGTTAGAGCGTTTCCGAAAACGGAAACGCTCTAGGCGGCACATTCTCCATCGGAAAGCGGTTTCATCCATGCACGAATTCAAGCGGTTCATTCCCGCAACCTTCGTCGTGCTGTGGGCAACCGGCTTCATCGGCGCCCGCTATGCCATGCCATGGGCGGAGCCGTTCACTTTTCTGGCGATACGTTTTGCCATCGCCGCGGTGCTGTTCGCAGTCCTGGTCGTGCTGCTCAAGGCACGTTGGCCAAGCCGCACGCAGGCGCAGCACGCCATCATTGCCGGCGTCCTCATGCACGGCATCTATCTCGGTGCGGTCTTCTGGGCGATCCATCGCGGGTTGCCTGCCGGAATCTCGGCGTTGATCGTCGGGCTTCAGCCACTGATCACCGCGGTCATGGCCGGCAAGCTGCTCGGCGAAGAAATACAGCCCCGGCATTGGGCCGGCCTGGCAATCGGCTTCGTCGGCGTCATCATCGTCTTGTGGCCGAAGCTCGGTGCACTGGGCGGCGGTGTCACGCCGGCCACGCTCACAGCTTGCGTGATCTCCGTCATTGCCATGAGCGCTGGCACCGTCTGGCAGAAGCGTTTCGGATCATCCGGCAACCTCGTCGCCTCGACCTTCTGGCAGTATGTCGGCGGCACCGTCGTGATGGTGATTGCCAGTTTCGCCCTCGAAACCCGCGTCTTCACCGTCAACAGCGACTTCATCTTCGCCATGGCCTGGCTGGTGCTGGTGCTCTCGGTCGGCGCCATCTTCCTGCTGATGGTGATGATCCGCGAAGGGGCGATGTCGAAGGTGGCTTCGCTGTTCTATCTGGTTCCGGCGGTCACGGCCGTGATGGCCTGGATCCTGTTCGGCGAACATCTGAACCTGGTCCAGATCGCCGGCATGGCCATCACCACCTTCGGGGTCGGGCTGGCCACGGCTCAGCCGACACGGGCACGCGCTTCGGCATAGCGGCTGATGGCGGCATTGAGTTCTCCGCCCAGAATGAAGATCACCGAGACGATGTAAAGGAAGACCACGGCGATCATGATCGAGGCGAGGCCGGCATAGGTCGTCACGTAGGACGAGAAATGGTCGAGATAAGAAGCGAAGATGGTTGATCCGACCACCCAGCCGACCAGCGTGAAGCCGATCCCCGGCAGGATCGAGACAATGCTGCGCCGCCCCATCGGCAGCCAGATGTGCACGGCGAAGAGCGCGAACACGATAACCGTCGAAGCGATGACGAAGCGCCATAGCGTGATGGTGCCCATATAAGGGCCGATCCAATGGAAATGCGCTTCCGCCAGACGCGCGATCAGCGGCGCGAAAACCAGCAAAAGACTGATGGCCAGGAAGCCCACGGCGGCGATCAGCACGAAGACGATGCTCTGCGTGCGGCGAAAGAAGATTGAGCGTGTCTCCGTCATGCGGTAGGCCCGGTTCAAGGAAGTGCGCACCGCCTCGATACCGTTGGAGGCGAAGAACCCGGCAAGCAGCACGCCGTAAGTGAGAAGGTCCGTTCGCCGGACCGTCAGCACGTTGATGACCTCGCGCGCGATCGGCTTGGCAATCTGCTCAGGCCAGGTGTCGAACAGCAGTGGCACGATCGTCTCGACGAAAGCTTGCGCGCCAAGGAAACTCGCCAGCGAGGTGGCGAAGATCAGAAACGGAAACAGCGCCATCAGCGAGGTGATCGCCAGATGACTGGCCATCGCCCAACCGTCGTCATTGTTGAAATGACCGGCCGCATCGTAGAGCACGCGGCGGAAGGCGACGATGGTGCGCAGCAACGATGCTGTTCCTCCAGTTGTTTCCAGGCGGCGAATATGGGAAGTGATTGCGGCAAATGGCAAGTCTCGCCGCATCTTCCGGTACTTCATCCCAAGCGCCCCGCACGATCATCGTCACCGGCGCCTCTTCGGGCATTGGCGCCCATTGCGCGCGGGCGCTGAAGGCAGACGGCTGGCGGGTGTTCGCCACGGCCCGCAAGCCCGAGGACATTGCCACGCTGGAAGCCGATGGTATCGAGGCGTTCTATCTCGACTATCGAGAGCCGGATTCGATCAAGGCTCTGGTCGAAACCGTGCTCGAGCACACCGGCGGCCGGCTCGACGCGCTCTACAACAACGGCGCCTACGCCCAACCCGGTGCGGTGGAAGATCTGCCGGTAGAGGCGCTGCGCGAACAGTTCGAGGCAAACCTGTTCGGCTGGCATGACCTCACGCGTCGCATCGTGCCTGTGATGCGCACCCAGGGCCATGGCCGCATCGTCCACTGCTCGTCCATCCTTGGTCTTACGCCGGTGCCGTTTCGCGGAGCCTATGCCGCATCCAAACACGCTCTGGAAGGATTGATGCTGTGCCTGCGGCAGGAGTTGGCCGGCAGCGGGATCCACGTCTCCCTGATTGAACCGGGGCCGATCGCCTCGAAGTTCGCGAGTAATGGCCTGCCCTGGTTCCTCAAGCACATCGATCACGAGAATTCTGTGCATCGCACCGCTTATCAAGCGCAACTGCAGCGGCTTGAGCAGGGTGGAATCCGGTCGCCCTACAAGCTCGGACCGGAAGCCGTCTACAAAGTGCTGGCCCATGCGCTTCTGTCGCAACGCCCCCGGCCGCACTATGTGGTAACCATGCCAGCCAGAATCGGGGTAGCGCTGAAACGTCTGTTGCCAGCTTCCATGCTCTACCGCATCCTCGCCAAGCGCGCTTGAACGGAACGGAATCGCCATGGGCACTGTTTTCAACATCCTCGCCATCGTCGTGATGGTGGCCGTGGTCGCGGTGCTCATCCGCGGCCTCATCAACATGATGCGCGGCGGCTCGGGGGTGACATCGAACAAGCTCATGCAGGCACGCGTGCTGCTGCAGTTCCTGGCGTTGGTCCTGATCATGCTTGCGGTCTATTTCACGCGCAAATAGCCCGAGCAGGTTTGCGGCCGAGCGGGAGGATGCATTGGTCAAACTCAACAAGATCTACACCCGCACCGGCGATACCGGCACCACGGGACTTGGTACCGGCGCAAGACGCCTGAAGTCCGATCTGCGCATCGAGGCCTGCGGCACGGTGGACGAGGCCAATGCCTGCATTGGCATGGCACGCTTGCATACGGCTACCGCCCACCCGTCGATCGACGTGATGCTTGGCCGGATCCAGAACGATCTTTTTGACCTCGGCGCCGACCTTTCCGTACCGGACGATGGCAAGCCGCTGGAATATGAACCGCTGCGCATCGTCGCCTCGCAGGTCGAACGTGTCGAGAAGGACATCGACCTGCTCAACAAGGACCTGCAGCCGCTGAGATCTTTCATCCTCAACGGTGGCACCCCGGCCGCTGCGGCTCTTCATCTCGCCCGAACGGTCACCCGCCGCGCCGAACGTGTGATGGTGGCACTGGCGCAGAATCCCGACGAACAGGTCGGCGCCGAGGCGCTCAAATACGTCAACCGCCTGTCGGACTTCCTGTTCGTTGCCGCACGCACGGTCAATGACAATGGAAAGTCCGACGTGCTATGGGTGCCGGGTAAGAACCGCTGATTTGGCATCAGTGGACAATGGGCGGAAGCCAGCCGCATGTTCATTCCGCTTTACGATTCCAATCATCTGCGCCGCATCCGCTACGCCTACGTCAACATCGGGTTGATCCTTTTCAACGTCGCGATCTATCTGGTCACGCGCGTCGGCGGTGACGACTACGCCGCAGGTGCCACACTCAGCTATGGCTTCATCCCCTCCGTCGTCCACGACATTGCGGAACTGTCGCCGCAATTCATCGTCATTCCCGAACAGCTGAGTTACCTCACCTATTCCTTCCTCCATGCCGATATCTTCCATCTCGGCGGCAACATGCTGTTCCTGTGGGTGTTCGGCGACAACGTCGAGGATGCGCTCGGTCACGTCCGCTATCTGATCTTCTATCTCGCCAGTGCCGCCGGCGGCGCTTTTTTCCACGGCTGGGTGGCTCCTGGCTCCGAGCAGCCGCTGATCGGAGCATCAGGAGCCATAGCTGGCGTGGTGACCGCCTATCTGATCCTTTATCCGCGCGTGAAGGTGTGGGTGCTGGCCTTTGCCCGCATTCCGCTCAGACTGCCGGCTTATATCGTCCTGATCCTGTGGGTGCTCTTGCAGTTCGTCATGTTCGCGATGGGCGGCGAGGAGCAGATATCCTGGGCTTGCCATATCGGCGGCATCGTGACTGGTGCCCTTCTCGTTCTGGTGCTGCGCAGCCGCGGCGTCCCGCTGTTGGAAAACGAGGAAGAAACAGTTCCAGCGGTGGTGCCCGCCGAAACGGCGCCGCCGCCCGTCCCTGCCCCTGCGGAAGAGAAGCCGGCATCACGCTGGGGCCGGCAATAGCTGCAGCTTTCAACCGATTTGGACCTTTTGCCGATATTGACGCGGATGGCGCCCGCAACTACGGTCCGCGCGCCTGCGGCAGCCCTGTCAGCCACCGTCCAGGCGGCCGAAGCTTGGCGGGCGAATTTGAGAAATTGCGTCCGAAATGTCGGCATTCGACAACCCTGAGCGGGCCGGTACTGTTATAGCGCCCCCGAATGCATCTTGAGAGGTGAGAGACAGATGAAAGTCCTGGTGCCCGTTAAGCGGGTTGTCGATGCGAATGTTAAGGTTCGCGTGAAAGCGGACGGCTCGGGCGTGGAACTCGCCAATGTGAAGATGGCGATGAACCCGTTTGACGAGATCGCGGTCGAAGAGGCGATCCGGCTGAAGGAAGCGGGCAAGGTCGAGGAGATCGTGGTGGTCTCGATCGGCCCGGCGCAGGCGCAGGAAACGCTCCGCACCGCTCTCGCCATGGGCGCCGACCGCGCCATCCTGGTCAAGGCCGACGAAGCCGTTGAGCCGCTGGGTGTCGCCAAGGTGCTGAAGGGTGTGGTCGATGCCGAACAGCCCGGCCTTGTCATACTCGGCAAGCAGGCCATCGACGACGATTCCAACCAGACCGGCCAGATGCTGGCAGCGCTCCTGGGCTGGTCGCAGGGCACCTTCGCCTCGAAAGTGGAACTGGCCGGCGACAAGGCAAAGATCACCCGCGAAGTCGACGGCGGTCTGCAGACGGTCGAACTCAAGATGCCGACCATCGTGACGGCGGACCTGCGTCTGAACCAGCCGCGCTACGCCTCGCTGCCCAACATCATGAAGGCCAAGAAGAAGCCGCTCGACGAAAAGACCGCGGCTGATTTCGGCGCCGACATCAAGCCGCGCCTCAAGGTCGTCAAGACCGAGGAACCGGGCGGCCGCAAGGCGGGCGTCAAGGTCAAGACGGTGGCCGAACTCGTCGACAAGCTCAAGAACGAAGCCGGCGTGCTTTAAGCGAAGGGATCAACACCATGGCAATCCTCCTCATCGCCGAACACGACAACGCCTCGCTGTCCGACCAGACCGCCAAGGCCCTGTCGGCGGCCCTCAAGATCGGCTCCGACGTCGACGTGCTGGTTGCCGGCAAGGGCGCCAAGGCAGCCGCCGATGCCGCCGCCAAGCTGAAGGGCGTGCGCAAGGTGCTTCTGGCAGAAGCCGAAGAACTGGCCGAGCGTCTCGCCGAGCCGACCGCTGCCCTGGTCGTCTCACTGGCCGGCAACTACGACACCATCGTCGCCGCGGCCACTTCGACCGGCAAGAACGTCTCGCCGCGCGTGGCAGCCCTGCTCGACACGGCGCAGGTCTCGGAGATCATCGAGGTGGTGTCGGCCGACACCTTCAAGCGTCCTATCTATGCCGGCAACGCCATCCAGACGGTGCAGGCAACCGACGCCAAGAAGGTGATCACCGTGCGCACCGCCTCCTTCCAGGCAGCCCCGGAAGGTGGTTCGGCCTCGGTCGAGACGGTCTCGGCTGCCGCCAACCCCGGCCTTTCGACCTTCGTCGAGAACAAACTGTCGGAAAGCGATCGTCCGGAACTGACCTCGGCCAAGATCATCATCTCGGGCGGCCGTGCGCTGGGCTCGGCGGAGAAGTTCCAGGAAGTGATCCTTCCCGTGGCCGACAAGCTGGGTGCCGCGGTCGGTGCCAGCCGCGCGGCGGTCGATGCCGGCTACGCCCCCAACGACTGGCAGGTCGGCCAGACCGGCAAGGTGGTGGCACCCGACCTCTACATCGCCTGCGGCATCTCCGGTGCCATCCAGCATCTGGCCGGCATGAAGGACTCCAAGGTCATCGTCGCCATCAACAAGGACGAGGAAGCGCCGATCTTCCAGGTCGCCGACTACGGCATCGTCGGGGACCTCTTCCAGGTCCTGCCGGAACTCCAAAAGGCACTTTGACGCTCTTTCTGGATCGGTATTAAATGTGATGGCCGGGGTAGACGAAACCTACCCCGGCCATTTAGTTTGCATTGCACAAAATCAAGAAGAAGCATTGGCGGGATAAAAAGAATGACCGGCAAGATCGAAACGATTGGCATCATCGGCGCAGGCCAGATGGGGGGCGGCATCGCCCATGTCTCGGCATTGGCCGGCTACAACGTCTTGCTCTACGATGTCTCTGTTGACCGCATCGAAAAGGGCATTGCCACAATCAGCGGCAACCTGGCCCGCCAGGTCGCCTCCGGCAAGCTGGACGAGAAAGAGCGCAAGGATGCCGTTTCCCGTATCGGCTCCGCAGCAGCCATGGCGGATCTCGCCGCCGCAGACCTCGTTATCGAGGCTGCCACGGAAGATGAAACGGTCAAGCGCAAGATCTATGCGCAGCTCTGTCCGCAACTCAACCCGACGGCCGTGCTCGCCACCAACACCTCCTCGATCTCGATCACCCGTCTTGCCGCCCAGACTGATCGGCCGGAGCGGTTCATCGGCATCCATTTCATGAATCCTGTGCCGGTCATGAAACTGGTCGAGCTGGTGCGCGGTATCGCGACCGAAGACCAGACCTTCGAGCTGGCCAAGGCTTATGTGAAACAGCTCGACAAGACGATCACCGTCTCCGAGGATTTCCCGGCGTTCATCGTCAATCGCATCCTGTTGCCGATGATCAACGAGGCCATCTATACGCTCTATGAAGGCGTCGGCACGGTCGAAGCCATCGACACCGCCATGAAGCTTGGCGCCAACCACCCGATGGGACCACTGCAGCTCGCCGATTTCATCGGTCTCGACACCTGTCTTTCGATCATGCAGGTGCTGCATGAAGGCCTGTCGGACTCCAAATACCGCCCCTGCCCGCTGCTGGTGAAATATGTCGAGGCCGGCTGGCTCGGTCGCAAGTCCGGTCGCGGCTTCTACGACTACCGCGGCGAACATCCCGTGCCGACGCGCTGACGCGGACGAGCGGAACTTCTGAATTCAGGTTCCCGTCGCTACCCGCGTCATCGGTGTCGCGACACCGGGGGCGGTACCGGGCAAGGCCACGAAAGCGCAATTGCGGCCAGCCGCCTTGGCCGCATAGCAGGCCGCGTCGGCTCTCGCGATGATCTCGTTCACCTCTCCGGAGTCGGCGGCGATCGACGTGAGGCCAATGCTGGAAGAGACGTGATGCGTCTGTCCATCCCAAGTGAAGTCCAGCGCGCTTACCGCATCAAGGATCGCCAGCACTGCCCTCTCGCCGTCGGCAAGCAAAGGCGACATCAACACCACTGAAAACTCGTCACCGCCAAACCTGGCCACGATGTCCGACGGCGCAAGCGCCGCCTTGATCGTCGAAGCCACCTGGCGCAACAACGCGTCGCCGGCGGCATGACCGCTGGTGTCGTTGACCGGCTTGAAATGATCGAGATCGATAAACATCAGCTGATAGCGTGACGCGTCCTGCCTGGCTTTGTCGAGCAGATCCTCCACCGTTCGTATGAAGGCGGGACGGTTGGCCAGACCGGTCAAGGCGTCGTGGGTCGCGGCATAGGCGAGTTGCCGCTGCAGTGTCCGCGCATCGGTGAAATCCTGAAAGACGATGACCGAGCCACTGAACTCGTTCTGTTCGTTCAGGATCGGCGACACCACCTGGCGGATGCTGAATCGCGTGCCATCGTTCCGCGCCAGGACCGCGCGGCTATTCTGTTCCGTCCGATCGAGCCTGTTGTCGGCCAGATGCGGTTCGTCGAGCCGCCGCCCGGTTTCTTCGTCAACGGCGCGGTAGACGAAACCGAGTGGCTTGCCGAGAGACGCGATGCTGGTCGCTCCAGTCAGCTTTTCCGCCACAGGATTCATGAAAGTGACGCGGTTTTCAGCGTCGGTCCCGATAACGGCATCGCCGATCGACTGAAGCATCACACGCAGCCGCTCCTTCTCGTCGGCAAGAAGCGCTGCCGAAACCATCAACCGCTCCTCGGCCTCCTTCCGCTTCGTGATGTCGGTCATCGATCCGATCGCCCGCGCCACACGCCCGTCGGGCTCGCGTTCGATCGCCTTGCCGTGATCCGCCATCCAGATCCAGCGCCCACTTTTATGACGCATTCGGAACTCGAGTTCGTATTCGAGTGTGCGCCCTTCCATGTGATCGTGATCGGCGGCAACCATACGCGCGACATCGTCGGGGTGCGCGAGTTCAAGCCACAGGTCCGGATCGTTGCCCAGTTCGTGATCCTCGTAGCCGAGCATGTGCTTCCATGTCGCCGAATAGTGAACGGTATTGTTGCGCATGTCGGCGTCCCAGACGCCTTGCCCGGCACTGGCCAGTGCAAAGTTCCAGCGTGTCTCGGCATCGGCGAGACGCGCATGGTCCTCGCTGATCTGCTTGATGAACAAGCCGACCAGGAACGGCGTGGAGACGATGATGGCGACCGAGACCTGAAAGCCGTCGCTCAGCATCTCGGTCCCGCCATTGAGGCCGGGCATGAAACCACCCATGGCGGCAGCGACGCAAACGGCGCCGACAAATGCGCAAACGAGCGCCAATTCGAGATGGGCCAGCCGCGGCGCGATCACCATGAGGGGCAGCATCGTCAACGCAAACGGAAAGCGGCTTTGGCTGAGCGCCAGATAGGCAAGGCCTACGCAGATGACCGTCACCAGCGCGAAGCGAAAGAGCGCCCTGGGCTTCAGCAGAGCTGAGATCTCGGACCGTGTCGCATACGTCAAAAATGGCAAAAGCAGCGCATATCCCAAGGCATTGCCGGACAGAAAAGTCCAGGCCGTCTGGACGATCGGCCAGCCGTAGAGCGCGTAGGTGGCACCAGCAAAGACAAAGCCGGCAATTGCGTCGGCAACGACCGCGGTGAGGAAAAGAATGAGAGAAAACGTGCGAGCCGACGGGATCGTCTTCACCGGCACTCCGCCAGCGAAACGATCGACGAGCCAGAGCGACAATGCGATGTAACCCACATTGATGACTACGAACAGCACGCCCATTTGCAAGGACGAGGCGAAGGCAAGATTGGAGGCCAATGTGGCGAGTGCAATGGCGGTGTAGTCGATCCAGCCTGCTGCATGTCGACGCCTTGCCAGCATCACAAAGGCAACCGCGGAAGCCAGCCAAAGTGCGGCAACGCCGTCGCCGACCCGCGACAGCTGGATCGAAGCCACTGCCGCTAACCAGAACCCCAAGCCCAGCGCAATCGCCGAAAGATACTTGCCCGGACCACGTCCCTCGTAGTGGTGAAACGTCACAGCGTTATCTACCTAGCTAGGCGCATCCCTTCACCATCACTATGAAGTAACTCATTTAAGCAATGATTGCATAGAGGGCGCGTCCACCATTTAGAGCTGTGACCGGGTAAACGCACGAAAATCTGTATCTATAAGATTTTACTGTTTTATCTCCGGGTTTACCAACGCAGGAAAAAGCGCCCCGTCAACGCTCCGACCCCACCCAGCGCGGCAATGGCCAGACCATACCAGGTCGCGACGAACAGCGGGGAATCGTCCGTACAGTGCGCCGCATAGAAGGTGGCAGCCACACCGCCGGCCAACAGTCCCGCGACCGCCCCCGACAGCGCCGGCCTCGTTGGTGCGGCATGCTTCAGTGCCACCAGGAGAGCCACAAGAGGGACAAGACCGACCAATGGGATGAATGCCAGGCAAACCATCATATTATTGCCGATGAGACGTTTGCCCCAGTCACTCGACGGCATCACGATCAACTCAAGCACGATCGCCACTGCCATGAGGAGCGGCGCGGCAAGGAGCCAGCGGCCATATCTGCCTGCAGGCGCGCCCGGCATTGCCAGCATCTGCAGCACCATGAAAGCGGTGATTGCCAGGGTGGCCGTGAAGACGAATTTGAACAGGAAGCGGATCGTCTGCGCCGCCTGCATGAAATCAGGACGCATGCCGATGGTCATGAAAAACACCGCGGCAGCAGCGATCACGGCAAGCATCAGCGCCATGAGCCACATCCGGCCCTGCGGCAGGGTCGTCGTTTTGGCATCGGCGCCCAGTATTTTGATCAGTTCATCCGTCTTCATCTCAGCCTCGCCCGAAACGCTTGGCGATGGCCGCCAGCCCGCGATGCAACGCCACCCGCACCGCGGTCTCGTTCATGCCGAGCTTTCGTGCCGTCTCTCCGATTGAGTTGCCGTCGACGGAAATCGACGAAACCACTGAACGCTGCCCCGGTGGAAGACCATCGAGCGCACGACCTATGTCGCGCTCGCTGACCGTTTCCTGTTCCGGTTCGGCCAACGTTTCGGCAAAATCGTCCACGGCCACTTCGATGCGCCGGCCACGTCGCCGAAAGGCGTCGATCAGCTTGAAGCGGGCGATGGCGTAGATCCACGGCAGGATCGGCGCATCCTGACGCCAGGTATGCCGCTTGAGATGAATGGCCAGCAAAGTCTCCTGCACGACATCCTCGGGATCGACACCGCCTTGCACGATCTTGCGCCGCGCAAAGCCGCGAACGATCGCTGCGGTTCCGCGCAGGAACTCGGCATAGGCTTTCTCATCGCCTGCGGTTGCCGCCCGCATCAATCGGGCAAGCTCGGCTTCATTCATGCCCGCCACAGGCACCGCTCCTGGATTGTTCGCATCGACACGGCGATTTGTTACGCGCTGGAGATTTCAAATCCACGTCAAAATTCGTTGAATCGGCGGTCGAGGAACTCAGCTGGCCAGAACGTCGGCCCATTCGGCGTGCCGTCGGAACTGTGCTGCGGCAAACGGGCAGAGCGGGATGATTTTCTTTTGTGATGCGCGAGCATCTTCGACCGCGCGCGTCACCAGCCTCAGACCAGCACCTTGTCCGCGAAAAGCGTCCGGAACCTCGGTGTGATCGATGATGATCTTGTGCTCGCCGACTTTGGTGAATGTCATCTCGGCCTCGGCACCACCGGAGCCGCGCAGCACATAGCGGCCCTTGGAGCCGTGATCCTCGAGTTCGACCTCGGGCAGTGGATCGGTCATGGCTAGGCTCCCTTTGCTGGTTCGGCGGACAAGAGCCGCCTCGCCGCTTCGATTTCATTCGGCCGCACCTCATGGCCGCCTTCGTGCCATTCCACTGTGACATCGGCACCTGCGGCACGCAAATAGGCATCAAGCCGGTTGGTCAGATGGGGTGGACAGATAGGGTCGCGCCGGCCGGCGGTGATCAGCAGACGACGTTTCGCGAGACTGCCCACAACCTGCGGTTCGAAGGGGATCAGGGGATGCATCAGCACCGCGGCATCGAACAGCGCCGGGTCGCCAAAAACCACGGAAGCGAGCATGTTGGCGCCGTTGGAATAGCCCAGTCCCAGTACCGCCGAGGGTTTCAAGGCCCGGATCTGCGCGCGGACGAATTCCGTCATCTTTGCCGTCGCCCGGGCCAGATCGTCCATATCGTAGACGCCTTCGCCGGTGCGGCGAAAGAAGCGCGCAGCGCCGAACTCGGACACGTCGCCGCGCGGCGAAACAATTGTCGCGTCAGGCAAAAGCTCGCGTCCGAGACCCAGAAACTGCTGCTCGTCGCCTCCAGTACCGTGGAAAACGAACAGGGCCGGGCCACCCGGCGCGCCTGCCATAATTTTGTGGATGTAGGAATTCTCCGGCATTACGCCCTCCTTTTCCAGACAGCACTCGCCGCAGTTGACGGCAAGTGCCCGGATTTCATTCAACCTTCCAGCGGCTGCAGGTGCTTCTCGAGATAAGGCCGCAGGTGCTGATGCTGCGCGGGCAGCTTCAATGCTTCGCCAAGATGGGCGGTGTCTTCGTCCCGGTTGAAACCGGGCTCATTGGTCGAGACCTCGAACAGCACACCGCCTGGCGTGCGGAAGTAGATCGCCCAGAAATAGTCGCGGTCGATCACCGGCGTCACCTGATACCCCGTGTCGACCAGCGCCTTGCGCACCTCGAGCTGCTTGGCGCGGTCTTCCACTGCGAAGGCAACGTGATGCACGGATCCGGCGCCAAGTCCGGCAAAGGCAGCGGTGGGCAGGGTTTCGATATCGATGACGTCGGCACCGTTGCCGTCCTTCAGCGCCATTCGAAGCACGCTACCGGAACGGTCGACTTCTTCATAACCCATGAATTTCAGCAATTCCTCGGTAGCGCCACCGTCCTTCAGCCGCAGCGACACGGAGTGGAAGCCACGGATCGCTTCATCGCCCGGAACACCACCCTTCAACCACGGCGCGCGAGTGTCGTTTTTATCCTCGACCAAAGCAAAGCCATCGCCGTCCGGCCCGGAAAAATTCAACCGCTTTTGGCCAAATCTTTCCTCTGGCGCGGCAAGGGTGATGCCCTGTTCCGCGAAGCGCTGCTGCCAATAAGGCAGTGTGCCTTCAGGAACGGAGAAGACAGTCGTGCCGACCTCGCCAACCCCTTGCCTGCCCGCGCCGATGTTCGGAAACGGGAAATAGGTCATTACCGAACCCGGCGTACCGAACTCGTCGGCATAATAAAGATGGTAGACGTCCGGCGCATCGAAATTGACGGTCTGCTTGACCCTGCGCAGGCCAAGCTTGTGCGTGAAGAAGTCGTTATTCTGGCGCGCATCCGCAGCCATCGAAGTGACGTGATGCAAGCCTTTGATCTGGGTGAGCATGATTTTTGCCCTTTCTCTCCGGCGCGGCCCCTCGGCCGCTGTCAACGCCAATATGAGCGTGCAGCCGGTTCCGGCAAAGACACCGAAGACAGAATGGACTGTGCTGTGATTGTGAACAATGCAACACCCATCGTTCACTCAATGCCATCCGGAAGAGCTGATCAGGACTAGCTTGAAACGTCCTGGTCAGGATCCCTCGTGCTTGCGTCGGTATCTTCCGGCTTGGACTCGGAGGGGAAGTTCTCCCGGTAGACGGCATAGGCAAGAAGCGCTGCAAGCGGCCCCAGCAGAGTTCCGAGACCTTCCTTGCTGCGCAGGAGTTCCGGTAACGCTGCAATCCCCGCGGCGATAGCGAATGCTGTCAGGTCGCTTTTGCGGCGTTCGGCCCGTCGACGCGCGCGCCTTTTCGCACTGAGGCGGTAGGCCAGGAGCACCACACCGGCCAGCACCAGGAACCCTGCCCCGAAACCCAGTGCTGCGTTGATGGGGCCAAATCGGTCGGCAGCCCAGAGATAGGCTGCCAGCAGCAGAAAACTCACCCCCACCAACGCGGCGATGAGAGCCAGCCCATAGGCGATCGCCGCGCCACGAATATGCTTGACGATGGTGCCAGCCTCACCGGCAACGAGGCTGATGAAAAGGGAAGCCAGCGGTTTCACGTGCCGCCGGAATTCAGCGCCGCGACAGGAGCGCGAAAAGGAAACCGACGCCCGCGGCCACAGCCAGAGCCGTCATCGGTTTTTCACGGACTGTGGCAGAGAGCTGATCTTCAATGTCATGCGCATTGCCGCGCAGTCTTTCCATGGCTGCCTCCCCCCGTTCACGCAGGTGTTCGGCACCTTGGGCCGCAGCCCGGCGGGCCGCACCAAGCCCGTGCTCGCCGGTTTCAGCCAATTGCTGGGTGAGCTTCGCGATATCGGCCTGCAGTTGCCGGATATCGGCCTCTAGATCCGCAGTGGACTTGGCGGTTCCGCTGATCTTGTCCGTGGCTCTGGCCATGCTGAACTCCCTGCATTTTGCCGTGCCCACACGCCCGGCATCATCTCAACCCGCTCGGAGAGGGCCGGTTCCATTGAAAATTGTTTTGACATTTCAGTCCAGTCGCAAAGACAGCAGCCTTCAACGAACGGATGATCCTGTGACCTGGGCCGAGATCGCATCAGGTCCGAAATCTTCATCGCCGGAGATCTGAAGGATTTCCTGAAGCCGGGTGCGGGCCCGGCTGACGCGACTCTTGATGGTACCTACCGCGCAACCGCAGATTTCCGCCGCTTCCTCATAAGAGAAGCCGGAAGCGCCGATCAGGATGATTGCTTCGCGCTGGTCCTCGGGCAATTGTTCCAGCGCGGCACGAAAATCCTTGAGATCAAGTTGCCCGTGCTGGGATGGATGGATCGCTAGCCGCGCCGTCATGATGCCGTCGCTGTCCTGGATCTCGCGGCCACGCTTGCGCATCTGCGAATAGAATTCGTTGCGCAGGATGGTGAAAAGCCACGCCTTGAGGTTGGTGCCCAGCTGAAAACTGTCCTGCTTGTCCCAGGCCTTGACCAGGGTCTCCTGGACAAGGTCGTCGGCGCGGTCGGCATTCTGGGTCAATGACACGGCAAAAGCGCGCAGGCTTGGGATGGCGCCGAGCAGGTCGGTCCGGAAGCCCTCGGATGCGGACATGCGTCAGTCCTTCTTGCGCCCTGGTTCGACCTGCTCCAGTTGCGCCAGCAACTGAGCAAAACGATCCGGAACTTCGTCCGACACGAGTTCGTCGTAATATTGCTTGAGCTTGCGGCCGATTTCGGAATTCGCGCCGAGCGCATCGGCAGAACCGGCCTGGCGCGTACCGGCGCCAGTCTTGGTGGTGTCCTTCATTCGCCTTTTGTCCAGTCCCCCGAGCTGTTTTCGGCTTGGTCCAGCAAGCAATGTCTATCCGTTCGCTTGGTTGGCTCGTAACGTCTCCCCTGGACAATGGTTCCGCCATGGTGGAACTTTTTCATGGCGAGAACGTTCGTTGTCCCGGGTATATATGTACTTCTAGCTGCTACATCGCAGAGACGCCATCCGAGGGAGCCGTTTGTTATGGGTTTGTCCGCCACTATCGCGCCGCATCTTCCTTATTTGCGCAGGTTTGCGCGGGCTGTCTCCGGCTCTCAGCATAGCGGCGATGCCATGGTGGCGACGATGCTCGAGGCGATCATCGCAGACACGTCGATCTTCCCTGAAAGTTCCTCCGATCGCATCGCGCTCTACAAGATCTTCGCAAAACTGTTCACATCGGTTGCAATCCGCGTCCCTAAAGGTGAAGAGCCGACAGGCTGGGAAGAACGGGCGGCAGCCAATCTTGATGCGCTTGCACCGTTGCCGCGCCAAGCCTTCCTGCTGGTTGCCGTCGAAGGTTTCAGCGAGGTTGAGGGAGCCGAAGTCCTCGGTATCGGAGAAGATCGCTTCACCGATCTTCTCGTCGAGGCGAGCAAGGAGATTTCCCGTCAGGTCGCGACCGACATCCTCATCATCGAGGATGAGCCGCTGATTGCCATGGATATCGAGGAAATGGTGGAGAGCCTCGGCCATCGCGTTGTCGGCATCGCCCGCACCCAGACCGAAGCCGTGGCACTTTTTGCCAAGGCTCGGCCCAAAATGGTGCTGGCCGACATTCAACTTGCCGACGGCAGCTCCGGCATCGATGCCGTCAACGACATCTTGAGAACGGCATCCGTGCCGGTCATCTTCATCACGGCCTTCCCCGAGCGTCTGCTGACTGGTGAAAGGCCGGAACCGACCTTCCTCGTTACGAAGCCGTTCAACCCTGACATGGTCAAGGCGTTGATCAGCCAGGCGCTGTTCTTTGATCGACAGGCCAAGGCTGCGGCTTGACGAAGACGGCTCCGATCGTGTTTTTCGCAGCAGAGCGGAACAAACAAGGGCGGCAGCACGTTCTGCCGCATCTAACAAAGGAGTCGGTTCATGCTGTACTGGGCGCTGGTTTTTCTGGTCGTGGCGATCGTGGCCGGCGCGCTTGGATTCGGAGGCATAGCTGGAGCATCCGCAGGTCTGGCCAAGATTCTCTTCTTCATCTTCCTGGCTTTCCTCGTGATTTCTCTGCTCGCCGGCATCTTCAAACGGGCATGAACGGCGCCGCAGCCAACGCCGTGGAAAAGCAGGGCGCGCTATGAGCCTGCCGGCCAACGAGAACATCCAGGTGGTTGCAGAGGCCGCGACCACAGCACGTGTCGACAAGGTCGAGCGGCTCGACCAGGTCGAGCGACGACTCGACCAGGATGACCTGCCCCCGGGTTGCGATGCGCAGATCCGGCGGGCCTTCAACATCGCCCTCAGACATACCGGCATCTATGTAGCCTACCACGATCGGACGCTGGCCAAGGTCTGGACGCGGAACATCCTCGCCCCATTGGTGCCGAAGAAAAAAGGCGGCGGCCTGCCTCCGGCTCAGCTGGAGAGGATAGAAGCCGCCCAGCGCCACGTGTTGGAAACTGGAGAATCCGGGCGCATCGAGATCAGCATGCCACATGAAGATGGGGTACGCTGGTTCGACATCTGGCTGGACGCGGACCTGGACGACGCGGGCGTCATCCAGGGCATCGTGTCGACCTGGATCGAAGTGACCGAGCAGAAACGCCGCGAGCAGACGCTGAAGACCCTGTTGCGAGAGGTCAGTCACCGCTCCAAGAACCTGCTGGCCATTATCCAGGGTATCGCCAGCCAGACCGGCCGCTATTCAAGCGATATAGGCGACTTCTTGACCCGCTTCAGGGGTCGGCTGCAATCGCTCTCCTCTTCGCAGGATCTGGTGACCTCTTCCAATTGGCGCGGCGCCCGCCTTCGCGAACTGATCGAAGGCCAGATGGAGCGCTATGGCGCCGATCCCTCGCGAAGCCTGCGTTTCGAAGGTGTGGACCCATTCCTCAACCCCAACGCGGCACTCCACATTGGTCTTGCCGTGCACGAACTCGTCGTCAATTCGATGAGCTATGGCGCTCTGTCCCAATCGGACGCTGTCGTCGACGTTACGGCCGGGCTCGCGGATCTCGATGCAAACCCGCCCGCCTTGTGGCTCCGTTGGAACGAACGTTTCCCGTCCTGCAGCAGCCCCGACCAGAAGCGTTTCGGTTCGGTGGCACTGGAGCGGGTAGTCCCTGCCGCGCTCGATGGCATGGCCACATTCGAGATTGCTGACGACCGGGTCGAGTATCATCTGGTCGTGCCGGCGGGCAACTTCGCCGCGGATTGATCCAGACGGGCCTTAACCCGATATTCACCACGATTTGCGATATTTTGCCGGCGTTTTGGGGCCGGCGTCTTGGATCGAGTCCGACGCCCGGACAAGGTGGGGGATACGTGCGGTGACCAGCGACATGCAGGGTTTGGAGCGCGCCGCGCGCCTTTCGCTGGGCAACTTCGATGATCAGCCAGCCGCCCCGGATACAAGACCCCGAAACCTGGGGCCTGGCCCGGTCGTGTTCGCCGTCGTCGGCAGCATGGTGCTGATCGTGGCTCTGATATCGCTCGTCGGATAAACCCCACGTCGGAGCGGCTCGGTCGTTTGCCTCGAAAAAACCACCTTGCAAGCCAAGCGATTGAGGGGGCAGACAAAATCCATCCACCCATGCTAAAGAACCGCTTGGAAGTGGACGCCGCGCTGCAATGCGAGGGACTTCAAGCGAGAGGAGTGAATTGATGCGTAAGACTATTTTGGCACTGGCGGGCGTGCTTGCCCTCAGCGCTTGTACCACCACCGAACAGGACGTTTCCGTCGGCACCGGAGTTGGCGCGCTGATCGGCGGCGCTGTCGGCGGCTGGAAGGGCGCGGCCATCGGCGCGGCCGTCGGCGCCGGCTCGGGCCTGCTGGTCCGCAACCTGCGCAATGGCTACTGCCAGTATCGCGATCCAGACAGTGGCCGGATCTATACCCGCCGTTGCAACTGATCTGCACGGTATTGGAGCGCCGCGCACTCGTTGAGGCGCGCCCAGAGGGCGTTCTGACACCTGAAATCCACGAAAAAGGCCGGCTTGCCGGCCTTTTTTGCGCCTCGCCCCAGCGGCTGTATTTCAGCTCGAATAAGGAAGCCGAATTCTCACCCGCAATCCATCATCGCGGAATTCGCGTTCTATCGTGCCACGCAGCTCGCGCGTGATGTTCATGTCGATCAAGCGCGTACCAAAGCCGGTCTTGGCCGGCGGTTCCAGCTTCGTCTTGCCGGTTTCCGTCCAGTTGAACGCCAATGTCCGTTCGCGCCCTTTACCTTCGACCGTCCAATCCACCCTGAGTGCTCCGACTGAATTGCCGGCCTCGCCATATTTTAGGGCGTTGGTCGCGAGTTCATGGAAGGTAAGCCCGAGCGCCTGAGTCATGGTTTCATCGAGCATGATCTGCGGGCCGGAAAGCAGACCATTCGGCAGTTCTTTCCCGAAGACCTGGCTGAGCTCGACGCGCAGCAAGTCGCCGAGATCGGCCTGTTGACGCCGCGAACGCGTCAGCATGTCCTGCGATGCGGCCATCGACTGAAGCCTTGCCGAAAAGGAGTTCGTAAATTCCTTGAGATCAGCAGAATGCGCAGCCGTCTGGCGGGATATCGCCAGAACACGGGCGATGGAATTCTTGATCCGATGCCGCATCTCCTGAAGCATCAAATCCTTCTCCAGCAGGCTCTTCTCGGTCGTTTCGTGCAATTGTGCGGCCGCATCGAAAGCCCGCTCCTGGTAACGGGCGATCATCGCGATGGTGCCTGCCAGCAGCAGCCCGAACAGGCCGAGCACGACAGGCACGAAGGGCGAAGAGGGTTCGGTGAAGGCAGCGGTCGGCCGCAGCACGATGGCCCAGGGTCGGCCCGCAACCTCGATCATGCGAATGCTCTTGAGACCGAACCCATGCACCGGCGGCTCCTCCGAACGGAACAGCAGATTGTTCGGGTCGATCGACTGATCATAGGCCTCGATATTGACGGGCAGTTGCGGAGCTTTGCCGAGGATCACATCGAACAAGTCGCGTGCACGAAAAATCGCGTAGAGGAACCCCTTCGTGGATGCCACGGGGTCCTGATTCTGCGCCGCGTCCCGTGAGCCAAGCCTGGCGAAGATCACAAACCCTGTGACCATCGATTCCGCCTGATCTTTCCAGCTGGACAGGGGATCGAGCATACGCCGGCCACTCGTATGCAACCCGTTGTCGGCCATCGTCTGTTCCATGGCATTTCGCGACACGGGGTCGGCCGCAACATCGAAACCGAGATAGCGCCGGCTTTCCTTTTCCGCCGGCTCAAGCAGCATCACAGGTGCCTGCCAGGGAACACCGGCAATCGATGAAATCGTCCGGTCGACACCGTAGTTACGCCGTATTTCCTCTTCGGCGGCAGCTTCCTCGCCCGGTCTGACCAGTTTGAGATAGCCCAGGCCAAGCAACCCGGCGAGATTCCCGTCGACGTCGAGCGTCTTGTAGAAATTCTCGAATTCGGCGCGGGAGACATCGCCCGACCGGGCACCGAAGAATGCTTCGGTCGCCCGCAACAGCGACATATGCAGGTCGAGCCTGCTTTCGACGCGATTGACGGCGTCGTCGGCAGCGGCCTCGAACTTGATTCGGGCAGCGTCGCGCGAGGCAAAATAAGCGAAGCCGGCCAGGACAAGGCTGGCCATGGCGACGGCAACGAAAGCAATCGTCGGGAAAAACTTTTTCAAAATCAGCCGCTAGCCCGCAAGAGCCCCCGGTGGTCCTTTTAGACTACGGAAAACCAAACCGAAAGCGGTATGCTTTGTTAGCCTGGTGACGACAAGCGCCCGGGCCGGCATTGCTGACAAATGGTGCTAGGCAGCTTCCTTGAGTGCCCCTGGTCCCGGTATGGCGCCAGGCGGGCATTTGCCCAGAATGATCATGCCCAGCACCTCGTCCTTTGTGACGTCCTGGGTTCGGGCCGTGCCGACAACCTGTCCGTTCTTCATCACGCAGACGCGGTCGGCCAGGTCAAAGACGTCATGGATATCGTGGCTGATCAGGAAGATGCCGAGCCCATCCGTCTTGAGCTGCCTGACAAGCTCGCCCACCTGCGCCGTTTCCTGCGGGCCAAGGGCGGCCGTCGGCTCGTCCATGATCAGGATACGCGCATTGAACAGGATGGCGCGGGCAATCGCCACCGACTGGCGCTGGCCGCCGGACAGTTTGACGACCGGATCCTTGAAGCGCTGGAAGCGCGGATTGAGGCGCCCCATCACCTTGCGCGCCTCTGCTTCCATGGCCGCATCGTCGAGCGTGCCATATCTCGTCATCACCTCCCGGCCTAGGAAAAGGTTGGCGGCGGCGTCGACATTGTCGGCTAAAGCGAGCGTCTGATAGATCGTCTCGATGCCGTATTTCTTGGCGTCGCGCGGATTGGAAATCGCCGCCTCTTCGCCATTGATGAAAATCTGGCCGGAATCGCGCTTGTAGGCGCCGGAGAGGATCTTGATGAAGGTCGACTTGCCGGCACCGTTATGACCGAGCAAGGCTACCACTTCGCCCGGATAGAGATCGCAGGAGGCACCGTCCACGGCACGAATGCCGCCGAAGGCAATGGAGATGTCTTTCATCTCGACGAGCGGAATGCGGTTCTGTTCCATGATCCTGCCCTTTCTGGAGCGTTTCCGATTTTTCCGGAAACGCGGAAACATTTTGACTCTTTGTTCTACGCAATTCCGGACGCAAAACCGCTGCGCACTTTCGCTGGAATTGCTCTAGACGCGCTTGCGGTACATGGTGTCGAGCCAGACGGCGACGACCAGGACCAGTCCCACGACGATGTTCTGCAACGGCGTTTCGAGGCGAAGCAGCACCATTCCAGATTGCAGCGACTGCATCAGCAAGGCGCCCAGCATCGCGCCGATGATCGTGCCGGAGCCGCCGGCGAGCGAAGTGCCGCCAATGACGGCCGCCGCGATCACCAGCAGCTCATCCAGCGTGCCGAGTGAATTGGTCGAAGCGTTGAGACGAGCCGAGGAGACGGCGGCTGCGACCGCAGCCAGCACGCCCATGATCATGAACACCTTCATGGTGACCCAGCGCGTGTTGATACCGGCGAGATTGGCCGCTTCGGGATTGCCGCCAATGGCGAAGACGTAACGACCAAAACGCGTACGGTTGGTGACGAAGGTCATGACAAGCCCGACCGCAACCGCCATCAACACGGGGATGGCCATGCCGTGAGCGATGAAAAGGCCGCCTTCGGGAACCGTGATGTTGTTGGCTTCCGCGTATCTGTTCACCACCCCGACAGGCCACGGATAAGAATTGGCGATCGTCACAGCACCGAGGATGATCGCGCAGGAGACGACACCCAGGAAGACTTCCGCCCAGACCGGGCGCAGAGGAAATTTGAAGCGCTTGCGCTGCACGCGGCCATTGAGCAGCATGGCGACCACCCCGGCGCACGCCGCAAGGCCCAGTATCCAGCTCCAGGTGGACCCAATCGAACCGGCGGGACCGCCGCCCATGAGCTGAAAAGTGGCGTCCATCGGTGCGACCGTGCGACCGCTGGTGATCCACCAGGCAGCGCCGCGCCAGATCAGCAGGCCGCCAAGCGTGACGATGAAGGCCGGCACCTCCAGATAGGCGATGATGAAGCCTTGTAGCGCGCCGATTGCCAGGCCGACCACGATGCCGGTGGCCAACGCGATGACCCACAGCCATGGATTGCCGAGTTGCATGCCCATGACCCGGATCAGGAATTCGGCCTGGGCCACGCCCATGACCATGCCGACGACACCTTCGACAGACCCGACCGACAGGTCGATGTTTCGCATGACGATGACCAACACCATGCCGGTCGCCATGATGGCGACGGACGAGGTCTGCACCGACAGGTTCCACAGATTGCGAGGGGTCAGGAAAAGACCGCCAGACCACAGGTCCAGGCCCACCCAGATGATCACCAAAGCGGCGACCATTCCGAGCATGCGGATATCGAGTTCGGTCGCCTTGAGGAAGCGTCCGATTGCTGTCAGTTCGGCTGCGCGGGCGCGATCGACCGGCGCATTCGAGGTCGTATCAGTCATGATATTCCTCCCACGAGCAATTCCAGCAAAAGTGCGCAGCGGTTTTGCGTTCGGAATTGCATAAAAACAAAGAGTTAGAGCGTTCCGCGTTTCCGAGAAGAGCGGAACGCTCTAACCATGCGCCGTTGCCATGGCGTACCACTCTACCGGGACTTGCCAGTTCCGGGGACAGGAACCGTTGCCAAGACCACGGCACTTGGTGCCGTGGTCTCTTACGTTGCCGTAGACGTGCTTAGTCGCAGGCCTTGACGGAACCGGCCTTCACGCCCTGGCAGACGACATCCT
Source organism: Mesorhizobium sp. NPDC059054 (assembly GCF_042739215.1). Classification (NCBI taxonomy): domain Bacteria; kingdom Pseudomonadati; phylum Pseudomonadota; class Alphaproteobacteria; order Hyphomicrobiales; family Phyllobacteriaceae; genus Mesorhizobium; species Mesorhizobium sp. NPDC059054. Next base: position 72,831 of record NZ_JBHYHV010000004.1, read on the forward strand.
TGGAAACCCAGCCGGCATCGATGACGACGTTGAGATTGTCCTTGGTGATCGCGACCGGTGTCAGGAACACCGACTTGACATTGTTTCCGCCTGGGGTGGTGAAGTCGGTGACGTTTGCGATGTCAGCCATCTTCTTGCCATCGGCGAGCTGGGCCGCGATTTCAGCGGCATTCTTGCCGAGGTCGCGGGCATCCTTGAACACCGAGACGGTCTGCGTGCCGAGTGCGATGCGGTTCAGCGCGGCATGATCGCCATCCTGGCCGGAGACTGGAACCGAACCGGCAAGCCCCTGTGCGGCCAGAGCCGCAATGGCGCCACCGGCAGTGCCGTCATTGGCGGCCACCACGGCATCGACCTTGTTGTCGTTGGCGGTCAGGAACTGCTCCATGTTCTTCTGGGCATTCGCCGGCAGCCAGCCGTCCGTATAGGCCTCGCCGACATTCTTGATCTTGCCGGCATCGATCGCCGCCTTCAGCACTTCCATCGCGCCCGAAAACAGGAAATCGGCGTTCGGGTCGGTGCTGGAGCCCTTGATGAAGACATAGTTGCCTTCCGGCTTCGCGTCGAACACACCCTTCGCCTGCAGGCGGCCAACCTCCTTGTTGTCGAAGGTCAGGTAGAAGACGTCCTTGTTTTCGATGAGGCGGTCATAGGCGATGACCGGGATGCCTTCGTCCACGGCCTTCTGCACAGCCGGACCAATGGCTGAAGTGTCCTGCGCAAGGATGACGAGCGCATTGGCGCCTTGCGAGATCAGGCTTTCAACGTCGGTGAGCTGTTTGCCGGGATTCGATTGCGCATCGGCGGAAATGTACTTGTCGCCCGCCGCTTCGATCGCTTTCTTCATGGCGGCTTCGTCGGTCTTCCAGCGCTCCTCCTGGAAGTTGGACCAGGACACGCCGATCACCTTGTCCTTCGCTTCGGCGACAGCCGAAAGCGCAAGTGTCATCGCGGCACCCGCCAGAATGGCGGCCGTGAATTTCCTCATGTTTTCCTCCCCGCGCCCAAGGGCGCGCTTGTATGCGTTGGCCATTGGAGAAGCTTTTTTTCGAGCTTCGAAAAAATAATCGCGCAGCTACGGCTTTCTGTCAACGGATTTCGAGGTGCCCGCATTATTTTTTTCGAAGCACGAAATAATAGTGACTGAAGCGGTATGTTCTGCCACTATCTGTGGAGGAGCGCGCTGTCGTAACAAGGAAAACGAAACAGGGTTTTGCATTCGTTCTCGCGTCGACCTATGCACGAAGGATGCGCTTTCAGAATACCCATGACGGACCGGGCGCAACGACTTCGGCGCTCGCGCAGCCGGACGGGGGGAGGAACGGCAAGGACATGACTGTCGGGATTCGTCACGACGATTTGCGCCGCAGAAACCGCGCAATGGTGCTTGCCGCGGTGCGTCGTTCCGGTCAACCTTCCCGCACCGAAATCACCGCCATCACCGGCCTCAGCCATTCTACCATTTCCGCAATTTCGTCCGATCTCATCGCCGAAGGCATTCTGCGCGAGGGTCGCAGCGAACCGACGGCATCGAAACGTGGCCGCCCCCAGGTGGGATTGCAGCTCGAGCCGAGCGCGGCGGCTGTCCTGACGGTTGTTCTGTCGCTTAACCTTTTGACGGCCGCGGTCATCGACTATGCCGGCAAGGTCCTCGCCGAGGAAACCTGTCGTCTGGATACGCTGTCGCTGCCGCGGGAAGCGTTGATCATCAAATGCGTCGAAATGGTCAGGCGGCGACTTGACGACAAGAGCCTGACCGAACATCGGGTGCTGCGCATCGCCTTCGCCGTTCAGGGCACAGCCGACTCGCATGCGCGCACCATGCTCTGGACGCCGATCACACCGCATGGCGATATCCCTTTCGCCGACATCCTGGAAAAAGCCTTCAGCATTCCCGTCATCGTCGAGAATGACTGCAACATGATGGCGGTCGCCCTGCGCTGGCGCGGCACGGACCGTTACCGTGACGACTTCATTGCCGTTCTGCTCTCGCACGGCATCGGCATGGGTATCGTGCTCAATGGCGAACTGTTCATCGGCACCCAATCGTCCGGCGGTGAATTCGGACACATGATCCACCAGCCGAAAGGCGCGTTGTGCCGTTGCGGTCGTCACGGTTGTGTCGAAGCCTATGCCGGCAATTACGCAATCTGGCGCAATGCCCACGGCCTCGATGAAAACACCGAACCAGCCGCCGACATTCCGGATGACGAGATGCTGTCCTTGGCGGAAAAGGCTCGCGCCGGCGCCGGTCCGGAACGAGATGCCTATGAGCAGGCCGGATCGGCCCTTGGTTACAGTCTCGGTTCGCTTTTTTCCGTCATCGACCCTGCGCCGGTGACTTTCGTCGGGATCGGCGCGACTGCCTTCGACCTGATTGAACCCGCATTGCGGCGCGCTATTGCCGAGACTGCTGGCGGCCAGCATTCCGATTCGATCGTCTTCGCAACCGAACCCAAGGAACAGATCCTGATCCGTGAAGGCTGCGCCATGCGCGCGCTGACCTTCATCGATCAGGAGATCTTCGCGCTGGGCAGTCCGGCGGCATTGGCGCTTCAGGAGAGCTGAGCGCCGCTCCGTCTTTGTTGGAGCATGATCTTTTCCGAAAACCGGTTCCCACTTTTCGGGATCATGCTCTATCAATCCTCGCGGATGGCGTAACCCGAGCCACGGATCGTGCGGATAACGTCCGGCATACGGCCGTTGTTGACCGCCTTGCGCAGGCGGCCGACATGCACGTCCACGGTGCGTTCATCGATATAGATCGTCTCGCCCCAGACATTGTCGAGCAACTGGCTGCGCGAGAAGACCCGACCGGGGTGGCGCATCATGAATTCCAGCAGCCGGAACTCCGTCGGCCCAAGCCGGATCTCGCTCTTCTTGCGGTAGACCCGGTGCGACTCGCGGTCGAGCACGATATCGCCGACCTTGAGCACGGAAGACAACACTTCAGGCTTGGCGCGGCGCAGCAGCGCCTTCACCCGAGCCATGAACTCCGGCATCGAGAATGGTTTGACCAGGTAGTCGTCCGCGCCGGTGGAAAGACCGCGCACACGGTCGCTTTCCTCACCGCGCGCCGTCAGCATGATGACCGGCAGACGCTCGGTCTCCGGCCGCATCCTGAGCCGCCGGCACAGTTCGATGCCAGATACCGCCGGCACCATCCAGTCGAGCACCAGCAGGTCCGGGACGTTCTCCTGAAGCCTGATCTCGGCTTCGTCACCCCTGGCGACCACTTCGACCTGGTAGCCCTCGGATTCCAGATTGTAACGGAGAAGGACGCCCAACGGCTCCTCATCCTCTACCACCATGACGCGCGGCGCGATCATCTTGCCGTCCGTTCCCTGATCAGGCCGCCGGAACGGCAGCAGCCGTCTCGTCGAGCTTCGGCCGATTGGGCGGCAATTGTTCGCCCGTCAGCACGTAGAAGGCGTTTTCGGCGATGTTGGTGACATGGTCGCCGATGCGTTCGAGGTTTTTGGCGCAGAACAGAAGATGCGTACAGGCCGTGATGTTGCGCGGGTCCTCCATCATATAGGTGAGAAGCTCGCGGAAGACGGACGTATATTTCACATCGACGCGCTCATCGTCGGCCCTAAGCTGGGCGAGCCCCTCTGCATCCCCTGCCGCATACTTTTCGACGACGCCATCGACCTGGCCGAGCACCAGTTGCGCCATGGAATCGATCGAATGTGAGAGATCGCGCGGTGTGGCGCCTTGCCCAACCGCTCCGACACGTTTGGCGATGTTCTTGGCCAGATCGCCGATGCGTTCCAGGTCTCCGGCCATGCGGATGGCACCAACCACGGCGCGCAGGTCCTGCGCCATTGGCTGGCGCTTGGCAATCAGCGTGATAGCCCGGTTATCCAGCTCGCGCTGGCGCGCATCCATGATCGCGTCGTCGGAAACGACGCGTTGGGCAAGTCCGTTATCGGACTTGAGCAGCGCCTTGGTCGAGCTCGCGACCATCGAAGAAGCAAGCTCCCCCATGTCGCTGATGAGCCTGCTGACCTGTCCGAGCTCTTCGTCGAACGAAGCGACGGTATGTTCGCCCATAATTGTGTCCTCGCTTTTCCTCGGCAGCCGTCGCTCACTCAGCCGAAGCGGCCGGTGATGTAGTCTTGCGTGCGCTTGTCGTCGGGATTGGTGAACATCTTGTCGGTGGCACCTTCCTCGACCAGGTAGCCGAGATGGAACATCGCCGTGCGCTGCGAAACGCGGGCGGCCTGCTGCATCGAATGGGTCACGATGACGATCGTATAGTTCTGCCGCAGTTCGTCGATCAGTTCCTCGACCTTGGCAGTGGCGATCGGATCGAGTGCCGAGCATGGCTCGTCCATCAGAATGACTTCGGGCGACACCGCGATCGCGCGTGCAATGCATAGGCGCTGCTGCTGGCCACCCGAAAGGCCGGTGCCCGGCTCGCCGAGGCGGTCCTTCACTTCATTCCAGATCGCGGCCTTCTGCAGGCTGGACTCTACGATGCGATCCATGTCGGCCTTGTTCCTGGCCAGGCCATGGATACGCGGACCGTAGGCGACGTTCTCGTAGATCGATTTGGGGAACGGGTTGGGTTTCTGGAACACCATGCCGACGCGGGCGCGCAACTCCACCACGTCGATCTTCGGATCGTAGATGTCCTCGCTGTCCAACGTGATCTGGCCGCCGACCTTGGCGGAATCAATCGTATCGTTCATGCGGTTGAGGCAGCGCAGAAAGGTCGATTTTCCGCAGCCGGAGGGGCCGATCAGCGCCGTCACCTGGTTCTGGCGAATGTCGAGATTGACGTCGAACAGCGCCTGTTTCTCGCCGTAGTGCACGGTCACCTTGTCGCCGCGCATCTTGATGACTTCGTTCGTCTGGGCGCTCATCTGGCTGCTCACTGCCTGTTCGAGGGTCTTTTCCGTCATGATATTCATATCAGGCTCCCTTTCTACCAGCGCCGTTCGAAGCGGCGCCTGAGCACGATCGCTGTGATGTTCATGGCCATCAGAAAGACCAGAAGGATGATGATTGCGCCGGACATGCGTTCCACGAACGCGCGTTCGGCTTCGTTCGCCCACATGTAGATCTGCACCGGCAGCGCCGTCGCGGGATCGAAGGGGGTCGCCGGATAGTTGGCAACGAAAGCCACCATGCCGATCAAAAGCAGCGGCGCCGTCTCACCGAGCGCGCGCGCCAGGCCGATGATCGTCCCGGTCAGGATGCCGGGCGCAGCCAGCGGCAGGATGTGCTGGAACACCATCTGCATCTTCGAGGCGCCGAGACCGAGCGCGGCCGAGCGGATCGAGGGCGGCACGGCGGCGAGCGCGGCACGTGTGGCGATGATGATGGTCGGCAGCGTCATCAGCGTCAGCACCAGACCGCCGACGAATGAAGCCGAACGCGGCATGCCGAGGAAGTTGACGAAGACGGCAAGCCCGAGCAGGCCGAAGACGATCGAGGGCACCGCTGCCAGATTGTTGATGTTGACCTCGATCAGGTCGGTGAAGCGGCTCTTCTTGGCGAATTCCTCGAGGTAGATCGACGCTGCGACACCGATCGGCAGCGCAAGCAGCAGCACGATCACCATCATGTAGAACGAGCCGATGATGGCGACACCGAGACCCGAGGTTTCAGGCCGGCTGGAAGCACCAAAAGTGAACAGGCCAGTGTTGAAACGCTCGGCCATCGCGCCATCGGCCTTGAGCTTGTTCATCCACTCGACCTGCTGGTCGGAGACCTTGCGACGCTCTTCCGGAACCGTGAGGTCGATCTGGCCCTTGAACGCTGAATCGAGATTGGCGCCAGCAAGGATGTCGACATTGCGGGTGGTGCCGATCACGGCCGGATCGGAAACGACCACATCGCGCAACTGCACACGGGATCCGTCGGACAGGAAGCCCTTCAGCCTCGTCATCATCGGCTTGTTCTTCGGATCGATACCAAGCTTCTCGGCCAGCGCTTTCTGCGCCAGGGCCGGGTAGTTCGCGGTGACCAGAACGCTCGGATCCGTCGCCCGCTTGTTGTCCGGATCGATCACCTTCTCTTCGAAATTGATCGGCAACGACACCGTCGTCTGCCAGAAGGAGGTGTAGCCCTTGGTCAGAATCGACAGAAGCATGACGACCAGGAAGGCCAGGCCGACCAGGATCGCCAGCACACCATAGAGGCGGAAACGGCGTTCTGCGGCGTAGCGGCGCTTGAGGCCGATGTCGCGGCGCGCGGGAGGTGTGGCGGTAGCGACCGTATCCAGGGTGACGTCGGTCATTCGTACTGCTCCCGGTATTTGCGCACGATATAGAGGGCGACGATGTTCATCACCAGCGTCAGCACGAACAGCGTGATGCCGAGCGCAAAGGCGACAAGCGTCTGCGGCGAGTTGAACTCGAGATCGCCGGTCAGCTGATTGACGATCTTGACGGTGATGGTGGTCATTGCTTCGAATGGGTTGAGCGTGAGGTTGGCGGCAACACCGGCGGCCAGCACCACGATCATGGTTTCGCCGATGGCGCGCGAGGCGGTGAGCAGGATGGCACCCACGATGCCGGGCAAGGCCGCAGGCAGGATCACACGCTTGATCGTCTCCGACCGCGTGGCACCAAGGCCAAGCGAGCCATCACGCATGGCACGCGGCACCGCCGTGATGATGTCGTCGGACAACGAAGACACCACCGGGATCAACATCACGCCCATCACCAGGCCGGCGGTCAGGATAGACTGCGCCTGGATGAAGGAGGCTCCACCGGCAAGAGCCGCGCTGAGGTCGCGCAGGAAAGGTCCAAGCGTGACGAGTGCGAAGATGCCGTAGACGATGGTTGGGATGCCGGCCAGCAGTTCGAGTGCCGGCTTCACCGTGGCACGCACCTTCGGCGCGGCGTATTCAGCCATATAGACCGCCGACATCAGGCCGATCGGCACCGCGACAAGCAGCGCGACGAAGGCGATGTAGAGCGTACCGGCAAGCAGCGGGATCAGGCCGAACTGGCCTTCGGAAGCGCCGGCGCCAGCCGCAGCGAAACGTGGATCCCAGACAGTACCGAAGAAGAACTGCATCGGCGGCACGCGGTTGAAGAAGTTCAACGTCTGGAACAGCATCGACAGCACGATGCCGATCGTCGTCAGGATGGCGATGGTCGAGGCGCCGAGCAGCCCCCACAGCATCAGCCTTTCGACGTTGTTGCGGGCACGTGCGCGGAGCTGCACCTGCGAAATTCCGTAGAAGGCGCCGGCTAGTGCGAGGCCGATCGTGCCGATGGCGCCGATCAATCCAAGCCTGTCGGAGGCCTGGTTGGCCTCAGCGGCGATCGGAATCATGTAGTCCTGCGTGTCGGTTGCGAGCGCCACGCCCTTGGCAGCGAGAAGCGGCTGCAATTCAGCGAAGGTTGCCGGCAATGCCGCCAGTTGCTGTGCATCGAGCTTGCGCAGGCCGTTGGCGAGGCTCTTGGTCAGGCTGACCGCCAGCGGTTCGCTGGCCACGCCGGTCTCGGCCGGCATCTGCGCATGCAAGTGGCTGTTGAGATAGACGGAGGAGCCGATGCTCCACAGAGCCAGGAAAAGGACCGCGGGCAGAACACCCAGCAGGAACGCCCACCAGCCATGATAGTGAGCACGTGAATGCGGCTTGACCTTGCCGTCGTCCTGCGCTGCCGCGCGCTGTCTTGCGATGACGAAGGCGACTATGCCGATGACAACTACGATTGCCAGCACGAGCATGGATGACATGGGGCGGCCTCTGAAAGCTCACGAAAGCTGCCGACCGCAAGCCGACAGCGGCGACCGGGGCGCAGGTCGAACCTGCACCCCGGTACCTGGGAGGATTACAGCGACTTGCCGGCGTCGAAGGCTTCGCGCTGGGCCTTGCGCTCTCCCTCGGGGGCGGCAACCAGGCCATACTCAGCCAGCGGGCCTTCCGGACCGACCATCTGGTCATCCAGGAAGAAGTCGACATATTCCTTGAGACCCGGAACGACACCGAGATGCGCCTTCTTCACGTAGAAGAACAGCGGACGCGACACCGGATACTCGCCCTTGGCGATGGTCTCGGTCGACGGAGTGATGCCGGAAACGGTGGCAACCTTCAGCTTGTCGGCGTTGTTTTCATAGAAAGCGAGGCCGAACACGCCAACGCCGGTCTTGTTGCTGTCGATACGGGCGAGCGTCTCGGTATAGTCGCCGTCGATGTCGACAGCCTTGCCATCCTTGCGCACGGCCTTGCAGGCAGCTTCCGCGGCCTTGTCGTCAAGACCGCCAGCCTTGCCGGCTTCCACGCCGCCGAGCGTCTTGCAGCCGGCGATCAGCAGCTTCTCTTCGAAGACTTCGCGGGTGCCGTGCTTTTCGCCCGGGATGTAGGCAGCGATATCCCAGTCCGGGAGCTTCGGATTGACCTGGTTCCACTTGGTGTTCGGGTTGTCGACCAGCTTGCCGTCGACCACGATCTTGGCGGCGAGCGCCTTGTAGACGTCTTCTGGGGCCAGCGCCCAATCCGGACCCTTGATGTCGGTGGCGAAGACGATGCCGTCATAGCCGATCTTGACTTCCTGGATGTCCTTCACGCCGGCGTCCTGGCAGGACTTCACTTCGTCCTTCTTGATCGGGCGCGAGGAGTTGGCGATGTCGATGGTGTTTTCGCCGACGCCCTTGCAGAATTCCTTGATGCCGGCGCCCGAACCGCCGGACTCGACCACCGGGGTCTTGAAGTTCGAGAAGGTTTCGCCGAACTGCTCGGCAACGATCTTGGCATAAGGAAGCACGGTCGAAGAACCGGCAACCTGAATCTGGTCGCGCGCGGCGGCATAGCCGGCCGATGCAGCGAGCGCGAAGGCAGCAGCCGACGCGGTAAGAAGGGCTTTTTTCATTGGGCCTGCTCCTGTTAGGAAGGTGGTCTTTCGACGCCTTTCCTGTGGCGCCGGGTGAGCCCATAGCGCTCGTTTATTACAGTCGCATGACAGTTTCGTGTCACCCCGGTAACGCGCTTTGCGCAGGCCGGCAAAGCTCCGCCGAGTCCATTTCAGGGAAAGCTTGGATTCTCGCTGCAAATCAGGGGCTTGCGGTGACTCGATCCTCATGCGAGCCGGCAAACGACTTTTTTGCCAAATTTCTGAAAACTGTAGGTGATCGTGACGCCGGCTTTCTATCCGGCGCTGCGGTAGGCTCCGGCTTTGCCGCCAAGCCAGCGATCGAGCTTTTCAAGCAGGGCTTTCGGGCTGATCGGCTTGGGCAGGTAATCATCCATGCCAGCTTCCAGGCAGCGTTCCCGATCTCCCTTCAGCGCATGGGCCGTAACGCCAACGATCGGCACATGCGTGCCATCTCCAGCCTCGCGTTTGCGGATTTCGCCCGTCGCCTCGAGGCCATTCATCTCCGGCATCGAGACATCCATCAGGATCATGCGCGGCTTCAGTCGACCCGATGCCTCCAGCGCCTGCTGGCCATTGCCGACGATTTCGAAACTGTAGTCGGTATCGGCCAGGATCTGGGTGAAAACCAGCTGGTTCACCTCATTGTCCTCGGCAACGAGAATGTCGAGCCCACCATCGCTGCCCGCGACCTCGGGATGGGAAAGAACCGGCACGGCCTGTTCTGAAGTTTCGATTTTGGCCGCGCGCAAAACCGATGCCTGGGTTTTGAGAGTGTTGTTCGTGGTCGGCGTGTATGGAGACATGCCACCCCTATGTTTCTGGATGGTCGACACCAACGCTTCCAGGAGTATCGACGAGCGAGCCGGCTTGATGAGATGCGCGGCGATACCAAGATCACGATAGCTGGCATTGGACAGCGTCTGGTCGACCGAGGTCAGCATGATGATGGGCGTGCTGGAAAGGCCTTCGGTGTTGCGGATCACACGTGCGACTTCCGCACCGGTCATTTCAGGCATCTGATAGTCAAGCACCACGCAATCGACCGGTACGCCATAGGCTGCCGCCGCCGCCAGAACTTTGAGCCCTTCCGGCCCGCTCGCCGCAGCGCAGGAATCGAACGACCACGATGCCATCTGTTCGCTGAGGATCGAGCGGTTCACCGCATTGTCATCGACAATGAGCACGCGGGCGCCAGTCACATCGATGGGCAATACGCGCTGCGCCTCGGTCTGCTCCGCGCTCGTCAACCTCAGCGTGAACCAGAACGTCGAGCCTTTGCCTTCGGTGCTCTCGACTCCAATTTCACCATCCATCAGTTCCACAAGCCGCGACGTGATTGCCAGCCCAAGACCGGTTCCTTCATGGCGCCGTGTCGAGGAGGTATCGACCTGGCTGAACTTCTCGAAGACCTGGGCAAGTTTTTCCCTTGGAATACCGATTCCTGTGTCCGTCACGGAGATCGTCAACTTGGTGCCGGATGGCATCTTCTGACCGGTGACATCGACCAGGACATGGCCCTCGTCGGTGAACTTCACCGCATTGCCGAGCAGATTGGTGACGATCTGGCGAATGCGTCCGACATCGCCGACAAACATCCCGTCAAGGCCGGGCTGAACACGCACGATCAGTTCGAGGTCTTTCTCCTTGGCTCGCGTCGAAACCAGCGTGGCAACATCCTCGATGGCTTCGGCGAGGTTGAACGGCGCCGGATCGAGCACGAGCTGGCCGGCATCGATCTTGGAGAAGTCGAGGATGTCGTTGATGATGGTGAGCAGCGCGTTGCCGGACTTCACAATGATGTCGGTGAAGGTCTTCTGTTTGGCGTCGAGGTCCGACTTGGAGAGCAACTCAGCCATGCCAAGCACGCCATTCATCGGCGTGCGGATCTCGTGGCTCATATTGGCCAGGAATTCCGACTTGGCGCGATCTGCCAGCACCGCACGCTGGCGAGCTTCCGTCAATTCGGCCTCGCGTTCCTTCAGCTCAGTGATGTCGGTGGTCGATCCGATCAGATAAAGCGATCCATCCGATCCGATCATCGCGCTCTTGCGCGCGAACTGGTGACGTGTGGAGCCGTCGGTCGCGGTGATTTCTTCCTCGACCTCGCAAGTCTTGCCCGTGCGCAGGACAGCCAGGTCGCCTTCGACGAAGGCCTGGCCTTCGTCGCCGAAGATTTCGACATCGGTGCGGCCGATCGCATCCTCGCGGGCCACGCCCGTGAGCTCGCACCAGCCTTCGTTCACGTAGAACAGCCTGAGATCCGATCGTTTGGCGTAGATCGAGACGGGAACGTTGTCGATCAATGAGCGGAACACCTCGTTCTCGCTCATCGATTCCTGCAAGGCCCGTTCACGGTCCTTCAGTTCGGAGATATCGACACGCACGCCGATGAACGTGCCATCTTCGGTGCGCATGTCGAAAGCCTGATACCAGCGCCCGTCGGGATTCTGGCGCTCGAAGCTGGAGCTGCTTTGACGGCAGCGGACCATCATGGCATCCAGCCATCCTTCGCGATCCACCTCGTAGAGTTCGTCGATCGCGGGGTCTCCACTGAGCCGGAAGCAGCCATTGTCATGGCCGAGCTCCAGGGAATCGCGGAAACTATGTCCCACTTGCCAGGCAGGCTGCAGCACGGGGATGGAATCCAGCAGCTTCCTGTTGGCGAAAACGAACTGATCGTTCCGATCGTAGATCAGCACGCCCGCCGGCAGCGATTCCAGCACACTGGCGAGATAGCGGCGAGCTTCTTCGGCTTCGGCCTCGCGCTTCTTCACTTCCGAGACGTCGACATACGAAATCAGCCGCTTGCCACCGGACAGTTTCGTCACCGAATAGATCATGGTGTGACCGTCAGCCCGGCGAAACTCGCGCGGCGCGACATCGCCGGCCCTGATTTCGGCGACACGGGAGGCGACGTAGTCTTCCCAATGCTCGTCGGCGATGTCGTAAACGCCATTGTAGCGATTGACGTCCATCAGCGCCCGGAACGGGCAGCCCACCGATACCTGCTCGGCCGTGACCTTCCAAATGTCGTAAAAAGCGCGGTTGATGATCTCTGCATTCATCGCGGCATCGAGAATGATGACACCCATGGTCATGGAATCGATGGTCCGCTGCAGATCGGACTGCAATTCGCGCCCGCGCTCTCCGGCGGCCGCCGCCTCCGACCGGCTCGCCTCGAATTCGGTGACATCGGTACAGATCGAGATGGTTCCGCCTTCGGCACCGTGCATTTCGCGATGCATGATGATGCGGCCATCGGCGAAGCGCAGGATTGAAGATGAGGACTGCGCGTTACGCCGCTTGTCCAGCACGGCATCGCGCCAATCATCCCGGCTCAGGGTTTCGGTGTTCCAGAAATCGCGCTCGAGCCCGGCTTCGATAATATCCCGAAAGGTCGTGCCCTTGCGGATGATATCGGCAATGCCGTGGTACATCACCGGCAAAGCGTGATTGTAGAGCACGAGCCGGTCTTCGGCATCGTAGTAACACACGGCATCGCTCATCGCGTTGAGCGCACCCATCATGTGATCGACATGGGCTTCGTGCGAATGGGCATTCTGGTCCGGCTGACTTTTCGTGTCTTCCAGCGCCTCGACGATCGCGGTGACGTTGCGGGCAATTCCGCGATAACCGCTGAATCGACCATCGGCATCGAACGTCGGAAATCCCGAGGTTGAAACCCAGCGGAAGCCCGGAGCACTGTCCTTGGGCCGATAGACAAAATCCTTGAACGGGCGGCGTTCCTGCAGATTTTCCAGATGAGCGGTTGCGCTCTCGCTGCCTTTTTGCACCTGATCGAGGAAATCGAACCGGAAATGCCCGATGACGGTGTCCGGCTCGTTGCCTGTCACCGTTCGATAGCTCTCGGAGAGCCAGGAAAAGCGGAGATCCGCATCGGTCTCCCACAGCCAGCCGGAGTCGGCCGCGATCAATGCATGCAAGGTTTCCCGGGAAAGGGTCTCGCCAGCGGTTGCCAGTCTGATCGCGTCATGTCCGTTTGCCGCCGGAGACACGTCGGCCCCGATCGTTTCGCCCGCCATAGCCACCCCCTCACCCAAAGCCCAGCCGCCTTCCCCAAGCCGGCGGCCAAATCTGCCCGAGAAGGTTTAATGGGCAATTAACCTTAACAAATCGGAACCAGCACACATGCCTGGTTGTTCTGTCGGTCAGGCGGTTGCGGTGGATGCGCCATGCGAGTAATGGAAATCCCCGGAATGATGCGGATGCGGCCATATATTCTGGGAATGATACTCTGCCTGCCGATGGCGGTGGGCGGTTGCGCGCGCACCGATGACGGAACGGTAGTCATCCCCCCATCCATGGACATGCGGCGCGCCTGGTTGCGTAACGAACCTTCCGTGCAGACGCCACCTGTCGAAAGCGGCGCAGAGGTCTTCCCTGTCGGCCCGATGGCGGAACCCCCGGCACCACGCAGACCAATGTCCCAGCGCCGGAAACAGCGTCTGCCCGCTCGCCCGGCATCGGCATCCCGGCTCAATGCCCAGCCCGCTCCCCAGGCCTCGGCACCGATTGCTTGCGGCGAAGCCCGGCAGGCTGACGGGCGAGTGCATGTGACCTGCAAATAGGTGGGCGGATATCGGCGCCAGCGCGCCAATTTCCTCCATGCGACCAGCAGCTTGCGACCTGATTCACCAAGCTGTGTTTTTTGCCTCCCCCAGAACAGCCGAACTCGTATCGATTAACCCGGCCTTAGCCTCTCAACGGCCTTTGTGATATCCGCTAGAGCAATTCCAGGAAAAGTGCGCAGCGGTTTTCCATCCGGAATTGCGTAAAAACAAAGAGTTGGAGCGGTTCCGCGTTTCCGTAGAAACGGAAATGCTCTTGACCAGAGCCTGCCACCGCAGCCGAGAGCCCTTATGCCTGTGACGTCCGCCAACCCGACTTCCGACCGCAGCGCGCCGCTTGCCGTGCAGGTGGTGCGACAGTATCTGCCCAACCGGGGCGGGCTCGAGGAAGTCGTCGCCAACCTGGCCGGCCAGCTCCTGCGACAGGGCTACCGCGTTCGTGTCGTGACACTCGACCGGCGTTTTACCGCACTCGATGAAACCTTGCCCTCGAAAGAAATCATCAACGGGGTTGAGGTGGTGCGTATTCCGTTCTCCGGTAGCACGCGTTATCCGGTCGCGCCGCAGGTTTTTCGGCATATCGGCGACGCCGACATTGTTCATGTGCACGCCATCGATTTCTTCTTCGATGCCCTGGCCTGGGCGCAGCTCTTTCACGGCAGACCGATGATCGCCACCACCCATGGCGGCTTCTTCCACACCGAAAAATACGCCGGCTTGAAGACGATATGGTTCAACACCGCGACGCGGCTTTCCGCCCTCGCCTATCGGCGTTTGATCGGTTGCAGCGCGCAGGATACGCGGACCTTTCAAGCCATTGCCGGCAGCCGTGTCGTCCAGATCGACAACGGTGTCGACACGCGGAAATTCGCCGATTCCGGTTCGCGTCAAGCGGTGCGCCACATGGTCACGCTCGGCCGTTTCTCGGTCAACAAGCGGCTGGACAATCTGCTCGACGCGACCCGGGCGCTGGTTTCGAGATCCGGGCACTGGCATCTCGATATCGTCGGCGTGCCGGGCGACCAGAGTGTGGCCGATGTTGAACGCATGATTGCCGAACGTCATCTGGGCGATCATGTCGCCATGCATATCGGCCTTTCCAACGAAGAAATCCGGGGCGTTCTCGGCAAATGCTCGCTCTTTGCCTCGGCTTCGGATTATGAGGGCTTCGGCCTCGTCGCCGTGGAGGCGCTGAGTGCTGCTCTCATGCCATTGCTCAACACCAACACCGCCTATAGCGATCTGGCCTCGAAACATCCCGAAATCCGCCTCAGCGATTTCGCCGACAGCGATGCCACGGCCATGGCAATCGAAACGGCATTCGACGCGCTTGCAGCAGATACGGCCGGCTACCGCAACGCTGCCATGCGGACAGCGGACGGCTATTCCTGGGACCACGTCGCCGAACGCTATCTCGCGGTCTATCGCGAGGTGCTGGGCGCACGCGCACCGGCTGCGGCCATGACAGTCACCTCGGAAGCAGGCTAGGACATCGCATATGGCCCGTTCCCGCCTCCCGAAAACCTTGATCACCTTGATCGCATCCACGATCCTGGCATCGAACGCGGCGTTCGCGGACTGCTTGAGAGGCGTCAACCTGGCCGGTGCGGAATTCGGAGAGCCTCCTGGTGCCTACGGCAAGGACTTTATCTACCCCAGCGACGCCACGATCAGCTATTTCGCCGGGAAGAGCTTCAATGCCGTGCGCCTGCCCTTCCTGTGGGAGCGCCTGCAGCCGACCCTCAACGAACCTTTCGATCAGGCCGAGCACACGCGGCTGACCGATACGGTGGCGAGGCTCAAGGGGGCGGGCATGACCGTCATCCTCGACGTGCATAACTACGCTCGTTATCGCAGCGAGTTGATCGGCTCGGATGCCGTGCCCAATGCCGCCTTTGCCGATTTGTGGAAGCGCTTGGCCAGCCAATACCGCAACGACCCGTCAATCCAGTTCGGTTTGATGAACGAACCGCACGATGTCGCCGCTGCGCAATGGCTCGCTGCCGCCAATGCCGCGATTTCAGCGATCCGGCAAGCCGGCGCCGGCAACCTGATCCTGGTGCCAGGCACCAATTGGACAGGCGCCCACAGTTGGCTGAGCGATGATCCTGAAGCGGCAAACGGCACCGTCATGCTGGGTGTCGAGGATTCGGCCAACAACTATGCCTACGAAGTGCATCAGTATCTCGACAGCAACTTCTCCGGCACGCACAAGACGTGCGAACGGGCCGATGATGCCGTGACCGCGCTCAAGGATGTCACCGGCTGGCTGCAGAAAAACGGCAAACGCGGCTTCCTTGGCGAATTCGGTGGCGCCCCCAACAAAGTCTGCACGGACGGCATCGCCGCCATGGCCGATTTCGTCGACAAGAATCCGGACACGTGGACCGGCTGGACCTACTGGGCCGGTGGCGATTGGTGGCCGGAAAGCGAAGACATGAACATCCAGCCGACAAAAAAAGGCGATCGGCCGCAGTTGCAGGCATTGGAGGCTGCGGGAACGCTACCGGCCCGCAAGGGTGCCTGCCCCGCACTTGAGAAGAAGGGCTGACCGGGAAAGCCTTGCTACCGCGCCAGCACGGACTGGCGGGCCGGTGTCACGCCTGCACTCGGCTTATCCGCGGCAGGTGTCCTGTAGGCATTCGAGGTACCAAGCAGGAACCACAACAGCGCGGCGGTCTTGATCGAATAGAACGAGTCGCTGATCAGCATCAGAAGCAGCAGATAGACCATCACCATGCAATGAAACCGCCAGGCGCGCGCTTCAGCGGACGGTGCATGGACAAGGATCGCCCACAGCGCCACGAAGCCGAAGATGCCGAACGCGGTCAGCGAGTAGGCGAGACCGGAATCGGCCGTGAACTGCGTGGTCTGCTCGGTGCCGAGCACCACTGCAGCCGGAAGCTGGGTCAGGATATGCGCGGTCACCATGAACCGGCCGGCGAGATCGTTCGCCCCGCCGCCGGTACCGGTCATGATGCCATAGGTCGCCAGAACCGCCAGCAGGAGAAATGGCAGGATGGTCCAGGCGAGCCTCGGCACGAGGTTGTAGAAAGGGTAGACCACTGTGATGAGGACACAGCTGTAGAGGCCGAAACGCGCGTCTGCGAGCACGATGACGGTGAGAGCGATCACCAACCCCAGCCAGAAGCCTTTGAATGCGCGGCCGCGATAGAGTGTCCACGCATAGACGATGACAGCGAAATTGCCCATCGACACCGGTTCGAGGAAGACCGAGGAGACGCGGTGCTGGCCAAGGAAAGGCAGGATGGTGCGCGGTTCCGGGCGTGTGCCGGAAATGAACAATCCCTGCGTGGCGCCGAACAACTGGTCCGCGGTGACCGTGCCGCGAGCCAGATAATAACCGATGACGTTGAAATAGGAGATGTAGGTGTCGACCGCGAGGTATTCGAAAAGCCCGGCGGCGATCACGATGAAGCCGCTTGCCAGCACCAGCCGGTCGCCCAGCTGCGGATCGCGCAGGCGCGCGCCGGCGAAGTAGAAGGCGATCGGAATCAGGATATCGCGCACCGATTTCAGGTTGAGCTGGCCGCCCCGCAGCGCGAAGATGAGCAGCATGTAGCTGACAAACAAGCCAAGCAACAGATAGAGCGGCGCGCGCCTTGTCGACGCGACGATGAACACCGTGCCGACGATCATCATCTCGGACAGCATCACATAGCCGTCGGTGATGTGCGTGACCCTCGTATTCACGAAGCAGAGGAAGAAGTTGAACACCAGCGCCGCGATCACCGTCACGACCGCCAGGAGCCGGATCAACCCAGGCGCCACCGCCTCAGCTGCAGCTGGTCTTGTCGAAGCCGTGCGCGGCAATTCCCCGCCCCAGCCTCGCGCGGCCGCGGTTGCCGCGCTCACGATCCAGCCTCAGCGATCATGCGGCTTTCCGACCACGATGTTGCCGATCAGCTTTTCGCGCCACGGCTCGATCTCGTTGATCAACAGCGCCAGATCATTCTTGTGCGTCGAACCGATCTCGGACTGCAGGATGATACCGTCTGCAAATTTGAGCAGCACCGGCAACAGTTCCTGAGCTTCGGTGCCACAGGCGTCGACCACAAAGAAAGCAGATACCTTGCCGGAATGCTCAAGATCCGAGGCCAGGGAAAGCAAAGCACTGGAACGCTTCGCGTTGTCGCCGACGCGCTCGTAGAGCAGCGCATCCTTCAAGGGATGCCGACCGGCGTGTTCGCTATGACCATTTGGCCGCCGAACCCTCGTTTCGGAACGCAACGTGCCGTTGAATAGATAGACGTCTTCGCCGAGACCGTAGAGCTGACGGGCAATCCCCGGTGCGGCGTGCTCGCTGACCATTGTCGGATCAGCTGCTGCGACCACCACGACGGTCGGCAGGCCGTCGGAGCGGCGAAGCCCTATCAGGTGATTGACCCGGGCGAGCCCCATTTCCGGTATCTGCTGGCCTTCCAGCTCGATTGGCGGATCGCCCGCGCGCCGCAATCTGAAGACCCGCGTCAATCGCTGGCGCCATCCCGGCTTGCCGCTGTCCACAAGACGCGCGACGGTCCGCAGTACCGGAACACCGGTCGTCGCGACCAGCTCGCGCTCCGAACGAACCGCGCCGCTGATCGCATCGCGCAATACCGCCAGAACGGATCCAGCCGCAGTGCCGAAAAGCAAGGCAGCGATCAGCACCAGGCCTTTCGGCGCCTGGACCGGCCGTGGAGAGGCAATGGCGGTGGAAATGATGCGCGAGGATCCCTTGCCGATGTTCTGCCGGCTGACGAGGTCTTCCGAACGCGTCAGGAACGATTGGTATACAGCATTGATCGAGGCGGCCTCGTTCTCCAGCTGCGCCAGCTTGATACGGGCCTCGCCTTTCTCGCTGTTCATTTCAGCCAGCGCATCGAAACGCGTCTGCAATGAATTGAGATTGGCTCTTGCTCGATCGGCATTGGCTTGCGCGGTCTTGCGGATGCGATCGAGTTCGTTCTCGATCGACGTGCGCATGGAGGCGATCTGCGAATGCACGGCGCGCATTTGCGGATGCTCCGCGCCCAGACTGGTAGCGACCTCAGCCTGTTTGTCGAGCAATTGCGCGTAGCGGCTGCGCAAGTCGATCAATATCGGCGACTGCAGCGCTTCGGCAATGGCCCCGGTCTCGACATTGGAGATATTGAGCTGATTGGCCTGGTCGGCGATGGCTTTCTGTTGCTCGGCCGCTTGCCGCGCCGTAAGCAGTTGCTGGTTGAGGCCTGCAAGTTGCTGGTCCGTCATCAGACCCTGCTGGCCGGCCGTGATCAGACCGTTCTCGGTTCGGAATTTCTCGGCTTCGGCCAGGGCGTCGAGCAGGCGCCGGCGCAGCGTCTCCGTCTGCGCCTGCAGGGCTGTGTTGGCCCGCTGTTCCGCATCGGTCTGCGATTGATCCGAACTGTTGAGATAGGTTTCAGCGACCGCGTTGGCGATCTTGGCGGCCATTTCGCTGTCGCGGTGCTTCATGGTGATCGAGAGCACCAGGGAATCTCCGGCCTGCTCGACACTGAGGTTTTTGGCCAGTGCGTCGACAACGGCATCCGTGCGATCGCCGCTCGCCGCCGGCGAGCCACCGCCGAACAGGCGCTGGCGCAATCCGCCACCGCTGGCGGCGAGGTAGGGGTCATCGGTCAATTTGAGGTTTCTGACGACGTCACGCAGCATCTCGCGCGACTGCAGCACATAGATCTGACTGCCGACCGTCTGCTGCGTGCTTACCTGCGCCTCGCCTGGATTGCCACCGGACGCGCCGCCGCGACTGGGATCCAGCAGGATTTCGGCCGTGGAGCGATAATAGGATTTCTGTGTGGCCAGAAAGACCACCGCAAGTCCCAAACACAGGAGCGCCGTCAGCACGACATAGTGCCAGCGGCGTTTGAGAACCCCAGGCAGTTGAAAGATATCTATGTCCATGGTGCCCCGAGATAAAAGTCGTAATGCCTGAGCCTGGGCAGGCGGCACGACCTAACCCCCATTTTGCCTCGACGCGAACTGCCGCGTGCAAA
Organism: Mesorhizobium sp. NPDC059054; assembly: GCF_042739215.1. NCBI lineage: Bacteria > Pseudomonadati > Pseudomonadota > Alphaproteobacteria > Hyphomicrobiales > Phyllobacteriaceae > Mesorhizobium > Mesorhizobium sp. NPDC059054. Next base: position 92,274 of record NZ_JBHYHV010000004.1, read on the forward strand.
TTGGCGTATCTCGACTCTTCCAATTTATGGTTAAAAAACCCCTAAATTGGCCGCTTGAACCTTCGCCTACCACCCAATAGGTAAAAATTCTCTTCACCAATAGCATCCCTTGAGCAGCGACAAAAGGCGTGCTTCAAACCGCCAGAATCCGGCACTAATTACGCGCAATGATTCTTGTTTCACGCCTCGCGTCGATCTTCCTTCTGGCTTTGATCGTCTTCGCCACCCTTTCGCCGATTGGGTTGAGGCCGCATGTCGGCGATCCCAATTTCGAGCGCGCGGCGGCCTATCTGTTGCTGGGTGCAGCGCTTTCGCTGAGTTTCCCGCGGCATGTGATGCGCGTGGCCTTCTTCGTCGTGGGCATAGCCGCTGTTCTGGAATCGCTTCAATTGATCGATCCCGGTCGGCATGGGCGGATCGAAGACATGCTCATCAAAGCCGTAGCTGGTCTCATCGGCGTCGCGGTGATCGCGCTCGCCGGCAGGCTGCTCCGCCGCGCGCCATCGTGAAGCCAATGAAACAATGCGGCCTTTACCGGCTGGTTTTCACGGCAATTTAACGCGTCGAAGTCAGGGTAGACCCGTATTTTGGACGGGATCGGGCCCGCATCCGCAATCTCGCTGCAGACAGGGCAAGCATGTCCCGGAATGGTCCGGAAATCGAGACCTCCATGGTCGTCGCCACACTCGGCCGTTCGCACGAGTTGGATGGGCTGCTGCGCTCGCTGGCGGCTCAAGGCCGCAATGACTTCGAGTTGATCATCGTCGATCAGAACCCCGACGATCGGCTGGCGCCGGTTCTGGCCGGCTTCGCGGGGTCGATCACCATCATTCACCTGCATACCGACAGGAAGGGGGTCTGCCGCGCACGCAATCTCGGTGCAGCGCAGGCCCGTGGTCATTGGCTGGTCTTTCCGGACGATGACTGCTGGTATCCCGCGGATTTCCTCGCGCGCATCGACGCTCTCAAGAAAACTCATCCGGCTGATTTCTACAGCGGTCGCGCCACCGATACGCAAGGTCAGACCATCATGGGCGATTTCGCCGCCGAGGCGATGCCGATCGAGCGCGCGACGATCTGGACGACACTGATTGAATGGATGCTGGTGGTGAAAAAGTCGGACTTCGATGCCGCAGGCGGCTTCGACGTCGCCATCGGCCCCGGTTCCGGCACACCCTGGGGTGCCTATGAGATCCAGGACCTGGCGCTGAAGCTTTTGTCCGCCGGACGAAAGGGGTGGTATGATCCTGCCCTTACCGGCCATCATCCGGAGGATCGCTCTGACCAGACCACAGCCGCGGCGGTCGCCAAGATACGCGTCTATTCCACAGGCCTCGGCTATGTCATGCGCAAGCACGGTTTTCGTTTCAGCGACTACCTGCCCCGGCTGCTGCGCCCCTTGGCCGGCATCGTCATCTATGCGCTTTCCGGCAAACCTGGCATGGCACGCCGCTCCTGGAACATCTTCGTTGGCCGCTGGGTCAGCTGGCGCACCGCGCCGGGTCCTGCCGCTCACGGCGCTTCGGCTTCCTGAGGCCGTTTAAGGTGCGCGCGAATCCCTTTCCGTCTAAGGTGAGGCTAGGATCGGTGTGCGGCGCACCATGGTTGCGGGGGACCATTTGAGCAGAAGCATCATGTCGAATTCGCTGATCAATGCGGCGGCAGGCATGCTGCTCTTGATCACCGGCTTCGCTTGCTCCGTCATCGTTGCACGCTTGCTCGGCCCTGCCGCCAACGGCACTGTCGCCTTCGCGCTGTGGGTGGCAGCCACCGGCTCGCTGGTGGCGGAACTCGGCACCGGCATCCTGCTTCTGAGGCTTTTGCCGCAATTGAAAACGAAGGGGGCCGATGCGCAAGAGCGGCGTGGCTTTGCCGCCTATCTGGCTTTGCCCGTCTTCGTCGCCACGACATTGCTCACCGCGCTGTACGCCCTGTTCTGCTGGAAGGGCGGCGGCATAGCGTGGACCGACAGCACGGCCAGTGTCGCGGCGCTGACCGCCGTGTTGCTGTTCATTCAGTCGATCGGTTCCTTCACCAAGAACTATCTGATCGGCGAAAAGCGGCTCGGCACGTTCTTTATCTTCACCGCCATCACATCGGCGCTGCAACTCGGCATAGTCCTGGTCGGCGCGCTGATGGCCGGTACCGAGGGCGCGCTGCTCGGCTATATAGCGGGCCAGTCCGTTTTCTTCCTCTACACGCTGGGCATCCTGTCGACACGGCGCAACAAGGCCGGCCACAGTGCGCGTGCGCTTGCCGCGACCTCGCTGCTGCTGTTCTTCGAATTCGTCATCACCGCCGTGTTCCTCACCAGGCCGGAGCTGGTTTTCCTGCAGCATTTTCGCGACTCGCAGGACGTCGGCTATTATGCGGTCGCGCTGTCTCTGGCCAATCTCGCCCTGCAGCTTCCCGTGCAACTGACCGGCAGCCTGATCCCGTTTTATGCCGAGCGGCATGAAGCCAACGAAGGCGCGGCAGCCACTGACCTGTTCGCGGCCGTCGTGCGGTCCTTCTCCTACATCACCTTTCCGCTCTGCTTCGGCCTTGCCGCGGTCGCATCGCCTCTGGTCGTCACAGTCTTCGGCGCCGCCTTCGAACCGGCTGGCGCGGTGGTCGCCATCCTCGCCATCGGCTCACCAGCCTATGTCTTCATTCAGCTCACCACCCAGTACCTCTATTCCAAGGACAAGGTGAAGGACCGCCTGGTGATCAGCAGCATCGGCGCTGTGCTCATGGTGATTGGCTGTCTGGTTGCGGTGCCTTTGTGGGGCATCGTCGGAGCCTCGAGTGTCCGTGGTCTCGTCTTCCTGGCAATGAGCGCGCTTCTGGTCAGCCATATCAAGCTGGAGAGCGGAGCAGGCAAGCTGATTGTCGTCGTGATCAAGGTGGCTCTTGCCGCCGTTGCCTGCGGCATAGTCGCCTTGATGGTCACGCGCGTCATGCATGGCGTGCCCGCCATAGTCGCCGGCATCGCTGCTGGCGCGCTCGCCTACGCTCTTGTGTTGCGCCTGCTGGCGGCAATACCGCCAGAGGACGCCACCGTGATCGATGGCTTGCAATCGCGTCTCCCGTCAGGCATCGGGCGCGTTTCACGCCTGCTCTTCGGCCTGATCGCCCCATTGCCTTCCGCCTCGCAGGCTTCGAAATGACCGCTCATTCTGCTTCCCGCCCATCCGGCGATGTGGCTGCGGTGCTCGGGTCCAAGGCACAAAGACAGGTTGCAGCCGCGCGCCCGGTCACGTTTTCGGATACTGTCGGACTTTATGCGGATTCGGCACCCGGTTCCGAGCTTCGCGACGGCGCGGTGCTCTTCCTCAGCCCATGGGGCTTCGAAGAGATGTGTACGCGCAAGCTCTGGCGCGACCTTGCCGATCGCCTGGCGGCATGCGGCATTCCCAGCCTGCGCTTCGACTATCCGGGCACCGGCGATGCGCTCGACCGGACGGACTTCGCGGACGGTCTCGCCATCTGGGAAAGCACCGCACTTGCCGCTGCCGCGGAATTGCGCCGCCTTTCCGGGGCAACCCGGCTCGTCCTGATCGGCCATGGCTTTGGAGCGACGCTGGCCGCCACCGTGGCTCCAAGGCTCGAAGTCGTCGATGCGATCGTCCTGATGGCGCCGGTTGTCAGCGGGCGGTTCTATCTGCGTGAGTTGGCCGCCTGGTCGAAGATGGTGGACGAAGGCCTGGGGCTTCGGGATGACCAGCGCATCACCGATCATGTCGCCGTTGCAGGCCTGATCATGCCCGACGAGATCGCCGCCGAGGTCAAGACGCTCAACATCGAGACATTGCCCGCCCTGCCCGCCAGCCAGGTGTTGATGGTGGAACGGCCGGCGCGAGACAAGGACGTCGCGCTCTCGGCACATTTGGCGGCGCTGGGCGCGGACGTCACCCGCCTGCCTTATCTCGGCTACGACGACCTGGTTTCCAACCCCACAATCGCCAAGCAACCGCTCGAGGTTACCGGACAGGTCGTTGAATGGGTCTCTGAGGCGACCGCGCGATCGGAAAGCAGAAAGGTGCAGACCCCGGAAGTGCCGGTTGCAGCGCGGCTGGAAGGTCCCGGTTTCGTCGAGACACCGCTGCGCTTCGGCGCCGATGATCGCCTTTTCGGCATTCTCTGCCAGCCGCGCGGTCAAAAGCGAGGCGCCACGGTGGTCTATCTCGGCACCGCCAATGACCGGCTGGCCGGCTGGGCACGGATGACGACCGAGACCGCCCGTTACCTAGCCGCCAAAGGCGTCGCCTCGTTGCGTTTCGACGCGGCCAATGTCGGGGACAGCCCCCCTGTCATCGGGGCGCCCGAGCAGGTGCTCTACACCGATCATCAGATCGACGACGTCATGGCCGCCATCGACCTGCTTGACGGGCTGGCGCTCGGCGTGGCGATGCTCGCCGGTCGTTGCAGCGGCGCCTATCTCGCCTTCCGCAGCGCCGTCGCGGACGAACGCTGCAAAGCGGCGGTGGCCGTCAATCCTTTCACCTTTGTCTGGGACAAGGACGACGTGGTGGACGACGCCTTGCGCTACAATGCCCGCTCGCTCGAGGACTACGGCCGGCGCATGGTCAGCATCGACACGTTGCGGCGCCTGCGCGCAGGCCGCGTCAACATACGTTATGCGACGGCCAACATCGCCAAGCAGCTCGCCAACCATTTCGCTGGCAAGATGCCGGCCATGCTGGCGCCGCTATCGAAATATGCGCGCCTGAAGGAAGCAACCTACGCATCGTTCAAGCGGCTCACCGAACGACACATGCCGCTGACGCTGATCTACAGCGCCAACGATATCGGCCTCGACCGCTTCCGTTTCTATCTCGGCAGGAATGGCGAAAATCTGAAGCGCTACGCCAATGTCTCGGTCGAGATCATTCCCGACGCCGATCACAACATCTCTCCGCCGGCAGCCAAGGCGATCGTGCGCGAGCAGATCCTGGCCGCGGCACTGAAAGCAGGCGAACCCGGGCAGTAGCCTGGTCAGAACCGTGCGGTTGCCCTTGCATTCAACGCGCTGACTTCGCCACTCGGCTTTCCGCCATTGCCAAGCGCAACCAGCCGCACGACCTTCGTTTCCCCCGGTGCCAGATGGAACCAGTTGTCCGAAGGGCGGAAACCGGGCGCATCGATATGGACCGACTGAGCCAGACGATCGACGCAGAGCGCCAGCGACCAGCCTCCCTCGTCTTCGGAAAGCTCCGCCGTGACGACAGCCTCAGTCAACGCTTCAGCTCGGCCGAGCGGAAAATGAAACGCCTCCGCCACAAGGTTCTGATTGCCGGCGTCCTTCAGCCGGGCGACCGTCACATTGTGCGCCGAGGGACCGAAACGGAAAGCATAGGCGGTATCGAAAAAGGCACCGAACAGATCCGTGGCCGGCAAGGTGATACCCTGACGGGCAGGAACGGTGACCGGCCGTGCGCCACGCACCACGGGCTGCATGCCGTCGCGCAGGCAGGCAAGCTCGACAATCAAATGGCGTTCATCATCGGCATCGTTGACGACATGCACGTCGACACCGTTCGTGCCTTCATCCGTCAGCATGATCTGGATCGGACGGAAGGCGCGCTTCAGCGCGTACCAGGCCGGCTTCGGCATGCCCGTCGCATCGACCACGCCCCAACCGGCCCCCGGTAACAGATCCTGGAACGTCCAGACCAGCGCACCGTTGCAGGCGGAGCCCGGCCGCCGCCATTCGGCGAAGGTCGCCTCCATGATTTCGCCCGTCACGGCGCGCGACAGGTCGAGATACCGGACAGGATCCTCGCGACGCAGTCGCACCGGATCGCCGCTATGGAGCAGCGCCAGATAATGCTCGCGAACGTCCTCGAAATCCCATGACGCGCCACGGTCGCGTGGCACGCGCGCTTTCCAGCGCGGGTCGTGCACAGCCGGCACAGGCAAGGCGTTGTCGAGTAAGGCCTGCTCCGGCACATTGGCGAAGGCCAGGCTCTCCGCGGCAAAACGCACACCGGCGCGGCGGGCATCTTCCAGCGGCCGGCAATAGGCACCGACGCCGTAATAGTGGGTCACGCCCTCATTGGGCGAGAACGGCATCGCCCCGCCGCTCGGACTGTTCGGAACATAAGGCACGTCCGGTCTGATCGCGGCGGCAATGCCGGGCAGCAACTCGTCCGTCAGCGGGCCCGACCATGAGGTTGGCGGCAGTCCAAGCATGGCCGCCTGCTGCGCTATCTCGCTGCCGCCACACAATACCGCCAGCGATGGTGAAGCTGAAATGCCGTGCAGGAACTGTTCCGCTTCCATCCGCACCACTGCCGCGAAATCGGCATCGGCAATCGGATAGTCGAAATTGGCGAACATGAAATCCTGCCAGACCATGATGCCGAGCTCATCGCAGAGCGCGAAGAATTCAGGCGTCTCGTAGACCATGGTTCCGCCGACGCGGAGCATGTTCATGCCCGCATCGGCGGCGAGTTCGAGCAGCGGCGCATAGCGGTCCCGCCCGCCCGGCAGGTCGACGATATCGGCACTGGTCCAGGCCGCTCCGCGGCAGAAGACACGCACACCATTCACGATCAACGCGAAATCCCGCCCATCGTGCCCGCGGTCGGCACGAATGCGACGGAAACCAGTCCGGCCCAGCACGTGGCGCTTGTCACCCACCCGAAGCTCGACATCGTGCAGGGCTGGCGTGCCGTGCGTGCGCGGCCACCAGACGGCAACGTCCGGAATCGAAAGACGGCCCTCGAAGCGCCCATCCTTTCCGGACAGCACAATCTCGCGACCGGCACAGCCTATCTTGATCGGATCAGCCAATCCCGGCGCGGCAAAGCTCACCGCGAGTTGCCCGGTTCCATCCTCGTCCAGCGTCGCCATGATGCGAACGTCACGGGCAAGCATTCGCTCTGGCCTTGCCAGCCGGATCGGGCGATAGGGCCCGGCGGCATGGATTTCCGGGCACCAGCCAGGCATGTAGCCAAGCACGGTGGTACGCACCAGCCGCAACCCCGGCGGCGTGATCATCTGCGGCCGCCAGCGCGCCCGCGGGCCACGCTTGTCGAGGTGTGGCGCAAGCGCCCGGAAGCAGATTGCCAGCCGGTCGTTCCCGGCCAAGGTGACAGCCAGCTCATGCCCGGCAAACATCGAACTGGACGTTTTTACCAGCTCACCATTCCAGTAGATTTCCGCGATCGTCGCCAGCCCATCGAAGTGGAGCGTGGCCGGGCCGGGTGCCTCTTCCGCCAGATCGAGAAAATACCAGGCATCCGATGTGTTCAGCGGCCGCGGTGCCGTGCGGTCGAACTGGCCGGCGCGTTCCAATGCGCCTGCAACAGTGCCAGGCACAGGTGCCTCGACAGCCGGGAAAGCCCCGGCATCCAAAGGCGGCGGACCCCAGGTTCCGGGAGGCGTCAACGCCATCCGCCAGCCCTGATCCAGGCGACGATCGCCATGGGCTGGAGTGTCTGCGCTCATAACGTCGCTCAGCCGAGCCTGCCGGCCAGGCCGCGCATCAGGGCGTCCCAGGCTTCGATAGCCGGATCGAGGGCGGCCGCCAGCGGTTCGAACTTGCGCCGTGCCACGGCACGCGCCACCTGGAACTGCGTCGCCTTGGCGACTTCGGAAATGCGCCGCGCGTGCCCGGCAGCTTCAGCCAGCGAGCCGTCGGAACGCAGCCAATCGAGATGGCTGGCGGCCAGTTCGAAATTGGCGCCGAGCTGGCGCAGCGTGTTGAACGCATATTTGTGGAAGAAATCGAACGGCCGCTCCGCCACTTTTTCGACCTGGCCGGGAAACGCCTTGGCAAAGGCCGCCACCGGATTGGCGGCCGGCCGGCGCGCGAAATGCTGTCTTGCCAACCGCTCGGCATGCGAATGCAGGTGATCGTGCGCGGGTCGTTGCGCCGGGAACCTGGCGAATTCCGTGTAGGGCAGGAACGGCAGTTCCTCCGGCCCGTCCTTCATGTGGAACAAGCCGTCGAAATCATCGCCCTCCAGCCGGAAGAAACCGGCATTGTGGAAATAGTCGATGCTGCGGCCGGCAGGATCGAGACGATTGATCGCAACCGTCGTCTTGCCATGCTCGTTCTGGTAGCCGACACCATGCGTGTCGGGCATGTAGAAACTGTCCATCTCGACCAGGCACAGCCGGCCACGTGTCAGTTGTTCCGCGACATGCGCCTCGACCCGGTCATAGATGGCAAGTTCCGTGCAACGGATGCCGTACAGCGCCTCGAGGTCTTCAAGCGGCACCTTGAAGAAGGTGAACTGGTCGCCCTCGAAATCCTGCGTCAGCGTGAAACCGAGCATCGCTTCCGGTTCACTGCCAAAGACATGCAGCGTCTCGATCCACAGATCGACGTAACAATTGGTTTCCGGCCACATGCGCTCCGGCTGGTGCAGCGCATGTGGTTTGTAGCTGGCGGGATCGAGCCCGGAAAAGACCGTCGGCAGCGCCAAGATCAGAACCCGAACGTCTTGCGAACCGGCGCCGGCCAGGCGTCGATATCCAGCCCGTGATGGTTGAGCAGCGCCAGTGCGATACGCTCCAGCCCGAAACCGACGCATGCGGAATGGGCGACACCACCATCGGCCGTGCTGATTTTCCAGTCCTTGCCGAAATGATCCTGATGATAATTGAAGCTCATGCAGGCCGTCGGCTTTGTGGTCGAGGTGATCGGGATCAGCAATTCGAACTTCAGGTTCTGGTCACGCTGGTTGTTCTTCATCATGCGTCCGGCGCGGCCGAAGAACGGATCGTTGGCGACGTCGATCTCGACAGGCAGGCCCACGGAGGCCATCAGTGCCTTGCCGCGCTCCATCCAGTCATTGCGGAACGCCATCACCTGTTCCGGCGTGCCCAGGCGCACATATTCGCGCATGCGGAAAAGCTGCATGCGGGCCGGGTCGTTGGATGGCTCGTGCCGGAAACAATAGGACTGCAGGTCGAACAGACCGCCATTCTCCGGCAACGGACCGCGCTTGGCCACAGTTGGGTAGAGCGGATAGCAGGCCGCAGGCGTCAGCACGATGTCGGTGCCTTCCTGGGTCTTCGTCCAGTCTTCGCCGGCCTCCATGCATTGCAGCAGATTCATGTGGTCGAGATCGTTTCCACAGAAAGAATGAATCGTGCCGGCAAGCTGCGGAAAGCTCTTCATGTAGCCGCTGCCCTCGAAATGCGCGCGGTTCATGCCGGGTGGAAAACGGATCGGCTCGGCGCCGTCGCCGCCGCCAGCCTTGTCGATCAGTGCCTCGAAACGGGTGATGATGTCCTCGAAGCGGCCGCTGCGGCCGTAAAGCCCTTCGACGCCGGTCGCGATGAGCAGGCCGGTTTCGAACAGCCTGTCGAGAAGCGAGGTTTGCTGGTCCATGGCTTACCCCATCAGGCTCGTGTCCTGCTTGTGCACCAGCAGGAGGTTCGACGTGTTACCGAGAATACGATCGTTGGAGATCATCAATTGCGCCGAATGCGCGTCGCGCAGGTGGCGGCCAAGGCTGTAGGGCGTGCCGTTCTTGTAGCCGAGGATGCCGCACACCAGCATGGCATGGTTGATGATGGTGAGGATCGTTTCGGAAGAGCCTATCTTGACGTTGTTCATCGCCACCGCGAAACCGATGGAAGACAACCGGTCGTGGTCGGCTTTTGCCGCCTCGAACTCGCGCAGGCCGGCGATGATGTTTGATTTCAGCAGTTGCAGCAGGCTGGAAGCCTCGGCCAGCCGCAATGCGCCGGGCGGCGGCGCACCGGGGCTCTTGCGGGCAGCCGCGCGCACGAAGCTCTGCGCGCGTGCCATGGCGTTGACGGCGATGCCGTACCAGACCGCGCTCCACAGAAGATGCGAGGTTGCCAGCATCGACTGCGCGGCGATCTCCGCAAACGGCTTCGGCAGGATTTGTGCGGCCGGCGCATCGCCCTTGAACAGGTAGCCGTCCGAGCAGGTGCCGCGCATGCCGAGCGTATCCCACACCTGGGTGCGTTCCAGCGTGTACTGATCCTTGGTGAACGCCGTCATCACCTGGTCGGTGGAGGCGGCCTCGGCATTGGCGCGCGAGGTGATCAGGATGGCGTCGGCATATTCGCCATAGGAAATGACGGTGGCGTCTTTCTCCAGATGGCAGTCGGCGCCGTTCACCTCGATGGCGCAGATGCTGTTGCGCAGATTGCCGCCAATGCCGCCTTCGGTGGTGGCGGAGGCCAGCAACAGCTGTTCGTCGGCGATGCGATGCATGAAGGCACGGTGCCAGTCACTCTCCGAACCGTGCGAGACCAGGCTGGAGAGCTTTATGTGGTGCATGGCGAACACCATCGCCGCCGAGGCGCAGGACTGGCCGATCAGCGAACAGATCTCGGCAACGTCCGATACCGTTGCGTCCTCACCGCCGAGCTCGCTGGGAATCTGGATGGAGAGCAGCCGTTCGAGCCGCAAGGCATCGACGGCCTCCCGGGGGAAACGGCTCTTGACGTCGACATCGTCGGCATGAGCGGCGGCGACTGCCGCCACGCGCCCGGCGCGTTCGGCAAGACCTGTACTGGCCGGCGCGTTCATTCTGCCGCCTGAGCCCCGCTGAGAATGCCCTGCACGGCGGTGGCGATCGCATCGACGCTCTGGAACGTCTTTCGGTTGAGCAACGAATCCGGGAATTCGAGGTCGAAGGCCTCTTCCAGAGCCAGCATGATCTGAACCGAGGCGAAGGAAGACAGGCCCGCTGCATAGAGATCGGACTGATCGCTGAGCGCCTCTATTCCGCCCGGCAAACCGCCGCGTGCGGCCAGAACCTCACGAATCTTCGCCTTTACATCGCTCACGATAGCCACCCTGCCCAACAAGGAACGTTCCGTCCTTGTCCTCTCTCTAGATCAGCGGCAATAAAATCGCATGAACGGGAATGGATAACAGCTTGTAAACCGCCCCTGTCCTGACGTTCACGCTAGCGCATCGGTCCGAAAATCGAAATCAATTTTCGGCAAAGCACGATGCGCAGCCTGAAAATATTGGAGCATCTTTCGCGCATCCAGATGGAGGGCAGCGCTCTAAATTACGAAGGACCAGAACAGGCAGGCAAGCGTCGCAGCCGCGAAAACAACCAGGAAAAGGCTGCGTAGGAGAACGTTGCGCCGCAGCTCGTTCATGACGAGATGACAACCAACGACAGCCGCGACGAACAGGAAACGCCAGTTCCACAGCGCCCACAGCGCACTGCTTTGTCCGAAAGCCCAGCGCGCCGCCAGCGAGCCGACGATGCTGGCAAACAGCACCACCACGGCCCAGACGACGATATCGGCGGCATTGAGCAGAACGATGCTCGCCGCGCGCAGAGGCAGCACCATCATCAGCATGGCCGAAAAGAAATACAGCGCCGCCAGCGGCAGGAAAGTCGTTGCATCCGCGATGTCATCCAGCCGCTTCACGCCGATCGCACCGAACGGATAACCATGTTGTGCGACAGCGAGGCTGAGTGCCATCAGCAAGGCCGAGAAGACGGCAACCAATGCAAATGAAGTGACGATCTTGCTCACGGCGTTTCCCTCACGAATCGGACGCGAGCAAGCCTAACGCCATGTCGTAAACCGCAAGTAAGCTCGAGCTGGGGCGCTTCAGGCACGGACCTGGATCGGCGCGGCTTTTTTCGTGCTGGCCGCTGGTGCCCTCGCCTCCTCCAGGCGCCGACCGCCATCGGCGTCGAACAACTGGATGTCCCGGGGATCGACCGAGAAGAAGAACGGCTGGCCCGACTGCAGCTCTTCATGCGTCGCGACATGGACGATCATTCCCTGCCCGCCGAATGAGCCATGCAGCAATTTGGCGATGCCGAGTTCTTCGGCAAAGTCGAAGCGTGCGGAAAGCGGACCCGAACCGAACTTCACCGCCTCCGCACGAAAACCGACGACCACCGGACCATGGCCGATCTCTGGCCATTGATTGCGGTCATAGGCAAGCTGCTGGCCATCCGGCAGCTTGATGACACCTTCGTCCGGATGGGCGGCGCCCTTCAGCAGATTGAGCCCGGGCGAACCGATGAAATTGGCGACATAGGTGGTTTCCGGCCGTCCATAGACCTCGCTTGGCGTGCCGACCTGCTCGATGCCACCCTTGTTCATCACCACGATGCGGTCGGCCAGGGTCATCGCCTCGACCTGATCATGCGTGACGAAGAGGGTGGTTGCGCCGAGACGCTGGTGCAGCTTGCGGATCTCGACACGCATGGCGACACGCAGCGTTGCATCCAGATTGGACAACGGCTCGTCATAAAGGAACACTTTCGGTTCGCGGATCATGGCGCGACCCATGGCCACGCGCTGTCGTTGGCCGCCGGAGAGCTGAGCCGGCTTGCGCTCGAGAAAATCGATCAGGCCGAGCGTCGCTGCTACTTTGTTGACGCGCTCGGTGCGTTCGGCCTTTGAAAGCCCGGCGATCTTCAGCGAGTAGCCGATGTTCTTCGCCACCGACATATGCGGATAGAGCGCATAATTCTGGAACACCATGGCGCAACCGCGTTCGCGCGGCTCCAGTTTGTTGACCACGCGTCCAGCAATCGCGACCTCGCCGGAGGTGATCGTTTCCAGGCCGGCCACCATGCGCAGCAGCGTGGACTTGCCGCAGCCGGAGGGACCGAGAATGACGATCAGCTCGCCGCTGGCAACGTCGAGGTTCACGCCGTGCACGACCTCGTTCTTGGCGTAGGATTTGCGCACATCGCGCAGGGTGATTTCGGCCATGGGATATCGTCCCTTATTTTTCAGTGGAGATGAGGCCGCGCACGAACCAGCGCTGCAGGAAGATGGTGACCAGCACCGGCGGGGTCAGCACGATCAGGTTGGCGGCCATGGCCACGTTCCAGATCGGCGGTTCGCCAAACACCGGTCCCGGCACGATCTTCTGGAGCTGCATGGTGGCGGTGGCAAAGTTCTGCTGATCGGTCACCACCAGGAGCGGCCACAGATACTGGTTCCACGACCAGACGAACATGATGGTGGCGAGTGCCGCCATGTTGGTCTTGGAAAGCGGCATCAGCACTTCGAGAAAGAAGCGGACCGGCCCCGAGCCATCCATCTTTGCGGCTTCGGTCAACTCGTCGGGAACGGTGAGGAAGAACTGGCGGTAGAGGAAGGTGCCGGTGGCGGTGGCGATCAGCGGCAGGATCAGGCCGGAATAGGAATTGAGCAGGTTCCATTCCGGCAGCCCGACCGAGATCCCGAACAGTTCGAAGATCGCCTTGAATGGTCTCAACGCATCCGCTGCCACCGCATAGGTCGGCACGATGCGTACTTCCAGCGGCAGCATCAGGGTGATGAAGATCAGCCAGAACATCACCATCCGGAGCTTGTAGCGGAAATAGACGATCGAGAAGGCGGAAAGAGCCGCGATGACGATCTTGCCGATGGTGACGCCGCCGGCCACGACGATCGAATTCAGCATCACCCGGCCGAAATTGCCGCGTTCCCAGGCGGTGGCCATGTTCTCGAGGAAATGGCCGCCAGGCATGAGCGGCATGGGCACCTGGTTCACCGTATGGAAGTCGTGGCTCGCCGCCACGAAGATGATCCAGAAAGGGATGAGCAGCGCCACAAGGCTGCCGATGAGCAGTGCGTGGGTGATGAAGTCGAGAACAGGGGTGCGTTCGATCACGGCTTGGCTCTCCGCTCAGCGATAGTGGACGCGCCGCTCGACGAAGCGGAACTGGATGAAGGTCAGCGCGATCACAAGCACCATCAGCACGATCGATTGCGCGGCGGCGAGCGAGTAGTCCTTGCCCTGGAAGCCATCGGTATAGATCTTGTAGACCATCAGTTCGGTCGCCCTCGCCGGGCCACCGGACGTGGTGATGTCGACGATGCCGAAGCTGTCGACGAAACTGTCGGTGATGTTGATCACGATCAGGAAGAACAGCGTCGGCGTGATCAACGGCAGCTGGATGTCCCGCATGCGCTGCAGCACGCTTGCGCCGTCCATGGCGCCGGCTTCCGAGATCGTGCGCGGGATCGATTGCAAGGCCGCCAGGAAGAAGATGAAATTGTAGCCCACCATCTTCCAGCTTTGTGCCAGCACGATGAGGATGAAAGCATCATAACCGTTGAGCGCGGGGTTCCAGAGACCGGGAAAGGCGTGGTTGATGGCCGACACAAAGCCGGCGTCAGGCGAGAAGATGAAACGGAACGCCAGGCCGACCGCCGGCGCAGCCAATGCGTAAGGCAGGAAAAAGGTGAACTTGTAGACCTGGTGGCCGGGGAGCCGGCGGTCGACGAAGAGTGCAAGCAACGCTGCAATGGCGAGCGACAACACCGTTGCGGAAAAGGCGAAGGTCAATGAAACGCGCACCGAGTTCCAATATTTCGGATCCTCGAAGACGGTCATGAAGTTCTGCAGGCCGACCCACTGGTTGCTGCCGCCGAAAGGCGGTTCCAGCGTTACGGCCCAATAGAGCGCTTCGCCCGAGGGCCAGTAGAAGAAGACGAAGATGAGAAGCATCTGCGGAGCGATGAAGGCTGCCGCCAGCCACAGATTGGAGAAGGTGGCACGCTTTTCCATGCGGACGCTCCTTGCCTGTCATGTTTTATGAAAAGGGCGCCGCGGCTAGAGCGCCGCGCGTCCTGTTGGACGCACAAAGGACGCCCTAGCACCTTGATTTGGCGCATGACTCTTTCCGAAAATCGATTCCGATTTCTGGGTCATGCGCAAGCCGCGGCACCCTGGATATGTCGTCTCAGCTTATGGCAGCGCCACGCCCTTGTAGGTCTGCTCGTAGCGGCGCAGGATCTGGTTGCCGCGTTCGACGACCGTATCGATCGCAGCCTGCATGTCCTTCTGGCCGGTGAAGGCAGCTTCCAGTTCGGAGCGCAGTTCGGCGCGGATCGAGGTGAAGTTGCCGAGACGGATGCCGCGCGACAGCGGCGTGACGTCAGACGCGGTCAGCGAAGCGATCGCGATGTCGCGGTTGACCCGCTTCGGATCCTTGTAGAAGCCTTCCGACTTCAGGAGTTCATAGCCCTTGGTGGTGACCGGGATGTAGCCGGTATTTTCGGCGATGTACTTCTCACCCGTATCCGGAGCCGTGACGTATTTCAGGAAAGCAGCAGCGGCTTCGTATTCTTCCTTCGACTTGCCCTGCATGACCCACAGCGAGGCGCCGCCGACCATCGAGTTGGTGCGCTTGGCGGCATCGATCACCGGCATCATGGCGACGTCCCACTTCAGGTCCTTGGCCTGGGTGTTGTGCACGGTGCCGTGGTTGGCGATCGAGGTGATGGTGGCAGCGCAGGTGCCGTCGGCGAAGGCCTGGACGACGTCCTTGCCCATCTGCTTGGTCTGGATCTTGGCGTAACCGGCGTCGAGCCAGGACTTGAAGTCCTTCATGTGGTCGACGAAGGCGGTCTTGTTGAAGGCAAGTTCGGCACCGAGGCCACCATAGCCGTTGTCGAGCGTGGCAAGCGGAATGGAATTGGTCGCCGAGAATTGTTCGAGATCCATCCAGGAATCGAAGTCGAAGGCAAAGCCGCAGGGAACGCCGGCGGCCTTCATGGCCTTCAGGTCTTCGCCGAACTCTGCCCAGGTCTTCGGCGCCTCGGTCTTGCCGATCTTCGCGAAGGCTTCCTTGTTCCAATAGAAAACGGCGGTCGAGGAATTGTACGGGAACGACCACATCTCGCCCGTGGAGGTCGCGTAGTAGTTGGCGATGCCGGGGAAGTATGCCTTCCAGTCGATGTCGAGCTTGTATTCCTTGGCGAACTGGGTGGCCGGATAGATGGCGCCCGACAGCATGAAGTTCACGGTGCCGGCATCATAGATCTGCACGACCGTCGGATGCTGCTTGGAACGGTAGGCCGCGATGGTGTTCTGCTCGGCCTTGTCGTAGCCACCCTGCCCGGTGCAGACGGCTTCGTACTTGTCCTGCGACTGGTTGAACAGCTGGCAGTGCTTGGCCACCACTTCGCCGAGGTCGCCGGTGAGGCCGTACCAGAATTCGAATTTGGTGCGTTCGGCGGCATTGGCGCCACTGGCAAGGACGACGGCCGTCGTCGCGAGCAGGATCAATCGTTTCATTCGTCCTCTCCAGACAGGAAGGTTGCTGCGCGAGCGAAACGCCCGCTACGGCGCCTCCCCTAGAGAGATCACATGACAGCCGCGTTGTGGTTTCGTGATGAAATGACGACAATCCCCCGAAGATTGGACCTCGGCTTTGCTGGAGCAATCACGACGCGCGGCGCTCCAATGCATCGGCCCGAAAAGCGGAATGGAATTCGGAAAGCACGATGTGCAGCTCGAAAGTGTCAGAGCGTCCTTTGCACGCCCGAACAGGCACGGCGCTCTGACATCGACGCCGCCCAAACGCCTGGAGATGTCCCTAGACGCCGGCGTCGCGGATTTCGAAGACATTGCCGCCGCTGGTGACGAAGCGTCCACGCTCGCCGCGGCGCACGCTGTAGCACTTCTCGCCGCCGTCGCGGATCTCGCTCCACACGGTACACAGTTCGCCATCGCGGAGCGCCCATCGGCCCCTGTCGCCATGCCGGGTCGAATTGTCGCCCGAATTGTCAATCGTGATCTCGGCGGAGCCGTCGGGCGCCAATATCAGTGAGCCGCCGCGCCAGCCGCCATCTTCCCACCAGGCGATCGAGTGTCCGACCAATTCATTCTTCAATTCGGCCGATGTGAGATCGGCAGCGCCCGCTTCGCCGGCGACAAGCACCGAAGCGGCCAGGACTGCCGAATGCAAAGCCATGCGACGCATCGCTCGAATCCTCATCCATGACGATCAGATGACGATTCAATGACATTTGCCGGCTGCTGTCGAGCCTTGGTTGCAGCCCCCCGCAACCGGTTTTCCCCAGGCGGCGTCAGGGAAGTGTCATGTGCCGGTCAGATGCCGGACATGAAAGCGCGGCATTGTGTCGAACGGCCTGTCGAGCATCGCTCGGCCGAACCCCAGCCCGCAAATGCCCAGCCTGTCAATTGAAGGACCACGCTCATGTCAGCCGTCACCGGCACCGGAATCTCCGCCCACAAGCGCGCCAACGATCTCTCGGACTTCGCCGAGGAGCTCGACATGGTCGAGGAACTCGGCGTCGAAGCGATCGAACTGCCGACCTACGACATGGACATCGTCGTCGGCGGCAAGATCAGGAAATCGCAGCTCACCGCCTTGAAGCGCGCCTGCGCCGGTCGTGATGTCGTCTATTCCGTACACGGCCCCCTCGCCATCAACTTCATGGACGAGGCCTATCGGCTGCCGCGCCATTTCGAAGTGCTGCAGGCGTCTCTGGAAGTGGCGGCCGAGATCGGCGCCGAACATTATGTGATCCATTCCGGCCTGATGCCGATGCAGCAGGCCGACGGCGTCGAGGCCGGCTATCAGCGCCAGCGCGAATGGTTGGCCAAGAGTGGTGACATCGCCCGCCAGCACGGGTTGATCCTCTGCGTCGAGACCCTGTTTGCGGGATATGAAGGCAAGGGACTCGCCGCCTCGCCGTCACGACTGGCCACGGAACTTGGCGCGATCAACCATCCGAACGTCATGGCGACGCTCGATTTCAGCCACGCCTATTTGAAACTCGATTTCGACGGCCGTCGTGACGCGTTTGTCGAGGAGGTGAAGGCCTTGGCGCCCTACTCGCGCCATTTGCACGTTCATGACAGTTTCGGCCGCCAGGACGACATCTGGATGTTCACCGATGGCGAGCGCATGGCCTATGGTCATGGCGACCTTCACCTGCCGGTCGGCTGGGGCGATATCCCCTGGGACAGACTGATGACCGAATGCGAATTCCCGGACGGGGTGCTGTTCAACATCGAGTTGAAGGAGCGTTACTGGTACGCCGCCCAGGATACGGTCGACGCCACCCGGCAACTCGCTGAAAAAGCACGCTTCGTGCGCACCGCCGCTGCGGCTTGAGGTGCTGGAGCAATTCCAGGAAAAATGTGTAACGGTTTTCCGTCCGGAATTGCGTAAAAACAAAGAGTTAGAGCGTTTCCGCGTTTCCGTGAAAAACGGAAACGCTCTAGACTGAACTGATCGGAGATTGGCGCTCCAAGAAGCGTCTGCCTGGGTATCGGCAACGGCACCAATGGCGAATGGTGAGTGACGCCATTCGCCATTGCCCGTTTCGTACGGAAATTCTCGTCCAAATCAGCCAGGCATTCGAATGCCTAGTTTGCAGGCGCTGGCTGTGCCGGTTCCTGACTGCCGGTGGAGGCAGGCGGTTGCGCCGGCGTCTGGGCTTCCTGTTCAGGCGCTTGCGTCGGTTCGGCCGATGGCGTGTCGGGAGCCGGTGGCTGGGTGGGGGCAGTTGGCTCGCTGGGCTGTGCCGGCTGCTCGTTGGTCAGAACCTCGTCTGTCTTGGCTTTGATCTCGTCGGCGGTCTGCTGGCTGATGAACCCATAGTTGACGGCCAGGCCAACAACCAAGGCAACAATGATACCGATGATGGCGGTTTTCAGGTTTTTGGACATTGGAAGAGGCCTTTCGAAAGCCCACCGGCGACCGTATCAACAATCACCTGATGGTGCCCCTCCCACCGAACAGTAGCGTGCCTCAGCCTCCGGCGATGGTCAATCCTTGCGGAGAGGCGCAAGCACCGCAACAGGAAGCCAGGAGCTCATTGAGAGGCTGGGACGCCGTCAGAGGCAAATAAATGAACCAATCGGGCGTCCCCATGAACGGCGATTTGACCGCTACCCAGCCTGCAGGCCGCCGCACTCAGACTGCGTAAGTGCATCCGCCACGCGATGGGCAAATCTATCATTTTGTAAATCGATTTGCAAATCGATTTACAAAATGATAGCGCTAAGAAATGAGTACCATTGCGAAGGTTGCCGCGAAGGCTGGCGTGTCGCCGACTACGGTCTCGCATGTCATCAACCATGCTGACCGCGTGTCGAAATCGATGCGCGAGCGGGTCGAGGCGGCGATCCTGGAACTTGGCTACCGCCCAAACCCGCAGGCGCAGAGCCTGCGCACCGGGCGCACCAATCTCGTCGCGATGCTGATCCCCGACATTCGCAATCCGTTCTATCCGGAACTGGTGAAAACGGTGCAGTCGGAACTCGAGGCAGTCGGCCTCGACATGCTGATCTTCAACACCGACGTTCCAGGCGGCCACTCGCAGGATCATGGCCGGGAATATCTGCGCCAGATCAACAGCAAGCGGGTCGACGGACTGATCGTTGGCGATTTTGCGCTGCATGGCATGCATGATGCGTTGCTGCAGGTGGAAGCACCTGCGGTGTTCATCGGCAATCTGCCGAACCGTGCCGTCGACAGCATTCGCATCGACGATTTTGACGGCGGCTATCAGATGGGCGCCTATCTGGCCCGCAAGGGCCACCGTCGTGTCGCGCATGTGACCGGGCCATCCTTCTTCACCGAGGCGATGCAGCGCGCCGACGGGTTCGAGCAGGGGTTGCGCGACCATGGCGCCGAGCCTGATCCCGATTTGCGCTTCGAAGGCAGCTATCTGGCGCCATCCGGCCAGGCAGCGGCGCAATGGCTGCTCGAAACCTGTGGTGGCGCGCTGCCGTCGGTGATCTTCTTTGGCAATTATCTGATGGCCTCCGGAGCCATGGCGGAGTTCTACGACCGCGGCCTGCGCGTGCCCGATGATGTGAAGCTGTGCGTCTTCGGCGATCAGCTGCAGCTGGAATATGTGCGGCCACGCCTCACCCGTGTCGGCAGTGCGCCGGCCGAACTCGCCGGGCGGGCCGCGCGCATGCTGCTGGAGCGGCTGAGCGGCGCCTATGTCGGCGCGCCGCGCAGCGAAATCGTGCCCTGCTTCTTGAAGGAATTCGATACCGCATAAGCCGAGCCGGCGCGGGAGGAGAACTGCGCCGTCTCAATCCAAAAAAGGGAGGAACAAAGATGAGCGACAAACCGAAACTTTTCGTGCCGTCCAGCTGGTCCCGCCGGCGCTTCCTGCGCAACAGCGCGACCTTTGCCGCGGCCGGTGTCGCCAGCGGCGTCTCAGGCTTTCCTTTCATCAACAAGTTGCCGGTCCGGGCGCAGGATGCGCCGCTGAAATTCTGGCAGTTCTACGCACCCGGTGGCCAGGTGAAGCCACAGGTCGACTGGTTCGAAAAGATGGTGGCGGACTGGAACGACAGTCACGAGCAGAAGGTCGAGCTCGAGTTCGTCCCCAACAAGGAATATATCAACGGCCCGAAGCTGGCGACAGCCTTTGCCTCGGGGCAAGGGCCGGACATCTTCATCATCTCGCCGGGCGATTTCCTGCGTTACTACAATGGCGGCGTGCTGCAGGACCTGACGCCTTATATCGACGAAAAAGCCCGGGCCGATTTCCCCGAAAGCGTACTGGCCACCCGCATGGTCGACGGCAAGATCTACGGCCTGCCGATGGAGGTCGAGCCGATGGCCATGTATTATTCGGTCAAAGCCTTCGAAGACGCCGGGCTGAACGAAAATGATGTTCCCAAGACCTGGGATGAATTGCTGGAGCTCGGCAAGAAACTGACCACGCCGGAGCGTTATGGCCTGCTGTTCCAGACCGCGCCCGGCTATTATCAGAACTTCACCTGGTACCCCTTCCTCTGGCAGGGCGGCGGCGAGTTCCAGGGCGCGGACGGCAAGAGCGCCTTTGATTCACCCGCCACGGTGCAGGCGCTGAAATTCTGGCAGGACGCCATCAATTCGGGCGCCGCGCCCCGGCAGGTCTTGGGCAATGGCGCCAATGACAGCGTCGCCAATCTTGCCTCCGGCTACTGCGCCATCCAGAATGTCGGCATCTGGGCGATCGCGCAGTTGAAGAACAATGCCAAGGATTTTCCGTATGGCGTGTTCCGCCTGCCGACGCCTGCCAACGGCAAATACGTCACCGTCGGTGGCGGCTGGGCTTTTGTGGCCAATGCCAAGGGCAGGAACCCCGAGGCCGCCGGCCAGTTCTGTGCCTGGGCCCTGGCGTCGACCGAACAGGGCTCAGTCGATCGCGTCGCCACCTGGTGCACCGAGGCGAAGTCCGACATGCCGCCGCGCGACAGCGCGCTGAAAGCGCGCGAAGCGGCATTCGGCGAGGGCATGATCGGCAAATTCGCCAGGGATATCCATCCTGGTACGCGCGCCGAGCCGCGCGTGCCGCCAGAGGTCTACAAGATCATCTCCGACGCGATCCAGCAGACCATGCAGGGCGGCGCCGATCCGCAGGCCACGGCCTCCGCCGCCTCGCAGCAGCTGGATGCCTATCTGGCCTCCTATTCGGGCGCGCCGCTCCTTTGACATCCTCCCGGACGGCGAACGCAGCCCAGCCCCGCGGGGGGGGCGTTCGCCGGTTCGGAGCCGTTGCCTGGACCCATGACCACGACAGCCAAACCCAAATTCAAGCGCAGCCGCATTTCCGCCCGGCACCGGGAATGGATTGCCGGCTATCTGTTCGTGCTGCCCGACGCATTGGGGCTGCTCGTCTTCCTCGGCCTGCCGATGCTGCTGTCACTGGTGCTCGGCCTTTACGAGGTGGATGGTTTCGGCTCCTACCGTTTCGTCGGCATGGCCAACTACACCAAGATGATGTCGGACCGGCTGTTCTGGCAATCGGCCAAGGTAACAGCCCTCTATGCCGTCATGCTCGTCCCTCTGCTTTATGTCTGCGGACTGAGCCTGGCGCTGCTGGTGCAAAAGACCAACCGCTTCAACGGTGTTATCCGCTCGATGTTCTTCGCGCCGCACATGATCAGCCTCGTTGTCGTGGCGCTGGTCTGGCAGTTCCTGGTGGTCGACAAGATCGGCGTGCTTACCCGCCTGGTGTCGGCGCTGGGATTTGCCGGCATCTCGCTTCTGGGCGACCCCGATTTCGCGCTGTTCACGGTCGTGGCGGTCAGCGTCTGGTTCCTGATGGGCTATTACATGCTGATCTTTCTCGGCGGCCTGCAGGACATACCCGCGATGTATTACGAGGCGGCGACGATGGACGGCGCCGGGCCTTTTGCCCGCTTCTGGTACATCACCTTGCCGCTGCTGAAGCCGACCAGCTTCTTCGTCATCATGATCTCGATGGTGGCAGCGGTCGCCGGCAGCCAGGCCTTCGACATCATCTGGGTCATGACCTCCGGCGGCCCGGCAAATTCGACCTCCGTGCTGATCGTCTACATCTACCAGCAGGCCTTCGGTTTTGGCGCGTTCGGCTATGCGGCGGCGATGTCGTCGATCCTGGTCATCTCGTTGATGGTGCTGACCGGTCTGATGTTCCTGCTCACCCGCGGAGGTCGCTTCAGCTATGACTAAGAAGCCTTCGCTCTATTTCAGTGCCTCACAGGTCACCATGGTGCGGCTGGTCTGGATGACGGTCGCTGCGATCCTGGCGCTGATGATCATCTTCCCGCTTTTGTGGATGACCTCGATCTCGTTCAAGACGGCGCAGGACGCGTTTTCACCGACACTGTTGCCCGCATCGCCGACATTCGGGAATTTCACCTATGTGATCACCGAAGTCCCGTTCGTCCGCTACATGGCAAACAGTCTTTTTGTCTCCGCCACCGTCACGGTGGTGGCGCTGTTCTTCCATTCCATGGCGGGCTATGCGCTCGCGCGGCTGCGTTTTCCGGGCCGTGAGCTGATCTTCCTCGCCATCTTTTCGACGCTGCTGGTATCGCTGCCGGTCATCATCGTGCCGCTGTTCATCATCGTGCGCGCCATGGGCATGCTCAACACTTATGCGGGCATCATCGTGCCGTCGATCTTCAACGCCTTCGGCATCTTCCTGCTGCGCCAATATTATCTCTCGCTCCCGCGTGAGATCGAGGAGGCGGCGGTGATCGACGGCGCCGGCTACTGGCGCATCTACTGGAGCGTGATCCTGCCGCTGTCGAAGCCCATCCTCGCGGCGCTGGCGATCCTGTTCTTCCTGGCCAACTGGAATGCCTTCCTATGGCCGCTGACGGTGGCTTCCGACCAGGATCTCTGGGTGGTGCAGGTCGGCATCGCCAACTTCAAAAGCGAATATTCCGCTGCCTGGAACTACATGATGGCTGCGTCGACCATCATCGCCATCCCCACCCTCGTGCTGTTCCTGATCTTCCAGCGGCAGATCATGGACTCGATCAAGACGAGCGGCCTGAAATGACCGCGAACAATGCCAAGGACATCAGAATGACCAATGCCGGGCTTTCCCCGTTGCGCGGCCTCGCCAAGCTGCGCAAGGCCAAGACGAGGCGGTTCTCCAGCTATGACCGTACCGGCGGAAATGACGACCGGCTGCATGTGGAGCCCGGACAGACCGTCACCATCGCGGAACACGCGGGCGCCGGCATCGTCACGCACATCTGGGTCACCATCCAGTGTCAGAGCGAGAGCTATCTGCGCAAGGCGGTGCTGCGTGCCTGGTGGGACGGCGAGGCAGAGCCCAGCATCCAGGCGCCGATCGGCGACTTTTTCGGCATGGGTCATGCGCGCACGAAAAATTATGCGAGCCTGCCGATGCAGGCGAGCCCGGAGGATGGCAAGGCTTTCAACTGCTATTTCCCGATGCCCTTCGGCTCCGGCATGAAGTTCACCATCACCAACGAGGCCGAACACGACCTTCTGTTCTATTACTATATCGACCTCGAACTGCATGACGAACTGGAAGAGGACCTCGGCCGTTTCCACGCGCAATACAGGCAGGAAAGGCCTGAACCTTTCGACGAGACCGGCTTGACCAATGAGCAGGTGCTGTTCGGCGGCGAGACCGTCGACGGCAAGGACAACTACGTCATTCTCGATGCTGCCGGCCACGGTCACTATGTCGGCGTGCTCTACAGTGTCTACTCGCGTCGCCGCGCCGAGGTGTGGGACTGGTATGGCGAAGGCGACGACATGATCTTCGTCGACGGCGAACCGGGCCTTTGCGTGCCGGACACCATTCGCAAGCCGGACCCCCGCATCGGGCCGAAAGCCGCGCCGATCGAGGATCGGCCCGAATCCGCGCCCGGCGCCAACGATGCCTGGCCGCCCACTTTGCACGGCACCGGCACCGAGGATTATTTCAACACCGCCTGGTGCCCGACGCAGGATTATGATGCGCCCTATCACGGCATCATCGCCGCCGGCGGGCCGAACTGGACCGAGCCGGTGACGCTGTATCGCTGGCATATCGAAGATCCGGTGATCTTCCAGAAGAACATTCGCGTCACCATCGAGCACGGCCACGCCAATCGCCGCGCCGACGACATCTCCTCGGTCGCATTCTGGTATCAGAATGAGCCTCACAAGCCGTTCGACGCTTTGCCGAGCGTCGCGGACCGGGTGCCGGCCTTCCGCCGCCCCTACCACAACTGGGCGGCGGTGGAAGCCGGCAAGAGGCGTTGACGATGGCGCGCGTCGACATTGACAATGTGGTGAAGCACTACGGCGCCGTGCAGGTGGTGCATGGCGTCTCGACCGCCATCGAGGACGGCGAGTTCGTCATCCTGGTCGGGCCGTCGGGCTGTGGCAAATCCACTCTGCTGCGCATGATCGCCGGCCTGGAACATGTCTCCGGCGGTACGGTCAGCATCGACGGCGAAGTGGTCAACGATGTCGCGCCGAAGGATCGCAACATCGCGATGGTTTTCCAAAACTATGCGCTCTATCCGCATATGACCGTGGCGCAGAACATGGCGTTCTCACTGAAGCTCGCGGGTGTTCCCAGGCAAGAGATGCAGGCCAAGGTGGGGAACGCCGCCCGTACGCTCGGGCTTGAAACCCTGCTCGACCGATTTCCAGGACAGCTCTCCGGTGGCCAGCGCCAGCGCGTTGCCATGGGCCGCGCCATCGTGCGCGATCCGGAGGTTTTCCTGTTTGACGAGCCGCTGTCCAATCTGGATGCCAAGCTGCGGGTACAGATGCGAGCCGAGATCAAGGCTCTGCATCAGCGGCTGAAAACGACAACGATCTATGTGACGCATGATCAGGTGGAGGCCATGACCATGGCCGACCGCATCGTCGTCATGCGTGATGGCATTATCGAGCAGGTGGGCACGCCGCTCGATCTCTACGACGCTCCGGCAAACCTGTTCGTCGCCGGATTTCTCGGCAGTCCGACCATGAACTTCATCGAAGGTCGTATCGAGGGTGGACGCTTCCTGAATGATGACGGCATCAGCATCGCAGCGCCGGCCGAACTGCCGGAAGCGCTGGTGACCGTCGGCATCCGGCCCAATCTTGTCGGCCTTGCAGACAAGGGATCACCGTTCGAGGTGCTGGTGGTCGAGCCCACCGGCGCCGAGACCCAACTGGTGCTTCAAGCCGGCAAGACGCAGCTTGTGGCGCTGGTGCAGGGCCGTGTTGCGCTGCAACCCGGCGCCAGCGTGGGGATCACCTTTGATCCGGCAGGTTTGCATTTGTTCGATCGACGAACCGGCATGCGCCTTCCACAGATGTCACCTAGTTGAGAAAACGAAGCAGTCGATGGCGACCCTGCGCGATCGCGCACTTTGCCATGCGTCAACGGAATGACGTCTATTGTCAGGGAAAACGCCAGAAGCCGCTTGTCCGCTTCCGGTCCCAATGCGGCCATCGTTGCCGATAGCTCGCAGTTTTGTGCTGAATGGTGCTGGTACGCCCAAGGGGAATCGAACCCCTGTTTGCGCCGTGAGAGGGCGCCGTCCTGACCGCTAGACGATGGGCGCAGCCGAGAACGGCGATATAGGCTGGCGCGTTTGAAAAAGCAACAGGCTGAAACCGGCAAGTTTTGGCCAGGAAAGGCGTTGTCCTGCCCCTGCTCCGTCTGGGCCGTTCGAAAGGGCGCGGCCCTGGGAAACGGCTTCCGCCGGGCGCTTCAGTGTTTCAGCTGAATCAGATCCCAAAGATTGCCGTAGAGGTCCGCAAACACGGCAACCGTGCCATAAGGTTCGTGGCGCGGTGCTTCGCGGAACTCCACGCCACGCGCCAGCATGGTGGCGTGGTCGTGCGCGAAATCGTCGGTTTCGAGGAAGAAGGCGACGCGGCCGCCGGTCTGGCTGCCGATGCTGGCAATCTGCTTCGCGCCCTCGGCCCTGGCGAGAAGCAAGCGCGCTCCGCCACCGGCCGGCTCGACCGTCACCCAGCGCTTGCCGCCGCCCAGATCGACATCAGACGTCAGCGCGAAGCCGGCGCGGTCGACGTACCAGCGGATTGCTGCGTCATAGTCGGCAACCACCAGCGTGACGGTGGCGACGCTGCGTCCGGCGGCAAAATCGCTCATGGCATCTACTGAAGGCGCAGCGTGTAACGGCCGATCATGCGCCGTTCGGCGATGTCGTAGACGAAGATCGCGCGGCTGCCGTCGGTCAATTCCGCCTCGATGGACAGGCGATCGCCCGACAGGGACTGCGACAGAACCTTGGCGCCGACCGGCAGCACGATGTCGCCTGTCTGAGGCTCACCCGCCGGGGTCTGGATGTCGCCGGCAATCGGCGTCGTCGGCTTGGCCGTGTAGGATTTGTAGACAAGCGCCGCCACCACGACCATAAGGGCGAGGAACAAAAGGCCAAGATTGACGACCATGAAGCGGATCAGCTTCCTGCGCAGCTTGTCCACATTCGGATCGAGCGGCTTGTCTTCCTCGTCATCGGCAAGGGGCCGGGCCATGGGCGATCTATTCCGGAACTGTTTCGATGGCCGCACCTGATAACGAAGACACCGATGAATTGATAGGGGCGGCACCGATCGCGCTGAAAGCCGGCGAAGAAGCCGCCGGCCAGCGCCTCGACCAATGGCTCGCCGCGCAACTGGCGCCGCAGCTTTCGCGCAGTCGCATCCAGGCGCTGATCAAGCAGGGTGCGGTGCGCATTGCCGGCCGGCAGGTAGACGAGGTCAAACGCAAGCTCGCCGCCGGCGACAGCATCTCCGTGGAGATGCCGGAACCCGAGCCCGCGGAACCGCAGGGCGAGGACATTCCGCTCGACGTTCTCTACGAGGATGACGTGCTGATCGTCATCAACAAGCCGGCAGGGCTGGTCGTTCATCCCGGCGCCGGCAATTGGACGGGCACGCTGGTCAATGCCCTCATCCACCACTGCGGCGCGAGCCTTTCCGGCATCGGCGGTGTCAGGCGCCCGGGCATCGTTCACCGGCTCGACAAGGACACCAGTGGCGTCATGGTGGTGGCCAAGACCGACCATGCTCACCGCGCCTTGTCCGAGGCCTTTGCCGACCACGGCCGCACCGGCGACCTGCAGCGCGCCTATGTCGCGCTGGTCTGGGGCATCCCGCCACGCCCGACCGGCATTGTCGACGCGCCACTCGGCCGCGCCGCCGACCGGGTGCGCCGCGCTGTCGTGCCCGAGCATCGCGAAGACGCACGCCATGCCGTCACCCATTACTCGGTGGAGGAACGCTTCGGCGAAGGGCAGGACAAATTCGCCGTCGCAAGCCTCGTCGAATGCCGGCTGGAAACGGGACGCACACACCAGATCCGCGTGCATATGGCCCATATCGGCCATCCGCTGGTTGGTGACCCCGATTACGGCCAGGCTTTCCGCACCAAGGTCAACCGCCTGCCGGAGCCGTTGAAGAGCAAGGTCGCCGCTTTTCCCCGCCAGGCCTTACATGCACGTCTACTTGAATTCAGCCATCCCGATACCCATCTGGCGATGAGGTTCGAGGCGCCGATGCCAGGGGACATGGAGGATCTGGTCGGCGGCTTTCGAAATCTCTGAACCTGCCACCAAAAAACCTGACTCGTATTGTTCACTTCAGAGTGACACACTGTTCTGCCTTGAACAAATACGTGGATTTTCCGGTTTTGTTCCGGTATAGTCCATACCAACGCGATCGTGCCGTCAGGCAGGCGCGTCACATGCCCGCCGCGTTTCGGGGGCATTCCTAAAAGAGAGGAGGGCGCTATTCATGGCCCAATCACTACCCAGTATCGTTTCCGGTGAAGGCGGCCTCAGCCGCTACCTGGAAGAAATCCGTCGCTTTCCGATGCTCCAGCCGCAGGAAGAGTACATGCTCGCTAAGCGGTACCAGGAGCATGAAGACACAGGCGCCGCCCACAAGCTCGTCACCAGCCATCTGAGGCTCGTGGCAAAGATTGCCATGGGTTATCGCGGCTACGGCCTGCCGATCGGCGAAGTCATCTCGGAAGGCAATGTCGGCCTGATGCAGGCCGTCAAGAAGTTCGAGCCGGAGCGCGGTTTCCGGCTGGCCACCTATGCCATGTGGTGGATCAAGGCCTCGATCCAGGAATACATCCTGCGCTCGTGGAGCCTGGTCAAGATGGGAACGACCGCCAACCAGAAGCGCCTGTTCTTCAACCTGCGCAAAGTGAAGGGCAAGATTCAGGCGCTGGACGATGGCGACCTGAAGCCGGACCAGATCGCCGAGATCGCCACCCGCCTCAACGTTTCCGAGGAAGAAGTGGTCTCCATGAACCGTCGCTTGTCCGGCGACGCCTCGCTCAATGCGCCGATCCGCGCGACCGAGGGCGAGAGCGGCGAATGGCAGGATTGGCTGGTTGACGATCACGACAGCCAGGAAGAAATGCTGATCGAGCAGGACGAACTGGACAACCGCCGCCAGATGCTGGCAGGCGCCATGTCGGTCCTGAACGATCGCGAACGCCGCATCTTCGAGGCGCGCCGCCTCGCCGAGGAGCCGCTGACGCTGGAAGAGCTGTCGACTGAATTCGACATCTCCCGGGAGCGTGTGCGCCAGATCGAAGTGCGCGCTTTCGAAAAGGTGCAGGATGCGGTCAAGGCCGCCGCCAAACGCCAGGCCCAGGCGCTGCGCACAATCGACGCGCAACCTGCCGCCTAACGCTGCCGACGGATCCATGAGAAACGGCGCCGGGAAACCGGCGCCTTTTTTTTGTTTGTCCGCGTTTGCCAGGCGACTGGGCGATTACAGCCCGTCCAGCGGGAACTTCAGATATCTTTTGCCGTTCGCTTCCGGTTCGGGCAACCGACCGCCATTCATGTTGACCTGCAGCGCATGCAGGATCAGCCGCGGCATCGGCAGGGTCTTGTCGCGTGCCTCACGCAAGGCCACGAACTCGGCCTCGGTCGTCGGAACACGGACATGCGAGTTGCCGCGCTTCTGCTCGGCCACCGTCGTTTCCCACAACGCGTCGCGCCCACCCGGCTGATAATCATGACCGACGAACAGGCGCGTTGCATCCGGCAGCGCCAGGATGCGCTGGATCGAGCTCCAGAGCCGTGCGGCGCTTCCGCCGGGAAAATCGGCACGGGCCGTGCCGCTGTCCGGCATGAACATTGTGTCGTGGATGAAGGCGGCATCGCCGGCAACATAGGTGATCGACGCCAGCGTATGGCCAGGCGAGAACAGCACACGCACCGGCAGCGAACCGACGTGGAAGATTTCCCCGTCAGCGAACAGCCGATCCCATTGCGAACCGTCGGCGCGAAACTCCGGCCAGTTGTAGATTGCCTTCCACAGCGCCTGCACATCCACGATCTTTTCACCGATCGCGGTTGGCGCACCTGTCTTCCGCTTCAGATAGTGAGCGGCGGAAAAATGATCGGCGTGCGGATGGGTGTCGAGGATCCATTCCAACTCGAGCCCGCTCTGCCCGATGAAAGCGAGCAGCGCATCCGCATTGCCCGTGGAGGTCGCCCCCGACTTCTCATCGAAGTCAAGAACGGGATCGATGATAGCGCAGCGTCGTGTCGCGCTATCGGCCACCACATACTGAATGGACCCGGTCGGCTTGTCGTAGAAGCCGGTCACCTGCGGCCTGGCCAAGGATGCATCCAACTGCGCCTCCCGCATCGTTCACCTGGAATAGTTTTCTAATCCAAGATCGATGCGGAGTATCGTCATCTGCGAAATCCGAGCCGTCAAGCACAGACTTCTCACAAACCATTCAGACGCAAAATGGACGCGCAATCACTTCTAGAGCGTTTCCGCTTTTTCGGAAACGCGGAAACGCTCTACTCTTTGTTCTTACGCAATTCCAGACACAAAACCGCTGCACACTTTGCCGGAATTGCTCCAGGCAGCTTCAAGCCCCTGGCTGCTTGGTCTTCCTGAGATAGGGCAGGATCGTCTCGTAGGCGCCGAAACGCTTCACCGCATCCTCGTTGGAAACGGCGGCAGTGATGATGACATCGTCGCCCTGCTTCCAGTTGGCTGGCGTTGCCACCTGATGCTTGGCTGTGAGCTGGATGGAATCGATGACGCGCAGGATCTCGTCGAAGTTACGTCCCGTGGTCATCGGATAGGTGAGCACCAGCTTGATCTTCTTGTCCGGCCCGATGACGTAGACCGAGCGAACCGTTGCATTGTCGGCAGGGGTACGCCCTTCCGAGCTTTCGCCGGAGCCGGCGGGCAGCATCTCGTAAAGCTTGGCGACCTTGAGGTCGCGGTCGCCGATCAGCGGATAGTTCACGTCATAACCGGTGGCGATCTTGATATCGTCCGACCATTTGCCGTGGCTTTCGACCGGGTCGACGGAGATGCCGATGATCTTGACGTTGCGCTTGCGGAATTCACCCTCAAGGCCCGCCATGGTGCCGAGCTCCGTGGTGCAGACCGGCGTGAAATTCTTTGGGTGGCTGAACAGCACAGCCCAGCCATCGCCGATCCACTCGTGGAAATTGATGCTGCCTTGCGTTGTTTCCGCAGTGAAATCCGGCGCGACATCGTTGATACGAAGGCTCATGGCGTACCTACCCCTTGAAACGCGTTGAATGGCGGCTGCCGGCAACACACCGGCAATCATCGCATCTTCCTCCAAAAAGATGACCTTAGGGAGGTGATTTTTGCCGCACCCCGCCAGATAAATTGGAAAATCGTTTCCCGGTGCCGGCACCACCCTGCCGATCGCCCGCTATTCCAGGAAAAGTGCGAAGCAGTTTTCCGTCTGGAATTGCGTAAAACAAAAAAATTAGAGCGTTTCCGCGTTTCCGAGAAAATCGGAAACGCTCTAGGACGGGCTTTCCGTGGGCTTCCGCACCGTGAGTGATGCCGCGAGATCTTCCATACGCTGGGCCAGCGAGCTGAGCGCACCCGTCAGGGCCTGATCGTTCTTGTCTGCCTTGGTAAGTGCCTCGTCGCGGGTCTTGCGCAGGGTCAGAACTTCGCTCTCCATGCCCTTGATGCGTTTCTGCACCTCGGACAACTCATCCATGACCATGATGCCGGCCATGACCGTGAGACGCTGATCACCGATTTCGCCAAACGAATCCTTCAGATGCGCGACGTAGCGGTCGAAGCGCTCGGCAAGGTCGATCAGGTGCTCTTCCTGCCCCTCGTCGCAGGCCATGCGGTATTGTTTGTTGTCGATAGTGACGGTGACTTGCGCCATGCCGGACCTCCTGCGCTACCTATCCAGCACCGCGCGGATGGTTTCCATCGCGGTCACCAGCCGGCGCGACACTTCCTTGTTAGCGTCCTCGAGCCGCTCGGCCCGCGCTTCGGAATTGTCGAGCTCCTGCGCCAGACGCGAACGGTCGGCGTTCATACGCTGGACCTCGGCTTCGGCTTCGGAATAGTCGCGCTCGCCTTCGAGCTTTGCGGCGACGGCATCTTCCAGCCCTTCAATGGCCTTGCCCAGCCTCGCTATCACTTCTTTAAGGGTCGTTTCCCCGGTCATGGCCTTCGTCCTCAGCCCGTGCCCATCACCGAATCGCTCGCGTTCAGAACGCGTTATTCGTGAAACATTAGGCGGCGTGTGAAGGCCCCGTCAATAAAGTCGCCTCCCCTGTCCCCCATTAACGCGGAATTGATGAGGCCACAGCGACATTTTCCTTGACGAGAAGCCTATTAAATCGATTTAGGTTTTATTGACTCAAACCGCTGGCCTGCTATGTGTCCCGGCATCTTTTCCGAACCGAACGGCTGGAGGAACCATGGTCTCGCGCGAACAACATGACCGGATGGCCAATGCGATCCGCTTTCTGTCCATGGACGCCGTCGAGAAGGCCAATTCTGGCCATCCCGGCCTGCCGATGGGCGCCGCCGACATTGCAACCGTCCTGTTCACGCGATTCCTGAAATTCGACGCCAAGAACCCGCACTGGCCGGACCGCGACCGTTTCATCCTCTCCGCCGGCCACGGCTCGATGCTGCTCTACTCGCTGCTCTATCTTACGGGCTACGAGGACATGACCATCGAGGAGATCAAGAACTTCCGCCAGCTCGGCTCCCGCACGGCAGGCCATCCGGAATATGGCCACGCCTCCGGTATCGAAACCACCACCGGCCCGCTCGGCCAGGGCATTTCCAACTCTGTCGGCTTCGCGCTCGGCGAACGCATCCTGAATGCCGCCTTCGGCAACGACCTTGTCGACCACTACACCTATGTGCTGGCCGGCGACGGCTGCCTGATGGAAGGCATCTCCCAGGAAGCGATCTCGCTCGCCGGCCACCTGAAGCTGAACAAGCTGATCGTGTTCTGGGACAACAACAACATCTCCATCGACGGTCCGGTCACACTGGCCGACTCCACCGACCAGGTCGCGCGTTTCCAGGCATCTGGCTGGAACGCCATGCATGTCGACGGCCACGACCCGGAGGCGATCGCCTATGCCATCGAAGCTGCACGTCATTCCGACAAGCCGACGCTGATCGCTGCCAAGACGACCATCGGCTTCGGCGCACCGACAAAGGCCGGCACCAACAAGGTGCATGGTTCGCCGCTCGGCGCCGAGGAAATCGCCGGCGCGCGCAAGTTCTTCAACTGGGAGGCGCCGGCCTTCGAAATTCCGTCGGATATCCTGAGCGCCTGGCGCGCCGTTGGTGAAGCCGGCGCCAAGAAGCGCACCGAGTGGGAAAGCCGCCTCGCCAAGACTGACGCCAAGCAGCGCGGCGAGTTCGAGCGCCGCAACTCGGGCAAGTTGCCCCAGGATTTCGACGCCGTCATCGCCGACTACAAAAAGAAGCTGGCCGCCGACAAGCCGAAGGTTGCCACCCGCAAGTCGTCGGAAATGGCGTTGGAAGTCATCAACGGCGCGGTGCCGGAAACCATTGGCGGTTCGGCCGACCTGACCGGCTCCAACAACACCAAGACCAGCCAGACCAAGGCGATCACGCCGAACGACTACGGTCAGCGCTACGTACACTATGGCGTCCGCGAGCACGGCATGGCCGCGGCCATGAATGGCCTGACGCTGCACGGTGGCATCATTCCTTACGGCGGCACCTTCATGTGCTTCACCGACTATGCGCGTCCGGCCATGCGCCTTGCTTCGCTAATGGGCATCCGCTCGATCTTCGTCATGACGCATGACTCGATCGGCCTCGGTGAAGACGGTCCGACCCACCAGCCGGTCGAGCACCTGGCGGCCTTGCGCGCCATTCCGAACCACCTCGTCTTCCGCCCCGCCGATGCGACGGAAGCCGCGGAGTGTTGGCAGCTGGCGCTGGAATCGGAAAAGACACCGTCGACGCTGGCGCTGACCCGCCAGAACCTGCCCGCGGTGCGCACCGAGTATGTGGCGGAAAACCTCTGCCGCAAGGGCGCCTATGAGCTTGCCGCTGCCGAAGGCGGTGAAGCTGCCGTCACCATCTTCGCCACCGGTTCTGAAATCGAGATCGCGCTTGGCGCCCGCACCTTGCTGCAGGGTCACGGCCACCCGACCCGCGTCGTCTCGGTGCCGTGCTTCGAACTGTTCTTCAAGCAGGATCAGGCCTACCGCGAGAAGATCATCGGCAAGGCCAAGGTGAAGGTCGCCATCGAGGCCGGCATTCGCCAGGGCTGGGACCCGATCATCGGAACCGACGGCATCTTCGTCGGCATGACCGGCTTCGGCGCATCCGGAACGATCGAACAGCTCTACAAGCACTTTGGCATCACCGCCGAGGATGCGGCCAAGGCAGCGGAAGCCCGTCTGCACGCCAAGTAACGTCTTCCCCGGCGGAGGATCCGCCGGGCCGTTTCGTCGCACCAGGTGACTGAAACGATTAGCCTACGGGCCGGGCGGCTGGATTATTTGGCCGCCCCCCTTTATTGAGACGGCGGACCTTTTCATCCGCCTTTCCACGCTCCCCGGGAGAAAAACATGACCGTCAGAGTTGCCATCAATGGGTTTGGCCGTATCGGCCGCAACATTTTGCGCGCCATCTACGAGTCCGGCCGCAAGGACATCGTCGTCGTTGCCGTCAACGACCTCGGCCCGGTCGAAACCAACGCCCACCTGCTGCGCTACGACAGCGTTCACGGCCGTTTCCCGCATGAAGTGAAGGTCGAAGGCGACCAGATCATCATCGGCAGCGAGAAGATCAAGGTCACCGCGGTCAAGGATCCTGCCCAGCTTCCCTGGAAGGAACTCAATGTCGACATCGCGCTCGAATGCACCGGCATCTTTACGTCGAAGGACAAGGCCTCGGCGCACCTGACCGCCGGCGCCAAGCGCGTGATCGTCTCGGCTCCCGCCGACGGCGCCGACCTCACGGTCGTCTACGGCGTCAACCATGACAAGATCACCAAGGATCACATCGTCATCTCCAACGCCTCCTGCACCACCAATTGTCTGGCGCCGGTGGCCAAGGTCCTCAACGATGCCTTCGGCATCGAAAAGGGCTTCATGACGACGATCCACGCCTATACCGGCGACCAGCCGACGCTGGACACCATGCACAAGGATCTCTACCGCGCCCGCGCCGCGGCGATGTCGATGATCCCGACCTCCACCGGCGCCGCGAAGGCTGTCGGCCTGGTGCTGCCGGAGCTCAAGGGCAAGCTCGACGGTGTTTCGATCCGCGTGCCGACCCCGAATGTGTCGGTCATCGACTTCAAGTTCGTGGCCAAGAAGCCGGTTACCGTCGAAGAGGTCAATGCTGCATTGGTTGCTGCCGCCGACGGCTCGCTCAAGGGCATCCTCGCCTACACCAAGGAGCCGCTGGTCTCGGTCGATCTCAACCACGACCCGCATTCCTCGACCTTCGCGCTCGACCAGACCAAGGTCATCGATGGCAACCTCGTGCGTGTCATGTCCTGGTATGACAACGAATGGGGCTTCTCCAACCGCATGGCCGACACTGCTGTCGCCATGGGCAAGACGATCGCCTGATCGAAAGCTTCGCTTTCATTCCTTGAAAAACGCCCGGCCTTGCCGGGCGTTTTTTGTTGAAGTGCATCTTGCGATGCCGAAAAGCAATTTCGATTTTCGGCCCGATGTGCCCGCGCGAAAAAAGCATGAAAGTCAGCGTGCTAGGTCAAAAAATCACCTTCACGCCTTGCACCGGCCATGTCTTCGCCCCACTCTCCCGTAAAGCGGAGATCAGGAGCGAGCGAGGGGACAGGAAAGCATGGAGCACGCGATCTACCTCGCGACGCTGATCGGCACCGGGCTGGTGGTGGCCGCCGCGTTTTCGAGCCTGATCGCCTTTCGTTTTGGCGCTCCCTTGCTTCTGCTCTTCCTTGGCATCGGCCTTGCGACCGGCGTCGACGGCCTGGGCATCACCTTCGACAATGCCAATGTCGCTTATTTCATCGGTTCGCTGGCGCTCGCCGTCATCCTGTTCGATTCCGGCTTCGGCACGCCGCTCAAGGTGCTACGCCAGGCCGCGGGCCCCGCACTCTCCCTGGCCACGATCGGCGTCGTGCTCACCACCGCCGTTTTCGGGGCTGCCGCCTTCTATTTGCTTGACCTGAACTGGCTGGAATCCTTCCTGCTCGGCGCTTCTGTCGCGTCGACCGATGCGGCCGCAGTCTTCTTTCTGCTGCGCGCGGGCGAGATCAATCTGCGCGAACGCGTGCGTTCAACGCTTGAAGTGGAATCAGGCACCAACGACCCGATCGCCATCTTCCTCACCATAACGCTGGTCGAGGTCATCGCGGCAGGCGCCAATCCGGAAGCACCTGTGTTGCTCGCCGACCTTGCCCTCGGCTTTGTGTTGAACATGGGCCTGGGAGCAGCGGTCGGCATTGTCGGCGGCATGGCCATCGTGCGCCTCGTCGATCGGCTCAATCTCGACCACGGACTGTTGCCGATCTTCGTGCTCACTTTGTCACTGATGGTCTTCGCCGCAGCCGGCGCCGTCGGCGGCTCCGGTTTCCTCGCGGTCTATCTGGCGGGCCTCGTCGCCGGCAATTCCGATATCCGCGCCGTCACCATCCTGAAGCGCTTCCAGGACGGCATGTCGTGGCTCGCGCAGATCATCATGTTCCTCGTGCTCGGCCTGTTCGCAACGCCGTCCCAGTTCCCGGTGATTTTGCTGCCTGCCATCCTGCTTGGTCTGTTCCTGATTTTCATCGCGCGCCCACTGGCGGTGTGGCTCTGCCTCTTGCCTTTCCGCTTGCCGCGCCCCGAGGTCGCCTTCGTCTCGTGGGTCGGATTGCGCGGTGCCGTTTCCATCCTGCTCGCCATCACTCCGTTGCTTGGCGGACTGGAACATGGCCGCATGATCTTCAACGCCGCATTCATCATCGTGCTGGTGTCCCTGGTGGTACAGGGCTGGACCGTCGGACCGCTTGCCCGGCGACTGGGCTTGATCGTTCCTGCCCGCATCGGCCCGCTCGACAAGGTCGAGCTCGAACTGCCCGGATCCGCTCATCACGAACTGCTTGCCTACCGCGTCGTTGCCGGAAGCCCGGTGGCGCGCGGCGAACGTATCCCCCGCTGGGCGCGGCCCTCACTGGTGGTGCGCGATGGTCGTTCCATGCGCTTCCAGGACATGGGCCGCCTGCAGGCCGGCGACAACGTCTATATCTTCGTGCCGGACCGCTATCCGCGCCTGATCGACAAGCTGTTCGCCAGCCGCGCGGTGGTCGATCCCGAGGATGCGGATTTCTTCGGTGCTTTCGCCGTCGATCCCGCCCGGCCGGCCGAGGAACTGGAGCTGGCCTACGGCCCCGGCCTGACCGAGGAAGAGCGCAAACTCACCATCGGCGCATTGGTGACGGAGCGCCTGGACGGCCACGCGGAATATGCCGATCGCGTTTCACTGGGACCGATCGAGTTGATCGTCCGCGACGTCGACGAGAAGGGCCGGATCACCAGCCTTGGCCTCTCCTTCGAACCAACGGCCCCGGTGGCGCGGGTTCCGGTCTTCCTCAGTGGCGGCGAGCTTTTCGACCGCATAGCCGGCTTCATCCGCAACCTGCGCAAACCGGCAAAAGCAGAGGCCGTCGCCGAAAGCGGAACACCGCAAACCAGTTCAGACGACACCGTTCACAAGAATGACGATGCCCAGCAACCGGCCTGACGTCAGCTTGTGGAGAGATATTTTCCGCTGCGCTGTTATGCGGCCTTGCATCCCCGTTTTTGACCAGTAAGGTCCGGCATCTTTTCGCCAGAGCGTTTCCGTTTCACGGAAATGCGGAAACGCTCTCACTCTTTGTTTTTTACACAATTCCGGACGAAAACCGCTACACACTTTTCCTGGAATTGCTCTAAAGGGACGCACATGGCTGACTTCAAGACATTGGACGATCTCAGCGACGTGAGCGGCAAGCGCGTGCTGGTACGCGTCGACCTCAATGTGCCGGTTGCCGGTGGCAAAGTCACCGACCTCACCCGCATCGAACGTGTCGTGCCAACCATCAAGGAACTGTCGGACAAGGGCGCAAAGGTCGTTTTGCTCGCCCATTTCGGCCGCCCGAAGGATGGCCCGTCGCCGGACCTTTCGCTGCGCCCGATCGCGGCAGCCACCGCAGAGGTGCTGGGCCGTCCTGTCGCTTTCGCTGCCGATTGCGTCGGCGAGAAGGCCGGGCAGGCAGTCGCCGCGCTGAAGAACGGCGACGTGCTGCTGCTGGAAAACACCCGCTTCTACAAGGGTGAGGAAAAGAACGACCCGGCTCTGACCGAACAATTCGCCGCGCTCGGTGACATCTACGTCAACGACGCCTTCTCGGCTGCGCATCGCGCTCATTGCTCGACCGAAGGACTTGCCCGTGCGTTGCCGGCTTATGCGGGCCGCACCATGCAGGCGGAATTGGAAGCCCTGGAAAAGGGCCTCGGCGCGCCGGTCAAGCCGGTCATCGCCATTGTGGGCGGCGCCAAGGTCTCGACCAAGATCGATCTGCTCATGAACCTGGTCAAGAAGGTCGACGCCCTGGTCATCGGTGGCGGCATGGCCAACACTTTCCTCGCAGCCCGTGGCACCAACGTCGGCAAATCGCTGTGCGAGCACGATCTCGCCAACACGGCCAAGCAGATCATGATCGAGGCAGCGACCGCCGGCTGCGCCATCATCCTGCCGGTTGACGGTGTTGTCGCGCGCGAATTCAAGGCGGGCGCCGCCAATGAGACGGTCGCTATCGACAACGTTCCCGCGGACGCCATGATCCTGGACGTCGGCGAAAAGACGGTCGAAGCGGTCAACCAGTGGATCGACCGCGCCGCCACGCTGGTGTGGAATGGCCCGCTCGGCGCCTTCGAGATCGAGCCCTTCGACAAGGCGACCGTCTCCGCAGCCAGGCACGCGGCCGCTCGCACCAAGGCCGGCAAGCTGGTTTCAGTCGCCGGCGGCGGGGATACGGTAGCAGCCCTCAACCACGCCGGCGTCGGCGATGACTTCACCTATGTCTCGACGGCCGGCGGCGCCTTCCTGGAATGGATGGAAGGCAAGCCGCTGCCGGGAGTAGAGGTTCTCAAAGCCTGATCGCGAACCGAAGGTTGGCGAAGCAAAAACGCGGCCTTTCCGGAAGATCACGCAACAAAACAAAGAGATAGGGCGGATGCCGTTTCCCCGTCATCGCATTCCGCCCCATGATCTCCCTCATCTTGCCTCCTGCCGGATGAAACACTTCCACATCTCAATTGATATCTTTCAATCGATTCAAGGTTTTTGCTGGCATTCCATCGCAAAAACTCTTCTGATATTCGCCCGGGCAGACAATCAGGAGGCAGTAGATGAGTGGTGAGATGAACAAGGACATGGCTGCGCAGGCCGCAAACAAGGACGGCTTCATTGCAGCGCTCGACCAGTCGGGCGGCTCCACGCCGAAGGCGCTCAAGCTTTACGGTGTCGATGAAAGCGCCTGGTCGAATGACGCTGAAATGTTCGACCTCGTTCATCAGATGCGCACGCGGATCATCAAGTCGCCTGCCTTCACCGGTGACAAGGTCATGGGCGCGATCCTGTTCGAGCAGACCATGGACCGCGACATCGACGGCACGCCGACGGCCCAATATCTCTGGGAAAAGCGCCACGTCGTGCCGTTCCTGAAGATCGACCAGGGTCTGGCCGAGGCACAGGACGGCGTCAAGCTGATGAAGCCGATGCCGACCCTCGACGCGCTGCTGAAGCGCGCGGTCGCGAAGGGAATATTCGGCACGAAAGAGCGTTCGGTGATCGATGCGGCGAACCCGAAGGGCATCGCCGCCGTCGTCGACCAGCAGTTCGAAGTCGGCAAGCAGGTCCTGGCGCATGGCCTCGTCCCGATCATCGAGCCGGAAGTCACGATTTCGATCCCCGACAAGGCCGAAGCCGAGGACATTCTGCTGGCGGAAATCCGCAAGCATCTCGACGAGGTGCCGGCAGGCAAGCAGGTCATGCTGAAGCTGACGCTGCCGACCAGGGCCAACCTCTACAAGCCGCTGGTCGACGATCCCCGTGTCATGCGTGTGGTCGCCTTGTCCGGTGGCTATTCCCGCGACGATGCCAATGCGAAGCTCAGGCAGAATGACGGCATGATCGCCAGCTTCTCTCGTGCCTTGACCGAGGGACTGTCTGCCGGTCAGACCGACAGCGAATTCAATGCAGCGCTGGGCTCGGCGATCGACAGCATCTTCGAAGCGTCCCGCACCAAGGCAGCAGCCTGAGACAGGCGTCAATCCATTTTCGAAACCCGGGCTCCGAGCCCGGGTTTTTGTTTTCAGCCGGTGCAATCCCGCCAGCGGAAAATATTTCGTCGCAGTTGTAGAAATGGACGGCCCTCACACGTCCTTGGACATTGGAGAAAGGAATGGATCCATGTCCAAGCGCAAGATCGTCCCGCAGGACGAGTGGTTTCGTGCCCACAAGGAACATCTGAAACGCGAGAAGGAATTGACGCACCTGCGCGACAAGATCGCCGCGGAACGGCGCGAACTGCCCTGGCTGAAGATACGAAAGGACTATGTCTTCGAGACCGAGGCCGGGCCGAAATATCTCGCCGACCTGTTCGGCGACAACAGCCAGCTCATCATCTACCATTTCATGCTTGGGCCGGGCGGCAACCGCTATTGCGAGGGCTGTTCCTTTCTGTGCGACCACATCGACGGCGCCAACCAGCATTTGCGCCACCACGATGTCTCTTTGGCGGTCGTAGCGCGGGCGCCGCTTGCCGAACTGCTGCCGTTCAAGAAACGCATGGGCTGGAGGTTCGACATGGTCTCGTCCTTCGCCAGCGATTTCAACTTCGACATGCAGGTGTCCTACACCGACAAGCAGATCGCCGCCGGCGAGACGATCTACAATTTC
This sequence comes from Mesorhizobium sp. NPDC059054, assembly GCF_042739215.1. NCBI lineage: Bacteria > Pseudomonadati > Pseudomonadota > Alphaproteobacteria > Hyphomicrobiales > Phyllobacteriaceae > Mesorhizobium > Mesorhizobium sp. NPDC059054. Next base: position 132,479 of record NZ_JBHYHV010000004.1, read on the forward strand.
GAGACCCGTCCCATCACCATTCGCGATCTGCCCGGTATCAGCGTCTTCTTCAAGGACGAGGCCGGAAACATCTTCCTCACCTTCATGTCGCGGGCACGCGGCGGCGAACCGCTGATCACGACCTATGACTATCTCGACATGACACCGAAGGGACGCAATGAAAACGGTCCCTATTACGGCATGATCGACTGGGTGCGCCTGCACGACGAATATGAAGGCACCCCGAGGGAAGATACCTGCTGCCATTAGAACCGCGTACCATCAAGGTCGATGCGCTGACGTTGCGGCAACCTGCGATGCGCAGGCTCCCTATTCATCTGTCGCCTGTCCTGCGCTAAGGCTTGGCTCGTCCTAGAGCGTTTCCGTTTTTCACGGAAACGCGGAAACGCTCTAACTCTTTGTTTTCAAGCAATTCCGGACGGAAAACCGCTACGCACTTTTCCTGGAATTGCTCTAGCATCGAGCCTGCCATGTCCCGCATCGCCGCCCTGCTTACCTGGTTCGCCCTGCCCGTCTATGTCTGGCAGGGCATTGGCGTGCGCCGCCGCACCACGCGCATGCTGCCCGCCTCGGGGCCGGTCATGCACGAGATCACAGGCAGGAAGCCGCCGCTCTCGCTGCTGGTGCTGGGCGATTCCTCCGCTGCCTCAGTCGGCATCGGCCGTTCCGAGGATGGCCTGGCCGCTCAATTGGCCACGCTGATCTCGGAACAGACCGGCCAAGCCGTGCGCTGGCGTGCCGCCGGCTTCAATTCGGCGACGTCCGGCCAGATCCGCGATCACGTCCTGCCCAATCTGTCGGCCGATGCCTGGACGCATATCGTGCTCTGCATCGGCACCAACGACACCAAGAATTTTCACTCGGTACCGCGCTTCAAGAAGGAATTCGGCGGCTTGCTCTATGCGTTGCGCGCCAAATGGCCGGAAGCGCGCGTGGTGTGGTCGCCGGTGCTGGAGTTCACCCGCGCACCGGCGATGCCTCCGCTGCTCGGCAAGATCCTGGAGATCCGCGCGCAGGAAATGAATCGCATGGGAACGCGGCTGTGCTACGAGCGCGGCGCGGTACCCGCTTCACGGCTGCCGATCACCAACCCGCAAGTCGGCTTCGCCAGCGACGGCTTCCATGCTTCAGCGGCGGGCTACCGTGCCTGGGCCGAACATCTGCTGCGCTTTGTACTTGGGGACGACGAGATCCCGTCGACCTGACGACGTCGCGTCTACCACTGGTGACCAAGCAGCGCTGTCACCGAAATGGCCGCGAGGGCAACGACCGCAAGCTTCCAGCAATCGCGCCGCCGTCTCAGTCCTGGCAGACCAAGCGGCTTGATGACCTGGATGGCCATCATGGCGAGGATGATAAGCGCGAGCAGCTTCGACATCGACGCTTTTGAGCAGGCCGCAGGCCGGCTGTCAAAGGCTGCGCAACACCGATCACCGTCCTTAGTCAGATAGACGCTGAGGGCAGGTAGACGCTAGATTTCCTCCTGCAGCAATTCCGGGAAAAGTGCGTATCCGCGTTTCCGTGAAAAACGGAAACGCTCTGAAAAGAAAAGTAGGGAGGAAACGGGATGGCCAGCCGCTACCAAGAGGTCTATGCCGACTGGAAACGCGACCCGGATGCCTTCTGGGCCAAGGCAGCCGAGGCTATCGACTGGTATCGCCGCTGGGACCGTGTCTTCGATCCGCGCGAGGATGTCTACGGCCGCTGGTTCACCGGCGCCATCTGCAACACCTGCTATAATACTGTTGACCGTCACGTTACCGGTGGTCGCGCCGACCAGCTCGCGCTGGTCCATGACAGCGCCTATAGCGGAAAGGTCACGCGCTACACCTATGCCGAGCTGATGCGTGAGGTGGTTGCAACGGCATCGGTGCTCTGGAACCAGGGCGTACGCAAGGGCGACCGCGTCATCATCTACATGCCGATGGTGCCGGAGGCAGCGATCGCCATGCTCGCCTGCGCCCGTCTTGGCGCCATACATTCGGTGGTCTTTGGCGGCTTTGCCGCGCGCGAACTCGCGACCCGCATCGATGACGCGACACCAAAAGTCATCGTGTCCGCTTCCTGCGGCATCGAACCCGGCCGCGTCGTCCCCTACAAGCCGCTGCTCGACGGCGCCATCGAACTGGCTCGCCACAAGCCGGACGCTTGCCTTGTGCTCCAGCGCGAGGAATTACGCTGCGACCTCGTTTCCGGCCGCGACTTCGATCTTGCCGACCAGGTCGCACGCGAACGCGCCGCCGGGGCCTGGGTCGACTGCGTGCGCGTCGCCGCGACCGACCCGCTCTATGTGCTCTATACATCGGGCACCACGGGCCAGCCCAAGGGCGTGGTGCGCGACAATGGCGGCCATATGGTTATGCTGAGATGGACGATGGAGAACGAGTTCGGCGTCAAGCCGGGCGAAGTGTTCTGGGCGGCCTCGGACGTCGGATGGGTGGTCGGCCATTCCTATATCGTCTACGCACCCCTGCTCGCCGGCTGCACCACGGTGATGTTCGAGGGCAAGCCGGTGGGCACCCCTGATGCCGGCACCTTCTGGCGCGTCATTGCCGACCATGGCGTCGCCGCGCTTTTCACCGCGCCGACCGCCTTTCGTGCCATCAAGGGCCAGGACCCGCAGGGCAGGCTCGTGCCAGCTTACGATCTCACCAAATTCCGCACCCTGTTCCTTGCCGGCGAACGCGCCGATCCCGAGACTATCAAATGGGCTGAACGGAACCTGAAAGTGCCGGTGATCGACCATTGGTGGCAGACCGAGACCGGTGCGCCGATTACCCAGAACCCGGTAGGCTTGGGTACGCTGCCGGTGAAATACGGTTCGCCCGGCGTGCCGATGCCCGGTTACGATATCCAAGTGCTCGATGATGCCGGTCACGAAGTGGCGAAAGGCGCACTCGGCAATGTCGTGTTGAAGCTGCCGCTGCCGCCCGGCTGTCTGCCGACGTTGTGGAATGCGGACAAACGCTTCCACCAGTCCTATCTCGATGAGTTTCCCGGACACTACAAGACCGCCGACGCCGGCATGATCGACGAGGACGGCTATCTCTTCGTCATGGCCCGCACCGACGACATCATCAACGTCGCCGGCCACCGCTTATCGACCGGCGCCATGGAGGAAGTATTGGCCGAGCATCCAGACGTTGCGGAATGTGCAGTCATCGGCATAGCCGACACGATGAAGGGCCAGGTGCCGCTTGGCCTGGTCGTTCTCAACGCCGGCGCAGCGCGCGAGGATGGTGCGGTCGAGAAGGAAGCCGTGGCCCTGGTGCGTGACCGCATCGGCCCCGTCGCCGCCTTCAAGACGGTGGTGACCATCAAGCGCCTGCCCAAGACCCGCTCCGGCAAGATCCTGCGCGGCACCATGCAGAAAATCGCCGACAAGGAAGCGTGGAAAATGCCCGCGACCATCGATGATCCTGCCATTTTGGACGAGATCGCCGAAGCTCTGAAGGCCCGCGGAATAGGTGCCTGAACTGCCTTCCGCACTCCTGACAGACTGCTGTCAGGAGGGGTATGCGATGATGCCTCCATCAAATGAAGGAGGCTGTCATGAACCGTTTCGTCATCATCGATTCGCTGCATCGTTATGTCGGCAAGATCCGCACGATCCGCAACGAGATCCGTACTGAGCGTCTGTTGAACAGCCTGCCATCCGAGATCCGCGCCGACATCGGCTGGCCGGATATGTATAGCGGCATGCGTCGCCGCGAGGACTAGAGTGTTTCCGTTTTCACGGAAACGCGGAAAGACCGCCGCGCACTTTTCCTGGAATTGCTCTGAGTGACTTTTTTCGGCGAACCCTTGGATTGACAGATTGTCACACCCAAGTAAGGGACCACGACTGACGCGCGGCATCCTGTTGGAGCATGTTCCAAGGAAGCGTCGGCCATTTGAGGTGTCGCGAAGAGCTGCAGAGGCGTGGCATCGAGACTAGGAAGGGACGGGATCGTGCCGCAGAGCAAGAAGATCGGTTTCGTTTTCATCAACCGCTTTGCCGATTGGGAATACGGGCTTTTGGCGGCTTCCGCCGTCGAATGGTTCGGTGCGGAAGCCATCTCGTTGACGCCTGAAGGCCAGCCCGTCACCTCGACAAGCGGTTTTCAACTGACACCGCAACGCTCGATCGACAGCACGGAGAATGCCGATCTCGACGCAGTCGCCGTCATCGGTTCCGATGTCTGGGCGAGCGACGGCGCGCCGGATGTTTCCGGCCTGGTCAATGCCGTTGCAGCACGCGGCGGCGTTGTCGGTGGCATTTGCGCCGGCACCCTGGCGCTTGCACGGGCCGGCCTGTTCAAGGACAAGGCCCATACCAGCAACGGCCAGGATTGGATCCTGAAGCACCTGCCCACCTATGTGGGTGCGGAGCACTACAACGACGTACCGCATGCCGTAGCCGATGGGGCGATCGTATCAGCGCCCGGGTCGGCACCAGGCACCTTCGCCAAGGAATTCATCGGCGCACTGTATCCCGACAAGCAATCCGAGCTGACCGAGATGCGCGCGCTGTTCGCCCGGGAGTACGGTGCAAGCTCCTGACAATATGCTGTCAGGAGCACAATGCCATACTGACAAAATGGAACGAATGCTCTTCGTTCGAACGGATGGGATCAAGACGATGCGACGTGCCGACAGGCTTTTCCAGATCGTCCAGCATCTGCGTGGCGGCCGTCTCGTCACCGCGCAGAAGCTAGGCATGTGGCTCGAAGTGTCCGAGCGCACCATCTACCGCGATATCGCCGATCTGCAGTCGACCGGCGTGCCGATCGATGGCGAGGCGGGCGTGGGCTACATGATGAGGGAAGGGTTCGACCTTCCGCCGCTGATGTTCACCCGCGACGAGATCGTGGCGCTGGTTGCGGGCGCCCGCATGGTACGTGCCTTTGGCGGCGCCACCATGGCACGTGCCGCCGACGAAGCACTGGTCAAGATCGGTGCCGTACTGCCGGATACCGAGAAGGACCGTATCGCCCGCACCGAAATCCATACCCCGATGTGGGTGGTGAGCGATGCCGCCCGCGAAGCCATCGATCTGATCGAACGCTCCATCGAGAAGCGCCAGGTCTTGACCATCGACTACAATGACGAAGCCGGGCGCAGCACCGCACGCGACGTGCGCCCGCTCGGACTGTGGTTCTGGGGCAAGGTGTGGACGCTGGTGGCCTGGTGCGAGATGCGCGACGACTTCCGTGCCTTCCGCATCGACCGTATCGCTTCGCTCGATGTTGCCGGCCGTATCTTCAAGCCGGAACGCGGCAAGCAGCTCGCAGATTTCTACCGTGCGGTCGAGCGCAGCGAAGCCTACGGCATGGGACCGACCGCAAGGGGGGCGTGAGGCAGCAACGCCATCTCCCCTCATCGGGGAGATGGACATGATCGCCGCCGGCTTCGCTTATTCTTCGTCTTCTTCCTCGTTCTTGCCCTTCAGCGCCGAGAGCTTGGCGAAGACGGCATTGGCGTCGAGTTCCTCGTCTTCTGCCTTCGGCTTGTCGATCTCGGGCACGAGGCGTTCGGTAAGCGCGGCCGGCAGCAGCGTATCGCCAACCGGTTGAACCTGTTCGCGGCCACGCGAGGCGCGCTGCACTTCAAGGTCGAGATCGATCTGCGAGCAAAGCCCCAGCGTAACGGGATCCATCGGCGCCAGATTGGCCGAGTTCCAGTGCTTGCGCTCACGGATCTGCTCGATGGTCGACTTGGTCGTGCCGACGAGACGGGAAATCTGCGCATCCTTCAGTTCCGGATGGTTACGCACCAGCCAGAGAATGGCATTCGGTCGGTCCTGGCGCTTGGACAGCGGCGTGTAGCGCGGGCCCTTGCGCTTGGATTCCGGCACACGCACCTTCGGCTCCGACAGCTTCAGACGATGGTTGGGATCCTTCTCGGCGCGGGCGATCTCGTCGCGGGTGAGCTGGCCGGTGATGATCGGGTCCATACCCTTGATGCCTTGCGCCGATTCGCCGTCGGCGATCGCCTTCACCTCGAGCGGATGCAGCGAGCAGAACTGCGCGATCTGGTCGAAAGAAAGGGCGGTGTTGTCGACCAGCCAGACCGCGGTCGCCTTGGGCATCAGAAGTGTGTTGGCCATTTTCAGAAAATCCTTCTCGTTCGCCCGCGTTCCCGCGCGGGCGGTGGTTTGAGGCCACCAGTAAGGGAAATCGCGCCGTATATAGCGGTTAACAGGCCCGATCGCAACGTTTTTACGGACCACTTGGAAATCGCCGAGCAACGGCAAAGTACCGCCAGCCTCGATTGTCATCGAAGCTTCATGTTTCCGTCATGCCGCTGAAATGTGGCTCGCTCATGGGAGAACGGTTCCCACATTCTCCGAGAGATCAACGATGTCACGCTCTTCCATCCTTTTGGCGCTGACCGCCGCGCTCGCCGCCTCGGCTGCTCTGCCCGCACATGCCGACCAGGCCTTCAACCGCATCGCCACTTTCGCCGTCGCCGAAAACCTGCCTGCCGACGCCGACAAGAAAGCGAAGACCTCGGCTGAAATCATCACCGCGACCGAAGATGGTAACACACTGGTCTACTCCGACAGTCCCTACGGCGCAGTCGGCTTTGTCGACATCACCGATCCCAAGGCGCCGAAGGCCGGAGGTCTCGTCAAGATCGATGGCGAGCCGACTTCCGTCACCGTGGCCGGCGGCAAGGTTCTGGCTGGCGTAAATACCTCCAAGAGCAAGGCTGAGCCTTCAGGCAACCTGACGGTCGTTGACATTGCCTCGAAGAAGATCGAGGCGAGCTGCGATCTCGGCGGTCAGCCCGATTCCGTGGCGCTGAGCAAGGACGGCAAGTTCCTGGCTGTCGCCATCGAGAATGAACGCGACGAGGAACTCAACGAAGGCGCGCTGCCGCAACTGCCCTCCGGCAATCTCAAGATCGTGCCGGTAGCCGCTGGCGTGCCGGATTGCGCCGGCATCAAGACGGTGGAAGTCACTGGCCTCTCCGAGATCGCGCCGGACGACGCGGAGCCGGAATTCGTTGCTTTCAACGAGGCTGGCGAGATCGCGCTGACGCTGCAGGAAAACAACCACATCGTCATCGTCGATGCGGCAACAGCCAAGGTCGTCTCGCATTTCTCGGCTGGCTCGGTCACGCTGGAAAATGTCGACACCAAGAAGGACGGCGCGTTCAACTTCTCCGGCAAGGTCGAAAACCAGAAGCGTGAACCGGATGCGGTGAAGTGGCTGGACAATGACCGGCTCGTCACCGCCAACGAAGGCGACTGGAAAGGCGGCTCGCGCGGCTTCACCATCTTCTCGAAGAAAGGCGAAGTGCTCTACGAATCCGGCCCGAGCTTCGAATACGAAGCCGCCAATCTCGGCCACTATCCGGAGCATCGCAATAAGAAGGGCATCGAGCCGGAAGGCGTCGAAGTCGGCGCCTATGGCGACAGCAAGCTGCTGTTCGTCGGCTCCGAGCGAGCTTCGCTGGTCGGCGTCTACCAGGACACCGGCGCCGAGCCGAAATTCCTGCAGGCACTGCCTTCCGGCATCGGCCCTGAGGGACTGCTTGCCATCCCGGCGCGCAACCTCTTCGTCACGGCCAATGAAACCGACCTCGGCGAAGACGGTCTCGCCCGCTCGCACGTCATGGTTTTCGAACGCGCCGAGGGCAACCCTGCCTATCCGATGATCGCCGCCGATCTGACCGACAAGGGCGTGCCGCTCGGCTGGGGCGCACTGTCCGGTCTCGCTGCCGATCCGGAAACCGCCGGCAAGCTCTATGCGGTTTCGGATTCGGTCTACGGCAACCAGCCTGCGATCTACACGATCGATGCGACCCAGACACCGGCGAAGATCACCGGCAAGATCGTCGTCACCCGCAATGGCAGCCCCGCGCAGAAACTGGACCTCGAAGGCATTGCGCCCGACGGCAAGGGTGGTTTCTGGCTGGCGTCGGAGGGCAACAGCGAGAAGCTGGTGCCGCATGCCATCTACCGCGTCGACGACAAGGGCGAGATCAAGCAGGAGATCGCCTTCCCGGCGGAACTGCTGTCCAACGAGACCCGCTTCGGCCTCGAAGGCATCACCACCATCGGCGAAGGCGACGATCTTACCCTGGTCGCCGCTGTCCAGCGCGAATGGAAGGACGATCCGAAGGGCCAGGTGAAGCTGCTCGCTTACAAGCCAAAGGCCAAGGAATGGTCGGCCGTGCGCTATCCACTGGAAAAGGCCGAAAAGGGCTGGATGGGCCTTTCGGAGGTCACGGCCCATGACGGCAGGCTCTACGTCATCGAGCGTGACAATCTGATCGGCTCGGAAGCCAAGGTGAAGCGCATCTACAGCGTCGCACTCGAAGGCTTCAAGCCGGCGAAACTCGGCGGCGAGTTGCCGGTCGTGGAAAAAACGCTGGTGCGTGACCTGCTACCCGACCTGAAGTCGGCCACCAACGGCTATGTCGTCGACAAGGTCGAGGGCTTCACCATCGACAAGCAGGGCAATGCCTATGTCGTGACCGACAATGACGGCGTCGACGACTCCTCCGGCGAAACCCTGTTCCTGAATCTTGGCAACAGCGTCAAGACCAACTGAGCAATTCCAGGAAAAGTGCGTAGCGGTTTTCCGCCCGCAATTGCGTCAAACCAAGAGATAGAGCGGGCGCCCGTTCCCTGAACCGGTGAACCGCTTGAGTTCCCTGCCCCGGGTGACCTCCCGCCCGAGCAAAAAATGGCCACGGCATCACCGCCGTGGCCATTTTCGTCAAAGGGTTGGAGGCCGAAAGGCCAACCCCCAAAAACAAAACCCGCCGGACGGAGTCCAGCGGGCTCGGAACCGGCGGCGCGATAAATCGCGCCAGGCGTCGGCTCTGCTTAGATGGCCGCGCGAGCGACCCGTTCGATGTCAGAGCGGCTGATGCCGAGGTCATCCAGTTCGCGGTTGTTGAGACGGCTCAGTTCGCGAACGGTCTGGTTGTAACGGCGCCAATTCTTGTAGCTGCGGATCAGGTTCATCTGTCCCTCCTAAGTTTCACAATCTCTGTATGGCGCTCAAATAGGCATTACTGCTCATTTGTTGAACAGACGCTTTTGCATGGCAGCAATGCTTTGCTGCATTGCAGCATTACCAAAAAGAAAACGCCCGAGCCGTTGCCAGCCCTGGCGTTAAGCATTCGGCGATGAGTGGCTCAGGCGGCCTCCGGCTCCACCGCGACGGGCCTCTTCACGGGGCATGTACGCGCGACCTGCCGGACCGTGATGAAGCAGGCGAGCGGTGCCAGTGCGAACAGGCCGAACAGCCAGCGCGAAGCGCTCGCCGTGCCAGCCACGCCGCCGGGATCGAGCAGTCCGCCGAGATTGGCCACCATGCCGGCCAGCGCCGCACCGAAAGCCGTTGCAAACAGCGTGACAGTGGAGATCGAGGCCGATGTGATATCCTGTTCGTCCGCGGGTGCAGCCTTGAAGATGCGCGTCAGGATATGCGGCCAGGCAATTCCGACGCCGAGGCCGATGGCGGCAAAGGCAACGCAGACCGACGCCAGCATCAGCCAATCATGGCCGTTGCCGAGCGGGAAGAGCACCGCAAGTGCCGCCATCCCGGTAAAGCTGAACAAGGGTGCAGCGAAGATTGCCCGGTCAATGCCTTTGCCTTGCGCGCCCGAGCTCCACAACGAGCCGATTGTCCAGCCAGCCGACATGATGGCTGCCAGATACCCGGCGATCAGCGGCGTCTGCTCATAGAGCACCTGCAGGAATAGCGGGACGAAGATTTCCGAACCGGTCACGGTGACGCCGAGCAACGCCATGGTGGCGAAAAGCGCACCCAATGCCGTTGTGGGACGGAATGAGCCGCGCGGCAGAAGCCGGTTGCGCGCTCGGCTCTCGGCGCCGATCAGCAGGGCAATGAGCACGACGGCCCCGCCGAGACCGAAGAGATTGTAGATGGGATCTGGTGACACGCTGCCGGCCGAAACCGCGAGCACGGCGCCAAGCAGAAGTGCCAACTGCAGGACCGGTACCGTCGAACGCTCATTCCTGTCGGGGTTTTGTCCGGGCAGCACGGCAACCGCCAGCACGGCAAACACGATGGCGATCGGCGCCAGCGACCAGAAGGCCGCCCGCCAGACACCGTATTCGGCGAAAATACCGCCAATGGCCGGGCCAACCAGCGTCGCCACGCCCCACATGCCCGACACCAGCCCCATGGCGCGTGGCCACAGTGTTTCCGGGAAGACGATGCGGATCATCGCGTAGGAAAGCGCGAACAGAAATCCACCGCCGAAACCCTGTACGGCACGGCCGGCAAGCAACGCCGGCATGGACGACGCGAAGCCACAGAACAAGGTGCCCGCAGCGAAGATGAGCGCGGCCACCAGATAAGCGCCGCGTGGTCCGGCGACACCAAGCAGTTTTGCCGAAAGGGCGGAGCCCAGGATGGACGTGGCGACGAAAATCGTGGTGTTCCAGGCATAGTAGTCGATGCCGCCGATGTCCTTGACCACCGAGGGCAGAATGGTGGTGGCGACATAGACATTGATGGCGTGAAGCGCGACGCCGCCGGCAAGCGCCAGCGTACGGACGGCATTCGAGCCGGAGAGCAAAGCACCCCAGCCTGTTTCCTGTTCTTGGGACATGGAGGATCCTCTGACGAAGCGAGCTTGCGCAGGCCTTCGACGTTGACTATTTTCAAAGAGAAGACTTGGTTTAATATTGAGCCCATGCCGAATATGTCAAGCAATGACTTGGAAAAAAGAAACCATCTGCCGCGCCCGGCGGCGGATCGGCTGCTGACGCTGTTGAAGACTCGCGGTCCGCAGACGGCCGCCGACCTTGGCAAGGCCTTGGGCACCACCGGGGAAAACGCCCGCCAACAGCTCGGCAAGCTGGCAGCGGAGGGGCTTGCTGAAGCGCGTGCCGAAGCACGCGGCGTCGGCCGCCCGGTTCAGCTTTGGCAGCTTACCGAAGCCGGCAACGCGCGTTTCCCGGACACGCACGCCGAATTGACGGTGCAATTGCTGCGCGCCGTGCGAACCACGTTCGGGCCTGCAGGTCTCGACAGGCTGATCGACGCGCGCGAGATAGAAACGCTGGCGAATTACCGGCGTGAGATGGATGGCATCGACAGCCTGAAGGAGCGTGTTGCGAAGCTGGCCGAGATTCGCTCGCGTGAAGGCTACATGGCCGAATGGCGCGAGGAGGACGGCGCGTTCATGCTGATCGAGAACCATTGCCCGATCTGCGCCGCAGCCCTCGCCTGCCAGAATTTCTGCCGATCGGAACTCGCCGTCTTCCAGGACGTGATCGGCCCAGATGCCGTTGTCGAACGGTTGGACCACATCCTGGCCGGCGCGCGCCGCTGCGCCTATCGGGTCATGCCGAAGGTCGAACACGCGAAAGAGCATGATCCCGAAAAGTGGGAACCGGTTTTCGGAAAAGATCATGCTCCGACAAAGAGATAGAGCGGAATATCCGCTCTAGCAGAATGTTCGAGATTCGAAGCAGCCGGCCCCTGGCTGCGCCTCACCCGACGTCGAGCACGATCTTGCCGATATTGTCCCCTTCTTCCATGCGCTCATGCGCGCGCCAGGCTTCCTTGAGGGGGAAGATCATGTCCATCACCGGCGCCACGCGACGGGTTGCGAGCAGCGGCCAGACCTGCGTTTCCAGCGCCGCTGCCACGGCGCCCTTGAATTCCACCGTGCGCGGCCTGAGTGTCGAGCCGGTATGGACAAGCCGCTTGACCATCAGCTTGGAGAAATCAGCCGAAGCGACTGCGCCGGTCTGTGTGGCGATCTGCACGATACGCCCCTCGACGGCCGCGGCATCGTAGTTGCGTCCGATATAGTCTCCGCCGACCATATCCAGGATGACATTGGCACCCCTGCCATCGGTCGCTTCCTTGACCGCCTTGACGAAATCTTCCTCCCGATAGTTCACGGCCCGATCAGCGCCAAGCTTCAGGCACGCTTCGCATTTCTCAGCACTGCCGGCGGTCGCGATCACATAGGAACCTAGCGCCGAGGCGAGCTGGATAGCGGTGGTGCCGATGCCAGATGCGCCGCCATGGATGAGCACCGTCTCGCCGGCCTTCAATGCACCGCGTTCGAATACATTGTGCCAGACGGTGAAGTAGGTTTCCGGCACGGCCGCGGCTTCCGTATAGGTGAAACCCGCCGGCAGCGGCAGCGCGTTGGAAGCGTGAACCTTGACATATTCGGCATAGCCGCCACCCGGCGTCAGCGCACAGACCTGGTCGCCGACACGCCAGCGCGTAGCCCCCTCGCCCAACGCCGCGACTTCACCCGCGACCTCCAGCCCCGGCAAGTCGGATGCTCCCAGCGGCGCCGGATAGGCGCCCTTGCGCTGCATCACATCAGGCCGGTTGACGCCGGCAGCATGGACACGGATCAGGATTTCGCCGGCCCCGGGCGTCGGCACGTCGCGCTTCTCCGGCTTCAACACCAGAGGTCCGCCGGGGGTCGATATTGCGACCGCTGTCATCTTCTCCGGGATTTTCTGTCCGTTCACCATGTTCCTTACCAATTTGCTCCGCTCGTTCGGCGGGATGATTTTGCCCCCTGCCCCATATATGCTTTTCTATGTATGCGGATTGGCGGGTCAGGCAAACCGCAAAACAACGGAGGAGCGACGATGGCGATCTTCGACGACGAACCCGCAAAGAAGGTACGCACCCATGAGATCGGCCAGGATCTCGCGCTGCTTTCGGTGGGCGAACTCACCGAACGCATCGACCTCCTGCGCACCGAGATCGCACGGCTGGAAGCAGAACTCGTGCAGAAAGGCGCGACCAAGTCCGCCGCCGAGGCGCTGTTTCGCCGTTGATGGTCGCAAACGGCGGCACCGTGCCGCCAAAATGCCTGAAAACATCGTCCCCACTGGCCTCGCCTGATTCGCGCACCGGACCGACCTGATGTTCGCAGCCTACCGACCGATCCTGTCCCTGCTTCGTGGCACCGCGTTCTTGCTTGCCGCCTCTGGTCTGCATGGCCTGTTGCTGCCGTTGCGCGGCCAGGTCGAAGGGTTCTCGACCGCATCGCTCGGTCTGATGGGCACCGCCTGGGCGGGCGGCTTCGTCGCCGGCTGCTTCTTCGCGCCGCGTCTGGTACGCCGTGCAGGCCATGTGCGGGCCTTCAGCACCTTTGCCTCGGTAGGCGCCATTATCGCACTGCTCACCGGCCTTCTGATCGACGAATATACCTGGATCGCGCTGCGCGCCTTCACCGGCTTCACCATGGCAGGCGCTTTCATGGTCATCGAGAGCTGGCTGAACGAGAAAGCCACCAACGAAAACCGTGGCACCGTCTTCGGTCTCTATATGATGGTCACCTATGCCTCGATCATGGGCGGGCAGATGATCGTGGCCGGTGGCGACGTGAAATCGGCCTCGTTGTTCATGATCACCGGCATCTTCTTCTGCCTTTCGCTGATCCCGACCGCGGTCTCCAGCGCTTCGCACCCGAAACCGCTACAGGATGTGAAGCTCGACCTCAAAGGCCTTTATTCCAACTCGCCGGTATCGGCGGTGGCCTGCGTGCTCATCGGCGTCGCCAACGGCGCATGGGGCACGCTGGGCGCGGTCTATGGCGCACGCATCGGCATTTCAACGGCGCAGATCGCGCTGATGATGAGCCTCGTCGTCGTGGCCGGCGCCGCTATGCAGATCCCGGCCGGACGCATCTCCGACCGCACCGACCGCCGCTATGTGCTGGCGGCGGCGGCCGTCGGTGCCGCCCTTTGCGCCCTTGTGATGTTCCTGTTCGAATTCCGCTCCGGCACACTGGTTATCATCTTCGCAGCCGCCTATGGCGCTTTCGCTTATACGCTCTATTCCATCGCCGTAGCCCACGCCAACGATCACGCTTCCCCCGAGGAATTCGTCAAGGTTTCCGGCGGACTGCTGCTGCTCTACGGCTTCGGCACGATGATCGGGCCACTGCTGGCGGCAGCCCTGATGGGTTGGATCCGACCGGAAGGGCTGTTCCTGGCAACGGCCTTCGCGCATCTCGCTCTTGCGGGCTATACGGCGCTGCGCATCAGCCGCCGGGCACCGGTGCCGGTCGAAGAGCGCGAAGCCTTCAAGACCCAGCCGTCGGAGCGCGCGGTAACGCCGGAAGCGGTTCGTTTGGATCCTCGCACGAAACCTGAAACAACCTAAACGTTTCCTGTTGAGATTTACTGCAACTTGCCTCACAAATGGGGCATGATGCTTTCCGATGCTTTCGTCGCCATTGCTGATCCCAACCGGCGTTATCTTCTGGAAGAATTGAGACGAGGTCCCAAAACAGTCAACGAGTTGGCCTCGGGCCTGCCCGTTTCCAGGCCTGCAGTTTCCCAGCATCTCAAGGTTTTGCTCGAGGCTGGCCTGGTCAGCGCCAAGGCCGATGGCACGAGGCGAATCTACGCCGTTTCCAATGGTGGCTTCTTCCGGCTGAATCTTTGGCTCGACCAGTTCTGGGAAGAGTGAAACCAAGCCGAATACACGGGCCACCAAGAACTTTGTAGCCGGTGGTCGTCCAGCTGCAGTTTTCACGGGCTTTTTTCTTTAGAGCGTTTCCGTTTTTCACGGAAACGCGGAAACGCTCTAACTCTTTGTTTTTACGCAATTCCGGACGGAAAACCGTTACGCACTTTTCCTGGAATTGCTCTAGGCTTCAACCGCCGTTCGGACGTGCTCCGCAATGGCGTCGATCATGATTGGCCAATCTTCACGGTGCAATTCATGCCCGCCACCGGACACTTCGACCAGCCGGCTACCCGGCACGGCCGACGCGAGGGCCTTGCCGTGTTCGACAGGAAAGATAGGGTCCGCGGTGCCGTGGATGACCAGAAGCGGCGCCGAGAGATCGCGAATGCTTTCGTTGGCAGTGCCATCCACCAGCATGAAATGATTGGTCGCACTCGCCAGGCCGCCTGCCCTGTCGTAGTCACGGCTGACGAAGCCGCGCAGCCGAGCGGCATCGAACGGATGGGCCGTGCTTGCCAGCATACGGCTGTCCTCGATCATGAACTCGATCACCTGAGCCCTGTTCGACCAATCCACATCGCCGCCCGTAGCCGAATGCGCCTGATAGGCGGCCGTCATTCCCGGAAGCTTCGATGTATCGATACCGACCGGTGACGTGCTGATCGTGGAAAGGGACGCAATGCGCGCCGGATATCGCAGCGCCAGCATCTGCGCGAGCATGCCGCCCATCGACATGCCAACGACATGCGCCTTGCCGACCTCATGGCCATCGAGCACGGCGACGGCATCGTCAACCATATCGCCGAATGCATAGGTGGGTTTGCCTGGCGGATATTTGGTGGAAAGTCCGGTGTCGCGGTTGTCGTAGCGAACCACATGCAGCCCCTTTTCCGCCAGAGCCTGGCAGAAATCGTCCGGCCACCACAGCATCGAGGCCATGGCGCCCATGACCAGAAGCACGGATGGATTACGCTTCTCACCAAAGGTTTGCGTCGCAATCCGGATGTCGCCGGGACGAGAAATCTCAAGCTGCATGCCATCCTCCAAACTGCTTGCATTTTGGAATTGGTTGAACCATAATAAAACCGATCCTATAATGCAACCGGTTTTTTGGTGGGATGCATCCATGACACTCGACCGCCGCTCCGGCTGCCCGATCAATCTTTCGCTGGAAGTCTTCGGCGATCGTTGGAGCCTCATCATCCTGCGCGACATGATCTTCGGCGGCAGGCGGCATTTCCGGGAATTGCTGAACCATTCGATGGAAGGCATTGCCTCCAACATCCTCGCCGACCGGCTGAAGCGGCTGGTGGAACTCGGCATGCTGACCAAGGCCGATGACCCGACCCACAAGCAGAAAGCAATCTACAGCTTGACTGAAATGTCGATCACGCTGGTGCCGATCATGGCGCAGCTCGGCGCATGGGGGCGTGTCTGGCTGCCTGTCACCGAGGACTTGTCCATCCGCGCGAAACTTCTGGAGGAAGGCGGCCCGTCCCTGTGGCAGGATTTCATGGACGAACTGCGGTTCGAACATCTGGGTATCGGCACGCCCAAGCCCGCCGACGCCACGGTACGCGCCAAACTTCAGGCGGCCTATCAGGCTGTCGTCGACGCACAGGCGCGCAAGGCTTCCTAGAGCAATTCCAGGAAAAGTGCGTAGCGGTTTTCCGTCCGGAATTGCGTCAAAACAGAAGTTAGAGCGTTTCCGCGTTTCCGTTGAAAAACGGAAACGCTTTAGGCTCGACCAACCATTGCGGGACGTCGAAGCGGCGCGAAGCAGTTTCAAGCGGATGGCCGCTTGCCCGCAAAATCTCCGGATCGGAAGATCACAATGGCATCGGCAATCGTTGTGCCGAGCCATTCCGTTGACCGCAGGAGCGTCGTCTATGACCAGTTTTCCGATCGACAAGGCCAATCAGATCATCGCCGGCGCTTTCGCCAAGGCAGCTGCATTGGAGCTGAAACCGCTTGGCGTGTCCGTTCTCGACGCCGGTGGCCACCTCGTTGCCTTCCAGCGCCAGGACGGCGCTTCCTTCCTGCGTCCGCAGATGTCCTCGGGCAAAGCCTATGCGGCGCTCTCGGTCGGCATGGGCGGTCGCCGCGTCGAGGCGATCGCCAAGGAGCGGCCGCACCTGACGGCCGGCGTCTCGGATCTGTCGGGTGGCAAGATCCTGCCGGTAGTCGGCGGCGTTCTGATCCGCGACAGCGCGGGCACGGTGATCGGCGCCGTCGGCATTTCAGGCGACACCTCCGACAATGACGAGATTGCCGCTATCGCCGGCATCGAAACGGCCGGCCTCGCCGCGGACGCCGGCTGAACAGCCTCTCCCTCAGCACAAACACAAAAAGACCGGCCAGTGGCCGGTCTTTTCATTCGTCCCACAGAGGAGAGCTGCTTAGCTTTCCTTCGGCTCCAGGACCTGGCGGCCACGATACATGCCGGTCTTCAGGTCGACGTGGTGCGGGCGGCGCATTTCGCCGGAATTCTTGTCCTCGACATAGGTCGGGGCCTTCAGTGCGTCAGCAGAACGGCGCATGCCGCGCTTGGACGGGGAGGTTTTTCGTTTCGGCACAGCCATGGATATGCTCCATTCGATCGGTCAATGGCCCGCAACGCCCTCGTGAAAGGGCCGCGTACAGCCGAGTTCTAGAAGAAAGTGGCGTGCCTATACACGGCTGATCGCCTTTTGGCCAGTGTTGCCGCGACTTTTTTTGACCCGGCTCAGGCGATTTCGAAGAACTATCGCGTCCACCCGCCGATGGCCAGCCATTCATCAGGCGAGACCTTGATCCAAGTTCAGTGGATGGCCCTTCGAAGTCGCCTCAATTCACACAGCCGACATACGCGCCCGAACGCGATGCCCGGCGTTCGATCAACGAGGCCAGCCGCCTCAAGCCCGGGCCGGGTTTGCCGGGATCGCGCGTGATCGGATTGGGCAGGGCGACGGCCAGCAGCGCGGCCTGCCGGCGCGAAAGGTTCTTGGCGGAAACGCCGAAATGATAGCGCGCTGCCGCCTCGATGCCGTAGATGCCAGGCCCCCATTCCGCGATGTTGAGGTAGATTTCCATGATGCGCCGCTTCGACATCAGCGCGTCGAAATAGACCGCGAGCGGCAGCTCGATCACCTTGCGCACGGTGCCCAGCGGCCGTGACCATAAAAACAGGTTCTTCACCGTCTGCATGGTGATGGTCGAGGCGCCGCGCGTGATCTCGCCCGACATGGCATCGTCGACGACGCCTTTGAGCTCGCCCAGATCGACGCCTCTGTGGAAACAGAACTGGCCGTCCTCCGACATGATGACGGAGTTGGCCAGCACGGGCGCCACATCGTCGATCGATACCCAGCGCCGATCGTAGCCGGAGAAGGTGACAAGATCCTTCAGCATCAGTGTCGACACCGGATGCACGAAGGAAGGCATATAAAGAAAGGTCAGTACCGCCGGAACGATGGCCAGCACGATGGCAATACGCAACGCCCGCTGCAGCCAACCCCGGTAACCACCGCGTCTGCCCCTCGGTCGCGACGCCATGTCCAACCCTTCGGTCTCGTGATCGATGATCGGCTCTGCCACCCGCCCAATCCAGTCACAGTTCCCCCTTCGCATAAAGGCGCTTGGCTTCTTGCGCAATGTCTGACTGTCGGCTACCGCTCGCCGCCATGGCAATGGATACCGATATTCCCTTCGAGGCAGCCCTGCTTGTGCGCGCCGAACAGGTCGAGGCGCGGTTGCGCGCACTGCTCGATGGCCGGTCTCTGTCCGGGGAGATCGTTCGCCCACAGCGCCTGCTTTCGGCGATGCGCCATGGGGTCTTGAATGGCGGCAAGCGTCTGCGCCCCTTCCTCGTTCTGGAAAGTGCGGCAATGCTGGCCCCTGACCATGACGAAGCGCCGGCCCTGACCGTGGCCGCGACGCTCGAATGCGTCCATTGCTATTCTCTTATCCACGATGATCTGCCGTGCATGGACGATGATGACCTGCGCCGCGGCCAGCCGACCGTCCACAAGGCTTTTGACGAGGCGACCGCGATTCTGGCCGGCGACGCATTGCTGACGCTTGCCTTCGATACATTGGCGGACGAAGCACTTGGCCTGCCTGCCGATCGCCGCGCCACCCTGGTGCTGGCGCTGGCGCGCGCAGCCGGAGCCGGCGGCATGGTCGGTGGCCAGATGCTCGACATCGAGGCGGAGAAATCCGCTCCCGATGAGGCTGGCATCATCCGCCTGCAGGCGATGAAAACAGGCGCTCTGATCCGTTTCGCATGCGAGGCCGGCGCGATCCTGAGCGGTGCTTCCGCCACCGATCGCGAGAGGATGGCGGAGTTCGGCTCCGCCATCGGCCTTGCCTTTCAGCTTGCCGACGACCTCCTCGACCTGACTGCCGATGCCGGCACCATGGGCAAGGCCACGGGCAAGGACGCGGCCGCGGGCAAGGGCACGTTGGTTGCGCTGCACGGAGAAGCCTGGGCGCGAAACCAGCTGAACGGTCTTGTTGGGCAGGCTCACGCATTGCTCGAGCCATTCGGCGAGCAGGCAGCGATGCTGAAGGCTGCAGCCAGCTTCGTGGCGGATCGAAACAGCTGACTGGCTGCAGTCAATCAGCCGGAACGAAATCTTAATGGTAATAGAGCGTAATCCCGGCCGTTAAAATGGCGCGTATGGGTTGGGGTTACGCATGCCTGACTACACTTCCTTTATCCGGTCGATCCGGATCCGTTACCTTTCCGGCTTGCTGATCCTGGCCATTGCGGTCACCGGCACCATCTTCGCGCTAAATCGCGCCGGCGCCTATCGTGCCGAGATCGATGTCCTGGGCGGCCATATCGTCAACTTCGCCCGCGATTTGAACAGTGCCACCGGTTTCGCCGAAACCGCCGTCAGTTCATGGCGGCCGGACACGAGCGCGGCGCTCGCTGCTTCCGCCAAAGACCACGCGCAGCGCCTCAAAGCCGGCATGGAGGCGCTCAGTGTCGAGATCGCCGCCATCACGCCCAAACTCTCGAAGCCAACCCGCGATGAACTCAACGCGGCTTCCGTCAACGGCTATCTGCTGTGGTCCGCGCGTGACATCCTGCGCAATTTCGACCTGATGATTGCGGCGACACGCGCCCAGGATTGGAATTACCGGGAAATCCGCAATCAGAACGACCTGTTCGCGCAGCCCATGCTGGCGCGTGCCCGCACCGCGATGGATGTCGAGCGTCGCATGGCCGAAACCCGCAGCGACAGGTTGCTGCTGTGGGCGAGCCTGTCGCTTTGCGCCGCCCTGATCGTGGTCGCCATCTGGATCTTCCGCCCGATGGAAAAGGCGATTCGTCGAGCCTTCGCCGAGACGGCGGAATCCCTGTTCAAGGCAGAGGCTGCCGACCGCGCCAAATCGGAATTCCTGGCCAATATGAGCCATGAAATACGCACGCCGATGAACGGCGTGCTCGGCATGGCCGAACTGCTTGCCAAGACCGAGCTCAATCCACGCCAGAAAACCTTCACCGATGTCATCGTGAAGTCCGGCAACGCGCTGCTCACCATCATCAACGACATTCTCGACTTCTCCAAGATCAACGCCGGCCAGCTGACGCTCGACCCCGCCCCTTTTCGCCTCGCCGAGGCGGTCGAAGATGTCGCCACACTGGTTTCAGCCCGCGTCGCGGAGAAGAACCTCGAACTCATCGTGCGTGTCGACCCGCGCCTGCCGCATCATGTCGTCGGCGATGTCGGCCGCTTCCGCCAGATCATCACCAACCTGCTCGGCAATGCCGTGAAATTCACCGAAAAAGGCCATGTGCTGGTCGACGTTTCCGGCGAGGTCGTGGACGATCATGTCCAGATGAAGGTCCGCGTCGAGGATACCGGCATCGGCATCCCGGCAGACAAGCTGCAGAGCGTGTTCGAGAAATTCGCCCAGGTGGATTCGTCCTCGACCCGCCGCCACGAAGGCACTGGACTGGGCTTGGCGATCGCTGCCCGCCTGGTCGATCTCATGGGGGGCCAGATCGGCGTCGAGAGCGAGATCGGCCGCGGCTCGGTGTTCTGGTTCGCCGTCCCGCTTCCCGTCCACCAGGCGACAGGCAATGAAGACATCGTGCCCGTCGACGTCACCGGCGCACGCGTGCTCGTCATCGACGACAATCCGGTCAATCGCGAAATCCTGCTGGAACAGTTGCGCAGCTGGAGCTTCGACTGTGCGGCTGCCGAAAGCGGCGCGGTCGGCCTTGCCTTCCTCGATCGCGCTCATCAGCTCGGCGCATCGGTGGATTGCGTCATCCTCGACTACCAGATGCCCGGCATGAACGGCGCAGACGTCGCCAAGGCGATCGCCGCCGACAGTCGCCTCTCCTCGATCCCAGTCATCCTGCTCACCTCCGTCGACCAGGTCGACTTCGCCAAGTTGATCCTCGACTTCGGTATCGCCGCTCACCTCACCAAGCCGTCGCGTTCGGCGGTGCTTCTGGGAACAGTCATCTCCGTCATACAGAAGGCCCGCAGCCAGGCCGGCAAAGCGCATTTCGTGCGCGAGCCGATCCATGTTGCCACACCGGCGCAACCGGCCTTCACGGTCATTCGCGGTACGCCGGCCCCGATGCCCAAGCCGGACGCATTGGCCAACCCCACCCGCCCGATCGATATCCTGATCGCCGAGGACAACGAGGTGAATCAGATGGTCTTCGGGCAGATCCTGAGCGGGCTGGGCCTGAGCTACCGCATCGCGGCCAACGGCCGCACAGCGGTCGAGATGTACAAAACGCTGAATCCCAAGCTGGTCCTCATGGATGTTTCGATGCCCGAATTGAACGGCTACGAAGCGACACGCGCCATCCGTACGATCGAAGCAGCCAACGGCACCCGCACGCCGATCATCGGGGTTACCGCACATGCCCTGAAGGGCGATCGCGATAAATGCATCGAGGCCGGCATGGACGACTATCTGGCCAAGCCGGTCTCACCGGATCGGCTCGGTGCCAAGATCGGCACATGGCTCAGCGAAACGGTGGCCAAGACCGCCTGAGCCGATTGCACCGGCCAGCTATCGAAGCCGGCCGAACGGGATGATCTCGCGCGAGGCCGGCGTCCAGGCACCGCCCTCCCAGTCACCGAACCAGCTTTCGGCGACAAGACCTGTTGCTTCGATGCCTGCGGCAATTTCATCCTTGGATGGAAAAGCGATCTTCGATTCTGCCATCAGCATCTGGCCCGTTGCGGCGACCTCGTACCAGGTCCGATAGCTGACAATACCGTCCGCTTCCATGCGAGCATCGTACCAGCCCTTGACCATGCCGAAGCGTGGGTGGCTGACCATTTCTTCCGATCGCTCCGGAACCCAGTCGCGCCATGCTTCGACCGCTGGGTTGCGACTGTCGAAGAGGAAATGTCCACCCGGCGCGAGATGCGCCGCGATGGTTCCGAGCACGGCCAGCTGGTCTTCCCGGGTCAGGAAGACCTGAAAGGCGTGACCGGTCAGCATGACGAGATCGAAGGTACGTCCGATCCTGATCGTGCGGGCATCGCCCTCGACCCATTCCACGTGCTCGCCGGCTGGCCGCCGGCGAGCCACGTCGAGCATCGCGCCGGCCGGATCGACACCGACCACGGCGCGGCCGTCGGCGAATGCCGCGGCCAATTGTCCGGTACCACAACCAAGATCGAGCACGGACTTCGCATCGCCAGCCAATGCCAGGCAGCGCCTCAGTTCGGCATCGCCAGTGTTGACCAGGTCGTAGAAATCGACGAGGGCCGGATCGTTGTAGAGAAGATCAGCCGTCAAGTTCCGTCCGGCCCCGGTCATCTGTTCCTCAGCACGATACAGGAGCCGCCGACGCTGTGCAGCTTGTCGCAGATCTCGTTGGCAGCCTTGCGGTTGTCGGCGCCGATGCGCACGGCATAGACGCCGCGCCGCCCCATCGGCGTGCGCACGCGACTGACCACGGGGTCGGCATTCGCAAGCACGGCCGGAAAGCGTGCCTGTACCCTTTGCCATTGCCGCACGGCAGCGGACCGGCGGAAGTTTCCGGCCACCTGGACACCCCAGGGCTTCACGTGCACAGCCGCCATCGGCACCGTTCTCGCCTTGCTCACCGGCAGTCGCCTGCAAGCGGCGGAAAAATTCTGCTGCTTGGGATCGAGTGGCAGCACCACCCCCGCATAGGCCTTGTCGGAAAACTTGTCGGCCGGCTCGCCCATGACGTCGAGCACATACTCTTCCGTTTCCAGCGGCAGGAATCCGCCGGAACCCAGCCAGCGCGTCACCCGGTTCTCGCCGGCATTATAGGCGGCGGCCGCGAGTCCCAGATTGCCGAAGCCGGATTTCAACTCGGACAGATATTTGGCGGAAGCAGGTATCGCCTGCTCGATGTCGAAGGAGTTGACGAGGCCGCGCATCTTGGCGGTACCCGGCATGAACTGGGCAATGCCCTCGGCGCCGACCGGGCTGACCGCGTTCGGATCGAACCGGCTTTCCTTCCAGATCAACCGAGCGAAGAAATCCTTCGGCAGGCCCTGTTCGGCCGCGTGCGCTTCGATCAGATCGCAAACACGCCCAATCAGCCGTTTCTGTGCCGAATGCGTATGAGGAGGGTCGGCCTGCACAGGAGACCCCCCCAGCAGTGCCGACAGAACCAAACAAGCGAAACCGGCAGCGCGCCGCATCGGTATTATTCTGCCGCCGCCTGGCCGTGCCCGCCGAACCGTTGTTCGATGTAGTCGGCGACCATCTTCTCGAAATCGGCGGCAATATTCGGTCCGCGCAAGGTTGCCGTCTTACGGCCGTCGACGAACACCGGCGCGCTCGGCGTCTCGCCGGTGCCAGGCAGCGAGATACCGATATCGGCGTGTTTGGATTCGCCCGGGCCGTTGACGATGCAACCCATCACAGCGACCTTCAATTCCTCGACGCCGGGATATTTCTCGCGCCAGACCGGCATGTTCTTGCGCAGATCCTCCTGGATCGACTGGGCGAGTTCCTGGAAAACGGTCGAGGTCGTGCGACCGCAACCCGGACAGGCCGCCACGATCGGCACGAACTGACGAAAACCCATGGTCTGCAGCAATTCCTGCGACACCTGCACCTCGCGGGTGCGGTCGCCGCCGGGTTCCGGGGTGAGCGAAATGCGGATCGTATCGCCGATGCCCTGCTGCAGAAGAATCCCCATCGCCGCCGACGAGGCGACGATGCCCTTCGAGCCCATGCCTGCCTCGGTAAGCCCGAGATGCAACGCATGATCGGAACGGGTCGCAAGCATGGTGTAGACGGCAATCAGATCCTGCACGCCGCTGACCTTGGCCGACAGGATGATCTTGTCGCGGCCAAGCCCGATTTCCTCGGCAAGCTCCGCCGACAGGATGGCAGACTGCACGATCGCCTCGCGCATGACCTGGTTGGCCGTCAACGGCGAACCCTTTTCCTGGTTTTCGTCCATCAGCCGGGTCAACAGCTCCTGGTCGAGCGATCCCCAATTGACGCCGATGCGCACCGGCTTGTCGTGGCGGATCGCCATCTCGACGATCTCGGCGAACTGCTTGTCCTTCTTGTCCTTGAAGCCGACATTGCCGGGGTTGATGCGATATTTCGCCAGCGCCTCGGCACAGGCCGGATGATCGGCCAGGAGCTTATGGCCGATATAGTGGAAGTCGCCGACGAGCGGCACGTTGACGCCGAGCCGCTCCAGCCGCTCGCGGATCTTCGGCACGGCGGCAGCACTTTCGTCGCGATCGACGGTGATGCGAACGATCTCCGACCCCGCGCGATGCAGTGCCGCGACCTGAGCTACCGTCTGGTCGATATCGGCCGTGTCGGTGTTTGTCATCGACTGCACGACAACAGGCGCAGCACCGCCGACGAGCACGCCACCGACGTCGACGCCTACCGACTGCCGGCGCGGAAATGGAGAGGAAAAATACCCGGTCATGCCGGTCGCCTCATGAGAAATGCGTCCGGGCATGAGGTGGAGGAGGAGCACAGCCTTGTCAATGGCAAGGTGGGCGAAGGTCTGTCAAATCACCTTGCAGCGGCCGATTCCACCACTGCCACGCGCGGCGATAGACAGCAAATGTCGAGGCATCTGCTTGTTTCGCCCGGCGTAAGCCTTGTGGGAATACTGAATGGCCTCTGGCCGGCGGCTATGCGCCGCCGGGAGCATTTCGGCGCTGAACGCCGATTTGGAAGGCCGAATTAATGGGTCGAGGGTCTGCCTCTCAATTTTGCCATTTCGTCCTTAATAGCCAGCTTGCGTCGCTTGAGGCACACGATTTCAAGATCGTCCACCGACGGGTGCAACAGTGCGTCATCGATCTCGCGTTCGATGTCGCTGTGTTTCCGCTGAAGCTCTTCAAGATGGGACGCTAGAGACATGAATGGTTCTCCCTTTCATATTCCTTGCCAGCGACCGACGCACGACGTCCACCGCGGGCGCCCGCGTGACGGCCAAATGACAGTGTGCCACCATTGCTTCGCCTTGTCGAATGCCATGTGGTAGCATTCCACCGCGTCATGAAATGTGATAATGCGGTCGCGCCGCTGGCGAAGGTCGGCGGCCCCCGCCCATCAGAGGCGCGCATGGGCGCCGGAGTCAGCAGAACGGTGGACATGTCGGAACAGGAACAGGCCGAGATTCGTCTCGAGTTTGCACGCTTGAAGCAGGAACATGCCGATTTCGACGCGGCCATCAACGCGATGATCGCCACGGGCTGTGATCCGCTGCAGGTGCAGCGCATGAAGAAGAAGAAGCTGGCGCTCAAGGACCGGCTGAGCGCGCTCGAAGATCGCATCATTCCCGATATCATCGCCTGAGCGCCAGGCTCATCGTCGCAATCCTTGCCCGACAAGGCAAATTCCGCTACCTCGCCATTTTGTCGCCGGGGAGAGCAACTTGGCCGAGCATAAAGCCGATGTCGCCATCATCATGGGCAGCCAGTCCGACTGGGCGACCATGCGCCATGCCGCGGAATTGCTGGAGGTGCTGGAGATCCCGCACAAGGCGCTGATCGTTTCCGCCCACCGCACACCCGACCGACTCTATGAATTCGCCAAGGGCGCCAGGGCGGCCGGTTACAAGGTGATCATCGCCGGTGCCGGCGGCGCCGCCCACCTGCCCGGAATGACGGCTGCGATGACCTCGCTGCCGGTGTTTGGTGTGCCAGTGGAATCGAAAGCACTGTCGGGCCAGGATTCTCTGCTTTCCATCGTGCAGATGCCGGCCGGCATTCCTGTCGGCACGCTGGCCATCGGCAAGGCGGGTGCGGCTAATGCGGCACTGCTGGCTGCAGCCGTGCTTGCTTTGAACGATAAGGCTTTGGCCGAACGGCTCGATGGCTGGCGCGCCGGCCAGACCGCCCGGGTTGCCGTCGAGCCGGTGGACCAGCCGTGACCGCTGCTCTTCCCGCAGGTTCAGTCATCGGCATCATCGGCGGCGGCCAGCTTGGCCGCATGCTGGCGATGGCCGCCGCAAAACTCGGCTATCGGACCATCATCCTCGAACCACAAGCGGATTGCCCTGCGGCTCAGGTCGCCAACCGACAGATTGTCGCGGCCTATGACGACCCGGTCGCCCTTGCCGAACTCGCAGCCGCCTGCGCGATCATTACCTATGAATTCGAGAATGTTCCGGTCAGCGCCGCGGAAACGCTCTCGACGACACGGCCGGTGCGGCCTTCGGCAAGGGCACTGCAGGTGGCACAAGACCGTGTGACCGAAAAACAGTTCTTGAACGATGTTGGCGTCGCAACCGCAGCCTTCCACGCAATCGACAACGACGCTGATCTTGCCGCTGCGCTGAACGCGTTCGACGGCAACGGCGTGCTGAAGACCCGGCGCCTCGGTTACGACGGCAAGGGCCAGCGCGTGCTGCGCGGCATCAAGGAGGCCGGAGGCACCTATGAGGCGATGGGCGGCGTGCCGCTGATCCTGGAATCACTGGTCGCCTTCGAATACGAAATCTCCATGATTGCCGCGCGCGGCGCCGATGGCGCTCTCGCCGTCTACGACCCCGCCCGCAACGTGCATCGCGACGGCATTCTCCACACCTCGACCGTGCCCTCCGGCATTTCGATCGCTACGGCGGATGCGGCCAAGCAGGCAGCCATGACGATCATCACCGCGCTCGACTATGTCGGCGTGATCGGCATCGAGTTCTTCGTGCTTCCCGACGGCAGCCTGCTTGCCAACGAGATGGCGCCGCGCGTGCACAATTCCGGCCATTGGACGGAGGCCGCCTGCACTGTCTCGCAGTTCGAACAGCATATCCGCGCCGTCGCCGGTTTGCCGCTTGGCGATGCCAGCCGGCACTCGGATTGCGTCATGCAAAACCTGATCGGCCACGACATCGATCAGGTGCCGGCATTGCTCGCCGAGCCGGACCTGATGTTGCATCTCTATGGCAAGGCCGAAGCCCGGCCGGGACGCAAGATGGGGCACTTCACGCGCATCCGCGCATTTGCCGGCTGAAAGCGTGATCAAGCCGCCTGCGAGGTTGACATGCACGGGGCGCCCCGGTATGAGCCGATCGCAACAGGGCGCGTCTTCGGGCGCGCCTTTCAAGTTCAGCCCGAAACCGGGCAGAGCATGATCCTGAACCGAAGGTCAGCGCAGCAAAAAGTTGCAGACTTTTCGGACAAGGTCATGCGAAGAGATTCAAAGACCGACGGGCAAGACCATGAAGATCAAGAATTCGCTCAAGGCGCTCAAGGCGCGTCATCGTGACAACCGCCTGGTTCGCCGCAAGGGCCGTATCTACATCATCAACAAGACCGCTCCACGCTACAAGGCGCGTCAGGGCTGATCCCTTTGTGGCGCCTATCTACAGGCGCCGCGTGATGATGCTGAACTCAGATTCAGTTTGAACGTCTGGCATCCCGGAGATAGAATCCGGGAATGCGGACGTTATTTGCCGTTTGTACGGCGCTTTCCTTCTCCATTTCGCTGATGCCGGCCATCGCGGCCGACAATGCCGTCAAGCCTGCGCTAGCGCAGACGCGCGAACAGCGTGTCGACCAGCTTTTCATCGATCTGAAACATGCCCGCAGCCCACGGTCTGCTGAACTCGTGGCCGGTCGCATCTGGAACGAGTGGAGCCGGTCGGGCAGCGCGTCGGTCGATCTGATGATGCAGTGGTCGCAAAAAGCGATCGAGGACAAGAAGTTCGACGTTGCGCTCGACTTCCTCGACCAGGTGGTGACGCTGCAACCAAAATACGCCGAGGGATGGAATCGCCGCGCCACGGCACATTTCCTGATGAAGAATTACGCCAAGGCAATGGCCGACATCGAACAGACGCTGGAACTGGAGCCGCGCCATTTCGGCGCCCTGTCGGGCATCGCCCAGATCATGACCGAAACCGGCCGCAAGCAGGCCGCGCTCGATGCCTGGCTGAAGGTACTCGACCTCTACCCGATGCTGCGCAATGCGCAGGATCAGGTGTCGAAGCTGTCGGAGGAATTGGCGGGAGAAGCGATTTGAGGGAGTAGCGAGAGAGCGAGTGGTGAATAGGGGGAAATCTCTGCCACTATCTCGCTACTGGCTATCTCACCACTCCCTCAATCTTCACTGCCTCACATCCGCTCCCAGATAAGCGATCCGCAGCATGTTGGTGGATCCGGGTGTCCTCAGCGGCACGCCTGCGGTGATGATGATGCGGTCGCCCGGCTTGCCGAAACCTTGCTCGGAAGCGATCCGGCAGGCACGATCGACCATGTCGTCGAGATCGGTCGCATCTTCCGAAACCACGCAATGCGTGCCCCACAACAGTGAAAGGCGCCGCGCTGTAGCAAGGATCGGCGACAGCGCGATGATCGGCACCTGCGGCCGTTCGCGCGCCGCACGCAGGCCCGTTGTGCCGGAAGCGGTGTAGGTGACGATCGCAGACAGCTTCAGCGTCTCGGCGATTTCGCGCGCCGCCAGCGAAATGGCATCGGCGCCTGTGGCCTCCGGCTCAGAGCGCTGGGCGTTGATGATACCGGCATAGGTCGGATCGCGTTCGACACGTTCAGCGATGCGGTTCATGGTCGTCACCGCTTCGACGGGATAGGAACCGGCGGCGGATTCGGCCGAAAGCATGATGGCATCGGCACCTTCGAACACGGCGGTGGCCACGTCCGATACCTCGGCGCGGGTCGGCACCGGAGCGGAAATCATCGATTCCAGCATCTGCGTCGCCACAACGACCGGCTTGCCGGCCCGGCGCGCGGCGCGGGTGATCTGCTTCTGGATGCCAGGCACTGCCTCCAGCGGAAGCTCGACCCCGAGATCGCCGCGTGCCACCATCAGCGCGTCCGACAGCTCGATGATCTCGGCCAGCCGCGCCACTGCCTGCGGCTTCTCGATCTTGGAAAGCAGCAGTGCCCGGCCGCGTGCGATCTTGCGGGCCTCGGCGAGATCTTCCGGACGCTGGATGAAGGAAAGCGCCACCCAGTCGACGCCGGCCGCCAGCACCGCATCGAGATCGGCGCGGTCCTTTTCGGTCAGCGCGCCGACCGGCAGTTCGGTATCGGGCAGCGACACGCCCTTCTTGTCGGAAATCTTGGTGCCGACCACCACGGTCGCGACGATCGAGCGGCCGTCGACCTTCACGGCCTTCAGCTCGACTTTGCCATCATCGATCAGCAACCGGTCGCCGACGGCCACAGAGCGCAGGATTTCGGGATGCGGCAGATGAACACGGTTGGAGTCGCCGAGTTCCGGGTTGTCGTCCAGCGTGAAGGTCTGGCCGACTTTCAACTCTTCCGTGCCGTTGGCGAATTTGCCGACACGCAGCTTCGGTCCCTGCAAGTCGGCAAGGATGCCGATCGGACGGCCGACAGCAGCCTCCACCGAACGAATGCGACCGACAAGTGTACGCATCAGGTCATGATCGGCATGGCTCATATTGATGCGGAACACGTCCGCGCCTGCCTCGAAGAGCTTCTTCAGCATCGCCTCCTCGGAGGAAGCGGGACCGATGGTGGCTAGGATCTTGACCTTGCGGCTGCGTCTCATTGACTATTCTGACCATTGCTTGGCGGAGCGGCCGGGGTGCCATCCGCAGTGGGCTGCTCGGTCAGCTGGACCATCCAGCTCGCCTGCTCGCCTGTGTCGTATTCCTGGAATCCGGCGCGCTGAAAGCCCCGGGCGACGCAATCGGTTACGCCGGCAATCTTGAATTCCTTTTCGGCCACGCACATCGAGATCGGACCATCCCAACGGCCGCCGCGCTCGGCATCTTCTGCATAGAGATAATAAAACCTCGATGACAGCGGACCCTCGATCAGCGTCTTGCAGGTCGAACCTTCGATGTGCCACCAGCCTTCGGTGATCCAGCCCGTCTTGGCGCGATAGCCGATGCCGACGCCAACCAGATTCTGGGTGGCGTTGCACACGCGGAAATCAGCCTTGGCCGGAGAAGCCATCACCAGGGGCGCCGCGAACAGGACGAGCAGCGGCAGCAACAGGGCGATGCCCTTTCGCCTACGCTGTCGGCTGGCGGATGCCATTCGAGACCCCTCGCTGAATGAAACTTGCATGATCAGGCGCCCTTTTCGAAGATGTCCGGGCGCATGTCAACGCGCGCCCCACTGTGAATCCAATCGATTTAATTGGCAAGCCGGCGCATGCTATGCCGGAGGATGAAAGTTTTTCGCAAAAACCTTGACCAAACAACGGCATTGCGCGGACTTCCGCTTCATGGGATCACGTTACCATCCCGCCCAGAGACGCCACCGCTTGATTTTCCCCGTGCCATGACCCGATCCACAGTTTTTGCGCCATTCGACCTGATCGAGGGTGACCGCAGTCGCGGCATCGTGCTGGTGGCCGACCATGCCCGGCGCGAGCTGCCGGAAGAATATGGTGCGCTCGGCCTGCCGGCTGCCGAATTCGAGCGCCATATCGCCTACGATATCGGCGTCGAGGCGGTAACCCGCGAGCTTGCTGCCTTGCTCGGCGCACCGGCCGTGCTCGCCAACTTCTCGCGTCTGCTGATCGACCCCAACCGCGGCGAAGACGACCCGACGCTGATCCGCCAGCTCTATGACGGCACCGTCGTGCCGGGCAACTATCCGATGTCGCCCGAAGAGCGCGAGACGCGGCTGGAGCGTTTCTACCGTCCGTACCACGAGGCTGTGGCCGCGGTAATCGCCTCGGTTGCGAAAGAATCCGGCCGCGCGCCCTTCATCTTCTCGGTGCACTCTTTCACCCCCGTCATGCAGGGCCGCGCAAGGCCTTGGCATGTCGGCATCCTGTGGGACCGCGACGATCGCGCCCCGCACCCGATCATCGAGGCGCTGGCTGCGGACAAAGATCTCGTGGTCGGCGACAATGAACCCTATGACGGTGCATTGCGCGGCGACACCATGTTCCGCCATGCCATCGTCAACGGCTTCGCGCATGCTTTGATCGAGATCCGCCAGGACCTGATCGCCGATGCCAGGGGCGCACTTGCCTGGGCAGAGCGGCTGGCACCGATCGTTGACGCGGTCAATCGCCGTCCCGATATACAAGCGGTGAAGATGTTCGGCTCGCGTACCGGGCCGGTCTAACTCTTTGTTTGCGCAATTCCGGACGGAAAACCGCTACACACTTTTCCTGGAATTGCTCTGACGCGCCAAGACGAGGATACCGCCATGACCGATCTGAGCGACGAACAGAAACGCGACTTCGAAGCCGCCGCCTTCCGCAGGCTGGTCACGCACCTGCGCGAGCGTACCGACGTGCAGAACATCGACCTGATGAACCTCGCCGGCTTCTGCCGCAACTGCCTGTCCAATTGGTATCGCGAGGCGGCAGAGGCGGAAGGCGTTGCCCTTTCCAAAGACCAGTCGCGCGAGATCGTCTACGGCATGCCCTATGCCGAGTGGCAGACACAGCACCAGACTGAGGCCTCCAACGCCCAGAAGGCCGCCTTCGAGATCAATCGCCCAAAGGACCATTGAGGCTCGCGGCAATCATCACGCCTCCGCACCCTTGCTGCAACCACTGAGTCAAGCCGGCTTCCTCCGATCCCTTGACGATACGGTTGATTCGATCTAACGATTGAATCGTTCCAATTTCTATTTCGAGCTCTCGCCATGACCGCAGTTTCCTCCCTGCAAAATGCCGCGCGCGGTCGCTGGGCGGTGGCGGCGATGTTCTTCATCAATGGCCTTCTGACCGGCAGCTGGGCACCGCAGATCCCGGTTTTCCTGACCCGGCTGGACATCAGCAAGGCGACGCTCGGCCTGCTTATCCTGCTGTTCGGCCTTGGCGCGCTGACGTTCATGCCGTTGTCCGGCTATCTCATGTCCAGGCACGGCTCGCGTGCGGTCGTGCGCGGTTTTGCCTCCGTCTGTGTGTTCGGCCTGTTGCTGGTGGCGCTGGCGCCAAGCGTTCCGCTGGCGGTCGTGGCGATGTTCCTGTTCGGCGGTTTGATCGGCGGTATGGACGTGGCCATGAACGCCAATGCCGTTGCGGTGGAGCGCCGGCTGTCGCGCGCCGTCATGTCATCCTCGCACGCCTTCTGGAGTCTCGGCGGCTTCGCCGGCGGCGGAGCCGGTGGTCTGATCATCCAGCATTACGGGCACGTCACCCACGCGATCATCGTCACCGTGATTGCGATCATCTTTCTCGCGGTTGCCTGGCGGTACCTGATCACCGACCGGAAGCCGGTGGCACAGGAGCATCACAAGTTCACGCTGCCGAAGACCGCGACCGTCTACCTTGTCGGCCTGATGGCGCTGATGTCGATGATCCCTGAGGGTGCAGTACTCGATTGGGCGGCGCTCTATCTGAAGCAGGAGCTTGGTGCGGAACTCGCGACCGCGGGTCTTGCCTATGCCTTCTTCTCCGGCGCGATGGCTTTGATGCGCTTTGCCGGCGATGGCGTGCGCAACCACTTCGGCGCCGTGACGACCTTGCGCATTTCCTCATTGATCGCTGCATCCGGCATGCTGGTTGCAGCGCTGTCGCCATGGCCGTGGCTTGTGATCGCTGCCTTCGCCTTTTCGGGCCTGGGCATCGCCAACATGGTGCCGATCGCCTTCTCGGCCGGAGGCAATCAGCCCGGCATGGCATCCGGCACGGGAATGAGTGTCGTCACCACCATGGGCTATTCCGGCATACTGCTGGCGCCGTCCCTGATCGGCTTCGCGGCAGAACACATAGGCTTCTCAACCGTGTTCGTGGTGCTGTCCGGCTTCCTCGTCATCGTCTTCCTGATGTCGAGCCTCGCCCACACGGCCGATTTCGCCGCTCAGCCGGCGGAATAGCGCTTCAGCGCTTCGTGCAGGAAATCCACGACGCGGCGGATGCGCAGCGAACCGCGCACATCGCGGTGCATGGCGAGCCACACCGGCAGTAACGGGAGTGCAAGGTCGGGCAGCAGTGGCTCGACCAGCGGATCCCGATCGACCAGGGGACGCTGCGTGAAGCCGATGCCATTGCCGGCGCGCACGGCCTGCCAATGCACGATCTGGTTGTCGCAGCGGAAGCGGAAAGCATTGCGCTCCAATGCGATGCCTGCAGCGGCAAACCCGCGGATGATACTGTCATCGCGGTCGAAGCCGACAATGTCGTGGTTGACGATATCGGCCGCGGTTTCAGGCCGGCCGCGCCGCTCGACATAGCTGGTCGCGGCACAGGCACACAGAGCGATGTCGGTGACTTTGCGGGCAACCAGCTCGTTCTGTACGGGCCGGACCATGCGGATGGCGATATCGGCGTCACGGCGCAGCAGGTTCTCGACCTGATTGGAAGCGACCACCTCGATCTCGATGCCGGGTTCCTCCAGACCAAGCCTGGCAAGAATCTCAGGCAGGGCGTAAGCGGCCACCATCTCGCTGGCCGCGATGCGAACCGTTCCCTCGATCGCCTCTACGGAGCCCAGCGCAAGCAACGAAAAAGCCGTCGCCTGCGCGGCGACCGACTGGCCGCGTTCATAAAGCAACGCGCCCGCCTCGGTAAGTTCGTGCCCTTGCCGGCCACGCCGGAACAGCGTGACGTCGAGCGCCTGCTCCAGTTCGGTGATGTGGCGCCCAAGCGTCGGCTGGCTGGCGGAAAGCTTGCGCGCCGCCGCCGACAGGCTGCCGGTCTCGGCCACCGCCACGAAGCTCTTGATCAGGTTCCAGTCGATATCCTTCATATTCAAAAATGAATAACAGAAAGCCGAAATCAGTCAATTTCCATTCGTTCATGAAAGGAGAAAATAAGGCCATCGCAACATCGACCAGGAGACTTCACATGACCAGCATTGCAATCCTCGGCGCCAACGGACGGCTCGGCCGGGCCGTCGGCAAGGCATTCGTTCAGGCCGGCTACGACGTCCGTGGCATCACCCGCAGTGGCAAGCTGCCGGCAGATCTCGCTGGTGCAACCGGCATCGCCGCCAACGCCCTCGACCGCGAGGCGCTGGTGCATGCCACTGCCGGTGTCGACATCGTGTTCCATGGCCTGAACCCGATCTATTCCGATTGGAGCACGGTACTGCCGATGGCCGAGAATGTCGTTGCCGCCTGCGAGGCCAATGACGCAGTCCTGCTCTTCCCGGGCAACGTCTACAATTACGGCTCGCCCATCCCCGAAATGATCACCGAGGATGCGCCCATCCACCCCACAACCGAGAAGGGCCACATCCGCGTCGCGGTCGAAAACTTGTTGCGCGCGGAAGCGGATGCCGGACGCCTGCGCACCATCCTGCTGCGCGCCGGCGATTTCTTCGGTGGTACCGGTACGGGCTCATGGTTCGATCTGGTCATGGTATCGAAGATCGAAAAGGGCATCTACACGGCCGCCGGCCCGACCGACATTGTGCATGAATGGGCTTATCTGCCCGACCTCGCCGATGCCTTTGTCGCGCTTGCGGATCGTCTGGATGATCTGGGCAGCTATGAGAACCTGCACTTCCCCGGTCACGCCATCACCGACCTGGAGATGAAGGCTGCCCTCGAACATGCCGTCGGCCGCAAGCTCGGCATGGCCTCGATGCCCTGGTGGGTGTTCAAGGTCGCCGCTCCCTTCGTGCCGATGTGGAAGGCGATCCTTGAGATGTCCTACCTGCGTTTCGAACCACATCGGTTGGTTTCCGACCGGCTGGAAGGATTGATCGGACGGATCCCGCACACACCTATCGATCGCGCTGTTGCCGAGGCCCTGACGGATCTTGGCATCCCGGTGACCAGCCTCACCGCGCCGATGGAAGCCGCTTGACTGTCACACTCTTCGAAAGAAAAGGCCGCCGATCAATCCGGCGGCCTTTTTGCATTCCAGCGCAGCGGCCTACTCCGCGGCTTTGGGCAATGCGCCGGCTGTGTCGAGATCCGGCAGGTCGTCGTTCGAGGCCGCCTTGCGACCGCGGAACAGCCGGCCAAGCCAGCTGCGCTGCCCGGGCTTGCGCTTGGCGCGGGTGAACACCATCAGCATGGCAGGCGTCACCACCAGCGTCAGCAGTGTCGCAAAGGACAGGCCGAACACGATCGCCGACGACAGCGATATCCACCACTGCGTCGACGGTGCGTTGATCGTCGTCTCGTGGTGGAAGATCTCGAGGCCGAGGCCGAAGGCGATCGGCAAGACGCCGAGGATCGCCGAAACAGCCGTCAGCACAACCGGGCGGGCACGTTCGCGACAGGTCTGCAGCACCGCTTCCGTCTTGTCCCAGCCTTCCTCGCGCAGCCGGTCGTAAGTGTCGATCAGCACGATGTTGTTGTTCACCACCACACCCGCCAACGCGATCACACCGATGCCGGACATGACGATGCCGAACGGCTGGCCGGTCATCATGAGCCCGAGAAACACACCGATGGTCGCCATGACCACGCAGGACAGCACAAGCCAGACGGATGTGAACTTGTTGAACTGCGCGAGCAGCACCAGGAAGATCAGGAAGATCGCGGCGCCGAATGCTTTCGACAGAAAGGCGCTTGCCTCCGCGCTGTCTTCATTGGAGCCGGCCAGCTTCCAGCGGAAGTTGTCGGGAAGCCCCATATCGGAGATCGCCTTGGTTACCTCCGCCTGCACGGCCGCTACCTGCGCACCAGCCGCGACGTTTGCCTGCACCACCACGGTGCGGGCGCCGTCGATACGGTTCAGCGTACCGACGCGCGGCTCCGGCTTGCGGATGACGAAGTTCGAGATCGGCACCGAACCTTGGCTGGTCTGCACGCGCAGTTCATCCAGCGTCGACAGCGTTCGCCGGTCTTCCGGCAGGCGCAGGCGGATGTCGACGGCGTCGTCAGCACCGGCCGGACGGTACTCGCTGAGCTTCAGCCCATTGGTAACCAGCTGCACCACAGTGCCGACCGAAGTCGGATTGATGCCATATTGCGCCGCCTTGCTGCGGTCGACCTCCAGCGCCCAGTCGATGCCGGGTGGCGGCAGGCCGTCTGACACGTCTATGACGCTTGGCACCTTGGCGATGCCGGACGCAACCTCGCGCGCCACCTTTTCGATGCCGGTCGGGTCGACCGCGGAGATGCGCACCTGGATCGGCTTGCCCGTCGGCGGGCCTGCCTCCGGCACGCGCACCT
Organism: Mesorhizobium sp. NPDC059054; assembly: GCF_042739215.1. NCBI lineage: Bacteria > Pseudomonadati > Pseudomonadota > Alphaproteobacteria > Hyphomicrobiales > Phyllobacteriaceae > Mesorhizobium > Mesorhizobium sp. NPDC059054. The sequence continues at coordinate 168,372 of NZ_JBHYHV010000004.1, forward strand.
CGACATCGACGCCCGGAATTCCAGCCGTTGCCTTGCGCAGGTCGTCGAGAATCTGGTTCGCAGCCTTGCGCTCGCGCCAGTCGACGAACTCGTACTGGATGACGCCGACGACATCTTCCGGAATATCGGCACCGCCGCCCTGGGTCTTGCCGACGCGGGTATAGACCGATTTCACGCCAGGCCAGCCGAGCAGCTTTTCCTCTGCCATGCGCGTCGCCGCATCCATCTCGGCAAGCGAGAGATTGCCGCGCGCATGCACGTAAAGCAGGCCGTAGTCCGGCTCGACATTCGGGAAGAATTCGACGCCGGCGCCGTATTTGGAATAGGCAACCTGCACGCCCACCAGCAGCGCGACCGTCAGCACCAGTACGGTCTTGGGGTACTGCACGGCCTTGCGCACCACGGCCATGTAGGTGCCGTCCTTGCGCTCTTCCTCGCTGTGGACCTCCGCCTTGGCGAAAATCGCGCCGAGCGTCGGCGTGAACACCAAAGCATAGAGCATCGACGCTGCCAGCGTGACGATCAGCGTGATCGGCAGGTATTTCATGAAGTCGCCGATGATGCCGGGCCAGAACAGAAGCGGCGAGAAGGCCGCGATGCGCGTCATGGTGGCCGCGATGACCGGGCCGGCCATGCGCTTGGCGGCCAATGCGAAGGCTTCCTCCTTCGGCATGCCTTCCGTCATGCGCCGCTCGGCGAATTCGGTGACGATGATGGCGTCGTCCACCAGCATGCCGACCGCCAGGATCAGCGAGAACAGCACGATCATGTTGATCGTGTAGCCCATCATGGCAAGCAGCAGGATGCCGATCAGGAACGATGACGGGATGGCCAGGCCGATGAGCAGCGAGGCGCGGCCCGACAGCGCGTAGAGGATGACGATGAAGACCAGGATGACGGCGATCAGCACGTGGTTCTGCAGATCGTTCAGCAACTGCTTCACGAAGACGGACTTGTCCTGCGTGTAGGTGACTTCCATGCCCGCCGGCGCGATCTTGACGAATTCGTCGGCGACCTTCTTCGCCCCTTCGATCGTTTCGACGATGTTGGCGCCGATGCGCTTCTTCACTTCGATGGCGATCGCCGGCTTGCCGTCGAGACGCGTGATGGTCTCGGCGTCCTTGAAAGTGGAGCGGATGGTGGCGACGTCCTTCGCTTGCACCACCGCATTCGGACCGGCCACCACCGGCAGGTTGGCGACGTCTTCCGGCGTCTCGATGAGCGACGGCACCTTGACCGCATATTTGCCCTCCGAGCCCTCTATGTTGCCGGCAGCGACCAGGCTGTTGGACTGGCCGACGCCTTGCATCAGCTGGTCGAGCTGCAGCCCATAGGAGGAAAGCTTCACCGGGTCGACCACGACCTCGACGAGGTCGTCGCGCGAGCCCTGCAGCGTGCCTTCCAGCACGCCCGGAACCTCCTCGATGCGGTCGCGCAGTTCACGCGCGGCCTTGGCCAGCACGCGCTCCGGCACGTGGCCGGACAGGGTCACGACCAGCACCGGGAATTCGGAGATGTTGACCTCGTTGACGGTCGGTTCTTCAGCAGCCTGCGGCAGGTCTGCCTTGGCGTCCTGCACCTTGGAGCGGGTGTCCTGCAGCGCCTGGGCAAGGTCGGTCGACGGGTCGAACTCGACCAGCACGTAGCCGCCGCCCTGGAAGGCGGCCGAGCGCATCTCCTTCAGCCCCTTCAAACTCTTCAGTTTGGTCTCGACGGGCCTCAGCAGCAGCCGCTCCGAATCCTCCGGCGAGATCCCCTGATAGACCAGGGAGACATACATCATCGGGATCGGCACGTCCGGCTCGGCTTCCTTCGGCACGGACATATACGCAATGGCTCCTGCGAGCAGCAGGAACAGCAGCACCGAAATGGTCAGCCGCGCATTCTGGATGGCAAGCTTGACGATATCCATAGGGGTAGATCCCGATTTCGGATTCGATGAAAACGACTACAGCGTTCCGGCGGCGGCATCGCCGCCGACCAGCTTCTTGATTTCCTGCGGGTCGGCCTCGACGGGTTGCACGACATCGCCGTCCGTCACCAGTTCCTGGCCAGCAACGATGACGCGCGCATCCGCCGGGATACCGGCGAGCACGAGACCGTTTGGCGTGTCGTCGACCAGATCGATTGGAAAGAAGGTGACCTTGTTGTCCTTGTCGACGGCGCGGATGCCGAGATCGCCCTTGTCGCCCAGCGTCACGACGGAACGGGGCAGCATGATCGCATCGGCCGGCTTGGCCGACAGCGTGATTTCGGCCGTCATGCCGGCGGGAATGGCGCCGTCGGCATTCGGAATGGCGATCTCGACACGAAAGGTACGGGTGGCGGTCGAAGCATCGCGGCTGATGTAGCGCACGGTGCCTTCGGCGATCTGGCCGCTGACCAGTCGTACATTGGCCTTGTCGCCGATCTTGAGATAGCCAAGGTCGCGTTCGCTGACTTCGCCGCGCGCGATCACCGGGTCAAGGCTGAGGATGGTGGCCACTTCGCCGCCCAGTGGAACGGCACTGCCGAGTTCCACCGGCACACGGTCGATGACACCATCGAACGGTGCCTTCACTTCCTTGCGGGCAAGTTCGCTCTCGGCGGCGTCGAGCTGCGACGATGCCAAGGCCAGCGCCGAACGGGCGCTGTCGAGCTGCAGCTTGGCGAGGTTGCCGGTCCTGGCCAGCCGTTCGGCCGCATCGAGCTCGGCCTGCCGCTGGCCCTTCAGCTGCCGGGCGTTCTCGACCGCCGAGATCTTCTCTTCGGCGTCGAGCATCAAAACGATGTCGCCGATCTTGACGCGGTCGCCCTGCCTGACCGGCAATTCGCTGATGACGCCGGCGACGCGGGTGGCAAGCACTGCGCGCTTGTCCGCTTCGGTTACCCCCGAAATGCGGATCGCCCGCGCATGCTCACTGCGCGGCGGCGCCACCACCTTGACGATCCGCAGCGAAGCTTTCTGCTCCACCCGTTCCGGCTTGGCCTCGGCTTTGGGTTGCTCCGAGGCGGCACTGCCTACCGATGAGAAATGACCGGTACCCATCCACGCTGCAAAGCCAACAAGCACCACAATGGCTGCGACCTTGTGAAACTTCATTTTCGGCATCGTTGTCATCCGGTGAAACGTGAACCCCCGCCGCATCTCCGGTCGGCGCGCGTTCGATATGGGAATGCGCGTGGCGATCTTCAAATTACCGTGATCGGCGGAGCGGCTTTCTACATGAATCGGTCTTATTAGACAGCGGTAAAAATACGGCCGATCGACCGTTTATGACTGTTTACGCCCAGCCGGATCATGGTTTCGCGAAAAATCGGCAGCAGTTTTACTGGAGGATGAAAAGAATTTTCGATGCGCGTTATCTCCCCTCCGCACCGCGCCAATCAAAAGCGGAGAGCGCGCCAAACAAACATCCCGTGCTGGACTCTTGCCCGACATGCAAAGTGCCCTAGGCAGACCACCCTATGGCCGCACGCCCGCAAGATCGCGGTTGCTTCACCTTCACAATTGCTTGAAATTTATGCAGAATTCCCCGCCTGCCAAGTACTCCGCAACGTCTCTGCTTCTCTGCAACACGCTGCTTGGGAAATCTATTCACCGGCACTGTGACAAGGCCGGCCGTTGAGGCCGGGCTCCACATTGGCAAGCAGTTCCGTAGCCCAATCCAATGCTCCCGGCTGCACGCAGACGAGCCCAAGTCCCATAACTCTGGCAGCAGGCGTCAGGATGATGAGGTCGCAGCATGCATTTTTCAGTGGCAGCCATGCCGGGCGACATGCCGCAGCCGTTTCATTCGACGAAATCTTGACTTGGTCGATCATGTATCGATAGCTGCTCCCGACATTGGATTGCTCAACCGAGGAGACCTTGATGAAGTCCATTCTTTCGATGCTGGCAGGTGCTGCGGCGCTCACGATCGGCCTCGCCGCAATGCCGGCCATGGCCGCGGACGACGACGGCATCGTTGTCTACAACGCCCAGCATGAAAGCCTGGCCAAGGAATGGGCGGAAGCCTTCACCAAGGAGACCGGCATCAAGGTGACGCTGCGCAATGGCGGCGACAGCGAATTCTCCAACCAGATCGTGGCGGAAGGCAAAGCTTCGCCGGCTGATGTATTCCTCACCGAGAACTCGCCGGCGATGGCGCTGGTCGACGCCGCAGGCCTGTTCGCGCCGATCGACGCCGACACGCTGGCGCTGGTGCCTGAACAATATCGTCCTTCTGACGGCAAGTGGGTCGGCATCGCCGCGCGCAGCACCGTCTTCGTCTACAACAAGGACAAGCTGAAGGAAGACCAGCTGCCGAAGTCGTTGCTCGACCTTGCCGACGCAAGCTGGAAAGGCCGCTGGGGTGCTTCGCCATCCGGTGCCGACTTCCAGGCGATCGTTTCGGCTCTGCTGGAACTGAAGGGTGAGGAGGCCACCGCTACCTGGCTCAAGGCCATGAAGGACAACTTCAAGCCGTTCAAGGGCAACAGCACAGTGATGAAGGCGGTCAATGCCGGCCAGGTCGATGGCGGCGTGATCTATCACTACTACTATTTCGGCGACCAGAATAAGACCGGCGAGAACAGCAAGAACGTCGTGCAGTACTATTTCAAGAACCAGGACCCGGGCGCTTTCGTTTCGGTTTCCGGCGCTGGCGTGCTCGCTTCCTCCAAGCATGCGAAGGAAGCGCAGGCTTTCGTGAAATGGCTCGCCGGCAAAGGTGGCCAGGACGTGCTGAAGACCGGAACCTCGTTCGAATATGCGGTCGGCAATGGCGCGGAATCGAACGCCAAGCTCGTGCCGCTCGCCGACTTGCAGGCCCCCAAGATCGACCCGCAGAAGCTCAACTCCAAGAAGGTCACCGATCTGATGACGGCGGCTGGCTTGCTTTAGCCGGCATTCGTCCTAATAAGGACCGCATAAACAGCGCTCCCGCGGTCCCCGCGGGAGCATTTCGTTTCCGAGACCAACTCCCCCGATGGCCAAGCCACTCTTTTGTCCCTCCTCTCATCCAGGCCCGTCGCATGGCGGGACAGCACGGGTGATTTGATGGCGGCCTCGGGCGAATTCGCGCAGACCGACGCGCCGGCCCGCATGTCCGGGCGGCGAGCCCCTGCCCGCTCCTTTCCATTGATCACGCTGACCGCGATCATCATTTCCATTCTGGCATTGCTGCCGCTTGCCTTCGTGATTTTCATCGCCATCCAGACCGGCTGGGCGACGGTCGTGCAACTGGTGTTCAGGCCGCGCGTCGGCGAACTGCTCGTCAACACCGTCCTTCTCGTCATCCTGGCCGTACCGATTTGCGCGGTACTCTCGGTGGCGCTTGCCTGGTTGACGGAACGCAGCGACCTGCCCGGTGCGCGGCTGTGGTCCTGGCTCGCCGTGGCGCCGCTGGCGGTGCCGGCCTTCGTACACTCCTACGCCTGGATCACCTTCTGGCCGGATCTCAACGGCCTCTTCGCCGGTGTCTGGGTTTCGGTGATCGCCTATTTCCCCTTTCTCTACCTGCCGGTTTCGGCCGCCTTTCGCCGCCTCGATCCCGCCTTGGAGGATGCCGCCGCTTCGCTGGGCCTCAGCCCCTGGCGTGTTTTCTTCCGGGTGGTGCTGCCTCAGCTGCGGCTGGCGCTGTGTGGCGGCGCCCTGCTGGTCGGCCTGCATCTGCTTGCCGAATACGGCCTCTACGTCTTTGTGCGCTTCGACACCTTCACCACCGCGATCGTCGACCAGTTCCAGTCGACCTTCAATGGTCCCGCCGCCAACATGCTGGCCGGCGTCCTGGTCGCCTGCTGCCTGGTGCTGCTGACGATTGAGGTGCTGGTGCGCGGCGAGGAGCGCTATGCCCGCGTCGGCTCCGGCGCCGCCCGTCTGAAGCCGCGTACGGCGCTCGGCCGCGTTACTCTGCCTTGCCTGTTGTTGCCGATCGCCGTCACGCTCCTGGCGATCGGCGTGCCGTTTCTCACCATCGGCCGCTGGCTGATTGCCGGTGGCAGCGAAGTGTGGCGCATGGATGAGATCGGCCTGGCGCTCGGCCAGACCCTGTTCCTCGCCATTGCCGGTGGCATTCTTGCAACCATTGCGGCGACGCCCATGGCCTGGCTGTCGATCCGCGCGCCAGGCCGTCTGCAACGCATCCTGGAAGGCTGCAACTATGTAGTTGGGGCGCTGCCCGGCGTTGTGGTGGCGCTGGCGCTGGTCACCATCGCAGTGCGCGTCGTCCAGCCGCTCTACCAGACGCTTGCCACTATCCTGTTTGCCTATGTGCTGATGTTCCTGCCGCGCGCGCTTGTCTCGTTGCGTGCTTCGATCGCTCAGGCCCCGGTGGAGCTGGAACGTGCCGCCGGCAGTCTCGGCCGCTCGCCGTTGAAGGCGCTCTGGGCGACCACGATCCGCCTCTCGGCACCCGGCGCCGCAGCCGGCATGGCGCTGGTCGCGCTCGGCATCATGAACGAGTTGACCGCGACCCAGATGCTGGCGCCCAACGGCACGCGCACGCTGGCGATGGCCTTCTGGAATTACAGCGGCGAGATCGACTACGCGGCAGCCGCTCCCTATGCAGCGATCATGGTGTTGATGTCGCTGCCCCTTACCTGGCTGCTTTATGTGCAGTCGAAGCGAATGGCCGGCCAATGAGTTTCCTGGAAATCGCCTCACTGTCGAAGAACTACGGTCCGGTTGCTGCCGTCGCCGGCATCGACCTTGCTGTCGCGGCAGGCAGCCGGACCGCGATCGTCGGTCCTTCCGGCTGCGGCAAGACCACGTTGCTGCGCCTCATCGCCGGCTTCGAGGCACCGGATGGCGGCCGCATCACGCTCGACGGCAAGCTGCTTGCCAATGGCGGCACCAGCGTGCCGGCGCATCTGCGCGGGATCGGCCTGGTGGCGCAAGATGGCGCGCTGTTTCCGCACCTCACCATTGCCGGCAATATCGGCTTCGGCCTCGACCGCAAGGAGCCTCGGCGCGATGAGCGCATCGCCGAGTTGGCTTACATCGTCGGCCTCGACAAAAGCGTTCTGACCCGCCGCCCGCACCAGCTTTCAGGCGGCCAGCAGCAGCGCGTGGCATTGGCTCGTGCCATGGCGATGAAGCCGCGCCTGATGCTGCTCGACGAACCTTTTTCCGCACTGGACACCGGCCTGCGCGCTTCCATGCGCAAGGCAGTGGCCGAGATGCTGGAAAGCGCCGGCATTACCACCATCCTGGTCACACATGACCAGGCGGAGGCGCTCTCCTTCGCCGACCAGGTTGCAGTGATGCGCGAAGGCCGTTTCTCGCAGACCGGCACGCCGCGCGACCTCTATCTCAGGCCCAAGGACCGCATGATCGCCGAATTCCTCGGCGACGCCATCGTGCTGTCGGCAAAGATCGCCAACGGCTACGCCGAATCCACGCTCGGTCGCATTGCCGTGGATGGCAGGGAGCGGCGTGAGGTTGCCCGCATCATGCTGAGACCCGAACAGGTGCTGCTCGCCGCGGCCTCGCGCACCGAAGTGGCTGCAGCCAAGCCGGGCGTCCTCTTCGGCGAAGTGACGGAATCCGAATTCGGCGGCGCTGCCTGCGCGATCGCCGTCAAACTGCTCAACACCCCCGATCCACCCGAAGCGGCCGCCATCGGTTCGACACCGCTGGTCCTGAAAAAGCCTGGCGTCGACGCGCCATCGGTGGGCGACATCGTCCGCATCAGCGTCGTCGGCAAGGCGCACGTGTTCAGCTGAAATGAGGGATCGCCAGCTCATCCCTCGATCCTTCTGACTAACCTGTATCGAAACGATAGCTGCGCAGCACTTTCCAGCTGCCGGATGCACCGTCGCGCAGCTTCACCGTGATCCCCATAAGAAGGCCGGGATCGACAAGACGCAGATTGATCCCAGTCCTGCGATCGAGATCGCCCTCGGCGTGAGCGGCAATATGATGCGTGAAACAGCCGCAATTTCTGCAGCGCAGCCATGTCAGCACACCCTTGCCCCAGACATAGCGCTCGAAACCATTGTCCGGTGCGACCACCTCGATCGACCGACGGGTATAGTAGGCGAAGAGCGGCCCCTGCCGCCGACAGAACGAACAGTTGCACGCGGTGATCACGCGCGGCTTTCGTGGAAGCCGCAGCCTTACCTGTCCGCAATGGCAGACCGCCTCGATCACTTGCCTGTCGGGTCTAGGCCCGCTTCCCTGTGCTGTCGAACCAGTGCAGCTTCCCGGCCGGCACCATGACCTCAAGTCTGTCACCTGGCTTGGCCGCCGCACGGCCCGATACCCTGACAACGATACGGCCACCGGCCGCCGCGCAATAGAGGAAGCTTTCGGCACCCACCGGCTCGACCGCCTCGACGGTGGCCGACAGTTTGAGAGCGCCGGACGCCTTCGCCTCTTCGCCGATGACATCGGCATCTTCCGGCCGGAAACCCAGCGTCGCGGCATGGACCGGCGCGGCGATCCCCAACGCTGCGCCATTGGCAAAGAGCTTCTCCGGCGTGCTGGCTGGGCTGTCCGGCTTGGCCGTGACGGCAAGCAGGTTCATCGGCGGCGCGCCGATGAAGGAAGCAACGAAGGTCGAGGCCGGTTTCTCGTAGATGTCGAGCGGCGCACCCATCTGCTCGACCAGCCCGGCATTCATGACCACCAGGATGTCGGCCAGCGTCATCGCTTCCAACTGGTCATGCGTGACGTAGACAGAGGTGACCCCCAGCGAACGCTGCAGGTTCTTGATCTCCACGCGCATCTGTCCGCGCAGCTTGGCATCGAGATTGGAAAGCGGCTCGTCGAACAGGAACACCTTGGGGTTACGCACGATGGCGCGGCCCATGGCGACGCGCTGGCGCTGGCCGCCGGAAAGCTCGCGCGGGCGCCGATCGAGCAGATGCGACAGCTCCAGCACCTTGGCGGTCGAGCGCACGCGCGAATCGATTTCGTCCTTCGGCGTGCCGCGGTTGCGCAGGCCGTAGGCCATGTTGTCGTAGACCTTCATATGCGGGTAGAGCGCGTAGTTCTGGAACACCATGGCGATGTCCCGTTCGGTCGGCCCAACCGCGTTGACCACCTTGCCGTCGATGGCGCAGGTGCCTGACGAGATCGTCTCCAGGCCAGCAATCATGCGCAGCAGCGTGGACTTGCCGCAGCCGGACGGGCCGACCAACACGCAAAGCTCCTTGTCGGGGATGGCGATCGACACGCCTTTCACCGCCTCCACCCCGCCGGGATAGACTTTGCGCACATCTTTCAGATCGACTGTCGCCATCTATTTCCTATTTCTCCGTATCGACGAGACCGCGCACGAACCAACGCTGCATCAGCACCACGACCAGGATAGGCGGAACGATGGCGAGGATCGCCGTGACCATCACCAGATGCCATTGCGTGTCGGCGTCGGCGAAGGACACCATCTTCTTCAGCGCAATGACGATGGTGGTCATGTCATTGCGGTTTGTGACCAGCAGCGGCCACAGATATTGCGTCCAGCCATAGATGAAGAGAATGACGAACAGCGCCGCTATGTTGGTGCGTGACAGCGGCAAAAGGATATCGAAGAAGAACCGCCACGGGCCGGCACCATCGACCCGCGCGGCTTCGACCAGTTCGCCCGGAATGGTCATGAAGAACTGCCGGAACAGCAGTGTCGCCGTCGCCGACGCAATCAACGGAATGATCAGGCCGGCATAGGTGTCGATCAGCCCGAGGTCGACCATCACCTTGTAGGTCGGCAGGATGCGCACCTCGACCGGCAGCATCAACGTGATGAAGATCAGCCAGAAGATGGCCATCCGGAACGGAAACCGGAAGAAGACGATGGCATAGGCCGACAGGATCGAGATCATGATCTTGCCGACGGCGATGCCCAGCGCCATCACCGTCGTATTCAGCAGCAGCGTGCCGGCACCGACGCCGCCAAGGCGGCCGGCACCGCCGAACAGGGCCTCCGCATAGTTGTTCCAGAACTCGCCGCCGGGCACGAGCGGCAGCGGTGGCCGGAGGATCGTCTGCAGCGTCTGCGTGGACGCAACGAAGGTGTAGTAGATCGGGAAGGCAACGATCACCAGGCCAAGGATCAGGATGGCATGGGCGACATAGATGCTCGCTGCCGACTGGCCGATCATCAGCTTGTCATGCCCGCTCCCGGGTGCCTTCGGCTCAGCCATAATGCACCTTCCTTTCCACATAGCGGAACTGGATGGCGGTGAGCGCGATCACGATGATCATCAGGATGACAGACTGTGCGGCGGAAGACCCCAGGATCAGATTGACGAAGCCGTCATTGTAGACCTTGTAGACCAGTGTCTCCGTGGCCTTGCCGGGTCCGCCGCCGGTGACGGCATGCACGATGCCGAACGTATCGAAGAAGGCATAGGTCGTGTTGATGACCAGCAGGAAGAAGGTGGTCGGGGCGAGCAGCGGGAAGACGATCGTCCAGAAGCGTTTCACCTCCTTGGCGCCATCGATCGCAGCGGCCTCGATCAGCGTTTTGGGGATCGCCTGCAGCCCGGCGACGAAGAACAGGAAATTGTAGCTGATCTGCTTCCACGAGGCGGCAGCCACCAGCAGGATCATCGCATCGGTGCCGTTGAGCACCGGGTCCCAGGCGATGCCCATCTTCCGCAACAGGATCGCCAGCGAACCGATCGACGGGTTGAACAGGAAAAGAAACAGCATGCCCGCGATGGCGGGAGCCACGGCGTAAGGCCAGATCAGAAGCGTGCGATAGAGGCCTTTGCTGCGCACCACCTTTTCGGCCATGACCGCAAGCAGAAGGGCGGCGATCATGGCGACCGCGGCCGTCGCCACCGAAAAGACCACCGTGACCTTGATCGAATGCAGATAATTGGGATCGGCCAGCACTTTCTTGAAATTGTCGAACCAGACGAATTTCGATTTCAGGCCGAACGGATCCTCCTTGAGCATCGACTGGTAGAGCGCCTGTGCCGCTGGCCAATAGAAGAACACCAGCGTGATGGCGAGCTGCGGTGCCACCAGAAGATAAGGCAGCACCCTGTTCGGGAAGACGACGCGAGGGGTCATCGCAGCCTTGCCTCCCCCCTTGAGGCGGCGGTGGCGGTCCTATCAAGAAGAACCGCCCGTTCGCCCACGTTGAAACAGAGTCCCCACGCACCCGCTTGGACCCCCTCTGACCGCTGCGCGGCCATCTCCCCCTCGAGGGGGGAGAACACGCCGGCGCTCATCAATTCCCCAACGCTTCCTTGATGGCGGCGTTGCCGCGCGAGACGGCGTTGTCGAGCGCCTGCTGCGCGGTCTGCTGACCGGCCAGCATCTTCTCATATTCCTCGTTCTGGATATCGCGCACCTGCGGCAGGTTGGGCAGGCGCACGCCCTTGGAATTGTCGGTGGGTGCCTTGCCCATCATCTGCAGGATCGGCGTCTCACGGCCTGGATTCTTTTCATAGAAGCCGGACTTCTTGGTTGCTTCATAGGCAGCCAGCGTGACCGGCAGGTAGCCGGATTTCTGGTGCAGGTATTCCTGCACTTCGGTCTTCGACAGATAGGTGAAGAAGGCCGCTACGCCCTTGTACTGTTCTTCGGATTTGCCACCGAAGACCCACAGGCTGGCGCCTCCCGGCGTGGTGTTTTGCGGAGCGCCAGGCGCATCGCTGTCATAAGGCAATTGGCCGATGCCGTAGTTCATGCCTGATTTGACGATATCACCAAGACCGCCCGAGGACTCGGTGAGGATACCACATTCGCCGGCGAGGAAGAGCTGCTTGGCTTCCGAGGTCCGGCCGCCATATTTGAAGGTGCCATCCTTGGCGAGATCGGCCAGTGCCTGGAAGTGATTGACGTAGAGCGGCGCGTTGATCTTCAGCTCGACATCGCCGCCGGCAAGACCGTTCTGCTGTGTCGCCCACGACACATTGTTCCAGGCCGCGAAGTTCTCGGTATGGATCCAGGTCAGCCAGGTCGAGGTGTAACCGCAGGCGGCTGCACCGCTCGACTTGATCTTCTTGGCCGCTTCCCAGACCTCGTTCCAGGTCTTGGGCGGCGTGTTCACATCCAGTCCGGCCTTCTGGAAGATGTCCTTGTTGTAATAGAGGATCGGCGAGGAGGAATTGTAGGGGAAGGACAGCATGGTGCCGTCAGGTTTCGAATAGTAGGCCACGATGCCCGGCAGATATTGGCCCTTGTCGAATTGCGCGCCCGATTCGGTCAGCACATCGGCCACCGGCTTCACGGCGCCCTCGGCGGCCATCATCACACCGGTGCCGACATCGAATACCTGCAGGATGTCCGGCGCCTGCTTGGCGCGGAAGGCAGCGATGCCGGCATTCAATGCTTCCGGATAGGTACCCTTGAATACCGGAACCAGCTCATAGTCCTTCTGGCTGGCGTTGAAGTCCTTGGCGATCTTGTCGACGACTTCGGCGTTGGCGCCGGTCATGGCATGCCACCAGCTGATCTGTGTGACAGCAAAAGCCGAAGTGGTGGTGCAAAGAACGACTGTAGCGGCAACCCCGGCCGCAAGACCGCGAAACGACATGCTTCTCTCCCGTTATCCGTTGGCGTACGAAAACGTCCGCGACGGGAGTATGGGTCGAATACGATGAGCCGACAACGTTTTTGTTTCGAGTGCGACTATCGTAGCATCGTTTGGCTTGCGACTGGCTTTCGAATTACGCGAAACTCGTTAGCCGACATTTCTTATGAAGCATGACCTTGCCCGAAAAGTCTGCAACTTTTGCTGCGCTGACCTTCGGTTCGGGACCATACTTAGTTAGCCAGCGCTGTATCCATCAAGCGCTTGGCATCGTCGCCTGCCCATTCGGCCGGACCGTTCATGTGGCCGATCAGGCAGCCCTCGCCGTCGACCAGAAGCGTCACGGGCAGACCTAGCGCCAGGCCGCGTTTCTTCAAATCGTTGAACACGCCCATCGAAGCATCGCGATAGTGCGCCAGCGACTTCACGCCGATCTCGTCGAGAAAGGCCTTCGGCTTGGCATCGTCGCCGGTGTCGACATTGACCGTCATCACCTCGAACTTGTCCGAGCCCTTTTCCTTCTGCAGCGCATCGAGCGCCGGCATTTCGGCGCGGCACGGCGCACACCAGGTCGCCCAGAGATTGACCAGTACGGTCTTTCCGGCGCGATCTGCCAGCGTCATCGGCTTGCCGTCCGGTCCGTTGAAGGCGAGCGCCTTCAACGATTGCGGCGGATCGGCCGGCAGAAGGGCCGCAACCTGGCCTGTCGCGGCGGCGGCGACCTTCTTGGCGCGCTCGGCCTTTGCGGCGCAGACCGTGTCGTCCTTGCCGGCCGAAGCCGTTGCCACCGGTTCGGGCGCATTGTTGCCAGACCCGCTCTCCCTGACATATACCGCGACCGCGCCGGCCAGCACGCCGGCGACAACCGCGGCCATGATCAGCCGTGGGGCGGGAAAGAATTTCTTGCCGTCTGCCATGTCCAAATGTCTCCGGGGAACGGGTTATAGCGATGAGCGACAAGAAGGCCAGCAACCAGATGTGGGGCGGACGATTTGCCTCGGGCCCGGCCGCGATCATGGAAGCGATCAACGCGTCCATTTCGTTCGATCGCAAACTCTATGCGCAGGACGTCCGCGGCTCGCTCGCCCACAGTGAGATGCTGGCCGAAACAGGCATTATTTCGGCGGACGATCAACACAAGATCGCTCACGGCCTGAACACGATTTTGAAAGAGATCGAGACTGGACAGTTCGAGTTTTCGACCCGGCTGGAAGACATCCATATGAATGTGGAAGCTCGCCTTGCTGAGCTGATCGGGTCTGCGGCCGGCCGCCTGCACACCGCACGCTCACGCAACGACCAGGTCGCGGTCGACTTCCGGCTTTGGGTGAAGGACGAGTTCCATCGCGTGGCCGAAGCCCTGAAGGGACTGATCGCCGTTTTCCTGGTACGCGCCGAGGAACATGCCGCCACCGTCATGCCGGGCTTCACCCATCTGCAGACCGCGCAGCCGGTGACCTTCGGCCACCACTGCCTGGCCTATGTCGAAATGTTCGCCCGCGACCTGTCGCGCGTGCGCGACGCGATCCAACGCATGGACGAGAGCCCGCTGGGTGCGGCGGCCCTTGCGGGCACAGGGTTCCCGATCGATCGTCACCAAACGGCCAAGGCACTCGGCTTCCGCGAACCGACCCGCAATTCGCTCGACAGCGTTTCTGACCGCGACTACGCGCTGGAATTCCTGTCGGTGGCTGCGATCTCGGCCACCCATCTGTCGCGGCTGGCGGAGGAGATCGTCATCTGGTCGACGCCGCAATTCGGCTTCGTGCGTCTGTCGGATTCCTTCTCCACGGGCTCCTCGATCATGCCGCAGAAGAAGAACCCGGATGCCGCCGAGCTGGTGCGCGCCAAGACCGGCCGCGTCAACGGCCATCTCATCGGCCTGCTCACAGTCATGAAGGGCCTGCCGCTGACCTATTCCAAGGACATGCAGGAGGACAAGGAAGCCGTATTCGACGCCGCCGAAACGCTCGACCTGATGCTCGCAGCCATGACCGGCATGGTGGGCGACATGACGATCAACGTGGCCGCGATGAAAAAGGCTGCCGGATCCGGCTATTCGACCGCGACCGACCTTGCCGATTGGCTGGTGCGTACGCTGGGCATGCCGTTCCGCGAAGCACACCACGTCACCGGCCGTGCGGTGGCGCTTGCCGAGACCAAGAAGGTCGGCCTGGAAAAACTGATGCTGGAAGACCTGCAGTCGATCCACGACGGCATCACTCAGGACATCTTCTCGGTGCTGTCGGTTCAGAATTCGGTCAAGAGCCGCATCTCGTTCGGCGGCACCGCACCTTCGGAAGTCCGCAAACAGATCCGTTACTGGAAAAAGCGCCTCGCCAAGGCTTGATGCCGGATGCAATGCCTAAGAAACTCCGCTACAAGCGACAGCTCGAAACGCACGGACGGAAACAACGATGACGGCAGGCAGGATACTGGTGACGCTGACGGTTCTGGCGGCGGTGACGGCAGTGACGGCCTGCGGACGTCGCGCTGGTCTCGATACGCCTTACGAGGCCGCCGTGCAGGCGCGCAAGGACGCCGCCAAGGCCAAGCAGCCATTGCCTCCGGAACCGACGAAACCGGAAACGGACAAGCCGTTCGTTCTCGACAAGCTGATCCAGTAGCCTTCCGGACGAGTTACCCGTGAACCATTTCGATTATCGCGACGGCATCCTGCATGCCGAGGACGTGGCAATACCCGCAATCGCGGCGAGCGTCGGCACGCCGTTCTATTGCTATTCCACCGCGACATTGACACGCCATTTCCGTGTTTTTTCCGAAGCCTTCGCCGAACTCGACGCGCTGGTCTGCTATTCGCCAAAGGCGAATTCCAATCAGGCGGTGCTGCGCACGCTGGCGAAGCTGGGGGCCGGCGCCGACGTGGTTTCGGAGGGCGAGCTGCGCCGCGCGCTCGCAGCCGGCATTCCGGCCGGCAAGATCGTTTTTTCCGGCGTCGGCAAGACCGCGCGCGAAATGGATTTTGCGCTCGCGGCCGGCATCCATTGCTTCAACGTCGAATCCGAGCCTGAGCTGGAGCTGCTGTCGGCACGTGCCGTGGCGGCGGGAAAGACCGCGCCGGTGTCACTGCGCGTCAATCCGGACGTCGACGCCAAGACACACAAGAAGATCTCTACCGGCAAGGCCGAGAACAAGTTCGGCGTGCCATGGCAGCGGGCTCGTGAGGTCTATAAGCGCATGGCCGAACTGCCGGGCATCAAGGCTATCGGCATCGACACCCATATCGGCAGCCAGATCACCGAGCTGCAACCTTTCGACGATGCCTATCGGCTGCTCGCCGAACTCGCCATGACGCTGCGCGACGATGGTCACGCCATCGAACATATCGATCTCGGCGGCGGCCTGGGCATCCCCTACAAGACCGACAACAACCCGCCGCCATTGCCCGACGCCTATGCAGGCATTGTGAAGAAGCATGTCGGCGGACTGGGGCTCAAGGTGATCTTCGAGCCAGGCCGCCTGATCGTTGGCAATGCCGGCATCCTGGTTGCCGAGGTGATCTACCTCAAGGAAGGCGAGGCCAAGAATTTCGTCATCATCGATGCGGCGATGAACGATCTGATCCGCCCGACGCTCTATGATGCCTACCATGACATTCGCCCTGTACGGTTGGGTCCGGCCAACGGGCCGCGCATCCGCGCCGATGTGGTGGGTCCGGTCTGCGAGACCGGCGACTATCTGGGCCATGACCGCGATCTGCCGAAGCCGAAGAGCGGCGACCTGATCGCCATCGGCACTGCCGGCGCTTATGGTGCGACCCAGTCCAGCACCTACAACACCCGCCTGCTTGTGCCGGAAGTGCTGGTCGACGGTGACCGTTTCGCCGTCGTGCGGCCGCGCCGGACCTATGAAGAGTTGATCGGCCTGGACACGATCCCGGATTGGCTGGCGTAACCAGCCTCACAGGCTCTCGAGAACCATTGCCTTGACCGCGCCGATCCTGCCTTCGTCGCGCTGATAGAATATCCATTGCTTGATGCGCTTGGAGCGCACCAGCCCGGCCTGCGAGAGCACCCGCATATGCTCGCTGAGCGTGGCCGGCGTGATGCCGAGCTTGTCTGCGATCAGCAGCGCGCAGACACCATCCTTGACCAGATCGCCGTCCACCTGCGGCGGGAAATGCGCCGCCGGATCCTTCAACCAGTCAAGGATCTGCAGCCGGCGCGGATTGGCGATCGCCTTGAAGATTTCAGCCTCTTGCATTTAGGCATTTTGCCAAGTTACTAATTGATGTCAACAGTGGAATGCCGGAGCCCTCGATGTCAGCCGAAACACGGATCACGCCCGAACGCATCAGCCGGACGGAGGCGCTGATCAGGCCGCATATAAGACGTACGCCGGTCTTGCCCGTCGACATGGTCGATTTCGGCCGCGCCGCATTTCCGGTGCGGCTGAAGCTCGAGTGCCTACAGCATTCCGGTTCGTTCAAGGCCCGCGGCGCCTTTTCCAATCTTCTGCAGCGCGACATTCCGAAAGCCGGCGTGGTCGCGGCATCGGGCGGCAATCACGGCGCCGCCGTTGCCTATGCCGCCATGCGCCTTGGCGTTCCCGCGACGATCTTCGTGCCGAGTGTGTCGCCGAAGGCGAAGACCGACCGTATTCGTGGCTATGGCGCCGAGCTGGTGATCGCCGGTGACCGTTATGCCGACGCGCTTGCCGCCAGCGAAGCGCATGTCGCCAGGACCGGTGCGCTTTCCGTCCATGCGTTCGAGCAGGTCGAGACGCTGCTCGGCCAGGGTACGCTGGGCCTAGAAATCGAACAGGATTTGCCCGACATCGACACGCTGCTGGTCGCCGTCGGCGGCGGTGGACTGATCGGCGGCGTCGCCGCCTGGCTGGCCGGACGCATCCGCATCGTCGCGGTCGAGCCGGAAGGCTCACCCACCCTGCACAATGCCTTTGCCGCGGGTGAACCGGTCGATGCGCCGACCGAAGGCGTGGCAGCGGACTCGCTGGCGCCGAAACGTGTCGGTTCGCTGATGTTCCCGATCGCGCAGAACTACATCGAACGCTCGATCCTGGTCAGCGACGACGACATCGTCACCTCGCAGAAGGCCTTGTGGGACGCGGTACGTGTTGTCGCTGAACCCGGCGGAGCTGCCGCCTTCGGCGCCATGCTCTCCGGCAAGTATCAGCCGGCGCCTGGCGAGCGGGTGGCGGTGCTGGTCTGCGGCGCCAACACGACGGCGGTGCAGTTTTAGCTCGACAAGGCTGGCGGCGTACTGCGGATTGGCTGATCGTCATAAACATGAATTAGATAATCAAGTTTACTGGAAACCTGTCCGAGACTGTGGCATGGGAAACCTCGTTGGGTCGATGCATGCCGTAGCAACCCAACGGGTGCTGCATTCGAATGGACAGGTCGACCATGAGCCAACTCACCGCCGAAACTCTCGTCGAGGACGACAACATCCGCATGGCCATGGAAAAATTCCATGCCGAGCATGAGGAATATGCGGTCGAGACCGGTGTCGAGCATCAATGGGAATACAACACATACTATGGCTCGCTGAGTGCGATGCTGGAAGGTCGCACTGTATCGATCCGTGTCTCCGCTGAGGACGAGACCTGCCTGTCCTATATGAAGATGGCCGTCGCCGGTCATATCGCCGAATTTCTCGGCACCACGCGCGGTCTTCGCTGGAATGGTGATGGAGCCGAAACCGGAACGCCGGTCTTCTTCCGCGAAATCATGGTGCAATCGTCTACCCGCATCTCGCCGCATATGCAGCGGATACGTTTCACCGGGGACAATCTTGCCCGCTTCGCCAGCGGCGGACTGCATGTGCGGCTGTTGCTGCCAGCCAAAGGCCGTAAGCCGGTGTGGCCGACAGTGGGCAGCGATGGCCTGATCGTTTGGCCATCTGGCGACGATGCGCTGACGGTGCGGGTCTATACCATCCGCGCAATCGATCCCGTCGCCGGTTGGTTCGATGTCGACTTTGTTCTGCACGAAGGCGACGCCACGCCGGCCGCCACCTTCGCCGCCAACGCCAAGGCCGGAGAAGTGATCGGCATGTTCGGACCCGGTGGCGGTGATGCCTTCGGCCAGCGCAACCTCCTCCTCCTTGGCGACGAAACGGCGCTGCCGGCAATCGGGCGGACCCTGGACAATCTCGCGCCCGGGAATCGAGCCGACGTTTTCATCGAAGTCGACAGCCCGGCCGATACCCTGCCGTTGGCCGAAGGTGACAATATCAAGATCAGCTGGCTCTACCGGCACGGCCGTGAACCCGGCACCGCCAATTTGTTGTCGCAGGCGTTGAAGGGCATTGACCGGACTTCACTGGCCAACGACGTCTATGTCTGGGCCGGCTGTGAATTCGGCGATTTCCGCGAACTACGCCGAATCGTACGCAAGGAGTGGGGCCTCAACAAAGACCGCCAGATGGTCGTCGCCTATTGGCGCCGGGGGACCAAGGGTGAGGAAGGGGTGAGAGGCGAGGAATAATCTCGCCTCATCGCCGATCCGATACCAGCGAAATCGCCGGAATTGCGGCCAGAGCTATGATGCCGGCAGCGGCGAAGAAGATGCCGTAGCCGAAATGTTGCGCGGCATAGCCGGCGACCACACCGCCTGCCATGCCGACCAGTGCGTCCATGCACTGGAACAGCGTGAAATCCACGCCGGCCTGTTTCGGGTCCGACCAGCGCATGAACTGCGCATAGAGCGCCACGAAGCCGAGCGCCATGACGCCCGACGAGGCGAGGATCGCCACCACAATCAGCGCTGGCTGCGGAATACCGCCGATCAGCGCATAGCAGGCGAAGAAGAAAAGGCCTGCGGCCTGCAGCGCCAGTGCCAGCACAAGCACGTTACGCATGCCCCAGGATCTCACCAGGGCGCCGCCAAGCAGGGCCGCCGCCACGCCGACGAACATCGAGCCGATACCATTGATGAGGCCAACGGCGGTCAGGTCGAGTCCAGCGTCGATGAGGAACGGGCCCAGCATGCCGAGCGCCACCTTTTGCGCGATCACATAGATCGCCGCCGCGGCGAGACCACGCCGGATCTCCGGCCGCTTCAACGCAGTGACCAATGAGGGTACATGCCCGCGCGCCTCTTCCGGCATGATCGGCGTGGGCGCGAACAGGAACGGCAGACCAAGCAGAAGCAACAGAGCAGCCATCGTCCAGATGCCGATCTGCCAGCCGGAAACGTCGACCAGCATCAGGAATAGGCCTCCGCCGAGCGCCGAACCCAGATAGGCGCCGCCGACCTGCGCGGCATTTCCCCAGCCGTGATATTCCTTGGCAAGGCTCTGCACCGCATAGCCGTCGCAGGCGATGTCGACGGTCGAGGCTGCAAAGGCAACGATGGTGAGCAAAGCAAGCACCGGCAGCACGGCGGCGGGGCCGATCGCGCCGACCGCGAACAGGCCGATCGCCGAAATGAGGCCGCCGGCAAACACGATTGCCGCGGTGCGGTTACGGCCGTTCGCCGGCAGACGGTAACGCTCCACCGCCGGCGACCACAGGAATTTCAGCGCCCAGGGCAGCACGATCAGCGATACCAATCCGATGCGATCGAGCGGCACGCCTTCGCTGCGCATGATAGCCGGCAGGCCGATCCAGGTGATGCCGCCGATCACGCTTTGAGCGATGTAGAGTCCGCCGACCGCCGTCAGGACGGCGAGCGGCGATCCGGCCTGCTTTGAAACGATAGCGTGCATCAGAACCGATACCTCAGGCTGCCGAACACCGAACGGCCCTCGTCGCGGTAGCAGTTGCCGGCCTGGCAGATTGTGCCCTGCTTGTTGAACAGGTTCTTGGCGTTCACCTGCAGTGTCAGGCCCTGCATATCGGGATTGCGATAGCCGAAGTCATAGGACAGCGCGGCATCGACATAAGTCCGCGCGGCATTCTTGAAGCTGTTGGTGTCGTCGCCGTAACTCTCGCTGGAATAGCGGATGCCTGCGCCGAGACCGAGCCCGGCCAGGGCATCGGCCTCGAACTTGTAGTGGCCCCACAGCGCCAGCACGTCGTTTGGCGTTGCCGACAGCTCCTTGCCGATCGTTCCGTCAGCCCCTTTTTCGATCTTCATGCGCAGATGGGTATAGGAAGCGATCACGCCGAAACCATTGTCGAAGGAAGCATTCGCTTCCAGCTCGATGCCGCGTGAATTGAGATCCAGTTGGCGCTGGCGCTGATTGCCCTGCTCGTCGAAGGTCGCATCGTAGACGAGACCATCCTTCTGGCTGATGTCGAAATAGGCGGCGCCGAGAACCGCATTGGTGTCCGGAATCTCGTATTTGACGCCAACTTCCATCTGCTCGGCCGTCGTCGCCCGCGCCACGCGGCGGATGTTGGTCACCGGGTCGTAGACGTAGCCCATATTCGGCGAAAACGAGGTCGAGTAATTCGCATAGGGAATGATGCCCCAGTCGGTGCGGTAGGAGAGCCCGAGCCGCCAGGAAAAGTCGCGGTCGCGCTGCTTCGCCTTGTTGTATTCGGCATCGGTGGAAGCAGTGTCGACCCAGTCATAGCGGCCCGACGCGAACAGGGTGAAATTGTTCCACTCCATCTGGTCGTGCACATAAGCGCCAGTCTGGTTGAGTTCCTGTCCGCGCGTGAAGGGAACCGGTTGTGCGGCAATGTCCGTAGCCGAGACATAGGAAATCGCGCTGTGAGAGCCATAACGCGCCCAGCTGTAGTCGAGGCCTGCGACGGCGGTGTGTTTGACTGGCCCCGTATCGAACGTGAACTGCGCCATGTTGTCGACGACGAAGTTCTTCATGTCCTCTTTATAGTGGCCCCAATAGCGCTTGAGCGGCTCGTCCGGCCCCGTCGCATAGTGGAGGCTGTACTCCATGTCGGAGTCGACGGCGTTGTAGCGAAGGTTCTGGCGCACCGTCAGCAGGTCGTTGAACCGGTGCTCGAACTCGTAGCCGATGCGGCCCTGGTTCTGGCTGAAATCATTCCAGGCAGGATCGCCTTCGTAGAGATCGGAGCGCACGCCATAGGAGGGATTGTAGAAGGAGGCCGTTCCGCCGGTGACCGAGCGCGACAGTTCGCCCAGTATGGTGAGCTTGGTGTCTTCGTCCGGCTTGAAGGTGAAAGCAGGCGCGAAATAGGCCTTGTCGTCCGGATAGCCCGGCAATTCCGTTTCGCTTTTGCGGGCAAGACCGGTGAAGCGGTAGAGCAGGCTCTTGTCCTCGTTCGCCGGGCCGGTGATGTCGAACGCCCCCTGGTAGCGGTTGTATTCGCCGCCGAGCACTTCGATCTCGCGGAAGTTCTCGTCCTTCGGGCGTTTGGTGATGACGTTGACGATGCCGCCGGGGCCGCTGACGCCATAAAGCGACGAGGCGGGGCCTTTGAGGATGGTGACGCCTTCGATGCCGTAAGGCTCGGTCTTGAACCAGGCGGAAGGGCCGTTGTACTGGCGCAGTCCATCGCGGAACATGCCGTTGTAGTAGGCCTGGAAGCCGCGCAGGAAAAAGGCGTCGTAGCGGCTGTCGAAGCCATAGGCATTGGGATTGGCGCTGGCGGTGTAGTTGAGCGCCTCGTTGAGAGAGCGCGGTTTCTGGTCCTCGATCTGGTCTTGTGTGATGACGGTGATCGCCTGCGGGATCTGCACGATCGGCGTGTCGACCTTGGTGCCGTCGCGATCCTGCTTGGCGACATAACCGTTCTGTTTCAACGTATCGCCGCTCTCGGATTCGAGAGTGATCTTTTCGAGCACCGTGGCGTCGCCGTCCTGGGCTTTCGCAGCCCAGATCGGCACGAGCCAGAGCGCGCTTCCGAGCGCCAAAATCTCAAGCCGGCGAACCAGTGACTGCGACCCCATGTTTTGTCTCCTTTTTCGAGTGCAGCCTCGCCTCACAAATATGACTATTTGAGTCAAGTATATTCGCGCGATTTTGCGATCGCATCCACATCGTGTGGCGGCTGCGCCACGGCCCAC
Organism: Mesorhizobium sp. NPDC059054; assembly: GCF_042739215.1. Lineage (NCBI taxonomy): Bacteria > Pseudomonadati > Pseudomonadota > Alphaproteobacteria > Hyphomicrobiales > Phyllobacteriaceae > Mesorhizobium > Mesorhizobium sp. NPDC059054. The sequence continues at coordinate 190,746 of NZ_JBHYHV010000004.1, forward strand.
ACCGGCGCCGACGACAACGTGAACGGGCTTTTCGTCACGCCGCCTCGCCTTTGCCGTGTTTGCTGCTATGATTTTGAATCGTGAGGCCGCGCCATTCCGGCCGGCTTTCCGGAAGAGCCGATGACAGAGCGACCCACATCCGGCACCGATCGCAGCCTGGCGGCACGACTGGCCGCCAGCAGGCTGGCGACGCGTGCTGTGATCGTCGTCGAGCGCGCCTGGCCTCTGGTGCTGCCCTTCCTGCTTGTCGTCGCGCTATTCTTGTCCGCTGCCTGGCTCGGCATTTTCACGCGACTGCCGGATATGGCCCGACTTGGCCTTGTCGGCCTGTTTGGCATCGCAGCACTGGCCGCGCTTTATCCGTTGCGTTTCTTCAAATCGCCAACGGCATCCGAGATCGATAGCCGCATAGAGGCCGCCAATGCCTTGCTGCACAGCCCGGTGCGGGTGCAGACGGATCGGCCAGGCGGTCAGGCAGGTGATTTTGCACAGGCGCTGTGGCGCGAGCACCAGAAGCGCATGGCCGCCAGGCTAGGCTCGCTGGGTACCGATCTTCCCTCCACCGGCGTCGCCCGGCGCGACCCCTGGGCTGTCCGCGCGGTTGTCGCGCTGTTGCTGGTGGTTGCGCTGGCTTTTTCTTACGGTCCGCAGGGTGGCCGCATCGGCGATGCCTTCCTTGCAGCGGGCACGCGTGATGCCGTGCCGCCGCGTATCGACGCCTGGGTGACGCCGCCCACCTATACCGGCAAGCCGCCGCTGTTCCTGAGCGCGGACGCCACGCGCAAGGACGCCACCTTTACCGTACCGCAAGGCAGCGACGTGACCGTACGCATCACCGGCGGCGCGAATGAGGAAACAGTCGTCTATGACGAGGCGAGCGGCAACAGCCGCGAGATCAAGCCCGACGCGCCCGCCGCTTCGGACACAGCCGCAGCTGACCAGCCTGCAATTGCCGATGCTCCACGCCAATTCAATGGAAAGCTCATCGCCGATGGCGCACTGGTGCTGAAGTCCGCTGACGATGAGCTTGGCCGCTGGTCCTTCGTCGTGACACCCGACACCGCACCGCAGATCCGCTTCGCCGGCGAGCCGCGGCGCGCCGCGAACGGGACCGCGGAAATCAACTATCAGATCGACGACGACTACGGTCCGGCAAAGGCGCTTGCGGAGTTCAAGCTCGCCGAGCAGCAGGCGCCGAACGCTCGCCCGCTCTACGGCGCACCGGAGATGCCGCTGGCGTTGCCGCGGCGTGGCGCCAAGAACAATGCCGCACGCACCACCAAGGACCTGACCGACCATGTCTGGGCGGGTGCAAGCGTTAAGGTGACGCTGGAAGCGGCAGACGGCGCCGGCCAGATTGCCCGCAGCGAAACCAAGACCTGGACCTTGCCTGAACGGCCGTTCGCCAATCCGCTGGCGCGTGCCGTCATCGAGCAGCGCCGGATTTTGGCCCTGGACGCGAATGCCAGGCCGCGCGTGCTCGATCTGATGGATGCGATCACGCTCCGGCCCGAGGACACTTTCGATTCGATGTCGAACTACCTTGGACTGATGAGTGCCCGCAGCCGCCTGAAACTTGCCGGCACCGACGACGAGTTGCGCGGGGTTGTCTCCTATCTATGGGATCTGGCGCTGGGCATCGAGAATGGCAGCCTGTCGAACGCCGAGAAGCGGTTGCGTCAGGCGCAGCAGGCCTTGCAGGACGCGCTGCAGAACGGCGCCAGCGACGAGGAAATCGACAAGCTCATGAAAGAGCTGCGCCAGGCGATGGCCGATTTCATGCGCGAATTCGCGCAGCGCAATCCCCAGGGCAAGGAACAGCCGCTGCCGGACGACGCGCGCGTCCTCAGCGAAAACGACCTCAAGCGCATGATGGACCAGATCGAGGATCTGGCGAAGTCCGGCGATCGCGACAAGGCGCAGCAGTTGCTCTCCGAACTGCAGGACATGATGAACAATCTGCGCACGGCCCGCCGCCAGGGTCAGAATCAGCAGAACAGCGAGATGCGCCAGCAGATGGACAAGCTTGGCGAGATCATGCGCCGCCAGCAGGAGATGATGAACGAGACCTACCGTACCGATCGCCAGCAGCGCGGCCGGAATGGGGAAGAAGGATCCGAACAGGATATGCCCGGCCAGCAAGGCCAGCAGCGGCCGGACAGCAATGAGGGCCAGCAAAATGGCGGCGGCGACAAGCCGATGACCCCGGAAGAGTTCGCTGATGCGCTGAAACAGCTGCAGGAGGGCCAGGGCAAGCTCAAGAGCGATCTCGAGAAGCTGAAGAAGGGTCTGGAAGGCATGGGCCTGGAGCCGAACGAGGGCTTCGGCGAGGCCGGCCGATCCATGGGCGACGCGGAACAGTCCTTGGGTGGCGGCGAAAGCGGCGCAGCCGTCGGCCAGCAAGGCCGTGCGCTGGAGGCGCTGCGGCGCGGCGCCAAGGACATGATGCAGCAATTGCAGGCGATGCAGGGCGACGACGGCAACGCACAGGGCAGCCGTCAGCGCGGTGCGAACCGTGATCCGCTCGACAGACCGACGCGGTCCGATGGTCCAGACGACAACAGTACGGTCAAGGTCCCTGACCAGATCGACATGCAGCGTGCTCGCGAGATCCTAGAAGCGATCCGCAAGCGGCTCGGCAATGCGCTGAGCCCGGAAATCGAGCGCAGCTATCTGGAGCGTTTGCTGAACCTCAAGTGATCACCGGCAGCTAGAGCATTTTGTAGCCAAGTGGAATCACTTGGCGTTACAAAAATGCGGTGAAAACAAAAACTTAGAGCGTTTCCGCGTTTCCGTGAAAAACGGAAACGCTCTAAAGACCGGCTTCATCGAGCGTCGGCGTCAGGCAACCCCGAGTTCCGCCAGCCGTTTGGCGGCGGTCGGCGGCAGCGGTGGCGCATTGTCCGACTTGGCCGCTTCGATCAGAAACGCGTCGCAGGCCGATTCCGTCTCGCCGATCAGTCGCCGCATGAACTCTTCCTTGTCGAGCCCCGGCGGAATCGGCGGCAGGAAACGCGCCTTGATGGTGCCGGGAAAACGCAGGAACTTGCGACGTGGCCAATAGAGGCCGGCGACATGGGCGACCGGGACCACCGGTACGCCGAGCTGCGAATAGAGTTCGACAATGCCGTATTTATAGGCCGGTTCGTCGCCCGGCGCGCGGCGCGTTCCTTCGGGATAGATGATGAGCTGGCGTGGATTGCGCGCCAATTCCGCCTTGGTGGCGGCAATCACCGCTTTCAGCGCTTTTGAGCGGCTGCCGCGATCGACCGGGATCATCCGCATCTTCATGATGTACCAGCCGAAGAAGGGTATCCAGGTCAGCTCGCGCTTGAGGATGTAGAGCGGATCCTTGAGATACGGGAAGAAGGCGATGGTATCCCAGAAGGACTGATGCTTCGGCGCCAGGATGAAGGAGCCTTCAGGCAGGTTTTCCTTACCGGTGATCTGGCTGTCGGTGCCGCCGATGACCTTGTAGAGCCACATGCTGGTGCGCGACCAGAATTTCGGCACGAACCAGGCCCGATCGCGTGACGACAGGAAATAATAGGGCGTCCACAGGACCATCTGGACGATGAGGTTGAGATAGAAGACGAAATTGAACGCCAGCGAGCGGATGTAGAGCATTCGGGAAGCCTGGTGAGAAAGCGCGTGTTCGTTACACCATGAATAGGCAAAAAGGAATGACAGTGCAGCTTGCCGAATCGACGCTTTGTCCGGCGCTGTTTTTCAAATGCCGAGCCCTGCCAGGCGCGCCTTCAGCCGCGGCGCCCCAAAATCCAGGAACGCCCGCAGCTTGAGCGGCAGCAAGCCACGCCCGGCGTGGACCAGACTGACCGGCCAGGGTTCGGGTTCGAAATCCTCCAGGATCAACTTCAACACACCCGACCGCACAGCGTCAGCCACTTGATAGGACAGCACCCTGGCGATGCCAACGCCGGCGGTCGCTGCATCGATGGCAGCTTCGGCAGTGTTGATCGTCAGCCGCGATCGCACGGGCACCGCGATCTCCCTTTGCCCCTCCGTGAATGTCCACGCCGCCGGCAGCGCCAACCGCTCGACAGTCACGCAGTGGTGGGCGCTCAACTCCTGAGGCGTTCCGGGCACGCCATGGGCTTCGAGATAGGCGGGACTGGCGCAGGCCACGCGGCGGATCGACCCCACCCTGATCGCGACCATGCTGGAATCCGGCAACCGTCCGATGCGCACGGCGAGATCGATGTGCTCCTCGACCAGCCGCCGCAACGTATCGGACTGGGTGAGCCTGATATCCACCTCCGGATAGGCAGCCAGGAAATCCACTACGACCGGCAGCACGTGCAGGCGGCCGAAGACGATCGGCGCTGTCACCACCAGTTCACCCCGTGCCTGGCTGTATTCACCGGCCGCGGTCTGCTCGGCCTCCTCGATATCTTCCAGGATGCGCCGGCAGGAGGCGAGATAGGAACGTCCTGCTTCGGTCAGCTCGAGCCGGCGGGTCGAGCGGTTGAGCAGCCGTGTCCCAAGGTGCTTTTCGAGATCGGAAAGCCTGCGGCTCACGGTAGCCAGAGGCATGCCGAGGCCACGGCCTGCAGCCGAGAGGCTGCCGGCTTCCGCCACGGTCACGAACAGTGACATCGAACCCAGACGATCCATCACTCTTTCAATATTCGGAATAATGCCTTCCAGCAACGCCATCTACTTCTGCAATGCGAAAGATACCAGTTTCAGACGAATTCGCCGCCCCCAGCCCATTGGCACGCGGCCGCTCGTGCGACTGGCTCTGCCGGGAGCAATGGACAAGGAGACCGCGATGGCCGCCTCATACATCTACGCAAGCGATGTCGCCTTCACACCCACGGTGAAAGCGATCCAGGCCCGCAAGGGATCGCGACAGGCCTATGCTCGCTCGGAGGAACGTGGCTGGAACCAGGACATAACGCCCGATCTCGCCGCCTTCATCGCGGCGCAGACCAGCATCTTCTTCGCGACCGCCAATGCCGAGGGCCAACCCTATATCCAGCATCGCGGCGGACCAGCCGGCTTCCTGCACGTGCTTGACCACCGCACCATCGGTTTCGCCGATTTCTCGGGCAACCGACAGTTCATCTCGCAAGGCAATCTCGCCGACAACGGCAAGGCCTTCCTGTTCCTCATCGATTACATGCTGCGCCAGCGCATCAAGATCTGGGGCGAGGCGCGTGTCGTCGAGAACGATCCCGAACTTCTGGCCCGGCTGATGCCTCCGGACTACAAGGCGCGTCCCGAACAGGTCATCCTGTTCACCGTATCAACCTGGGATGCGAATTGCCCGCAGCACATTCCGCAGCGTTTCGAAGCGACCGATGTCGCGTCGATCCTCGCCGACCGCGATCGGCGTATTGCCGCCCTCGAGGCGGAGATCACGAAATTGCGCGCCGGCTCCTAAAAGGCATCGACCCATCTCAGGTCGCCCATCGGGGCCGTGCGGTCAGTCGAGGTCGTGGTTGGCGAAGGCAGGCCGGATCGGCAGGACAACGCGGCCCAATGCCAGGAGATATTTGTTGTATTCGGTGAACAGCACCCGGAAGGCGCCCGGCTTGATCAGCCAGCCGCCATTGTCGAGATTGCTGTTGACCACCGGATAAGGCACCAGCTTCGCGCCCCGCAGAAGCCGGCCCATCTCCAGGAGGCTGCGGGGCATGTGGTAGTTGTTGGTGACAAGGAGGATGCGGCTGTAGCCATGGGTCTCGACCCACTTGGCGCTCTCCTCGGCATTGCCGATCGTGTCGAGCGCCGCGCGATCGATGTCGATGCAGCACGAAAACAACTGGGTGTCGCCCTGCGTCGCCCGCTGCAGCTGCTTGCGGCTGGCGGTCGGATGCACCCCGCTGATCAGAAGCCGCGCACCCTTGCCTGATTCGAGCAGGCCGATGGCTGCATCGAGCCGCGACTGGCCGCCGGTGAGCACGATGATGGCGTCCGCCGCCTCGGGATCGGCCGGTGTGGTGAGCCGGCTGACATGGCTGGCGAACCAGCCGAAACCCAGGAGGTAGAAGGCGATACAGAACAGGACCAGAAGGCTGATATTGCGCACCAGGCGCCACAGCCGGGATGGTCCGCGCGACACGCTGCGAGTGTCCCGCGCGACTTCGGCCATGTCGGCAGAATCGCGACTGTTCATGCTTCCATGATTAGTGCCGAATTGCGGCCTTTGGTAGGAAAAAGCACCCTCCCGCGAGCTGATTTCTGGGCCGCACTGCGTCATAGCCGCCTCTCCGTCAGCCGCCGTCGGTCTGGCGCGTATCGAGATCACTCAGATAGGTGATCACTGTGGCATGCGACGTGGCCGCGGTCAGCGCGCCGATCACCACCACCATCAGGACGACGCCGAGATATCCAGCCCAGCCGATGGCGAAACTGCCGAACAGCGCAACGGCCTGGTCTGCTTGCGGCGTTGCCATGTTTCGCGATGCCCAGAAGGAAAAGATCAGGAACACGACGATTGCCGCCACGCCGCCGGCTGCCGCTCCCTTCATGCCGGTAACAAGGAACTGCTGTCGAAACTGGCGGGCAATGAACCGCGCTTCGGCACCGACGAAATGCAGCACCTCGATGATGTGGCCGTTACCCGCCATCGCGCCGCGCGTGGCGAACACCACCGTCAGCACGGTCGCCGACAGCATGAGCACCAGCACCAGCATGCCGATGGTCACTGTCGTGCGCGCCATGGCAACCAACCGGTCCACCCAGGTGCGGTGATCGTCCAGCGAGGCGCTGGCGATCGTATTGGTCAGCGCCTCGCGCATGGCTGCGAAATTGGGCGGATTGTTCTCGTCGATGGTGACAACGACAAGGCGAGGCACCGGCAGCTCGTCGATGTTGAGACCGCTGCCCAGCCATGGCGCCAGCAGGCGCGCGGTGGCATCACGGTCAACGATGCTGGTGGCTTTGACGCCCGGGAATTTGGCTGCGATCCCGGCTGCACTGGCCAGCGCAGCCTCCATGTCCACCCCGTCGACCGGCTTGATCTGGATCGTCGCCTCGCGCGAGATCTGGTTCTCCCATACTGCCGCGGTACCCCGCACCAATGTGACCGCGCCGAAGGTGAGGCAGGACAGGAAAGTCATGATGGCGATGACGAACACCAGTGCGCGGCCGGCGATGTTCTGCGCCGGCACGATGGGCGCCATCTTGCGCTGCGCGCGCTGAGGTGCCTCGGCGCGACGGATCTCGCCATCTTCGTCTTCGTGATCGGCTGTCATCTCAATCATAGATGTCCAGTCTCCCTCCCGACAGGATCAGCCGGCGGGCATCGACCTGTTCCATCAGGCCGAGATCGTGGGTGGCAATGACGACGGCCGTACCGAGACGGTTCAGTTCGATGAACAGCCGAAGCAGCCGCCGCGCCAATTGCGGATCGACATTGCCTGTCGGCTCGTCGGCGAGCAGGATCTGCGGCTGTTCGATCAGAGCGCGTGCGATCGCCGCGCGCTGTTTCTCGCCACCCGACAGCACCGGCGGCAGCACATGCATGCGGTCGCCAAGGCCGACCCACTTCAGCAGTTCGACCACATCGGTGCGATAGCTCGCCTCCTCGCGGCCGCGCACGCGCAGGGGCAGCGCCACATTCTCATAGGTTGTCATGTGATCCAGCAGTCGGAAATCCTGGAACACCACGCCGATACGGCGCCGCAGATGCGGCAGTTCCTCGCGCGTGATGCGGGCGCGATCCTTGCCGAAGACGGTGATCAGCCCCCGCGTCGGTTTCAATGACAGGAATAGAAGGCGCAACAACGTCGTCTTGCCGGCACCGGACGGCCCGCTGAGGAACTGGAAGGAACGCTCCGGAACATGCAAGGTAATGTCACGGAGAATCTCCGGACCCATGCCGTAGCGGAGGCCGACATTTTCGAAGCGGATCACGTGCGGCGACCTGGAACTGTGTTTGGCGGCAGTCCGCCCGTCTCTAACGCATGACCCCGAAGATCGGAACGATTTTCGGAAAGGATCATGCGCCAACTCAAAGTGTTGGAGCGTCCTTTGCGCGTCCGGACTGACACGCGGCGCTCTGAGAAACGACCATCGACCGGCATGGTTAACGGCCGGTTAAATTTCGATGCCGGCCGCCGCTGTAAATCGATTCCGGTTGGGAAGCATTAACCATTTTTGTCTACGGAATGGCAACAGACGGCGAACAGAAGCGACCAGGATACAGGATGGCCGATCGCGGCACGGCACGCCCGGTTTCCGGCGAAATCATGACCGCGGCCTCATCGGTTCGCAACAGCACCGCCGTGGCCGACGTGGTCGACGCTGATTTCATCGTGCTTGATCCTGATTCTGGCGTTCAGTTTGGTCGAGCGCCTACGCAGATCCCCTTGGAAACGGTTGAACCAGCACCGTCACTCGACGGCATGGGCATGCTGCGTAAGGACAAAACGACCACCGATATGCACGGCGCATCTCATGGCGGACCACTGTTCTGGGGCGGTGGCGTTACAATCGCCCTGCTGGCATTCTGGGTCTCGGGTGGCCACGCCTTGTTTCACCAAGGTGCTTTCTTCGATTCGACCGAGAACGCCGTCACCGCACTCAGCATCTCGGGCGTGAGTTCGCGCGTCGACAGCAGCGGCCGCAAACCTGTGCTGCTTGTTGACGGCGAGGCCGGTAATGACGGCATGGAAGCAGCCGTGCTGCCGCCGCTCGAGATCCGCGTTACCGGCAATGACGGCCATATCACCCGCTATGGGTTGGGGACATCCGGCCGCACCTTGCCGCCTGGCGAAAGATTTGCCTTTTCCAGCCGGCTCGACCTGCCTAGAAACGGCGTAACGGCCGTCTCGGTCACCTTCGCGCGATAATGGCGGCTGCGGCCGTCTTCGGACGCGCGTTTCCAGAAAGGATCTTCATGCCAGTTGTACGGGGCAAGGATATCGAGGTTCTGTTTTCGGCGTCGGCGATCGCGCGCCGCAATCTTGAACTCGCCAAGGAGATCGCGGCCCACGATTATCACGACCTCCTGGTCATCTCGGTCCTGAAGGGTTCCTTCATTTTCGCCGCCGACCTGATCCGCGCCATGCACGATGCCGGGCTGTCGCCGGAGGTCGAGTTCATCTTCATTTCCAGCTATGGCGCCGGCACCGAAAGCGGACAGGTGCGCGTGTTGCGTGACATCGACAACGAGGTTGCCGGCCGCGACGTGCTCCTGATCGATGACATTCTGGAATCCGGCAAGACGCTGAAATTCACCCGCGAACTGATGCTGTCGCGTGGGGCAAGAAGCTGTTCCATTGCCGTGTTGCTGGACAAGCGCATGCGCCGGCAGACAGACCTCAACGCCGACTATGTCGGCTTCGACTGCCCGGATTACTTCGTTGTCGGCTACGGCATGGATGTCGGCCACGCCTTCCGCGAACTGCCCTTCGTCGGGGTGGTGAAAGGCGACGCCTGAGCGCGTTCCGTGGCTCTTCGAAAAGAATTCGGGGACCGCTCGGACTTTCAGGAAACGTCAACATTTGCCGGGCAAAGCTCGGCGCATGACAAAGCTTCTGATCGTCGAGGACGATGAATCCGTCCGCACTCTCGCTGCCCGCGCGCTCGAACGCGCAGGCTACAATATCGACATCGCTGCCGACGGCGCGCAAGGGCTGGAAAGCATCCGTGCTGCCAACGGCAATTACGATCTGATCGTCTCGGATATCCGCATGCCGGAGATGGACGGCATCGAAATGGCCAAGGCCGCCGCAGCCGCTTTCCCGGCGCTGAAGATCATGCTGGTGACGGGCTATGCCGATCAGCGCGAGCGTGCGGAGGAATTGAACGGCATCATCTTGGACGTCGTGCAGAAGCCTTTTACCCTGGCCGAAATCCGCGACCGCGTCGGCCGCGCGCTGGCGGCCTGACGGCGCACAATTCCACCGACGTCAGCAGGCGAGCCTACGCACTCGCCTTGTCCAGCTCATCGATATCGGCCGGCTTGAGCGTGAGCGAGGCAGCGCGCACAAGGCTTGCCATCTGCTCCGGCGTGGTCGCGCTGGCGATCGGCGCTGTCACGCCAGGTCGGGCGATGACCCAGGCAAGCGCGACTTCTGCCGGCTTGACGGTATGCCGCCCGGCGACGGCATCGAGCGCTGCTAGGATGCGCATGCCGCGTTTGTTGAGATATCTCTCAATGTCTCCGCCGCGCGCGGCGCTTTTGCCGAGATCGGCCTTGCTGCGGTACTTTCCCGACAGAAATCCCCTGGCAAGGCTGAAATAGGTGATGACGCCGAGCCCCTCAGCCATGCAGAGATCGCGCAGCGGACCGTCATAGGAAGCGCGGTCGTAGAGATTGTATTCCGGCTGCAGCACCTCGTAGCGCGGCAGATTGCGCAGCTTGGCCACATCGAGAGCGGCCCGAAGCTGACCTGCGTCCAGATTGGAGCAACCGATATGGCGAACCTTGCCCTTGGCAAGGAGCTTCTCATAGGCGCCAAGCGTTTCCTCGTAAGGCACCGTCGGATCGGGCCAGTGCGAAAGATAGAGATCGATGGCGTCGGTCTGCAGGCGCTTCAGCGAGGCTTCCACCGCCTGTTCGATATGGGCGGCGGAAAGGTCCCTCTTGCCCTGCCCCATATCTGCACCGACTTTGGTGATGACGACCACCTTGTCACGAGTGCCCCGCGCCTTCATCCACTTGCCGATGATGGTTTCCGATTCGCCGCCCTTGTTGCCGGGCACCCAGCGCGAATAGGCGTCGGCCGTGTCGATGGCGTTGAGGCCGCCATCGACAAAACGGTCGAGCAGATCGAAGGACGTCTTCTCGTCAGCGGTCCAGCCGAAGACATTGCCACCCAGTACGAGCGGCGCGATTTGGAGGTCGGTTCGACCGAGCAAACGTCTGTTCAAGATTGATCTCCCTAGAGCATTTTGTAGCCAGATGGAATCACTTGGCGTTACAAAAATGCGGCGAAACAAACTTAGAGCGTTCCCGCGTTTCCGTAAAAACGGAAACGCCCTAATGCCGGCGGGTGCCGATACCGGCAGGAAGCTAGGGACTATCGCCGAGCGTTCAATGGGCCAGAAGCGTTTTCGGGCGGGACGATCAGCCGCGCCACCTCTTCCAGCCAGCGATCGCGAATGCCGAGCGCTTCGAGATGCTGAATGGTGTTGAGCACATAGTCCTCATTGACACCGGACTGGCCGACAGCGCCGCGTACGACGGTGGCGGCCTCCGCTTCATCGAGTGAGCCTGCATATTGCTCGTGGCCACGGTCGGCGACATAGGTCACCGCATCCGCCATGCGGCCGTCCTCTAGTGCCACCTTCACCCAGCGTTCGAGATAGACGTTGGTGACCAGTTCACGCTCGCGCAGATAGGCGATGACCTCGTCACGCAACTCGCCAGGCACCCGGAAAGCCAGCCCGATACAGGAACCGCCGCGGTCGAGGCCGAGCACCAGACCTGGCCTTTCGCGGGTGCCGCGGTGGACGAAGGAATAGACGCAGAGCGAACGCCGATAGCCATGCAGGCGTGCTCTTTGCGTCTCGACATGCGCGAAACCGGGGCGCCAGATCAGCGAACCGTAGCCAAAAACCCAAAAATCGCCCATATCGCCAAGCCTAAAGCATGATCCCGAAAAGTCGTGGACTTTTTGGACAAAGATCATGCGACAAGCAAAGAGACAGGGCGGAATGTCGGTTCATCTTCATCGCGTTCCGCACCAAATCATTTCGACCGGGATGGTCGCCGTTCCGGTTCTTTCTGCGTTATCGAGGGCCACAGCATGACGTCAAGTGACCAGAGCAAGCCAAAACGTCGGCGCTGGCTACCAAAACTGATCTTGGCCCTGCTTGTCCTGTTCGGCCTCTACAGCGCCGGCTGGTACTGGTTGGCCGGGCGCGTCAGGAGCGATGCCACGAGCACCGTCGCCGCCCTGGCTGCCAAGGGAATCAATGCCGACTGCGCTAATCTGACGGTGAGTGGCTATCCGCTGCATTTCACGGTCACCTGCGATGCGCTTGCCTACCAGGACGATTCCAGGAACATAGCCGCGGCAGCCGGTGGAGTGATCGCCACGGCGAGCCTGGCCCAGCCGCTGGTGCCGAACGTCAATCTCGACGGGCCGCTGCGCACCTCCGTGCCGGGCACGCTGCCGCTATGGATCGACTGGGACCAGCTGGACATCAGTGGACGCCTGTGGTGGCCCTTGCCCAGCCGGGTTTCGGTAACGGCCGAGGGTTTCAACGGCCAGACCGACCCGGCCGACGAGACCGATCCGGTCCAGCTGTTCAGCGTCGGCCAGCTCACCGCCACGGCCAGCCCCACCGGCCAGGACCTTGTGCTCACCCATGATTTCACCGACCTTGAGATCGATGCCCATACCATCGGCGGACGGGTGCTGCCGCCCTTCAGCGGCAAGGGCGACGCCACGGTGAAGAACGGCATCGCCATGCTGAACACACCGCCGAAGAGCCTGCGTGGTCAATCCGCCGAAATCAGGAATCTTGAACTGTCCTCCGGCGAGGCGCGCATCGTCCTCGCGGGTCCGGTCGCGGTCGATGCCGATGGGCTGATCGACGCCACACTCAACATCAAGCTGCAGAACCCGAAGGCGGTTGCGGCTATTCTCGCCACGGCCATCCCTGAACAGGCAAGCCAGATCCAGCAGGGTTTCGCCGCCCTTTCCATGCTCGGCAACGAACCGACGATGCCGCTGAAAGTGGTGAAGGGCCGCGCCTCGCTGGGATTCATTCCGTTGGGGATGATCAAGCCGGTAGAATAGGGAGTAGCGAATAGTGAGATAGCGAGTAGGGGAATTCTCACGACCTCACTATTCGCTACTCCCTACCTCGCTATTCGCTCACTTACTCGGATGCTCCACCACCTGGCGTCCGAAGTCGGGAACGTCGATGTCCTGGCCGGCCTGGATGATCGAACGGCGGATGGCGCGGGTGCGGGTGAACAGGTCGAACAGCTTGTCACTGTCGCCCCAGCGGATCGCTCTTTGCAAGGAAGACAGATCCTCCGAGAAACGCGCCAGCATCTCCAGGATGGCATCCTTGTTGTGCAGGCATACGTCCCGCCACATGGTCGGGTCCGAGGCGGCCAGACGGGTGAAGTCGCGGAAACCCGAGGCCGAATATTTGATGACCTCGGACTTCGTCACATTCTCCAGATCGTCGGCCGTGCCGACGATGTTGTAGGCGATGATGTGCGGCAGATGTGAAACGATGGCGAGCGTCATGTCGTGATGCTCGGGCGTCATCGTATCGATGTTCGAACCGCAACGGCGCCAGAACTCCGTCAGCTTCTCCAACGCTTCCGGGTCGGTATCCGGCAGTGGCGTGAAAATGCACCAACGGTTGTCGAACAGGTCCGGAAAACCGGCGTCGGGGCCGGAATTCTCGGTGCCGGCGAGAGGATGGCCGGGAATGAAGTGCACGCCTTCCGGCACGAAGGGCGACATCTGCGCGATCACCGACTGCTTGGTGGAGCCGACATCGGTAAGGATCGCCCCCTTTTTGAGCGCCGGCGCGATCTCCTCGGCCACAGTGCCGGAAGCGCCTACCGGCACCGAGACGATGACGAGGTCGGCGTCGCGCACCGCCGCCTTTGCATCGGTCGTGTAACTGTCGCCGAGCTTCAGCTCCTCGGCGCGTTTCAGCGTTTCCGGGCGGCGGGTGGAGATGGCGATATGGCGAGCGAGGCCTTCGCGACGCACCACGCGCGCGAGCGAAGAGCCAATCAGGCCGATGCCGATCAGGGCGATCTTTTCAAACAGAGGTTCGGACATTTCTTCAGCTTTTCAGGAATTCAGCGAGTGCGGCGACCACGCCGCGGTTGGCTTCTTCGGTTCCGACCGTCATCCGCAGCGCGTTGGGAAAACCGTAGCCGGCAACGCGCCGCAGAATATAGCCTCGCTCACACAGATATTCGTCCGCTACCGGCGCCGAGTGTTTTCGATCGTCCGGGAAATGGATCAGGATGAAATTGCCGACACTGGGAGTGACGCGCAGGCCGAGCCTGGTCAGTTCGTCGGTCAGCCACGGCACCCAGGTCTCGATATGCTGCACCGAGCGTTCGACGTGGGCACGGTCGCGCATTGCCGCCTCGCCCGCCGCGATCGCGGTGGCGCTGACGTTGAAGGGATCACGCACGCGCTCGAGCACGTCGACGACATGCGCCGGCGCATAGGACCAGCCGATGCGCGCGCCGCCGAGACCATGCACCTTGGAGAAGGTGCGCGTCATGACAACATTCTCGTTGCCCGCGACCAGCTCGACGCCGGCCTCGTAATCGTTCCGGCGCACGAACTCGGCATAGGCCGCGTCCAGCACCAGGAGCACGGTCCTGGGCAAACCGGCATGCAGGCGCCGCACTTCTTCGAAAGGAATATATGTACCGGTCGGGTTGTTTGGATTGGCCAGGAAAACCATCTTCGTGCGTGGCGTGACGGCCGCCAGTATGGCGTCGACGTCGACAAGCTCACCTGCCTCCTTCGCCACCACCGGCGTCGCGCCAGCCGCCAGGATGAAGATCGGGTAAGCCAGAAATCCGTGTTCCGTATAGATCGCCTCGTCACCGGACCCGAGGTAAATGCGCGCCAGCAGGCCAAGCACCTCGTCGGAGCCGTTGAAGCATTGGATGTTGGCGATGTTGAGCCCATGCGTATCGGCGATGGCCTGGCGCAGCTTCGTCGCCTGGCCGTCAGGATAGCGCTCCAGTCCGGCGGCGGCCTCCTGCGCGGCCTCGACTGCCTTCGGCGACGGTCCGAGCGGGTTCTCGTTGGCGGAGAGCTTATGGACCTTGGCGGCACCGTGTGCCGCACCCTTGCCCGGCACATAGGCCTCGATATTCAGGATACCGGCACGAGGTTGCGGACGAAGCGGATCGGTTGCCTTGGTCATGTCGAAAGTCCGTGATTGACGCCTCCGACCGGAGGCTCCGGCGGAAATACCGTCCGCACCACTGAATGTCGAGGAAAACCGGAACCGCGACGGGACCGGCCCGACGTTCGAGCATCGATTGACGCCATCGCTTGGTCGGCGTATTAGCAAGATATCGATCCGTGGTGATTTGGCCGGTCGGCTTGCAGCCACGTTAAATAAGTCGCTAAAGGGCCGTTTGCGATCCGTAAACCGGCTTTGCGACAGCAATGCCGGTTTTGTTTTTTGGAGTTCGCAAAGTGCCGATCAAGATCCCGGACCAGCTCCCCGCCCGTGAAGTTCTGGTCAAAGAGGGCGTGTCCATCATGGACGAGCAGACCGCCCTGCGCCAAGACATCCGCCCGCTGCAGATCGGCCTGCTCAACCTGATGCCCAACAAGATCAGGACGGAGACGCAGTTCGCCCGGCTGATCGGCGCGACGCCGTTGCAGGTCGAGCTGACCCTGGTGCGCATCGGCAATCACAAGGCCAAGAATACGTCCGAAGAACATCTGATCACCTTCTACCAGACCTGGGAGGAAGTGAAGGATCGCAAATTCGACGGCTTCATCATCACCGGTGCGCCGGTGGAACTGTTGCCATTCGAGGACGTGACATACTGGGACGAGCTCAAGCAGATCCTCGACTGGACGAAGACAAACGTCCATTCGTCTTTTTTCATCTGCTGGGGAGCGATGGCCGCCGCCTGGCATTTCCACCAGGTCCCAAAACACACGCTAGGGGAGAAGGCGTTCGGCGTCTTCCGCCACCGCAACAACGCACCCGCCTCCCCCTATCTCTCCGGTTTCTCGGATGATTTTGCGATTCCCGTGTCGCGCTGGACCGAAGTGCGTACAGCCGACATCCCAGCAGGCTCCGGCCTGGAGTTGCTGATGGATTCGGAAGAGACGGGCCCGAGCCTGCTCGCCGAGCAGACCGGCAACCGCCTCTATATGTTCAACCACATCGAATATGACTCAACCTCACTCAAGGAAGAGTATGACCGCGACGTCGCCGCCGGCGTATCGATTGCCGTGCCGCACGAGTATTATCCGGACGACGACCCCAAGCGCCCGCCACTGAACCGTTGGCGTTCGCATGCCCATCTGCTGTTCGGCAACTGGATCAACAGCGTCTATCAGACCACCGCCTACGACGCGGAAAATATCGGAAAAGAAGGCTAGAGATGCCGAAACCGCGCTCGGCAACCGAGCGCGGGTCTTTCAATGGCGGTCCTTACAGGCCTGTCGAGCCTACGCGGCAGCAGCGCGGTGTTCGCGGAAGGCGCAGGCAATGGTGCGCAACGCGTCGCGCGAGCGCTGGTCGGTCAGTGTCGAATGCAGCACGATTTCCGAAGACGGCAGCGGCGGCAGGTTGAACTTGCGGCTGACTTCGATGGTCCCGACCGGCGCAAGCCGCTCGGAGAATACGGCCATAGCAAGCCCTGCCGATACCGCCGCCATGACCACCGACGAGCCGCCACCCAGGAACACTTCCGTCCATGAGATGCCGGCATCGTCGAGTGCGTGGGTGCCGATGTCGCGCACGCCGCACGCCGGTGACAAGGCAGCAAGCCGCATTGGCTCGCCCGGGCGGCAATGGAAACTGGGGGCGGCGAACCAGCCGAAATGCTCCGGCCCCAGCACCTCGCCATCGCGCCGATCGTCCTCGCGCCGTACGATCGCGGCATCCAGCTCTCCACGGTCGAATGCATCGAGCAGATTGCGCGAATTGTCGACCTGCACCTCGATGGTCAACGCCGGATCATGTTCGTTGAGGCGCGCCAGCAATGTCGTGACTTCCGGACCGGCGACATGGGCGGCGATGCCCAATGCAAAACGGCGGGCGCAAGAGGAGAGGCCTGCAACGGCACGGTCATGCGCGGCGAGAAAGTCGCGCGCCGGCTGGATGAACACCGCCCCTTCCGCCGAAAGTCGCACGTGGCGCGGCGTGCGTTCGATCAGCTTGCGGCCGATCCTCTCCTCGAGCCGTTTGAGTTTCACGCTGATCGCTGCCTGCGTTGTGCCTAACGCGTCTGCAGCGCGGGTGAAGCTTTGAAGATCGGCAACCATGACAAAGGCCTGCACGGCCTCGACGTCTAGTGACAACATTGTCAGCATACCAATTTGTTATCTCTGAAATAGATTTACATTGCATTTTCATATGTTCAAGTTGCGACTATCTGAAATTCGAATTTCGCACCGCAACTGAGCGGCGTGGGCGTGGACATCGCCTCCGCCGATGCCGGAGGTTTTGATGAATACCCCCAGTAGAAACGGCCTCGTGCTCGCCGCCGTTTGTCTGTCTGCCTTGATGTTCGGCCTGGAGATCTCCAGCGTGCCGGTGATCCTGCCAACGCTGGAACGCGTGCTGCAGGCCGATTTCAAGGCCATGCAGTGGATCATGAACGCCTACACCATCGCCTGCACCACCGTGCTGATGGCAACCGGCACTTTCGCCGACCGCTTTGGCAGGAAGTTGGTTTTTGCCATAACGGTAGCGGCCTTCGGCCTGACCTCGCTGATGTGCGGGCTTGCGCCCAACACCTCGCTGCTGATCGCAGCCCGTTTTCTGCAGGGCATGGCCGGCGGGGCTATGTTCATCTGTTCGATCGCCATTCTTTCGCACCAGTTCCAGGACGGCAGGGAACGCGGCAGGGCCTTCGCCATCTGGGGCGTGATCGCCGGCATCGGTCTCGGTTTCGGCCCGATCATCGGAGGCGGCATCGTGGCCCTGTCGACCTGGCAGTGGGTCTTTCTCGTCCATGCGCCGCTGGCGGTGCTCTGCATGACCCTCACCTATGTCGGCGTCTCCGAATCGCGCGACCCGCAAGCCAAGAAGCTCGACATTCTGGGCATCGTCCTTCTCAGCGCCGCTGTCTTCGGCCTGGCCTATTACATCACCCAGGCTCCGGATTTCGGTGGTTTCTTGAGCCCCGTTGCCCTGGCCATCGCTGCGGCGACGATCGTCGGCTTCATCGCCTTCGTCCTGGTGGAACGCTATCACGCCCACCCGATGTTCGACTTTTCGGTATTCAGGATCCGCGATTTCTCCGGCGCGATAATCGGCTGCATCGGCATGAACTTCAGCTATTGGCCGTTCATGATCTACCTGCCGATCTATTTCGCGGTCGGTCTCGGCTACGACAGCACCACGACAGGCCTCGCATTGCTCGCCTATACGGTGCCTTTCCTGGTGATGCCGCCCATTGCCCAGTACCTGCTGGTCCGCTTCAACGCGCGCATCGTCATCCCGCTCGGCCTGTTCACCATCGGCCTCGGCTTTGTCCTGATGTGGCTGGGTTCTGCTGCCGAAGCGGCAAGCGGCCTCACCGTCCTGCCCGGCGCGCTGGTTTCCGGCATCGGCCTCGGTCTGACCACGACGCCTGCCACCAACATGACGACCGGTTCAGTGCCCGCGAGCCGCGCCGGCATGGCTTCCGGCATCGACACCAGTGCCCGGCTGATCGCGCTCGCCATCAACATCGCCGTCATGGGCTTTGTTCTTGTCGAAGGCATCCTGCACGGGTTGAAGAAGGGCCTGCCGGACGCGTTCGACGGGGTCGACCTTCGTGCGGTCGCCGAAAAGATCGCCGCCGGCAACACCGCGGCATTGCAGGATACCACTCAACGGGGCCTGACTGTGCCGGCGGACATCGTCCACTCCGCACTCGTCGAAGGCTTCGGCTGGGTGATGCTTTACGGCGGCCTCGGCGTCTGGGTTCTGGCGGCGCTGTCCTTCGCCATCTTCGGTTCGAGCAAGGCCGGGGCCATCCCCGTATCCGAAGCGCGGGCGGAAACACATGGTCTCTGACTGAGCGGTTTCTCCGCTCGGAAGCCGTCCCGCCGACAATGGGGCGGCTTCCGTCTCAATTGACGCGTTCGACCTTTTCGTCGGCACCGTCATGCCCGGCGCCGTTGCCATTGCGCCTGGTGCCGTTCCCGTTGCGCTTGTGTGCGCGCACCACCGGTGGCGGCTCCAGCGCACCGGCCCGCACCCGCGGCGGCTTCAGTGCCGGCAAATCTGAGCATTTGATGATGCTGAGCGCACGCGGAAAGAAGTTATAGTTGTGCTGGCCGCGGCCGATATTGATGATCCCGGCCTTGGGCAGATGCTTGCCCAGCATGGCGAACACGCGCTTGGCGACGGTGCCGCTGAATGTGTCCATCGCCTCGTCGATGACCACCCAGTCCGGCTTCTGCAGGGCGAGCCTGGCAAAAGCCACCAGCCGCTGTTCCTCCTCGTTGAGTTCTCTGTCCCAGCGTGCGTGACGATCAAGCGACGACGCAAGATGATCGAGGCCGGCCTCGGCCAGAACGCCCTTGACGCCTGCATCATCGATTTCCGTCATGCCGTCGATCAGCACTTCACGCAGCGTGCCCGGCGCAAAGTACGGCGTGCGTGGCACGAAGGCGAGATTGGCGCTTGCCGGCATGCCGATGCGCCCCGCTCCCCAGGGCCACAGCCCCGCCACCGCACGGAAGAACAGCGTCTTGCCGGCACTCGGATCGCCGGTGATCAGCACGTGCTCTCCCGGTTCGATCCTTACCGACTTTTCCGCCAGCCTCGAACAGCCCGACGTCGCTCCGACGATCAGGTCTTCGAACACCATGGTGCCGTCCTTGGTTTCGAACACCTGGATGTGCTGTTCGCTGCCATGCAGCTGGTCGGCCTCCGTCAGCGCCATGCGGAAGTCGGCGACGCGCATCAGCGTGGCCCGCCAGTCGGCGATCCCACCGATGTTGTTCACGAACCAGCGCAGCGAGGAATGGACCTGGTTGAAAGCACCGACCGCCATCATCAGCCCGCCGAAGGTGATGTCGCCGGCGAAGTAGACGGGCGCCGCCACCAGGATCGGTGCAACCACGGTGATCCAGCCATAGGTGTCGGTGACCCAGCCGAGATTGATCTGGGCGCGGAAGATTCGCATGATCGAGGCGACCAGTGCGGAAAGGTCGGCGGCCAACCGCCGTTTCTCGCTCGTCTCACCGCGGGAGAGCGTGATGGCATCGATGTTCTCGTTCACGCGCACCATGGAAAAGCGCAGGTCCGCCTCGCGCGCATAACGGTCGCTGTTGAGTCCGATGAGGGGCCGCCCCACCAGCCAACTCAGCCAGGACGCGATCCCGGCATACAGGAACGCCGCCCAGACCATGTAACCCGGGATGGCGATGGCATGTCCGCCGATGTTGAAGACGAAACCCGAGGAAAGCGCCCACAGGACGCCGACAAAGGACACCAGCAGGATGATGGACTGCACGAGACCGACGCCAAGGTCGGTCGACAAGTCGGAAAGATGTCCCGCATCCTGCTGCATGCGCTGGTCGGGATTGACCCCGATCGCCCCCGCATTGGCGACCCGGAAGGCGCGGTTCGGCTTCAGCCACTCCTCGACCAGGTCGGTCGTCAGGGATTCGCGCAGCTTCAGCCGGAAGCGCTGATTGAGCCATTGCTGGCCGATGTTGAGCACGAGCAGCCCTCCGGCAATCATCGCGAAGACGACCAGTTGATCGAGGAAGGCGGTCAGATCCCGCCGCTGCAGGGAATCGTAGAAAGGCTGGTTCCAGCGGTTGAGCAGGATCTGGCCATAGGCCGTGGCGAGGATGACCGCGAGAATACCACCGGCGAAGATCAGCAGCGCACGGCGTCCCGGCGAGGTGTTCAACCCTTGCCGCACCGTTGCCAGCTGATCCCGAAGGCTGCTCATTTCGGCCTGAACGGTGCCGGTGGTGTCGCTCATCGCCGCTCCGCTCCTGGAACCCCCAAGGCACCGTTGTCCTGTCTTCGACGGCCGAGCCGCGTCGCCCCTTGTGGTGAAAACACCGGCACAAACACACGGCGCGATGCACGCTGCGCCACCGGCACGCCTTGGTAGAGCCGCTTCTGTGCCGACACGGCAATGACGCCGGAAAAGATCGGCCACATACGACGCCCGGCACTTTCGAACAGCGATTGGAAGCGCATCATGAAACGGCGCTGCGATGGCGGGAAATAAAGCCCATCCGACCAGGCGGCCGGCG
The DNA here is from genome assembly GCF_042739215.1 of Mesorhizobium sp. NPDC059054. NCBI lineage: Bacteria > Pseudomonadati > Pseudomonadota > Alphaproteobacteria > Hyphomicrobiales > Phyllobacteriaceae > Mesorhizobium > Mesorhizobium sp. NPDC059054. The sequence continues at coordinate 211,634 of NZ_JBHYHV010000004.1, forward strand.
TGAAGTTCGCTTCCCGCAGCAATTCGGCGATCTGTCCACGCGAATAGGGCCGGCCTGTGCCGAAAGGCGTGTGTTCGAAACGCGCCCACACACCGCGCCGGTTCGGCACGACGATGACGACGTGGCCTGCCGGCGCCAATACACGCCAGACTTCATTCAGTGTCTCGCGCGGATTTTCCGTGTGCTCCAGCGAGTGGACAAGCAACATGCGGTCGATGGATGAATCGACCAGCGGCAGCTCTTCGTCGAAGACCAGCGCGGTCGCCGACGGACCGGCAGGCGGCCACACCACGGCGCCCTGGGTTGCAGGCATGAAGGCAAGTGCCCGTTCTGCATCGGCGCCGAAGCGTTCCAGCCAGGGCAGCGCGTAACCCAGCCCCACCAGCCTTTCGTTGGGCACTGAAGCCCAGATCGAGGACAGCGCCATGGTGATCGAACGCTCGGCCAGTTGTCCGAGCGGCGAGGCATAGAAGGAGCGCAGGTCGACAATATCCGAATGCATGGGCTGGGACCGTATCTGCGGGAAGGCTGGTGTCAACAAACTGCGGCGCTGATGGCCGTATCTTCGGACAAGTAGGATCGAGGCGACATCTTTAAAGGGTGACAGGAACCGCCGAGCACCCTATCTGTGCGGACGACAAGGGAGACCGGCGATGGCGATCGAAATCGAACAGTTCATGTGCCGCCAGGACAATTTCGGCGTGCTCCTGCGCGAGCCGAAGAGCGGCGCGGTGGCTCTTGTGGACGCGCCGGAGGAAGCCACTATCCTGGCCGCCGTGAAGCGCACCGGCTGGACGCCGAAAACCATCCTCACCACGCACCACCATACCGACCATGTCGAGGCCAATCTGGCACTGAAGCAGCGTTTCAACCTCGAAATCATCGGCCCGGAAATCGAAAAAGCCAAGATCCCTGGTGTTGACCGTACCGTAAAGGGCGGTGACAGTTTCAAGCTGGGTGAAGAAACGGTCGAAGTGATCTTCACGCCTGGCCACACCGCCGGCCACGTATCCTACTATTTCCCGCAATCAGGGGTCGTCTTCACCGCCGACACGCTGTTTGCGCTGGGTTGCGGCCGCCTGTTCGAGGCGCCAGCGGCGGTGATGTTCGAATCGCTGAAGAAGCTCGCCGCGCTGCCGGCCGAAACGAAGGTTTATTGCGGCCACGAATACACATTGTCGAATGCCCGTTTCGCGCTGACTGTCGACCCGACCAATTCGGCCTTGAAAGAGCGTGCCGCGATAATCGAGAAGCTCCGCGCTGCCGACAAGCCGACCTTGCCGACGACGATCGGCGAGGAGCTGTCCACCAACCCGTTCCTGCGCTGGCACGACCCGGCGATCCGCCGCCATCTCGGCATGGAAAAGGCGAGCGACGCCGAAGTCTTCGCCGAAATCCGCAAGCGCAAGGACGTTTTTTGAACATGACGCCAGCCGAAATCATCACGGCCCTCGACATGCAGCCGCACCCGGAGGGCGGTTGGTATGTCGAGACCTTTCGCGATGCGCCAGAAGGCGGACGCGGCTATTCGACGGCGATCTATTTTCTGCTCGAACGCGGCCAGGTTTCAGCCTGGCACCGGGTCAAGGATGCTTCGGAAATCTGGCATTACCATGCCGGCGCTCCATTGGAGCTGTCATTGCATCGGGAGGGCCATGGCGTGACCCGGCACGTGCTGGGAACCGATCTTGTCGTCGGCGAACGGCCGCAGGTCGTGGTGCCGGCAGGATGGTGGCAGACGGCGGTGAGCCTCGGCGACTGGACGCTGGTTGGCTGCACCGTGGCACCAGGTTTCGATTTTTCCGCGTTCGAGATGGCCACACCCGGCTGGCAGCCGAAGACTTCTTAAACCGCGAACAGAAAGCCCAGCGTGATCGCCAGTTGCGCCAGATAGTAGAGCGCCCACACGGCGTAGCGCATCCAGACCCTGTGCCGTTCCACGGCCTCGGCCAGGAATTTTTCGATGGCCAGCAACGCATCGGAAGCCATGAACAGCACTGCTCCGCCGATCACCAGCGCATTACCGGTGGTTAGCGCCGTCACGCCCATGGCGAAGATGGCGGAGACATAGACGGCGACTGGAACTTTCAGGTCGGAGCCGATCCGTGGCCACAACAACCGCAGCATGCCGAACGCGAAAGCGGCCATGACGAAAGCCGCCACGATGTGCCAAGGGACCTCTGTCAGCGTCGAGAGACCGCTGCCGGCAGCAATGAACAGGGCGACATAGGCAAGATGCGCGGCAAGGAAGCTGCCCAACCCGCCGAGGAATGCCTTGTCGCCGTCTTGCGACAGGAATGCATCGCCTAGAGCGCTGAGCGCCAGCGCTGCGACGAGCAGCACTGGTCCGCCTTGGAGATAGGCGAGCGCGGCGAGCAATGCGACAGCCAGTGTCTTGGCCGCCGAGCGCTTCAACGACGGCGGCCTGTCGATGGCAAAGGCATAAAGCACCGCCGCAACGATCGAAAAAATCAGTGTGCCGTTCGGCGTCGCTTCGATGCCGCCAGGAAAGGGCATCATGCGCCGGCTCCGTTCTCGACCGGCCGGCGCCTGCCGAACAACAGTGATTTGGCCGCCAGCACGGCGCCGCCTGTGATCAGCACACAGGCAGCAAGGATACGCAGGCTGGGATCCGCGAAACCGGCGACGATCAACACCAGCGTGGAAAGGAGTGGCGCGGCATAGCTCGCTGCACCCAGCACCTGGATATTGCCGCGTTTCACGCCGATGTCCCAGGCGTAGAAGGCAGCTCCAACCGGCATCAAACCGAGGCCGAGCACGGCCAGCCACTGGCCGGCATTTGCCGGCCATACGGTCTGTTCAAGCAGCAGATGGCAGATCAGGGACAATACCGAAGTCGCCAGGCAGAACCAGGTGACGATGGTGGTGGGAACCGATGGAAAGCGCCGCGACAGCAGCGAATAGGACGACCACAGCACCGCGCAGACCGCCGCCATGGCATAGCCGAACCCATAGCGCGCATCGAAGGCGAGCCCGCCGCCCTTGGTGACAATGAGGAACGTGCCGGCAAGGCCAAGCAAAGCACCGGCGACATGGTTCCAGGCCAGCTTTTCGCCCGGCATCAGCGCCGAACCCAGCACGATGAGCAGCGGCCACAGATAAGCGATCAGGCTCGCTTCAACTGCCGGCGCGTTGCGCAAAGCTGTAAAGTAAAAGAAATGATAGCCGAACAGGCCGGCAATGCCGATCACCCACACGATCGCCGGGACCGGCTCCCGTTTTGCCGCCGGCATGAACAGCCTGGCCACCAGACCGACACAGATACCGATGGCAAAGGTGATGGCCGAAAGCTGGAAGGGCGGCATCGTGCCGGAAGCATCGGTGAGCAGCGCCAACAGCGCCCACATCGCCACGGCCGAAAAACCTATCAGTGTCGCGCGCGCCATATCCCCTCCCGTGGCGCGTCTTCGCACGCCTAGCTTTTCGCCTCGAACCGTCGTGCCCTGACGGTGATCGTGCCGATCTCCGTGCCGACGGTGGCGTGGATGGGCGCATATATCCCGGTTTGGCCGAGCGGCGCAAACGTCACCATGATCTTCGAACGGTCGCGCAGGAACTTCAATGCCTTGCGCCGCTGCGCATAACCGGACACCGGCTGGAAGGTCATGCGACAGGTCACGGTCGGCCCCTGGTAGCCCTTGACTGCCATCTTTCCCTTGGTCCCTGGCGTCAGCACAAGATTGGCGCGCATCTCGCCGTCATACATCTTCACCGTGCGTCCGCAGACATCATCCAGGCTGTCGGCGCGGATCACCGTGGCAGCAATCGGATCGGTGACGCCTTTCAAGTCGCCGGTGCCAAGCGGCAGCCAGTCGTCGCCACGTGGCTTCGGCGGTGGCAAAACCTTGGAGGAGGATACCCCGCCGCCGGAAAAGCGGATGTCGACCATCGAGACCTTCTTGCCCGACGTATAGTCCGCGCGAAATGCCTGCGGCTGGATGCCGGAGCGCGAGAAGCGGCCCGTCGCCGTCAGCGTACCGGTCGTGTCGTCGAAGATCAGCGCCAGGCCGGCAGCAGAGGCGCTGCCGTCGATCGTGTATTTGTCGCCCTCGTAGCGGCTGTCGAAGCTCGATCGCGCCACGGTGATGCCGAGGAAGGAAATCGTGTATTCGCCGTGGAAAGCTTCCGCGGCGGAGGCGGCAGACGTGGCGAAAAGGGTGCCGGCAAGCAGAGCAGCAAGGACAGGGGTCGGGCACGGCATCGAAACGTCGGTCCTTTCAAGGTCGGCTATAAGCAGCCTGGATGTCCCTGGAGCGTTTCCGCTTTTTCGCGGAAATGCTCCAACTCTTTGTTTTTACGCAATTCCGGACGCAAAACCGCTGCGCACTTTTGCTGGAATTGCTCTGGCGACTTCTCAAACTGCCAAATCCGGCGAATCTATGGGGCGCCGTCAAGGCTTCTGGTGGTCTGACGCATGGGTTGTCCCTCAACGCCGCAAATGCTGTTGCGTTGCACCATCAGCCTGTGAAATATGCATCCTGCAAAACGCCGGCGAGCCGGCGAACCAAAATTTTACCCGGAGAGGCCTTATGAACGCTCCCGCCGCAGCTTCCACCACTTTCGTTCCCTTGCGCCTTGCCGGCCGCTCGCTGACCGTCCAGGCGGTCGCGGTCTTCCTGGGCACGCTGTTCCTTGCTGCTTCTTCCTGGATCGAGGTACCGATGTTCCCGGTGCCGATGACCATGCAGACTTTCGCCGTCACCCTGGTGGGCGCGCTTTTTGGCTGGCGCCTCGGCCTCGTCACTGTTCTCGCCTGGCTGGGTGAAGCCGCCATCGGCTTCCCGGTTCTGGCCGGCGGCGCCGGCGGCCTCGCCTACTTCGCCGGCCCGACCGCCGGTTATCTCGCTGCCTTCCCGATCGCCGCTGCTTTCGTCGGCTGGCTGGCCGAGCGTGGCTGGACCGCCGAAGGCCGTCTGGTCCGCAACGTCGTCGCCATGCTCGCCGGCAACGCTTTCATCCTGGTGTTCGGCACGCTGGTCCTGGCCGGCATGATCGGCGCGGAAAAGGCCTATACGTTCGGCTTCGCCCCGTTCGTGCTCGGCGGCATTCTGAAGGCCGTTCTGGCCACCGCGACCATCGAAGCGGTACGCCGCGGCAAGATTTCGCTCTGATATTTGCTTTCGCGGAGCTGACGTGACCGTCCGCATCCGCGCGCACCACCTGCTGTGCATGCTGACCTATGTCGGCAAGGGCTACAGCGAAGCCTTTACCAAGGGCTACGACACGGTGGTGCAACGGCTGAGCAGCGGCGAGGACATGCTCCTCGTCGCAGGCCCGGACGACATCTGCCAGCCCTTGCTGGGCGATGCAGCCCCCCATTGCTTCCGGGACACCGTACCTGAACGCGATCGCCTTGCCGCCAATGCGGTCGAGACCCTTATCGGACGCCCGATCCGAGACGGCGAGCGTTTTTCCCTCGATGCGCCGATGATAAAACGCATGCGCGCGGCCTTTCATGCCGGAATCACGCGCCAGGCCTGCCACGGCTGCGAATGGTTCGATCTGTGCAGCACCATCGCCGATTCCGGCTTCCACGATGTGCGTCTCAACCGCCATCGCATCCCCTCTGAGTCACGCTGATCACCAGCCCGGACACCTATCTCAGTCCTCAGGCCCGGCTCTAGCTTCATCTGCACTTGAAATAATAGAGTATATACTCCATTATTGATGAGGATACGCCCCCTCATCGTCGAAGGCTCGTCCAGCAGATGCCGCCCGCAAAGCGCCGTCCTATCGTCCTGACCATATCGCTCGTGCTGCTCGCACCTCTTGTCGGCGAGTGGCTGCTTGGCAATCAGCCGATAACAAGCCTCGGCAGCATTGTCCTGCTTGCTCCCTTATACGGATGCGGCGCGCTTCTGGTTCGCGAGACCTCACGCCACCTCGGCCGTGGCTGGCCGACGATCTTCCTCCTCGCCAGCGCTTATGCCCTGCTGGAAGAAGGCCCGATCGACCAGATGCTCTGGAACCCGCACTATGGCGGTATCGACATGGCCGTCGCCTATGCGGATACGCGCATCGATGCGCTCGGCACCAGCATAGGCCTCATCCAGGATGTTCTGACGCTCCACACGATCTGGAGCATCGCCGTACCGATCGCCTTGATCGAGGCCTTCGACCCCACGCCGGAGCGTCCTTGGCTCGGGGCACTCGGCGTAGCCATTGCCACAGCGGTTTTCTTCGCCGGCTCGGCCTTCCTGACCTACAGCCAGATCGAATCGGAAAAATTCATCGCCACGCCGAGCCAGTTCGCCGCCGCAAGCTTCGCCATCGTCGCCCTTGTGGTCGCCGCCTTCGCAATTCCTGCACCGTCACGCCAGACAGCAATGCTGCCCCCCTCGCCGCGGATGATCGGCCTGGCAAGTTTCCTCCTCACCAGCCTGCTGATGGCGCGGGACTTCATTGCCGAACTGACGTCCACATGGTTTGTCGTCGGGCTCTGGTGCGTTCTCACCGTTGCCGGTGTCGCACTTGTCCTGCGGTGGTCCAGTTCTCCACAATGGGGCATCGTTCACAAGACCGCACTCGCCGGCGGCGCCTTGATGACTTACGTCTGGGTCGGGTGCGTGCAGGCTCAATCTCTGGGTATCCCCGTCGTGGTTGCCGTGACCGGCAACATCGTCTTCGGCCTGGGCGCGATCGTCTTGTTTTTTCTGGCGATGCGCGTCACACGCCGGACTGGCTTGGTGCGAGCGGCTGCCTTACCTTGAAAAACCTGTTCGACAGGTGATAGATCGCACAGACCTGCGGTGGATCGAAGCGTGCGAGCTCTGCCACCGCTGGTGACAGGCTGGTTCCCAAGCCGAACAACGCTTGACGCACCGGCCAAATGCCACTATGGAACGCCAACTTTTTCCTTGAGGCCGCCGAAAGCACCGCGCGCCATTTGGCGCGGCTCGAAGGTTTGGCCCGGTATGAACTGAAGGTAGCAAAAATGTCCCGCGCTTGCGAACTCACCGGCAAAGCCGTCCAGACCGGTAACAATGTGAGCCACGCCAACAACAAGACCCGGCGTCGCTTCCTGCCGAACCTGGTCAATGTCACACTGATCTCGGAAGCGCTGAACCAGAACGTTCGCCTGCGCATTTCGGCCAACGCGCTGCGTTCGGTCGAGCACCGCGGCGGTCTCGACGCCTTCCTGGCCAAGGCCAGCGAGAAGGAGCTGTCGCAGCGCGCTCGCCTGCTGAAGAAGCAGATCGCCAAGAAGACCGCCGAGCAGGCCGCGGCCTGATTGCTTTCAGGCGGGGGACGACCGCCTGAGCATCGGATTGGCCAGCGCATAGCTTGAACCGTCCGATGCTCGAATGAAGGATGCGCCGCCCGTCCCGGCCAGGCGCTCCGCTGGTTCCATTACCCAGGATAAAAAAATGCGTTTCTTTTCGCAGTATTTGCCTTTCGTAATCGCCATGGCGCTTGTCGTCGTGGCCTCGAACATCCTTGTCCAGTTCCCGATGCAGGGGCAGGTCGGGGTGCTGTCGCTGGCCGATATTCTGACCTGGGGCGCCTTCACCTATCCTTTCGCCTTCCTCGTCACGGATCTCGCCAATCGTCGCTACGGACCGGCTGTGGCGCGTCGGATCGTCTTCGTCGGCTTCATGGCTGCCGTGATTTGCTCCATCGTCGCACCGCCACTTCTGTTCCGTGCCGGCTTGATCGAATTCGACACTGCCGCCGCCCGCCTGGTGCGTATCGCATGCGCTTCCGGTGCCGCCTTCCTCACAGCGCAGCTTCTGGATGTCACGGTGTTCAACTGGCTGCGTCGCCAGAGCTGGTGGCGCGCACCGATCTTCGGCACGCTGGTGGGCTCGGTGTTCGACACGCTGATCTTCTTCTCGATCGCCTTTTCCGCCGCTTTCGCCTTGATCGGCCCTGACGACGCTTTCGCGCTGGAGAATGCGCCACTGCTCGGCATATTCCCTGTGGAAACCATGCGCTGGGTATCCTGGGCTCTGGGCGACCTGTCGGTGAAGCTGATCATCGCCGTCTTCGCGCTGATCCCCTACCGCCTGATCGCCGCACGCTGGAGCCAGCCGGCAACGGTCCAGCCTTGATCCCCTGGGAGCAGCTCGACGCCGCCAGGACGCCTGACGGCAAGCAGGAGCTGCGGCTGAAACGGCGCGGCAGTGAATTCTCGATCATGCTCGGCTCCAACGAGCTGATGAACAGCCGGCTCAGTGGATCGGAGGAAGCGCTCGCCCGGCTCTCGCTGGAGAAACTCGGCAGGCGCGACCGCATCCATGTCCTTATCGGCGGTCTCGGCATGGGCTTCACCCTGCGCGCCGCTCTCGGTGAACTTGACGGTCAGGCAAAGGTCACCGTCGCCGAACTGGTGCCAGCCGTCATTGCCTGGGCGCGCGGTCCGATGGCCGCCATCTTCGATGGTTGCCTCGACGATCCACGCGTCACCGTCAGGCAAGGCGATGTCACCCGTCTGATCGATGCCGCCCGTCACGAATTCGATGCCATCCTGCTCGATGTCGACAATGGCCCCGAGGGGCTGACCCAGGACAGCAACGACACGCTCTACAGTTTTGGCGGTCTCAAGGCTGCCCGCGACGCGCTGAGACCGGGTGGCGTTCTGGCTGTCTGGTCCTCCGGTCCTGATCGCGGCTTCACACGTCGGCTGCAGCAGAGCGGTTTCGCAGCCGAAGCAGTCACCGTGCGCGCTCATGGCAAGCGCGGCGCCAAGCATACCATCTGGCTCGCCGTTAAACCGCGCTAAGGCTTGTGGCAGCGGCGAGATGGATCATTTCGGCGGCTGCAGCGGTCCAAAGAAGCCGATGATGCTCTCGATGCGGTCGCCGTCCGGGCTGAGCATGGCGATATCGAGGCCCTCCGGCCGCTCTGTGCCATCGGCCTCGACGACACGCCAGCAAAAACGCGCGATATCGTGATGAATGTCGACCGCGGTGGTGCGTACGATCCGGGCACCGGGACGGCCCGCCCTCACCCTGACGATATGGGCGAGCAACTCTTCCGCACTTGTCGTGTTCGCACGCGGATCGGTATAGGTCGCGTCCTTGGCCCAGACGGCGTGCAGAAGCGTTGCGCGCCGAGCATCGTCGGGTTCGTTCCAGACGGCGCAATAGCGATCGATCAGGTCCGTGGCATTTGAGGGCATCGGCCAGCCTCGAAGCGTGCGGACATCAGCCTAGAGCAATTCCAGGAAAAGTGCGTAGCGGTTTTCCGTCCGGAATTGCGTAAAACAAAGAGTTAGAGCGTTTCCGTGAAAAACGGAAACGCTCTAGCACCGGCGCTGTGACGCTCTCAATCCTCGCTGAGGATGAATTCCAGATAGAGATTGCGCTGCAGGATCGAGTGGTTGTCGTCGGAGACAAGCGACACGATCAGCTTGCCGTCCTCGCGCCGCCACACGTCCATGCCTTCCATATTGTCGATCTGGTAAGCCATGTCGGCCTCCAGAAGCACGGAGCCATCGGCAACCTTATCTTTGGCGATCTCGGCGCCAGCGATACGGCGCAGCCGCATTTTGACGCCACCGGCCATCGAGAAGGAGCGCTCCAGGAGCAGCAGATCACCACTGGGAAGGAACGCGCCATCGGTGATGTCGAACTCGCCATTGCGGCGCACTTTGAAGATGCCCTTGCCGGGCCCTTCGATGATGGCCGCGTAGATATTGCCATCCTTGTCGAGGCTCTTTTCGGACACCACCACCAGCGCGCCTTTCAACGGCCCGTCGACCGGCGCGCGCGTCACCGTTTCGAAGCCGCGGTTTCTGCGCAGCTCGTTCTCCGGCACCACGAAATCGAGCAGCTTGAATGGCGCCTTCATGCCGGCCGGGTCGATCTTGAATTGCGCGACGCGATGGTTGCGTTCGAAACCGACAGTGGCGATGTCGCCCTTGACGTTGAGGCCTTCGGCGTCGACTTCCCATTTCTTGTCGATCGGCTGGCCCGCCTCATCCACCATCTGCTGCATGGTGAAGTTGAAGATGGCGAAAGGCTGACCTTGCGCCATGCGTGCGATCGAACCGAAATACCAGAAGCCTGTGTCGGTCACGCCAATGAAGTCGCCGCCCGGATTGAGGAAACGGAAAGCCGACAGCGCGCCGAAATCGCGCGAAGAACCGGTCATTTCCAGCCCGCCGACAAATTCCAGCGGTCCGAAGGTCTTCTCGTCACGCCCGATATGGAATTGGGTGATCTGCCGTACGCTGATTTCGACCGGTTCGACTGCCTGGCGGGTTGCCGCCGAAACCGACGAAGTAGCCAAAAGGCCAGCCATGGAGAGAGAAGAAAAGAGCCGGAGCCATCTTGGCATCGACACCCGCCCTGAATGGCTCACGAAGCGCGCCTGAAGCCGCCGCGGCGCATGTCGCGCGCGGTTTCCTCACCGAACAGCGAGGCAAGCTGCTCGGTCATGGCGCCGGCCAGTTCTTCGGCATCGACGATGGTGACGGCGCGGCGATAATAGCGCGTCACGTCATGGCCGATGCCGATGGCCAGCAGTTCCACCGGAGAACGATCTTCGATCAGCTCGATGACGGCGCGCAGATGCCGCTCCAGATAGTTGCCCGGGTTGACCGAAAGCGTGGAATCGTCGACCGGCGCGCCATCCGAGATCATCATCAGGATCTTGCGCTGTTCCGGCCGACCGATGAGGCGATTGTGCGCCCACAACAGCGCCTCGCCGTCGATGTTTTCCTTGAGCAGGCCTTCGCGCATCATCAGGCCGAGATTGCGGCGCGCGCGCCGCCAAGGCGCGTCGGCCGACTTGTAGACGATGTGGCGCAGATCATTGAGGCGACCGGGCGCCGGCGGCTTGCCGTCTTTCAACCACTTCTCGCGCGCCTGCCCGCCCTTCCAGGCTCGAGTGGTGAAGCCGAGGATTTCCACCGAGACGCCGCAACGCTCCAGCGTACGCGCCAGGATGTCGGCGCAGGTCGCCGCCACCGTGATCGGTCTCCCGCGCATGGAGCCTGAATTGTCGAGCACCAGCGACACCACGGTGTCCCGGAACTTCGTGTCGCGCTCCTGCTTGAAAGAGAGCGGCTGCATCGGATCGATGACGACGCGCACCAGACGTGCCGGATCGAGATAACCTTCTTCGAGGTCGAAGTCCCACGAGCGGTTCTGCTGCGCCATCAGCCGGCGCTGCAGGCGGTTGGCCAGCCGGCCCACCACGCCCTGCAGGTTGGCGAGCTGCTTGTCCAGGAAGGCGCGCAAACGGTCGAGCTCTTCCTCGTCGCACAATTCCTCGGCGCCCACCGTCTCGTCGAAGGCGGTGGTGAAGATCTTGTAGTCGACGTCCTTCGAGATCGTGGCGAAAGGATTGTCGTTGCGCTTGGCTTCGCCCGGCGTCTCGGCATCGGCCTCTTCTTCGTCGGACAGATCCTGCGAAGTCGCGTCCGTGGCCTCGGCCTCGGCGGAGTCCTCGTCATCGTCGGAGGCGTCGGCATCCTCGGCCTGCGATTGGTCGGAGCCGGAATCGTCTTCGCCGCCTTCCTCGCTCTGCTCCTCGCCCTGCGGCTGGTTGTCGTCGTCGTCCTCGGTCTCGTCCGTTTCCTGGTCGTCGCCGAGTTCCTCGGCCATTTCCATGGAAGCGAGCATCTCGCGCACGACGCGGGCGAAGGCCTGCTGGTCTTCCAGCTTTCCGGCCAGCCCGTCGAGGTCGGTACCGGCCTTGTCCTCGACCCAGGGACGCCAGAGATCGACCATGCGTTCGCCGCTCTTCGGCACGGCGCGGCCGGTCAGCTTTTCGCGGACCATCAATGCCAGCGCTTCCTCGAGCGGCGCATCGGCACGATCGCGCACATCGGCCAGATTGGCCTTGGCGTATTTGTCTTCCAGCATCGTGCCGATGTTGTCGGCGACGCCGGCCATCATGCGCGAGCCGATCGCCTCGACACGGGCCTGCTCGACGGCATCGAAGATCGCGCGCGCCTGCTTGCCTTCCGGCGCCAGTTTGGTGTGGATGCGGGTATCGTGACAGGCACGCTTCAGCGCCATGGAATCGCCGAGGCCGCGGGTCACCGCGATGTCGACGGATGAAGCCTTCTTCGGCAATTCCGGCAGGCGGGCGCGACTGCCGGCCAGCGCCGGTCGCTCCTTGGCAAAGCCGACTTCCATCTCCTTGTCGCCGGAGATGGCGCGCATGCACACGGTCACGGCACGCTTGAAAGCGTCCGTGTCCGAGCCGTTCTTCGGCTTGTTGCGCGTGTTGTCGCCGGGGCCGGCCATGGAATTTCCTGTTTAGCCGAGCACCACGTTGGCGGCGCTTTCGGGCAGATCCTCACCGAAGGCGCGCTGATAGAATTCGGCCACCACCGAACGTTCCAGCTCGTCGCACTTGTTCAGGAAGGTCAGCCGGAACGCCATGCCGACATTGCCGAAGATCTCGGCATTTTCGGCCCAGGTGATCACCGTACGCGGGCTCATGACAGTCGACAGGTCGCCATTGATGAAGGCCGAGCGCGTCATGTCGGCAACGCGCACCATCTTGTTGACGATGTCCTTGCCCTTGTCGTTCTTGTAATGCTTGGCCTTGGCCAGCACGATGGCGACTTCGTTGTCGTGCGGCAGGTAGTTCAGCGTGGTCACGATCGACCAGCGGTCCATCTGCGCCTGGTTGATCTGCTGCGTGCCATGGTAGAGGCCGGTGGTATCGCCGAGGCCGACCGTGTTGGCAGTGGCAAACAGCCGGAAGGCCGGATGCGGGCGGATGACGCGGCTCTGGTCGAGCAGCGTCAGACGGCCGGAGCTTTCCAGCACGCGCTGGATGACGAACATCACGTCCGGGCGGCCGGCATCATATTCATCGAAGCACAGCGCGACATTGTGCTGGTAGGCCCAGGGCAGGATGCCGTCACGGAATTCGGTGACCTGCATGCCTTCCTTGACGACGATGGCGTCCTTGCCGACGAGATCGATACGGCTGACATGGCTGTCGAGGTTGACGCGCACGCAAGGCCAGTTGAGGCGGGCGGCCACCTGCTCGATATGCGTCGACTTGCCGGTGCCGTGATAGCCCGACACCATGACGCGGCGGTTGTAGGCAAAGCCGGCGAGAATCGCCATGGTGGTGTGCTGGTCGAACAGATAGTCCGGATCGATATCCGGTACATGTTCGGTGGCTACCGAATAGGCTGGCACGACCATCTTGGATTCGAAGCCGAATTTTTCCTTCACCGACACCGTCGTGTCGGGCAGGTTGGCGATATCGCGATCGACCTTGTTCATGCGTCTCAACGTCTCCACGGGCGAAGCGTTGCGCTTCGCCGGCAACCCAAATTGTTCGGGGCGGTCATAAAACCTTTTCCAACCCGAGGAAAGTTGGAAAAAGGCACGACCTCAGCTCAGCTTGAGCTCAACACAGGCCAGCCTGCTTGAGCACGCGATAGGCTTGCAGCACATCGCGGAACCGGTCTTCCGAACCTCTGTCGCCGCCATTCGCATCCGGATGGTGGCGTTTCACGAGTTCCTTATACCGCGCCTTGATCTCTTGGCCAGTCGCCTTTGCGTCAAGACCAAGCGTTTCCAGCGCCTTGGCCTCAAGCGGCCTCGCCTTGCGTTCACGCGGGGCGCCATGATCGCGCGGATCGTTGAACAGGTTGTAGGGGTCGCGCATGCGGTTGTAGTAGCCGGCGCGGCCCGAGCGCTGCTTCGCGAAATCGGGCGCGGTATGGGCACCGCCGTTGCTGCCCCCATTCGTGCCCATGGTCCAGGTCGGGCGGTGGCCGGTCGCCGCTTCCTTCTGAAACCGCGCGATCTCGGAATCGGGAACGCCCGAAAAATAGTTGAAGCCCTTGTTGTATTCGCGCACGTGGTCGAAGCAGAACTTGAAGTACTGCCCCTCGGCCATGCGTCCCACCGGCGCACGGTGCGTGCCCGGCTCCTTGCAGCCATCCCACTGGCAGACCGGCGCGCGCGACTTCAGCTCCGCGTCCTTTTCCGGGCGAATGCGGAGTTTTTCGAAATATTTTGGATAGGGCTTCATCTGACCCCATTTATGGGCTGTTCGCCCGGCGATACAAGAATTGACATTTCGGCGATGATCGCCCTAACCGCTGAATCGCGGCTTAAACAGGGCGAACGGCAGCCGGCCGGCGACGAAAAAAATTGGCGATCACGCCTATGTGGTGAAGGAGGACGGCAATGTCCATGCAGACGGCGATGGAAAAAAAGCTCACCGACGCTTTTGCGCCCGAGAGATTGGCCGTTCTCAACGAAAGCCATCTTCATGCCGGTCATCATCATGTCGACGGCGGCCACGAGGCCACCTTCGACGGTACCGGCGAGACGCATTTCCGCATCCGCATTGTTTCGCCCGCCTTTTCCGGCCTGAACCGCATTGAGCGCCATCGCGCCGTCAATGCGTTGCTTGCCGATGAGCTGAAAGCCGGGCTGCACGCGCTGGCCATCGAACCCGCCGCCCCCGGCGAAAAGACGCGCTGGTAGCCGGCCCACCGCACATAAACGCGGCCACCGACAACGAACGAAACCGGCCGCCCCCCCCCGGCGTCACCTGGCTGTTATAAATATCCACTAATCTGGATATATGGATACGCCAGAGCAATTCCAGGAAAAGTGTGCGACGGTTTTCCTTCCGGAATTGCGAAAAAACAAAGAGTTAGAGCACTTCCGCGTCTCCGTGAAAAACGAAAACGCTCTAACGATCATCGAGGCACTTTCGGCACTCGCGCAGCCGACACGTCTCGGCGTGTTCCGTGCATTGGTCGCGGTCGAGCCCCAAGCCATCCCGGCCGGGGAATTGGCCAGACGAAGCGTCGTTCCTCAAAACACCATGTCGGCGCACCTGGCGGTGCTGATGCGTGCCGGGCTTGTCGCGAGCGAACGTCGAGGCCGTTCCATCCTCTACCGTGCCAGTCTCCCCGCCTTCCAGGCGCTTGTGACGTCGCTGGTCAGGGATTGCTGCGACGGCAGGCCCGAACTTTGCGCGCCTCTGCTTTTCCAATTCTCGCCATGCCATGTTTCCAAAGGAGCCCTGCCATGACGCAACACACCTACAACGTCCTTTTCCTGTGTACCGCCAATTCATCCCGTTCGATCCTCGCCGAGTCCATTTTGCGCAAGGATGGCGCACCGCGTTTCAGGGCGCATTCCGCCGGCAGCTATCCGAAGGGCGAGGTCAATCCTTTCGCGCTGAAGGTGCTCGAAAGCTACAACTATCCGACCGACGGCTTTCGCTCGAAAAGCTGGGACGAATTCTCCGATGCCAAAGCCGCGTCGATGGATTTCATTTTCACCGTTTGCGACGATGCCGCCGGCGAGCAATGCCCGGTCTGGCCAGGCCATCCCGCAACAGCACATTGGGGCATCGACGACCCCTCCCTGGTCACCGGGACAGACATCGACAAGGAAGCGGCTTTCGTTACCGCATTCAAATACATGCGTAACCGCATCTCGCTGTTCCTGGCGCTGCCCTTGGACACGTTGGACCATCTTGCCGTTTCCAGCCATCTTGGCGAGATCGGCAAAACGGAGGGCGCTTCGGCAAAGGTCGCCAAGACATGAGCCGGGCGCCCAATCCCGGCTTGAGCTGAATCTTGAAACAATTCCTCCGAAAGACAGGCTAGTCGCCGAACAGCTAGGTGATCAGAATTGCTTCATGGATCGCTGGCTGGATCGATGAAGCTGGCGCTAGGGCACTGGGGGAAATGAGCGAACCGCTTTGGAGACGGCTGGCCGCCGAAGCGCTGGCGACAGCGCTGCTGCTCGCCACTGTTGTCGGCTCGACCATCATGGGCACGACGCTGGCGCCAAACAATCCGGCCCTTGCCCTACTTGTCACCTCGACCTCTACCGGCGGCATGCTGTTCGTGCTGATTTCCGCCTTCGGACCGGTGTCGGGCGCGCATATCAATCCCATCGTCAGCCTGGGGCTTGCCGCTTCCGGCGACTTCGCCTGGCGTGAATGCTTCCCCTACAGTGTCGCTCAGGTCACCGGCGCGATCATCGGCATCTGGGCAGCGCATGCGATGTTCGAGCTGCCGGTGCTGCAGCTCTCTGCGACAGCGCGCGACAGTTTCGGCATGTGGCTCTCGGAAGCGGTGGCGACATTCGGCCTGTTGCTGGTCGTGCTGGGCTGCGTCGCGCGCAGGCCCGCCGCGATTGCCGGAGCGGTCGGTCTCTACATCGCAGCCGCCTACTGGTTCACCGCGTCCTCATCCTTCGCCAATCCCGCCATGACGCTTGCCCGCGCCTTCACGGCAACGGCGGCAGGCATCAGGCTTGCCGACGTCGCCGGCTGGATAGTTGCGCAGAGCCTCGGCGCCTTCGCCGCATTCCTGGTCGCACGGCTGTTGTGGCCAAGGCTTACCGCAGCTTCTGAGCCTCTTGCTGCTGAATCTCTACGGACGCCGGCCTGATCCTGATCCGCGCGATGCGGTTCTTGTCACGCTTCATCACCACGAAGCGTTTGCCGTGGAAAGTGAAGGCCTGCTTCTCCTCGGGGATCGACTGCGTCTCGTGGATAACGAGGCCGGCGATCGTCGTGGCCTCTTCGTCCGGCAGCGCCCACCCCAAAGCCCGGTTGAGGTCGCGGATCGACACCATGCCTTCCACCACCACCGAGCCGTCGGCCTCCTGCTTCACGCCCTGGACATCGATGTCGTGTTCGTCGGAGATCTCGCCGACGATTTCCTCGATGATGTCTTCCAGCGTCAGCAGACCCTCCACCTCGCCGTACTCGTCGACGACGATGGCGATATGGGCCCTGCGGCGCAGGAAGGCGTTGAGCTGCTCTTCCAGGCTGGTCGTATCCGGCACAAACCAGGGTTTCGCCGCGATCTTCAAGATGTCGATCCGCGAAAAATCATTATCCACTTCGTTAAGCGCGCGCAGCAGGTCCTTTGCGTGCAGGATGCCGACAATGTTGTCGAGCGAACTCTTCCACAGCGGCAGCCTTGTATGCGGACTCTGCAGAACTTCGCGTACGATCGCTTCGGGCGCGTTGTCGGCATTGACGGAGCGCATATTGGTGCGGTGAACCATGACGTCGGAGACCTCGAGCTCGCGCAGCGCCAGCAGCGCCTCGACGCGATTGCGGTCTTCCTTCATGGCTTTCGCCTCGCTCCGCAGCCGCGAGATCACCGCACGCGCCTCTTGCTGGGTCAGGCGGCGCCGCTTCAGGCTGATCAGTTGCAGACCGAAGGAAGCAAGCAGCGGCTTGCGGAACAGGACGGCAAGCAGCGCCAGAACAAGCAGCGCGCCGGCAACGATCCATCCCGCCGTCCCGGTCATTCGAGGCTGTCTCGCAGGAATGCCACCACTTCCGAGGCGGGCACATCCTTGGCGATGAAGGACTGGCCGATGCCGCGCGTCAGGATGAAGGTGAGCGCACCGCGCGATACCTTCTTGTCCTGTGTGATGTAATCGAAGAGCTTGTCCGCGTCGGGCAATTCTCCTGGGATGTCCGCGACGCGTGTCGGCAAGCCGACGGCCTTCAGATGCGCCTCGACACGGGTCGCGTCATCGGGGCTTGCCAGGTTCAGTCGTGCGGAGAAACGGTGCGCCAGCACCATGCCAATCGACACGCCCTCACCGTGCACCAGCCTCGCGCCGTCATAGGCAGTCGCCGCCTCCAGCGCATGGCCGAAGGTGTGGCCGAGATTGAGCAGGGCGCGGTCGCCTGTTTCGAATTCGTCACGCGCCACCACATCGGCCTTGGCGCGGCATGCCTCCGCGATCGCCTCGATGCGGGCATCGCCACCGGCAAAGACCTCCTGCCAGTTCTTTTCCAGCCAGGCGAAGAAGGCGGGCCGGTTGATCAAGCCGTATTTGGCAAGTTCCGCATAGCCGGCGCGGAACTCGCGGATCGGCAGCGTGTCGAGCACGCTGCTGTCAGCCAGCACCATCTTCGGTTGGTGAAACACGCCGATCAGGTTCTTGCCACGGGTACTGTTGATGCCGGTCTTGCCGCCGACGGAGGAATCGACCTGGGCAAGCAGCGAGGTCGGGACCTGTACGAAATCCATGCCGCGCCGCACGATGCCGGCAGCGAAGCCAGCCAGATCGCCGATGACGCCGCCGCCGAACGCCACGACCGCGTCGCGCCGTTCCAGCTTGGCGCCGAGAACCGCATCGACGACCTCCTGCAGGTGATCAAAGCTCTTGGTCTTTTCCCCGGCTGGCAACGCTATGGTGGCGGTAACGGCCACACCCCCGCTTTCCAGCCCGTTCTTCAGCGTCTCGAGATGGTTTGCCGCGACATTCTCGTCGGTGACGATTGCCACCCGGGTCCCCGGCAGGCGGGTCGAAACTGCTTCGCCGGCGCGGGCGATGAGGCCTGGTCCGATCAGGATGTCATAGGCGCGATCGCCCAAGCCGACCTCGACAGTAATGGTCTTGCTCATGATGCCTGCCCCTCGCCCGCCGCCGTCTGGATGCTGAAATGACCACAGAGCGCCGCAATCACTTCCTCGGCGATCACTTCCTTGCGTTCGTCGCGGGTCGGCACGGTGATGTCGGCCAATGCATAGGTTGGATAGCGGTCATCCATCAGTTTCCGCAGTGTGGCGCGCGGGTTAGGGGTCTTCAGGAGCGGTCGGTTCTGCTTCTTGGAGACCCGCTCCATCAGAAGGTCGAGATCAGCCTTCAGCCACACCGAAATGCCATGCCCGGCGATCGCCTCGCGCGTCTGTGCGTTCATGAAGGC
Organism: Mesorhizobium sp. NPDC059054; assembly: GCF_042739215.1. Classification (NCBI taxonomy): domain Bacteria; kingdom Pseudomonadati; phylum Pseudomonadota; class Alphaproteobacteria; order Hyphomicrobiales; family Phyllobacteriaceae; genus Mesorhizobium; species Mesorhizobium sp. NPDC059054. The sequence goes on from NZ_JBHYHV010000004.1 coordinate 230,291, forward strand.
GCCGCCACCGGTGGAAAGCACCTGCGGCCCTTGTTCCAGCAGGCGCAGAATGACCCGCTGCTCCAGTGCGCGGAATTCCGTCTCGCCATAGCGTTCGAACAGCTCCGGGATGGTCATGCGCGACACATCCTCGATCTCCTGATCGCTGTCGATGAAGTTGAGCCCGAGCATCCCGGCCGTCTTGCGGCCGATCGCCGTCTTGCCGGCGCCCATCAGCCCGACAAACACGATGGAGCGGCCGCCAAGCCGCTCGGTCAGCGCGACACGGCTTTCGTCCTGCGAAATGGCGGCTTGCGGGTTCATTGCCGGCGTATCGACATGAAAAGCCCCTTTGCGTCAAGCTGCCTGCGGCGCAACACGCCTTCGCCCGCCCTTGAAATGGCGGAATCGCCGTCCCATAACGGGACGTCTCCTGCAACACCATAGAATCAAGGCGCCACTCGAACCCATGCCGACCCTGTTCCGCCTCGTCGTGACCCTGGCGATCCTGGCCGGCCTGACCTATGGCGCGATGTTCGCACTGGTGATGTTCGTTTCGCCCAAGCAGGCCGAGCTTTCGGTGCGCATCCCGGCCGAAAAACTGAACCCGAAGAAAAACTAGTCAGCGAAAGAGCCTGCGCCATGAGCAGTGCCGTCCGCATCGAAGCTTTCCTCGAGATGATGAGCGCCGAGCGGGGCGCCGCCGAAAACACGCTGGCCAGCTATCGCCGCGATCTCGAAGATGCTGCCTCCGCGATCAAGGGCGGGCTGGCCAATGCCGCCTCGGGCGACATCCGCACCTATCTTGACGGCGTCGCAGCGCAGGGTTTTGCACCAACCTCGCAGGCACGCAAGCTTTCGGCGCTGCGCCAGTTCTTCAAGTTTCTCTATGCAGAGGGCCTGCGCCAGGACGACCCCACCGGTACGCTGGACAGCCCGAAGAAGGGACGCCCACTGCCGAAGACGATGGGCGAAGCCGAAGCCGGCCGCCTGCTCGACCGTGCTGCCGCCGAGGTGGCGGAACCGCCGCCGGGCAGCGACAGTCTCTCTGCGCTCAGGCTGCATGCGCTGGTGGAAGTGCTCTACGCCACAGGCTTGCGTGTTTCGGAACTGGTTGGCCTGCCGGTGACGGTGGCGCAGCGCGACGACCGCTTCTTCATGGTGCGCGGCAAGGGCAACAAGGAGCGGATGGTGCCGCTTTCGGCCAAGGCCCGTACCGCCATGACGGCCTGGCTCGCGGCACGCGCCAAGGTGCCCGCTTATGCGGAAAGCGCCTTCCTGTTTCCGTCTTCGTCCGACAGTGGCCACCTGCCGCGCCAGGTCTTCGCACGCGACCTCAAGGGCCTGGCCGCTCGCGCCGGCATCGCTGCGTCGAAGATATCGCCGCACGTTCTGCGACATGCTTTTGCCAGCCATCTCCTGCAGAACGGGGCCGACCTGCGCGCCGTACAGCAATTGCTGGGACATGCCGATATCTCGACCACCCAGATTTACACCCATGTGCTGGAGGAAAGGCTGGTTCGGCTGGTCAACGATCACCATCCGCTTGCCGACTAGGCCCGGTATCGCTATGTGAGGGCAACGTTTCATAGCTCGGAACTGCCGTTACGGCTTCCTGTCCTTCTGTTTTCCGGCGCAGCGGTCCCCTCACGAATGTACAATTATCTCGACTTCGAAAAACCGGTTCAGGATCTCGAGGGCAAGATCCTCGAATTGAAGAAGCTCGCCGAAAGCGGCGAGGCTGTCGATGTCGCCGACGAGATCACGCGGCTGGAAAAGCGCGCGCGCGATGCGTTGCGCGAGGCCTACAAGGCGTTGACCCCGTGGCAGAAGGTGCAGGTGGCGCGCCACCCCGACCGGCCGCACTGCCTCGACTACATCAAAGGCCTGTTCACCGACTTCACGCCGCTGGCCGGCGACCGCGGCTTCGGCGAAGACCAGGCCATTGTCGGCGGTTTCGCCCGCTTTCGCGGAGAATCGGTCGCCGTCATCGGTCAGGAAAAAGGCTCCGATACCGCCAGCCGTCTGAAGCATAATTTCGGCTCGGTTCGGCCCGAGGGCTACCGCAAGGCGGTGCGCCTGATGGAACTGGCCGACCGTTTCAAGGTGCCGCTGGTCACGCTGGTCGACACCGCAGGCGCTTTCCCGGGTGTCGATGCAGAAGAGCGTGGCCAGGCCGAAGCGATCGCCCGCTCCACTTCCGCGGGCCTGGCGCTGAAAGTGCCGTCGATCTCGATCGTCATCGGCGAAGGCGGTTCTGGGGGAGCTATTGCGATTGCCACCGCGAACCGCGTCTACATGCTCGAACACGCCATCTATTCGGTGATTTCGCCCGAAGGTGCTGCTTCCATTCTGTGGCGCGACACCACGCGCTCCAAGGACGCGGCGACGAACATGAAGATCACCGCGCAGGATCTGCTCGAGCTCAAGATCATCGACGCCATCATTCCCGAACCGCTCGGCGGTGCCCATCGCGAACCCGAGAAGGTGATCGGCGCTACCGGCGATCTGGTCGCCAAGACGATGCAGGAATTCGCCGGCTCCAACGCCGATTTCCGCGAACAGCGCCGCGAGAAATACCTCGCCATGGGCCGCTCGCTGTAGCTGTCTCGCCCAGAGCGGCCGATATCACGACCCGAGCGGCCGTTTAACAGCGCGGCCTTGCAGCCCAAAATGTGGCGTAGAACCCGTTTTTCGCCACAAAATTGCCGTGGCTTTCGGTTCAGTCACTTTGTCGGGAAGACTGCTGGCACTGCTTGCAGTAAGGAAATTTCAAGGTTAACGGGCTTAGGGTCCATCGATGTTCGGCGTAGCCCTGGGCCTGAGGTCCGTGGTGCACAATTGGAAGACGACAGCGCATCCATGTTCGCGAAACTCGCACGCACCAGTTTCCTGATCAGCGTTCTTGCCGTGGCCGGCTGCAACGAAAAGTCGATGACCGATTTCGTCCCGCAGGGCGCCACCAAACAGTTGCCGGAAAAGATCCTGGCTTCGATGCGCTCCAAGGGCATGAACCGCGACGCCCCGATCGTCGGACGTATCTTCAAGGAAGAGAATGTCGTCGAGGTCTGGAAGCAGAAGACCAACGGCCGCTACGACATCATCGCCACCTATCCGATCTGCCGCTATTCCGGCAAACTCGGCCCCAAATACACCGAGGGCGACCGCCAGGCACCGGAAGGCTTCTACACCGTGCGCCCCGGCCAGATGAACCCGAAATCCGGCTATCATCTCTCCTTCAACATCGGCTATCCGAACAGCTATGATCGCGCCAACGGCCGCACCGGCTCGAACCTGATGGTGCACGGCGCCTGTTCGTCGTCGGGCTGCTATTCGATGAACGATCCGCAGATCGAAGAGATCTACGCCTTCGCCCGTGACGCCTTCAAAGGCGGCCAGACCGAATTCCAGATCCAGGCTTTCCCCTTCCGCATGACCGCCGCCAACATGGCGCGTTACCGCAACGACCCGAACTACGAGTTCTGGAAGATGCTGAAGGTGGGTTACGACAATTTCGAAATCACCAAGGTGCCGCCTAAGGTCGACGTTTGCGAGAAGCGCTACGTCTTCAACCAGGTCGCGCCCGATGGTCAGAAGTTCAATCCGACCGGTGCCTGCCCGATCAGCACCACGCCGGACCCGCTGAAAGTGGCCTATGCCAACTATCAGAAAAATTATGACTCGGCCTTCGCCAGCGCGATGAGCAGCTCCACGCCCGCGCCAAAGGCTTCGATCGCCGGCATCAAGGAAGCCAACGTGGTTTCCGACTGGACCAAGCGCCGCGCTCGTGGCGAACGCGTCACCATCGAGCCGCCGTCAATGAACCACGACGGAACCGTGACGGAAAACTCGACCCGTATGGGCCGCATCGATTCGCCGGCCGGACGCAAGATGGCGGCACTCGATGCCGAAAAGGCCGCCAAGAAGAAGGCCGAGGAGGAAAAGCTGGCAGCCGTCGCCGCCGCCAAGGCCGAGAAGGAGCGCGCCAAGGCCGAAGCTCTGGCCGCCAAGGAAGCGGCCAAGGAAAAGGCTTCGGAACCGGTGGAGACCTTGACGGCCCAGGTTCAGCCTGCGCCGGAGGTGCCGGTCGAAGACGAAAGCCGTCTGTCGAAGGTGAAGAAGAAGCTGCTTGGCATGTTCGGCGGCTGAGCCGGCATATGCCGCAGGAAACCGCCTCCCCTACCGAGACGCCCGCCGTCTATGACCTGAAAGGGCTGAACTGCCCCTTGCCGGTCCTGAAGGCACGCAAGCGACTGGCCGACATGCAGCCTGGCGGCCTGCTGTGGCTGGAAACCACCGACCCGCTGGCCGTCATCGACATCCCAGCCTTCTGCACCGACAGCGGCCACCGACTGGTCGAGACGACCGCCATATCGGGTGGCCACCGTTTCCTGGTGGAACGCGGCGGCTAGGGCAATTCCAGGAAAAGTGTGTCGTGTTTCTCCGTCCGGAATTGCGTGAAAACAAAGAGTTAGCGTTTCCGCATTTCCGTGAAAAACGGAAATGCTCTAACGCCCGGCAATCGCCAGCGGATTGTTCGTCAGGGCATCGCGGTCCGGCGTGTCGATGGCCGGACGATCGGTCAGTGCCGAAAACAGCCGTCGCACATAATCTTCCGGCATATCGAGCGTGATCAGCACCAGCCGCGTGCCGCGCTGGCCGTCCGGCCATGCCGGCAGCCGCGCCGGCGGATGCAGCAGCTTCTGCACGCCATGCACGACCAATGGCCGCGCCGGATCTTCCTTCAGCTCGATCACGCCCTTCATGCGCAGCAGATGTTCGCCATGCGTGGAGCGCAGCAGATCGAAAAACATATCGATTGCTGCGAACGCCACCGGGCCGTCATGCACGAGTGAGAACGTCTTCACGCGCGAATCATGACGATGCCCGTGGTGGTGGTGATCATGATCGTGGTGTTCGTCATGATCGTGATGGTGATGTTCGTCCTGCTCCGCCTCGCCGAGCCAGCGCTCGACATCGGCGCCTTTGGTGGCCGGATTGTAGAGGCCGCAATCGAGCAAAGCCGCCGCATTGGCTTCCCCGACATCGAGAAGCCGCGCACCCGGATTGATTGCCTTCAGCCGCGCCGTCAGTGCCGTGATCTGCCCGGCGTCGGCGAGATCGGATTTGGCGAGAACCAGCCGATCGGCCATCGCCACCTGCTTCAGCGCTTCGAGATGCGCGTCCAGCGTCGCTGTACCGTTGACCGCATCCACCAGCGCGACGACGCCGTCGAGGCGGAAGGCCTGCACCAGCGCCGGATGCGCCATGATCGACTGCAGCACCGGTGCCGGATCGGCCAGCCCCGTCGTCTCAATGACCACGCGTGCCAGTTTCTCGATACGCCCGGTCTGCAGGCGGTCGACGAGGTCGGCCAGCGTGTCGACCAGTTCGCCACGCACCGTGCAGCACAGGCAGCCGTCGGAAAGCTGGATGATGCCGTCCGAGGCCTGCTCGACCAGCAGATGGTCGATCGCCACCTCGCCATATTCATTGATGATGACGGCAGTGTCGGTGAGCGCGGGATCTTTCAGGAGGCGATTGAGCAGCGTGGTCTTGCCGGCGCCGAGAAACCCGGTCACCACCGTGACGGGAATGGGAAAGTTCGCACCGATCATACCACCTGCCTCGCCGTCAGTTGGCGACCTTGACCGGCTGATCGCCCTGCATGCCGGCCGCAACCGGTGCTGCAATCACCGGCACCGGTCTATCCGGCCGCCAGGCGGGAACCGGCACCTTGGCCGCCTTGCCACCTGCGGGAGCCGTGTCGGCGACCTCGACGCGGCCGATCATCGCCCTTGGAACCGGCCCCGTCGCACCGCCAAGGCTGACCGCCAACAGCTTGGGATTGACTAGCTTTTCGCGCCAGGGCGATTTCGGCGCATTGGCGTCCGCAGCCGGAGCCGCCTCGGATTGTGCCTCTTTCGGCTGCTTCTTGCAGACTTCTTCCTGCATGTCGTTGACCGCCAGCGTATCGCCATAGGGCTGCAGCGCAGCGAGATTGACGGCCGCCGTCATCGACGTGCCGAACCCCTGGTCGAGCAGCTTCGCGGCCGCATCGGCGCGCGCGAGCGCCGATTTTTCGCCCAGCACCACGGCGGCCAGCGTGCGGCCGCTGCGTGTCGCCGTGCCGACCATGTTGTAACCCGACGGGCAGACGAAACCGGTCTTCATGCCGGTAGCACCGGGATAGCGGCCGACCAGCAGATTGTAATTGGGGATCTTTTTCTTGCCGATCGACAGGCCCTCGATCGAAAACCACGGCTGATACTGCGGAAAATCGCGGCGCAGCGCCGTCACCAGCAGCGCAATGTCGCGCGCGGTCGTGTACTGATCAGGCGAGAACAGGCCATTGGGATTGACGAAATGCGTGCCGCTCATGCCGAGCCGGGCGGCCGTGGCATTCATGCGCACGGCGAAGTCTTCCTGCGAACCGCCAATGTTCTCGCCGATCGCCATGGCGACATCGTTGGCCGACTTGGTGATCATGACCTTGACCGCGGTGTCGAGCCTCAGCACGGAACCCGGCTTGAAGCCCATCTTCGATGGCGGCTGGCTGCTGGCCAGTTTGGTCATGCGGATCGGCGAACTGAGCGCCACCTCGCCATCGGCGATCGCCTTGAAGGCGACATAGGCGGTCATCAGCTTGGTCAGCGAGGCCGGATACCAGCGCTTGAAGGCATCCTGATGCTCGAGCACGCGGCCGCTGTCGAGGTCGAACAGGACGGTCGGATTGGCCTGGGCCTGCTGCGTTGCCACGGCGGCGGCAAACGCCGCGCCCGCCGCCAGAATCTTGAACAAATGCCTTGGCCTCATCATCCGTTCCGAAATCGCTCTTGCCGTCATTGCCCTGGTCTCCGTAAGATTTGCCAACGGATCGCCAGGTTTCGTCATCCAGCCGACTCCCGGCCGCAACGCTGCGCTGCTATCTAGCCTATGTGACATCACCAAGGCAAAGCATCCGGCGATCACAATTCTGTCCACGCCGGGTTAACAACCGGACCAACAGCGAGTTTGAGACCTATGCCCATTCTGAACCGCGCCGCCGAACTGCAAGAAGAGGTCGCCGGCTGGCGTCGTCACATCCACCAGAAGCCGGAACTGAATTTCGACGTCTTCGAGACCGCGGCCTTCGTCACCGAAAAGCTGAAGGAATTCGGCTGCGATGAGGTGGTGACCGGCATCGGCAAGACCGGTGTGGTCGGCATCATCCGCGGCGGCAAGGGCGATGGCTCCACCGTCGGCCTGCGCGCCGACATGGACGCGCTGCCCATCACCGAGATCACCGGCAAGCCTTACGCCTCGCAGACGCCGGGCAAAATGCACGCCTGCGGCCACGATGGCCACACCGCAATGCTGCTGGGTGCGGCCAAATATCTCGCGGAGACCCGCAATTTCGCGGGTTCCGTCGCGGTCATCTTCCAGCCTGCCGAGGAAGGCGGCGGCGGCGGCAACGAAATGGTCAAGGACGGCATGATGGACCGTTTCGGCATCGCCAAGGTGTTCGGCATGCATAATATGCCGGGCCTGCCCGTCGGCCAGTTCGCCATCCGTCCGGGCCCGATCATGGCGGCGACCGCCGAGTTCACCATTCGCGTCAAGGGCCGGGGCGGCCATGCGGCGATGCCGCACGGCACGATCGACCCAATCGTCATCGCCAGCCAATTGGTCGGCGCGCTGCAGACGATTGCCTCGCGCAACACCGATCCTATCGAATCGGTCGTCGTCTCGGTCACCAAATTCCATGCCGGCGACGCCTACAACGTCATCCCGGAAATCGCCGAGATCGCCGGCACGGTGCGCTCGCTGAAAAAGGATGTGGGCAAGAAGGCCGAGGAGCGCATGCGCCAGCTCTGCGCCGGCATTGCCGCGGCCCACGACACGACGATCGAGGTCGACTACGACGCCAATTATCCCGTCACTTTCAACCATCCCGACGAGACCGTCTTTTCCAGCGACGTTGCTGCCGAAGTGGCCGGCGACGCGCAGGTGCAGCGCGCGATCCAGCCGGTGATGGGCGGTGAGGACTTCTCCTACATGCTGGAAGCGCGCCCCGGTGCCTTCATCTTCATCGGCAACGGCGACACCGCCGGCTTGCACCACCCTGCTTACGACTTCAACGATGAGGTCATCCCGCACGGCGTGAGCTACTGGGTGAAGCTGGCCGAAAAAGCGCTGGCCGCCTGATTGTCGACTCTCTGCGCCTGTCCTCTCCCCTCGCAAGATGGGGAGAGGTGTCGCGCGTACGGAGCGACTGAGAACATCACGCATCCCGTCGATCGACTGTGGCAGCCCCATTGCGATCCTGCATCGCCCGCCGGCGCGAACCTTCCAATTTGGCCGCTCGGCACTTGGCGAACCGGCGTGAAACGGCTATGTGTTCGCCCGCGTGGTCCCGTAGCTCAGTAGGATAGAGCGGCAGATTCCTAATCTGTAGGTCACAGGTTCGATTCCTGTCGGGATCACCACTCAAGCCTTTGAAATACACCTTAATTTTGAGACGCTCGAGATGGTGACGGGCGCAAGCGTACCTCCCGTCCCTGTCGGCCTTCCATTGTGATCTTGCTGACCTTGCACGCAGCGTTCGTTGGGCAGCGTTCATTGAAGTGCCCGATTTGGAGGCTGTAGTCCGAATCGGGCGGGCATGATGCTCAAACAAGGGGATCGCAACTATGGCTGAGTTCTTGCCTCAGATGCCACCGCTTGTGGTGGAGTTTGTCGCAGCATCGGCAGCGGGATTTTGATCCATGCCGGCTTGAAGTTGGATTTCGAAAGGTTGGAATGACGAAAATGTTTCTCGCGGCAGTTTCCCTGATTGCCGCCTCTGTACCTGCATTTGCGGATGAGGAATGCTGGCCGGTCAAGAAAACAGTCTGGACGTTGGACGGAACCGCAATGCTCATCGAGGAGGCTCGGTGTTCCGAGGAAAGCAACACCTATGTCGTAAGAGACGTGCGGCGAGGAGAAACGCGGGAGATATCGCAGGACGACCTCTTCCCCGTCGATCCGTTCCAGCAAGACGGGAAAGCGTCGGACACCCCTGCGCCGTCGAGCAATTGACCGCAGCCCGGCTTTGATTGGGCCCACTTCGATTGGCAGAGAATTGCAATGCCCATCCTGTTTTTGCTGCCGCTGGGCGCATTGTTCAACTTTGCGGCAGCGCGCCTGACGAAGGGCCGCGCTCGGTACGCCTGTGTCGCGATTGGCTGTTTGATGTCGGCTATCTGGCTTCTGTATGTGGTGCTGCTGATCAATCTGGAGCTACCGGGCTGACACGAGCGATGTCGGAAAATTTTCTGTCGCCAACGCGGATAGCCCCTAGTCGCAGCCGCCGCCGCTAGGGCGTCGGCTGTTTTGGGGTCAGGTCCTGCGGCTGGTCGCGCAGGACGCGCAGTTCGTACCACAGAGCGTTAAGAATGCCGACGGTGGCGGCGAGGCCGAGGCCGAGTATCCAGGCAAAGTACCACATGGCCATTCTCCTTTTAGAGCGCCGCGCGTCCATTTGGACGCGCAAAGGACGCTCTAACATTTTGAATCTACACATCGTGCTCTCCGAAAATCGAAACCGATTTTCGGGCCGATGTGCTAGTAAGCGTGATCCGCGTCGTGGATATCCTTCTCGCTCACCTTGCCCCACAGCACCCGGTAGACCCACGCGGTGTAGAGCAGGATGAGCGGCAGGAAGATCGCGGTGGCGAACAGCATGTTGCGCAGCGTCGCCCGGCTGGACGAGGCGTCGAACACGGCCAGCGAATGGCCGGGATTGGTGCTCGACGGCAGGATGATCGGGAACATCGCCAGCCCGACCGTGGCGATGATGCAGACGATCGAAAGCTGCGATGCGAAGAAGGTCAGCCCGGCCTTGCGTGCGCGGAAGCCTGCTGCGGCGACCAATGGCAGCAGAACGCCGAGCAACGGCACCAGCCACAGAAGCGGCATGTTCTGGAAATTACGCAGCCACGCCCCGGCATTCTCGGCGACCGTCTTGCGCAGCGGATTCGACGGCCCGTCCCAGACGATCGGGCTCGTCACCTCGTAGCCGCCGAACCAGCCGAGGAAAATGAAGACGCCGCCCAGCGCGAACAGGACCGCGGCCAGCAGTGCCGCCTTCGGGCCGATCGCTGCGGCACGCTCGCCAACCACCCCGTCGGCCTTGAAGGCGAGCCACGCCGCGCCATGCATGATCAGCATGGCCACCGACACCAACCCGCAGAAAATCGCCAACGGGTTGAGCAGGCCAAACAGGTTCCCCTCATAGATCGGGCGCAGATCATCCGTGAAATGGAAAGGCACGCCCTGCAGGACATTGCCGATCGCGACGCCGAAGATCAGGGCCGGCACCGCGCCGCCGATGAACAATGCCCAATCCCAGTTGTTGCGCCAGCGCTGGCTGTCGCGCTTGGAGCGGTATTTGAATCCGACCGGCCGCAGGATCAGCGCGAACAGCACAAGAAACATCGCCAGGTAGAAGCCCGAGAAGCTCATCGCGTAGAGCGCGGGCCAGGCAGCGAAGATCGCGCCGCCACCGAGGATGAACCACACCTGGTTGCCTTCCCAGACCGGACCGACGGTGTTGATGGCGACACGGCGTTCGATGTCGGTCTTGGCCACGAAAGGAAGCAGGACGCCCACCCCCATGTCGAAACCGTCCGTCACGGCAAAGGCGATCAGCAGAACGCCCAGCAGAATCCACCAGATCAGGCGAAGCGTGGTGTAGTCGAAAAGAAACTCGATCATATCCGTGTTCCTTGATCCAGGTGCCTATTCCGCGGGAACAAGTGTGGCGCTGCGCGAGGTCTCGGCATGTTCAGTTGCCGGCCCTTTGGCGATGGCGGCCAGCATGAGCCGGACTTCGATGACGGCGAGCGTGCCGTAGACCAGCGTGAAGCCGAGTATGGTGATGATGAGATCGCTGATGCCGAGTTGTGAGGTTGCAAGGAAAGTCGGCAACACGCCTTCGATGACCCAGGGCTGGCGGCCGAACTCGGCCACAAACCAGCCGACCTCGACCGCGATCCAGGGAAGAGGCATGGCGAACAGGGCCATGCGGAACAGCCAACGCGGCGCCGGAGCCTCGCGCATCGTGTACCAGAGAGACGTCAGGAACACCGCGAGCAGCAGGAAACCGCACGCCACCATGATGCGGAACGTGAAGAAGATCGCCGGAACGGTGGGAACCGTATCCCACGCTGCCTGCTTGATCTGCTCCTCTGTCGCCTGGCGTGGGTCGGCGATATAACGCTTCAGAAGCAGCGCGTAGCCGAGATCGGCACGGGTTGCGTCGAAGCTTGCGCGAGCGACGGCATTGTCGCGGTCGGCCTTCAGCTGTTCCAGCGCATCATAGGCGGGAATGCCGTCGCGGATGCGCTTTTCGGCGCGCTCCACCAGCTCGAATATGCCGGGAATCTGTTTGTCGATCGAACGCGTGCCGATCAGTCCCATCACCCAGGGAATCCGGATCGCGAAATGCGTGGTCTTGTCCTGCATGTCGGGAATGCCGATCGCCGTGAAGGAAGCGGGCGCCGGCTCGGTTTCCCACATGGCCTCCATGGCGGCCAGTTTCATTTTCTGGTTGTCGGTGATCTCGTAGCCGCTCTCGTCGCCGAGCACGATCACGGACAGAGCCGACGCCGTGCCGAAAGCCGCGGCGATCACGAAGGAACGCTTGGCCAGTTCGACATGGCGTCCGCGCAGCATGTAGAAGGCCGAGATACCAAGCACGAAGGTCGCACCGCAGACGTAGCCGGCGGACACTGTGTGGACGAATTTCGCCTGTGCGACCGGGTTGAACAGAACTGCTATGAAGTCGGTGACTTCCATGCGCATCGTGTCGGTGTTGAAGGCTGCTCCAACCGGGTTCTGCATCCAGCCATTGGCGATCAGGATCCACAGCGCCGAGAAGTTGGTGCCGAGCGCGACGAGCCAGGTGACGGCAAGATGCGCCCGGGCGGAAAGCTTCTCCCAGCCGAAGAAAAACAGTCCGACGAATGTGGCTTCCAGGAAGAAAGCCATCAGGCCCTCGATGGCGAGCGGTGCGCCGAAGACATCGCCGACATAGTGCGAATAGAAGGCCCAGTTCATTCCGAACTGGAATTCCATCGTGATGCCTGTCGCGACACCGAGCGCGAAGTTGATACCGAACAGCACGCCCCAGAACTTGGTCATGTCGCGCCAGATGGTTCGCTCGGTCATGACATAGACCGTCTCCATCATTGCGATCATGATGGAGAGACCGAGGGTCAGCGGCACGAACAGGAAGTGATACATCGCAGTCAGCGCAAATTGCAGGCGCGACAATTCGACGAGTAGCGGATCGGTCATCAGGCGTCCCCTATAGGCGTCACGACGCTCACTATAAGACGAGCATAATATGATGAATACAATAGCTTACCCCGTGCCTCTTCGCCGCAAGCCCGGATGAACAACAGGTAGAGACCGCAGCAAGGCAGATGAGCCCAGCCCCGAAACGGATATTTTCTGACCACCAGATGGCATCCGGTATGCTCACGCTGGCACGTTCGCTGGCGGCTGGAGGACTGCGTGGCATGCTTTTGCTGCAGATCCTGCGCACAGCGTTGCGCCTGGTTTTTGCCGGTGCGCTGGCAATCTTTGCCGGCGTCATGATTGAAGCCGGAGTTGTCTCGATCCCGGTGGTTGTTGTTGGCCTTGCCACGTTGCTTCTCACTGCGCTGGTCGGTCTTTTTGCCGATCGGCAGCAAGCTGTGGCAGAATTTTCCGTGGCCCAGGGCCTGCGTGAAAGCGTCCGGGAAAAGCTGGCTGCGATGCCAGCCCGGGCAGTTCAGACCCTGCCCGCAGGCGCTCTGATTGCAGGTCTCCAGCGCTACCCGGAAGCGCTGTCGGCACTTGTCGTAGGTCATCGCGCCGCTGCTCTCATGCTGGGCATCGTTCCGGCTCTGGTTGTGTGCGCAATCGTCGCGGTGTCCTGGCAGGCGGCGCTGGCGCTGCTTTTTGCCACGCCCGTCATGATCGCCTTCTTCATTCTGGTCGGCGGCACAATCCATGCCCGGGCACAACATCAGGAACGCGCCTTCGGGCAACTCGCGACGCAATTCGACGACCGCATCCGCACATTGCCGACCATTCTGTCCGCGCATGGCGTGGATCACGAACGCAGGAAGCTGGCGGTCAGGATGGCGGCTTATGCGGACAGCACCATGAACATGCTGAAGGTGGCTTTCCTCAATGCCGGTGTCATCGATTTCTTCTCATCGCTTTCGATCGCCATTCTGGCGGTCTTCCTCGGCCTGGGGCATCTCAAGCTGGTCGACATTCCCGGCTTCTCAGGCATGCAGCTGTGGCAGAGCCTTTTCATCCTCATGCTGGCACCTGAGTTCTTCGCGCCTTTCCGCCGCTATGCGGAGCAGTATCACGCCAAGGCGGAAGGCAATGCGGCCGCCCTGGCGATGGATGGCTTCCTGGCCGGGCCGGCCACCCTCGATCAGACGATGCCCCTCGCCTTCGACCGATTCGAAGGTGACTTGCGCCTGCCTCCGAAAGGGATCGTGGCGATTGTCGGCGAAAGCGGAGCCGGGAAATCGACACTGTTGCGCCGGCTTGCCGGCATCGAGACGCCGGCGGGCGCAAGGCGCACGCAGCCGGATCCGGCATTTGTGAAAGGCGTCGACTGGATCTCGACCGACACGCCCGTTCAAGCCGGCACGCTCGCGGATGTGCTTTCCTGGAACCGGGGCGAGCACACCCCAACACAATTGTTGTCTGCCGCGAACCGTGTCGGGCTGCTGGATGACACTTTGCTGCCGGGTGGGCTGGACGCGCGGATAAGGGCGGGTGGCGAAAACCTCTCGGGCGGGCAGCGCCTCAGGATCGGCGTTGCGCGCGCACTCATATCCGATCGCCCGATTTTTGCCGACGAACCGACTGCCAAGCTCGATGTTGCCAACGCCGCTCGCGTCAGGAACACCCTGGCCGATTGTGCTCGCGAAAGGCTGGTGGTCGTGGCGACCCATGACCCGGAAATGAAAGCTCTGGCTGTGCTGGTTATCGACCTCGATCGACAAAGGTTAAGCCAACGGGAAATCGCGGTATGAGCCTCTTCATTTCGCCTGAAGAGAACAAAAGTGAAGCTCCGCAGGGCTCGATCTTCTGGTGGCGCCTGGCCCTGCTGCTTGCGCTGGTAGCGCTATTTTCGGGCATCTTGCTGACCGGCGTTTCGGTCTGGTTCCTCGGCGCGGTTGCGCTGGCTGGCGCTGGCGGTGCTGCCTACACCTTCAATTTCCACATCCCGGCAGCGTTGATCCGGTTGTTCGCCATGGCGCGCACGGCAGCCAAATACGGCGAGCGTCTTGTTGGCCACAAGGCGGCGCTGCTCGATCAGGTGTCTCGCCGCGCGATGTTGTTCTCTGCGATGGCTGCAGCGCCGAGGGTGCGCAGCGCGAGTTGGCAACTCGGCGACCAGGACAGGCTTGCAGACTTTATCGACGATGTCGAAAATCTGGATTTCGCCAAGCTCAGGGTGCAATTGCCACTGCAGGCAACGGCCGTCGGCCTTGCCTTTACCGTCGCGGCCACGATTGTTGTCGCCCCCATGGCCTTGCTCGTCGCTTTGCCAATTCTGCTCGGCGTGATCGTCTGCGCACGCTGGCTTCTACCAGTCCTGGCTAAGAATTGGCATTCCGCCCGCCTTGACAAGCGTGCAGCAGGCCGACGGCTTGGCACAGCACTTGGCGCGGTCGTTCCTCTGCAGGCGGAGCACGCCTGGCCGGAGACGTTGACCACATCGTTCGCCGCGCTTGCAAGGACTGACGCGCGGCTGCTCCTGTCGCGGCGCAGGATGGCCGTTGCGGATACGCTTGTTGGCTTGCTCGGCCCTATCGCCGGCTTGGCAGTCCTGGGGTCCGCATGGCTGAATGGTCAGCGCGGAGAAGCGTTGCTTGCCGCCGCATTTGTCGCCTTCGCTTGGCTGGCCCTGGGCGAGGCCGCGCAAGGCGCCTCGCGCATTCTTCATGCCCATGTCAAAGAGGGCGCCGCATCGAAAGCGCTGAAAGCGTGGACCGCGGGCACGTCGCCTGACGATGCGCCGGCGCGCTCTCAACCTTTCCGCTTGAGCAGATTGCAAATCATCGCACTGCGACGTTGCGCACCGCACGGAAGGCCGCTCGGCGGCACGGTGGATTTGATCCTGGAAGCCGGACGACCAACGGTGCTTTCCGGACCAAGCGGCTGCGGCAAGACATCCTTGCTGAAGCAGGTCGGCGGATGGCTGGAGGCCGACGGCGGTGGAAAGCTGATTGGCGATGGCATAGAGCTTATGGCTTCCTCGCGCAGGAAGCTTACTTATCTTGGATTGCACGACGCGGCCGTGCTTTCGGATTCGGTTCGTGAGAATTTGTTCGCACCAGATGCAACCGACGCCGAATGCTGGGCGGCACTCGATGTCGTCGAACTTGGCGAGCGCGTTCGGCTCGCTGGCGGGCTTGATGGATGGATCACCCAGGATACGCTTTCATTGGGGGAGGCGCATCGGCTCAATCTTGCACGCGCCCTGCTGAGCCCGCTTCCCATGATCCTGCTCGACGAACCCGGCGAACATCTGGACAGGGAGCAGGCTCGTCGCATTGTCGAGCGCTTGATCGCCCGCCTTCAGCACCGCATCCTGCTTGTCTCCAGCCATAAGGCATCCGATGCCTGGGAAGCAGCGCAGGAGCTCAAGCTCGATGGGCTCGCCCTTCAGAGAGCCGAATAAGAGTTCGAACCCGTCGTCAGGCACCTTACGCGAATGCGCCATCATGGCTCAGGCGGCGCGATCGCTCACCCGACCGCATCCCGCAACAGTCCCTCCAGCCAATCGGCGAAGACGTGGAGGCGGCGGGAAAGGTGCTGCCGGGTGGGATAGAGGATGGTCATGGCCATCGGTTCGGCCCTGTAGCCGGGCATCACCTCCACCAGCTCGCCCGCCTCGAGCTGCGGACGGACATCGTAGGCGGGGATCTGAATCAGCCCCAGCCCGGCGAGGCAGCAGGCGATGTAGGCCTCGGCGCTGTTGGCCGTGACCCGGCTGCGCATCGGCCGCGCCATCAGGACGCCCTTCTCCAACCACTCCCATTCTTCGACCCGGCCGGTCGAGGGAGAGGCATAGTTGACCGCCCAATGATCGCCTAGGTCATCCGGCGTTACCGGCCTGCCGTGGCGTTCGAGATAGGTGGGGCTGGCGACATTGATGAGCGGCAACTGCCCGATCGAACGGGCGATCAGGCCGGAATCGGCGAGCTCGCCAACCCGCAGGACGCAATCGACGCTGTCCTCGATCAGGTTGACGGCGCGATCGGTGACGCCGAGCTCGACAGTGATCTCAGGATACTGCTCGAGGAAAGCCGGCAGGGAGGGAATGACGATGAGCCGCCCGATGCGCCCCGGCACATCGATCTTCAGCCGGCCGGAGGGTTTCGATGCCGCGTGCCTGAACAGGCCCTCCGTCTCCTCGACATCGGCTATCAGGCTGAGACAACGCTCGTAGAAAGCGGTGCCGTCCTGGGTCGGCGACACCTGCCGTGTCGTACGGTGCAGCAGGCGCGCACCGAGACGGTCCTCCAGCTCGATGACTGCCGCTGAGACGGACGAACGCGGCATGCCCAGAGTGGCCGCCGCACGCGTGAAGCTTGAGCATTCCACGACTCGTGTGAAGATACGGAACAGGTCTATGCGGTCCACCGCCTGCTTCCTTCAATTGGTATCCAGTTCTGACAAGTGCTGTCAGTTTCGTCCACTTTATCATGAAATTCCAGACGATAGATTTTGCCAAGGCGACGCCAAGCGGCGCCGCACGAGGCAAAGGAGGCCACTCAATGACCGATCACAGCATCAAGGGCAAAACCGTTCTCATCGCCGGAGGCGCAAAGAACCTGGGCGGACTGATCGCCCGCGACCTCGCCGCGCATGGCGCGAAAGCCGTTGCCATCCACTACAACAGCGCAGCAACCAAAGCCGACGCCGATGCCACCCTTGCCGCTGTGAAGGCTACAGGTGCCAAGGCAGTGGCTTTCCAGGCGGATCTCACCACGGCGGGCGCTATTGAAAAACTGTTTGCGGACGTGGTTGCAGCGGTCGGCAGGCCCGACATCGCCATCAACACCGTCGGCAAGGTGCTGAAGAAGCCGATGGTCGAGATCTCGGAAGCCGAATATGACGCGATGAGTGCGGTGAACGCCAAGACGGCCTTCTTCTTCCTCAAGGAGGCGGGCCGGCACGTCAGCGACAACGGCAAGATCTGCACGCTGGTGACCTCGTTGCTCGGCGCCTTCACGCCCTTCTATTCCAGCTATGCCGGCACCAAGGCACCGGTCGAGCATTTCACCCGCGCGGCTTCCAAGGAGTTCGGCGAGCGCGGCATCTCGGTGACAGCGATCGGACCCGGGCCGATGGACACGCCTTTCTTCTACCCGGCAGAGGGCGCGGATGCGGTCGCCTATCACAAGACGGCTGCGGCCCTTTCGAATTTCTCCAAAACCGGCCTGACCGACATCCAGGATATCGTGCCATGGATCCGCATGCTGGTCTCGGAAGGCTGGTGGATGACAGGCCAAACCATCCTCGTCAACGGCGGCTACACCACCAAATAAGCCCTTGTTCCATCACAAGCGGAGTTCTTCGCAAAGCCTGTGAAGAACCCCGCTTGCAACGATTGCGGTCAGGGCGGGTCGGTGTTCAATTTGGCGTTGTCTTTTTCGAGGGGAGTGAGATGACCGGGAACCATGCTCTGCTGCGGCGCCGTGACGGCCACCATGCGCGCGTCACCTTCGAGGAGCTATTCTTCGATCTCGTCTATGTGTTCGCCGTCACTCAGCTCAGCCATGAGCTGTTGACGAACCTGACGCCGACCGGGGTCATCGAAACCCTGATCCTGTGGTTCGCGGTCTGGCTCGGCTGGCAATATACGTGCTGGTTCACCAACTGGTTCAACCCCGAGACACCGCGCATCCGCGGTGCGCTGTTCGCGGTGATGCTGGCGGCGCTGGTCATGGCCTCGGCCATACCGGGGGCCTTCGGTGATCGCGGCCTGGTCTTTGCGCTCGCCTATGTCGCGATACAGGTTGGCCGCACGGCCTATGTCGTCTGGGAACTGGGCGCGAACCATCCGCTTTCCGCCAACTACCGGCGCATGCTCGGCTGGCTTTCGATCGCGGCGGTGTTCTGGATCGCTGGCGCCTTTGCCGAACACTGGACCCGCGCGGGGCTATGGGCAATAGCGATCGCCTGTGAGTATCTGTCGCCGATGTTCGGCTTTGCCCTGCCCGGATTGGGCCGTTCGAGGACAAGCGACTGGACCATTGAGGGCGGGCACCTGGCGGAACGCTGCCAGCTGTTCGTCATCGTGGCGCTCGGCGAAACCTTGCTTGCAACGGGCGCAACGCTGGGGCGTGCGGAGGTATGGGAACCCGCCGTGCTTTCGGCCCTGCTCGCCACCTTCCTCGGCACGCTGGCGATGTGGTGGCTGTATTTCGGTACGTCGAGCAAGGACGCCACCGAAACCATCACCCATTCCGACGATCCTGGCCGGCTCGGCGCCTATTTCCACTATATCCATGCCGTCCTGATCGGCGGGATCATCGCCACGGCCGTCGGCAACGACCTGGTGCTCGCCCACCCGCATGACGGATTGAAGACGGCCTATGCGCTGACACTGTGCGGCGGGCCGGCGATCTATCTTCTGGGCAGCGCCATCTACAAGAAGGTGGTGTATGGCACCGTGCCGGTTTCCCACATAGCCGCTATCGCAGCGCTCGCGGCGCTGTTTCCCGTCGCATTCGGCGTGGATCTTCTGACCATGGGGTGGCTGACCACCATCGTCATGCTGGCCGCAAGTCTTTGGGAGAATCGGTTGGCAAGCCGACGCCGTGCTACACATGACGCCCAGAAAGCGATGCACTGAGCTTGCTCGACGTGCGGCTCTCAAGCGATCCCAGGAAAAGTGTGTAACGGTTTTCCGTCCGGAATTGCGAAAAAACAAAAGTTAGAGCGTTTCCGCGTTTCCGTGAAAAACGGAAACGCTCTAGGCTCGCATGCGTTCGCCATCCCTGCCGCTGGCTCGACCGGCCATGGTGGCGGGCGCAATTGAGACACGGTTGCGGCCGGCCGACTTCGCCCGGTAGAGCGCCTTGTCCGCGCGCTCCACCAGATGGCGCCAGTCGCGCGGCCCCCGCTTGCCACAGGCGACGCCGAAGCTGGCAGTGATGGCAATCTGACGACCGTCGGAGAGGGTGAACCGATGGTCCTGCAATTTGCCGCGAATGGTTTCAGCGAGGTGCCCGGCCTGGTCGATGTCCGAACAGGAAAACAGCAGGGCGAATTCTTCACCGCCGAAACGGGCTACGACACAATCGATCGGTACTTCCCGCTTCAGAAGCCTGGCCGTCTCGACCAGCACGCGGTCACCCGCGAGATGGCCATGCGTATCGTTGATGCCCTTGAAGTGGTCTATGTCGATCATGACCAGACCGAGCGCATCCTCTGCCGGCAATCCGTCGTCGCCATTCTGGGCGATGTAGTCCAGCGTGCGCCGGTTCAGAACGCCGGTCAGACCATCCGTTTCCGCCTGCAGTCGCAGCTCGCTGGTCAGCGATGCGCGCTCACGCATGCGGTCCTGAAGCACGTCGATCGCATCGAACAAACGCGCCATTTCGCCCGCACCGCCGGGATCTGGTCTGGCGGCAAGCGGGCGATCCTTCGCCAGACCGATAACCTCCTCGCGTGCCTGCAGCAACGGGCGAAAAACGTCGCGCCGTACCGATAAAAGCACTCCAACCAGTACGCCAAGCACGATCGCGGTCGCCAGCGAGACGGTGGCGAGAAGTCGCAGCGCGGCATCGCGCTCGGCGGCGACCCTGGATACGGTTTTATCAAGAAAGGCTGTCCGATAATCCTCGACCGACTTCATGGTCGGCACAAAGGCTTTGGTCAATTCGACCGCGGTGATGGGATAATCGCTGGAATCCTTGCCCTGCTTGATGATCGCATCGACCATGTCCATGCCGATCCCGAAGAAGAGTGTATCGATGACCGCCTGGTTCCCGGCGAGGTCGGGCATGGCGTTGGGAGCCGTCTGGCCGCGCAGCATGTGCCAGATCTGGTTGATACGCCCCTGATCCCGGCGTGCATCGATGATGTTTTCCAGCGGGATGCGCTGGCGCGTCGCAAGTGGCGCGATCACTTCAGAAGCTATGCGGCCGCCATATTCGCGCAGATCCGCCAGCATCTGGCCAACGAGCACGGGCTCCGACAATCCACTGTCATGGCCGGTCAGCTCATTCGCATGCCATGTCACCACAGCGCGAAAACGGTCCGAGGCGGCGAACATCGCTTCGATGGCGTCCTGCATCGCGCGAAGCTTGGCCGGGCCGCCCTGGACAGTTGCCGCACGATCGACTTTGGCCCTGGCTGCGGCCAGGCTTTCGGCGACGGCATCTAGGAGTCCGGGCGGAATTGAATGGTCGTGGAGCAGGATCGGCACCTCCGGCTTTGCGGCGAGGCTGGCCAGCGCGGTGTCGCTGCGGGCGCGAAAATCAGCGAGCCGTTTCAAAGCAGTGCCGCTGGGATCCGACATCACATCATTGGCCGGACCGCGTTCAGCCGAAATGAAGTTCGCGGTATCGAGAATCTGGCGGAAATTCTGGATATCGTGATGGTTCTGTCTGGCCTCGGCGAAATCGTTCCAGGCACGCGACAAGATCATGGCGGCCAGCACGGCGGCACACAGAATGGCCACGCCGATGCTCAGCGAAAGCTTTGGGTAGAGGCTTTGATCCCGGTTCGCGACACGCAGCTGTATCGCGCCGAAAGGCCATGTCCGGCCAGTACGATTCCGAGGGCCAAATGCCGCCGTCGCGGCACCGGGGGTCGTCGCCTGCGTCTGCTGAGAACCAATGTTTGTCATCGAGGGAACGTCTGGAAGTGGACCTGTCTTGGTAGGCGTTTTAGCGACAGTCGCCTGCCGTTTGGTGAAGCCGATTGGTAAACCGGAATAAAACGGCCCAGGCGCTTTTTGATGGCGCAGATATATTTATCTCGTGAATTATATTCATGTTCTCATCGCTATCCTGGAGACCGCCCACATTGCGAACACCAATTGGTCACGAAATGACCCGGTAAGCGGCGGCCTCTGGACTCATTGTCGTATTCTGTTGGCCGGCTAGCGGGGGCTAACCGGAAAGGGAAACCCATGCACAAGGCTTTGTTGCTTGCGGCAAGCATTTCTTTCATCGGCGTCGTGGCGGCGAATGCTCAATCATCGTCGACGCCACAGACACCATCCAATCCCCCGGCAGCGGCACCGAGCGCCGCCCCGAAGATCCAGCGCATCAACGTGGTGGATGTCAGCGAATTGCCACAGGCAACGCAGAAACAGGTCGAGCAGGTGGTTGCGCAAGGCACGGATGACAGCCTCAAGCAATTGCGCAGCAATATCGACGCCGTTCCCGAGGCCAAGGCAGCCCTCAAGGCCAAGGGCTCGACCTCCGCGCAGGTCGTTGCCACGAGCATGGGCCAGGATGGCACCTTGACGCTGATCACGAAGAAAAACAGCTAGAGCATTCTTGCTCGGACTGCACAGAACCCCGGCTCCAGCCGGGGTTTTCGTTTTGAACTGGCCGGCACTGCAGGATTGAAGACATCGGCGCTTTCGATCCAAGGAAACACGTCCGATCCATGCACTTGCCACCGTCGCCGCCTTGCGGAAATATGCAAATGTTCAACCTGCGGCTGCGCATGGTTCACTGCGTCGCGCGGGTATGCGTCGAACATCAGGAGAGATGTCCATGGCAGACGACAGGCAGGAACGCATCCGGCAGCGTGCACACGAAATCTGGGAGCGCGAAGGCAGGCCGCACGGCTCCCATGAACGCCACTGGCATCAGGCCGCGGGCGAGATCGAAGCTGAGGAGAGCAAGGGCAAGCAGCCGGCACGCACAGCCGGCGCCAAACCTGCCAAGACCGTAGCTCCCGGCAAGGCATCCAAGCCAAAGGCGGCAGCGAAACCTGCCGCCAGGGCAGTTGCCACGGCGAAGGGTAGCACTACGGCCAAGACCGCGAAACCGGCAGCGAAGGTCGCCGAGTCCAAGTCGGCCGCCAAGAAGGCAGCCAAACCAAAAACGCCCGCCAAGGCCGGATAAGCCAGCGCCATCATTGCTGCTTGCAAGAACGCGCTTCGAGGGCCCGGCAAGGCCTTCGGGACATACTGCTGTCATGACGTTTTTGCTGAATCGGCCGTTGTGGGCCATGCCATCTGAACTGATGACATGGACGGATCGTTCGCTCACATTCTTGCCCGCAAATCGGCCTGCGTCAGACCGGCATTAAGTGCCGGGAAAAACGGAGAAATTCCCGTCCAAACGCCGCGCGACCTTCGCACATGCGAAGGCCTGAAATCCACAAGCCATTGCATTTCAATAATAAATATGCTTATATTGAATGCTTATTCAATAAGAAAGCACGTATTATGAACCCACATTTTCGCGATGTGGCGATCCCCAACGATTGGGACCGCAGCGGCTTGCCAGGTTGGGCCTACCATTCCGACGCGCTGCTGGAACTGGAGAAGGAACACCTGTTCCGCACCCATTGGCAGATCGCCGGCCACATCTCCGACGTGCCCAATCCCGGCGACTATCTGACCATGGACGTGGTCGGCGAGCGCGCACTCATCGTGCGCGGCAAGGACGGCATCGTGCGCGGGTTCCACAATCTGTGTCGCCATCGCGGCAGCCGCGTTGTGGCCGACAACCAGGGCCATTGCGCCAACGCGTTGGTCTGCCCTTTCCATGGCTGGGTCTACAACCTCGACGGCACGCTACGCGGGGCCGCCCGCCCCCGCTCATTCCCCGATCTGGACAAGACCGAGTTCGGCCTGAAGCCGCTCGACCTGGAGATCTGGATGGGCTTCATCTTCATCCGTTTCCGCGACGGTGGACCGCAACCGGCCGTCACCGAATTGCTGAAACCCATCGAGGCAGAGTTCGCGCCCTACCGCGCCGCAGAGATGGTGCCTTCCTGGGGCATCTGGACTCAGAAAAGCCCGGTCAACTGGAAATCGGTGCGCGACGTCGACAATGAAGGCTACCACGTCGCCATGGCGCATCCGGCCCTGCAGGATCTTTATGGTTCGACCTATTACGACGAGCCCTTCGTCAATGGCCTTTCGCGCTCCTTCGCCACTTACAATCCGCATGCCGGCCGTCGCTGGAGCGTCAAGAACTATGTGCGTATCGCCCCGGAACCTCAGCACCTGCCCGATGCGCAGAAGAAGGCCTGGATCTATTACAGCCTGTTCCCCAACTCGGTGATCTCGGTAACGCCGGAATCGGTGCAGTTCTACCAGGAGTTCCCGCTGTCGACCGGTGAAACGCTGCTGCGTGGCGCCATCTACCGCTACGCCGATGAGAGCCGGGAACAGGCCGCGGCCCGTTATCTCGCCTTCCGCATCGACCGCGACACCATGGCCGAGGACGTGCAGCTTTCGGTCTGGTCGAACGAATCCATGCTGTCGGAGGCTTTCGCCGGCTTCTACCTGTCCGACCTCGAATATGGCGTGCGCACACACCACGACCATCTGCGCCAGCGACTGCCGGTGCTGTCGCTGGAAACTCAGCCAGCCGAGAAAGACATGGAAGCGCTCAACGCCGCGCTGCTCAGCCGCGTATGATAGGAGCCTGACACCCTCCGATCTTCCGGAGGTAAAGTCATAAAATCCAGACCTCGACTTACGGGCGCAACCTGAATCGCGCGCGGTAGTCACGAGGCGACATGCCACGCAGGCGGCGGAAGTGCCTGTTGAAGTTCGCCAGTGAACCGTAGCCGACGCCGCCCGCGATGTGCTGGATCGGCTGGCTTGTCCCTGACAGGCGCGCGCAGGCATCGCCGATGCGCAGGCGGATGATGTAGTCGGAAATCGTTGCACGCATGTACCGGCGAAACAGTCTGTGCGTTCCCGAAACGCTGAGCGCGGCAATGCCGGCAAGTTCCTCCAGCCGGATTTCCTGCGCGTAGGATTGATGGATGTGGGTCAGTACCCGGTCGATACGCTCGGCGCCGGCGTCCCGTTCCATCGGCACCAGGGCCTCGCTGGAAAGCGGCTCTGCTTCGGCATCGTCCGCCAGGCTGCTGAGGATGGCGAGCATGGCGAGCAGCCGCTGCGGCGCGGGCAATTCGAACAGCCGCTTGAAATCGTCGGCAAGCGCGATCGCCGATGTGGTCGAGAAGCGCAGGCCGGTGCCAGCCCTGGCGACAAGTGCGGCGACTGCGCCAAGTTCCACCGATGCACTGGTGATTGCTTCGATCCATTCCTGGCGGAACCACACCACCAGTGCGACATGCGGCAAGGCCGGATCCAGCTTCTCCGAAGACGACCATGTATGCGGCAGGTTGGAGCCGACCAGGACCAGATCGATGCCGTCGAAGGTTCCGACATGATCGCCGATGAAACGATGACCGCGCGAGTTCAACGTCAGGGTCAGTTCGAACTCGGGATGATGATGCCACTGGAACGGAATGCCGTCGTCGAGCCGGCGGTTCAACATACTCCAGGAAGCGTCCGGGCTGGCTGGAACGCGTTCGAGATAGGGCTTCATACGGCGCTGACTGTTTCCAAAACGCCAGAATAGTATCGGAAATTGCTGGTGCAGTACAACACCGCCCGGCCAGCTTCCTTATTCTTCCGCTCAAGC
Source organism: Mesorhizobium sp. NPDC059054 (assembly GCF_042739215.1). NCBI lineage: Bacteria > Pseudomonadati > Pseudomonadota > Alphaproteobacteria > Hyphomicrobiales > Phyllobacteriaceae > Mesorhizobium > Mesorhizobium sp. NPDC059054. The sequence continues at coordinate 254,962 of NZ_JBHYHV010000004.1, forward strand.
CCTTCATCGGGCGCCAGCCAGGGAGAGAACGCCATGCAAGCAGCCGCCGTGAAAGACCACCACCCGACCACCTCGATGACGACGCAGTTGAAGGACATCGAGAAGACGTTGCCGCTACGCGTGCTTTCGCGGGATGACTGGCAGCACTGGATCACCAACGGCTACGTCATTGTGCGTCAGGCCGTGCCGGCCGAGAACGTCAAGCGGCTGGTGGATCTTCTGTGGCGTTTCGACGAGAAGAACCCGACCGATCCTTCCACCTGGTATGCGCCGCAGCGGCGCGAGCACAAGATGAAGGAACTCAACAACACCGGCATGCTGGAGATCTACAATCACCAGTATCTCTGGGACAATCGCATGGAGCGGCGCATCTACGATGCCTTCGTCGACATCTGGGACCGCGAGGACCTGTGGGTGACGATCGACCGCGCCAACCTGAACCCGCCGAAGAAGGTCAAGGGCAATCCCAACGGCTTCATTCATTGGGATGTCGACACCTCGATCCGCCCGCTGCCGATCGGCGTGCAGGGCGTGCTCAGCCTGCAGAAGCAGGACGGCGACGTCGGCGGCTTCCAATGCGTGCCGAAGCTCTTCTCCGATTTCGAGGACTGGGAGAAGACCCAGCCCGCCGATCGCGACCCGATGCATCCCGACATGACCGGCCAGGCAACGGTCAACATCGAGATGGAGGCCGGCGACCTGATGATCTTCAACTCGCTGCTTGCGCATGGCGTGCGCCCGAACCATTCCGATAACCGCGTGCGCATGGCCCAGTACATTTCCATGCACCCTGCCGAGTGGGACAATCAGGCGGAACGCCAGGAACGCATCCGGCTGTGGCGTGAACTCGACCATCCACAGCGCGACGCCTTCCCGGGCGACCCGCGCGAATGGGAAAAGCACAATGCCGCGACTGCAACCCTGACCCCGCTTGGCGAGAAGCTGCTCGGTCAGGTGCGGTGGTAGGTTTTTGATAGGCCCCCTTCTCCTCTCCCCAGAAGGGGGCTATCCAGAATTTCTGGCTCAATGTGTTTGGCCGTAACGGCATGAGGCTTCGCGCTAGAAGCGAACATGACCGCACCGGCAGGCCTATCTCCGCAGACCAGAGGCATCCTCCTGATGGCCGCGGTGGCCTTTGCCATCCAGATCGTCGACGGATTGGCAAAATATCTGAGTGCCGACTATTCGCCGCTTTTCATCGGCTGGGCGCGTTACGCGGTGGCGTCGATCATCGTGCTGCCCTATGCCTTCGCGCGCCATGGCCGGCACTTGTTTCCTTCTGAACGGCTCGGCGCGCACATGCTGCGCACAATCCTTCTGGTGACAGCGATGTCGCTGTATTTTGTCGCCATCACCTTCATTCCGCTGGCGACCGCCATCAGTGCCTATTTCATCGCACCGATCATCGGAATGGTGCTGTCGGTCATCATCCTCAAGGAACGCATGACGCCGGTGAAGGGCATCAGCCTGGTGCTCGGTTTCGCCGGCGCCATCGTGATCCTGCAGCCGGGCAGCGCGATCGACCCTGGCATTCTCCTGGCGCTTGCTTCAGGCCTGTCCTTCGCCTTCTACATGATTGTCACCCGCAAGGCCGCATTGGAAAGCGATCCGCTCAAGACGCTCGCTTTCCAATGCGCCTTCGGCGCGCTGATCCTGCTGCCGCAGGCAGCGTTCACATGGTCGGCACCGGCCTGGAGCGACTTCGTCTTTTTCGCCGGGGTCGGCATCTTTTCGCTGATCGGCCATTTCATGCTGATCATTGCCTTCCGGCTTGCCGAAACGTCGGTGCTTGCGCCGCTCGTCTATCTGGAACTCGTGGGTGCCGCCATCATCGGCTATGTCGCCTTCAACGAGGTTCCTGGCCCAGCCACCATCGCCGGCGCGGGCCTCATCGTCCTGGCCGGCCTGATCCTGCTCTGGCAGAGCAAGACCGTCAGCGTCGAAGAGCCGGCCGCCTAGGAATAACCGGGTCCAAATACCCGCCGGCGAAGGGATCCACAAACGCTGCCTGCCATGCCATAGTCGGGCACCTCGCAAGGAGACGACGGCGCCATGAACGCATGGTTTTACCTGCTGATCCCCTTCGCAATTGTCGTCGCGATCTTCCTCGGCATCAGATACCGCAATTCAAGTCGCCGGTTCATGGTGCCGCTCGTCGGCGGCTCCCTGGTGCCCGGTGATGGCGGAGCGCATTTCGGCGGCGACCACCATTCCGGTGGCAGTCATGGTGGTGGCGACAGCGGTGGTGGCGGCGACGGCTAGAGCAATCCCAGCAAAAGTGCGCAGCGGTTTTGCGTCCGGAATTGCGTAAAGCAAAAAAGTTAGAGCGTCTCTGCCGACAAACGCGGAAACGCTCCAACGTCAGCCCTGCCACAGTCCCTCCCGGCGCAGGTCCTCCATCGTGCGCGAAATGCCTTCACGCAGGATCGCCACCATCGCGTCGATCTGCTCGCGCGTGATGATCAACGGCGGCGACATCACACACATATTGATCAGCGGCCGCACCAGCAGTCCGAGATCATGGCAATGCGCATCGATACGCGCGCCGACCGCCTTGTCCAGCTGCAGTGGGTTCCTGCTTTCACGGTCTGCCACACATTCCACGCAAGCCATCAGCCCGAGGCCACGCACCTCGCCGACCAGCGGCAAGTCTTCCAGCGTCTTCAGCTGCGCCTGGAAATAGGGCGCAACGGCACGTGCGTGCGCCAATACTTCATCTTCCAGGATATCGAGGTTCTTCAATGCCACCGCACAGCCGGTCGGATGGCTGGTATAGGTCAGCCCATGCGCGAACATCGCATCGGGATGGTTGGAGCGGCGCAATTCCTGCAGAAGCTGTTCGGAAATCACGACGCCGCCAAGCGGGAAATAGCCGGAGGTGACACCCTTGGCAAAGGTGATCATGTCCGGGTCGAGCCCGAACACGTCACCGGAGGCAAAGACATGGCCAAGCCGGCCGAAGGCCGTCACCACCTCGTCGGAAATATAGAGGATATCGTTCTCGCGACAGATTTCACGGATACGCTTCAGATACCCGTCAGGCGGTACGATGACGCCGCCCGAGGCTTGTATGGGTTCGCCGACGAAGGCACCGATTCTGTCCGCACCGACCGTCGTTATCCTGTCGCGGAATTCCTCGACCAACAGGTCGGCAAAGGCGCCGACATCCATGCCCTTCGGCCGGCGGAACGGATCGGGCGAAGAAAGCTTCACCACCAGATCGTCGGCACCGTCCATCCAGTCGCGGTCGCGCGGGCGGCCATTCAGCGAGGCCGCCAGATAGGTCGAGCCGTGATACGCGCCGCCGCGCGACAGGATCAGCTTCTTCTCAGGGCGGCCGCGCACATTGTTGTAGAACTGCATGAAGCGCAGCGCCGTCTCCACCGCGGACGAGCCACCGGTGGTGAAGAAGACATGGCTCAAGTCGCCGGGCGCTGCCGCAGCGATGCGCCGCGCCAGTTCCGCCGAAGGCGCGTTCATGGTGTACCAGGGCGTATTGTAGGAGAGCTGCATCGCCTGCTCGTACATCACGCGCGCAAGCTCCTCGCGGCGATGGCCGACATTGGTGCACCACATGCCGGCCGGCCCATCGATCAGCCGCTTGCCGTCACCATCGACGATGTAGATACCGTCGCCGGCGCCGATCAGCGCGCGTGCCTCGGCGCCGACCGAGCCTGCCACCGGCCAGGGCTGCACGAGATGGCTACGCGCAGTCGCGACGGCATTCTCCTGCGCCTTTGCATCCTGCCGGTTGCCTCTTGCTTCGCGTATCGCAGCCATCATCGCCTCGCTTCCAGCCCTTGCACTAACACCGAATCCGATAAGCCGCTCAAACCGTTGGAAAACGCGGGTTTCGTCATCTTGTTTTGAATGGCCATTCAATCAACATTGCAGAAATATCGCTTGATTTCAACCAGCGGATACGCTCATGATGAAGGAAGCCGGCAAGAGGACAGCCGCCGGCACTTCGCATCGATGCACGAGCACAAGGCGGCTGAAACTCGACAACAGAATACGGGAACCACCGGCGCTTGATGGGAAGGCAGCATGGCGGGACGATCCAGGCCGGCGACCGACTGCAACACACCCGGAGCACTGCCCGGAGTGCTCCAATGACGGCAGCAGCAGAAGGGTCGCCGCCGCTGACCGCGGACGGCATCAGGCGAAGACCACCGCTTCTGCAATCCGAATCCTTCCAGGGCCTTGCCCTGATCAGCCCGACCCTCCTTTACGCCCTCATCCTGCTGTTGCTGCCGATCCTGGTGGTGTTCGCCCATTCCTTCTGGACGCAGAACTACCTCACCATCGACCACACCTTCACGCTTCAGAACTACCGCACCGCGCTGACCGAGCCAATCTATCTCGACCTGTTGTGGCGCTCGCTTTTCGTGTCGCTTCTGGTGTCGCTGTTCACCGTGGTGCTGGCTTACCCGATCGCCTATTTCATTTCCTTCCACGGCGGCAGCCACAAGGGCCTGTGGCTGTTCCTCATCACCATCCCGTTCTGGACAAGCTATTTGCTGCGCGTGATGTCGTGGAAGGTCATTCTCGGCTACAACGGCGTGCTCAATTCCGGCCTGATGGGACTTGGCCTGATCAGCGAGCCCTCCACCGCCCTGCTCTACAACACCAGCGCCGTCATCATAACGCTGACCCACGCCTGGGCAGCCTTCGCCATCCTGCCGATCTTCGTGTCGCTCGAAAAGGTTGACCGCACGCTGATCGAGGCGGCCAAGGATCTGGGCGACGGGCCGTTGCGTTCATTCCTGCGTGTCACGCTGCCGCTTTCGGCGCCCGGCGTCATCTCGGCGCTGCTCATCGTCATGATCCCGACGGTCGGCGACTATGTCACGCCCAAGCTGGTCGGCGGCAAGGACGGCGTCATGATCGCCAACGCCATCCAGGCACAGTTCGGCAAGGCATCAAACTGGCCATTGGGCGCAGCACTTTCCGTGACAACCATGGTCGTGGTCAGCCTGATGGCGGGTGGCGCCGTTTTCTTTATCCGTGCCGCCGCGAGGCTGGCGCGATGACGACTCTCAGGCGTCTCCTGCCCAGCGGCAATTCCTGGCTCACAGCCTACGCTTTCCTTTATATCGGCTTCCTCTACCTGCCTGTGGTGTTCCTCCCGATCTTCTCGATCAACACCTCGGCTTCGCCGAAATTTCCACTCGCTGGCACCACGCTGCAATGGTACCGCGACCTGCCGAAAACGCCGGCGCTGATCGACGCCGCCTGGAACAGCCTGATCGTCGGCGTCTCCGCCGCCGTGCTCTCCACAACCTTGGGCATCCTCGCGGCCCGCGCGATCACGCGGTATCGTTTTCCCGGCCGGCGACCGATCCACGGCCTGATCATGGCGCCGCTGGTGCTGCCGGAAGTCATTGTCGCCATCTCCATGCTTCTGGTGATGCTGCAATTGGGCTTGAGCCTGTCGCTGTTTACTGTCGTGCTCGGTCACGTGCTGATCTGCATCCCCTATTCGATGTCGGTGCTGACTTCCGGTTTCGAAGGGTTCGACCGCAGTCTGGAGGAGGCCTCAGCCGACCTCGGCGAGACCGCATTCGGCACCTTCAGGCGCGTGACCCTGCCGATGGTCACGCCGGCCATCATTTCCAGCCTGCTGGTTTCCTTCACCATCTCGCTCGACGATTTCATCATCGCCTTTTTCCTCACCGGAACCGAGGCGACGTTGCCGATCTACATCTGGGGCCAGTTGCGGTTCGCTGCCAAGCTGCCGGGTGTATTGGCGCTCGGCACGTTGCTGCTGATCGGCTCCTTCGTGCTTTTGTCCATCGCGGAAATTCTGCGGCGCCGCGCCGCACGGCGCACTCAATCCGAGGGACCGCTGCATGCTTGATCTGCCAACGCCAGACCGCCGTGTTCCCGACCGGCCAATGATAGAGATCCGAGATGTCACCCGTAGCTACGGCGCGTTCAAGGCACTCTACGATTGCAGCCTCACCATTCGCGAGGGCGAATTCTTCTCCCTGCTCGGCCCTTCCGGCTGCGGCAAGACCACGCTGCTCAGGATGATCGCAGGCTTCGACAATCCGACCAGCGGCACGATCGCCGTCGACGGGCAGGAGATGGTCGGCGTGCCCGCCAACCGGCGCCCCACCAACATGGTGTTCCAAAGCTACGCCATCTTCCCGCACCTCAATGTCGAGCAGAACGTCGCCTATGGATTGAAGCGGCTGAAGCTCGACCCAGCCGAGGAGAAGCGCCGTGTCGACGAAGTACTCGCTATGGTCTCGCTGAACGGACTTGGCAAACGCGGTGCGCATGAGCTGTCCGGCGGCCAACGCCAGCGCGTGGCGTTGGCGCGCGCGCTGGTGATGCGGCCGAAGGTGCTGCTGCTGGACGAACCGCTGTCGGCACTGGACAAGAAACTGCGTGAACAGATGCAGGTGGAATTGCGCCGCCTGCAGCAGGCCGTCGGCATCACCTTCATCCTGGTCACGCACGACCAGTACGAGGCGCTCGCCATGTCGGATCGCATCGCCGTGATGTTCGGCGGCCGCATCGCCCAGGTCGCTTCGCCGAAGGAAATGTATCAGCGGCCCGTGAACCGCCAGGTCGCCGACTTCCTTGGCGGCATGAATTTCGTGAAAGCAGAGGTCGTCGAGGAAAACGGCTCCTCCATCACCGTCGACACGCTGGGTTTCGGCCGCGTCACCACCGAAAAGCCGAGGGCTTTCATCCGCAACGGCGCCGGCGCCACGCTCGGCATCCGGCCGGAGCGATTGCGCGTGTTGTGGGACAACGCCACCGCCAAATATGAGGTGGCCGGCACGGTAGTCGAGCGGCACTATTTCGGCGAGATCACCCATCTCATCGTCGAGATACCGGGCCTGGAAAAGCCGTTGTCGGTGACCGAAACCAACGACTTTGGCGCAGACGATATCCCGGTTGGCGCTCCGATCCGCCTTGGTTACGATCGCGACGCTCTGGTGGCGATGGCGGATTAGAAGACCATCATCACCCCAGATCTGCTTTCAGCCGGTCGAGGATGGAGACTGCGTGGGTCGCGTATTCGCTGATCCAGCGGTCATGGATGCGCTTGATCGGCAGCGCATCGAGATGGTTCCAGCGCTCACGGCCTTCGCGGCGGGCAACGACCAGCCCCGCATCCTCCAGCACCTTCAGATGCATCATCACCGTGCAACGGTCCATGTCGGCAAAGATCTCGCACAAGGTGCCCGTCGTTTTCGGCCCATCCTTGAGTTCGTCGAGCAAAAGGCGCCGGCGCGGGTGCGCCAACGCCTTGAAAACATGATCGTCTTTCGCTTCACTTGACATGTTATGTTTTTATAACATGATAGGGGAAATTTCAAGCAGGAGGCTGTGGACATGTCCATCGCAATCAGGGTTTCGGGCCGCATCGGCAAGCCTGTCGCCGAGGTCTTCGACGCCGTAGTCAACCCGACCAAGCTCAGTGGCTATTTCACCACCGTGCGCGGTGCCTCCGCGCCGCTGGTCGTCGGCACCACCGTGACCTGGTGGGGCGAAATCCCGGTCGATGTCGACGAGATCCTACCGCAACAGCGGATCGTGCTCCGCTGGGATGGCAGTGGCCCGGACGACAAGCCGGCTTACAAGACCCGCATCGAGATGAATTTCGAACAGCTCGACGACGGCGGCACCTTCGTCACCATTGCCGAGGAGGGCTGGCGCGAGGACGAGGCAGGCCGAAAGCGCTCCTACATCAACTGCGAAGGCTGGTCGCAGATGCTCGCCTGCATGAAGGCCTATGTCGAATACGGCATCAACCTGCGTGACGGCTACTACCGTTCCGAAATGAAGGGCGTGCCGGCCAATCCGGACAACATCTGATCCACAGGAGGACATGCCATGGCGACAGCAGCGCCGTTTCTGATGTTCGAAGGCAGGGCCGAGGAAGCACTGACCTTTTACTGCAAGACCATTCCTGGAAGCCGCATCGTCGAGGTGGACCGCTACGGCGCCGGCCAGCCTGGCCCTGAAGGTTCGATCAAGCTGGCGCGCGCCGAAATCGCCGGTCTCGAGGTGTTGGCCAGCGACAGCTACGTCAAGCACGCCTTCACCTTTACGCCCTCGGTCTCACTGTTCGTCACCTGCACCAGCGAGGACGAACAGTCGCAAATCGTCGAGGCGCTTGGCGAGGGCGGCGGCGTGCTGATGCCACTCGACAATTACGGCTTCAGCCGGCGCTTTGCCTGGCTGAACGATCGCTTTGGCGTTTCCTGGCAGATCAATCTGCCGTGACCGCAATCCCGACCGACCTGAACCCTGTTCCAAGGACCCGACGATGACCACGAAAATCGAAGGCGGTATCAACATCGCCATGAAAGTGCCGAGCCATCAATACGAGCCGACCATCGCTTTCTACCGTAATACGGTTGGCCTCACGCCGATCACCGAAAAAGCGCCGGCGGTCGGTTTCAAGCTCGGCCCGAACCAGCTCTGGATCGACGAGGATGCCACGATGAGCCAGGCCGAGATATGGCTGGAGCTGTTCACGCCCGATTCCTCGGGCACATTGAAACAGCTGGCCGATGCCGGCGTGGTCCGCTGCGATCCGATCGAACCGCTCGGCGACGGCTTCCGCGGCGGCTGGATCATGAACCCCGCCAACGTCGTTCATATGGTGCGCGAACCCGACGCGTGGTGATGACGCTTCCAGGAAGTTCGAACAGACGGAGGAACACGATGGAACTGCACAAAGCACCTGTTGCCGAAGTCGGTATGCTGATCCGCAAACCAGCGGCCGAAGTCTATGAAGCCTTCATCGACCCAGCCGTCACCTCGAAATTCTGGTTCACCCATGGCAGCGCGCGGCTCGATGCCGGACGGCAAGTCGAATGGGAATGGCGCATGTACGATTTCAAATCCCCGGTTGAGGTCAGGGAGCTGGTGAAGGGCAGGAAGATCGTCGTCGGCTGGGGCGAACCTGCCACCACGGTGGAATGGACCTTCACGCCGATGCTTGATGACACCGCCACCTTCGTAGCCATCCGCAATTTCGGCTTCCAGGGCGATGCGGACCTGCAGGTCAAGACGGCGGTGGACTCGACGGATGGATTTGCGCTGGCTCTCTCGGGCGCCAAGGCCTGGCTGGAACAGGGCATTGTTCTCGGACTGATCGGCGACCGGCATCCAACCGGCGTGCCTTCCGCATAGTGCAAGGCGCGATCATGCAGACGACTTTTCGGGGAATTTTCCTGACGTCAGCGCGCCCCGCCGAGACCGCCGACTTCTACCGCCGCGTCGCCGGCCTGCCGCTCGAACAGGTCGGTGCGCACGGCAGCTATGTCTACTGGCGTCTTGATCGTGACGGTGTTCAGCTGGCGATCCACGAGGCTGAGGCCTTTGGCGCCCACACGCACCCGCCTTTATCCGGTTCGAACCTGACGCATCTCTATTTCAAGATCGATGACCGGCAAGCCTTTCTCACGCGCTTGAAGGAGCTCGGCATCGAACCCTCCGCGACAGACGATGTCGTCGTCACCGTCGAGGATCCCGACGGCCGCAAGGTCATGTTCGGCACGGCCTGAAGACCTGCCCACCTCCGTGGGAGACGGGCAAGGCAGCGCTCAATGTCCGTCGCTTTTCTTCACCTTCTTACGCCGCGCTAGCATGTTGAGTGCCTCGACCAGTGCCGAGAAGCCCATCGCCGCATAGATGTAGCCCTTCGGCACGTGATAGCCCATGCCGTCGGCAATCAGCGTCATGCCGATCATCAGCAGGAAGCCCAGAGCCAGCATCACAATGGTCGGGTTCTTGGCAATGAAATTGGCGAGCGGAGCGGCCGCCAGCAGCATAACCGCGACGGTGACGATCACCGCGATATACATGATGGCGATCTCGTCGGTCATGCCGACGGCGGTGATGATGGAGTCGATCGAGAACACAAGGTCGAGCAGCAGGATCTGGAAGATGGCGCCGCCGAGGCTGATCTGCAGCGTCTCGCCGATCATCGAATCCTTATGATCCTCGGGATCGACGGTGTGATGGATTTCCTTGGTCGCTTTCCACACCAGGAACAGGCCACCGGCGATCAGGATCAGATCTCGCCACGAGAAACCATGCCCGAAAGCTGTGAAGACAGGCGCTGTCAGCCCGACAATGATCGAGATCGTGGCCAGCAGCAGCAACCGCATGATCAGCGCCGCGCCGATGCCAAGCCGCCGTGCTCGCGCCCGCTGGGCTTCCGGCAGCTTGTTGGTCAGGATGGAAATGAAGATAAGATTGTCGATGCCAAGAACGATCTCAAGCGCGATCAGGGTCAGCAGTGCTGCCCAGGCGGTTGGATCGTTGACGAAGGCGAAGTGCGGCGCGAGAAACTCGATGATCTGCATGGAGGTCGTCTTCCCCTTGAACGATCTGAAGCAGGCAAACTAGGTTTCGGCGGCAGTTAGGTACGACGGTTCCCGTCTTCAATGTCACAACCAGAAGGATGGGACAGTTTCTTCCAGTCTTGGTCCGCGGCGAAACGGCGCAATGCGTTCCGCCAGACCCGTGCGGTCGGAAATGTCGACACCGACGCCGCAGATCGTAGCAGGTCCGTTGGCGGCTTCGAAGCGGCCTTTCGGCACTTTCGAGAGGAAACGGTTGAGCGGCTCTTCCTTGTCCATGCCGAGCGACGAATCATAGTCGCCGCACATGCCGGCATCGGTGAGATAGGCAGTTCCGCCATTGAGAATCTGGTGGTCGGCTGTCGGCTGATGTGTGTGCGTTCCGACCACCAGCGAGGCGCGACCGTCGACGAAATGCGCGAAGCACATCTTCTCGCTGGTCGCTTCGGCGTGGAAATCGATCACCACGGCATCCGCCTGCTCGCCGAGCGGACATGCGGCAAGCTCGCGCTCGCCCGCCTGGAACGGGTCGTCGAGCTCGGGATGCATGAACACCCGGCCCATGATGTTTGCAACCAGAACGCGTGCGCCGTTGCGTGCGATGTAGACGCCGGAGCCACGTCCCGGCGTGCCCTTTGGAAAATTGGCCGGCCTGAGAAACCGTTCCTCACGTGGTGCGAAATTGAGGGCGTCGCGCTGGTCCCAGACATGATTGCCGGTGGTCACCACATCCGCTCCGGCCGAAATGGTGTCGCGGAAAATCTCCTCGGTGATGCCGAATCCGCCGGCTGCGTTCTCGCCGTTGACGATGACGAAATCCAGCCTGAAATCGGAGATCAAGCCGGGCAATTGTTCCCACACTGCCGTGCGGCCCGTCTTACCCACCATGTCGCCCAGAAAAAGCAGCCTCATGCAGTCATCTATAGCTGCTGGGTAAACCGCCGCAACCCGCTCTCTGTCAGGATTTCGGGGATGACCACGTCGTGCGGCTCGTCGGGCACTTCGGGCACCTCCTGGCAATCGAACGCGATCCCGATCAGGCGCGGTTGCCTGCCGGCGTCCTGCAGCCTGGCGATGGCTCGGTCGTAGTAGCCGGCGCCATAGCCGATCCGGTGGCCGCGAGGATCGAAAGCGGCAAGCGGGATCAGCATGATGTCCGGGTCCAGAACTTCGGCTTCCTCGGCGGGGCCATGCGTGCCGTAACCCATCTCGACCAGCGGCGCGCCACGCACCAGCTCGCGAAAGACGATCGTGGTCTTGTCTAGGATTGCGGGCAGGCACAGACGCGCACCGTGTTCGCGCAGCGCAAACATCATTGGTCGCACATCGACTTCCGAGCGCATTGGCCAGAAACCGGAAACAATCGCCCGCGGCTCGAATGAAACATTGTCACGCGCGGTCTCTGCCATCTCCAGCGAAGCCTCGATGCGCCAGAATGGATCGAGCGCGTCGCGGCGTGCCAGCGCTTCCTTGCGCAGTTGTTTCTTGCGTTCCTTGTGCATGGTGGCGCGCACTCCCGTCAATCGGCGTGGCTATGCCATGGCACGGCACATCGCGCTGTCGCAACGGCGACCTTCGGACAACGTGGCCTCAACAGGTGAGAGAAGGAGAAAAGTGACGATCCACGCAACCGGTGGAGAAGTTGATCCCGGGAACCTACAAAGTAGGTGGGCGCCATATGTCCGAACCCACGGGTCCGGTCAGGGACAGCTCCCTTCGAGATCAATAAGGCCCCGGGGAAATGTCTCTCCTGCCGCGAGACGCAGACCGTCGCCGGCAAATATAGAGTGGCACCGGCCGGCTTGCCAGTGGGCATCGCTGCATTACCCGTCTTTTAGCCAAACCATTCCAGCGACTTGCCCCTGCCGCCTCCCGCATGAGAGCGCCGCGCGTCCATTCGGACGCGCAAAGGACGATCTAACACTTTGATTCTGCGCATCGTACTTTCCGAAAATCGATTCCGATTTTCGGGTCGATGCGTTAGGGTCGCGGCGACGGAACTGGAGTTTTCGATGCGTTTTGAAGGAACATCGGCCTATGTCGCCGACAGGGACCTGATGGTGGCGGTTAACGCCGCGATCGCGCTGGAGCGACCGCTGCTGGTCAAAGGCGAACCAGGAACCGGCAAGACCGAACTGGCCCGCCAGGTGGCCGCCGGCCTTGGCCTCGATCTCATCGAATGGAACGTGAAGTCCACAACCAAGGCGCAGCAAGGCCTTTACGAATATGATGCCGTTTCGCGCCTGCGCGACAGCCAGTTGGGCGATACCCGCTTCAACGACATCCACAACTACATCAAGCGCGGCAAGCTGTGGGATGCCTTCGCGGCAGGCAAGAAGATCGTGCTTCTGATCGATGAGATCGACAAGGCGGACATCGAGTTTCCCAACGACCTGTTGCAGGAACTCGACCGTATGGAATTCTTCGTCTACGAAACCGGCGAGACGATCCGCGCGGCCGTGCGGCCGATCGTCATCATCACCTCCAACAACGAGAAGGAACTGCCGGACGCCTTCCTGCGCCGCTGCTTCTTCCATTACATCCGCTTCCCGGATGTCGACACGTTGCACCGCATCGTCGATGTGCACTACCCCGGCATCAAGCAGAACCTGGTGCGCGCGGCGCTGACCCAGTTCTACGAAATCCGCGAAGTGCCGGGCCTGAAGAAGAAGCCGTCGACCTCCGAGGCGCTCGACTGGATTCGCCTGCTGGTTGCCGACGACGTCTCGCCGGAAGATCTGCGCGCCGATCCGAAGAACGCCCTGCCAAAGCTGCACGGCGCGCTGCTCAAGAACGAGCAGGACGTGCACCTGTTCGAGCGCCTGGCTTTCATGGCCAGACGCCAGGGGTAAAAGCGGTCCGCCCAAGTAGACGAAAAGCCAGTCGCGAGAACCTGACCGGGTGGTTTGACCTGTCAGCCCGAACAACGGAAAGGCACAGGCTGTGCCATCGCATCAGCACAGAAGGGCGGATACAACGGTTGGACACCGAAGGGGAGAACCATGACCGTCACCGTCCGCCCGCTTGAACAGTCAGATCACACCGAATGGCATCGGCTGTGGACCGCCTATCTCAAATTCTACAACACCGTTCTGCCGGAAGAGACGTATCAGCTCACCTGGAAGCGGCTGTTCACGCCGGGCGAATATGAGCCGCGCGGCTTCATCGCCCTCGTCGATGGCAAGCCGGTCGGCCTCACCCACTACATGTACCATCGCTCCTGCTGGGCCGAGGCCAACAACTGTTATCTGCAGGACCTGTTCGCCGATCCCGAAATCCGCGGCAAGGGGGTCGGCAGCGCCTTGATCGACGCCGTCAGGCAGGCTGCAAAGGCGGTCGGCGTTGTCAACGTCTACTGGATGACGCACGAAACCAACGCCACCGCGCGCAAGCTCTACGACCGCGTGGCGCGCCGTACCGGTTTCATCGAATACGACCTGATGTAATCAAGGACAGTCGGCGGGATCGCTTGTGTCCCGCCGGCCCGTCAGCTCGACTTGTCGGCGACCCAATCGTGCCAGTCGTCTTCCGAGCCGTGGAAGGCATTGAGGTCGATCTTGCCGGCGACGCCATGCGACAGGCCGGAACCGGAATACTGCCAGAACACCCATTTGCGGCCGGGATAGACCTTCGAAGGGTGCTGTGCCACCGCGCGCAGCCAGAACGGGTAGTTCTGGAACTCGCCCCTCAGATTGTCGCGGTAGAAATCGGGAGCGGTGTAAATGATCGGACGCTGGCCATAGTGCCGCTCCAGTCTGTCCATGAACACCTGCATCTTCTCCAGCACCCTCTCCCGTGAAGGACGCCGCTTGCAGCTGGATTCGCCGTTCCATTCCACATCGATGACCGGCGGCAACGCACCGGCGACCTTCGGCACGTTGCGGATGAACCAGTCGGCCTGTTCACCGGCGGTGCGGCACCAGTAGAAGAAATGATAGGCGCCACGCCGCAGGCCCGCCTGGCCAGCTTCGCGCCAGTTCTTCCTGAACATCGGATCGAGATGATCGCCGCCGTCGGTAGCCTTGATATAGGCGAAGTTGGCACCTTGCGTGCGCAGCCTTGCCCAGTCGATATCGCCCTGCCAGCGCGAGACGTCGACGCCGTGCACGGCAAGCTGCCTCGGCGAGGTGGCGCGGCCGAAATTGATCGGCTTGGCATCACGGAAGCGACGGGCATAGACGTCGCCGCGCACGATCGCCGCCTTGCGGATCGTCGGCTTTTCCGCTGGAGCCAATATCGCCGGCTTCGCTGCGGGCAAGGGCATGGCCGGCATGTTGGGCTGGGACCCCGCGAAAGATTCAACCTCGGGAATGGATGCTTCCGGAACAGGCGCCGCCATCGCCATTTGTGGAGCCGGCGCTTCGCGCAGTTCGGACCTGATATCGGCGGTCGGCACCGGGCTGTTCGGCCGGGCGATCGAACTGGTCGTCTCGGAAGACGGCCCCGGCGACAGGACTTCATCCATGCCGGAGCTGGAAGCGCAGCCGGCGAGCGCCGCGCAGGCAAGCAGAATTGCCGACACCGTGGTGAAACGCATGTGAACCCGTACGCAAAAACAAGAACCGGAGACGGGCACCGATACCAAAACTCCCGCCAAGGGAATTGCTAACGGGAAATTACCAAAAAAGGCTGAATCTTATTTTTACCATGAGTGTGGCAAGGCGGCAGTATCTACCCGCCCTTGCCACTCCGCCCTGGCCGACGCACATTGGCGCGATGTTCATCCCGTTTTTCCTCGAACTGAAGGCCGCCAAGGTTCCCGTCTCGCTTCGGGAATACCTGACTTTGCTCGAAAGCCTGGAAGCTGATCTCGTCAGCTACGACGTCGAGGGTTTCTATTATCTCGCCCGCGCTACTCTGGTGAAGGACGAGCGCCACATCGACCGTTTCGACCAGGTCTTCTCCCATTATTTCAAGGGTGTGGAGGCGGTCTCGGGTGAAGGCGGCGTCGATGTTGCGGCGCTGCCGGAGGAATGGCTGCGCCGTCTGGCCGAGAAGACGCTGACGGAAGAGGAAAAGAAGCTGGTCGAGGCGTTGGGCGGCTTCGAGAAGCTGATGGAGACGTTGAGGGAGCGGCTGGAGGAGCAGAAGGGCCGCCACCAGGGTGGTTCGAAATGGATCGGCACGGCCGGCACCTCGCCTTTCGGGGCCTATGGCTATAATCCCGAAGGTGTGCGCATCGGCCAGGCGGAAAGCCGTAACCGCCGCGCCGTCAAAGTCTGGGACAAGCGCGAGTTCAGGAATTTCGACGATTCCGTTGAGCTTGGTACGCGCAACATCAAGGTGGCGCTGAAGCGCCTGCGCCGCTGGGTGCGCGAGGGCGCGGACGAGGAACTGGACCTCCCCGGCACCATCCACGCCACAGCCGAGCATGGCTATCTCGATGTGCAGACCCGACCCGAGCGGCGCAATGCCGTGAAGCTTCTGATGTTCTTCGATGTCGGCGGCTCGATGGACGACCACATCAAAGTGGTGGAAGAACTGTTCTCGGCGGCCCGGGCGGAATTCCGCCAGCTGGAATATTTCTACTTCCACAACTGCCTCTATGAAGACGTCTGGAAGGACAACCGCCGCCGCTACACCGAGAAGATCCCGACCTTCGACGTACTGCATAAATACGGTCACGACTACAAGGTGATCTTTGTCGGCGACGCCTCGATGAGCCCCTATGAAATCGTCTCCCCAGGCGGCGCGGTCGAACACTGGAACAAGGAGGCCGGCGTCACCTGGCTGCAGCGCGTGCTCAACCAGTGGCCGAACGCGGTCTGGCTTAACCCGACCCGCGAGCCGCACTGGGGCTACACACATTCCATCGGCATGATCCACGACATCTTTGCCGGCCGCATGTACCCGCTGACATTGAACGGCCTGGAAACCGCGACAAAGCAGCTGTCGCGAAAGCACTGAAAGCGCCTTCTCTCCTTAGAAAGGGCTCTCGTCCAACAAAAAACCCGGCCAAAGCGACCGGGTTTTTGTAACTCAGAGAAGAAGACCAATCAGGCAGCTTCTTCCTGCTCGGTTTCTTCATTGTCGGCCTTGGCGCCACGCTTGGGACCCTTGTTGAGGTTGACCTCGATCAGGCGCACTGCTTCGGTTTCCGACATACGGTTCACCGCAGCGATCTCGCGGGCCATGCGGTCGAGCGCTGCTTCATAAAGCTGGCGCTCGGAATAAGACTGCTCTGGCTGGTTCTCAGCGCGGTAGAGATCGCGCACGACTTCCGAGATCGAGATCAGGTCGCCGGAATTGATCTTTGCATCGTATTCCTGGGCGCGGCGCGACCACATGGTGCGCTTCACGCGAGCACGGCCCTGCACGACCTTCAGCGCACGATCGACATAGTCGGTCTCTGAGAGCTTGCGCATACCGATCGAGGTTGCCTTGGCGACCGGCACCTTCAGGCGCATCTTGTCCTTCTGGAAATCGATGACGAACAGCTCCAGCTTGTGACCCGCCACCTCTTGCTCGTCGATCGAGACAATCTGGCCGACGCCATGCGCCGGGTACACGATGAACTCACCGGTCTTGAAACCGTGACGGGCTGCGGATGCGGACTTCTTCTGCGGGGTTGTCGTTGCCATTACGCCCTGAACTCCTTGTTGTGACGCCGGCAGGCCTCTGCCGACAGAACTGGGGCTGCCGGATCAGGTCCAGCTTGGAATGCCACACAACAAGCGAAATCCTCCGGAAAAAAGCCCGTGCCGGCCAATCGCAAAAAGCGTTCGCCTGGCCCAGAATGCTCTGGTCCGGAAATTGGAATTCACCTTTCGATGATTAGGGGCGTATGCGCCATAAATCGACGTTGTGTCACCGGCATGTTTTTTCCGTGTAACACAAAAACTCGCAAGAATCAAGATTTTGCTGCATACGCGAAGGACAAGCACTACCCTGCCTGTCAAGACGGTTAGCACAATCCTGCTGTTACAGTTGGCCTGTCTTGAACCGTCAGTCGCCGCCGCCCGGCTCCGCCGAGAAGTACTTTTCGAACTTCTCCGTCTCACCATCGAACTGCTTGGCGTCGGCCGGCGCGTCCTTCTTGGTGGTGATGTTAGGCCATTTCTCGGCGTACTCGGTATTGACCTGCAGCCATTTGTCGAGGCCAGGCTCGGTGTCCGGCTTGATCGCGTCCGCAGGACATTCCGGCTCGCATACACCGCAGTCGATGCACTCGTCCGGATGAATGACGAGCATGTTCTCGCCTTCGTAGAAACAGTCGACCGGACAGACCTCGACGCAGTCCATGTACTTGCATTTGATGCAATTGTCGGTGACGAGGTAGGTCATGGCCTGCTCCGGGAAAGTCCCGTTTTGTCTAGAGCATTTCCGTTTTTCACGGAAACGCGGAAACGCTCTCACTCTTTGACACAATTCCGGACGGAAAACCGCTACGCACTTTTCCTGGAATTGCTATTGTTGCCGGTCAGGTAACGTCTTTGGCCAACGCTTGCAAGACCGGCTCATTCCAAGGAATTGGCCCAGGCGGGTTTTGCATTCCAACGGCTACGCCGCAATGGGCTTTTATGCCCTCAATCCTCGTCGCGCAGGCGATCCGTTTGCCGCCTCTCCTTCTTGGTCGGGCGGCCGCTGCCGGTGTCGCGCAGTGGCACGATCGCATCCGGCAGCGTTTCCTGCCTGGTCGTCGGCACCGGCGACATATCCTCATAGAGCGCGCGCGCTTCTTCAGAAGGGCCACGCCTGATACCTGGCGCCAGCACTTTCCAGACGAGGATTCGTCCATCGAGCGTGATGGTCAGAACATCTCCGATCTTGACCAGATCGGATGCCTGCGCTGCTTTGTCGCGGTTGATGCGCACCCGCCCGGCAATCGCCAGTTTCGCAGCCAGGGACCGCGATTTCACCGCACGCGCGAAGAACAGCCACTTGTCGATGCGCTGGCGACCTTCGGCGGCCATTGGCTCAACAGCCAATGCGGCGCGCCGAAAGACGCAAGCGGGCCATCTACTTCTTCAACTGGTCGCGCAGTGCGGCCAGCTTGGCAAAAGGCGAGTCTGGATCGAAGCGTGCCGGCCGTTCCTCGCGCGGCTTTCCTTGGAAGGAGGGCTTGCCACCCTTGCCTTCCGGCCTGCGGCCGTCTTGCTTTGCCTTCCAGTCCGGACGGCCGTCGCGGCGGTCCTGACGCTCGCCATGCGGCTTGTCGCCGGGACGGTCCTGCCGCCCGCCTTCGCCGTTGGCGCGACCCTTGAAGCGATCGCGCGAAAAGCGCTCCCGGTTGTTGCCTTGATCGGCGCCTTCGCGATCGGAACGTTGGCGATTGTTTTCGCCAGACGCCTGAGCATTGCGGCCGCCACGATGGTGACGATTGTCGCGGCGATGGTCGAAACGTGCCTGCCGCCACAGCAGGATCGGTTTCGGCTCTTCCGCCTCTGCCTTGGCCGCCTCGCCGCTCGGTTCAGTACTTTCGCTTGCGACAGCTTCGGCCTGCTCGGTTTCGACGGCAGCCGGCTCGATCGCCTCGGCTTCGCCGGCAGCATCCGCAGTTGCTGCAGCTTCTTCAGTCTCGTCGGTAGCGTCGGCCACTTCAACGGCCTCAGCCGTCTCAGCATCTTCGACACTATCAGCCTCGGCGGCTTCCACGGCGACAGCTTCGACTTCCGACGTTTCGGCTCTCGGCTCGGAAACCGGCGCGGCGTCGGCCGTGACAGGCTCGTCAACGGCCTCTGCGGCAGCGGCTTCGACCGTCTGCTCGGTCACCTTTGCAGCGGCATCAGCTGCGGCCTTCGCTTTCGCGACCTCGCGGGCGACTTGATCGAGTTGCTCCAGCTTGGCCTTGACGTCCGCCGCCGGCTTCGGCTCGGCGCGGTAGCCGAGGCCTTTCAGGATCTCTTCCATGTCGTCGGCTGTGGCGCCGAGGATCGACATCATCGGCGGCGTCACCATGAAGGCCTGACCGTCATAGGCACCATCCGGACGAATGCCCAGGCCAGGCTTCCAGTTGGTCGCCGGACGAATGAGGTCGGCCAGTCGCTCCAGGATGTCGACGCGCACCGCGCGGCGACCAAGATTGCGATAGCCGGCCAGCCGGTAGAACGCCTTGTCGTAGGTCGGATCGATCACGATCGAGGTGCGGCCTGAGGCCAGCGCATGAACCACGTCGCCGAAGCCCGGTTTGTCCTTGCCATCGTTCTTCAGCGCCCACAAAAGCGTCACCAGGCCAGCCGGCGCCGGCTTGATCAGCGATGGCACGAAGACATGGTAGGCGCCGAAACGCACACCCAGACGCCGCAGCGCCGCACGACCTTCCTGGTCGAGGCTGCGCATCTCTTCTGCGATATCGCGCCTGTTGATGAGGCCGAAATGCTCGACAAGCTGGAAAGCGATGCCACGGGCGATGCCCGTCAACTGTTCGGCATTCTTCATGTCGACCAGTGGCTTCAAAAGCAGCTCGACCTGGAAATTGACAAAACGTTCGGCGCGCGCCGCCACTTTGTCACGCGCCGGGCCGGTCAGCTGTTCGTCGGCAAGCAGCACCAGCCGCGGCTTCAGCGTGTCTTCGCCGGCGACCAGCGTGCCGATCGGCGCGCCGATCCAACGCAGCACGCCATCGGAGCCCAAGGCGATGTCGTTGTTGCCGGACGCAGCGAAGCGCTCGGCACGGGCTTCGAACTCCGAGGCCAGCGCCTTCTGGGCGGCCGAGCGCACGGCCTTGGCGTCTTCTCCGCCGGCGCCCTGGTCTGCCGTGAAGCGGAACCCTTGCAATTCGCCGACATGATGGCCCTCGACGAGGACGGTTCCGGTAGGACTGATTTCGGCTTCAGGCATGGTATTTTCTCTAAGGCGCCGCATGAGGACGGAAGTCCTGCGATCAACGAAGCGTTTCGTCAACCGCTCATGTAACGCGTCCGACAATCTGTCTTCGATTTCCCGTGTCTTTTCTTGCCAGTGTGTCGGATCGGCAAGCCAACCTGGACGATTGGATACAAAAGTCCACGTGCGGATCTGTGCGATGCGATGCGAAAGCGTGTCGATATCGCCCTCGGTCGTGTCGGCGCGACGCACCTGTTCGGCCATGTAGGTCTCGTCGACATGGCCGCGCCTGGCAAGGTCCATATAGATGGAGGCGATGAGGTCAGCGTGCTGGGCGGGTGCGATCTTGCGATAATCCGGCAAGGCACAGGCTTCCCAAAGCAGGGCCACCCGCTCGCGGTTGGCGGCAAGCGTGCGGATTTCGCCATCCTTCGAAAGGAACTCCAGCGCCTGCGCATCGACGGCCGGCAATGCCCGGGTCAATCCTTCCACCGGCGCGTTGGTCTCGATCGAACGCTTCAACGCGTCGAGGTTGGAGAAATCAAAGGTGGCAGTGCGCCATTGCAGAACCTTCACCGGCTCGAAGTCATGGCTTTCGATCTTCTGGACGAGATCGTCGTCGAGTGGATCGACCTGACCGGTAACGCCGAAAGTGCCGTCGCGCAGGTGCCGGCCGGCGCGGCCGGCGATCTGGCCGAGCTCGGCGGCGGTCAAATTGCGATATTGGTAGCCGTCGAACTTCCTGTTCTGGGCAAAGGCGACGTGGTCGACGTCGAGATTCAAACCCATGCCGATGGCGTCGGTCGCAATCAGATAATCGACATCGCCGGATTGATAGAGTGCCACCTGTGCATTGCGGGTGCGGGGCGACAGCGCACCGAGCACGACGGCAGCGCCGCCCTGCTGGCGGCGGATCAGTTCGGCGATCCCGTAGACCTCATCTGCCGAGAAGGCGACAATGGCAGAGCGCCGCGGCAAACGGGTGAGCTTCTTGGAACCGGCATAGGCAAGATGCGACAGGCGAGGCCTGGTCACCACCGACACGCCCTTCAGGAGCTTCTGCAGGATGCCCTGCATGGTGGCGGCCCCCAGAAGCAGCGTCTCCTGTCTGCCGCGCAGGTTGAGGATGCGGTCGGTGAAGATATGGCCGCGCTCGAGATCGCCGGCCAACTGCACTTCGTCGATGGCAACGAACGCGGCATCGGTTTCGCGCGGCAGTGCCTCGACGGTATGGACGGAGTATCTTGCGCCGGCGGGTTGGATCTTCTCCTCGCCGGTGACCAGCGCGACCTTGTGGGCGCCGACCTTTTCGCACAACCGGGCGTAGACCTCGCGCGCCAGAAGGCGCAGCGGCAAGCCGATGACGCCGCTCTCATGCGCGATCATTCTTTCGATGGCGAGATGCGTCTTGCCGGTGTTGGTCGGGCCAAGCACGGCCGTGACGTCGCGGCCTGAGAGGATCAGCGGTTCGGTTGGTTTGGGATGGATATTCATCGGCCCGGAAAGAAGACCTTTTCCCGTCATCGGCGCCGCCCTGCCCGGCGACAGCGCACACATAGGCATTCAGGCGCCGGAGCGAAAGGATAATGTTCATGGAAGCGTCGCACGCGATCACCCCGATCAGCCTTTTGCACCGTCGAATTAACGCTCGGAACGAGTCTGGAACGAATCAGCGACGAATCGCTGACTCTTCGCGATTCACGGTTCGTTCACGGCTATATATGGACAAGACATCCCCGAGTCGCACCACATGCTGAATCGACTAACTGCCTCGACCACCCATGGAACGAAACCACCGTTAACGTTTGCCGGCAATCGACACTCCATTGATTGCCGGCTAACGGCGATCACTCCTCAACCTGCTGAAATCATTGTGCTTTCTTAACATGAATTAACCACTTTCATGGCTTGAGCGGCGATTTCCGTTAACGATCCGACCAAAGCCGGAACGAATCGGCGACGAATCGGCGATCGCGGAAGTTTCCCGGTTTGTTCACCCCAACATCTTGTGTTGTCCACAGCTTGTCCACCGACGATCCACTGCCTCGCGGAGTGTTTGTTCGTCTCGTATCGATCAGCCGTTAACCTTTGCGTGCCGTATCGGCACAACCAGCCGGAGCGTTGGCGGCCATCCGCCCCCCCGTCAGGAGACCTCTTCGTCAGGCAGAAGGAGGGCGGCTGTAGCCTTCGCAAAAATAAAAACGGGCCGCGAGCGGCCCGTTTTGCGGTAAGGCAAGATCGCTCACGCGAAATACTGCCCGCCATTGGCCGTGATGGTGGAGCCGGTGATGAAGCCCGCTTCCTCCGAAGCCAGGAATACCACACAGCGCGCGATCTCTTCCGGCTCGCCGAGGCGGCCGACCGGGATCTGCGGGATGATGCGCTCGTTGAGCACCTTTTCATCGATCGCCTTCACCATCTCGGTGGCGATATAGCCGGGGCAGATCACGTTGACTGTGATGCCTGCGCGCGCTCCCTCCTGGGCGAGCGCCTTCGTGAAGCCGATGTCGCCGGCTTTGGAAGCCGAATAGTTGGCCTGGCCGGCCTGGCCCTTCTGCCCGTTGATGGAGGAAATGGTGATGATGCGGCCGAACTTGCGGTCGCGCATGCCGCTCCACAGCGGATGCGACATGTTGAAGACGCCGGACAGGTTGGTGTCGATCACCTCTTTCCATTGCTGCGGCGTCATCTTGTGGAACATTGCATCGCGGGTGATGCCGGCGTTGTTGACCAGCACTGAAACCGGGCCGAGATCGGCTTCCACCTTGCCGACGCCGGCCGCGCAGGCCTCGTAGTCGGCAACCGACCATTTGTAGGTCTTGATCCCCGTTTCCGCCGTGAACTTCGCTGCTGCCTCGTCATTGCCGGCATAGTTCGCGGCAACGCTGTAGCCGGCATTCTTCAAACCGATCGAGATTGCGGCACCGATACCGCGTGACCCACCTGTGACGAGTGCGACTTTACTCATGCGTTTCCCCTTTGCTGCATCTTCGTTGAGCGATCCGTAATGGCGGATCTTTTGAATCCGACTCTTATGAATGAGCCTTGAACCAAACCATGTGACATGGCTTCAGAAGCAATTCCAGGAAAAGTGTGTAGCGGTTTTCTGTCCGGAATTGCGTAAAAACAAAGAGTTAGAGCGTTTCCGCGTTCCGTGAAAACGGAAACGCTCCAGAGACGGAACGGGCGGCACTTTGGCCGCCCGTTCCTGTTTTCAATCAGAGTGTCTCGACACACATCGCGACGCCCATGCCGCCGCCGATGCACAGGGTGGCCAGCCCCTTCTTGGCGCCACGGCGCTTCATTTCATAGACAAGCGTATTGAAGATGCGCGCGCCAGAGGCGCCGATCGGATGGCCGATTGCGATGGCGCCGCCGTTGACGTTGACGATGTCCGGGTTCCAGCCGAGCCCCTTGTTGACTGCGCAGGCCTGCGCGGCAAAGGCCTCGTTGGCCTCGACCAGATCGAGATCGGATACCTTCCAGCCGGCCTTCTCCAGCGCACGCTTGGACGCCGGGATTGGGCCGGTACCCATCACCGACGGGTCGACGCCTGCGGTCGCCCAGGAGGCGATACGGACAAGCGGAGTGATGCCGCGGCGTGTGGCTTCGGCCTCCGTCATCAGCAGGGCGCCGGCGGCCCCGTCATTGATGCCGGAAGCGTTGGCGGCGGTCACCGTGCCGTCCTTGTCGAAGGCGGGTTTGAGCTTGGTCATGGCGTCCAGCGTGGCGCCGTGGCGGATGTATTCGTCCTGGTCGACGACCGTGTCGCCCTTCCTGCCCTTGATGGTGAAAGCCACGATCTCGTCCTTGAACCTGCCTGCCTTCTGCGCGGCCTCGGCCTTGTTCTGCGAGGCGAGGGCGAAAGCATCCTGGTCGTCGCGGGTGATCTGGAACTGCTTGGCGACATTCTCGGCTGTGATGCCCATGTGATAGCCGTTGAAGGCATCCCACAGGCCATCCTTGATCATGGTGTCGATCATCTTGTAGTCGCCCATCTTCACGCCGGCGCGCAGATGCTGCGCATGCGTCGACAGCGACATCGATTCCTGGCCGCCAGCCACGATCACTTTGGCGTCACCGCTGGAGATCTGCTGCATGCCGATGGCGATCGCACGCAAGCCGGAGCCGCAAACCTGATTGAGACCCCAGGCCGTCGTCTCGATCGGCAGACCGGCGTTGATCGATGCCTGTCGCGCCGGGTTCTGGCCCTGGGCCGCCGTCAGCACCTGACCGAGGATCACCTCGTCGACTTCCGCAGCTTCGACACCCGCACGCGACAGCAACTCGCGGATCACCACGGCGCCGAGCTCGTGCGCGGGGGTTGCCGCGAAGGCTCCGTTGAAGGACCCGACGGCAGTGCGCGCGGCACTTGCGACGACGATGGCGTTGGATGCGGACATGTTCTTCTCCAGACCTCGAATTGAGCGGTTTGCAACCGTTGGTTTGACTTTTCTTGCCGGTTCCAGGCTTCGAGTCAAACTGGAAATCGGTCCCTTTTGCGTCGTCCTTGCCACCGCGCAAGTCATGCCGCGCAGCATATTGCGGCATGCTGCGCAGCATATTGCAGCGCCGAAGAGACGGTTAGAACTTCCGCACTGCACAAACCGCTTGGAATTGTGCCGGTTTTGCGCATATCCTCGACAAGGGAGTAATCGTTACCGGCTGCTTACCAGCATGCCGGTATCCGCGGGAGGATGCTGAATGGCGGCGAAAGACGAACCGGTGGTCATCAAGAAATACGCCAACCGCCGGCTCTACAACACAGGTACCAGCACCTATGTGACCCTCGAGGACCTCGCCGAAATGGTGAAGAAGGGCGAGGAGTTCACCGTTCAGGATGCCAAGACCGGTGACGACATCACGCACCCCGTGCTCACCCAGATCATCTTCGAGCTGGAGAACAAGGACGGGCAGAACATGCTGCCGATTCCTTTTCTGCGTCAGCTCATCGCCTTCTACGGCGATCAGATGCAGATGATCGTGCCATCCTTCCTCGAACAGTCGATGATCGCCTTCTCCAAGGAGCAGGAGCGCTTTCGTGACCAGATGAAGTCGGCGCTCGGCAAGACGCCGATGGACATGATGAAAATGCCGACGCCGATGAAGGCGTTGGAAGAACAGACGCGGCGCAACATGGAAATGTTCCAGAACGCCATGCGCATGTTCACGCCTTTTCCAGGCGCAGGATCGGCCGCGCCGAACAGTGCCCCCGAGCCGGCGAAGCCCGAACCTTCCGAAAAAGGGGACGATCTGCAGGAACTGAAGGAACAGATCGCCGCCATGCAGCGCAAGCTGGACAAGTTGTCGTAAGCGGCGCCTTCTCTCCCGGCAGGGAAGACCCCTATCCTTTCGCCGTGAAGGTCTCGGCAAAGCGCTGCCGCAAGAGGTTCTTCTGCACCTTGCCCATGGTGTTGCGCGGCAGTTCGTCGATCACGAAGATGCGGCGTGGCTGCTTGAAGCGAGCGAGATTCGACGCCAGTCCATCAAGCAGGTGGGTCTCATCCAGTATCGCTCCCTTGCGCGCGGTGACGACACCGACCACGCCTTCGCCGAGATCCGGATGGGGCACGCCGATCACCGCCGATTCCTCGACGCCTGGAACCTCGTCGAGCAGCAGCTCTATTTCCTTCGGATAGATGTTGTAGCCGCCGGCGATGATCAGGTCCTTGGCGCGACCAACGATGGTGACGTAGCCGGCGGCATCCTGCGTGGCGAGATCGCCGGTGATGAAATAGCCGTCCGCACGGAATTCCTGCGCGGTCTTTTCCGGCATGTTCCAGTAGCCCTTGAAGACATTGCGGCCCTTCACCTCGATCACGCCGATTTCGCCTGTAGCAACAGGCTTGCCTGTATCGGGTTCCGCTATCCGCACCGAAACACCGGGCAGCGGCTGGCCGACCGTGCCGGCGCGGCGCTCGCCGTCATAAGGGTTCGACGTGTTCATGTTGGTCTCGGTCATGCCGTAGCGCTCGAGGATGCGCATGCCTGTGCGCGCCTCGAAATCCCGGTGCGTTTCGGCCAGCAGCGGCGCACTGCCGGAAACGAACAGGCGCATATGCCGAACCAGGTCCCGCGTCAGCCGAGGGTCGGCGAGCAACCGCGTGTAGAAGGTCGGCACGCCCATCATCGTGGTCGCGCGCGGCATGTTCGCAACCAGCTCGTCGATGTCGAGACCGGGCAGGAAGATCATCGATCCGCCGGTGAGCAGGACGACATTGGTAGCCACGAACAGACCGTGCGTATGGAAGATCGGCAATGCATGCAGGAGCACGTCTTCCTTGCTGAAATGCCAGGCCTCGACGAGCGCCTCCGCATTCGACAGCAGGTTGTCATGTGTCAGCATCGCGCCCTTCGAACGCCCGGTCGTGCCGGAGGTGTAGAGAAAAGCTGCAAGATCGTCCGGCCCGCGTTGGGCCGGCGCATAAATCTCAGGCTGGCCGGCGGCGCGCTCGGTCAGCGTGCCCGAGCCGTCGCCGTTGAGGGTAAGCAGCACCGCCCCGGCCTTGTCTGTCACCGGCCGCAGCGCCGAGGCACCGGCGCTGTCGCAGATCAGAAGTTTCGCGCTGGCATCGCTGACGAAATAATCGACCTCGGCAGCCGTATAGGCGCTGTTCAGCGGCAGGAACACCGCCCCCATGCGCATGGCGGCAGCATAGACGGCCAGCGCCTCCAGTGATTTCTTTGCCTGCAGCGCCACCCGGTCGCCGGGTTGTACACCGGCGCCGGCCATCGCATGCGCAATGCGCGCGGACAGTCTCAGGAAGGCGGCATAGGAAACCTCGGAGCCATCTTTCAGCGCAAGAAAAGTGCCTTCATTGGCTTCGTGTGGCCGAAAGAGGGCGTCGTAAAGCATATTCGTCAAGGGTGGCTCCGGCGGTTCGAAACGTATGCCCTCTTCCAGCATGGCTGGAATGCAGTGACAAGCACAAGCGGCTTGCTGGCATTTGCGTGCATGGGCGACGCGCCGTAAACAGGGTGCCTCGTCTTCCATGTCGACAGCCGAAAGTCCCCAAATGACCGAGACCGACCTGATCCCCGTCTTCGACGGCCACAACGACACGCTGCTCAAGCTTTATCAGTCCAGCGAAGCCGACGTCGAAAAACTGTTCATCGAAGGGTCGCCGGCCAACTGGCATATCGACCTGCCGCGCGCCAGGAAGGGCGGGCTTGCCGGCGGCATGTTCGCCATCTTCCCGCCCCCGAGGGAAGAGCGCAGGGCCAAGGATGATGGCGTGCCGGCCATGCCGTCTGACAACGAACCACTGCCGCCGGAACTGTCGCGCGAGTTCGCCCGGGAAACCACGCTTGGCATGGCATCGGTCCTGCTGAGACTGGAGCGAGCCGGCGCGCTCACCGTTTGCCGCAGCGCCGCCGACATTCGCGGCGCCATGGAAAAGAAGTCGATCGCGGCGGTCTTTCACATCGAAGGCGCCGAGGCGATCGACACCGACCTTGCCATGCTCGACGTGCTTCATGCCGCGGGCCTGCGTTCGCTCGGCATCGTCTGGAGTCGCCCGAACGCATTCGGCCACGGCGTGCCCTTCCGCTTCCCGTCCTCGCCGGACACGGGCGACGGCCTCACCGATGCCGGCAAGGCGCTGGTCAAGGCCTGCAACAAACTCAGGATCATGATCGATCTCTCCCATCTCAATGAGAAGGGTTTCCGCGACGTCGCCAAGCTTTCCGATGCGCCGCTGGTCGCCACTCACTCCAACGTGCATGCGCTTTGCCCGCATTCACGCAACCTCACCGACTGGCAGCTCGGCGCCATCCGTGACACCGACGGTATGGTCGGCCTGAACTATGCCACCGGTTTCCTGCGTGAGGACGGCCGCATGAATTCCGACACGCCACTGGAAGTCATGGTGCGCCACGTCGACTATCTGGTGAAGGCGCTCGGCGAAGATCGCGTCGGCCTGGGTTCCGACTTTGACGGCGCCATGATCCCGGCCGCGATCGGCGACGCCGCCGGCCTGCCGAAGCTTCTCGAAGCATTGGCCAAACATGGCTATGGCCGCGCCCTGATCGAAAAGATCGCCTATCGCAACTGGCTGCGCGTTCTGGGAAAGTCGATCGGATAATCGGTCCTGTCTACTCGCCGCCAATCCGTTTCAGCCACGCCTTGCCGACACCGCGATCGCGGATGATCGGCAAGGGATCTTCCGCGTCCAGCCTGGAGCAGATGCGGTAGACCTCCAGGGTCTCGGCGTTCATCTCGCCACGCTTGTAGAAATACATGGCGGCCGCATAACGCGCGCGGCCCGACCAAAGCTGGCCGAGCGGCATGTTGATCAGCGCCCACTGTTCCGCCGCTTCCGTCTCGTCCTGTTCGGTCATCGTCGGCAGCCCAAGTTAATGACCTGTCAGAGCAGGCCATGGCCCGTCGTGGATCTTGGCACGGTCGTTCCCGTCTTGTCCATATTGAATGAATGTTCAGCAAATTATATTGCGTTTTCACACTGACCCGCTAGGCTTTGATGCATCAGACTTTTCGGGCAAAGACTATGCGATAAAACGATGAGATAGCGTGCCGGAGATGTTTCGCCGATGAAGACAATCGATCTCGAAGACGAGCCCATTGAGGCTGAGCGGCAAAGCAGCCCGGAAAAGCGCGGCCGCAAAGCTTCCAAGGAGGTGCGCCGCCAGCAGCTGATCGAGGCAACGATCGATTCACTTGCGAAGCGCGGCTATTCCGAAACGACGATGGCGGATGTGGCGGATGGCGCGAAATTGTCGCGCGGCATCGTCAACTTTCATTTCGAGAGCAAGGAAAAGCTGCTCGTCGCCACGTTGCAATATATGTACGACGAGTATTCGGCACATTGGCGCAATGCCTACGACAAAGCGGGCGTCAACGCGGGCGACCAGTTGAAGGCGCTGGTTACCGCGGATTTCGACCGCGCCGTCTGCAACAAGCGCAAGCTGGCGGCGTGGTGCGCCTTCTGGGGCGAGGCGAAATCGCGCCCCACCTACCAGGCGCTCTCTGGCGCACGCGACACCGATTATCAGAACATCCTGTTCGACCTGTGCAGCCGTTTGAAGGCAGAGGCCGGCTACGGATTCGAACCTCACCATCTGGCGCTGGCGCTCAGCGCGCTGTTGGAAGGACTGTGGCTGCGTTTGATGATGGGGTTGGAAGACGTCACCCGCGAAACCGCATTGCAGGCAGCCAACGAATTCCTGCTGACGACTTTCCCCAAGCACTACACGAGAGAGGCGAACGGCATTCGGAGACTTTGAGAGCAGAGGAGCGCTTTCTCGAGGAACGAAGCGAAGGACACAACAGACGGGCACCAGCCCGCGCAACCAAGGGGAACTGAAATGAAGACCAAGATCCGCCATTGGATGACTGCACTGGCCCTGGCGAGCACATTGATGACACCGGCAGCCGCGCACGCTGCCGGCAGCGATCTCATCATCTTCGACTGGGCCGGCTACGAGTTGCCGGAATTCCATCCGAAATACACGGAGAAGTATGGCGATGCTCCGACCTTCTCTTTCTTCGGCGACGAAGACGAGGCCTTCGAGAAGATGCGCTCCGGCTTCAAGGCGGATCTTGCGCATCCCTGTTCGCAAAGCGTTGTGAAATGGCGCGACGCCGGCCTGCTGCAGCCGCTTGACACATCGAAGATCGCGGCCTGGAAGGACCTCAATCCCGGCATCATGAAGATGAAGAACCTCGCCACCTCCGAAGATGGCACTGCCTGGTTCATGCCGTGGGACTGGGGCAATTCACAGCTCACCTACAATTCCGAAAAGGTGGACGAGAAGGACATCCAGTCGCTGAAATCCCTCGCCGATCCGAAATTCCAGGGCCGTGTCTCCATTCCCGACAATGTCGACGACGCCTATGCATTGGCCTCCCTGGTCATCGGGCTCAAGGACTGGACCCAGATGACCGACGAGCAGTTCAAACAGGCATCGGATTTCCTGCGCCAGGTGCACAAGAATGTCCGCCTCTACTGGACCGACACCACCAACATCGTGCAGGCGCTGACCGGCGGCGAGATCGATCTCGCCTGGGCCTGGAACGATGCCACCGCGCAATCGGTGCTGGCTGGCGCGCCCATCAAAGCCAAGCCCGACGCCCAGGAAGGCATATCGACCTGGGTCTGCGGCTATGTCCGCCTGAAGGACGCGCCGGGTAACGCTGACCAGGCCTATGACTACCTCAACGCCATCAACGAGCCAGACGTTGCCAATGTGCTGGTGAAGGACTGGGGTTACGGCCAGGCCAATACCAAAGGGATGGCCGCTGTGGATGCGAAATTGCTGAAGGACAAGGGCTATGACGACGTCGACAAATTCGTCGACAAGACGCTGTTCCAGTCGCCCATTCCGACGGAACTCAAGCAGAAGATGATCGCCGAGTTCGAGAAGATCAAAGCAGGATATTGATGGTTCACGACGTCATCGTTGTCGGCGCCGGCTTTGCCGGCCTTTCGGCGGCGCTTGTCCTGCGCGATGGCGGACTGGACGTGCTGGTGCTGGAAGCGCGCGACCGCGTCGGCGGGCGGGTCGAGGCGCTGACCAATGCCCTTGGTGAACGCTACGACAGCGGTGGCCAGTTCCTGTGCGAAGACATGCCGAAGGTGATGGCGCTGGCGAAGCGCCATGCCAAGACGCTGGTGCAGACACCTGTCGACGGCACCATCACGTTGCGGCCGGAAATGTCGGAAGAAGACGGCCAGGCGCTTTGGGACGCCAATGTCGCCATACGCGATCGGTTGAATGCAATCGACCCGGCCGACCCGGCTGTTCGTGACCTCAGCGTGTGGGATTGGCTGCAGCGACAACCGGATGATGTTCACGCCAAATCGGCGTTTCGTTCAACGGTCGAAGGCCTGTGGTGCCAACCGATCGATGCCATCCCGGTCTGGTACCTCATCGACAATGATCGCCGGATCACCAATGAGGTCTCGGAACTGCAGTATTTCCTCGGCGAGACGATGCATGCGGTGGCCGAAGATCTGGCAGCAGCCCTCGGCGACCGCATCCGGCTTTCGATGGCTGTGCGGCAAGTCCGACACGGCGGGAATGGCGTTACCGTGGCAACGGCTGAAGGTTCGTTTCAGGCAAGGCATCTCATCATCGCAGCGCCACCGGTGGTGGCGAACCGTATCGCCTTT
Source organism: Mesorhizobium sp. NPDC059054 (assembly GCF_042739215.1). NCBI lineage: Bacteria > Pseudomonadati > Pseudomonadota > Alphaproteobacteria > Hyphomicrobiales > Phyllobacteriaceae > Mesorhizobium > Mesorhizobium sp. NPDC059054. The sequence continues at coordinate 286,196 of NZ_JBHYHV010000004.1, forward strand.
TCACCGCCGCTGCCTGAGACGCTCGCCAAGGCGCTTGGCGCCTGGCGCAGCGGCACGGTCATCAAGATGCGTATTCGCTACGCCCATGCTTTCTGGCGCGACCGGGGCCGCAACGGCATGGTGTTGTGGCGCGACATCCATGGTCTGTTTGTCTGTGATACCAGCAGGGACGACGCCCACCCGACGCTTGTGGTATTCGCCGGCGGTCCGTTGGCTTTACGGTTCCGCGCGATGGGGGATGCAGATTTGCGTGCGGAAGTGCTCGATCTGCTTGCCGCCGCACTTGGACCGCAGATACTTGAACCGCTCGACTTGGTCATGCGCGACTGGACTGACGATCCGTGGAGCGGCGGCGGCTACAGCGACATCGTCGCCGATCTTTCTGCGCACGACGCCGAAAACCTGCTTCGTGTTGGCGCGCCGCCCGTTCATTTCGCCTGTTCCGAACTCTCGCCTTCATTCCCCGGCTATGTCGAAGGCGCCATCATCAGCGGCCGCATCGTCGGCGAAGCTGTGCTGGAAACGTTCGACCAGCCCGTCGGTCTCGACCGGTTGGGCTAAGCTGGTTCCGCAAAAGCGTCCCACGGTTTTGCGACAAGAACCCTGCGACAGCATCACAAGCCAAGCTGACGAGGCGTTGACATCTACCCGGCGCGCGACACCCCTCGTCAGCCGGCAGAAACTACTCTACCGTCGACGGACCTGCCGTTTTGCGATCGGGGAGCTCTCGCGTCATGGCTTTCACTTTTCACCGCATCATCCTGGCCACAGCCTTAGTCGGCTCAGTTGCCGCTACCGCCGCGCTTGCCGCCGGCGGTGACCTCGTCGTCTTTGACTGGTCAGGTTATGAAGACCCGCTGCTGCACGCCGACTACACCGCCAAACAGGGCGCCGAGCCGAGTTTTTCCTTCTTTGGCGACGAAGACGAGGCCTTCGAGAAGATGCGCGCCGGCTTCAAGGCCGATGTCGGCCATCCTTGTGCGCAGAGCGTGGTGAAGTGGCGCGAGGCCGGTCTGTTGCAGCCACTGGATACGTCGAGGATCACCGGCTGGAACGATATCAATCCCGGCCTGATGAAGATGAAGGATCTTGTCACCACGGCCGACGGCAAGGCCTGGCTGATGCCGTTCGACTGGGGCACCTCCTCGCTTATCTACCGCACCGACAAGGTCACGCCCGAGGACGCGAAATCGCTGCGCATCTTCGCCGATCCGAAGTTCGAGGGGCGTGTCACCATCGGCGACAACGTCGACGACGCCTATGCGCTTGCCTCCCTCGTGATCGGGCTGAAAGACTGGACGCAGATGACGGATGCGCAGTTCAGGGAGGCTTCAGACTTCCTGCGCCAGGTGCACAAGAATGTCCGTTTCTATTGGACCGACGACACCTCGATCAATCAGGCATTTACCGGCGGTGAGATTGATCTCGCCTGGGGCTGGGCCGAGACCTATGTCACCCTGAAGGGCCAGGGCGTGCCACTGGAAATGAACCGCGACACCAAGGAGGGCCTGTCCACCTGGGTATGCGGTTATGCGCTCTTGAAGGACGCGACGCATGTCGATGAGGCTTACGATTTCTTCAACGCCGTCAACGCGCCCAACGTGTCCAACCACCTCGTCACAACCTTCGGCTATGGCCACGGCAACGCCGCCGGCATGGCCGCGATCGACAAGAAGGTGCTGACCGAGCGCGGATTCGACAATCTCGATGCGTTTCTGGACAAGACGCTGTTCCAGCAGCCGCTGTCGGCGGACCTGAAACAACGCATGGTCGCCGAATTCGAGAAGATCAAAGCGGGATACTGATCCCGCACTGTTCGCTCGGCCTTGGCGTATCTGGACGTTTTGAGCCGATTTATTTATAAGCCCGCCATCCCGGCATCGGATCGCAAGCGGCGTCCGCTGCCCTATCAAATGTGTCAGATCGTTTTTGGCGCGCCATTCCGGTGCATGACGGTTTGACAGCCGCAAACGACCGCAGGGGTGCCATGGCAGGCCATTCACAGTTTAAGAACATCATGCATCGCAAGGGCCGCCAGGATGCGGTCCGTTCGAAGATCTTTTCCAAGCTGGCGCGCGAAATCACCGTCGCTGCCAAGCAGGGTCTCCCCGATCCGGCGATGAACCCGCGCCTTCGCCTGGCGATTCAGAACGCCAAGGCCGAGTCGATGCCAAAGGACAACATCGCCCGCGCCATTTCCAAGGCTTCCGGCGGCGATGCCGAGAACTATGAGGAAGTGCGCTACGAAGGCTACGGTCCCGGCGGCATCGCCCTCATCGTCGAGGCACTGACCGACAATCGCAATCGCTCCGCCTCCAACGTGCGTGCCGCCTTTACCAAGGCGGGCGGTGCGCTGGGTGAAACTGGCTCCGTCTCCTTCATGTGGGATCGCATCGGCGAGATCGTCTATCCGGCCAAAGTCGGCAGCGACGACAAAGTGATGGAAGCCGCGATCGAAGCCGGCGCCGACGATGTCGAGACCGACGAGGAAAGCCACACCATCTACTGCGCCTTCGAAAATCTCGGCGAAGTATCGAAGGCCCTCGAAGGCGCTCTCGGCGAAGCGGAATCGGTGAAAGCCATCTGGCGGCCGCAGAACAACATTCCGGTCGACGAGGAACGGGCCCAGTCGCTGATGAAGCTGGTGGCGACCCTCGAGGACGACGACGACGTCCAGAACGTCTACGCCAATTTCGAGGTCGACGACGCCACGCTGGCCAAGCTCAGCGCGGCCTGAGGCCTTCGAAGACAGATTTCCAACGCCCGCCAACAAGAATTGGCGAGCGTTGGGATAATTGCTTTTCAGTACTGGATGGTTCAACTTCTCCTTCGGAGAGGGGACCATCCAAATGACGGACACTGAAAGCCCACCGTTGCGGGCGGGTTTCTGGCGGCGTCTCGCCGCGCTTGCTGTCGACTCGATTGTTATATTCCTGCCGCTGCAAATCCTGGTCGCAATCCTTTTTGCGCAGACCAACGGCAATGTTCAGGGTGGTTTTTTCGTCGTCACCGAATGCCGATCCGTCAATAGCGTGCCGGAGGGACTGCAGCCTCCTCCATCAGCCGACGCCAACTTTGCCAATCTATGCACCAGCAGATTTTTTGGCTTCCCGACCGCACACATCCTGTCCGTGGGAACAACAACCCAAAAGAGCAATGTGACAACTTCTCGTTCCATCAACTATCCGCTGGATGCCGATGGCAAGCTAACAAACGCGCTCGACATGACCTGGGTGGCTCTGCTGGTGCTGACGCTCTATCTGATCGCCATGGAATGGCGCTCCGGTGCAACGGTCGGAAAACGTCTTCTGAAGATGAAGGTTATCAATGCTGGCGACACCGCCGGTGCCGGCATTCCGCTAAGCAAGGCGGTCAAACGGAATCTAGCTATGTGGGTCGGCGCGATTCCGGCTTTGCTTATTTTCATAAAGCTCATCTTCTTCAGTGCGGATCCGTTGGCAACAATGTCGAGCGGCGGATTTTTACTTGCGGCTGCCGTTGCTTTTCTGATCCAAGCGGCATGGCTGATCTGGATCGTTGTTTCGGTTTCGAAGAAAAGCGATCCTATCTACGATCGCATCGCTCGAACCAGCTTGGTGAGATTGCGATAGCCCGCTCTCTGAGGTCGACGACAGAAATGACGACCGGAGAAACACAGCAGCTGGAAAAAGTATGGCTCGGCCCCAGGTTCGTCGGGCTGTTCGTTGACTGGCTGATATTCTTTGTGCTGTCCGGGGTGACATGGTTCTGGACTGTGAGCTCCGTATTCTCCTCAAATGTCCGTATCCCCCCACAACAGGGCGTTTTTCCTGCCGAGATGTTCACCACCATGACGAGGATATTCCTGATCGAAATCCTGTTGCTCTTCGCATACCTCGTGGTGATGGAAACCTGGCGGGGGGCGACCGTTGGAAAGATGCTCGCTGGTATCAGAACGATAGACCTTTCTGCCCCTGATCATCGCCCGCCACCGTTTGTCAAAGCCTTGCCGCGCGAGTTTGTTAAAGCCGCAGGGTTCCTTCCCAGTTTGGTTACCTCCATGGTTTTCAGCACCCTGATGGCCAACGTCACCAATGCAGAGCAATTGGAGTCCATGATGTCTACCGACGGGTGGTTTTTCCCCTTGCAGTTCATTGCGCAGTTTCTGCCCCTGATCTGGCTTGCCTGGATCGCTGTCTCGCTGGTGAACAACAGGGACCCGATCTACGATCGGCTTTCCGGCACAGCGGTGGTTCGCGCATGAGCACAAAACCAGTCCTTCGCATCACCTATTGCACGCAGTGCCAATGGCTGCTGCGTGCGGGCTGGATGGCGCAGGAACTGCTGTCGACTTTCGCCACGGATCTCGGCGAAGTGGTTCTGGTACCGGGCACTGGCGGCATCTTCACCATCACATGCAACGACGAGCTGATCTGGGACCGCAAGCGCGACGGTGGTTTCCCGGACGCAGCCAGGTTGAAGCAACTCGTGCGCGACGTGATCGACCCCGAGCGCGACCTCGGCCATTCAGACCGCAAGAAGATGTGATCTACAGCATTCCCGGACTGATTTGCCCGCGCGGTCTTGGCAAGTCGCCGTGGGTAACCGCAACAAAAATCCGCCGCCTCGACCTGAGACGGCGGATTCCCTAGCCAGCACCATATGCTTACATCAGCGCCGCGATGAAGGCGGCCAACGCGCCGGTGCATGCAAAGGCGCGCACATGGTTCCAGAACACCCAGCGATCGAGATGGATGGCCCACTGCTGCGCTGCAGCCTGGCTGTCGGGTGCGGTGGCCGCCAGCGCGTCATTCATCGGCACATTGATGACCATGGTGACGACGATATTGCCGACCACATAAAGTGCTGCACCGATCAGCACCCAGCTGGGACGTGCGACGCCCCAGCCCAGGAAGGCCGCCAGCACGAGGAACAGCGCCAGCAGCGCGGTGCCCATGAAGATGGACAGGAACAACGGGTTCTGGATCACGGTATTGATGGTGTTCATAACCAACACGCCTTGCGGCACCGGTACCTGTGACAGCGACGGCATCACCGAGTTGGAATAGGCGAAGAAAAGACCCGCCATGAGGCCGCTGCCAAGCGCGGCAATGAAAGTGATGGCAATCACGATTTGAGCAAGCATCTTTCTCTCCCTCTCAGAGATCCGCGTTCCACACGCCGGTGGCGGCAGTTTCGCGCACATAGGTTGAAAAGTCTTTGGGCTCACGGCCGAGAGCCCTCTGGACCCCGTCGGTGAGATATTCGTTGCGGCCGTCGAGCACCCGAACGAACAATTCGTCGAGCAGCCACACGATATCGGCTGGCGTTCCATACGCCGCGAGTTCGGCCTTGAACTCTTCGGGCGAGACGCGGCTGTAGGCAATATCCCGACCGGAACCGCGGGCAATCTCCGCGACAGCCTCGCGGAAGGTCAGGAGCCGCGGTCCGGTCAGTTCGTATAACTCGCCGACATGGCCATCGTTCGACAGAACTTCTGCCGCCACATCGGCGATGTCGTCGGCGTCGACAAAGGGCTCGCCGACGTCGGCGGCAGGGACGGAGATCTGCCCGGCCAGCACGCCGTCCAGGAAAGCGCTTTCGGAGAAGTTCTGCGCGAACCAGGAGCAGCGCAGGATCGTCCAGTCGGCGCCGGTGGCCTTCACCATTTCCTCCGCGCGCTGCGCTTCCGCCTCACCGCGGCCGGACAGAAGCACCAGCCGGCGCACGCCACGGCTGACCGCCAGCCTGGCGAATTCCTCGATGGCTTCAGCCGCGCCCGGCACTGTGAGATCGGGATAGTAGCTGATGTAGACGGCGCCGACGCCTTCGAGGGCGCCTGCCCAGCTTGCCTTGTCGGTCCAGTCGAAGGCCGGGTTCGCCGAGCGCGAGCCGATGCGGACCGGGATGTTCCTGGCCTCGAGCCGCTCGGCCAGCCTGCGGCCGGTCTTGCCGGTGCCACCAAGGATGAGGACCGGCTTTGATGTCGTGTTGGTCATGTTTCTCTCCATGTCACAAACGTGAGTAATCCTCGCGTTTGCAAAATGTGATAAATCCTCATATTCTTTGAGTCAAGCAGGAATTTTCAAGCAGCCGCCCGGCAAGCATTCGAGGAAGCGACCATGGAAAGCGCATCGGCCATCGTTCAGGGCACTCCCGGTCCGCGTCGTGAGCCGACGCAGAAACGCAGTCGCGAACGGGTGGAGCGGATGCTCGCCGTCGCCTCGGCACTGATCGCGGAAAAAGGCAGCGACGCCCTGCGCATGGGCGAAGTGGCCGAGAAAGCCGGTGTTTCGATCGGTTCGCTCTACCAGTTCTTTCCCGACAAGAGCGCCATCATCCGGGCCCTCGCCGACCGCTACCAGAAGGAGAGCGAGGCATGCATCGCGGAAGCTCTCGCGAGCGTGAAGGACCGGAGGGGTCTGGAAAAAGCCTTCTCGGAACTGGTCGATACCTATTACGGGATTTTCCTGGGCGAGCCGGTGATGCGTGACATCTGGTCGGGCACGCAGGCTGACAAGGCGCTGCGCGAGCTGGAGCTCGCCCACAGCCGCGCCAATGCCGGCATGCTGCTCGAAGTCCTCCTGCGTCTGCACCCGGACGAGGATCCGCCCGCGCTCGAAACCTCCGCCTTCCTGATCTGGCAACTCGGCGAAGCGACGATGCGGCTCGCGGTTTCGGTCGACCGCGCCGAAGGCGATCGACTGGTCGCCGCCTACAAGCGGATGGCGCTGGGCGAACTAGCGAGTAATCCCGAAAAGTAGGAACCGGTTTTCGGAAAGATCACGCTCCAAAAAGAGCTAGGCCAGGATGACGGTTCAATGAAATGTCATTCTGAACTAGCGCGCGGCAGAAGCCGCACGCTCGTCCATTGCCGACGTGTGTTTGGTGTCGCGCATGGTCGAATAGACCAGTAGCGAAACGAAAATGACGCCGGCCAGATAGTAGTAAAACCATTGTTCATGGCCCTGCTGTTTGAACCACAGCGCGATCGCCGGCGCCGTGCCGCCGAAAATCGATACCGTCAATGCGTAAGGCACGCCGACGCCGGTGGCGCGCACCGCGGTTGGAAACAGCTCGGCTTTCACCACTGCATTGATCGAGGTGTAGCCGGCGGTGAAGATCCAGGCGCCACAGATCAGCAGGAAGGCGACGAAGGGCGATGTCGTGGATGACAGCATCGTCAGGATCGGCACCGTCAGGATGGTGCCGGCAACGCCGAAGAAGATCAGCAGCGGCTTGCGGCCGATACGGTCCGAGATCAACCCATAGATCGGCTGCAGGATCGCAGCGAAGATCAGCGAACCGGCGATCACATAGGTCGTGGTGAGGTCAGACAGGCCGACCGTCTGCTTGACGAAGGTCTGCATGTAGGTCGTGAACGTGTAGAAGGCGGCAGTACCGCCGGCTGTGAGCCCGACGACCATCGCCACTTCGCGCGGGAACTTCCTCAGCCCGCGCAGCGAACCTTCGCGCTTCTGCGTTGCCGTCGTCGCCACGAAAGCGTCTGTCTCGTGCAGTTGCCGGCGCATCACCGCCGAGAAGATCGCAAGCAGCGCACCAATGACAAAGGGAATGCGCCAGCCCCAGGCGACCAGTTGCTCATGCGTCAGGAACACATTCTGCAGGAGCAGCAGGACCAGGATGGCGCACAACTGGCCGCCGATCAGCGTCACATATTGGAAGCTGGAGTAGAAACCGCGATGGTTGGGATCGGCGACCTCGCTGAGATAGGTAGCGCTGGCACCGTATTCACCGCCGAGGCTGAGACCTTCGATGACGCGCGCCAGCGCCAGGAGCACCGGCGCCGCGAAGCCGATCGTTGCGTAGGTCGGGGTAAACGCGATGATCAACGACCCGAAACACATCATCAGCACGGAAATGGTGAGCGAAAGCCGTCGACCGTAACGGTCGGCAATATGCCCGAACAGCCAGCCACCGAGCGGCCGCACGATAAAGCCGGCAGCAAACAGGGTGGCAGCGTTCAACTGCTGAACGACTGGGTCATGCGATGGAAAGAAGGCCGGCGCGAAATAGAGCGCAAACGCCGTATAGGCGTAGAAATCATACCATTCGACCAGATTGCCGATCGAACCGATGAAGATGGCTTTGATCCGGCGGCGAGCGTCGTCGAAATGGAGAGCGGTATCGGACACATGACCTCCCTGCCCCCGATGGTAGGATCGGCCAGTTCACGTCCCGATGCAACCCGCGCATACACGCAACAAAAAACCCGCCTTGAAGGCGGGTTTTTCGGATCGGTATCGCGTTTCCGGCTTAGATGCCGAGATTGGCGAACTTGTTCTTGAACTTCGACAGACGACCACCGCGGTCGAGCAGCGTCTGCTGGCCGCCGGTCCATGCAGGGTGCGTGGAGGGATCGATGTCGAGGTTCATCGTGTCGCCTTCCTTGCCCCAGGTCGAACGGGTCTGGTACTCGGTGCCATTGGTCATGACGACCTTGATGGTGTGGTAATCGGGATGGATTTCAGCCTTCATCGCTCTTGTCCTGGCTAGCTGGGACGGCGGCCCTGCGGCGATGCGCCCCTTTTTAAAACTCGAAGCCGCAGCTATTGAGGAGCCACGGCTTCAAAAACGGTCGGCGTGCCTATACAACAGGCGAAATTGAATCACAAGGCCGCGCCGGAGCCAATTCGGACAGGAACCGGGACGATGGCGGACCCTATCAGCGCCGACGAGCGCAGACGCTCGCTCAAGCCGCTCCGGCGCGTGTTTCCCTATATCACCCGCTATCGCGGCCTGGTGATTGGCGCCGGCATTTCGCTGGTGCTTGCGGCTGTCACAACTTTGGCGCTGCCGCTTGCCGTGCGGCGCATGATCGACAACGGCTTCTCCACCTCGGACTCAGCCTTTATCGCCAGCTATTTCGGCATGCTGATGATCATGGCGGCCGTGCTCGCGCTGGCATCCGCCGGCCGCTACTATTTCGTCATCACTCTTGGCGAACGCGTTGTCGCCGACATTCGCCGCGACGTATTTTCGCATGTGACGACTTTGTCGCCGGCTTTTTTCGACACGTCGCAGTCGGGCGAGATCGTCTCGCGTCTCGCCGCCGACACCACGCAGGTGAAATCGGCAGTGGGCGCGACCGCTTCCGTGGCACTGCGCAATGTCATCCTCGGCCTCGGCGCATTGGCGATGATGGTGGTGACCAGCCCCAAACTCTCCGGCCTCGTCATTGCGGCCATCCCGGTCATCGTGTTGCCGCTGGTCGCCTTCGGTCGTTCGGTACGCCGCCGTTCCAGGCAGGCGCAGGACACGCTGGCCAGTGCCACCGCCTATGCCAGCGAGCAGATCGGCGCCGTACGCACGCTGCAGGCCTTCACCAATGAAGGGCTGGTCACCGGCCGCTTCTCGGCAGCAGTCGAGGCCGCCTTTGCCGCCGCCCGCGCCTCCGTCCTTGCACGCGCGCTGCTAACCTTCTTCGCCATCTTCATGGTGTTTTCCTCAGTGGTCGCCGTTCTGTGGTTCGGTTCGCGCGATGTGCTCGACGGCACGCTGTCACCCGGCACGCTTGGTCAATTCCTGCTCTATTCGGTCTTTGCAGCCGGTGCCCTCGGCGCACTCTCGGAAGTGTGGGGCGAGTTGTCGCAAGCGGCAGGCGCCGCTGAACGGCTCACCGAAATCCTCGCCGAGAAGCCCGGCATCGAGGCGCCGGCCCAGCCGCGCGCCTTGCCTGCCAAGGCCAAGGGCGCCATCGAATTCGACGATGTCTCCTTCTCCTATCCGGCAAGACCTGATCGCGCCGCAGTGCACGGCCTGAGTTTCTCGGTGAAACCCGGTGAAACGGTCGCCATCGTCGGCCCATCGGGCGCCGGCAAGAGCACCGTGTTTTCGCTGATCCTGCGTTTCTACGACCCCGAAACGGGCGCGGTGAAACTCGACGGCATCGATCTGACGGAGACGGATCCGCTCGCGCTGCGCCAGCGCATCGCCATTGTGCCGCAAGACGTCACGATCTTTGCCGCCAGCGTGTGCGACAACATAGCCTTCGGCAGGCCCGGAGCTGCCCACGCAGAGATCGAGGCAGCAGCCAGAGCAGCCCTTGCCGAGGAATTCATCCTCAAGCTGCAGAACGGCTATGACACGCCAGTCGGCGAGCGTGGCGTTACTCTATCCGGAGGGCAGCGCCAACGCATCGCCATCGCCCGCGCTATCCTGCGCGACGCGCCGATCCTGCTGCTCGATGAAGCAACCTCCGCGCTCGACGCGGAAAGCGAGACGCTCGTGCAGGAAGCGCTCGAACATCTGATGCGCGGCCGCACCACGCTGGTCATCGCGCACCGGCTGGCGACCGTGCTGAAAGCCGATCGCATTCTCGTCATGGACAGCGGACGCATCGTCGAGGAAGGCACGCACAAGAGTCTCGTCGCCAAGGGCGGCATTTATGCCAAGCTCGCCAAGCTGCAATTCGAAACCGGCGCCAGCGCCTTCATGGGCGCGGCGGAATAGTCACCCCAAAAGATTGCGCGCCGTCCGCAGGAAGATTCTGGCGCCGATCGGGATGAGATCGTCCGGAAAATCATAGTCGGGATTATGCAACGCCGGATGCCGTTCGCCGGCACCCAGGAAGAACATCGCCGAGGGCGCACTGCGCCCGAAGATGCCGAAGTCTTCTGAAGCCCGCATCGGCAGACTGTCTCCACTGTGCGTGACACCTTCCTGTTCGAGAGCTATGTGCAGATGCCCGACTGCCGCCGGTGCGTTCATGCTGGCGACGAAGATCTCATGATAGCCGATTGCAAAGGTCAGGCCGGCTTCGCGGGCGACCTGGTTCACAAGCGCTTCGGCGGTAGCGCATAATCCTGCCATCCGGTCGTCGAGCCGCGTGCGCAGCGTCGCCCACACCTCCGCTCGGCCGGGCGCCACGCCGAACACCGCCTCACCCATCGTGGCATGGGTGATGGTCACCATGCCGAAATCGTCGTCGCTGAAAGCGCCACTGCCGAGCTTCGCCAGTGCCAGCATCAACTGGCTTACGGCCAACATCGGCGAGGTACCGGTTTCAGGCATCGAGGAATGCGCCGTCTTGCCTTCGAGCACGATACGCATCCCACGCGAGGCGCAGTTGACGACGCCGGGTTTCAACCGCACCTCGCCGAACGGAATGCCGGGCAGATTGTGCAGCGAAAAAGAAAAATCCGGAGCGATCTCGCCGAAACGCGGATCGGCCACCACACCGACAGCACCATCACCGGTCTCCTCCGCCGGCTGGAACATCAGAACGACGCGTCCCTTCTGCGGGCGGCTCCGCCCAAACTGGCGGCCGAGTGCGGCCAATATCGCGGTGTGTCCGTCATGGCCGCACATATGCGACTTGCCGGGCACCAGAGACGAATGCTCCACGCCGGACAACTCTTCGATCGGCAATGCGTCGAGCTCGGAACGGAAGAGAACTGTCGGGCCAGGCTTGCCGCTGTCGTAGACCATGGCGACGCCATGGCCGCCCAGCCCTGTCAGGACTTTATCCGGCCCGGTATCGGCGAGAAAGGCAACCACCTCCTTGGCGGTCGCCTCTTCTTCGTTGGAAATTTCCGGATGCCGGTGCAACTGGCGGCGCCATGCTGTGAGCTCGATCAGATCCTGGTTGGTCAGGGACAACGCGGCCTCCACATCCGGCTTTCATCCGGACAAGATGCCGTCGGACGCTCCGGATCGGAAGAGGCAGCTACGGGAAAAGGGCCCTCCAGACGACCTTAATCAAAGGAACGTGGCGATTTCCGCCAACGGCTTCTTCTCGACCGCATGTTGCGGGATGGTGGCGCCTTCCTTTGGATAGCCGACAACCATCAGGATATAAGGCTTGTCGTGCGGGTCACGGCCGCAGATCTCGTTCAGAAAACTCATCGGGTTCGGCGTGTGTGTCAGCGCGACGAGGCCGGCGCGGTGGATGGCGGTGATCAGAAAGCCGGTGGCGATCGAAACCGATTCCGGCACGTAGTAATTCTTGCGCATGACGCCATCGGCGGAACGGCTGCGGCGTTCGCCGAAAATACAGATCAGCCAGGGCGCCTCTTCCAGGAAGGGCTTGTCGGCGTCGGTGCCGAGCGGTGCCAGCGCCGCCAGCCACTCCTCGCCGGCCCTGCCCTCATAAAAGGCGCGTTCCTCGATCTCGGCCGCCTCCCGGATGCGCTTTTTGATCGCCGCATCGCCGATGACCGCGAAATGCCAGGGCTGGTGGTTGGCGCCGTTAGGGGCGGTGCCGGCTGCCAGGATACAGGTTTCGATAATGTCGCGTGGTACCGGCCGGGTCGAGAATTCGCGCACCGTGTGACGGGCGCGCATCTCCGCATAGAAGGCTTCGGCATTCGCGCGCATTGTCTCCAGGGGAAGCTCCTGAAAGTCCGGCAGCGGAATCGGCTGGTAATTGGTGGTCGGTTTCATCGGATGACGCTCCTCAGATTGTCGAACAATATTGTCCGACAATCCTGAAATGCGCAAGTCGGGGTCGATTAGAGCCGTTCAGGCTCGCGCGAAATGGTCGTCGGACAGTTTCTGGATGAGTGCTCCCGAAGCGATGACATGCTCCCGCATCGCAGCTTCCGCCGTCGACCTGTCATCGGCCAGAACGGCTTCGACGATGTGACGATGCTCGACATTGCTGGCAAAGACATGCTGACGGTCGACCAGCATACGGAACTGCAGCCAGTAAAGTGAATTGGACAACCTGGTCAGCGTCTCAGTCAGCACGGCGTTGTCGGCAATCTCCGGGAACAACTCATGGAAGCGGGTGTTGGCGTCGGAGAATTTCGCCATGTCATTGGCCTCTACGGCCTCATCCATTTCCGCCTGTAGGGCAAGCAACCTCGCAGGCGCGGCATGCAGACCCGGGAGGGCAAGGCCAACAGCCAGCGCTTCCAGCGCGCCGCGCACGGCGAAGAGGTTGTCCACCTCTCTGCGCGACAGCCTGCGCACCGTGACGCCGCGGTGTGGCTCGAAGGCCAGCAATCCATCCACTGTCAGCCGCTGGAAAGCCTCGCGCACAGAAGATCGCGATACGCCGTATCGGGAAGCGAGTTCGGTCTCGGTGAGACGCTGACCGGGCACCAGATGACCGCCGCGCACAGCCTGTGCGATGGCCGAGGCAACGTGCTGCGCAGTCGAAAGAGTATCGCGTTCGGTCACGAAAACCGGCCCACCATTGTTCTCGGAAAATCTATCATGACTTGCCGTAGCGCCGCTTCAGATGCGTGATGAAATGCGCCGCATTCAGCTTCTCGCCAGTGGCGCGTTCGAGCAGCTCCGGCGTGGAGTATCGCGAACCCTGCGACCAGATGCGCTCCCGCCGCCAGGCATTGACCGCATTGAAATCACCCCGGGCGATCTCGTCATCCGCAGCCGGATGTTCCCTGGTCAGCGCTGCCCATTGCTGCGCAGCCATCATGGCCCCAAGCGTGTAGGAGGGGAAATAGCCGAAGGCAGCGGAAGGCCAATGCACGTCCTGCATCGGCCCGTCGGCCGCGTTCTCGATGGTTGAAAGACCAAGATAGTCGCGCATCTTGGCATCCCATGCCTCCGGCAGGTCCGCGACCTCCAGCCGGCCCGAGACCAGATCCTGCTCCAGTTCGAAGCGCAGGATCACATGCAGCGGATAGGTGACTTCGTCGGCATCGACGCGGATCAGCCCTCGTTCGACCCTATGCACATGCGGCAGGATATCTTTCAGCGTCCAGGCTTCGCCGAGATCTTTCTCGACCACCGGCAGCGCCCAGCGCCAGAACGCCGGATTGCGGCCGAGCTGTTTTTCCACGAACAGGCTCTGGCTTTCATGCACGGCCATGCCACGCGCCTTGCCGAGTGGCCAATGCGACCACTCTTTGGGCAGGTTCTGCTCGTAGAGCGCATGGCCGGTTTCGTGCAGCACTCCCATCAACGACGACAGGAAATCCGAAGTCTTGTAGCGGGTGGTGATGCGCACGTCGGTCGGCACGCCGCCGCAGAACGGATGGTGCGATACCGAAAGCGAACCGTGATTGAGGTCGAAGCCGACGGCAGCCATCATCGCCAGGCCCAGTTCGCGCTGCTTTTCGATCGGATAGATCCCCGACAGCGGTTTCAGTGGCCGCTTCGCCAGTTTTTCGTCCTGGACAGCAAGAGCCTCCGGCACGAAGTCCTTCAGGAAGGTCTTGAGTTCGGCAAAAACCGGGGCGATGTCCGCAGCACGGTTGCCCGGATCGTACTGCTCCATCAGCGCGTCATAGGGCGACAGCTTGAGGACGGCTGCTCGCAGGCCTGCCTCTTCACGCACCAGCGCGACGATGTTTTCGAGCGCTGGGCGAAAGCCTGCCCAATCGTTCTTGGCACGCAGATCCCGCCACAACTGCTCTGAACGCAGTCGCGCTGCCGTTTGCCGTTCGACGAATTCCGCAGGCAGGCAGGTCAGGTTGATGTACTGGCGTTCGAATTCCCGCAACGCTGCCTGCTGATCTTCGTCGAGCGGCTCGGCCTTGGCTGCAACGATCCAGTCTGCGACTTCCGATGCGGTGGCCTGGCGATGATACATGCCGGCCAGAGTCGCCATTGCCTCGGCTCGTTTCTCACCACCGCCGACGGCCATGTGGGTCGCCTCGTCGGCACCCAAAATGGCTTGCGCGTGTTCCAGCGCCTCAAGCTTGCGGCCGAGCTCATCCAGTTTCTTGAACGACATTGCTTCACCAGGAGATCATGAATGGTCGGCGCGAACAGACATCAAGCCAGCCGCAATCGCAAGCCCATCCGCGCCTCTTGCGCGGCGTTACCGCCTGCGGGAACATGAAGAGGCATTCATGAGGGAGGGGAACAATGGTTGCCACCGTGCTCATCGGCCTGGTTGCACTGATCCATATCTATATCGTTTATCTGGAGATGGTGTCCTGGGACACGCCGCGTGGCCACAAGGCATTCGGGCTGACGCCGGATTTCGCCAAGGCGTCCAAGGTTTTGGCGGCCAATCAGGGTCTCTACAACGGCTTCCTGGCAGCCGGCCTGATCTGGGGACTTTATCTCGGTGAGGCAGGCTTCCAGGTGAAGACCTTCTTCCTCGTCTGCGTCATTGTTGCCGGCCTCTACGGCGCAGCGACGGCAAGCCGCAAGATCCTATACATCCAGGCCATCCCGAGCGCACTGGCACTGATCGCGCTGTGGCTGGGCTGGTGAGGGCCACAGCCAGACGGCTTCTTCGCTCCAACGAAAAACCGCCCGGCGATGCCGGGCGGTTTTTCGAATGCTCAAGGCAGGAATTACTTCGTGTAAACCGGTTCCGGCTCCGGCACGTAGACCGGCGGAGGCGGCGCGCAATCCGACCGGCCACCAAACTGGTAGCGCAGACCGGCGCGTACTTCATGCGTGTTGATGCCATCGTCGAAGCCGGGACCACCGCCGACCTTGTAGCCGAACATGCGTCCGCCATTGATGTGGCTGAAGCGATAACCGACATCGAGCTTGGTGGTATCGGTCAGACAGTAGGAAGCACCGGCCATGAGCGCATAGGCGAAGCGCCAGCTCGAGTGCCCCTCATGCTCGAATTCGCCGTCGGGATCCTTGTTGACCAGGGTGTTCCACTTGAGGTTCGCACCACCGATACCGGCGCCGACATAAGGCGTGATGCCGTGCCAGGTACCGATGTCGACATAGGCGTTGGCCAGAAGTAGCAGCGCCGAATAGGAACTGGTGTCGCTCGAGGTACAGGGCAGGCCCGTGCCGCAGAAGCCTGACGTGCTGCCGTTGAACTTGGTCTTCGACCAATAGTCCAGCGTAAGGTCGGTGCGGAAGTATTTGGTGACCTGGTAGCCGACACCGCCACCCACCGAGAAGCCGCCCTTCAGCTCGTGGGTATCGAAATGACCGACCTGGCCAAACGGAAGGACGTATTCCGGGCTGTCCATATTGGACTTGCGATACCCCAGATCGCCGCGAATGTACCAGCCGCCATAATCGGCTTCCTCATAGACCGGCGCCGCGATAGGCGGTGCTTCCACCACCTGCGGCTCGGCCAGATCCGCCGCCAGTGCCGGCGCGGCGAGGCCGGACAGCAGCAAGCCAGCGACGGCTGCTTTCCTTCCGAAATTGTACATCCTTGTCACCCTTGAGACGTCGGAACACGGATCGTGCCCGAACATGATTGACCTCGGGTGTGGATAATGAATTGCAAAGGTTAAAAGGCGTTTAACCGTATCAGTTAACTATAATCGTCTAAAATTCTCTCGAAACGCTACTCGAAAGACTTCGCCGAACAGCACAAGACCCGCCAAAGCGGGTCCTGCGATTCAGCCTGGCAATGAATGGAGCCTGCCCGTCTCAGGCAGCGCTGCGCGCTTCGGAGATCACGCCGACAATGTCGTTGACGACCTCTTCGACCAGCTTGGGGTCGTCGCCTTCCGCCATGACGCGGATGAGCGGTTCCGTGCCCGACGGACGAATGACCAGGCGGCCCTTCTTGCCGAGGCGATTCTGCGCGTCTTCGATCGCAGCCTTGACCGGAGCCTCTTCCAGCGGCTTGCCGCCCGAGAAGCGGACGTTCTTCAGCAATTGCGGTACCGGCTCGAACTTCTTGAGCAATTCACTGACCGGGCGGTTCTGCCGCTTGACGCAGGCGAGCACCTGAAGTGCCGAGACCAGACCGTCGCCCGTTGTCGAGAAATCGGACAGCACGATATGGCCGGACTGTTCGCCGCCGACATTGAGGCCATGCGCACGCATGTGCTCGACAACGTAGCGGTCACCGACCTTGGTGCGATGAAGCTGCAGCTTCATACCGGTCAGGAAACGTTCCAGGCCGAGATTGGACATGACGGTGGAGACCACGCCGCCGCCGGCCAGACGGCCGTTCTGGTGCCAGGATTCGGCGATCAGCGCCATGATCTGGTCGCCGTCGACCACAACACCGTTCTCATCGACGATGACGACACGATCCGCATCGCCGTCCAGTGCGATGCCGATGTCGGCGCGAACCTCGTGTACCTTCTTCTGCAGCTCGGCCGGGTGGGTGGAGCCGCATTCCTTGTTGATGTTGAAGCCGTTCGGCTCGACATTGATGGCAACCACGTCGGCACCCAGTTCCCAGAGCGCGGCGGGCGCGACCTTGTAGCCCGCGCCGTTGGCGCAATCGACAACGATGCGCAGGCCAGACAGCGACATGGCCCGCGGCAAGGTACGCTTGGCGAACTCGATGTAGCGGTCATGGACACCATCGACACGCTTGGCGCGGCCGAGGCTGTCGGAATCGGCCAGGGCCATCTCGACGTCTTCGTCGAGCATGCTTTCGATCCGCTCCTCGATCTCGTCGGAGAGTTTATAGCCGTCCGGACCGAACAGCTTGATGCCGTTGTCATAATAAGGATTGTGCGAGGCGGAGATCATCACGCCGATGTCGGCGCGCAGCGAGCGCACCAGCATGGCAACGCCCGGCGTCGGGATCGGGCCGAGCAGGAACACATCCATGCCGGCGGCGCATAGGCCGGCCACCAGCGCGTTCTCGATCATGTAGCCGGAGAGCCGGGTGTCCTTGCCGAGCACGGCACGGTGACGGTGGCTGCCACGCTGGAAGGAAAGACCGGCGGCCATGCCGACTTTCATGGCGATTTCCGCCGTCATCGGGAACTTGTTGGCGCGACCGCGAATACCATCCGTTCCGAAATAACGTCCCGACATCTACTATGAGTCCCTGGCTGTTTGCCCGAAGGCTGCTAATGCCACAACTGCCCCGTGCCAAGCCATCACTTTGTGTTATTCTATGTCATGAATCTTAGAAATGTGTTTCCCCTGCCAAAAATGCGACGCAATGGTCGCAAAGCTCGCTGATACGTGCGGGAGAAGATGCGGCTGCCGCACTAGCGTAGGCACGGCTTGCGCGCTATTGCTCGCATGGGATTGATTGTGAGTGGCACAACGGAGAGAACGCTATGCTCATCGATCGACTTGCTACATTGACGGGCCTTGCCGTCGTCACCCTGTTTCTGGCCCAGCCGGCCAGTGCGCTCACGATGGCCGAGTGCAGCACCAAATATAATGCGGCCAAGGACGCTGGTACGCTGGGCGGCCAGACCTGGAACCAGTTCCGCAAGGCGCAGTGCGGTACGGATGCCAGCACCGCCACGGAAGAAACCAAGCCGGCCAAGAAGACGAAGGCCAGCACGGACGACAGCAAACCTGCCAAGAAGACCAAGGCAGCCGCTGCGAACGACGATGACGCCAAGGGCTTGTCCGCCAAGGAATGCTCGGCCAAATACCAGGCCGCCAAGGCTGCCGATACGCTGAACGGCATGAAGTGGAACGATTTCCGCAAGGCCGAGTGCGGCCCTGGCGCCACCGCTGCCGTCGACACGAGCGCAAAGAAAACCAAGGCTGCGGCAAGCGATGACGATGCCAAGGGCCTGTCCGCCAAGGAATGCTCGGCCAAGTACCAGGCCGCCAAGGCTGCCGGTACGTTGAACGGCATGAAGTGGAACGATTTCCGCAAGGCCGAGTGCGGCCCTGGCGCTACCGCTGCAGTCGATACGACCGCGCCGGCGAAGCCTGCCAAGACTTCGACCAAGGCGGCAGACGCAGGCGGCAAGGGCCTGACCATGGCTGAATGCTCGACCAAGTACCAGGCCGCCAAGAGCGGCGGTACGCTGGGTGGTCTGAAATGGAACGACTTCCGCAAGGCCAATTGCAGCGCGGACGCCAATGACGACGACTCCGTGCCTGCCGCCGATGAAGCCACCTACACCAGCGAGCCGGAAACTCCGACCGCCAAGGCCCCAAGCGGCGTCAGGTTCCCAAGCGCAGTTGCGAAGAAGTACTCTTCCGAGTCTCCGGGCAAGGCCCGCATGCACACCTGCCTCGACCAGTATTATACCGCCAAGGATAACAACGCCCTCGGCGGCCTGAAGTGGATCCAGAAGGGCGGCGGCTACTACAGCCTCTGCAACGCCCGCCTGAAGAGCTGACCGGCGCTCCCTAGCGCCAAGAAAGCGTTAAGTCCAAGGAATCGCGCGGGTTTTGCTCGCGCGATTCTTTTTTGTCCCGACGGCCAGATTCTTCTGGAACAGAAGTAGAACAAATAGTATACATATCGGGTTTACTTCACTCACCGGAGGGGTTTATGCGAGTTCTCTATCTGGCGGCCACTGCCGCGACCATCATGTTCTCACTCGGCACTGCACCAGCCAGCGCACTGACGATGAAAGAATGCAGCACCAAGTATCAGGCCGCGAAAGAGGCCGATACGCTGAACGGAATGAACTGGACTGCTTTCCGCAAGGCAGAGTGTGCCGCCGCTGACACCGACGCTGCGGCAACAGACGTCAATGCCGGCGTGGTCAACACGGGCGACGCCGCAGCAACCACCCAAGCGAAAACGGCCTTCGTCTCTTTCAAGGAGTGTGGCACACGCTATCAGGAAGCCAAGCGCAACAACGAGTTGAACGGGCGCGGATGGGACGAATACCGAACCGCGGAATGCGGCCATTCGCTGGACAAAAAGGAGGCGAAAGCCTCTTCCAATCCCGCACAAGCGCCGGCCGGCGTTACCTTCCCAACCGAAATCGCCGCCGACTTCAAGGATGAAACGCCATCGAAGGCGCGCATGCACTCTTGTCTCAAACAGTATCACGCCAACAAGGAAGCCGGCACGCTGAACGGGCTGCGCTGGATTCAGAAAGGTGGCGGCTACTACAGCATTTGCAGCAAGCGGCTGAAAGGTGATCAGGCAGCCTGATCTGCCGAACGAAAGGGCCTCGAACCTAAGGGTTCGAGGCCCTTTCGTCGTCTACCGCAACGAAGCGATCCATTCGGCCAGCAGTTTGACCGCCTCCGCGTCGGCGATATGACGCCCGAGCTCAGGCATCATCACGCCAGGCACCGTGCTTTCCACGCGGTAAGTCAGGATCGAGCGATCCGGCTCGCCCGGCACGATATCGAATTCGCGATCGCCCGAACCCCGGCCTGCCGCTGCCGGCCGTTTCAGAACACCGTATCGTACGGGAACATCCTCACCATATGTGAGAAACAGCCCGGTATTGCTGGCTGGCCCCTCGGCGCGATGGCAATGCGCGCAATTGACGTCGAGCCAGGTGCGGGCACGTTTATCGAGAGGGGCCGTGACATCACGCCAGTCTGCGGCGGCCGGGATTTCAGCAAGGTCAGGCGCTCCTGAGAGCAGGCTTGCAGCCGCCCAATGGGCAATCTGGTTTTCAGATCCACCCGCATAAGCATAATCGGTGTTGAGGTTGCGAGCCTTCGGGCCGAGCGGTGTGATCTTGCCGTTGAAGGCGTGGCACGCCTTGCACTGGTTCTTGTTCGGCACGGAATATTCGAAAGATAACGGCATGCCGTTGCGGCCGATCGTCGAGATCGCAACCTTGGCTCCGGCAATCTTCAGTGTCGCATCGGTCTGCTGGTCGTTCCAGAGATAAGCCCACGCCTGCCAGCCGTCCGCATGATGCAACAGAACCCGGGTTTCGATCAGTCGCAGTTTCTCAGCCGCCTTCCTGTAATCCGCGGGAAAGGCGAAGGTCTTGATCAACGCTGTACCGACGGGGAAGTCGAAAGCTTCGACAGGATCGTATTTCGCTGCCTGTCCCTTCGGCAGATAAACGAAACGGAACTTCTCCGCTCCGTCCGAAAACAACGGCGTCGCCAGCCGAAACGGCACGACACCCGGTGCTGGCATCTGTTTTTGCAGATCTTCGAAGAAACCGAATTCCGACAATTGCTTCGGCGGCGTGGCAGCGAGAACGACCGTGTCGGAGATCGCTTGAGCAGGAGTGCCGAACGAAACAACTGCCGCCATCGCGGCAATCAACGACCGGACATATCCAAGGCTGTTCACGCTCCGCCGTCCTGCGGCAGTTTGACGGGCTGTGGTTCGGGCAGGCTGCCTTTGTAACCCGAAATGTCGGTGTCCGGCCACCATCCCCATGGCAGCAGAAGCTGCGAAAGCATCTTCAGATTGATGAAGCTCGTGCCTTCCGGCTCGTCTACATAGACCTGGTTTTCGGTGGACACCCAGCTCAAATATTCGGGAATCCTCGTCACCCCGTCCCAGACGACGTCCGGCACAGGCGTACCGGAGATATCCGCAATCATCTTGCCGACTTCGCCATCGGGCGCGTTGCCGCCTTCGCCATAGGTGTTGCCGTGCACAAAGACACCGCGCGGCACGAACATGTAGTTCTTGTCGTCGTAGTCCTTGGGATAGGCACCGATCAGCACGTGCGTGGTGCCATTGCCGGACAGGCGGTTGCCGAACACATGCACATTGCGGTTCGCCATCACCATGATGCCCGTGCCTTTCGGCACCATGGCGACCGTATTGCCCTTCGGCGCGAAATTCGCCGTCTCGTTGTCCACGACATCGTTGTCGAAGACGCGGATGTCGTGACCGCCTTGCACCGGCAGGTTGGGGAGATCGAACACGAGGATGCCACCGGTATTGTGGGTCGCGACATTCTTGTAGACGTCAGCACGCATCGAATTCTCGATCTCGATGCCGGCAACATTGTACTCGGCCCTCGAATTACGCACGATGACGTTCTCGCTCTGGCCGACATAGATGCCGGCGTCGGAGGCACCCCGCACGGTAACCTTGTCGATCAGCACATGCTTGGAGGAAACCGGATAGACGCCATAGGAGCCGTTTTTCTCGTTCGGCCCGTTTGTCCACTCGACGCGCAGATTGCGGAAGGTGATCTGGTCCGAGCCTTTGGACTTCACGCCATCGCCCTTGGCGTCCTCAACGGCGAAATTCTCCAGGACGACGCGATTCGAGGTGACGAGCAACCCCTCGCCCGACCCGGTCTGCCCCTTCAGCGAAAGGATCGTCTTGTCAGGCCCTGCGCCTTTCACCGTCACGTCGTCAACGTCGAGCGACAAGCCTTCGGTGAGTTCGATACGGCCAGGGCCGATCACGACGGCATCGCCCGGTTGCGCCGAAATCAGCGCCTCGACAAGCTTTTCGGCCGCACCATCGCCGGCGTCCACGGTAAGTTCAGCGGCTGAAGCAAGACAGGCCAGACAAACTCCGCTCGCGAAAACGGCGGCCCGTATCAAGATGGAACGCATCGCCCTCTCCCTGCGCAGCGTCGATTTTTCGGAACAATGCGCCCACACTGGACAGCTGTCAACAAAGATGAAAATGTTTCACTTATGGATCGAACTGCCCTCTCGAAACCCGTCGAACCGCGCCAGAACCGGGCGCTGAAGACACGTGCCGCTTTGCTCGAAGCGGTGGAGACTCTGGTCGCGGCCGAGGGGCATGAAGCCGTGACAACCACCCGCATCGCCATGGAAACAGGCACGGCAGTGGGCACGATCTATCGCTACTTCGTCGACCGGGAAGCCTTGCTGCTTGCCGCCTATGAAGCAACCGTCAAGCGCATCGTCACGCAATGCGCGAGCAAACTCGAGGCGCTGCCTGCGGATCTGGTCGCAACGGACGCCGCGCAGATTCTGCTCTCCCACTACCTGGAAGCGGCGGAGTCCATTCCCGCCCACACCGGCCTGCTGGCGGCCATGCGATCGATCCGCCCCATCGAAGCGGACCAGCAGGGCAACAACCAGACCGGCATAACCGGTGATCTGCTTGTACCATTCTTCGCCCGCTATGCACCCGGTGCACGAAGTTTGGAACCTGTGCAGTTGCGCTTTTTGAGCGTGCTCGTCGGAACAATGGTCGATCTCTACCTCGTCACCGGCGATGGTTCAGATCGCGCCCGCCTGCGGGAGGAGATCGAAGCCCATGTGGTGCTGATGGTGGAACGGGCCGGCCGGGAGAACGACGACGGGATCAGGCAGGCTCGCCTCGACCAACAGCGCTGAGTTCGGCCCAGTCGAACTCTTCCTCCAGCACATGGTATGCGTCGTCGCCGATGACGAAGGTCCGTCTGAGTTCGATAGCGCGGGCGCGGGCGGCAGCGATCGCTTGAAGTCGCAAGGCGCCTCCCGGTAGACCAGCCGCCTGATACGGCTCACCGCCGACCTCGCACAACTCGACGACGGCGCCGTATTCCTTGCGCAGCAGCTTCGCGGCAAGACCGTCTTCTTGCTCGATGGAAGCGACAGCGGCCTTGTAAGCTTCGACACGTCCGTATCGCACCTCCTGTCCGACGGGGTCATTGTCGGAAAGGCCAAGCCACAGGATCAACGGCCTCAATGTCAGACCTTGCAAAACCAGTGTGCCGAAGACCACGGCGAAGGCCGTGAACAGGATCAGGTCGCGATAAGGGAAAGGTGATCCGTCGCGCAGCATCTCGGGTATGGAGAAGGCGGCGGCAAGGGTAACGATACCGCGCATGCCGGCCCAGGAAATCACGATCCCGCCCTCGCGCGTCGGTCGCGCCATGGGTCGCGGTGGGTTGAAGCCGTATCGCTCGATGCGCCAACGGATCAGCCAGTTGTAGCTCATGACCCAGGTGAAGCGGGTCAGAATGACGACGGTAAGGATGACCGCAGCGAACAGCGCATAGTTGCCGCGCATATCAGGTGTCAGCCGCTCCCAGATCGGGCCGATCTGCATGCCGATCAGCACGAAGGCCATCGCGTTGAGGATGAAGACGACAGCCTCCCATACTGCATAGACCGGTACCCGCAGCCTGGCGGGCATATTGGGCCCGCGTGTGTTGGCGATCGTCATCGCATAGACGACAATGGTGAGGATGCCCGAAAGGCCAACCGCCTCGGCGGCGATCCAGATGCCGAACGTCATGGCGAACTGGACGATGATCGAGGTCGGAAAGTCCTCGAAGCGTGTTGCCGGCACCAGCACGCTCGCCAGGAGGTATCCCGCCGCAACACTCCCAAAGACCGTCAGCAGGAAAACCGGCACGCCACTCGACAGCGAAAGCCCACCTCCCAGCACCGCCATGACAGCCAGCTTGTAGAGCAGCAGCGCGCTGGCGTCGTTGAGCAGGCTTTCGCCTTCGAGGATCTTCAGAAGCCGATGGGGGAGTTTGACCTGCCGCATGACGGCTGTGGCTGCGGCAGCATCCGGCGGCGCCACAATGGCGCCAAGTGCGATGGCGACCGCCCAGGGCATGCCCGGCAGCAACCAGCGCGCCACCAAGGTCACGGTGAGCGTGGTCAGGCCCACGGCCATCAACACGAGTCCGGCCACCGGGATCCAGTTGTCCCGGAGATCGCGCAGCGAGGTATCGTAAGCGGAATCGACCAGTACCGGCGCCACGAACAAGGTAAGCGCCAGATGCGGATCAAGCGTCCATTCCGGGCTGCTCGGCAGAAATGGGATCATCGCACCGCCCACGGCTAGAAAAGCCGGATAGGGCACGCCAAGCCGCCTCGCCAGCGCCGAAAGCAGCGCAGCGCCGAGCAAGAGAGCGATGATCCATTCGAATGTCTGCATGGCTGCGCGGTTCGTCCCCAGCTCGCCGCGGCAAGTATGCCGAGCCACCGACACAAGCGTTTACAACGACAATAGCGACGATTGCGGAGTTCGTCTGCTCCTGGCCGAACGGATAGATGCCAGGATCGGCGTCCAAAAAGAAACGCCGCGACAAGATCGCGGCGTTTTTTACTCAATCCAGCTCGAACTAGTTCGACGGCTGCGGTTCCATGCCGCCTTCAGGCTCGGGGCCTTTCTTGCGGCGGCCACCCGTACCGGCTTTCGGCACGGCCGATCCGCGCGAGGTCGGCGTATCATCGCCAAGGTCGCGCGACGGTTTCTGGCCGGCGATCAATTGCTTGATCTCTTCGCCGGAAAGCGTCTCGTATTCGAGCAGACCCTCGGCCAATGCGATCCAGTCCTTCTTCTTCTTGGTCAAGATCGTCTTGGCGGTCGAGTAGGCTTCGTCGATCAGGCGACGCACTTCGGCGTCGATGATCTGCGCGGTCTCTTCCGACACATTCTGTGTACGCGCCACCGAATGGCCGAGGAAGACCTCTTCCTGGTTTTCGCCGTAGGCGACGTGACCGAGCTTGTCGGAGAAGCCCCAGCGCGTAACCATCGCACGTGCCAGCTTCGTCGCCTGCTCGATATCCGAAGAGGCGCCGGAGGTGATGTTCTCCTTGCCGAACTTGAACTCTTCCGCCACGCGGCCGCCCATCATGATGGCAAGGCGCGAGATCATGTATTTGTAGCTCATCGAATAGCGGTCGCCTTCGGGCAGCTGCATGACCATGCCCAGCGCACGGCCGCGCGGGATGATAGTTGCCTTGTGCAGCGGGTCGGCCGCCGGCACATTGAGCGCCAGAATGGCATGGCCGGACTCGTGATAGGCGGTCAGTTCCTTCTCGGCCTGCGTCATGGCCGAGGAACGGCGTTCCGCGCCCATCATGATCTTGTCCTTGGCGTCCTCGAACTCCTGCATGGTGACGAGACGCTTGTTGCGTCGCGCCGCCATCAATGCCGCCTCGTTGACGAGGTTCATCAGGTCGGCACCCGAGAAGCCGGGCGTACCGCGCGCGACAACCTTCAGGTCGACATTCGGAGCCAGCGGCACGTTGCGGACATGCACCTTCAGGATTTTCTCGCGGCCGACGATATCGGGGTTCGGCACCACGACCTGGCGGTCGAAGCGGCCCGGGCGCAGCAACGCGGGGTCCAGCACGTCCGGACGGTTGGTGGCCGCGATCAGGATGATCGACTCATTGGCCTCGAAGCCATCCATCTCGACCAGCAACTGGTTCAGCGTCTGCTCGCGCTCGTCATTGCCGCCGCCGAGACCGGCGCCGCGATGACGGCCGACCGCATCGATTTCGTCGATGAAGATGATGCAGGGTGCGTTCTTCTTGGCCTGCTCGAACATGTCGCGGACGCGGCTGGCGCCGACGCCGACGAACATCTCGACGAAGTCCGAACCGGAAATGGTGAAGAACGGCACATTGGCCTCACCGGCAACCGAGCGGGCGAGCAGCGTCTTGCCGGTGCCGGGAGGGCCGACAAGCAGCACACCGCGCGGGATCTTGCCGCCCAGCCGCTGGAACTTCTGCGGATCGCGCAGGAATTCGACGATTTCTTCCAGATCCTGCTTGGCCTCGTCAACGCCGGCGACATCCTGGAAGGTGACGCGGCCATGCGCCTCGGTGAGCAGCTTCGCCTTGGATTTGCCGAAGCCCATGGCCCGGCCGGAGCCGGACTGCATCTGGCGCATGAAGAATATCCACACACCGAGGATCAGGATCATTGGCAGCCATGAGATCAGGTAGCCGAACAACGTGTTGGAGCCGTCGGTCTCCGGACGGGCGTTGATGACGACGTTCTTTTCCTCGAGCCGCGAAACCAGCGAAGGATCGCCTGGCGAGTAGGTCTGGAAGCCGGCGGCGCTGTCGGCATAGGTGCCGGAGATGCGCTCACCTGCGATCGTCACCGCCTTCACACGTCCCGAGGCGACATCCTGCAGGAACTGCGAATAAGGAACGTCGGTGGAGGCGCCACGCGTCTGCGGCGTCTGGAACAGATTGAAGAGAGCGATCAGCAGGACCGCTATGATCGCCCAGAGCGCGAGATTGCGATAGTTCGGATTCATCGATTGTCCCGTTGGCGCCCAGTTTCAGGCGCGGATACTTGAAGAGTTGGCATTAACATAGGGAGAGCGCCCCCCATTGCCAAGCATAAGAACATGGCTCGGTTAAGCATTAGCGCTCGCTTTGGGAACTGCGGGCGTTCTCATCGGTGATGTGGGAATGGAGGCCGCCCCGACAAGCACGGAGACAGCGTGCGCGACTTCCAGGTCAAAGCCGGACAGGAAGCGTGTGAACGGCGCGGCGACGGGAACAGCCACTGCTCCCGGCAACTGTCCGGATTCGCCCGGCGAACCGAGGCAAATACCGTCTCGCCAAACCGCCGGCGCGGCCGCATGGGCAGCGCGAAACAGGCTCGCAGGCGCTTCTCCTCCCTCGGGAACAAGGGTTGCCCGCCCTCTCTCACGACCGAACGGAGCGATCACACAACCGTCAGCATCGTCGCCGAAAGTGATGCGGTAGCGCCCATCCCAGAGGGTTCCATCCGACGGCGTCGAGGGAGCTGGCAGGCCGCGCGCTTCGCGGTGGAGAAAGATGCCGGCGCGACGCACATCGATCACCGTCCGCGACAATGTAGCGCGACCCACACCAGCCGACAGCAAGGCAAAAAGGCCGACGACACGATCGTTGTCCGGCAAGAACGGCGTTCCCCCCACCACGGCAAGCAGAACACGCAGGGCATGAAGTGCGGCGGGCTGGTCGGCCTCCGTTACGAACGCTGGAGCAAGATGGATCAGGCCGGGGGCCAATCGGCTGGCGTGGCGGTCAATCAGAACGGCGCCGCCGCGGCTAAGCTCTTCGCGCTGATGCGCCGCCCTGGACGCAATGGCCAGAAGCCCCTCGAGCCGATTTTCATCCTCGGCGAGCTTGGCGCGTGCACGAGGCCGCTCGAACGCATGGTCCAGGTTGGTCGGGTCGTCGATCCATTCGAGACCGCTCGCTGTAAGCAGTCCACGCAGAGCCGAACGCCGTTCCGTCAGCAGCGGACGCAGGATCCAAACATCGCCTTCCAACAGTGTTGCGGGCGCCATACCGGCAAGCCCGGGCCCTTCGTCTCGCGCCTGCCGCATGAGGACGGTCTCGGCCTGATCATCGGCCGTGTGGCCAGTCACGACGATATCGAGCCCTTCGCGCCGGGCGATATCGGCAAGAAGCCGGTAGCGTGCCGCGCGTGCGGCTGCCGGAATGCCGGTCGAGGGTTTGGTACCCTCCCAGACGACGATGCGGTGAGCGATACCCAATCGGGCACAAAGGCCGGCAACGGCTTGGGCTTCTCCGGCTGAAGCAGGACGCAGAGCGTGATCCACGGTAACAGCGATGAGCCGCGCAGAAGGCAGGAAACGGTCGAAATGGTTCTTGAGGAGAATAAGCAGCGCAGTCGAGTCACTGCCGCCTGAAATGGCGGCTACGGCGCCGTGGCCGAAATCGATCCGCGAAAAAAGTCCAGTTGCAGGCGGCGAGCCTGCTTGTTGCATCAGCACGAGGCGAGCGCCCGCTCCTGCTTGACACGCTCCTTGAGCGCGCTGGAGGCGTCGGGGTAACGCTTGCCGACCTCGGAGAAAGTGGCGCAGGCGACGTCGCGCTGCTTCAGCCCCATCAGCGAGATACCAAGCTTCAGAAGCATGTCAGGCGCCTTCTTGGACTTTGAATAGCTCTTGCTGGCAGCGAGGAAGATCTCGGCCGCGTCGCGGTATTTCTGTTGCCCGAGCAGGGACTCGCCCAGCCAATAGTGGGCGTCGGCTGCCTTGGGATCGGACGGGTAGCGTTCGATATGCTGGCGGAAGCCCTGCTCCGCGGTTCCATAGTCCCCCGAAAGCACGAACTGGTAGGAATTGCGGTAGAGTTCGTCGGGACTGTTGGTCGATGGCAGCGAGGCAACGACCCCACCATCCTGACCCGTTGCCGGTGCCTGCTGTGTCGTGCCGGCTGAAGGCACGTCGGACGGCGGCACCGCACTCACGACATTGCCGTTCTTGTCCACCGTGATGGTTCCGAATGATGTCGGTGGCTTGCCGGTGACCGTCTTGCCCGGCTCGCCGTTACCGGAATCGATGATGAGATCGCCGACCTGGTCGCCGCCTTCACCCTGGCTACCGGGCTGCAGCGCCTGGCTGGCCGACTGGGACTGCCCGGAAGGCTGGGCGCCGGAGGTAGCCGGCGCCGAAGGCGTGGCCGAGGCGGGTGCCTGGGCCACGCTGTTGCCGCCAGTGGCAGCGTCAGACTTCTTCTGGGGGGCAGCACCACCGCCCTGCTCGATCTGCTGAAAACGGAACTCGTTGTCTTCCTGCGTCTTGCGCAACTGTTCCTGCAGTTGCAGGATCTGGAAGTTCAACTCCTCGATCTTGCCGTTCATCTGCCGGATCTGGTCTTCCAGGCCAACCGAGCCGGACTGGGCAAGCTGCACAGTCTCATTCTTGTTTTCCTTGCCACCGAACAGGCCCGGAAGTCCGAAACTCGGCAGACTGAAGGAAAAGCCGTCCTCGGTGGTTCGCACCGGCCCGGCGGCATTGGCGGGTGCGATCACACTCGCTGCGAGCAGGACAGCAAGCGTCCCGCTCAGGATTGTTCTAAAATGCATTGGTCTCTCGCCATCAGGGTCAAAACAGGTCATTGCCCGGAAATCGGCAGCCGCCTTGGGAACGGCTTGCCCACCCGAACGCATCCGCTTTTAGCAGGGCGCGAGACTTCGGCCAAATTTTGTTTCAACCCGATATTTAGAGCGTCGCGCGTCCGTTCAGACACGCGAAGGACGCTCCAGGACTTTGAACTGCGTATCGACCAAGAAAAAAAGCGGCCACAAGGGCCGCCTTTTTGCGATTGGCTTCGATATACCGGCCGAGGCCGGCCACACATCAGGAGCCGGCGCCCGACAGCGTGGTGACAGCGCGACGGTTCTGCGACCAGCACGAGATGTCGTCGCAGACGGCAACCGGGCGTTCCTTGCCGTAGGAAATCGTCTTCAAGCGGTTGGAAGCCACACCCTTGCCGATCAGGAAGTCGCGGGTCGCAGCCGCGCGGCGGGCGCCGAGCGCCAGGTTGTATTCGCGAGTGCCACGCTCATCGGCATGACCTTCGACGACGATGGCGTACTGGCCATACTTGTTCAGCCATTGGGCCTGGCGACCCAGCGTCTGCTGAGCGTCGGCACGGATCGAGGAGGAGTCGGTGTCGAAGAAGATGCGATCGCCGACATTGACGGTGAAGTCCTGTGCCGAACCTGGAGTGGCGGCGCCACCGCCCAGGCCGAGATCGGCCGCGCTGTTCGGGGTCTTCTTCGAAGCGCAGCCTGCAATCGCCAGCGAGGCGACCAGCGCGATCATGACCGGGTTCGTGGTAAGCTTTGCGATACGGCGCATGCCGCCTCTCCTTCGCATTCGAGTGATTTCGTTGATATGCCAGTAACCACGTTTGGGTTAACCGGCGCTCAAGAAACACGGTTAAAATTCTATTGCGGTCGCCGTCCGCGACCGTCGCCGCAGCTTCAGGTCCCGTAGACCACGACGCCGCAGCACGCTTGACGCTGCACTGTACTGCCCGGGAAGCGTAGCCAGCTTGCCGCCCCTACGCCGATCCTCGGACCATTCGGTCGAGGCTCTAGCCTGAAATGCGGCCAAAACGCGACCGAGTCACGAAAAAGGGGCCTCGCAGGCCCCTTTCTGATGCGTTTCAGGGTCGCCCCGTCATTCCAGAAGCGGCGACCATGCCGGGTCGGAGCCGAAGCCCGAGGTCGGGATCGGTTGCTCGTTGCGGCCGGTCAAGTCGACCGAATAGAGCTTCGGACCGCCGGCGCTGTCGCGGAAGAACATCAGCACACGGCCGTTCGGTGCCCAGGTCGGCCCTTCCTGCTGGAAGCCGGTCGACAGGATGCGTTCGCCCGAACCGTCCGTCTTCATCACGCCGATCTGGAACTGACCGCCACCCTGTTTGGTGAATGCGATCAGATCGCCGCGCGGCGACCAGACCGGCGTCGAATAGACGCCATCGCCGAAGGAGATGCGGTGTGGGTTGGAGCCGTCGGCGCCCATGACATAGATCTGGGAGCGGCCGCTGCCGCCGCCGCGGTCGGAGGTGAAGACAACCTGCGAACCGTCCGGCGAATAGGACGGCGAGGTGTCGATTGCCGACGAGTCGGTGAGACGTGTCGTCGACCGGCTTCTCAGATCCAGTGCATAGATGTTGGAGTTGCCGTCATCGCGCAGCAGGCTCATGATCACCTTCTGGCCATCCGGCGAGAAGCGCGGCGCAAACGTCATGCCCGGGAAATTGCCGACGAGTTCGCGCTGACCGGTCTCCAACTGCAGCAGGTAAACTTTCGGCACACCGCTTTCATAGGACATGTAGGTGATTTCCTGCCGGTTCGGCGAGAAGCGCGGCGTCAGCACGATCGAGGCGCCGTTGGAGAGGAAGCGCGCATTGGCGCCGTCCTGGTCCATGATGGCGAGCCGTTTCTTGCGCGCGTTCTTGGCGCCGGTCTCGTCGATGTAGACGACCCGGGTGTCGAAGTACCCTTTTTCGCCCGTCAGGCGCTCATAGATCGCATCGGCGATGATATGGGCGACACGGCGCTGGTTGGCCGCGTTCGCGAAGAACTGCTCACCTGCCAGTTGCTGGCCGGCGAACGTATCCCAGAGACGATATTCGGCACGGATGCGGCCGTCCGCTTCCTTGTTGACGCGGCCGGTCACCAGCGCCTGGGCGTTGATGACCTTCCAGTCATCGAAACGCGGGGTCTGGTCGGGGTTCGATATCTTCTCGATGAAGGCACCCTTGTCGATCGGCGCGAACAGGCCGGAGCGCTTCAGGTCCGCCGCCACGATGTTGGATATTTCCGTGCCGAGATCGCCGGACGACTGGAAGTCGGTGATGGCGATCGGCAAGGGCTCGACATTGCCCTTGTTGACGTCGATCTCCACCAACGCATGCGCCGGCAACAGTGCAAGGCCGCTCATGCCGGTGGCCATGGCGCCGATCAGAAAGAGTGTCTTGAAAAGATGCTTCATCGCGAATTCCTGTTTCATATCCGAGCGATAGACATCACATGCCCATGTCGCTCGGGTTGAACGTGACTTGAATTTCGGACCAGATGTCCTGCTTGCCTGCTGGAAGTACCAACCCCGCCTGATCGCATTTCTGGATCGCACGCACTGCGCTTTCATCGTAGGAACGATTGCCGCTGGAGGTCTGAACCGTCGGACGACCATCCAGCTTGCCCGACTGATCCACATTGAACCGGATGACCGCGACGAGGTTTCCGGCGTCCTGCGCACCAGCCGGAATGGTCCAGCAGCCGCTGAGCTGATCGCGAAGAGCACCCATTTCGCTGTTGCTCAGCTTCTGGCCATTGTTCCTGTCGCCGCCGAGCGACGACTGCTGGCTGGATCGTTTTGCGCCACCACCCGAGGGTTTGTCCTTGTTGAGAAGAGCGGATACCTTGTCGTTGAAGGCATCATCCTCCGACTTCTGCCTGGAAGACGCTTCCTTGACCGGCTTTTCCGAATTCTTGCGATCGGGTGCCTTGGCGGTCTCGGCCTGGGCCTGCTCGGGGCGTGGCTTGGCCTCCGGTGCCGGTGCCGAATTGGGCAGGGCAACAGACTCCGTCTGTTCCGAGGCAATGGCCTCGGCCACCGCATCGGGCTTTGCCGGCTCGGGCTTGGCCTCCGCTGGCTTCTGCTCGGCGGGCTTCGGTGCGGGTTCCGGTTCCTTCACCGGTTGAGGCTTGGGTTCCGGCTGCTTGACGGGGTCGGGCTTCACGTCCTGCTTCGGCTGCTCGGCCGGCGCGACTTCCGTCGCCGGTGTCGGCTTCGGCTCTTCCTTCGGCTTCGGCGTATCCTCGGGCTTGGGTTTTTCCGTTGGCGTCGGCGCCTTGGGTGCCGATTCCGTATTTTCGACCGGCTTTGGCTTCGCAGTCGGTGTCACCGGCTGATCGGTGTCGACACTGTTTTCGCCGGTCTTCTGGGCATCGGCGACGATGTCGGGCCGCTCGGTCGGTTTTGGTGCCGGTTTGTCACGCATAGTCGACTTCTTGTCGCCTTGCAGTGACTGCGCAACATCTTCCACCGGGACGATGTCCACGGGAAACGACTCGACGTTCATGGGCTGGAACGCAGGCGGAGCCCTGAGCGTGAACAGGCCAAAGCCGATCACGGCAGCATGCAGGATCACCGATGTGGTGAGACCGGCCTTCAAGGTTATTTGTCCTGTTCCTGCAAGGTGACCAGGCCGAGGTTCTTGTAGCCGGCGGCCGAGATGCGGGCCATGACCTTCATGACGGTGCCGTAGTCCGCAGCCTTGTCGCCACGGATGAAGATGCGCTCCTCATAACCGGTCTTGGCGATCGCCTCGAGCTTCGGCACGACTTCCTCGAGCGGGATCACCGTCTCCTGCAGATGGATTTCGCCAGCCTGGTTCACCGAAACGGTGATCGGCTGGGTTTCCGCATTCATCGGCTTGGCCTGCGTTTCCGGCAGGTCGATCGGCACGCCGACCGTGAGCAGCGGCGCCGCCACCATGAAGATGATGAGCAGCACCAGCATGACGTCGACGAATGGCGTGACGTTGATTTCCGACATCAGGCCGTGATGGCGGCCGCGACGCCTGTGGCCGCGTCCGCCACGTCCCGAACCACCTGAGCTGACTGACATTCCCATCGGCTTATTTCCTCAGGCGGCCTTCTGGGCCACTTTCTCATCGATTTGGCGCGACAGTATGGCGGAGAACTCGTCGGCGAAGCCCTCCATGCGCACCGCGATCTTGCCGGCGTCGGACGACAGCTTGTTGTAGGCGATGACAGCGGGGATGGCGGCAAGCAGGCCGATGGCGGTGGCCAGCAGCGCTTCCGCGATACCGGGCGCGACCACGGCGAGGTTGGTCGACTTCGAGCCGGCGATGGCCTGGAACGAGGTCATGATACCGACGACCGTGCCGAAGAGGCCAATGAAGGGCGCGGCGGAACCGATGGTGGCGAGGAAGCCGAGGCGACCCTCCAGGCGTTCCATTTCACGCGTCAGCGCCAGATCCATCGCCTTGTCGATGCGGGTCTGCAGCGCGAGCGGCGATTTGGCGCCTTTCTCGAAGCTCTTCTTCCATTCACGCATGGCGGCCACGAAGATGGCGCCCATGCCCACGGTCTTGCGCTCGGCAAGGTTACGGTAAAGCTCTTCCAGCGACTGACCCGACCAGAACACCTGTTCGAAGCGGTTGAGCGCGACGCGCAGCCGCGCAAAGGAAACCAGCTTGTCGACGACGATGGCCCAGGTCCAGACCGAGGCGCCGATGAGGCCCAGCATGACCAGCTTGACCACCCAGCCGGCCTGCATGAACAGGCCCCAAATCGACAGTTGCGCGCCCGGATCGGCGAGTGCGATGTTTTCCATGGTTCGTTCCTTAAGAATCCGGGCCCCGGCTCGCCGCTAGCCCCTGGCGCTCTACCCCTTGTGGTCCGTTCGCGCGAAGCTTCCGGAAATGCCCCAAAAGGCGCCTTTCGCGGCCTTTTCACGGCAAATATTGGTGAAACGAAGGCATGAACGCCTCCAATCTTCACCTATGTCTTCATGAACTGTTATGGTTAAGGAGAGGTTAGGAATCGCAACTGTTGTGCGGCGCAGCATGCATGATGCGCCAATGCCAGGTCACAATGGAGTGAAGGCGCGCTCAGCCGCGCTTTGGCATGAAGGCGGCAACCCATTCCTTGGGAAAACGGCGCGGACGGCCATTCTCGCCAATGATGGCGGCCTCCACCCTGGCATCGACCAGCACGTCCGCATCGCGCTTGAGTTGCTGGGCCATGAAGATGCGCGCGCCGGAAATGGCGTCGGTACGCGTGTCCACCGTCAGAATGTCGTCTATGCGGGCTGGTGAACGGAAGTCGATCTCCATGCGGCGGACGACCCAGACGATCTTCTCGCCGTGCTTGCCTTCGGCAAGTTCGGTGTGGTGCACGCCGGCCAGCCGCAGGAAATCCGAGCGGCCACGCTCCAGGAATTCCAGATAGCGGGCATGATAGACGACGCCGGAGAAATCGGTGTCGGCATAATACACCCTTGCCATCAGCCGATGGCCGAATTCGGTCAGCGCGCCGGAAATGCCGCCGAGCAGATCGTCTGCGCCAGACATCGGTCAATCTCCTTCCTGGAAGAGATTGATCTGCTGCTGGGCGAGATCGCGCGGCACTTCCAGGCCGAGATGCCTCCAGGCGTTCGCCGTCAGCACGCGCCCGCGTGGGGTACGCTGGATGAAGCCCTGCTGGATCAGATAGGGCTCGATGATATCTTCGATCGCATCCCGCGGTTCCGAAAGACCAGCCGCGATCGTTTCGATGCCGACCGGCCCGCCGCCGAAATTCATGGCAATCATGGACAGGTAACGCCGGTCGAGCTGATCGAGGCCGAGCGCGTCCACTTCAAGCCGGGACAATGCTTCGTCGGCGACCTTGCGCGACACGATTTCTGCCCCAGCGACCGACGCGAAATCACGGACGCGGCGCAGCAGCCGCCCGGCGATACGCGGCGTACCACGGGCACGACGCGCGATCTCAACGGCGCCATCATCGGCGATCGGCATGCTGAGGATGCGCGCCCCGCGCCGCACGATCAGCTCCAGTTCCTCGACCGTGTAGAAATTCAACCGCACCGGGATGCCGAAACGGTCGCGCAGAGGATTGGTGATGAGCCCAAGCCGCGTCGTGGCAGCCACCAGCGTGAAGCGGGCAAGATCGATCTTGACCGAGCGCGCCGCCGGCCCTTCGCCGATGATCAGGTCGAGCTGGAAATCCTCCATTGCCGGGTAGAGGATTTCCTCCACTGCCGGGCTGAGCCGATGGATCTCGTCGATGAACAGAACGTCGCGGTCTTCCAGATTGGTCAGCAGTGCCGCGAGATCGCCGGCCTTGGCGATCACCGGCCCAGATGTGGAGCGGAAATTGACGCCCATCTCGCGCGCCATGATCTGCGCCAGCGTGGTCTTGCCCAGTCCCGGCGGGCCGACGAACAGGACATGGTCGAGCGCATCGCCACGGCCCTTGGCCGCTTCGATGAAAACTTTCAGGTTCGCACGCGCCGCCGCCTGGCCGACAAAATCGTCCAGCGTCTGCGGGCGCAGTGTCTGGTCGGCATCTTCGCCGCGCTTTTCGGAGGAGATGAGACGGGGGGCGGTGTTCATGCCCCTCTCCTCGCATGGCAGAAGGGTCCGAACAAGCAGCGCGTCACCGCGCCAGCTCCTTCAGCCCCAGCCTGATCAGCTTGGCGGAATCGGCTCCTTCGCCAGCACTCTTCAAGGCGGCAGCCACGGCATTGGCCGCGATATCGCGCGAATAGCCGAGATTGGTGAGTGCGGAAACCGCATCGGCGACAGGAGCGGCCGCGACGCCCTCGCCCAGTTCCTGCTTCAGCCCGATCGTGCCGGAAGCCTCGCCTGCAAAGGCCGGCGCTTTGGTCTTCAGCTCGGTGACGATGCGCTCGGCCACCTTCTTGCCGACGCCAGGCGCCCGCGACACCATGGCGATGTCGCGCAGCGCGATCGCGTTGGCGAGGTCGGATGGCGACAATGTCGACAGGATCGCCAGTGCGACCTTGGCGCCAACGCCCTGAACATTGTTCATCAGCAGGCGGAACCACTCACGTTCCAGCGCGGTCTTGAAGCCGTAGAGGCGGATCATGTCTTCGCGGACATAGGTTTCGATGTGCAGCACCACCGCCTCGCCAGGCCCGGGTAGTGCCGAAAGCGTGCGGGCGGAACAATAAGCGACATAGCCGACGCCATGCACATCGACGAGGCAATGATCCTCCTCGATCTCGTCCACCGTGCCCTTCAGCTTGCCGATCATCCTGCTTGCCCCTTCACGCCACGGCCATGCGATAGGCGATGCTCTGCCGATGATGGGCATGGCAGATGGCGATGGCCAGCGCGTCGGCGGCATCGTCGGTGTCGAAGGCGGCCTTGGGCAGCAATACCTTCACCATCATGTGGATCTGTTTCTTGTCGCCATGGCCGACGCCGATCACCGCCTTCTTGACGGCATTGGGCGCGTACTCCGCCACCAGCAAGCCAGCGCGAGCCGGTACCAGCATGGCGATGCCACGGGCCTGGCCGAGCTTCAGCGTCGCGGACGCATCCTTGTTGACGAAGGTCTGCTCGACGGCCGCTTCCTGCGGCATCAGCTGATGCAGTACATCGGCCAGCCCATCATGCAATTGGCACAACCGCGTCGCCAGCGCGGCCTTGTCGTCGGAACGCACGGTGCCCGCCGCGACAAAGCGCAGCGAATTGCCGAGGCTTTCGACGACACCCCAGCCGGTGCGTCTCAGCCCGGGATCGATACCAATGATGCGAATCGCTTCCCCCATGCGCGGAGTCTACCTTTCGCGCAAAGCGATGCCAGCAAAATGTGAACAAACCAGAAACAAGAAGCCAAAGGCTTCGCACGAAGCCTCGGTTCAGCCGCCGGCGAAAGCCGTCTTGAGCAGCGTGATCTGGTCCGAGACCGGGTTGGAGCGGCGATTGGCCGGCTGCGCATGAACCGTTCCGCCACTGCCGTAGATTTCCTCGTCCATGCGCCGCACCAGCGACTGCAGGCGCAGCGATCGGTTGACGAGATCCAGGAAGTCGTCCGGCAATTCGCTCCAGCCGGCTGCCTCGCTGTGCGCCGAAGCGGTATCCAGCCGCACCTTGGATTTCTCCGACGCAACCTGATCGCGTGTCATCTCGCCAGAATTCGCAGCGCGCTGCAGAAGCAGCCAAGATGCGATCTGCATCAGTCGTGTGGTGAGACGCATCGATTCGGCGGCGTAGAGCGTCGCACCCAGCCGCGACAGCTTCTTGGCCTCCAGCCTGCCCTTGCCGTCGAGATACTCGGCCGTACGCTCGACGAGGCCCATGCCTTCGTCATAAAGCGGCTTGAACGATTGCGAAAAGACCCTCCGCTCGGCCAGCTTGATCGTATTCGCGCTTTCCTTGGAAGGCTCGCTCATTTCGTGTTCCGTATTCGCATTCTTCCGGCCGAATCGGCGTCATGCCGCCGGTTTCCAAGCCTATATGACAGTGGCTAAGAAAATGCGCCGGGACTTCTCGCAAGGCAAGCACATGTTTAACAAACGGTTAACGCCGTCGTTTCCTGCCTGCCGCCGGCCTGACCGCCGGACAAAAAAAGAGCCGCGATAAGGCGGCTCTCAGGAGTTTAACAGGGAGGCGTCAAACAAAGTGGCTCCAACCACTCGGTAAGAATCCAGATCACTGGATGCGCATAGTAAACGCTCGTAAAGCTTAATGAACCCTTAACAAGCTCCAAGATTTTTTAAGAAGCCGGGGCAAGCTGTGCCGTATCAGCACAACATCGGAGATCCTCCCCGGGCGGGCCAATGTGAAGAACCCCACTCTCATTCCACCGCTTCCTGAAGTATTCTGCCCAAGCAAACCGGCAGCGGCGCAGCCCCGCGGAAAGACGGGACGAACGCCGCTTGGCCATGCGTTTGCTCACGCGTCGCATCGCAAGGACGAACGCGACGAAACAACGGGGGAACTATCATGCAAGGCGTATCTCGGAACTTCTTTGCGCTCGCCATCGTCTACGCACTGTGCGGCATGGCGTTGGGCCTGCATATGGCGATCAGCCAGGACCATACCGAAATGCCCGTCCATGCACACGCGCTGGTGGCGGGCTGGCTGACATCCGCGGTCTTTGCCATCTTCTACCATCTGTTTCCGGCCGCTCGCGAAACAAGGCTGGCAACGATCCATTTCTGGCTGACGGCGCTAAGCGGTATCGGTCTGCTGGTGACGCTCTATTTCCTGCTGGCGGGAAACACGGCGATCGAACCGGTGGTCGGCATCTGTTCGATCCTGTTCTTCGCGGCGATGCTGCTGTTCGCCGTGATCGCTCTGCCTGTCCTGCGCAAGGCCTGAACAGACTGGCTAAGGCTGGCATTGGAACGCCGGGCGTCCATTCGGACGCCCGAAGCTCCGCATCGCGCTAGCCGGCTTTGGCCATCTCACGCAGGCGAAACTTCTGGATTTTGCCCGTCGAGGTCTTCGGGATCTCGTGGAAGATGATGGCCTTCGGCACCTTGAAGCGGGCGAGAAGCCCTCGGCAGTGCTCGATGATCTCGGCCTCGGTTGCGACCTTGCCGGGCTTCAGCTCGACATAGGCCACAGGAACTTCACCCCATTTGTCGTCGGCACGCGCCACCACGCCGCAGGATGCAACGGCGGGGTGCTTGTAGAGAGCATCCTCCACCTCGATCGAGGAGATGTTCTCGCCACCCGAAATGATGATGTCCTTGGAACGGTCCTTGAGCTGGATGTAACCGTCGGGATGCATGACGCCGAGGTCGCCGGAATGGAACCAGCCGCCGGCAAAGGCCTCGTCCGTCGCCTTGCGGTTCTTCAGATATCCCTTCATGACGATGTTGCCGCGAAACATCACCTCGCCGATGGTCTCGCCATCGGCAGGCGTCTTTTCCATCGTGGCCGGGTCCATCACCGTCAGGTCTTCCAGCGCCGCATACCGCACACCCTGACGCGCTTTCCTGGTTGTGCGCGTTCCCTTGTCCAGCACATCCCATTCGCCATGCCATTCATTGACGACGGCAGGGCCATAAGTTTCGGTCAGACCATACAGGTGGGTGACGACGAAGCCGGCGTCGGCCATGCCGGACAGAACCGCCTCGGGCGGCGGGGCAGCCGCGGTGTTGAAGGTGACGGTCTGCGGAAATTCGCGCTTGTCCCCATCGCTGGCATTGATCAGCGTTGCCATGACGATGGGCGCACCGCAAAGATGGGTGACGCCATGGTCAGCGATCGCATCATACATCGCCTTCGCCCGCACCCAGCGCAGACAGACATGGGTTCCCGCTTGCACGGCCAGCGTCCAGGGGAAGCACCAGCCATTGCAGTGGAACATCGGCAACGTCCAGAGATAGACGGCGTGCTTTCCCATACCGGCGTGAATGGTGTTGGCATAGGCCATCAGCGCCGCGCCACGATGATGATAGACCACACCCTTGGGGTTGCCGGTGGTGCCGGACGTGTAGTTCAGCGAAATCGCGTCCCATTCGTCGTCGGGCATCGCCCATGCAAAATCCACCTCACCGCCCGCGACGAACGCGTCGTAGTCGTGCGAACCGATGCGCTCACCCTTCGGATAGGGCGCATCCGCCCCGTAATCGGGATCGTCATAGTCGATGACCAGCGGCTTCACCCTGGTCAGCGCCAGCGCCTCCTTCATCACGCCGGAAAACTCGCGGTCGACGATCAGCACCTTGGTCTCGGCGTGATCGAGCTGAAAGGCGATGACGGCGGCATCGAGGCGCGTGTTGAGCGAATGCAGTACGGCCTTCACCATCGGCACGCCGAAATGCGCTTCCAGCATTGGCGGCGTGTTGGAGAGCATCACCGTCACCGTATCGCCCTTGCCGATGCCCTGCGCGGCAAGGGCGGAAGCCAGCTTCAGTGAGCGGCCCCAGAAATCCCGATAGGTGATGCGCTGGCGGCCGTGGATGATGGCGACATGGTCGGGATAGGTCTTCGCCGCCCGTTCCAAGAACGACAGCGGAGTCAACGGCTGGTGATTGGCCGGATTCTTGTCGAGATCCAGCGCATAGGGGTTCGTCATCCCGCCCTCCGAACGAGCAATATCCAGCACTTCTAGAACATGATCCCGAAAAGTTGCAGACTTTTCGGACAAGGATCATGTGGCAACCAAAGAGCATAGCCGGAAAGCGGCGTCACCCTCTACGGAAGACTGATGATGCCGTCCCACAACAGTTTGACCGCCACCAGGGCAATCGTGGCGTAGGTGAACGGATAGAACACTTCCGGCCGCATGCGTCGCACCAGCCAGGCACCGGCCAGCGTCGACAAAGGCGCAAACGGCATCAAGACAGCCGAGGCGGCAAGATTGGCGGCGTCGAACTGGCCGAGCGCGAAATAGGGAATGAGCTTGATGGCGTTGACGATGGCGAAGAACACCACGCCGGTCGCCGTCAGCACCTTCGGATCCATCCGCAGCGGCATCGTATAGACCTGGAACGGCGGCCCGCCGACATGGGCGACGAAACTGGTGAAGCCGGCGATCGTGCCCCAGAAGGCCGCAAGCGGCTTGTTCGGCTTTGAAATATGGCTGCTGCCATGCCTGTAGGTGACATAGAGCCAGCGCCCGACAAAGGCGATGGTGACGGCGCCTACTATGAAGCGCACCATGTCCGCGGTCACAAATGCCGCCGTCGCCCAGCCGATGCCGATGCCGACGAGTGCGCCCGGCAACATGTCGACGAGCGTTTTCCTGTCGTGCTGGCCCCGCCAGGTCCACAACGAGACGATATCCATCACCACCAGGATGGGCAGCAGGATCGCAGCCGCCTGCACCGGCGACATCGCCAAAGCCATCAATGGCACGCCGATCAGGCCGAAGCCGCCGACGCCGCCCTTGGTGAGCCCCACCAGGATGACCGCAGGCACGGCGACAGCGTAAAACCAGGGGTCGGTAAGCAGAGCTGACATGCCGGGGAGAGATGCCTGAGGAAATGGTCCTTGCTACCTAGAGCATTTCCGTTTTTCACGGAAATGCTCCAGCTCTTTTTGTATTGCGCAATTCCGGACGCAAAACCGCTGCGCACTTTTGCTGGAATTGCTCTAGCGCATCGGCCCGAAAATCGGAATCGATTTCGGAAGGCTTACAACCCGCATCCAGCCTTCGCCGCAAGAAACCGCCCGTCAGCGACGCGCCGACACCAGGAGGAACATCGGGCTGCTCCAGTTCTTCCACCAGTTCCGACCTGGCGGCGATCTCTGTCCGTCGGTCGGATGAGCGTGCCAACGCATTGATCGGGTCTGCCCGAATGGGCTTGCCGATACGCAGTCGGCCGCCTATTGCGGGAGCGAAGCACGGAGAATCCCATGGTCGAGATTGCCTTTCGCCGCGCCGAACGCACCGACGTCACCGCGATCGTCGCCATGCTCGCCGATGACATGCTGGGCAGCAGTCGCGAGGACATCAGCGAGCCCCTGGCTGACAGTTATCTGAGAGCATTCGAGGCAATCGACGCCGACCCTAACCAACTGCTCGCGGTCATGACCGAAGCCGGACGCGTGGTCGGCACTTTGCAGCTCACCTTCATCGCCGGGCTTTCCCGCAGGGGTTCATTGAGAGGGCAGATCGAGGCAGTACGGGTTGCCCGGGACCGCCAGAGCGCGGGTCTCGGCCAGAAGATGATCGACTGGGCTGTCGGTCAATGCCGGGAGCGTGGCTGCGCCATCGTACAGCTCACCACCGACCGCAACCGCCACGACGCCCATCGTTTCTACGAACGCCTTGGCTTCAAGCAGACCCATTTCGGCTACAAGATCGATCTGTGACCGAAGCGCTCGCGGCGGTCTCCGAGGGCGGAGCATGCGTTACAGCGCGTCTTTCACCGCCAATTCCTGCATCACATTGGCCAGATCGCCGAGCATCTTGCCGCCATCGCCTCTGAACGCGGAACCGTGCATCAAGGCGAGCGTTCGGGGGTTCAACCGCGTCAGCCCCTTCATCATGTCGGCAGTCCTTGTCGTCCACGGCGTGGCATGAGCGAAAGGTCCCGCGGCGGAGCGAAGAAGCTGATCTCTCGCCGGGCCGACAATGTCGTTCTCGACGAGCGCGGGCGGATTGCCGGCATGCAGGAAAAGATCGGAGCAGAACAGTGTCGCTTCGGTCTCTTCGAACAAAAGCGTTGCATCCCAGCCATGTGGGAGATGTGGCGTCGACAACAGCAGGAAGCGTTTCCTGCCAGTCGTGAGAACTTCATCGTCTCGGAGAATTCGCGCTGTGCGATCGGCATAGTCGTCCAGCACCACGCCGCCGCCAACGGGGCCGCAAACCACTGTTGCGGCCGGCGCCATATCCAGCCATTGGTTCAGCGCACCACATTCGTCCGGTTCGAAATGCGAATAGCCCAGCCAGCGGATCTTCGCTGGATCAATGATCCGTCGGAGGGCAGAACTGGCTTCGCCGAACATCTTGCGAAACCCGGTATGATAGAGCAGCGGCTCCTCGTCACGCACCAGGTACTGATTGAAGGTGAAATCAAGCTCCGGGGCGTAATAGGAAATCCGAAACACATCCGCCGCGATTTCATTCACTGAGAAGTCCATGCCTTCCCCCTGCGCTGCCGCTGATCTGGTATCAACCTACCACAAGCACCGGCCTATTCCCGTCAGGAGAGGTTGGCCGGCGATGGCGCAGGCGGTCCGAATGCATGCCTGTTCAACGACGCCGCATTCGTCTATGCCGCAATCCAACCATCTTCGCCTCGCATAGGCGAAACCGGAAACCGATACCGCCATGACCGAATCCACACCACCTGACCGCTGCCGCATCGTGCTCATTCCGCCAGCCGGCACACCTGCCGAACGCGTTGTCGCCGCGCTCGCCGGTGGTGACATCGCTTCGCTGA
Organism: Mesorhizobium sp. NPDC059054; assembly: GCF_042739215.1. Lineage (NCBI taxonomy): Bacteria > Pseudomonadati > Pseudomonadota > Alphaproteobacteria > Hyphomicrobiales > Phyllobacteriaceae > Mesorhizobium > Mesorhizobium sp. NPDC059054. The sequence goes on from NZ_JBHYHV010000004.1 coordinate 329,053, forward strand.
TCCTGCCCCAGGATGATCGCGACGAGGCCAGTTTCCAGGCTTACGCGGAAAAGATCGTGCCCGCGGCGCAAGCCGCAGGCATCGCCGTTGTGATTGCCGGCGACAGCCGCATCGCCGGACGCGTCAAGGCCGACGGCCTCCATGTCGAAGCCGGCAAGGCGAACCTCGCCGAGGCCGTCGAGCGCCTGCAGGACCGCATGATGGTGGGGGTCGGTGGCGCCAAGACGCGCGACGATGCATTGGAACTCGGAGAAGAACGTCCGGACTACATCTTCTTCGGTCGCTTCGGCTACGATTCCAAGCCGGAGCCACATCCGCGCAACCTTTCGCTCGGCCAATGGTGGGCCGAGATGATCGAAATTCCCTGCATCGTCATGGCGGGCTCCGATGTCACCTCGGTAGGAGCCGTGGCCGCAACCGGAGCGGAATTCGTGGCCTTGTCCGCCGCCGTTTTCGCCGACGACGTGGAACCCGCCGCCGTGATCGCCAAGGCTAACGCCCTGCTCGATGAAACAGCGCCACACCTCGGGGACTGAGAATGCGCCTGCGCTTTACCCTTGCCGGCGTGCTCGCTCTCGGTTTTGCCATCTCCCAGGCAGAAGCCGAGACCGCTGAACCGCCGAAACAGGCCCAGCCGCCCGCGCAGGAAACGACAAAGTCCGAGAACCCGGGGGGCGGTGCGCCCAAGCCGGAGGCACAGACCCCTCCGGCCTCCGGCGGCTCGACACCTCCAAACGCTGCAGCGCCGGTTCCCACCCCGCCGGTGACTGCACCATCGTCTGCGGCGCCGGAAAACCCGGCACCTGCAACCCCGGCGACCAACACGCCACAACCGGTATCGCCACAGGCACCGGCAAGCACACCAGGTCAGCCGGCGGCACAAGCACCCAAAGCCCCCGAGGCAGCAACGCCCGCCGGGTCAACGCCCGCCGCAGCGCCGCAACTGCCACAGCCGATACCATTACCCGGTTCGTCAGCGGCGGCGAAGGGCGACCGCCCGATCGCCAATCCATTGCCGCAACCGGCGACGACAACCGAACCGGCGGCGAATGTCGACCCCGCCCGCTTCGGTGGCCGGCCGCCGGATGCTGCCTATGGCGCTTATCAGCGCGGCCTCTACAAAACGGCCTACAATCTTGCGCTCGAGCGTGCCAACAAGGGCGACGCACCCGCCCAGACCCTGGTGGCGGAAATCCTGGCCCGCGGACTGGGCATGCCAGCCAATGCGGCCGAGGCCGCCAAATGGTACCAGCGCGCGGCAGAGCAGGGCGTGCCGGAGGCACAGTTTCAGTACGCGCTGATCCTGATCGACGGACGCCAGGTCAAGAAAGACGAAAAGAAAGCCCAAGTCCTGCTGCAGGCGGCGGCCGAAGCCGGCAATCCGCTGGCGCAGTTCAACCTCGCGCAGTTGCTGATCCAGAAGGATCCGGGCGAAGCGGGTCTGGCGAGAGCCGCAATTTACTACCAGAAAGCGGCCGAGAGCGGCCTGGCCGACGCCCAATACGCCATGGCGCAGATCTATGCCAATGGCGCCGGCGGCAGGACCAAGGATGACAACGAAGCGCGAAGACTTCTGGTTTTGGCCGCGCGGCAGAACTATGACACGGCCCAGCTTGACCTCGGCCAGTGGCTGATCGACGGGCGGGGCGGCAAGCGCGACCTGAAATCCGGCTTCAACTGGACGAAGCGTGCCGCCGAGGGCGGCAACGTGGCTGCCCAGAACAGACTGGCAAAACTCTATGTGGGCGGCATCGGGGTCGACGGAGATCTGGTCAGCGCCGCAGCATGGTTCATCGTCGCACGCCGCGCCGGCCTTGCCGATCCACAGATGGACGACTTCATGCAGGGCCTGGACGAAGAACAGACCAAGAAGGCGCTGCAAAAAGCCAACCGGTTGCCCTAGTGACTTTGCATACGGGCTGGGTGGGCATTCGGGCTGGCATTTTGCCGCCTCTCTTGCCTCTTTCAGCAAATTATGGTCTTGGAGGCGCCGAAATCGCCCTCTCGGCGCACCTCTTTTTTCCGGACCAATCAACCATGGCCAAGATCAATGGCAACGAAATCCGTCCCGGCAACGTCATCGAGCACGATGGCGGCCTCTGGGTAGCAGTGAAGACCAACGCGGTGAAACCCGGCAAGGGCGGCGCCTACAACCAGGTCGAACTCAAGAACCTCATCAACGGCACCAAGCTCAACGAGCGTTTCCGTGCCGCCGAGACGGTTGAAAAAGTACGCCTGGAACAGAAGGATTTCTCCTTCCTTTACGAACAGGGCGAGATGCTGGTGTTCATGGACGCCGAGAGCTACGAGCAGCTCGAACTGCAGAAGGATTTCGTCGGCGACCGTGCCGCCTTCCTGCAGGACGGCATGACCGTTACCGTGGAACTCTACGAAGAAAAGCCGATCGGCATCGCGCTGCCTGACCAGGTGACGCTCACCATCACCGAGGCGGACCCGGTCGTGAAGGGTCAGACGGCGGCCTCGTCGTACAAGCCGGCGGTTCTGGAAAACGGTGTCCGCGTGCTCGTGCCGCCATTCATCTCGTCAGGCGAGCGCATCATCGTCGACACCAACGAGATCACCTACGTTCGCCGCGCGGACTGATATCCGGGGCCGGCGTCCTGTCCGGCTTCCCTGCATTTAAGGACTGTCCAGCATGGCGCGTTCCGCCCTTCTCAATGTCATGGTCCAGGCCGCGATGAAGGCGGGCCGCTCGCTGTCGCGCGATTTCGGCGAGGTGCAGAACCTGCAGGTCTCGATGAAGGGGCCGGGTGACTATGTCAGCCAGGCCGACCGCAAGGCCGAGGACATCATCTTTTCCGAACTCTCCAAGGCACGACCAGGCTACGCCTTCCTGATGGAGGAGCGTGGTACGGTCAGCGGCGATGACGATCAGCATCGCTGGATTGTGGACCCGCTGGACGGAACCACCAACTTCCTGCACGGCATTCCGATCTTCTCGGTCTCGATCGCGCTCGAACGCCAGGGGCAGATCGTCGCCGGCGTCATCTACAACCCGGCGATGGACGAGCTCTATACGGCAGAGCGCGGCGGCGGAGCCTTCATGAACGACCGCCGGCTGCGCGTTGCGGCCCGCAACAAGCTGTCCGATACGGTGATCGGCTGCGGCGTGCCGCATCTCGGCCGCGGGCATCATGGCAATTTCCTGATCGAACTGCGCAATGTCATGGCCGAGGTCTCCGGCATCCGCCGCCTCGGCTCCGCCGCACTTGACCTCGCCTATGTCGCCGCGGGCCGCATGGACGGTTACTGGGAAGACAAGCTGTCGCCCTGGGACATCGCTGCCGGCATCCTGTTGGTACGCGAAGCCGGCGGCTATGTATCCGATCCGGACGGCGGCCAGGGCATGCTTGAAAGCGGCAGCCTCGTTGCCGGCAACGAGGCGATCCACCGCGCGCTGCTTGCGACGCTGAAGAAGCCGATCGCTCCGCGCTGACGCGCCGCGCGTCCGTCCGGGCGCGCAAAAGGATGCCCTGGCACTTTGAATCTATGCGTCGCACGGCTCAAAATCGGTTACGATTCTGAGCCGATATGTGAAGTACGCCGCAGCCACGAAACCGTTACATAAGCTTGAAATACTCGCCAGCAACTCCCCAGATATGGCGGATGCAGGTGAAACCATGAGCGAAGGCCGGTCCGAGGTGGCTATCGACATCCCCTTTGTCGGGCGGTGGCACTACTCGCGCGCCGAGATGATCGCCGACGGCGTCGTTCATGCTGTCGGCATCGTACTGGCGATTGCCGCGGGCGCAGCCATGCTGACATTGGCCGCTTTCCACGCCGGGCCGGGCGAATATGTTGCCGCGGTGTTCTACGTGGTGGCGCTGCTCACCGTTCTTTCGGTGTCGATGGCCTACAATCTCTGGCCAGTGACGTCACGTGTGAAGTGGCTGCTACGCCGGTTCGACCATGCCGCAATCTATCTGTTGATCGCCGCTACCTATACGCCCTTCCTGGCTCAGCTCAGCGACACGACGCTCGCCGGCTGGATGCTCGGCCTGATCTGGACCGCTGCCGTTACCGGCATCGCCATCAAGGTCTTCCTGCCGGGCCGATTCGACCGCCTTGCCATCGTTTTCTATCTGGCCATCGGCTGGAGCGGGATCGTTCTGGTCGAACCGCTCGTCGGGACGCTCCCGGGAACGGCCATCGGCCTGCTGCTCGCCGGCGGCATTGTCTATTCGCTGGGCGTCATCTTCTTTGTCTGGAAGGGTTTGCGCTTCCACAACGTGCTGTGGCACGGCTTCGTTGTCACAGGCGCAGGACTGCATTTCGCGGCCATGCTGGACAGTCTGGTCATCAACCGGCTGTGAGCCCCTATTTCAGCACCTTCCAATTTCGTCACATTTCCGTTTAGAGTCGCGGCAAATCCTACTCGGCGACGACATCGCAAACGGGGCCGGAATGACCTTTCTGAAATCAATTACAGCGGGCCGAGGTTCGGATGTGCTGAGCTACGATCCGCACAAGCTTTCCAGCCCGCAAGTGTTCGTGATGACAATGGTGGTGTTTCTGGCCATCGTCGCCTTCATCGCCATCGTGTTGTCGCGCCAGATATCGACGGCCTTCGTGACCAACCCCGGCCTCAACGGCTTGATCGTCGGTGTGCTCGTGGTCGGTATCCTGCTGGCCTTTGTCCAGGTCGGCAGGTTGTTCCGCGAAGTGCGCTGGGTGAATTCGTTCCGGGCCGGTTCCGAAACGACCGAACCGGTGCTGCTTGCACCGATGAAGGCAATGATCGGGCGCTCCTCCTCGCTCGCCTTTTCGACCAGCGCGATGCGCACCATGCTGGATTCCATCGGCACGCGCCTGGATGAAAGCCGCGACACCTCGCGCTATCTCGTCGGGCTTCTGGTCTTCCTCGGCCTGCTCGGCACCTTCTGGGGCCTGCTGCATACGATCGGCTCGATCAGCGACACGATCCAGTCGCTCGACCCCGGATCGGGTGACGCGGCGGCTGTGCTCGATGCGCTGAAACAGGGCCTGTCGGCTCCCCTTTCAGGCATGGGCACCGCTTTTTCGTCCTCGCTGTTCGGCCTCTCGGGGTCGCTTGTGCTTGGCTTCCTCGACCTGCAGGCCGGTCGGGCGCAGAACCGCTTCTACACGGAACTCGAGAATTGGCTGTCCACGGTCACCGACCTTTCTTCGGATATCGGCGCATCCGATACGTCGCGTTCGGAATCGTCCGACGAATTGCGAGCCCTTTCGGAACGCCTGCGCCACATGAGCGAGAGCGACGGCTCCAATCCGCGCGTTGCCACCGCCATGGCCAACCTCGCCGACGGTATTTCCGGCCTGGTGAAGAACATGCGCTCCGAACAGCAGATCATGCGCGACTGGGTGGAAGCGCAATCGGACGAGCAGAAGGCCATGCGCGCCACGCTGGACAAGATTGCCGAGGCCCTGAAGAGCCGGGAGCCCAACTAAATGGCGCTCGCGAGAGGGCGACGCAGCTATCGCCACATCGACTACTGGCCGGGCTTTGTCGATGCGCTTTCGACATTGCTGCTCGCCATCATGTTCCTGCTTTCCGTGTTCGTGCTGGCGCAGTTCCTCCTCAGCCGTGAGATTTCCGGAAAAGATGTGGTGCTCAGCCGGCTCAACGCGCAGATCAACGAACTGACGCAGCTTCTGGCTCTGGAAAAAAGCAACAGCCAGGACGCCCAGGATTCGCTTGCCAATCTGCAGGCTTCGCTCTCCGCCGCGGAAGCAGAAAGGAGCCGTCTGCAGCAGTTGCTGGATGCAGGCTCCGGCGCAGGCAATGCCGCCAGCCAGCGTGCCACCCAATTGGAAGGGGAACTCGACACCGAGCGCCAGGTCAGCCAGCGCGCGTTGAGCCAGGTCGAACTGCTCAACCAGCAGATCGCAGCGCTACGCAAGCAGATTGCAGCCCTCGAGGACGCGCTGAATGCGTCCGAGGCGCGCGATCGCGAGTCCAACACCAAGATCGCCGATCTCGGCCGGCGCCTGAACGTCGCGCTTGCCCAGCGCGTGCAGGAACTGAACCGCTACCGCTCGGATTTCTTCGGCCGCCTGCGCGAGATCCTTTCCGACCGCGAGAACATCCGCATTGTCGGCGACCGTTTCGTCTTCCAGTCCGAAGTATTGTTCCCTCTCGGATCGGAAGAGATCAACGATGCCGGCAAGGTCGAGATGAAGAAGCTGGCCGATGCGGTCATCGAACTGCAGAAGGAGATTCCGCCGGAGATCAACTGGGTGCTTCGCGTGGACGGACACACCGACAACCGCCCGCTTTCAGGCACCGGGCGCTTCAAGGACAATTGGGAATTGTCATCCGCGCGCGCGACCTCAGTGGTCAAATTCCTGATATCCAATGGCGTTCCGGCCAACCGGCTGGTTGCAGCGGGTTTCGGCGAATACCAGCCGCTGGACGCCACGGATACCGACGATGCGCGATCCAAGAACCGTCGCATCGAATTGAAGCTGACCGAACGCTGAGGCGACAAGTTTCGGGCAGCGTATCCATCCCAACAAAATCAAAGGGGTAACGGTTCGTTATCCTTAACGGTGACTTAACCACTATAGTTAAGAATGCTCTCAGATGGGGCGTGATCGCGTGGGCGATCGGCGCGGGTTTGGGAGCTTGGATCCATGCAATTCGAATTGCGCATCGCGCTGGCGCTGGCTGCTACCGTGCTGCTGCCGCAGGCATCGGCGCTTGCTGCCGACTACGATCCACCGATCTATGTCGACCAGGCACCGGAATACCAACCGGTCGAGGTCGGCTCGGGATGGTATCTGCGCGGCGACATCGGCTATGCGTTTTCCCATCCTTTCAAGAAGCGGGAAGATTTCACTTCAACCTCGAACTATGACTACAAATCGAACGAGTTCACCGGCAGCATCGGCGCTGGCTACCACCTGAACGACTATCTCCGAGCGGAGTTGAATTTCGGCATCCTGCCGAGCAACAAATTCAGCGACACGGTTCTTATGCCGGATGCCTGCCGCGGCCATACCAACGTGGTTGTCGGTACGGATCCCATCGTGTTGCAGCCTGTTGCCGCTACGCAGGATTGCAATGTCGGCAATTTTGGCACGAACAAGGCCTATACCGTCATGGCCAACGCCTATGTCGATCTCGGCACCTATGTCGGACTGACCCCTTATATTGGCGGCGGCCTGGGTCTCGCTTACACGCGATATGCGAAATCCGTGGGTAAGAAGGATTGCAGGGAAATCCCCACCAACACCAGCGGCGCCGGCGGCTTCGCCTGTGACGATCCGGTCGGCTACGATGGGCAGAACGATTCGCAATCCAAGTTCAACCTGGCGTATTCGCTGGGCGCGGGTGTCGCCTACCAGGTCAGCAAAAACGTCTCCCTGGATGTCGGTTACGAATATTTTGCGATACCCGGCGGCAAGTATGTCGCCTACGATGACGGCCAGTTCAACGTCCGCAAAGGCCTCGACTACCATCAGGTCAAGGTTGGCTTCCGCTACGACCTCTGGTAGCAGCCTCTTCAAATCCAAAGCAAAAAAGGCAGGCCAAAAGCCTGCCTTTTTGTTATCGGTGTTGCTCACTTCACGGTCACGAAACCGGTATCCCGCAAACGACAAAAACTTTGTTCTTGACGCCGGCAGATTGAAGTCCTATCGCCGTCCGTGGGCCACCCCTCCCCACCGAGGGGCTTACTATCTGGAAGGATAGACCACGATGACGACTCTCCCCAAGCCGGACGTGCGTCCGGCAAATCCCAATTTTTCCTCAGGTCCCTGCGCAAAACGCCCCGGCTGGTCGGTCGAGGCGCTGAAGAATGCTGCTTTGGGCCGCTCGCACCGCGCCAAGATCGGCAAAGTCAAGCTGGCCGACGCCATCGACCTTACCCGCGAAATCCTGCAAGTCCCGGCCGACTACCGTATCGGTATAGTCCCCGCCTCCGACACCGGCGCTGTCGAAATGGCGCTCTGGTCGCTGCTCGGCGAACGCGGCGTCGACATGGTTGCCTGGGAGAGCTTCGGCGCCGGCTGGATCACCGACGTGGTCAAGCAACTCAGGCTCGAAGATGCGCGCAAGTTCGAGGCGCCCTATGGCGAACTGCCCGACCTGACCAAGATCGATTTCGACCGCGACGTCGTCTTCACCTGGAATGGCACGACCTCCGGCGTGCGCGTGCCCAACGGGGACTTCATTCCGGCCGATCGCAAGGGCCTGACCATCTGCGACGCAACGTCGGCCGCCTTCGCCCAGCGGCTCGATTTCGCCAAGCTCGACGTCGTCACCTTCTCCTGGCAGAAGGCGCTGGGTGGCGAAGGCGCGCACGGCATGCTGATCCTGTCGCCGCGCGCTGTCGAGCGGCTTGAGACCTGCAAGCCGGCCTGGCCGCTGCCGAAGATCTTCCGCCTGACCTCGGGCGGCAAGCTGATCGAAGGCATCTTCAAGGGCGAGACGATCAACACGCCGTCGATGCTGTGCGTGGAAGATTATCTCGACGCCTTGAACTGGGCGAAGGGGCTGGGCGGACTCGATGCCTTGATTGCCCGCGCGGATGCCAATTTCGCGGCACTTGATGCTTTCGTGCAGAAATCGGCCTGGCTGAGCAACCTGGCTGTGGTTCCGGAGACGCGCTCGAACACCTCGATCTGTCTTTCGATCGTCGATCCGGATGTCACAGCGCTCGACGCCGACGGCCAGGCGGCCTTCGCCAAGGGCATCGTCTCGGTGCTCGACAAGGAAGGTGTCGCCTTCGACATCGGCCACTATCGCGACGCCCCTCCCGGACTTCGCATTTGGGCCGGCGCCACGGTCGAGACAGCCGATCTGGTTTCGCTGACAGCTTGGCTCGACTGGGCCTTTGCGAACCAGAAGGCGGCGCTCAAGGCCGCGGCCTGACGCAGATTTGCGGCGGCCCCAGAACGTGATCCCGAAAAGTGGAAACCGGTTTTCGGAAAAGATCACGCTCCAACAAGGGGGCCGCCCTTCCCCTGACGATCCAATTCACACTTCAAGGAGGCAGCAATGGCGCCCCGCGTACTCGTTTCAGACAAACTCTCCACCACCGCCGTCCAGATCTTCAAGGATCGCGGTGTCGAAGTCGACTATCTGCCCGATCTCGGCAAGGACAAGGAAAAGCTGCTCGAAGTCATTAGCCAGTATGATGGTCTCGCCATCCGCTCGGCCACGAAGGTCACCGAGAAGCTGATCGCGGCCGCGACCAGGCTGAAGGTCGTCGGCCGCGCCGGCATAGGCGTCGACAATGTCGATATTCCCGCCGCGTCGCGGCGCGGTATCATCGTCATGAACACGCCATTCGGCAATTCGATCACCACGGCGGAACACGCCATTGCGCTGATGTTCGCGGTCGCGCGCCAGATTCCCGAAGCCAACACCTCGACGCACGCCGGCAAGTGGGAAAAGAACCGCTTCATGGGCGTCGAGATCACCAGCAAGACGCTCGGCCTGATCGGCTGCGGCAATATCGGCTCGATCGTCGCCACCCGGGCCGTCGGCCTGAAGATGCATGTCGTCGCGTTCGACCCGTTCCTGTCCGAACAACGTGCCGAGGAACTAGGTGTCGAGAAAGTCGAGCTGGAGGAGCTGTTTGCCCGCGCAGACTTCATCACCCTGCACACACCGCTGACCGACAAGACCCGCAACATCATCAACGCCGAGGCGATCGCCAAGATGAAGAATGGTGTGCGCATCATCAACTGCGCGCGCGGCGGCCTGGTGGTCGAGCAGGACCTGATCGCGGGCTTGAAGAGCGGCAAGGTGGCCGGTGCCGGCATCGACGTGTTCGAAGTCGAGCCCGCCGAACAGAACGAACTGTTCAACATGGACAATGTCGTCTGTACGCCGCATCTCGGCGCCTCCACTTCGGAAGCACAGGAGAACGTCGCACTCCAGGTCGCCGAGCAAATGGCCGACTATCTGGTCAAGGGTGCCGTCACCAACGCCATCAACATGCCTTCGATCACAGCGGAGGAAGCCCCGCGGCTGAAACCTTTCGTCAAGCTGGCCGAGGTGCTCGGCGCCTTCGTCGGCCAGGTCACCGAAGACCCGATCAAGGAGGTCGAGATCCTGTTCGACGGCTCGACCGCGCAGATGAACACCAAGGCGCTGATCAGCGCAGCTCTCGCCGGCCTGATCCGGCCCCAGGTGGCCGACGTCAACATGGTGTCGGCACCGATCATGGTGAAGGAGCGCGGCATCATCGTCGCCGAGGTCAAGCGCGACAAATCGGGCGTGTTCGACGGGTATATCAAGCTGACCGTCAAGACGGAGCATATGACGCGCTCGATCGCCGGCACCTGTTTCTCGGATGGCAAGCCGCGCTTCATTCAGATCAAGGGCATCAACCTCGACGCCGAAGTCGGCCAGCACATGCTGTATACCACCAATGCCGATGCACCCGGCATCATCGGCCTGCTCGGCACGGTCTGCGGCGAAAGTGGCGTCAACATCGCGAACTTCCAGCTCGGCCGCAACCGGCCGGGCGGCGACGCAATCGCGCTGCTCTATCTAGATGCTCCGTTCCCCGAGGCGGTGCTGGCCAAACTGCGCGCGCACGAGTCGATCGATTCGGCCAAGCGCCTGCAGTTCGATGTTGGGCCGGCCTGATCACCGATCGCCTGCGAAATTGAAAAAGGCGCGGCTCGGCCGCGCCTTTTTTCGGAGTCCAATCAGACTTCCTGTCCGGCTATGGTTCGACGGCTGCCATGCTCAGCCAGCCAGATACCGCCGAAGACCGATGCCAACGCGATCGCGTGGTAGAGGTGGAATTCCTCGCCCAGGATCAGAATGGACAGCAGGGTGCCGAAAATCGGCACAAGGTTGATGAACAATCCGGCGCGGTTGGCACCGATCAATTCGATGCCACGAATATAGGTGACCTGTGAGATGACCGAGGCGCCGAGTGCCGTATAAAGCGTAATTGCCCACCCTTCCCGATCGGGGAGGATGGCCGAGCCGCTGGCGACTTCCCAGACGAAGAACGGCACCGAGACCAGGAGTGCGGCGATCGACAGGGCCAACATGAGGCTCTGCCACTGCAAGACAGGTTTGAGCCGCAGCCCAACCGAATAGCCGCTGTAGAGCACGACGGCGATCAGCATGATCGCGTCGCCGAAATTCAGGTTGAGCTTCAGGAGCTGGGCCGGATCACCATGGCTGGCGGTGAGAATGACGCCGACAATGGTGAGCATGACACCGAGCGCCTGTGGCCAGCCTATCCTGAGACGGAAGAACAGGAAATTCGCGACAATGATCAGGATCGGCATGCTGGCCTGCTCGATCGAAACGTTGATCGCCGTCGTATAGTTCAGCGCCGCATAGAAAATCACATTGAAGAGCGAGAAACCGCAAGCGCCGAGAACGACAAGCAGGAACAGATGCCGCCGGATGGTCGGCCAGTCCTCCACGAAGGCGCGGCCGCCAATCGGCAGCAGGATGACGACGGCCATGACCCAACGGAAGAACACCAGCGTCATCGGCGAGACATGGCCGACCGCAAGTTTTCCAGCCACGGCGTTGCCACCCCACAGCAGCGTGGTGAGAAGAAGCAGAGCGTAGGCTTTGCGATGCATGTGGCAGACTCCGCCGGATCGTCTGGGGACACGATGGCACCGGCCTATGGTGCTGCGGCAGCCAAGTAAATGATGCAGAAGGCCAAAATCCTGTGCCGAGCGCATGATCCCGAACCGAAGGTCCGCGAAGCAAGAAGTTGGAGACTTTTCCGGGTCAAGATCACACGCCAAAACAAAGAGATGGCCTTCACGGCAAAGAAAGGGTCGCGCAACGAAGGGCTTGAGGCTATATGGGCCTGTCGTGGCGGGCTTTGAGGCCCGCTTTTGGTGTTGAGCAAGGGATAGTGATATGGCCAATGTGGTGGTCGTCGGCTCGCAATGGGGCGACGAAGGCAAAGGCAAGATCGTGGACTGGCTGGCCGACCGCGCCGATGTGGTCGTGCGCTTCCATGGCGGCCATAATGCTGGCCACACACTGGTCATCGATGGTGTCAGCTACAAACTTGCCCTGCTGCCCTCAGGCCTCGTACAGGGCAAACTCTCGGTCATCGGCAACGGCGTCGTGGTCGACCCGCACCACTTCATCGCGGAGCTGGAAAAATTGCGCGACCAGGGGGTGACGATCACCCCGGAAATCCTGCGTATCGCCGACAACGCCCCGCTGATCCTGTCGCTGCACCGTGAACTCGATGCCATCCGCGAAGATGCGAATTCCGGTCTCAAGATCGGCACCACCCGCCGCGGCATTGGACCGGCCTATGAGGACAAGGTGGGGCGCCGTTCGATCCGACTGGTCGATCTGGCAGACCCTGAGACGCTGATGCCCAAGATCGAGCGGCTTCTGACCCATCACAACGCGCTCCGGCGCGGCATGGGGTTGAACGAGATCGCGCCCGAGACGATCCATGCCGAATTGACCTCCGTCGCAGACCAGATCCTGCCCTTCATGGATCAGGTCTGGCGTGTGCTCGATGAAAAGCGCCGGACTGGCGCTCGTATCCTGTTCGAGGGCGCGCAGGGCGCGCTGCTGGACAACGACCACGGCACCTATCCCTTCGTTACCTCGTCCAACACCGTCGCTGGGCAGGCCGCAGCCGGCTCGGGCCTCGGTCCAACCGCTATCGGCTATGTCCTGGGCATCACCAAGGCTTACACGACCCGCGTTGGCGAAGGCCCCTTCCCTTGCGAGCTGGATGACGAGATCGGTCGTCATCTGGCCAAGGTCGGCCGCGAGGTTGGCGTCAACACCGGCCGCCCCCGCCGCTGCGGCTGGTTCGACGCCGTGCTGGTACGCCAGACGGTCAAGACTTCCGGCATCACCGGTATTGCGTTGACCAAGCTCGACGTTCTGGATGGGCTGAAGGAAATCAAGATCTGCGTCGGCTATGAGCTCGACGGCCAGCAGATCGACTATCTGCCTGCCTCAATGCGGGCACAAGCTGCGGTTAAGCCGATTTACGAAACCCTCGAAGGCTGGTCGCAGACGACCGCTGGGGCAAGAAGCTGGGCCGAATTGCCGGCTCAGGCGGTCAAATATGTGCGTTACATTGAGGAATTGATCGGTGCCCCCGTGGCGCTTCTTTCCACAAGTCCGGAACGGGACGACACCATACTTGTGACTGATCCGTTTCAAGATTAATTGTCAAAAGCCTGGCGGGCCTGCTGATTTGCTGAGTCCGCCCTGGAAGCGAACGACAGGTTCGATTGAAGCATGGCAGATTTCGTTGCGGTTCTGAAGAAGACGCTCGACGGGCTCGGCGAGACGACGCCGGACGTGCGCGCCAAAGTCTATGACAAGGCACGCGCCACCATCGAGAGTAAACTGGCGGCCATCAGTCCGCCACCGCCCGCCGCGGTTGCCGATCGTCAGCGCAAGGCGCTGGAAGATGCCATTGCCTCTGTCGAAAAGGACTACACCAAGAGCGCACAACCCCCGCTCGACCCGCTGGCGGAACTCGAGAACATTTTCTCCTCGATCGACCGCAACCGCACGCAGCAGACCCATGTGCGGCCAGCGACGAAGACCGAGCCTGCGGCACCTGCACCACAAGCGCAGACTCCTGCTTCTTCCCGCGTCGAGGAGCGCTCCGCCCAGGCGCAACCTTCCTGGCAAAAGCCACAGCCGGAACCGCGCCGGTCGGAACCACAGTCTGCACCAGCCGCCAAGCCGACCTCCGTGCTATCCGGTTCGAAACCCACGCTTGAGTCGGGATGGTCAAAGCCGAAAACCGAGACCAAGCCCGCTTTCGATTCCGACAAGGCCACGACGTCTTCTTCCGATCGGCCGCTGGCGCAAGCCTTCGAGGCCGACAAACGGCTACCCGATGTCCACGACACGATTTTCTCGAAGCAGCAGCCTGTCGATGACGATGTCGCCGACGAGCATTTCGACGACATCGACGAGCCGGAGAACAAACGCGGTCTAGGCCGCGTCATCGCCGCCGTTGTCGCCCTCGCAGTCCTGGCCGGTGGCGGCTACGGCGTGTGGCTGAACAGGGACGCGTTCAAGGACATGTTCGGCTCGAACAAGACCGAGACCGCTGACAACCAGCCCGCGCAGCCAGCGACACCGGAAAAGCCCGCTGAACCGACACCAGCCCAGCCGAACGCGGCGGCGAATTCCCCTGCTCCGGCGGCGGAAAATGGTGAACCGCAGAAACTCACGCAGCGGCTGCTGCCCGATGGCAAGGAGACGGATCCTGGTCGCGCTGGTGGCGCGACAAGCGTCGGCGAAGGCACGTCGATCGTCGCCTTGACCACTCCGCCACCGACGACGCCCGCTGAAGGCCAACCGACCACGCCTGGAGCCCCGGCACCGACGGATCCTGCGGCAGCGGGCCAGACGACACCGGCGACGCCAGGCGCGACCGCCACGCAGCCAGCCATTCCGGTCGGCCAGAAGGCGATCTACTACGAAGAGCGCACCTCCTCGGCTGAAGGATCGGCTCAGCCCGGCAACATCGTCTGGTCCGTGGTTCAGGAATCGCCGGGCGGCGATGCTCCGCCCGAACCGGCGATCCGCGCCGAGGTGACGGTGCCGGCCAAGGACGTGCAGTTGCGCATGACCATCCGCCGCAATGCCGATCAGACCTTGCCGGCCAGCCACATCATCGAGATGATTTTCCTCACCCCGCAGGGCTTCGAAGGCGGCGGCATCGACAACGTGCTGCGCATCGCCATGAAAACGTCCGAGCAGGAAGCCGGCAGCCCGCTGATCGGCGTGCCCGCCAAGATCGCCGACGGCTATTTCCTCGTTGCGCTGAACGACACCAAAGCCGACCAGGACGCCAACCTGACCTTGTTGCGCAACCAGGAATGGATCGACATTCCCGTTGTCTACAAATCGGGACGGCGTGCGCTGATCACCATGGAAAAGGGCCTTCCCGGCGACAAGGTCTTTGACGAAGCGCTCAAGGCGTGGCAGGCGAAGACGTCCGGTTAACTGCCGCTGCTATACCAACCACGATGGTTTCAGTCAGGTTCCAGGCAATACACGGGCAGACCGATCGAGGGCTGCCCATTCAGCCTGCGGGACAAGAGCTCCGGTACGGGAAACAAAAGACAATACCCGTGTCGCGTTGGCATCAACCTCACATCGAAAGCTTACTCTGTACCAGGCCGTTCGGGTGCGAAAGGTTGCGTCAGGAGCATCCAGCACATTGCCTGCCTTGAGGAGACGGTATGGGAGCAATTCGGCGAAGTAACCTTCGTCCCGAAGCTGCCGCTGCAATGCGCTCGCGCAAAGTTTGCCAACCCGTTGATCGCGCGTCAATCCGTCCATCGAGGTCTCGGCCAGCGCGGCGCCGGTCGCACTTTGCGAATTGAGCCTACGGACACCCGGAAGATTGGAATATCCCTGCGGCAAGGCAGCAGCCACATCCGTGGAACTTGATCTTCTGGCGCCGGCGCTTGCCGGATTCGGCGTCTTTGCGGGCCTGGGCTGCGGCGCTGCGGCCGCCATGGGAAGCTCGATTTCGGCGGCGTCACCCGCCACGGGTTCCTGCGTATCGGCACCGGTTGGCTTGGCCTCTTGCTCGTCAGGCTTCGGTGAGCTCGCATTCTTAGCCGAATCCTGTGGAGCTTCGCGGTCGCCTTCCGCGTCTGCCTGTTTCGGGAGATCTGGCGTGGCTTCGGGTTTAGGCTCGCTTTCTTTCATAGCGCCAGGCTGCTTCGGATTATCATTCTTAGCCGGCGACGCAGAGCTTTCTTGCGCACTGTTTCCGTCCATGGATTTCTGTGGACCAGTGTCCTTGGCGCCGTACTGGAAAACGGGTTTCAGCTCCTCGATAGGCGGACGCGTTCTTGGCGAAAGCGGCTTCTCAACCGTCTGATCCAGCGGCTTTTCGATCTCGGCATCCTTTGGCGATGCTGCCGGAACCGGTTTCGGCTTCATTTGTTCGGGCGGCGGCACCATCACGACATTGATCGGTCCATCGTCCGGCTGCTGCTGAGGATGCCTAGACGAGCCGTAGAGCAGAAGCGCGATGACGAGCGCATGAAGGATCAGCGATGGGGTCAAGCCCCACAGCAGACCGCCATCATGCTCCCGTGCCTCGCTGTTCATGGTCACCGATTTGGGACGAAATAGCGGCGACATCAAGTATGCGCGCCATCACATGTCGAACGGCGCATTCGCCGTATGACGACGCCGGCAGCGGAATGCCTTGCGTATCGGGCGACGACAGGAACGAGGCTGCGGTTCGTAGCGAGGCGTTCTTCAAGGATCCGGCAGGAAGGCCGGCCCGACAATGCGCACGGCCCGATCCGATGCAGGCTCTTCCATCAATGCCATCGGTGCGGGCGCATCAACGTTTGTTGGATCGGCAGTCGTCGATCCCACCAGGTCCTGCTCCGGCTTGTCAGTCGGAAGCGGGATCACGGCGTTTTTCATGTTGCCGGGCGTTACCGTCCGCGCGCGCATTTCATTGACCCGGCTATAGTAACGGCGCAGATCACAGCTCTTGAAGGCCGAATCGTCGCGGTAACGAAACGCCGTCGGCAACTCCTTGTAAGGTCTGCGTTCGGCGACCGAGATCATTTCCTCCGTTTCCAGGCTGGGATCGGTCAGGGCGAACACCTCCATGGCCGGATCGTCGCAAATAAAACGGCATTGGTCGGTGGTCTCTTTCAAATCTCCGTCCCTGGCGAATTGCGATTTCGGCGCCGGAAAGAAATAGCCGTCGGAGGGGCGCACGCAATAAAGCATCGAAGTGCTGCCAACCCACGTCGATGCTGAAGACGTGGACCCTGAAGAAGAGGCGCGCGCGGCCTGTCTCTCGCGCCGCTCCGGTGCACAGCCGAGTGCAACATAACGGGCCCGCAGAACCGACGTGTCGCGTCCGCCGCTGCTTGCCGCCATCTGCCTCATGACGTCCGCGCGCATGCGCTCCAGATCGCCACAAGGATCGAAGAAGCCGCCAGAACTCTTGCCCGAACATTGTCGCCGCCGCTCCAGCGCCTGGATGGCCACGAGTTGTCGTCGCAACTGCGCCTGTTGCGGGCTGACGCCACCGCCGCCGCTGCTGCGTATCTGGCGCGCCAGCGATGAGCACTCGTCCCCGAATGCCGCGGAAGTCGCTATCGTCCCGAAAGCGAATATGCCGATCAGCAATGCCGAGAGCGAGCGCACCGAAACGATGCGGCCGCAAAGGAGGAGAAAGCTGTCTCCCCGCGTGAAGTAACCCAACCCAGTCCCAAGAATACGCATGCCGCAATGCCTTGATGCAAACTGGTCTTTATTAACGCGGGCGGACGCTACACCAACCATATGTCATTATGAAAGTACTTCATAATATATCGAACAATGTGGTTACGTCCGGGGTCGGACTCAGAACCGTCCGTTAAGCATAACCGATAGCCTGGCAGTGAGAGCAAGGCGCCGGAAGCACATGTTCGGCCGGGTTAGATGCCCGAACCGTACAGTTCCTCTTCGCTGCCTTCCCAAGGTGTCGGCATGTCGGCCAGGGCGCTCGCGTTCGCATTGGCGCTCGGCAACGGCATCCAGCATTTCAGTTCGGGATCGGCATATTCGATCATATGGCCGGGGTAGGAATCGTTCGCACGCCATCCTTCCATGCCGAACTGGTCGGCCCGCGCCCAATAGGCGACGTCGACTTCCGCAGGTCCCTGCTCGGATGACCTCACCGTGACCAGGACACGGCTGCCGTCCTTCGGCGCGCTCGACATGTGACGCCACCCGGTCGGTTCTGCCATGAATTCCTCCTCCGTCGGCCAATCAATGCCCGCCAACGGTAGCACGATCCGCCCCGCCAAGATCAATGCCAGATTTGCCGATTGCCGGAATAAGAGTGCAGCGGCCGAAGCAGCGCCTCAGCCTTCCAGTTCCTCGCGCAGCATTTCCAGTTCCAGCCACTCTTCCTCGAGAGTGGCAAGCGTCGCTCGTTCCTTGTCGAGCGCCGCGATCGTCTTCTGGAAACCAACCGCGTCCCGCTCATAGAAGGCCGGATCGGCGATGTTGTTCTCCAGTCTGGCGATCGATGCCGTCACCGCCTCGATCTTCTTCGGCAGATTTTCCAAGGCGAATTTCTGCTTGAAGGAGAGCTTCCTTGCCGACTCTTTCGGCGCCTCCGAACGCGGCTTTTCAGCTTTCGGCTCAGCGGACTGCCCGTTGCGGGCTTTGCGGTCCTCGAGCTTCGTGCCGCCGCGCTGCGCCAGCATGTCGGAGTAGCCTCCGGCATATTCCACCCAACGGCCAGCTCCGTCAGGCGCGATCACACTGGTGACCGTGCGATCGAGGAAATCGCGATCGTGGCTGACCAGGATGACCGTGCCGGCGAAACCGGCCACCAGTTCCTGCAGCAGCTCCAGCGTCTCCATGTCGAGATCGTTTGTCGGCTCGTCCAGTACCAGAAGGTTTGCCGGCCGCGCCAGGACACGGGCAAGCAGCAATCGTGCCCGCTCGCCGCCGGAAAGCTCGCGCACCGGCGTGCGTGCCTGCTCCGGCTTGAACAGGAAATCCTTCATGTAGGACACGACATGACGCTGCTCGCCATTGATGACGAGGTTCTCGCCGCGCCCGTCCGTCAGGTAGTGGGCCAGCGTTTCATCCGGGTCGGCCGCCTCGCGCTTCTGGTCGAGTGCGGCGATCTCGAGGTTGACGCCCAGCCGCACCGAACCCGCATCCGGCTTCAACTCCCCAGTCAGCATCTTCAGCAGCGTCGTCTTGCCGGCACCGTTGGGACCGACCAGACCGACGCGATCGCCGCGCTGGATGCGGGTCGAAAAATCCTTCACCACGGTGAGATCGCCGAAGCTCTTCTCGATGTTCTTGGCTTCGATCACCAGCTTGCCGGATTCGGCGGCGTCGCTTGCCACCAGCGTCGCAGTGCCCTCGGCGCCGCGATGACTGCGGAAGCGCTGGCGCATCGTCTGCAATTCGCCAAGCCGGCGCATGTTGCGCTTGCGCCGCGCGGTCACGCCGTAGCGCAGCCAGTGCTCCTCGCGCACGATCTGCCGGCCGAGCTTGTGCTGGTCGCGTTCTTCTTCCTCCAGAACCTGGTCACGCCATTCCTCGAAATGGGCGAAGCTCTTGTCGAGCCGGCGAGTCTGGCCGCGATCGAGCCATACGGTGGCGCGCGAGATGCGCTGCAGGAAACGACGGTCGTGGGAAATGACGATCAAGGCCGAGGAGGTGCGCGCCAGCTCTTCTTCCAGCCATTCGATGACGGCGAGGTCGAGATGGTTCGTTGGCTCGTCGAGCAGCAGAATGTCGGGCTCCGGTGCCATGACACGGGCCAATGCGGCACGGCGCGCCTCGCCTCCGGAAAGATCGGCGGGGCGCTCTTCGCCAGTAAGACCCAGATGCTCCATCAGATAGGTCGCGCGATACGGGTCGTCGGCCGGCCCCAGTCCCGCCTCGACATAGGCACGCACGCTCGCAAAACCGTCCATATCAGGGATCTGCGGCAGGTAGCGGACGGTTGCCGTCGGCTGGCGAAACACCTCGCCATCCTGCGGCTCGATCATGCCGGCAGCGATCTTGAGCAATGTCGACTTGCCGGAACCATTGCGGCCGACCAACGCGATCTTGTCGCCGGGAGCGGCTACGAGCTCCGCCCCGTCCAGCAAGGGCGTGCCGCCGAAGGTCAGCTTGATATCGGTCAAATTGAGAAGTGGCGGCGCCATATCAGCTTTCAGGGAGTGGGTAAGGATGGGCGAGCAGAAGCGCACGGCCGCTGCCGAGCGTGATTTCAAGCTTGCCCCTCACGGCATTGGAGATGGTGAGAGACGAACCGAAGGGCATTTCCACTGCATTCAGCGGCCATTTGGCGCCTTTGATGGAAAGCCCGGTGAGTTTCGAGAAGCCGAGCACGGAAAACAGCGTCCCTTCGGCATAGTCGAAGGCCTCACTGTGGCCAGGCAATACCGGAATGCCTTCCTGTGCACCGCTGGTCAGAAGCACATCCGTACCCTTTTCGGCCAGGCTGAGTGCCAAAGCCAGGTGCAGGAAAGCATGATCGGCCCGGGCGCCACCAAAGGCGCCAACCAGGTTCAGTTTCGTCGCGCCGTGCTTAAGCGCAATCGAAACCGCAAGTTCTCCGTCCGTGGAATCCTTCTCGGCGGGGAACCGCTCCTGTGGCACCTTCGCCAGATGCGGCGGCAGGCTGGCCGGCGCGGAATCGAAATCGCCCACCCACAGCTCCGGCAGAAGGCCCAGCATATCCGCATGCCGAATGCCGGAATCGGCGGCAATGACGCGCGTGCCGGCGACCTGGGCCTCGAGCCGCGGCGTGTGGATGACCTCACCGCCAAGCAGAAGAGTAAATATGCTCATGGGCGTCGCCCTTACCAGCCCCCATGCGGAAACGGAAGTGCGTGCGAATTGCCGCCTCGGTTCCACCTGACCCGGCAAACTAAGACTTGCACGCCACAACGGCCCGCTCTATGTCTCAAGCCGCTCTAACGGGGTGCCCGATCGCGGCTTCGCGAACCGGCTGAGAGGCGAAAAGCCAACCCGCTGAACCTGATCCGGTTTGTACCGGCGGAGGGATTAGACGCTTAGCCAAAGCGCCAGTTCCCTTGTCACGAAGTGAAGGAGGCGCCGATGCGCAAAACTCTGTCTGTCCTGGTTTCGGCACTCGCTCTTGTTGCCGCCACGCTGCCGGCAACAGCGAAAGACAAGCTTACCGTCTATACCTACGAAAGCTTCACCGCCGAGTGGGGCCCCGGCCCGCAGGTGAAGAAGGCGTTCGAAGAAGAGTGCAACTGCGAGGTCGACTTCGTATCCGTCGCCGACGGCGTCGCCCTGCTCAACCGGGTCAAGCTCGAGGGCGCCGCCACGAAAGCCGATATCGTGCTTGGCCTCGATACCAACCTGACCGCGGATGCCAAGGCAACCGGCCTCTTCGCGCCGCATGGCACGACAGCGGCACTCGACGTGCCCGGCGGCTGGAACGACGACACTTTCGTGCCCTATGACTACGGTTATTTCGCTGTCGTCTATGACACCGAGAAATTGAAGACGCCGCCGGCCAGCCTCAAGGATCTCGTCGAGGGTGATGCCTCGCAGAAGATCGCCATCCAAGACCCGCGCACCTCCACGCCGGGCCTCGGCCTGTTGCTCTGGGTGCGCTCGGTCTATGGCGACAAGGCGCCGGAAGCCTGGGCTAAGCTGAAGGACCGCGTGCTAACCGTCACGCCGGGTTGGAGCGAGGCCTATGGCCTGTTCACCAAGGGTGAAGCGCCGATGGTGCTGTCCTATACCACCTCGCCTGCTTATCATATGGTCGCCGAAAAGACCGATCGCTACCAGGCCGCTTCCTTCTCCGAAGGTCATTACCTCCAGGTCGAGGTGGCCGGTGTCACCACAACCGGCGCCAAGAATCCGCTGTCCGAGAAATTCATGGCCTTCATGACCAGTCCGAAATTCCAGGATGTCGTTCCGGAGACCAACTGGATGTTCCCTGCCGGCAAGATGGACAAGCCGCTTGATCCCGCCTTCGAGAAGCTGGTGAAGCCGGCCAAGGCCCTGACTTTCAGCCCGGAAGAAGTTGCGAAAAACCGCAAGGCCTGGGTGGATGAATGGCTGACGGTGATGAGCAAGTAGAAGCGACGGCGATTCCCTTGACTCGTCAGGCGGCGCATCCCGCTGCGTTGCGCGACGAGCGCGTTGCTGCGGGCACAGCCGCACTGGTCTTTGTTGCCGTTCTGATAGGCGGCGCTTTCCTTGGCCTTGTCATCGAAAGCGCCGGCGATTTTTCAGGCGCCGTGGCCGCCTTCGATTCCTATCTGTTCCGGGTCGTTCGCTTCACCTTGTGGCAAGCCCTGCTGTCGACATTCTTGTCGGTCCTGCCGGCATTGTTCGTCGCGCGGGCATTGTCGCGTCACCCCAGTTTTTTCGGCCGCAGTTTCATTCTGCAACTCTTCGCTGTGCCTCTGGCGCTCCCTGCCATCGTGGCTGCGCTCGGCGTTCTCGCTCTCTACGGTCGCGCCGGCTATTTCGCGGAAATGCTGACGAAAATCGGCGGGCAAGATTGGCCCGGCATCTATGGCCTTTCCGGCATTCTTGTCGCCCACGTCTTCTTCAACCTGCCACTCTGTGTCCGCCTTTTCCTGGAAGCGCTGCAAACTGTTCCGGCTGATCAGTGGCGGCTGGCCAGCCAGCTCGGCATGAGCGCGCGCCCCGCTTTCCGCTTCATTGAATGGCCGGCGCTGAGGCAGGCGCTTCCCGGTGTCGCCGGCCTCGTTTTCATGTTGTGCATCACCTCTTTCACCATCGTACTGATCCTCGGCGGCGGACCGCGCGCAACGACGCTGGAAGTAGCCATCTATCAGGCACTGCGCTTCGACTTCGATCCGGCGCGCGCCGTAGCGCTGACGCTGCTGCAGATCCTGCTGACTTTCGCGGTTGTGGCCCTGCTGTCCCGCCTTGGCGCCAACACCACGGCCGAAGCCAGTCTTTCGGTGGCGCCACGCCGCTACCTTTCGATCGGCAACGGTGAAGCCGCGTTGAATGTCCTGCTCATCTTGCTGGCGCTGCTGTTCGTTGCTGGGCCGATGGTCGCAACCATAGCCGCCGGGCTACAATCCGACCTTGCCCGCCTCGCCGGCGAACGCGCCGTGCATCTGGCTACCGCGACCAGCGCGGCACTCGCCTTCCTG
Source organism: Mesorhizobium sp. NPDC059054 (assembly GCF_042739215.1). Classification (NCBI taxonomy): domain Bacteria; kingdom Pseudomonadati; phylum Pseudomonadota; class Alphaproteobacteria; order Hyphomicrobiales; family Phyllobacteriaceae; genus Mesorhizobium; species Mesorhizobium sp. NPDC059054. The sequence goes on from NZ_JBHYHV010000004.1 coordinate 351,682, forward strand.
TCGGCTTTGCTCGCGACCGCTCTTTCCTTGTCACTGACGATGGCACGGCGTGGCCTGGCCACCCAGCGTGGCGGGAATGGGGGGCGATCGTTGCTGGAATATACCACCGATACAGGTGCAGGCTTCGTGCTGGTCGTGCCGCCGATCGTCATCGGCGCCGGCTGGTTTTTGTTGTTGCGTCACATCGGCAGCGCCTTTGCGATTGCTCCCGTCATGGTCGTTGCAGTGAATGCCATCATGGCGATGCCGTTCGCGCTGCGCGCCGTCCGCCCGGCCTATGATGCGGCCAGCGAACGGCATGAGCGGCTCTGTGCTCAACTTGGTATCACCGGCTGGGCTCGGCTGAAGCTGATCGACTGGCCGGTGCTGCGACGTCCGCTGGCCACAGCCTTTGCCTTTGCCATGGCCCTGTCGCTCGGCGATCTCGGCGTGATCGCTCTTTTTGGTTCGGATTCCCTGCAGACGTTGCCCTACCTTCTGCTTGCCCGCATGGGCAGTTATCGTACCGCCGACGCCGCGGGGCTTGCCCTGTTTCTGGGGCTGGTGTGCTTTGCGCTGATCCTGCTTGCCGACCGGCTCGGAAAGGAACGCTCTTCATGACTGCCGATATGCCGGCTCGACAGGGTGCGTCGCTGCGTCTCGACAAGACGACTTTCAGTTATGGCCAAACCAGCCTCGCCTTCGATGCCGAATTTCCCGCCGGCGAAATCACCGCCGTGATGGGTCCGAGCGGGTCGGGCAAATCGACCTTGCTCAACCTCGTGGCGGGGTTCGAAATTCCTCTTTCCGGGCATGTCCTGATCAATGGCCTGGATTTCAGCGCCGCGTCGCCATCCGAACGGCCGGTTTCCATGGTCTTTCAGGAAAACAACCTGTTTGCCCATCTCGACGTTTTCCGCAATGTCGGCCTCGGCATATCGCCTTCGCTTGCGCTTACGGCCACGGACCGCATGGCAATAGCCGACGCGCTCGCGCGCACCGGCCTGACAGGAAAGGAGAAACGCCTGCCGCGGGAGCTTTCCGGCGGCGAACGCCAGCGCGTTGCGCTTGCTCGCGCCCTGGTTCGTGACCGGCCGGTTCTTCTGCTTGATGAACCCTTTGCCTCGCTTGGACCGGCCTTGCGGGAGGACATGCTGGATCTCGTTGCCGCCGTCCAGGCGGAGCGGAAGATGACCACGCTTTTCGTCACGCATCAGCCGGAAGACGCGCGCCGCGTCGCTGCTCACGTCGTTTTCCTGGAAAACGGCACTGTCGCTGCAACCGGCAGGGCCCACGATTTCTTTTCCGCGAACGGCCCCGCAGCTTTCCGGCGTTACGCCGGAGCCATGAACGGAGAATAGTCGAACGCCAAGAAAAAGCGCTGCCACCGGTATATTTCAACTGGTCCTGACCGGTCGAAATCTGGAACGGATTTCGCGACTCAGGCATTTGTCTTGCCTGGAAGCCGACATAATTTGCGGTCAAACCGGTTTGGGGGCATCATCGTCCTTGCTTGCCAATCTGCTTCGCGTGTGGCTAGGTCCGCACCAGATGGTCTGGCACAATCGCCGATTGCCCCGTCGAGACGAAAGGAAGCCGACCTGTCGACCGGCCTGGACATGAGCTGCAAGAAAGCCCCAGCGCGCGTGCTCGCGCTGGCAGGGGTCGTTCTCGCGCTCGCATCCTGCCAATCCGTGATGCCGAATTCGGTCGAAGAATCCGGCTTCCAGCCGTCGAACAGACCCGTCACCGTCGACAATGCACAGGCCAACAGCCGCCTTGCCGATCTCGCCAAGGCGCAACACCCGCGCATCCTCGCGACCTATGGCGGCGAATATTCCGATCCGAAGCTGGAGCGCATGGTCGCCAAGATCGTCGGCCGGCTGACCGTGGTGTCGGCCAATCCGACGCAGACCTATCGCATCACCATCCTCAACTCGCCCAACGTCAACGCCTTCGCGCTTCCGGGCGGTTATCTCTACATCACCCGCGGCCTCTTGGCGCTCGCCAACGATTCATCCGAAATCGCCGCCGTGATCGCGCATGAAATGGGGCACGTTACCGCCAATCACGGTCTTCAGCGCCAGCAATTGGAGGCCGAGGAAGGCCTTGCCACCAAGGTGGTCTCGGACGTGCTGGGTGACAACCCGAGCGCCAAGGCAGCGCTCATCCGCGGCAAGCTGAGGCTCGCGCAGTTTTCGCGCAACCAGGAACTCGAGGCCGACGCCATCGGCATCAAGTCGGTCGGCGAGGCCGGTTACGATCCCTACGCGGCGGGACGCTTCCTGCAGTCGATGGCCTCCTACGCCGGCTTCCGCTCGGTCAGCGGCGCGACCGACGCCAGCCTCGACTTCCTCGCCACCCATCCCAACACGCCGCAGCGCATCGACCTGGCGCAGCGCCATGCGCGCATGTTCGGCCAGCCGGGCTTTGGCTCGCGCGACCGCGATTCCTATCTCGCCGGCATTGACGGCCTTCTTTACGGCGACACGCCCGAGGAAGGCTATGTGCGCGGCAACACGTTCCTGCATCCCAAGCTGGGCGTCTCCTTCGCGGTGCCGGACGGCTTCGTCATCGACAATTCGGCAGCTGCCGTAACCGCCACCGGTCCCGGTGACATGGCGGTGCGTTTCGACGGAGTGACGATCGACAAGGATGTCACGCTGCCGGACTATGTCCGCAGCGGCTGGGTTGCCGGCCTGGATGACGCCAGCGTCCGCCAGGAGACCATCAACGGCAACGAAGCCGCCGTCGCCAAGGCCCGCGCCGACGGCTGGCAGTTCGATATCGTGGTCATCCGCGCCGGCGCCCAGGTCTATCGGCTGCTCACGGCCGCCCCTGCTGCCGGGACGTCGCTCGAACCTGTCGCGCGTTCGGTGAGCAGCACCTTCCGCGTTCTGAGCCCTGCCGAGAAGGCAGCACTGAAGCCGCTGCGTATCCGCGTCGCTACCGTGCGGCCAGGCGAGACGATCGGCACCTTGTCGGCACAGATGGTCGGCGTCGACCGGAAGCTCGACCTGTTCCGCGTGCTCAACGCGATGGGTCCGGGCGCGACGGTTTCGGCCGGCGACAGGGTCAAGATCGTTACCGACAGATAGTCGCCTGGATCCACACGGCCTACAGCCCGGCTTCGGCACTTTCCCTGGTTTCGGCATTTTCTCCGCTGACATTCGCACGCAGGCGCGCGAACATGGATCGAGCCAGTTCAAGTTCGTCCTGACCTATGCCAGCCCGCAATTGCCGGTCGAAGGCGATCGCCGTTTCGCGCAGACGCAGGAACAGCGTCTCGCCGCTTGGCGTCAATTCGACCAGATGCTTGCGACGATTGGCTGGATCGCGGCGGCGGGTCAGCAGGCCGTCCGCCTCCATCGCATTGAGATGATGGGTCAGCGTCGCACCCTGGATGCCGACCGATTCCGCAAGCTGGCGCTGATGGCCGAATTGCTGCGACTTCACCGAAATCAGCACGGACCACACCGGCAAGGATCCACCGCCGGCGATCATCGCATCGTCCAGAGCACGCCGGATGATTTTCGCGGTTTGGGCAAGGTCAAGCCCGATTGGTTTGGCGGAAGGTTCGAACATGGCCGGACACTAGCATGGAAATGCTTGGCGTCTAATAGATTGACATCTAACAGTTAGATATCTACTCTTTCTTTACCCTGGCTTCATGGAGGTCCGCGAAATGCAAATCGTCTTCATGCTCGCACTGGCTTTGCATGTCATGTCAGGCGTGTTCTGGGCCGGCTCGACTTTCGTGCTGGCGCGCACAGGCGACGGCCGATTGGCGATGTCGCTATTCGGGCCGCAGATGGGGGCCGCCACCGTGGCCGTCCTGTCGGGTGCCGTCCTCTGGTATCTCTTCCATGGCACCGGCTATTTCGGCACGCAGGAGCAGGTTCTGGCTGTGGGGGCAATAGCGGCGATCGCCGCCGCTGGCGTTCAAGGCATATCGGTTGGGCGGTCACGCCGCGCCATGGCGCAAGAGGCCGTGGCCGGCACCTTGCAGCAGGCTGTCCGCGGCGAACGTCTGGCCGCAGGCCTGCTTGCCATTACGGTCATTGCCATGGCCATCGCACGGGTGGTTTGAACCAATCGGCAAAACCCGGTCGATCAGGCGGCAAGAAACTCCGGGTTCTGCTTCACCAGCGCCAATTTCAGCTTTTCCAGTGCACGCACCTCGATCTGCCGGACACGCTCCTTGGAGATACCGAGCGTCTCGCCGAGTTCTTCCAGGGTAGCGCTCTCGTCGCCCAGGCGCCGTTCCTCGATGATCCGCAATTCGCGCTCGTTCAAAGCCGCCAACGCCTGTTTCAGCCAACCCGAGCGACGCTCGACATCGATCGTATCGCCGGCGATCTCGTCTGGCAGCGGCCCATCCGAAACCAGGAAATCCCCACGCTCGGCCCCTGCCCCATCCTCGGTCAGCGGCGCGTTGAGCGAACTGTCGGGTGCCGACAGTCTTGCATCCATGATGGCAACATCGGTTTCGGAAACACCAAGTGCTGTCGAAACCTCGCGGTAGAGTGCCTGATTGGACAAAGCCTCCGTACCCGTACCGAGACGGGCGCGCAGGCGCCTCAGATTGAAGAAGAGTGCTTTTTGCGCAGAGCTGGTGCCACCGCGCACGATCGACCAGTTGCGCAGGATATAGTCCTGCATGGAGGCTCGTACCCACCAGCTTGCATAGGTGGAGAAGCGGACTTCACGCTCTGGATCGAAGCGGGCGGCGGCTTCGAGAAGGCCGATATGCCCTTCCTGGATCAGGTCGGAAACCGGCAGACCGAAATACCGGAACTTCGCGGCCATCGCGATGACCAGCCGCATGTGGGCGATGACAATCTGGTTCAGGGCATGCTGATCATGGCCATCCTTCCAGCGTTGCGCCAAATCATGTTCCTGGTCGCGTTCCAGATAGGGGGCGGCCATCGCCGCACGGACCATGATACGCCCTGCACTATCTTGAATCATCGCGACTTTCCCGTCTGCCCGTTGAGCCCGGACGGACCGACCGGCAGGTCTGCGTCCCAAGGCGTCCACCAACGTGCCATGCGGGCAATGGTTCCCGGCCTTCCTCACTGGAGTGAAACAGTGCGATCCATCCGCCCGGAAGCAACAGCCTTAAAATAGAACAAAATTCCTCAGTTTGAACTATTTTGAAATTCGATTCCTTATTAGCAAGGCAAGCTTCTGTCACATTCCAGCACCTCTCCAAAGGTCGACATTTGCTGTCCGCCGACATTACGGGATCACAAAAAGATGAAATGGCTGAAATCGCTGCTCCTGGCCGGAACCCTGCAGGTTCTGGCCGTTACCGCTGGTCATGCCGGTGCTGACTTCGATCAGATCAAGCAGGCAGGTGTCTTCAAGATCGGCACTGAAGGCACCTATGCTCCGTTCACCTATCACGACACATCCGGTGCGCTGGTCGGCTTCGATGTCGAGATCGGCCGCGAGATCGCGAAGCGGCTTGGCGTCAAGGCCGAGTTCCTCGAAGGCAAATGGGACGGTCTGATCGCCGGTATCGATGCAAAGCGTTACGATGCCGTCATCAATCAAGTCGGCATCACCGAGGCGCGCAAGGCAAAGTACGACTTCTCCGACCCTTATATCGCTTCAAAGGCCGTCCTCATCGTTCGTGATGACAATGCCGACATCAAGGACTTCGCCGATCTCAAGGGCAAGAAGTCAGCGCAGTCGCTCACGTCAAACTTCGGCAAGATCGCCGAAAAGAACGGCGCTGAACTGGTCGGCACCGACGGTTTCGACCAGTCGATCCAGCTCGTGCTCAACGGCCGCGTCGATGGTACCATCAACGACAGCCTTTCCTTCTACGATTTCAAGAAGCACAAACCGGATGCCAAGGTGAAGATCGTGGCGCAGGAAGCCAATGCCGATTATTCCGGCGTCATCGTACGCAAGGGCGATCCCGAGCTGGTCGCGGCGATCAACAAGGCGCTGGCCGAGATCAAGGCCGATGGCACCTACAAGAAGATATCCGAGACCTATTTCGGCCAGGACGTTTCCCAATAGGCCTGCTGCGGGCCGGGAATTTTACCCGGCTCACTCAAACAAGGCGGCGTGCCGTTGGCGGCGCGCCGCTTTTGTGTTTTCTGCGACCGACTATGATGACGTTATAGAACAAGTCCGGAGGGAGAACAGTTCGTGCCACCTTGGCTGCAATTGATGCTGGATTCGCTCGGTCCCCTTTTGTGGGCCGGATTGATTTTCACCATACCGCTCACCCTTCTCTCGTTCGCCTTTGGGCTGGCCGTAGGGCTCGGCGCGGCGCTGCTGCGTTTGTTCGGGCCCTGGCCGCTGTCAGCGATCGTTCGCTTCTATGTGTGGATCATCCGTGGCACCCCGCTTCTGGTTCAGCTGTTCCTGATCTTCTACGGATTGCCCAGCATCGGCATCGTGCTCGACGCTTTCCCCGCCGCGCTGATCGGCTTCACGCTCAACATCGGTGCCTATTCGTCGGAGATCATTCGTGCGGTCATCGGCTCCGTCCCGAAAGGGCAGTGGGAAGCGGCCTATTCGATCGGCATGACCTGGAGCCAGACGATGCGCCGCACCATTCTGCCGCAAGCTGGCAGGGTCGCGGTGCCGCCGCTGTCCAATACCTTCATTTCGCTGGTCAAGGACACCTCGCTTGCAGCTGCGATCACCTTGCCGGAACTCTTCCAGTCGGCGCAGCGTATCGTCGCCGTGACCTATGAGCCGCTGATCCTCTATGTCGAAGCCGCACTGATCTATCTGGCGATGAGCTCGATCCTGTCGGCATTGCAGGTACGGCTCGAAGCCCGGCTCAGCCGCTATGGCGGTTTCCTGGAGGCACGCTCGTGATCGAACTCTCCAACCTGGAAAAGCGCTTCGGCGACAATGTCGTCTTGAAGGACATCAACGTCGCCATGAAGGAGGGCAGCGTCACCGCGCTTGTCGGCCCGTCGGGCGGCGGCAAGTCGACATTGCTGCGTTGTATCAATCTTCTGGAAATCCCGACCGTCGGCACCGTGAGGATCGGCGAGGAAACATTGACCTTCCAGCCCGGCGGCAAGGTCTCGTCCAGCGATGTGCTGAGACTGCGACGGCAGACCGGCATGGTGTTCCAGAACTTCCAGCTGTTTCCGCACCGCACCGCCATCGAGAACGTCATGGAAGGGCTAGTGACAGTCTTGAAATGGCCAGCGGACAAGGCGCGCGAGCGTGCGCTCTCGCTGCTTGAAAAGGTCGGCATGGCACACAAGGCGGATGCCTGGCCGGCGACCCTGTCCGGTGGGCAGCAACAGCGCGTCGCCATCGCCCGTGCGCTTGCGCCGTCGCCCCGCGTGCTTTTGTGCGATGAACCGACCTCTGCGCTCGATCCCGAACTCGCACAGGAAGTTGTGGACGTGCTTGGCCAGCTCGCCGCCGAAGGCACTACCATGGTGATGGCCACGCATGATCTGCGGCTCGCCTCCAAGGTGGCACGTGAGGTGGTTTTCTTGGAAGCGGGCATCGTTGTCGAGAAAGGTCCGGTCGAAACTGTGTTCGGCAACCCGCAGCACCAACGCACCAAACGTTTCATCGCCACGCTGAGACAAGAACAGGAAGAAACGAGCAGCAAGAGCTGACCCAACAATCCCGCGCGGGAACGGCTGGGCAGGCGCGTAACGAATGCCTATGTTTGGACGAACATCCCCTGCAACGAACAACAAGCCGCAAAGGCAAGGAGATCATTCATGGACACCCATACCTTCCCCGTCACCCGCACCGACGCTGAGTGGCGCGCATTGCTGACACCCGAGCAATATCAGGTGATGCGCCATCACGGCACGGAGCGGCCGGGAAGCTGCGCCCTTCTTTATGAAAAGCGCGCCGGCACGTTCAAATGTGTCGGCTGCGACAGCCCGCTTTTCGAAGCCAAGCTGAAGTTCGAGAGCGGCACCGGCTGGCCGAGCTTCAACGATCCGGTCGAAGGTTCGGTCGAGACCACTGTGGACCGCAGCTACGGCATGGTGCGCACCGAGGTGCATTGTGCCACCTGCGGCAGCCATCTCGGCCATGTCTTCGAGGACGGCCCGCCGCCGACCGGCCTGCGCTATTGCATCAACGGCGTGGCCCTGAACTTCGAACCGGCCTGAGAGCAACCGCACACATTCCGGCCCTTCCGTATCGCCTCCGGCTGACCTATGTCCCTTTTGGGGGTGGAAAGCCGGAGGAGAAGAATGGCGCACTTCATGTGCCTGCAGTGCGGCGTGCAGTTTGCCGAGAGCGAACTGCCGCCGGATCATTGCCCGATCTGCGAGGATGAGCGCCAATATGTGCGCTGGGAAGGTCAGGCCTGGACGACCTTCGACGACCTGGCCAAGACCCATAGACTGGTAATGAAAGACGAAACCGGCGTGCTCGCCTTCGGCATCGAGCCACGCTTTGCCATCGGCCAGCGTGCGCTGTTGGCCGAAACACCCGATGGCAACGTGCTGTGGGACTGCATCAGCCTGGTCAGCGACGATGCGGTGGCCGAAATCAAGCGCCGAGGCGGCCTGCAGGCGATCGCCATTTCGCATTGCCATTACTATTCATCGATGATCGAGTGGAGCGAAGCCTTCGGCGGCGTACCGATCCACATCCATGCCGACGACCGCCAATGGGTGATGCGACCGCATCCGTCCGTTGCCTTCTGGGAAGGCGAAACGCTGGCCCTCAACCCGTCGCTTACCCTGATCCGCTGCGGTGGTCATTTCGCCGGCGGACAGGTGCTGCACTGGAAGCGCAGCGGCGGCAACGCCATCCTCTCCGGCGATATCCTGCAGGTGGTGCCGACGCGACGGCACCTCTCCTTCATGTACAGCTATCCGAACCAGATTCCACTCAACGCACGAACCGTTAGACGCATTGCATCAGCGGTCGAACCGTTCGACTATGACCACATCTACGGTGCCTGGTGGGGGAGCAACGTGCTCGGTGGCGCCAAGGAAGCGATGCGCTTTTCCGTGGAGCGTTATCTGACAGCCATCGCCTAGATTGCCCTGCGTGCCTGTCTTCGACGCAGACCCCGGGGCATAAGTGAATTCCGCCACCTCCTTACCCCCGACATGGCGAGTCCCAACACCGAGGACATCCCGAAGCAAATTCTTGAGATGTGAACATGAACCGTGCCGCGAAGCGAAATCACGATGCCTGGAGCGAAAAAGACAATGAGTAACACCCGTCTAGAAATCGCTCAGCCGAACCAATCCCGCGGAACGGTGATCGAACTCAAGGACATCCAGATCTCATTCAAGCTTGCCAACGGCGGTCGATTTGACGCTGTCGCGGAAAGCAATCTCAAAATCGCCGAGAACGAATTCGTTGCCATCGTCGGCCCGACGGGTTGCGGAAAATCGACCTTGCTCAATGCCGTGGCCGGTCTTCTCGTTCCCGCCAGCGGCACCGTGGAAATTGGCGGCCAGCGCTTGCAGGGTCTCAACCGCAAGGCAGGTTACCTCTTTCAACAGGATGCTCTCATGCCGTGGAAAACGGTGATCGAGAATGTCGCGATCGGCCTGGAGATTACCGGAGTGCCCAAAAGGCAGGCTCGCGAGCAGGCACGAGGATGGTTGGAGAAAGTCGGATTGGGGAATTTCGGCGATCGTTATCCGCATATGCTTTCCGGCGGTCAGCGCAAGCGCGTCGGCCTCGCGCAGGTGCTGATCCGCAATCCGAAATACCTCTTGATGGATGAGCCGTTCGGTCCGCTCGACGCGCAGACGCGAGTCATCATGGGCGATCTCCTTCTCGATCTATGGTCCCAAGACAAGAAGGCGGTCATATTCGTTACGCACGACCTGGAGGAAGCCATCGCGCTTGCGGACCGGGTCGTGATCATGTCTGCCGGTCCCCGCGCGCGCATCATGGCCGAATACCGTATTCCGCTCGCCCGGCCGCGCGAAATCTCAGAGATCCGCCTCGATAACCAGTTCCATCATATTCACCGCGAAATATGGGGTGCGCTGAAGGAAGAGGTTCTCAAGGGCTACAGACAGACGAGTGGAGATCGCCAATGAGGAAACCGGTACTTTTTCTGGCGCAGCTCAGTGTCGCTGCCGTTGTCATCGTTGCCTGGCATCTCTTCACGGCCACGCACCTGTTCGGCAATCCCTCCAAAGCCAAATTCTTTTTCGCAACCCCTGGCGACGTGGCATTGCGAACCTACAAATGGTTCGCTGAAGGGACCATCTGGTATCATCTCGGCATTACGCTGCTGGAAGCCATTCTGGCTTTCGCCATCGGCGCGGTCGCTGGCGTGCTGATCGGTTTCTGGTTCGCCCGCAAACCCGTGCTCGCCGCCATCTTCGATCCTTATGTCAAGGCCGCCAACTCGCTGCCACGCGTGGTCCTGGCGCCTATTTTCGCGCTGTGGCTTGGCCTTGGCATCTGGTCGAAAGTGGCACTTGGCGTATCGCTGGTTTTTTTCATCGTTTTCTTCAACGTTTATCAGGGCGTGAAGGAGGTCAATCAGAACGTGCTTGCCAATGCCCGGATGCTCGGCATGAACGAACGTCAGTTGCTGCGTAACGTCTATCTGCCCTCCGCATTGTCGTGGATGTTCTCAAGCCTGCACACCGCCGTGGGCTTCGCGGTCGTCGGCGCGGTGGTCGGCGAATATCTCGGTTCATCGGCAGGCCTCGGTTATCTCATCCACCAGGCCGAGGGCGTGTTTGATGTGACTGGCGTTTTTGCAGGCATGCTAGTGCTCACCGCTTTCGTGCTGCTGATCGATTGGGGGGTGACAATCATTGAGGAACGCTTGCTCGTCTGGCGGCCGAAGGCGACCGGGCAGAACACCATCTGACCGCCGAAATTATCAAGGAGGAAGACCATGAGGATCACCCGCAGAAATCTGTTGGAAGGAGCGGCTGCTTTTGGCCTTGCCAGTGTTGTGTCCCGCCTGCCGGCCCATGCACAGGACCCGTCAGCTGCGCCTGAGAAAGCCGAACTCATGTTCGGCGTCGGTGGGAAACCGCTTTTTTATTATCTGCCGCTGACGATCGCAGAGCGTAAAGGGTTCTTCGAAGAAGAGGGCATCAAGGCGACGATCAACGATTTCGGCGGCGGCGCAAAGTCATTGCAGGCCTTGGTCGGCGGGTCCGTGGACATCGTGACCGGCGCCTACGAACACACGATCCGAATGCAGAACAAAGGACAGGACATCAAGGCTGTCTGCGAACTCGGCCGCTTTCCTGGCATCTGCATCGGCGTACGCAAGGACCTGGCAAACGAGATCAAGACGATTGCCGACTTGAAGGGCCAAAATGTCGGTGTCACGGCACCCGGTTCCTCCACCGCACTGCTGCTTCAATATGCGTTGATCAAGAACGGCCAATCGGCCGATGCCGCTTCGATCATCGGGGTCGGCGGTGGTGCGAGCGCTGTTGCCGCCGTCAAGAAAGGTGAAATCGCCGCTCTTGTCCACCTCGACCCGGTCATCACCCGATTGGAGGTCGACGGCGACATCACGCTGCTGTTGGACACGCGGACCGAGGAGGGCACGCGTCAGCTTTTCGGCGGCACGAATCCAGCCGCAACTGTCTATCTGCAGCAAAGCTTCATCGACGCCAATCCGATCACCACCCAGCGTGTCGTCAATGCTTTCACCAAATCGCTCGCATGGATTCACAAGGCGTCGGCCGATGACGTTGCCGATGCCGTACCGGAGGAATTCCTGCTGGGCGACCGCGATCTGTACAAGACCGCTTTTGAAAAATCGCGTGCCATGTACTCCGAAAAGGGCCTGATCGCTGAAGAAGGATTCAAAAGTCTCCTGGAGATGCTCAAGACGCTCGATCCGGAGCTTGCCGACGCGAACATCGCCTTCGCCCAGACCTTCGACCCGCGTTTCGTGAAAGCCGAATAGCCGGGAGAGGGTGGAGAACTCTCGTCGTGCGGTGGTTGCGGACGAGCCAACCGGCTGCCGCCACCACCATCCTCGGCCGTCACTCCTGAGCGCCGCACCAATCCATGATGCACAACGCCATCACCTTGATCGCGGTCATGTAGTCGTCGATGGAGACGTACTCGTCGTTTGCGTGCATCACCGCGGTCGAGCCGGGGCCGAAGATCACGGTGGGCGTCGCTCCATACTCGTTGAGGAAGCGGGTATCGGCTGCGCCTTGACGTCCGCTGATGACGGGATCTTTGCCAGCTACCGATCGGTAGGTTTCCGACAGCAGCTCGACGATCGGATGGTCACGCGGGATTTCCGACGCCTGCGCGTCATAGCCCACGAAACGCACCACCGGAGGGTGGTCGCGCATCCATTCGTCCTGCGCCGCAACCTCTGCGATCTTGTCGACGAGGCTCTGTTTGACGCCCTCATGGTCCTCGCCGGGAACCGTGCCGATGCTGCCTTTCAATACGGCACTGGCCGGGAAGGCGCTCGGGTAGTTACCGGCCTGGAAGCTGCCGATGATGCAAGGCAGGGAGTCCAGCGCATTCGGGTAAAGCGGATGGCGGACGGTGGCGACACGGTGGTCTTCCAGTTCCTGGACGGCCTTGACGATCTTGTTGCCGAGATCGATGGCGCTGATGCCGAGGTAGCGCTGCTGGATGCCTGCAGGTTTGCCCTGCACGTCGATCTGAAACCAGATTCGCCCGATACAGGCCGGCTGGACCGCCAGATCGCTGGTTTCACCGGAGATGCCCGCATCGGCCTTGTAGCCGCGGATCACCGTGTCCAGCGTGCCATGGCCGCTCACCTCTTCGTCGATGACGACGTTGATATAGACGTCGCCTTTCAGCTCGACGCCGGCCTCCTTGAGGAACTCGACGGCAAGGATATGACTGGCGACACCGCTCTTCATGTCGCAGGAGCCGCGGCCGTAGATGCGGCCGTCCTTGATCGCGGCCGACCAAGGATTGTCGCTCCACCCCTCGCCATTGCCGACGGGGATCACGTCGGTATGTCCGTTGAGCAGCAGCGACCGGCCTCCGCCCGCACCCTTGCGCGTGCCCACGATGTTGGGACGCCCTTCATAGCCCCGATCCACCGGTCGGTATCCGGGATGCTTCTTCAGCTCTTCCCAATCCGTCTCCCACATGTCGACGTCGAGGCCGATCTTGTTCATGTAGTCCGACACGAAGGCCTGGATCGCGGCCTCGTCGCCGGTCACGCTCGGAATCGACACCATCTTCTGCAGGAACTGGATGGCCTTGTCCCGGTTCTTGTCGATGGTATCGAGGACGGTCTGGCGTTTGCTGGTCATTTTGAACTCCAATGTTCTTGGGCGCTGGTACGAAGCGCCGTCAATTCATCTTGCTTGGCAGCCAAAGGACCAAGTCGGGCATCGCGATCATGATTGCCATGAGAAGGATGTTGATCAGGATGAATGGGATGGCCGCGCGGTAGATGTCGCCCATCGTCGTGTTGCGCGGGGCGATGCCCTTCATGACAAACAGCGAGAGACCGAAGGGCGGCGTGATCGTCGCCATCTCCAGGTTCACCATCATGATGATGCCGAACCAGATCGGATCCCAGCCCATCTGATGAACAATCGGCAGGAAGATCGGAATCGTTACCAGCACGATCGAGGTCTGCTCGATGAACATGCCCAGGAACATGACGATCAGCTGCATCATGATGAGCACCAGCAGCGGCGGCACCGGCAGGTCGTTGGCCAGACTGGTGATCGCGCTGGTTGCCCCGGAAAAGGACAGCAACTGGCTGAACGCGGCGGATCCCGTGAGGATTATCAGGATCATCACGGACAGCATGGTTGCAGAGCCCACGCCCTTGACCAGAACCTCCCAGTTCAGTTTCCGATAGAGCAGCGCCAGGACGAAGGTGAGGAAGGTGCCGATCGCAGCAGCCTCGGTCGGCGTTGCCGTGCCGAAGAATATCAGGCCGATGATCATCACCACGATGCAGACCGGCGGGACGAGATAGAGTGTGGCGTCATGCAGACGTTGGCCAATCGGCACGCGAGGCGCCTCGTAGGCCGGCGCCTCATCGGGGCGAAGCGTCGCCCGGATGATGATGTAACCGATGCAGAGGATCGCCAGCAGGATACCGGGCACGATGATGCCGATGAGGATCTTCGCGACCGAGAACCCGCCTAGGCTCGCCAGCACGATCGCCAGCGTCGACGGCGGTATCAGAATGGCGAGGCCGCCGCTGGCCAGGATGGGGCCGATCGACATCGCCTTTGCATAGCCGCGCTTTTCCATTTCGGGCGTCAGCGTAGAGCCCAGCATGGCGACGGACCCCATGGCCATGCCTGTAAGCGTGCCCAGCACGGCACCAGCCCCGATCGCCAGGACGGAAAGGCGGCCGGCGACGAAGCCCAACCATTGATCGAGCACCTCGATCATTCGTTGCGCGATGCCGGAATGGAACATGATCGAGCCCATCAGGATGAACATGGGCACGGGTACGAGGACGAATGTGGAGATCGAACTGTCGATGCTGAGGACGAGCTGGTTGAAGCCAGAGACGCCGCCCCACAGGTAGTAGACGCCCGCCAGATTGACGAGCAGAAAGGCGATCGCGACCGGAACGCCAATGACCATGAACAGGCCGAGGCCAAGGAAAAACGCCAGGAGAAATTGCCACCATTCCATAGTCTTCAAGCCTCCTGGCGAGGTGTTTCGGAGATCAGGGCTTCGCCGCGATAGGAGCGCACCGCCCGTCGCAGGAACTCGATGCCAAGCAGGAAACAGCCAATGGGGATCACGACGAGATTGACAGCCCGCGGGATCTCGATCTCCGCCGCAATGAGGATTCCACGATGCAATGAGAGCAGCACCGCTTTGGTCGCAAACCAAGTCAGCACAAGGCATACGGCGGCACCGACAAGCGACCCGAGGAACATCGCGACACGTTGGGTTTGGGGGCGCAGGTTGGCGACTACGATATCGACCGTCACGTGACCGTCGCGGCGGAGCACCCATGCGGCTGCAAGGAACGTGATGTAGACCATCATCGTTCCGGTGATCTGGTCGATGCCCAGTATACCGTGGTGAAACAGCGCCCGAAGCACCACCTTCATTACGGTCAAAAGCATCATGGCGATCAGCAACAATGCCGAGATGACGGCAAAGAAGTTAAGTATGAAATCGAACGCGCGCTCGAGCTTGTTCACGAGGGTGTCCTGACTGTTTGTGTTTGAGACGATTTGGCTTCATGAGGTTGGCGGCTCTCGCATGACCTCGATTGACCACGCCCGACCAGGTGGCGGGCGCGATCGACGCCGTCAACCGCGCTGTTATTTGGCGGCAAACAAGGCTTTGACTTCAGCCACCCGTTCCGCGCCGAGGATCGACTCGTAGTAGGCCCAGAGGGAGTCGTTGGCGACCTTCGTCCAGCGCTGAGATTCTTCGGGCGAGATATCCAGGACCTTCATGCCATCCTTGACCATGATGGCCTGCTGCTCTTTCTGGTTCTTGTCGAACCAGTCGAGCGCGAATTTCTGCGTTTCGGCGATCGCCTTGAGCAGGATGTCCTGCACTTCCGGTGACAGGCTGTCCCACTTGTCGAGGTTCATGGCAACGCTGCCGCCGCTGCGATACATGGGCTGATTGATCATGTATTTGGTGACGGTCTGCCAGTTGTAACGTGTGAAGGCATCGGCCACCGGCCAGCTGAAGCCATCGACGGTGCCGCGGTCCATCGCCAGGAAGATTTCCCCCGGCGGCAATGTGATGGACTCAGCGCCAACCGCTTGCACGAAGTGGCGGGTCAACGGAGCCACGCGCAGCTTCTTGCCCTTGAGATCGTCTACCGACTTGGCGGGGAAATTCGTGGAAACGTAATGAGCGCCCTCGCCTGGATCGCCGGCGGCATGGCCGATGTAACGCACGCCCTTCGCCGCGTAGAGCTTGACCATGTAGTCGTAGAGCGCTGAACCAGGGCCGCCATCGGGGATCGTCAACGGCGACAGTTCTGTAATATCACCGCCCGGCACCACGCCGGCCCAGTAATTGGGGGCGCCGTACCAAACGTCGAATACCCCGTTGACCAGGGCCTCGGGCTGATCGAATGGCGGCAAGACGTCGTCTGAACCGATATAGGTTATCGTGACTTTACCTTCGCCAAGGCGATTCACGTTCTCCATGAAGTTCTTGCCTACCTCGGCGGTGGGCGAGAAGCCGGGCGACCAGGCACCCACCATCTTCAGGGTAACGGCGTCCTGGGCATGCGCGATGCCGCCCACGAACATCATGAGGCCCAAAGCCAAGCCGCAACTTCGTGCAAAAGCTCGCATTCCAATCTCCTCCCGTGGCGGCCGTGTTCCATCGGCCACGCAAATTCTTCAATCCTCCGCCCGCGATTGTTCGCTGACATCCCGAAGCCTAATGCGAGCGTCGTCTCTTTGTCTACAATTTTTTTTCTATTGCATACAACGTGAGTGGCAACTAGCTTGCGTGAGAGGTTTGGAGGTGCCAGTTGGAGAGATCTGAACCTGTACTCCTTCAGGATTCTCGGTGGTTGTTAAGGGGGAGCCCATGAGGCCAGCGTCATTTGAATACCATCGCGCGACGTCGCTCGAGCACGCGCTCGAACTGCTGAGCCAGTTTGGCGACGACGGGCGGCCGATCGCCGGCGGCCAGAGCCTGGTGCCGATGATGAACTTCCGACTGGCAAGGCCGGGTCATCTCGTCGACATCAACAAATTGCCGATCGCCGGGATTGAAGTCCTCGGCAAGACACTGCGCATCGGCGCGCTCACCCGCCATGAGGCCTATTTCGGCAATCCGCTGATCGCCAGGCACTTCCCCGCCTTTCTGGATGCCGTCCACTACATCGGTCACCCCACCATTCGCCGCAACGGTTCGATCGGCGGCAGCATCTCGCATGCCGACCCGACGGCAGAACTGCCTGCCGTGGCGGTTCTCCACGACGCCGATATCGTCGTCCGCTCGACCGCGGGCGAGCGCCGCATCCCGGCAACGGAATTCTTCCTGAGTGCTTATGTGACAGCGCTGGAACCGGGTGAGATGGTGGTGGCCGTCGAGCTGCCGCTACCACTGGAGACCTCGACCGGCAGCTTCATCGAACTCGGCGAGCGCAGCGGCGACTTCGCAACGGCTTCAGTGGGAATCACGCTGGAACACGACGGTTCTGCCGTCACGAAAGCCGCAATGGTTTGCAGCGGCGCCGACCTCTTTCCGATACGAGCACCCGAAATCGAAGATTTCCTGGCCGGCCAACCACTCATCGATCCGAAGGCCAAGGAAGCAGGCCAGCTCTTTGCCGAATCCATTGACCCGGTGGACGACCACATCGCTTCCGCCGATTACCGCCGCGGCCTGATCGCGCAACTCACGCAGCGCGCCATAACGACCGCCTGCACCAGAGCGCTGGGAAAGAAATGACCGAGATTACGCTGGAAGTGAATGGCGTCACCAAGGCGCTCGATGTCGAACCTCGCCGTCTGCTGGCGGATGTGCTGCGGCAGGAATTCGACCTGTCGGGCGTGCATATCGGTTGCGCTCACGGTGCCTGCGGCTGCTGCACGGTGCACCTGGACGAAACACCCAGGCTGTCCTGCCTGACCTTCGCCGTGCAGTGCGACGGCTCTTCCATCAAGACCGTGGAGGCCATGGGCGGTCCGTCAGCCGACCATCTGTTGCAACAGGCCTTCAAGAGCGAACACGGGCTGCAATGCGGCTACTGCACGCCGGGTTTCATCATGACGCTGGTGCCATTTGTCGACGAGATGATCGCCAGCAGGCGGATGCCCGAGAATGACGAGATCCGCGAAGCGATGAGCGGGAACATCTGCCGCTGCACCGGCTATCACGGCATCGTGGCCGCCGTGCGCAAAGCGATCGAAAGCGGCCTTGGGGAGAACGCCTGACATGAAAGCCGAACAGCCCAGACATATCGGGGCACGCATCCAGCGTTTCGAGGACATCAGGCTGCTGTCGGGCCTTGCGCGTTATATCGACGACATCCGCCTGCCCAACATGCTGCATCTCACTTTCGTGCGCGCCGATATCGCGCATGCGCGCATCGTCGGGGTCGATTCCTCGGCTCTTGCCGATATCGGCTATCCGACCTGGGTTTTCACCGGCGAACATACCGCCGGCCTGTCGATGAAGGCACATCAGGACTATCCTGAGATGCAATATTCCGAGCAGCCATTGCTCGCTGAAAAAAAGGTGCGCTTCGTCGGCGAACCTGTCGCCGTCGTGCTGGCCGAAGACGCCTATAAGGCCGAGGACGCTGCCGAGCACGTGATGGTCGAATACGACTCCCTGCCCGTCGTTGGCACCATGAAGCAAGCGCGTGACGCGTCGCTGCCGCCGCTGTTCGATGGATGGACGAGCAATGTCATCGTCCAACGCCAGATGAAGGGCGGCGATCTTGATGCTGCCAAGGCGGCTGCCGCGCATGTCGTCAAGCGTACCTATCGCACGCAGCGCCAGGCCGGGGTGCCGATGGAATGCCGCGGTGTCGTAGCCCATTACAACCCCGCCGATCGCCTTTTGACGGTATGGTCGTCGACGCAGATGCCGCATCTGGTGCGCACCTACATCGCCGAAGAGCTGAACCTTCCGGAATCGCGCATCCGCGTCGTGGCACCGGATGTCGGCGGCGGCTTCGGCATCAAGGGCCAGGTTTTCGGCGATGAAGTTCTGGTGGCTTGGCTCGCCATGAAGACCGGACGCCCGGTGAAATGGATCGAGGACCGCCGTGAGCACCTGATCGCCTCGCTTCATGCCCGCGACCACGAGCACACGCTGGAAGCCTATGTGGCGGCGGACGGGCGGTTGCTTGGCCTGAAAGCCGACATCACCGTCGACAACGGCGCTTATTCGACCTTTCCATTCACCGCGGCCGGCGAGCCGGGCATGGTCGGCAAGGTGCTGCCCGGCCCCTACGACCTCCAGGCCTATGAGGCGACGTTCCGCGCCGTGGCGACCAACAAATGTCCCATCGGCACCTATCGCGGTGTCGCGCGCCCTTCCGCCGTGTTCTCGCAGGAACGGCTGATGGACGACATCGCCATCGAACTCGGCATGGATCCGTTCGAGCTCCGGTTGAAGAACATCGTCCGGGAGTTCCCTTACAAGAACGTCCTCGGCTTCACCTATGACGAAGGCTCCTACGCGCAGTCGCTGGAGCAGATGCGCGAGTTGCTCGCAAATGACATCGCGGACGCTTCGGCTTCGCGCGTCTCCGCAACGACGCGTATCGGCGTCGGCTTCGCCTGTTTCATCGAGCAGACCGCCCATGGCACGCCTGATTTCACCCGCCGCCGCGTGCCCATCGAAACCGGCTATATCGCAGCCCGCGTGGAGATGTCGCCGGATGGCGAAGTGACCATCGACCTTGGCCTGCAGAATCACGGCCAGGGCCTGGAGACCACGATGGCGCAGGTGGCGGCCGATGCGCTCGGCATCCTGCCGGAAAACATCTATGTCCGCCACGGCGACACCCTGACGACGCCCTATTCGGTCGGCACCTGGGGCAGCCGAGGCGGTCCGCTCGGCGGAGGTGCGGTGCACATCGCCGCAACCAAGCTTGCCGACAAGCTGCGCGCCATCGCCGCGCACCTGCTGCAGGTCAAAGCCGACCAGATCGAATTGGCAAACGGCAAGGCGTCGGTACGCGGCAATCCCGGAAACCACATCGAGATCCGCAAGCTCGCGCGTGCAGCCTTGCGCAATGTCGACCAGCTTCCCGAGGGCATGACGCCCGGCCTGGAAGCGCACGCGAGTCTCGACGGTCCGCGCGACGGCAGCTATTCAAATGCCGTGCATGCAGCGGTGGTCGAGATCGACGTCACCACCGGCAAGATGAAGCTGCGCCGCTTCGTCGTGGTCGAGGATTGCGGCACCATCCTCAATCCTTTGGTGGTCGACGGCCAGGTAAGAGGCGGCGTGGTGCAGGGTATCGGCTCGGCCATGTTCGAGCACTTCATCTATGACGCCGAATGCCAGCCGCTGACCACCAATTTCGCCGACTATCTGATGCCGCTGGCGCCGGAGATACCGGACATCGAAGTCCATCACATCGAAACCCCGACCCCGCTGACGCCACTCGGTGCCAAGGGACTGGGCGAAGGCGGTGCCATCGGTCCGGCAGCCGCCATCGCCAATGCCGTCGCCAACGCGCTGGGCGTCGGCGTCACCAGCACGCCCCTGAACACCAATGCCCTGTGGAATCTTTCGCAGCATATCCGCGAAGCTGTCTGAGCCTCGTCTGATCGAAACATCGAAAAGGCCGGCGAAGCTTCGCCGGCCTTTCATCTTTCACCTTGTCGTCAAAGGCTAGTTGCGGGCAGATTGCACCGCGACGTTGAATTCCTCGATCAACCCATCCCACACCGGCACCATCGCCATCAGGCCATCCCAGAACGACTGGTCGCGGCGGCGCGCGAAATCCTCGAGCGAAACGCCCTGCTGCTCGACCCAGGTGTAGTAACCCAGATTGAAGATACGCTCGCGTTCGGTGCGTGTGAGTTCAAGAAGCGCGTCGGTGCGCGCGCCGGCGAGATGCTCGCCAAACACTTCGGCTGCCGAGAGTTGATCGAACACGCCGTCGAAGGACGCGTTCAACACCTTGTCCAGTTGGGATTCATACATGGCGGCGCCATCGGTCGCGACGGTCAGGATGACGTCGTCTTCACCGAGGTCGAGATATTTCGCCAGCTTGATCGCCGCGACGATATTGGCGATCGACGACAGGCCGAGATGGCCAAAGCTTTCCAATTCTGTATCCGACAACCCCTTGCGCCCACGCAGGTAATCCCGACCGGCCGGAAGATTGAACAGGAGATTCAGACTGTCGGGAGATCGCTCCGAGACGCCGACGACATAGTCGGTGTTGAAGACATTGTGGATCAGCGGCACGTGCTTGTCGCCGATGCCCTGGATGTTGTGCTCGCCATAACCGTTGTTGAGCAATGTCGGGCACTCGGTTGCCTCCACCACTGCGATCTGGCAGCCGAGGCTTTCCTTCAGATGGTCGCCAGCGGCCAGCGTTCCCGACGAACCGGAGGCAGCCACGAAGGCACGGGCCTTGAGCCTGTTTCCACTGGCCTTATTTACGGCAGCAAAGACGTGCTCCAGCGCGGGACCGGTCACGGCCCGGTGGGCGACATAGTTGCCGTATTCGCTGAACTGGTTGAGGATGACATTGCGCTTGTCCTTCGCCAGTTCGTGGCAGGCGTCGTAGATCTCCTTGAGATTGCTTTCGCTGCCTGGTGTGCGCATGATGTCGGCCGGATCGGCCATCCACTTTTCAAGCCAGCTGAAGCGTTCCGGGCTCATGCCTTCCGGCAACACGGCGACACTGCGGGCGCCGAGGATCGTCGATATGGCGACGCCGCCGCGGCAGTAATTGCCGGTGGACGGCCAGACGGCGCGCTGGTTGTCGAGGTCGAATTGTCCCGTCACCAGCCGAGGCACCAGGCAGCCATAAGCCGCCAGCACCTTGTGCGCGGCAATCATCGGGAAACGGTCTCCCGTCGCAACGACGATCCTGGCGGGCACACCGGTCAACGCCGATGGCAAGACCAGATGTTGCGGCGTCTCGACCGCTTGGCGGCGATCCGGTCCATTGTACCAATGAACGCGAAACAGATTGAGTGAATCGGCTGTGTCGGGATCTATGACAGGCAAGGCCTTGCGGGTTGCCGCGTCGATCGTGGACGGCGATGCCAGCTCCGCAAGCTTCGGCAGCCTTATCCCCGTTCTGGCGAATGCTGTCACGGCTCTGGCGTGCACCGCGCCATCCACCACCTG
This sequence comes from Mesorhizobium sp. NPDC059054, assembly GCF_042739215.1. Classification (NCBI taxonomy): domain Bacteria; kingdom Pseudomonadati; phylum Pseudomonadota; class Alphaproteobacteria; order Hyphomicrobiales; family Phyllobacteriaceae; genus Mesorhizobium; species Mesorhizobium sp. NPDC059054. The sequence continues at coordinate 373,375 of NZ_JBHYHV010000004.1, forward strand.
CCTGGCAAAAAGGTCACTCATCGCTTCCTCCTCGACGGTTCACCGTCATCCGGTCTTTGGTCAAAATCTCCCCACCCCGCGGCGGCCGGGCGCCGCGGGCAAACTCGCCGTCAGGTCGAGTGGTTCTATTCGATGCCTTCGGCTTCCAGCGCGAGCAGGACGTCCGCGGCGGCACCCGCCAGCAGGTCGACATGCTCGCGCATCAGATCATGCGCCTGTGCTGCATCGCCTGCCGTGATGGCCTCGACGATGCGGCCGTGCTCATAGACCGACTTCGTCATGCTGCGCGGCGTGGTGATGTGGCGGCGATAGACGTTGAGACGATTGCGCAGCTTGCGGCTTTCCATCTGCAGGAAGACGTTGCGCGAGCCGCGGAAGATCGAGTCGTGGAAGATATTGTTGGTTTCATAAAAACCACCGTAATCCTCCCTTTCGGCCATCGCCGCACATTGCTCATGATGCTTGCGCATCTCCACGACGTCTTCCTTCGTCATGCGGCGGGCCGACAGCCGCGCCGACAGGCCCTCATATTCGGCCATGACCTGGAACATCTCGATGAGCTCGCCCGTCGTCAGTCGCTTGACGGTCGCACCCTGATTCTTCTTGATGTCCACCAGGCCACTGGAGGCCAGATGGCGTAGCGCCTCACGGATCGGCGTGCGGGATACTTCGAAGCGGCGCGCCAGTGACTGCTCGTCGAGACGTTCCCCCGGCCGCAGCACGGCGTTGAGGATATCGTCTTCCAGTATACGAACCAGACTGTCCGCGGACGGCCTGGCTTCCTTGGCCCCATCGATGACTTCGCTCAACGTTTGCTCCCAGATTCTCGCCCTTCCTAGATGCATTCTCGCCTGACACTATGCAAGCACCCCGGAAGCGATTGTATACAACCGCTACTGCTGCACCGTGATCACGAGATAGGAAGCTTCCTGATCGGCCTCGTTGATCGTGTAATGCAGATCACCCGGCTCGAAGAGAACGGACTCACCCTCTTTCAAGGTGAAGCGCTCCTTGCCTGTGTCGAACGTCAGCTCGCCGCGAACCAGGTAGAAAAGCTGCGACCAGTCGTCATGATGGTGCATTTCGCCACCGCCGCCCTTCGGGGCCCTCGAGACCTGCACAGAGAAGTTGCTGCCCTTGAAGGGCACGACGTCCAGCACAGTCAGCCCGCCAAAGTGGTTCGGCGGCGTCACGCCGGCAGCAGCACCATTTTTCCAGATGTTCATGTCGATACCTTTTGGTTTCCTGGCTTCTATGAAATGTAAGCCATATAGGGGCTGATGACGCTGCGCACCGGCACCTGGATGATGGCCGGCTTGCCGCTGGCGATGGCGTCCGCCACGGCCTCCGATAGGGCCTTGACGTCGCGCGCGAAATATCCGCGTCCGCCCAGACCTTCCGCGACCTTGCTCCAGTCGCGGCGCGGCAGGCCCATCTCATAGGTCTCGCCGAAGCTCTGCTCCTGCGGCAACGCGATGGCGCCCCAGCATTCGTCATCCAGCACCACGATGATGAAGGCACGGCCGTAACGCTCCGCCGTATCGAGCTCGGCGACATGGAAACCGACGCCACCGTCACCGACAAAGACCACGACCGGCGCATCCGGATCGGCGAAGCTGGCACCGGCACCATAAGGAACCTCGGCGCCCAGCGCGCCTGACTGGCCGGCGCGCAGGTAGCGGCCGGGCGCCGGAACGCGCAACCGCGCATCGGCCCAGAAATCGACATTGCCGTGGGACGTCACATAGATCGTGTTCTCCGGCGCGGTTGAACTCACGGCATCGACGGCGGCGAGCGGATGCATGCCCGCAGCATCGCCCTCGCCGAGCTGAGCGGCATGTTCCTCGCGCCATGCCGTGACCAGGCCGTCGCTCCATGCCTTATCGGAACCGAGCTCAGGCATATCGGCGAGGAGGTCGATGAAATCGGCGGGCGATGCCGCGATGGCGAGATCGGCGCGGCGATTGCGATGCAGCAGTTCCTGGTCAGAGCAGACCTGGATGATCCGCGCCTGCGGGCCGACAGTATCGCCAAATTCGAGATCGAACTCGAAATGATGGCCAAGGAGCACAATGCAATCCGCGTCCTTCATCGCTGTGCGCAGCGTCGCGTTGCAAGGTGCGTAGGCAGGCCCCATCCAGCGTGGATGGCGCTCATCGACGATGCCGCGCGCCAGGCGCAGGGTCGAAAAGGCAAGACCATGCTTTTCCACCGCCTCGGTGATGCGGGAGGAGCGGCTCCAGAACAGTTCGTCGCCGAGGATCAGCAGCGGCTTCTTGGCGCCGGAAAGCAAGGCGCGCGCGGCTTCGGCGTCGCCGGCAGCGATCCCCGGCAGGCCGGGCATCGGCGGATGCTGGGTAGCGGGGGCCTCGCGGAGCGGCGACGACAGGATGTCGGTCGGCACCTCCAGGAACACGGGACCGGGCCGGCCAGCCCACATCTTGCGCCAGGCGATGTCGAGATATTCCTGCAGCCGGTTGGGATCGGTGCAGCGCGCCGCCCATTTGGTGACGCCTTTCATGATCGGCAGCACATCGTAGGCCATGCCCGCGCCACGCTCTGCCGATTTCGTCGACGCCTGGGCGCCGACGATGATCATCGGCGTGCCGGCAAGCATGGCGACCATGCCCGGTGTGACGGCATTGGTGACGCCGGGGCCGAGCGTGACGACCGCCACGCCGGCCTTGCCCGTCACGCGCGATTGCGCCTCGGCCATGAAACAGGCCGCCGCCTCGTGGCGCGTGTGGATCAGCGGCAGGCCTTGGTGCGCGCAGGCGCGATAGATGGAGTTGATCGGCCCGCCCGAGACCGAGAAGATGTTCTTCACGCCGGCCGACTTCAGCCAGGCGACGATGGCCGCACCGCCATCCATGGTCTGCGCCTTGTCAGACTGGGTTTTAGTAAGCACGGGACTTTCCTCCATCAAGTGCGATCGCGGTGCCGGTGATGAAACCGCCGCGCTCGGACGCGAGCGTGGCGACGATGGCGCCGAAATCATTGGGATCGCCGAACTTGCCGACCGGGACTTCCTGCAGCCACAGCGCCTCGGCGTCCGCACGGCTCAACCCGTCGCGGTCCATGCTCGACTGGACCAGATATTCCATGCGGTCGGTGGCGAAGGGACCGGGACACAGGCAGTTGACCATGATGCCCTCATGGGCGAACTCGATCGACAGCGACTTGGCGAGGCCGACCACTGCCAGCCGCACGGAGTCTGACAGAACCATGTTCGGCTGCACGATCTTCACGCCGACGGTGGTGACGAAGATGATGCGGCCCCATCTGTTCGCCTGCATGTGCGGCAGGACCGCATGGCACAGATCGACCATCGGCAGCAGGCTTTCGTTGAGCGCGTGCTCCCAGCCCTCGCGTGAGACGCTGAGGAACGGGCCGGCGGCGGGGCCGCCGGTGTTGCCCACGAAAATGTCCAGCCCGCCGAATTCGGCGACCACTTCGTCCACTGCGGGCTTCAACGTCGCACGGTCGGCCAGGTCCATCTGAACGGCAATCGCCGAAGCCGCACCGGCATCCTTGAGCTCGCACACGAGCTCGGTCATCGCAGCCTGATTGCGACCGCCAACCGCCACACTGGCGCCTTCCGCAGCCAGGGCAAGCGCGGAAGCGCGGCCCAATCCTCGGGAAGCGGCCGTCACCAGCGCTCGTTTCCGCTCCAGACCAAGCTGCATATGCCCTCGCTCATTATGTTCTTTCGAATGCATTTTGGCTACCAGCGTGTAAACATTCTGTCAATTCATGTAGACAATCTTTTTTAGTTTGCATACAACTCGATCAGCGACACCCAAATGCACCCGCTGGAGATCCCATGACCGCAACCCCTCACATTCCCATCGTTGTCGGCAGCAAAGTGTTGGACGAAGGCTCCGATGGCATTGGGGAAACCCGCGACCCCGCCACGGGCACCCTCGTCGCCACCTTCGCACGAGCGGGTGCCGCAGAAGTCGATCTGGCAGTCGCGGCAGCACGCAATGCATTCGACAACGGGCCCTGGCGGCGCATGCGGCCATTCGAGCGCGGCCGTATCCTGCACCGCATCGGCGAACTCATGCTCCAGCGCCGCGACGAGATCGCACGAAAGGAAAGCCAGGATAGCGGCAAGCCGCTACGCGATTCCTATTGGGAGGTGGATTGCTCGGCCCGCTTCTTCGAGTTCTACGGCGGCGCCGCCGACAAGCTGCATGGCGCCTCGATCCCGCTTGGTCCCGACTGGTCGGACTGGACGGTCAAGGAGCCGATCGGTGTCAGCCTTCACATCATACCGTGGAACTATCCGTTCCAGCTCATCGCCCGCGGCGTCGCGCCGGCACTGGCGGCAGGCTGTGCGGTCATCATCAAGCCGGCCGCCGACACGCCTGTCACCGCCTATGAATTCGTCAAGATCTGCCGTGAGGCAGGGCTACCCGAGGGACTGGTCAATCTCGTCAACGGACGCGGCTCATTGGCCGGCGATCTGCTCGCCCGGCACAGCGGCGTCGATCAGATCACCTTCACCGGTTCGGTGCCGACGGGTGAACGCGTTCTGGTGGCGGCCGCTTCGCATGCCGTGCCCTGCAACATGGAACTCGGTGGGAAATCGCCGCAGATCCTGCTTGCCGACGCCGATCTCGACCGCGCGCTGCCGATCATTGCCGGAGGCTTCCTCACGCATTGCGGCCAGGTCTGCAACGCCGGCACGCGTTTGTTCGTGGAAAGGTCGATCCACGACACCGTGGTCGAGCGGTTGCACAAGCGCATCAGCGGCATGAAGCTCGGCGCCGGCATCGACGATCCCGACATGGGGCCGCTGATCAGCCCCGCGCACCGCGGCGATGTCGAGCGCTACTACGAGGTGGCGAAGGCCGAAGGTGAGCTTCTGCTTGGTGCTGACCTTCCCTCCAGCCCGGAACTCGCCAAAGGCGCTTTCGTACGCCCTGGCCTTGTCGTCGGCGCGACCAACGCGGCGAGGATCGCGCGCGAGGAAATCTTCGGGCCGATCCTCACCGTCATTCCCTTCGACAGCGTCCATGAGGCCGTGGACGGCGCCAACGATTCCCCGTTCGGGCTGGTCGCCGGCATCCACACCAGCAACATCGACAAGGCGCTCGGCATCGGTGCCAAGCTCCGCGTCGGCCAGGTCTGGATCAACTCCTTCGGGGTGGGCCTGGATGTCGAGTTCCCCTTCGGGGGCTACAAGCTCTCCGGCTACGGCCGCGAAAAGGGATTGGAAGCACTGGCTGCCTATCAGCAGACCAAGAACATCTGCATCCATCACCCCCTGTAGGATCAGTCCAAAACGGCGAAGCGCCGACGACAGGATCGCCTGCGCCCGCTCTCATTTCATCTGCGGAGGAATTCTTATGTCTCTAGTCATCGAGGGCGAGGAGCGGATCGCCGCGCCGATTGCCAAAGTATGGGAGAACCTTAACGATCCCGATATCCTTCGGGCATCGATCCCGGGCTGCGAGGCTCTGGAGAAGACGCCGGACGGTCGCATGAAAGCAACCGTGGTTCTCAAGATCGGACCAATCAAGGCCAGCTTCGCCGGTGAAGTGACGCTGTCCAACATCAATCCCCCCACTTCCTACACCATAGCCGGCGAAGGCAAGGGAGGCATTGCCGGTTTCGCCAAGGGCGGGGCCGACATCCAACTCGCCGAAGAGGGGCCCGACACGACGATCCTCACCTACAAGGCAAGCGCCGATGTGGGCGGCAAGATCGCGCAACTCGGCAGCCGGTTGATCGTTTCGACCTCGAAGAAGCTCGCGGGGCAATTCTTCTCGACTTTCAACGAACTGTCATCGGGCAAGGCACTGCCCGCGCAATAGCCTCGACCGTACCGCAGGCACACCCAACACGAGACGTGCATCATGCTCATCCTGAATACGCATCCCGATCACAACAAGGCGCTTGATAGCGCGGACGCTGAGTTGCTTGGCACACAGGCGGCAGACTTGACCGAGCGCTTCCTTACTCATCGTCCAAACCACAAGGCGACGCCACTGCGTTCGCTGCCGGGACTGGCAAAACGCTTCGGCATTGCTTCGGTGCACGTGAAGGACGAGAGCCAACGCCTCGGTCTCGGCAGTTTCAAGGCGCTCGGAGGATCCTATGCCGTGGTGCGGCTTGTTCTCGAGGAAGCGTCCCGCAAGCTGCAGCGAGAACTAGACGTCGTCGATCTCGAAAACGATGCCGTGCGTGACATCGCCAAGACGCTGACGTTCGGCTGTGCCACCGACGGCAATCACGGAAAATCGGTTGCAGCCGGCGCCAAGATGGTCGGAGCGCGTTCGGTCATCTTCGTGCATTCGGGGGTCAGCGACGAACGCGTTGCCGCGATTGCGCAGTTCGGGGCCGATATCATCCGCGTCGAAGGCACCTATGACGACTCGGTCAAGGAAGCCGAGCGCGTCTGCACGGAGAACGGCTGGACCGTTTTGTCGGACACGTCATGGCCCGGCTATGAGCGCATCCCAGGCCTTGTCATGCAGGGCTATACAGCCATGCTGAAGGAGGTGCTGCGGGAGCTGCCACAGCCGCCGACCCATATTTTCGTGCAGGCCGGCGTAGGCGGGCTGGCAGCTGCGGTCGCGGGTCACTTCGATATTGTTTATGGAGCGCAACGGCCAAAGCTGATCGTGGTGGAACCGACGCGTGCGGCTTGCATCTTCGAGAGCATGCAGGCTGGAGCACTCAGGAAGGTCGAGCATGGCGAGCCGACCATCATGGCGATGCTGGAATGCTATGAGCCATCGCTCAAAGCCTGGTCGATCCTGTCGCGCAAGGCCGATGCGGTCATCACGATCGATGAGGTCGATGCCGTGAACGCCATGCAGCGGCTGGCGCAACCCGTCGACAGCGATCCGGCGATCGTTGCCGGTGAAAGCGGTGGCGCAGGGCTCGCCGCATTCCTGCACACGGCAAGGAGCGCGGAAGAGATGGAAGTGCTCGGCATCACATCCCAATCGCGCCTGCTGTTTTTCAACACCGAAGGGGCAACCGATCGTGCGAGCTATTTCGCGCTCGTGGGCAAAACGCCGGAGGCCGTTCTGGCTTAACCGGCATAGGCGAGCGGCGCGCACTGCTGGTGCCGCCGTGACTGGCCGCTTCTTGGCTGGAGCAATGCTCCTCGCAAGGAAGCGGCTATTTTTTTGCCCATGTGGAAGTTTCAGAACGGCTTCCAGGAACCAGAGCTCTGTCGTTACAAAACCTGCTGGAGGAAGGCCTTGAGACGCACGGTGGACGGTGCGCCGAAGAAGCGATCGCTTGTTCCTTCTTCGACGATCTCGCCTTTCTCCATGAAGACGCAGCGGTCAGCGACACGGCGGGCAAAGCCCATCTCATGCGTCACGCACACCATGGTGATGCCGGTGGCCGCGAGATCTTCCATGATGCGCAGCACCGAGCCGACCGATTCCGGATCGAGCGCCGAGGTCGGCTCATCAAAGAGCATGATCGAGGGCTTGAGGCACAATGCGCGGGCGATCGCCACCCGCTGCTGCTGGCCGCCTGACAGTTCGGAAGGGTACTTGGCCGCTTGGTCCTGCACATTCACTCTCGCGAGATATTCACGAGCGATGTCGTTCGCCTCGGCAGTCGGTAGACGCAAGGCAAGGCGTAGCGCGAAGGTGCAATTGGCCAGCACAGTCATGTGCGGGAACAGGTTGAAGCCCTGGAAGACCATTCCGAGCTGCCGTCGAACCTGGGCGACGTCGCTTGCCTTGTGCGTCAGTTCCGTGCCGTTGACACGAATGGTGCCGGAGTTGTGTTGCTCCAGGTGATTGATGCAACGGATCAGGCTGGATTTGCCGGATCCGGATGGGCCACACAAAACGACGATCTCCCCTTGCCCGACCTCCAGATCGATATCGCGCAGGGCCTGAAAGCCGCCATAGAATTTGTTGAGCTTCCGGATGGAGATCGCGACTGCCGCCGGCGTTTCCCGGCGGACCGGTGAAGGCACTGCGATCTGCGTAACCGCATTCATGGGATCAATCCTTTCGGGGTCATGCCGCTGGAGCTTAGCCTCTTGCGAGATGACGGTTCAGCTTGCGGTCGGCCATGGTGAAGCCGATGCGCATGATATTGACGATGCACCAGTAGATCGCGGCAGCCGTCACCAGAGGTGTGAACGGGTCGTAGGTATAGTCGAACACCGTATTGGCTGCGGCCGTGAGGTCGACCAGGGTGATGGCGCTCACCGCGGATGTGCTCTTGACCATGATCAGCAGTTCATTCTGGTAGGCCTTCAGCACATAGCGGGCAGCCATGGGCAGACGAAGCCTGAAAAGGGCCTGCCTCGGGCTCAGGCCAAGTGCCGTCGCCGCCTCGACGACGCCCGGAGGCACGGCGGCAAGGCCGCCACGAATGATCTCGGCCATATAGCCCGAATGGGTGAGCGTCAGCCCCACCCAGGCGCAGAAATAGGCGTTGGAGAACACGGTCCATAGGAACGTGTCACGCACGACCGAGAGTTGGGGCAGCCCGCTATAGACCAGATAAAGCAGGACAAGGCTGGGCACGCCACGGAAGAATGCGATGTAGCTGGCGGCAAACACCGCCTTGCCCCCTCTCTCCAGACGCATCAATGCGACAGGCAAGGCGAGCAGCAGTCCCAGGACGAGCACAGGCAACAGCACCGCAAAGGTCGTCGCCGTACCCGCAAGCAGCGTCGGCATGCTTTCCCAGGCAAGGACCGGATCATAATGCATGGGCCGGCTCCCGTTTCACGACTGGCTTGTAACCACGCTCGGACCAGCTCTCGATGCGGCGTGACACGAAATAGGTCAGCCAGGTCATGCCGAGGAAGAAGACGGAGGCCAGCACATAGTAGATGAATGGCTCCTTGGTGACGCCGGACGCCAGCTTGGCGTAGGCCATGATCTCCTTCAGCCCGATCAGCGAGATCAGCGCCGTATCCTTCAGCACGACGATCCACATGTTGGTCATGCCGGGAAGTGCCAGCCTCAACACCTGCGGGAGTATCACCAGCAGCCATGTGGCCGGTTGCGGTACGAGAAGGACCTTTGCCGCCTCGAACTGCCCTGGCGGTACGTTCTGGATCGCAGAGCGGATCAGGTCGGCCAGATAGGCGCCATAGACCATGCCGAGCGCGGCCACGGCCGCGGCAAATGGCGAAATGTCGACCGTAACCGTGAGGCCGACCAGCGAGGCCAGACTGGCGACGATGCCGGAGCCTGCATAGAAGAACAGGAATGCCACAAGCAGCGACGGCACCCCGGTAAAGATCGATGCATAAACTTGCCAGATAGCGCCGACCACCAGGCGGCGTTTGAGCGTGACGAGTGCGAACGCCGTCCCGATGGTGAGCGCCAACAGATAGGAGAGGACCGCGACCTTGATGGTCATCAGGGCGCCAATGCCCAATTGCTGCACAAAACCCATCTCAGCCATGGTTGCCATCCTCCCCGATTGGACTGATGGGCGCGCCCAGCCGGAAACGGCTTTGCGCCCATACGCCATGCGTCACATGCAGGCTTTTTCCTCTGGAAGCAGCACCACTTCCATGAACTGCTTGCGCAGCTTCGTGAACGTGCAGTCGGCCACGATGGAATCGACGGTCTTGTTCATGCGGTCCAGGAGTTCCTGGCTGTCCTTGCGGGCAATCCAGCTCGATCCCTGCTCTCCGCCGCCGGTCCACAAATCGCCACCGGCGAATTTCCACCCCTTGCCCGCCGGCTTGTTCAGGAATTCGAGTGTCCAGCTGATCTTCGGACCGAGGCTCATGTCGAGGCGACCGCTGGCAAGGTCGAGGCGGATCTGGTCGGGATTGTCGTAGAAGACGGTTTCCACGGCATCGCCGAAATGTTCGGCGATATATTTGGCCTGCGCCGACCCGCGCTGCAGACCGATCTTCACACCCTTCAAGCCTTCCTTCGTGAAGGTATAATTGGTGTCTTCCTTGACCACATAGCTGTCCGGATTGAACAGGATCGGCCGCCCGAAGAGAACCTTGGCCTTGCGCTCAGGCAGAGGCTTGGTCTGGGTCGCGACCGCGTCGAGCTTGTTCTGAAGCAGCGCCGGGATGAGCCCCTTGAAATCCAGAACGACGAGTTCGCACTCGGTCTCCATGCGCTTGCACATCTCGCGCGCCAGCTCTGGTTCGAAGCCGGTCAGCTTGCCGCTGGCGTCGACCATGCTGAAAGGAGGATAGCTGCCCTCGTTGCCGAGGATCAATTTTTCCGCAGAAGAGGCGTAGCCGCCGGCAGCCAGAAGCATGGCGGCCGCGAGCCCGAAGGCACGAACTGAACTGATCATTGTCTTTCTTCCTTGTTTTTGTTCCCTCATCCGGGACAATGTCCATCACGCTTTGCCATGCCTGGACGCGAGAGCCCTTCCTGCCCTCGCTCCGCCTTCTCCCGGGAAGGCGGAAATACGATGCTGAGCCATCGCCGGTCTTCGCCGGCTCTATGGCACCAGTCTAATAACCGCGCCGCGGATCGACCCGATGCAGCGGCTCTCCACCGGCACTCACGCGCCGTATGCTTTCAGCGACGTCGCGGGCTGCCGCTTCCGGCACCGTGATGCTGGCGAGATGCGGCGTTATGAGCACGTTCTCCATGCTCCAGAACGGATGATCCTCAGGCAGCGGCTCGACATGGAAGACGTCGAGCGTAGCGCCGCCGATCTGCCCGGAACGCAGTGCTTCGATCAGAGCCGGTTCGTCGACGACGTGACCGCGCGACGCGTTCACGAACTTGGCCCCCTGCGGCAGCGCACTGAACAGATCCGCATTGATCATGCCGGCGGTCGCCGGCGTCAGCGGCATCATGTTGACCAGGATCTCCAGCTCGCCCAGGAAATCCTGCTTCTGATCGAGCCCGAAGCAACGCACACCCGTTATCGATTTGGGCGCGACGTCCCAGCCGCTGACGTCGAAACCGACATCGGCGAGGCCACTGGCCACGGCGGAGCCGAGATGACCCAGTCCGAGAATACCCACCTTGATGGTATCGAGCGGACGCGGATGGATGTAGTGCCACTCATGCCGGCGCTGCGCCTGTTCGAAGGCAGGAATATCGCGCGCATAGCGGATGACCGAAAAAAGCACGTAGCTTCTCATCAGCGCGATCATGCCAGGGTCGGAGAGCCGTGAAATCGGCACGTCAGGCAGATCGGTGCGACCGACAAGGGCATCGATACCGGCACCCAGGTTGACCACCTGGGCGATGTTGCGAAACGGCTCGAAGAATCCGGGGAACGCTTTCCAGGCGAGCACGTGGCGGATGTCGTCAGGATTGCCGACATCCGGATAGACACGGAAATCCAGTCCCGGGAGATTTGATTTCAGGGCATCGCCCCATGCCTTGGGATCGTCGAATTCGCTGTAGAACAGGACGGCGCCATAGTCGCCGGCCTCGGGCATGGACTGTGCGAGGGATTGCTGGGTCATGGATGCACCCGCTCGGCAACCACGTCGTGCAGCAGGCGGCCATAGCCGGGCTTTGCGCCCCTCACTTCGGCGATCTTCAGGCAATGCCAGAAGGACGCCTGTATCGCGGAAATGACGGGTTTGCCCAAAGCGACTTCCAACGCCTCGATGGCGCCGACGCTGCGGAAATTCGTGCAGCTGATGAAGATCGCCGTGGCGTCGGGGTGATCGACCGAACACACCAGGTCATAGAGTTCTTCCAGCTGCACTTCGGCAAGCTCGGTGTCCTTGTCGATCCCGAGATTGCGATGACGCACCACCTTGTGGCCGTTCTCTTCCAGGAAGCGGATGGCACGCTGGTGCACCCCGTCCACATAGGGCGTGGCGAGCGCGACAGGCCCCGCCTCCACAGCGGCAAGTGCTGCGAGCGTCGCTGTCGAGGCGGTGTTGATCTTCTTGCCCGGTGCCCAATTCCTGAGCTTCTCGGTCAAGGCGACATCGTAGGCCGTACCGTGCAGGAACGAAGCGCTGGTGCCGCCAAAACACAACACATCGATCGGCGCCGAACCGAGAAGTCTTGCCGCCTCCTCGAGTTGCGGAGCATTCATCATCTGCTCGATCCCCTCGACGGTGACTTTCGGCAGCTTGATGCGCGTGGTGTGAATGGAAATGCCTTCGGCTGCCATCGCCCACATTTCGGATTCCATGACGACGCTGGAGGCCATGTAGATGAGGCCTATCCGCGCCAGGGTTCCATCGCCGTCGAACCGAAACGAAGGCTTTTGCCCCAGAATCCCAGGCTGTTGTCTTTGAAAGGTCATCGCCATTCGTCTCCCCGGCGTTTGGCGTTTTGGCGGCTGCTCCGACAGGCGAACCGCTCTGTTGACTTGATAGTGGGCCAAGACAGGATATCAATAAAGTAATATTACCTGGCAAATTAGATAGGATATCCCTATATGCACCTATCGATGCGAGCCCTCGCCTATATCGTCGCCACGGCAGACACAGGCAGCGTCAGCGGCAGCGCCAAACAACTGAACGTGTCGCAACCGTCCATTTCCGCTGCCATTGCGCAGATCGAGGCCACGCTCGGCCTGCAACTTTTCGTCCGCCATCACGCCCGCGGCATGACGACGACAGTCGCCGGACAGCGTTTCGTCAATGACGCCCGCCATCTCCTGAATCACGCCCGCGACTTTTCGCGGAACGCAGAGGCTCTGTCGTCGAATGTATCGGGCCAGATCACGGTGGGCAGCTTCGTGACTTTGGCGATCCGCTTCATGCCCGGCTTGCTGGCGGAATTCGCGCGGCGCGTTCCCGGCATCACGGTCAACCACGAGGAAGGCAATCAGCAGGACATCATCGAGGGAATCACCAGCGGCAGGCTGGAATTGGCCATAACCTATGCCTATGCGGTTCCGGAGGAAGTGGTTGCCGAACGATTGGCGGAGTTGCCGCCCTACATACTGGTTGCCTCGGACCACGCGCTTGCCGGACGCGACAGGATCAGCCTCAAGGAGATCGGACACGAACCGTTCATCCTGCTCGACCTGCCCTTTTCCCGCGACTATTTCTTCAACTTGTTCATGGCTTGCGGTGTTGCGCCCCACATCGCGCACCGTTCGCGATCGCCGGAACTGATCCGCGGTCTTGTTGGCCATGGCTGCGGCTACACCATCCACAACGCATTGCCGAGCACGGATGTGAGCTATGACGGACGCAGGATCGTGGCGATACCGATCGCCGAGCGTCTGGCGCCGGTCCACATGGTGACGTTGCGGCTGCGGCGACAGACGATGCGACCCGCCGTGCGTACCTTCGCTGATTTCTTGCAACAATCCTTTCAGCCGACGGGGCTTTTTAACCTGGGACCGGCCGGATAGAAGCATCCCAAAAGTCGCCGTGAGGAGATGGGCCATCTCAAGACGGCTCGATCTTTCCCTCCGGGCCGAGCACTTCGCTCACCGCTTGCTCGAAACGGCCGGCCTCGGTGACCAGCCAGTCTGCCATCGCGGGCCAGTTGTCATCGGCGAAACAGTTGACCCGCCAGATCGCATTGACGCCGAACTCCGGCTCGCTCTGTCCCGGCTTCAGTTTCAGCCTGCTTTCGATCGCAGCCCTGAACGGCTGCAGCCGGCCCTTTGTATCGACCGCGCCCAGCCGTGCGTTGCGGCCGAAGAAGACGCCTACGACGCTCTGCTCGGGCGCCACATACATGGTGATGACGAGATTGAATGCCGGCAGGCCGCGCTGCCAAAACCAGGGCCCGTGCCTGACCCTGCGGGAACGCTCCGCAGGATGTCGCTCCTCGAACAGCGTCCAGAAGTTCCGATGCCGGAACTCCCTGGCGCTGCGGGCACCGAAATCGAATTCACTCATCGAATTGGCTCACTAGGCCGATCTGTTCTTTGATTCCCGGGATGACGAGCATACCCCAGGAAACGTCCTTACAGCCTTTCCGCTACTCCGTCGGCTTCATATCGTATGTGACCCAGCGCGTTTTGGCGGCCAGTTCATCGTAAAGCCGTCTGGCGGAAGCGTTATCGTCCGCGGTGATCCACCGCACGAACGGCCATCCTTGCGTCTTGGCGATCTTGGCGACGCCAAGGATCAGGCTGCGGCCGACACCTTTGCCGCGCTGCGCCGGCAGCACGAACAGATCATCCAGAAAACCGGCGTCACGACCGAGAAGCGTTTCGGGAAATGCGCGGTAATGGGCAAAGCCGACCATCGTGTTGTCGGGTGCGATCGCCAGGATCGCGTTCAAGGAATGGCCCGTATCGAGCAGCCAGTTCCAGACGCGATCCAGAACATCGTCATCGACGGGTGTTCGATAGAATTCGCCGTATTGGCGATAGAGTTCGCGCCATGCGAGTGCATCGACAGGCTCCGCTGAGCGAATGACGAGGGCGGGGTAAATGACGGGCATGGTCTTTTCTTTGGTGGGTGTCATTGCTGGTCACGCATCCGGTCGTGGCTGACCATCGGGCGCAGCGACGGGCGACGGCGCATGAAACGCCCTGCGCCAATGCAGGAGCGGCAGGGATTGATTGATTTCCCCGGATGCAACCGAGGCCGTGATCAGCCTATGGTCGCCTAACGGCACGCGCTGTTGGACGCGCGCCGGTATCCAGGCCATGGTGTCGTCGATGCGCGGCAAGGCATATTCCTCACACCATCGAATGCCGTCGAAACGGTCGATTGCCGCGGTTGCGAACTGCCGGGCAATGTCGGTTTGGCCGGCGGCAAGAAGATTGATGCCAATCGCAGCGCCGGTGTGTAGCCGTGGCAACAGACGCGATGCAGCGTTGACCGCGAACATCACCAATGGCGGCTCGAGCGACAGGGTGTTTAACGTGCCCACCGTCAGCCCATAAGCCCCTGCGCGGCCACCGACGGTGACCACCGCGACCGACGTCGGTATGTGAGCAAAAAGATCCTTGAGGGCGTCGACCGATGGCTCTGTCCAGGCGCGGTTCACCATTGGGTCGAGAGCGGCTGCGGCCCCTCCAGCGACGGGAACAAGGGCAGGACCTCTTCCGCGAGTTCCTGTATGATTTCGCCTGCTGGACGACTTGCAAATTGGATGCCGAGCGCGGCGTGGTTGACACCGGCAGCATGCCATTCGTTCAGCAGATCGATCAGCCCCTTGCGACCGGTCTGCAGCACGAAACCGCCCCTGAGCGGCGTGCGCGGAAAATCCGGATCCTCCACCAGATCGAGCCATTCATTGGTCATATGCGGCCTGAAGCCGCCGCCCGGTATCTTCGCGCGCCAGTCGCGAATGATATTGGCCAGTCGCTGTGGCCCTTCCGGCGTGTGGGCGGCCTGGGGATAGGTCAGCCAGCCGTCGGCATTTTCCGCTACCCAGGACCGCTCCTGGCGGCTGGCGCCGGTGACGATCAGCGGAATTCGCCCGAAAACCGGCTTCGGATAGAAATCCACGCCGCGCATCGTGCCCAGGCTCGAAACGATCTCAGGCCGACCGGCCGCGACAAGCTGCCGGAAATACGCGACCGTCTCCGCAAACCGCTCGCCGCGGCTTTCCATGTCGATGCCATAAGCAGGGAATTCGACCGGCCGGTCGCCCGAGGCGATGCCGAGGACCAGACGTCCGCCCGAAAGATGATCGATGGTCGTGGCTGCCTTCGCCAGGTCGATCGGATGGCGCAGCGTGAAGATCGCACTGCCGGTAGCCAGGGCAACCTTCTGCGTTCGGGCGGCAAGGTAGGACAGGTAGGTGAAAGGATCGAACAATTGGCCGGCGTCGCCGAATGCAGGATCGAACAGCGGCACATCGCGAACCCAGATGGCTGAAAAGCCCAGGCGGTCGATTTCCGCGACGAGCTCTGCCTGCCCCTGCAGCACCGTCATGTCTCCCTGGAAGAAGCGCAACGGCAGGAAGATGCCGATGGTCAAACGATCCGGCGCGAACATGCGCCGATAGCCCGGATGATCAGCGAAGGCCTCGAACGAGGCACCGGTTGGCGCCGTCGCGCGATCTATTTTTGAAGTGGCGATGTTCACAGGCAAACTCCTCTGCGCAAGTTATGCCGCACCGGCAGACCGCTGAGGCAGCATGCTGCCGAAGCCTGTCCAGCCGAATTTACGGTTGTCTTTCGCAGCAATATCTAATGGGTCGACACGACCAGGAGAAACGATGGTTTCTCATCAATTGTTTAGTCTGTCTAAATACAAATTCATTCATATGCCCTTCTGGATCAACTTTTTATGCCTTGACTCAGCCGGATTCATTTTTAGGTTGATTAAATTCTAAGAGTGAACGATCGATGGGCCGCGTACTTCCCCTTCTTGCCTTGCGGGCATTCGCAGAAGCCGGACGGTACGGCAGCGTAAAACGCGCGGCCGAAGCCATGGGAGTGACTTCCGGCGCGGTCAGCCAGCAGTTGCGTCTTCTGGAAGAGCGCGTCGGCACTTCGCTGTTCTCGCGCACACGCTACGGGGTCGAATTGACCGAGGCTGGAGCGAAAGTGCATCCGGTCATGCTGCGGGCTTTCGACCAGATCGAAAACGGGCTGGATAAACTGGAAGCGGACGGGACTGTCCAATCCGTGACGATCTGCACCGTCCCTTCCTTTGCCGCCTCTTGGCTCGTGCCGCGGCTTGGCCGTTTCACCAGCCTTCATCCGGAAGTCGAGGTCCGCGTGGAGGCTTCATCGACGCTGGTCGATCTGCACAAGCGTCGGGTGGACGTTGCCATACGCCATGGGCTCGGAGACTATCCCGGCCTTGAGGTCATTCCCTTGATGGCGCCGGAGTTGATCCCGGTTGCCAGCCCGCGCTTGCTCGCCGAGGGCCCAGGCATCACCAGGCCTGTCGACTGCCTCGCCTATCCCCTGCTCCAGGATTCCGACCGTTCGGATTGGCGTCTCTGGCTGAAGGCCTTCGAGGTTGAGGACGACCCCAGGATTGAACGCGGGCAGGCCTTCGACGAAGATTTCCTGCTCGTGCGGGCCGCCGAGGCGGGGCAAGGAATTGCCCTGGTTCGAGACATCTACGCCCGCGAGGAAGTTGCTGCCGGGCGGCTGGCGGTTGCACTCGACTGTCCCTGGCCGACGGAGTTCGCCTATTATGCGGTCACCCTGCCCCAGGCCACCGAGAGACCTGCCGTTGCCGCGTTCGTCTCGTGGCTGATCCGCGAGGCCAGGACCTGATCTCGCGCCGACGACATCATTTGATGGAACCAAACCACTGTTGATGGCTATATCGCCAAGTATCCACCATCTACCGAAATCGTTGATCCGGTCACATAGGTGGAAAGATCCGACGCGAGGAAAATCACTGCCCCGACCAATTCATCGGGCCGGCCGAAACGTGCCATCGGAATGCGGGCCAGCAGCCGCTCGCGGCGCAGCGGATCCTCGCGCGAAGAGCGCGTCATTTCCGTCTCGATAACGCCGGGCGCGATGACATTGACGCGGATGCCGTCGGCGGCGAGTTCATAAGCCAGCACTTTGCTCAGCATCTGCGCCGCCGCTTTCGAAGTGGAATATGCCATCGAGTGCGGGGAGGCATTGAAGGCTGCGATCGACGTGATGTTGATGACCGAGCCTTTCGTCATTTTCAGCGACTCCAGCCAGGTCAGCGTGGTCAGCCTGACGCCATCGAGATTGACGTCCATCGCCTTGCGCCACAGCCTGTCGCGCTCCCCGCTGTCGAAGGCATGACGGGGCCGGATGCCGGCATTGTTGACGAGGATGTCGATGCTCCCGATCCTGTCCTGCACCAGTCTCTGGACGGCGCCATTCTGGTGCGCATCGGTGACGTCGAGAACAAAGGCGTGGCAATCGAAACCTTTCGCGACGAGTTCGTCACGCCGTGCCTCAACACCCTCGCCGTCGATATCGGTGAGCACCACGCGCGCGCCTTGCGCGGCAAGCCCAGCCGCGATCGCAGCTCCATTGCCCGTCGCGGCACCTGTTACCAAAGCGATCTTGTCGTGCAGAAGCATCATTCGGGATCCGTGTTCGATCATGCACTGACGAAGCCCTGGGCAGCGACGTTGATGAGCCGCCGGCGGCGGCGCTGCATGTAGCGCATCAGCATGAAGAGGAATGTCGAGAAGACCATCATGATGGTTGCCACCGCGGTCAGTTCCGGGGTGATGGTCTCGCGCAGACTGGAAAACATTTCGCGTGGCAGCGTGCGTTGATCGGGTCCGGCAATGAACAAGGCGATCACCACGTCGTCGAACGAGGCGGCAAAGGCGAAGAGGGCGCCCGAGGCGACGGCCGGCAGGATCGAGGGCAGTGTGACGCGAAAAAATGCCGTGAGCGGGCGCGCGCCGCAGGCCGCCGCGGCGCGTGCCAGGTTCGGATCGAGTTGCTCGACAGCGGCCAGAACGGGGATGACCACGAACGGTATGGCGATGACCGTGTGCGCGATGACCATGCCGGCAAAGGAATTGGTCAGTTGCAGCGGCGCCAGGAAGAAATAGAGGGCAACCGCGATCATCACGATCGGCACGATCATCGGCGTCAGGGCAAGCAGTTTGATGGCACCGACGACGAAGCCGCGCCGCCGCGCCAGCCCGAAGGAAGCCATCGTGCCCAGCAGCAACGCCAGCGCCGTCGCACTGAGGCCGATCTTGAGCGAGTTGATGAAGGCATCCAACCACCTGCCCGAAGTCAGAACGGTTTCGTACCAGCGCAACGACAAGCCGGGCAGCGGATAGGACAGGAAGCCTGAACTCGAAAACGAAAGCGGGATAACGGCCAGGATCGGCAGCAGCAGGAATACCAGCACTGCGCCGCAAGCGATCCGGTAGACGATTTTCCACGGTTGCATCGCTTACCTCAGCTCAACGAAATGGCGCGACCGCCGGAAAGCCGGTGGGCGACCAGATAGAGCAGAAAGGTCGAAGCCAGCAGCAGCAGACCGAGGGCAGAGGCCAGGCCCCAATTGCCGGTTCCGGTGGTGTAGGTGGCGACGAAATAGGACAGCATCTGGTCCGAGGCGCCACCGACAAGCGACGGCGTGATATAGTAGCCAAGCGACAGGATGAAGACCATCAGCGAGCCGGCGGCAATGCCTGGCGCCGCCAGCGGCAGGTAGACCCGGATGAAAGCCGTCAGCGGTCTTGCGCCGAGGCTGGCGGCGGCGCGCATGTAGCCCGGCGGGATGGCTCGAACCGCGCCGTAGAGCGGCAGGATCATGAAGGGCAGCAGCACATGCGTCATGGCGATGATCACGCCGGTGCGATTGTAGATCATCGCCAGGGGTTCGCTGATCACGCCGATCCTCATCAGAAGGCTGTTGATCAATCCCTCGCGCTGCAGCAGCACGACCCAGGCAGTGGTGCGCACCAGAAGCGACGTCCAGAATGGCAGCAGCACGAGGATCATCAACCAGTCGGCTGCTTTTTCGGAAACGGTCGTCAACAGCACCGCCACTGGAAAACCCATCAGCAGGCAGCACAGCGTCACCGTTGCGGCGATCTTGATCGTCCGCGCCAGAACATCGAGGTAGAGCCGATTTTCAACGGGCGCCTGAGCGATGGCGCCGTCGGTTGTGCGTTGCAGATCGAGAGATGAAAGAATGTAGTAGTCGGAAATGCCGACGCCGGCGCGTTTCACGACCGACAGGAAGGCATCGCTCGTCAGCAAGGGATCGATGCCGGTGAAATAGGCTGCGTCGAACGTTGTTTCCGCCGGCGCCCTGGCGACAGTGCGGCCGGCGCGCAACAGCAGGCTGCGCACCCCGGGCACTTCGTAGTTGATCCTGTGGGCGGCTTCTGCCAGCGTGCCCGAGCTCCGTGCTGTTTTCAGGTCGCTGGCCAGCGCGTCAAAAATGGTTGCGGGCGGCGTTTGCCCCGGCTTCCAGTCCCGCAGCGAAGCGATCGTCTGCGGCAAGGCTCGAGGCACTTCAACCTCGCGCACCGCCAGGCTTGCGAACCAGATCATCGGCACGAAGAAAAATATCAGCAGGAACCCCACGACCGGGATAACCAGCAATGTCGTGCGCGACAGGTTCATGGCTCGCAATCCTTGATCCGCCTGTCTCAGTTGGTGCCGGCCCAGCGGTTCCAGCGATCGTTGAGATCGTCGAAATTATCGATCCAGAACGATGGATCCTCAGGCACGGCAACCTTGAAGTTGTCCGGATTCGACGGCAGGTCGTGGAGATATTTCGCATCGATCAGGCCCGGTGCGTCCTTGTTGCTCGGACCGGAGCGATTGAATTCCGGCAGCGCTGCCTGCGGCGCCGCGCGGGTCGCGAACTCCAGGAACTTGTAGGACTCGTCGAGCTTCGGCGTGCCTTTCATGATCACCCAGCTGTCCTTGGTGTAGATGGAGTCCCGCCAGACGATGCCGAAATCGGAGCCGTTCTGCTCGTTCGAGGCGGTGATGCGCGAATTGAACGCCGTCGTCATCGCCACGTCGCCGGACGCCAGCATCTGCACTGGCTGCGCACCGGTCTTCCAGAAAATCAGGCTGTCCTTGATCTTGTCGTACATGGCAAATGCACGATCCACACCCTCGGGAGTCGACAGCACCTTGTAGACCTGATCCGACGGTACACCGTCGGCCAGCAGTGCGATCTCCAGATTCCACTTGGGTCCATTGCGAACCGCCCGCTTGCCTGGGAACGCCTTGGTGTCGAAGAATGCCGCCCAGTTTTCAGGCTTTGTGCCCTGCTTGGCGTTGTCATAGGCAAGCACCAGATTGTAGATCACCGCTGCAACGCCGCAGTCGTTCACCATGCCGGGCAGAAAGCGATCCGGACCGCCGCTGCGGCCGACATCGAAATGTTCGAAAAGGCCCTCGTCGCAACCGATGCCGAGTTCCTCGGATTCGACCTGGACGACATCCCAGTCATTGTTGCCGCCACGCACCTTGGTGCGTAACGCGCCGACGCCGCCTTCCCAATAGGTGTCGGTCAGCTTGATGCCGCTCTCTTCGATAAACGGACCGAACATGAATTTGCGCTGGGCGTCCTGGTAAGGACCACCCCATGAGACGACGGTCAGATCGCGGGCTAGTGCGGCGGTGGCCAAACCGCTGAGTGGTAAGGACAGGACAGCCCCGACAAGCAGGTTCAGTGGCAGATGCATTGCTTTTATTGTCATATCATTCCCCTTTTTTGTTTTTCGACCTGCTAGATGACCCAGCTGTCTCGGCTGTTGAATCCGATCTGGATGGGTTGGCCGATGGAAAGGCCGGCAGGCAGCCGATTCGGATTGACCTTCGCCATCCACTGCAGGGCCTCACCTTCCCCGTTTGTTTCCAGCGCCGCGATCAACCGCCAGTGATCGCCCTGATGAATGAGGTCGACCAGGCGGGCGCCGATCTTGTTGTCTGTTTCAAGCGAGCCTTTGGCAGCGGCGACGTCGATGCGCTCGGGCCGGATGCAGAGCGTCGAGCTTTGCGGATAGGTTCCTGTCGTCCTCAGCCGGCCACGGCAAGTGGTGCCGTTCAGGGTGGTGAGGCGCGCGTACTCGTCCGATGCATCCACCCTGTCGACATCGCCGACAAGCATGTTGTTGTCGCCGATGAAGCCGGCGACGAAGACGTTGGCCGGCCGATCGTAGAGTTGTTGCGGCGTATCAAGCTGTTCGACGCGCCCGTGGTTGAACACACAGACGCGATCGGAGAGGTTCATCGCTTCCGACTGATCATGCGTCACGAACACCATGGTCACACCCAACTCGCGATGCAGCCGGCGGATCTCGAGCTGAAGTTCTTCGCGCAGGTTCTTGTCGAGCGCCGACAGCGGCTCATCCATCAGCACCAGCTTGGGGTCGAACACCAATGCACGGGCCAGCGCCACGCGCTGCTGTTCGCCGCCGGAGAGCTGGGAAGGACGGCGGTCGGCATGGCGGCCGAGGCGAACCTTTTCCAGGGCTGCAGCGACACGGTCCTGGATTTGCGGCTTCGGCACCTTCCGCATTTCAAGCGGGAAAGCGATGTTCTGAGCCACCGACATATGCGGAAACAGCGAGTAGCTCTGGAAGACGACGCCCATGTTGCGCTCGTATGGCGGCAGCGCGTCGATGGGCGTGCCCTCAAGGTGGATGGAACCGGAGGTCGGCTTTTCGAATCCTGCCAGCATCATCAGCGTCGTCGTCTTGCCGGAGCCCGAGGGCCCCAGAAACGTCATGAACTCCCCCTTGGCGATGCCGAGGTTCAGGTTCTCGACCGCCGCCAGCGTATTGTTCGCGTAGGTCTTTCGAATGTGGTCGAATTCGATGAAGCTCACGGTCGTCCGTCTCGCACGGGGAGGGAATGCATTGGTCAGGCTTGCTGCCGCAGCCAGGTCGATGTTTCATCGAGCGACAACCGCACCCGGCTCATCAGATCATCGATCTCGGCTTCATTGATGATCAGCGGCGGCGCGAAGGTGATGATGTCGCCTGGCACGGCCCGCAGGATCAGGCCGTTGGCAAGGGCGCGACCGAGGAAATAGGCGCCGACGCCCTTTTCCGGCGCAAATGGCTTGCGCAGGGCGGGCTGTTCGGCGAGTTCGATCGCGCCAATCAAGCCCATGCCACGAACGTCCCCGACAAGCGGATGATCGCGCAGCGCCTGCAAGCCATCCTGAAATCGTGGAGCGACGCGTCGAACATGGTCGAGGATTCCGTCGTCCTCGTAGATGCGCAATGTCTCCAGGGCCACTGCGGCGGCAACTGGATGGCCGCTATAGGTGAAGCCGTGGCCGAACACGCCCACGGTGTCGCTGCCCTGCTTGATCGTCTCGTAGATGTCCTCCGACAGGTAAAGTGCCGAGATCGGGGCATAGGCGGCCGAAAGCATCTTCGCCACGGTGATCATGTCCGGCTTCAGGCCGAAGACGGTCGAGCCGAAGGCTTCGCCGAGTCGGCCAAAGCCGGAGATCACCTCGTCGGCAATGAACAGGATATCGTATTTGCGCAGGATGGCTTGGATGCCGTCATAGTAGCCGGGTGGCGGTATGACGACGCCGCCGCCGCCGATCACCGGCTCGGCGATGAACGCGGCAACCGTCTCCGGTCCTTCGCGCAGAATGGTTTGCTCAAGTTCCTCGACCAGTCGATCCGAGAATTGTTCAATCGTTTCGCCCGGCAGGCCATGTGCGTAGTAGTGCGGGCAACTAATGCGGACGATGCCGGGAATATCCAGATCGAACACCTTGCGTGCTGCCGAAAGGCCCGACATCGCCGAAGCGACCGCCGTCGAACCGTGATAGGAGCGGTCCCGGGCGATGATCTTCTTCTTCCGCGGTCGGCCCTTGGCGTTGTTGTAGTAGTGAACCAGCTTGAAGGCAGCGTCATTCGATTCCGAACCGGAGTTCGCAAACAGGACGCGCGCAAACGGCAGCGGAGACCAATCCATGAGTTTGGCGGCCAGACGCGCAGTGACCTCCGGCACACGGCCCGCGAAGGAATGGTAGAACGGCAATTCCAGCATCTGACGGTAAGCCGCGTCCGCGAGCCGGCGCTCCGAAAAGCCGAGCGAGGCGCACCATAGTCCCGCCAACCCCTCCATGTAGCGGTTCCCGTCCTCGTCGACGACCCAGATGCCGTCCCCGCCACGGATGACGACGGGACCGTCCGCTTCGATCTTGCGGGGATGGGTGTAGGGATGCAGATGCCGTTCTGAATCCAACCTGCTGGCTTCGGATCTGTTGTGCGTTCGCTGCATGACAAGCCTTTTGACGTCTCGGTACGCGAGGGCCATTTCGCTGGGAGTGCCGCTTGCTTTCCGCCCGCGCGAGCACGTTTTTCACGACGTTCAGCCAGAGCGCCCATTCTCTTCTGGCGGTTCGAGACAGAGCGACCGCTGCCTGTCGATAGAACTCGTATGAGCGTTGCGGGAATGGTGCTAGCGAATTTTTTCGATTTCCATGTTGCCAAAATTTCGTGACATTTGTGCTTGTGATATTTCCTTTTGGACTTTAGGCCTTTTCGAAAAATCGCTTTCGTCGCTTGCCGCCATGAATAGTGTTCAAGCGATTTCTCAAATTGTCCGAAGGTTCAAGATGAGCGCATCCAGTCGTTTCCGCATGTTTATCGACAATGAGTTCGTCGAGTCGGCGAGCGGGGAATGGTTCACCACGGACAACCCCTTCACCGGCCGACCATTTGCCGAAGTGGCAGCCGCCAATGAAGAGGATGTCGATCGTGCCGTGCGCTCGGCGCATCGTGCGTTTAACGCACCGGAATGGAAAGGCTTGACCGCTTCCCAACGGGGCGAGCTTTTGCTGCGTCTCGCCGATCTTATCGCCGCGCATGTCGAAGAGCTTGCCGTCGCCGAAGTGCGCGACAATGGTAAACTGATCTCGGAGATGCGGGCGCAGATCGCCTACATGCCGCAGTGGTATCGCTACTATGGCGGCCTCGCCAACAAGGTCGAGGGCGCGCATTTGCCGAGCGACAAGAAGAACACCGTCAACTTTACCCGCTATGAGCCGCTCGGTGTGGTCGCGGCGATTGTTCCCTGGAATTCGCCGCTTCTTTTGCTGGCATGGAAGCTGGCCCCGGCTCTGGCTGCGGGCAATACCGTCGTCGTCAAGCCGTCAGAATTTACCTCCACGTCGATCACCCCCTTTATGGAACTGGTGAAGGCCGCCGGCTTCCCGGCAGGTGTCGTCAACGTGGTCACGGGGACCGGTCCGACAGTCGGAGCGGAGCTTGTGCGCCACCCCTTGGTGCGCAAGGTTGCCTTCACCGGCGGCGAGACCGCGGGTATCGCCATCGCGGAAGCCGCGGGGCGCCGGCTTATTCCTGCAACGCTGGAGCTCGGCGGCAAGAGTGCGAACATCGTCTTTGCCGATGCCAATCTCGACAACGCTGCAAAGGGCGTCATCGGCGGCATATTCGCCGCCACCGGCCAGACTTGCGTTGCCGGATCGAGGCTCCTGGTTCAGCGTGAGATCGCCGATGAGTTCATCGAGCGGTTGCTCGCCATCGCCCGCACCGCCCGCATGGGCGATCCACTTTCGACCGATACGCAGGTCGGGCCAGTTACGACGCCGGTCCAGTTGGGCAAGATTCTGCGCCACATCGAGGACGCGAAGGCTGAGGGCGCCAGATGTGTGTTGGGCGGCGGCCGTGCCGAGCGCCCGGAATGCGGGACGGGATGGTTCGTCGAGCCGACTATTTTCACCGACGTCACGCCGCAGATGCGCCTGGCGCGCGAGGAAGTCTTTGGGCCGGTGCTGGCAATCATGCCCTTCGACACTGACGAAGAAGCTGTTTCGCTGGCAAACAGCACGGACTACGGTTTGGCAGCCGGCGTCTGGACCAGGGACCTGAAACGCGCCCATCGGATGGCCGAACAGTTGCAGGCCGGCTCGGTCTGGATCAATACCTATCGCACATCCGCACCGATGTCCCCTTTCGGGGGCTACAAACGATCCGGCCTAGGGCGCGAAGGCGGTGCCGATGCGATCAAGCAATACCTCCAGGTCAAGAGCGTGTGGATCGACTTGAATGACGAATATCCGTCGCCGTTCGTCATGCGTTTGTAGCTTGGCTGGAAATCCTACTGGATGACTGGCGTTCTTTTAAGATCGGGGCAAAGCCAGTGATAACGCTGAAGCAGCTTGAGGCTCTCTACTGGGCTGCGACCCTTGGCAGTTTCGTGTTGGCGGCCGAGCGCCTGTTCATGACGCAATCGGCGCTATCCAAACGAATCCTGGAACTCGAGGAACAGATTGGCGAACCCCTGTTTGATCGGTCGGGTCCGCGCGCGCGCATCACGGAACTGGGTACACGCGTTCTCGAAAACGCCTCGGAAATGCTCAATCTGCGTGATGCGATCCTGCTTTCGGCAAGAAGCGGCACAACGGTCAAAGGTGTCTGCCGCTTCGGCGTCACTCAGATCATGGCAATCAAACGGTTGCCGGAGCTCGTCGTGCGGATCCGGGACACGTATCCTGAGGTGAAAATCGAACCTCAGGTCGCATTGACCCAGGAATTGCTGCATTCGGTATCCAAGGGCGAACTCGACTTTGCCCTTGCTCCGGGCCCATCGATCGATTCCTGCATTGTCTCCAGGTCGATCACCGCCATGGAACTGGTTTGGGTTTGTTCACCGTCGCTCGTCAGCCATGATGGTCCGTTCGACGTATCAGACTTCCCGAAATACCCTTTGATTTCCATGTCGGACCGCGCCGGAACGTCCGGAGTCCTGAGCGCGTGGGCGATTGAAAAGGGCGTAAATTTTACCAGAATTGTCAATACCAACAGTCCCGAGGCAGCCGCTGCGCTGACAATTGCGGGCCTCGGTATCGCGCTGTTGGCTGCTCCTTTCGTGGAAAGCTACATCCAATCCGACCAATTGAAGCGCCTGCCAATACCCCCGGAACTGGAAGTTCCTCCGCTGAACTATTTTATTCACTGGAGATCTGACAATGCGCGAAAGCTGGCGGAGGCGGTTCGCGAAATAGCCATAGACATGTTCGCTGTCAGTTGATCGAAAGAGAACGCAGTAGCGGCTTGTTCGAGCGCCTCCCCGGCCGGAGCCTTACCGACACTCGCCCCCGCCTTGTATTCCTTCCTGCGTCGCGACCAGCGTCCATGAAGGGTCGCGTGAGGGAATGGGACGCGAGAATGTCCAGCGATCCGCGACCAGTATGGGACGGGTCGGCCCACCCAGCACAACGTCATCTGCGGAAGAACCAGTCGCCTCGATCAGTTGGGCGTGGAACATGACCTCCACTTCGACTGCGTCCTGAAGCAGGGCGACGCGCTCGATCTCTGCGAGGTCGATCCCAAGAACAACGAGCTCAGCAGTCCCTTGCCTTTCGTTGCGCTCGGCAATCACCGTCGCGAATGTGTCGAGCACTTGTGCGGACAGCAGCGGGCGGAGGGTTTCCATGTCTCCGCGAGCGTAAGCTTCCACGATCTTTTCGTAAGCGCTTTGCGCCCCGATCAGGAACCAGGACGGGCTGAACTCCGGGTCGACTTCCCGCAGCAAGGTCCAGTTCTGCTCATCCTCTACGGAGCGTTTGTCGCTGCTGATGGTGTTGCGAGACAGCGGGGTGATCTCATCAGCATCGCTCGACGTCGAATAGCCAACCAACACCGACAGGATCACCAGCCATGTCGAGAGTATGATGATCGCGGGAAAGTTGGTCGCGAGGGTGCTGACTTCATTCATGGCGGCCTCCATTTGGCCGGGGAGGCATTTGTCCTTGTCGAGAGGCAAACAATGCGAGCCTCTGGTGGCGGTCCTAGCTGGTCTTCGTTCTGATCATTTTCTTGCGCGTTGCGGGGCCCCTGACGCCTAGTCCGTAACGACGACATCCATCGGAATATCGTGAGACTGCGGATAGATGGTCGGGACATTGGCGCTGGTGTAGCCGACGCCGATTGCCAATGGTTTGCGCCGCATGACAGCCAGGGTCCGATCGAAGAACCCGCCGCCATAGCCAAGCCGATAATGTTCCTTGTCAAAACCGACGACCGGCGCGACCACGACATCGGGCTGCACGGCAGGTCCTCGCGGAGGAACAAGGATTCCCGCGACACCGCGTTCCAGCGGATCTCCCGGTGACCAGATCCGATATTCGACAGGCCAGCCCTGCTGGATCACGACGGGAAGAGCTAGCCGCCCGCCACGTTCAATGACCCGGATACCCCAGTTGCGTAAATCCGGTTCTCCACGAAACGGCCAATAGGTGCCGACGATGCGACCGCCAAACTTGCCGATCGTCAGATCAAGCATCGAGGCAATGCGATCGGACCTTGCTTGCCGCTCGTCGGGCGACATCGACAGACGCTGGTCGATCAATCGCTTGCGCTCCGCTTTGCGCCACCGCAACACATCACTCCAAGCGTCGGGGCGGACGAGGTCTAAACGGAACTCCGGCGACAGTTCGTGCATGAAGCATGGAGGGGATGCGTACTGAGCGGGCTCCTCATGGATATCGTCTTGCATTGCGCGCGTTCCATTGTGGTCTGTCTTCCAAAATTGCGCCGCAAGAAGGATCGATGCAAACGGAATTAAATGCGCTATAACTGCAAAAAAATTGCACTAAGGCTTGGACATGGACATAGACCGCGCGCGGACGTTTTTGGAAATTGTTCATACCGGCAGCTTCTTCAAGGCAGCCGACCGCCTTCATGTGACCCAGACCACGGTGAGTGCACGCATCCGTACCCTGGAAGAGGAGCTCGGCCGAAAGCTCTTCGTGCGCAATCGTAACGGCGCGGCCCTGACGGCTGCTGGACGGGAGTTCGAACGTTTTGCCCAATCCTTTGTCCAGATATGGGAACGCGCGCGTCAGCAGCTGTCGGTTCCTGCCGGTCGCTCCAGTGTCGTCGCCCTTGGCGGCGAACTGAGCCTGTGGAATCCGCTGCTTCTGGACTGGTTGGTCTGGATGAAGAAGAACCAGCCGACAATCGCCATTCATGCGAATGTCGGTGTGCCGGATCAACTGGTCGAACAATTGCGGACAGGCGTTCTGGACATTGCGATCCTCTATGCGCCGAAGATCCTGCCCGGGTTCACGGTGGAGCTGATCGAGGAAGAACAGCTTGTTCTGGTGAGGACCAGGCTCGAAGAGACCGATGCCGAAAGCGACTATGTGCACGTCGACTGGGGTCCGCAATTTGCCGCGCAACATGGGATCGGAGCAGCTGCCTTCGGCGAACCCGGGCTGCTCGTGGGGCTCGGTCCGCTGGGACTGAGCTACATCCTGCGCGCTGGCGGCATGGGCTATTTCCGGCTAGGCGCGGTCAAACCCCACCTGGAGGCCGGTCAGCTGGAACTGGTGAAGCATGCGCCGCAGTTCACATATCCGGCCTACGCTGTTTATCCCGATGCTGCCGAAACTCGAGAAGATGTCCGTCAGGCATTGTCGGGACTGAAGAAGGTGGCGCACTGATGGCATCGGAGATGGCTATGACGGCTCGTCGTCACCTCGCCGGGCTTCCAGCAACGCGTTGATGACAAGCTCGCGCCCCGCGCGACTTATCCCGACTCCTTGTCCGCGCTCTTGCACGAGCCCCAGATGCAGCAACCGTTCGATTATTTCCCGGCTAAGGGCCGCATGCGGGCCACGGTTCATTCGCTTCAACGCCAACTGCTCTTCTTTGGAGAGCTCGTCCCAACCGACCACCGGAACGCTTGCAGGCGCATGGACGGCAGCTCCAACGTTTCTCCTGGACCGCAGGGAACGAGCTCGAGGCGTCATGGAAACATCAGCCCCCGCCGCAGTTGGCACCGGTTGTCGGCTCCTGCCTTGCTTTCGGGCACGCAAGAATTGGGTTGCGCCTCATCGCGACAGGCCTGCCGGCTGGTCCACTTCACCAAGCGCGGCGAGGCGGGCCAGCGCTTCGGAGGCAAGCTTGCGGGTCAGCTCGCCCGCTGGAATCTCCCTGCACAGACTGGCAGCCTGACCCGACCAGAGCGACATGAAGTCGCCCGAACCTGCTTTTTCACTTGCCGCACGCAGCGGAGCAAGGGCTCCACCCGCGAGGGGAAAGGCTGGTGCTTTCTCGCTCATCGGTCCCACCTCGCGCATCACACGATTGATCATGCCGCGCGCAGGCCTGCCCGTGAACACATTGGTCAGAACCGTCTGTTCGGCCATCGGGCTGCGCAGCGCTTCATGGTGTGGTTTGGAAATGCGCGCCTGTGGCGTGAACAGATAGGCGGTGCCGATCTGAACCGCAGAAGCACCGAGTGCGAAAGCCGCCACGATGCCTCGGGCATCAGCAATTCCGCCAGCCGCAATGACTGGAACCTTCACCGCATCGACGACTTGCGGCACCAGGGCGAATGTGCCGACTTGTGTAGCGATATCCTCTGTCAGGAAATTGCCTCGATGGCCCCCGGCCTCAAATCCCTGCGCGATGATGGCGTCGCAACCACGGTCTTCGAGCCAGCGGGCTTCGTCCACCGTCGTGGCCGATGACAGGATTTTCGCACCAGTTGCCCGAACCCGGTCGAGCAGATGGCGGTCGGGCAGGCCGAAGTGGAAACTTATCACCTCAGGCCTGAATTCCTCGACCAGGGTACAAAGCTGCTCATCGAACGGAGTACGATTGGAAACAGGAACCGGACCATCCGGGTCGAGACCGAATTCCACATAGTAGGGTCTGAGTTGTCTGCGCCAGTTGGCCTCGCGCTCGGCATCCACCGAAGGCACGGCATGGCAGAAGAAATTGACATTGATGGGTCGGTTCGTTCGGCCCCGGATCGTTCCGAGCTCGGAACGCACCTGCTCCGCATCCATGGTCGCACAAGGGAGCGAACCCAGACCTCCTGCCTCGGCGACAGCGACCACCATGTCGGCGAACACAGGGCCAGCCATTGGAGCCTGAATTATCGGCAAATCAATGCCAAAGAGATCGACGATCCGCCGGTCCGGCCACATTGCAGTACTCCCAGGTTACAGATGGCTCGCACTATCCATGTCGGTCGTGACGTTCTCAAATGAAAAAACGCGCGATCTGGATGCAAGTTTTTTGCAGACAAAATGCAGCCCGATCGGGGAGACGTTACTCACGAAGCCGCGTGAGACTTCCCAGCCACCTTTTGGACGACGGGGATTGCAAGCAGGCCAACCGCCAGGCCGATCAGCCCGGCGGCTGCCGCCGACACCAGAAAAGCGACAAGTTCGCCAGCCACCGGAACCGAATGCGCGGCTTTTTCCGCAGCAGCCTCGATGAGATGTGCCGGTTCACCGTATCCGAATGTCTCGAGGCCGTGCACGAGAATGCCGCCACCGACCCAGATCATGGCGGCGGTGCCGACCGCGGCCAACGCGTTCAGGAAGTAAGGCATTCCCGTCACCACTCCTCTTCCGAATGCGCGTGACGCCGCACCCAGTCCAAGAAAACTTCCTTTGGTCCTGGCCAGGGCCAGCCCGAAATCATCGGCCTTCACGATGATGGCGACGACACCATACACCCCCAGCGTGATGCCAATGCCGACCATGGCGAGGATGGCTGCCTGTGTCAGGACATTCGTGGACGGTATTGCAGCCAGCGTGATCGCCATGATTTCAGCGGACAAAATGAAGTCCGTTCGAATGGCGCCTTGGACTTTTTCGTTTTCGAATTTGGCAGGCTCCGCCAGGACGCCGGCATCCGGGTCGCTGTCCTCTTCGGCATGAGGGAAGAAAACCTCGAGCACCTTTTCAGCGCCTTCGAAGCAAAGATAGATGCCGCCGACCATCAGGAGTGGTGTAATCGCCCAAGGGGCCAGCCATCCCAGCAGCAAAGCTGCCGGGAGCAGGAAGATGAGTTTGTTTTTCAGGGAGCCGACCGTGATCTTTGCGATGATCGGCAGCTCCCGCTGCGCTGTGAAGCCGACAACGTAACGCGGCGTTACCGCCGCATCATCGATGACCACTCCCGCAGCTTTTGCTCCTGCTTTTGCGGCCTGGGCGGCCACGTCATCGATCGAGGCTGCGGCGACCTTCGCGATCGAGGCTACATCATCGAGCAGGGCCAGCAGTCCGGAACTCATTCGCAGTCCTTGTTTTGACGAGTGAGTAGACTGTTTTGGCTAAGGATCAATGACCTATTTATGAAGAGACTGGCGTTTCGTTCCGCCTTGCCCCGGTTCTCGCTTCAGCTTGCTGCGACCAACAGCAAGCCTGTGCATGAAGAAATGCCGGCGGTGCGATCGGGACCAGAGAGTCCTCCTTATCGCACCGCCGGCCAACGCCAGGCTTTGGGAACACGCTGAGCAACCGGGAGGCCGGAGGCCAGCGAAAAAGCCAAGCGTATCCTAGTAGACCACCACGCTTCGGATGCTCTTGCCCTCATGCATGAGATCGAAGCCCTTGTTGATCTCGTCCAGCTTCAGCGTGTGGGTGATCATCGGATCGATCTCGATCTTGCCGTCCATGTACCAGTCGACGATCTTCGGCACATCGGTGCGGCCGCGCGCGCCGCCGAAGGCCGTGCCCATCCAGCTACGGCCCGTCACCAGTTGGAACGGACGCGTCGAGATCTCCTGGCCGGCACCGGCAACACCGATGACGACCGACTTGCCCCAGCCGCGATGTGCCGCCTCCAGCGCCTGGCGCATCACCTTGGTGTTGCCCGTGCAGTCGAAGGTGTAGTCGGCACCGCCGATCTGGTCGGCGCCACGCTTGGTCAGGTTGACCAGGTAAGGCACGATGTCGCCATCGACCTCCTTCGGGTTGACGAAATGCGTCATGCCGAAGCGCTCGCCCCAGGCCTTCTTGTCGTTGTTGAGATCGACACCGATGATCATGTCGGCACCGGCAAGCCTCAGCCCCTGGATGACGTTGAGGCCAATGCCGCCGAGCCCGAACACCACCGCGGTCGCGCCCTCCTCCACCTTGGCGGTGTTGATGACGGCGCCGATGCCCGTGGTGACGCCGCAGCCGATGTAGCAGATCTTGTCGAAGGGTGCGTCCGGGTTGACCTTGGCCAGCGCGATCTCGGGCAGCACCGTGAAGTTCGAGAAGGTCGAGCAGCCCATATAGTGGAATATCTTTTCCCCACCGATCGAGAAGCGCGAGCTGCCGTCCGGCATCAGGCCCTGACCCTGGGTGGCGCGGATCGCCGTGCACAGGTTGGTCTTGCGCGACAGGCATGACGGGCACGAGCGGCATTCGGGCGTATAGAGCGGGATGACATGGTCGCCCTTCTTCAGGCTCGTCACTCCCTTGCCGACATCGACGACGACGCCGGCGCCTTCATGGCCGAGGATCGCCGGGAAGATGCCTTCCGGATCGGCGCCCGACAGCGTGAACTCGTCGGTGTGGCAGATGCCGGTCGCCTTCACCTCAACCAGCACCTCGCCCTCGCGGGGGCCTTCGAGATCCACATCCATGATCTCAAGCGGCTTGCCGGCTCCAACAGCTACTGCGGCGCGGGTTTTCATATCGTCCTACTCCAAAATGTTTCGCAGGCCGGACCACAGCCTGGCCAGATTGCCTCGTTGTTTATGCCGCCTTGGCCGGTCCGGCCGGGAACACGCCGGACATGACCATGAAGCCCTTCAGGCGTTTGACGCGATCGCACCAACGGCGGATTGCGGGATAATCCTGCCTCGGTATGCCGCCCTCTTCCGAGAGCATGATGTAGGGAAAGCAGGCAATGTCGGCGATGGTCGGATGCGCAGCCGAACAGAGCCAGATCCGTCCCTCCTGTTCGCCGAACCACAGGTGTTCGTCGAGAATGCGGAACAAGCGGTGAGCACCGACACGCGCGGCCTCGACATCGAAGTCATAGAACAGTGCGTCGTGCAGTCGCGCCGCCGAGGCCGTGCCGGTGATACCATCGGCGAAAGCAAGCCACTGGCTGATCTCGCCAAGCAAAGCCGCATCGTCGCGCGGATACCAGGTACCAGACGGGTCATATTTCGACGCAAGATAGACCAGGATCGCCTGAGCATCGCGCAGCACCAGACCGTCGTCATCGATTACCGGCAACTGGCCAAGCGGATTGATCTTGAGGAACCATTCCGACTTGTGTTCGCGGCCGGGATAGAAGTCGATCGGTACGGTCTTGTAGTCGACACCCAGCATGCTCATCAGCAGCCTGAGTTTGTAGCAATTGCCCGACAGTTCGTAGTCGTAGAGCGTGATCATCGGCTTGCTTCCTATAGATCGAGAACGAGCCGCGCCGATTTGGCGCGTGAGACGCAGGTCATGATCTTGGTGCCGGACTTGCGCTCGGCCTCGTTGAGATAAACATCCTGATGATCCGGCTCGCCTTCGATGACGGTTGCCAGGCAGGTACCGCAGGCCCCCTGCTCGCAGGAAGACGGCATGTCGACACCAGCTTCGCGCATGACATCGAGGATGGTGCGGCCGGCGGGCACCTTGAGCGTGACGCAGGAGCGCGCCAAGGCGACCTCGAAGCTCGAGCTATCATCGATTTTGTTGGTGTTCTTGAAGTATTCGAAGTGCACGGCCGCTTCCGGCCAGCCGGCTTCGGCTGCGACGCTGCGCGCCGCCTCAAGCATCGGCCCGGGTCCGCACAGATAGAGATGCCTGCCGGGCTGATAGTTTGCCAGGATCTCACGCAGCTTGGCACCGGTCGCCTCCGGTGTCAGGCCAAGATGCGGCTTGAGCGATCCGCCCAGACCCGATGTCTTTTCGGGGAACGCCAGCTGCGCTTCGTTCTGCGCGAAATAGTGAAGGTCGAAGGAGAGATTCTGGTTGTGAAGCGCCTGCGCCATCGCGAGCAGCGGTGTGATACCGATGCCGCCGGCGATGAAGATCGTCTTCACCGCGTCTCGCCGCAGAGGGAAATTGTTGCGCGGCTCCGAGATCGCCAGCACGTCGCCCTGGCGCAGAGTTTCATGCATGCAGATCGAACCGCCCTTGGACTCGTTCTCGAGCTTCACCCCGATGACGTAGCTCT
Organism: Mesorhizobium sp. NPDC059054; assembly: GCF_042739215.1. Classification (NCBI taxonomy): domain Bacteria; kingdom Pseudomonadati; phylum Pseudomonadota; class Alphaproteobacteria; order Hyphomicrobiales; family Phyllobacteriaceae; genus Mesorhizobium; species Mesorhizobium sp. NPDC059054. Next base: position 407,562 of record NZ_JBHYHV010000004.1, read on the forward strand.
CGCTCTCACCGGGACCGTTCGTGATCGAGTACTGCCGGATCAGTCCGTTCGGCATGTGGACGTCGATGTGGGCACCCGGCTGGAATGTCGGCAACAGCCCCCTGATAGGACGCAGTTCGAAGCCGGCAATGCCGTCCGCCGCCTGCCATTTCCTTGCCACCTCGACACGGATCGTCGCCTTGCGGCCATGCTTGGTCTCTTCCGGCATCTCGGCAAGTTCGGAGGAAACGCGCTCGATAACCGGCTCAAGCGGCGCGGGTGCCGGGGCCGCCGCCGCCTCGCGCTCGGCGGCGTCGCGCAACTTGGACAGCCGGTCATTATGATGGTGCAGGACAGCCATCCGAACGGCGCCTTCAGCCTTACCCTCGAGCACGCCCCGGATCACCGAGCGGTTGGAGTCCACCGGCTGGACGAAGAACACGGCGAGCGTTGTCGAGCTGCCCTCGACAGCGCGAAGCGCTACGGAAAAATCGTTCGCCGCCTCGACGGTGACCTTGGCATCGCCGCCATCGATCTGGCCGGTCGGCTGAAAGCGATAGCCCCGGAGCCTGGCCGCAACCGCGTCAGCCGGCGCGTTGACCGCAATGCCGCGCAAGGTGAGCAACTCACCTTCGGCAAAGCCCGGCAACTCGGGTACCTCTCCTTGCGGTTCCTCGGCCGACCAGACCAGGCCATAGCGCTCCACCGCCGCGAAGGTCCGATTGGTGATGGTGCGGGCAGGTGCATCCGCCGGGTGAGCGGGAATGTAGGTGCAACCTGCCGTGCGGTTCGAGTAACGCCAGCCATGATACTGGCACTTCAGCTCGCGACCGTCGTTGATGCCGATGGACAGGCGAACGCCACGGTGCAGACAACGGTTTTCCCAAACGTTGATATAGCCGTCGTCAGCACGCCAGACGGCGAATTCGCGGCCCAGGAGCTGGCCGTGGAAGACATGGCGAAAAGGCAGGTCATAGGACGCGGCAATGGGATGCCATCTGGTCTTGGCGGTATCGAGCATTATTGTCTCCAGAAATGGTCTTGCGCGGCTCACGCTCAGGTAGCGGCAGGGATGACCCCGTAGGTCACACCCTTCTGACTGAGCCAGCGGCGATAGGCGATGGCCGACTTGTCGGCACGAATGGGCGTTTCGGCGCGCGGATCGAGCGGCAGCCGCTTCGGGAACTGGTTCTCCAGGATCGGCTTGTCCTGGCCGAAGATCGTCTGCTGGAAGCGCTTGATGACCTTGTCCTCATTGTCTTCATCGAGCAGGCACAACATCATATGCGCGCGCACATGTTCCTGATCGATGGGCTGCAGGAACACCGCGATCACATCACGCCGGCTCTCGTCGAGCGGGCTGGATTTGTAGAGCACCGAGCAAAACGGGTGCGGCACCCGATAGACGTAGTCGACGTCGGCGCCACCTGAGGCCGTCGCCGCTGCCATCGGTTGAAAGAACCGGCAACGGGTGGCGAGGATTTCGTCGCGGTCGACCGAAATCTCGACATCGTACTCCTTCACCTCCGTGTGCGGCTCCGCACCCAGAATGTCGGTATGGACATAGGGAAAATGCCCCATGTCGAGAAAGTTCTCGATTGCCCGCGGTGCCGACACATTCACACCAATTGTCGCGGCATTGAGCTTGCGGCGATCTGCTTCGTCGAACTCTGGAATCGGGAACAAATCTGCCTGTGGATCGCCGAGCGAAGTCCAGATATAGCCATAGGCGTGCTTGACCGGCAGTTGGTCGGCAACGGTCGCGACGTCCACCGTGCTCCCCTCGATGAGATCCGCGCGATCGCGCCAGACGGCGGCATTGCCCTTTCCATCAACGGCATAACTGAGGCGTTCCTCGAGCAATATGGTATCGACAACCACGTTTGGCTTCACCTCCGACAACGCAGCCAGCGGGTGCCATAGGTTGAGGATCACCTGGTCCGTGCATCGCGTTTTGGCCATGAAAGAATCCCTCATCGAAGCTCACATCCGCGCCGGTATCGCGCCATAGGTAACTGATTTGTCGCGCAGCCAACGCCGATAGAGCACGGCAACGGCGTCGGCACGGATCGGCGTTTCCGCTCGCGGATCGAGTGGCAGCCGTTTTGGCACCTGGTTTTCGAGGATCGGCTTGTCCTGGGCGAAGATCAGCTGCATGAAGCCACGGATCCCGGCCTCGTCGATGCCTTCCTTGAGATAGCAGAGGAAGGGATGAGCGACGCAGTTGTCCTCGTCGACCGGCTGCACGAACAGGGTGATGACATCCAGGCGATGCTTCTGCACCGGATTGCTCTTGTAGAGCGCCACCGTATAGGGCCGGATCACCTTGTAGACATAGTCTACGATGAAACCTTCCTTGGCCGTCGGCGAGGCAACCGGCTGATAGAACTGGCATTCGGTCGCAACCAGTTCGTCGGCAGCCGTCAATTCGACCTTGTAGGGCGCGACTTCCGTGTGCGGCTCGTCACCAAGCCAGCCTGTGTGAACGAAGGGAAAATGCCCCATGTCGAGGAAATTCTCGACCGCCCGCAGACCCGAGACCCGAACCGCGATGGAGCCGCCGGTGACGAGATGTCGATCCCCCTCTTCGGCCTCCGGTACGAAGACAATGTCGCGCTCGGGCTTGCCCAGGCAAGCCCAAAGATATCCGTAACGCTTGGTCGATTTGACCAATGTGCCGGTATCGTTGCGGACCACTTCCTTGTCGTAGCGTCCTCGGCTGTGAATGGTGAGGTCGGCTCCGAGAAGCCGGGTGTGGAATGGCTCATCCGACGACAGATTCGTCAGGTCCGCCACCACATGCCAATCGTTAAGAAGAACTCTGTCGCTACAAAGGGTTGCTTTGCTCATCGCACCCTCCCTGGCTAGCACTTCCCCATGAACCTAGCTCTGTTATGACATAATTGGAAACACAGGATTGGATATCAATCAATAAGAATCTGCATATCAATCCAAGAATTTTGGTTGACAGGGGAACTTGATTGAATACCGATATGGAATTCGTAACTCGGGATATGCGGTGCCGTCGGCCTCGCGAACACGAGAGCTGACCGTCAGCAAGCCAAAGGCACTGACGGGGGAGGAAGTTGTCATGAGCAGCCGCTCGCAGGCGATTGCTGACACATTGACCCGGGCGATCCTCGATCACCGGCTTGTCCCGGGCTGCAAACTTGGCGAGCGTGAGCTTTCCGAGATTTTCGACGTCAGCCGCATCGTCATTCGCCAATCCCTCATACGTCTCGCCGACGACGGCCTCGCTCAGATCGAACGCAACCGGGGCGCCTTCGTCGCTCACCCGAGCATGCAGGACGCAATGGAAATCTACGACGCGCTGACCCTGGTGGAACAGGGCGTCGCAGCGCAGCTCAGCGACCGCCTCGGTCCTGCCGGGTGGGCGGAATTGCGCCAGCATGTGGAGCGTCAGCGTCAGGCGGTCGCAGTCGGCAATGACGCGCTGGCCGACGTACTGGGGCAGGAATTCCACACCGTATTCGTGCGTCTCAGCCGCAACAAGGTGATGCAGGAAATCCATGCCCAGCTGGTGCGGCGCACCACTCTGCTCAGATCGCTCATCACCGCCGATTTCGACTACTGCAACCTGCTCGACGACCATGCGCGGGTGATCGAGCTGCTCGAGAAAGGACGGCTGAAGCAAGCCATGGAATTGATCGACGCGCATCACAGGAGTGTCGTGCGCGGCTACATCATGGACAGACAGGTCTTTCCTGAACTGACCCCTCGCGAGGCGCTCGAACCTTACTTGAACACGAAGGCGGGCGAACAGCCGAAGCCCGCGCCGAGAAAAGAGAAAAAGGAGAGCAAAACGCGGGCACACGCCCACGTTCACACCGACGAATAGAACCGGCGGACAAGCCGGACAAACCAACAGAGGGTTACATCAGAATGCTCAATCTCAGCAGACGAAAATTCTTGCAGTATACGGGCGCGGCGGGAGCTGCGCTGACCACTGGCGGCATATCCGGCGCCGCGCGTGCCCAGGACCCGCTCAAGATCGGCGTCGTCTACGTTTCCCCCGTCGCCGAAATCGGCTGGACCAAGCAACACAGCCTTGGTGTCGAGGCCATCAAACAGGAATTCGGCGACAAGGTCGCCATCACCGTCATCGACAATATCTTCATGCCGCAGGACGCGGAACGCGTGTTCCGCGAATTGGCAGCCTCGGGCAACCAACTGATCTTCGGTACGTCCTTTTCGCACGGCACGCCGATGCAGAAGGTCGCGCCACGGTTCCCGAAAACCGCCTTCGAACATTGCTCCGGCATCGTTCATCTCGCCAACCTAGGCACCTTCGAGGCGAAGTATTACGAGGGTTGCTATGTGGCCGGCGCGGCCGGCGCGCATATGAGCAAGTCGAACAAGATCGGCTTCATCGGCGGCTTCCCGATTCCCGACATCGTCGGTCCGGCGAACGCCTTGCTGCTTGGTGCCCAGAGCGTCAAGCCGGACATCACCTGCAATGCCATCTTCCTCAATTCCTGGTTCGATCCGGGCAAGGAAAAGGAAGCGGCCAACACGCTGCTGTCGCAAGGCTGCGACGTCATCTGCTCGATGACTGATACCGCCACTGGCGTGCAGGTGGCAGGCGAAGGCGGCGCCTGGTCGATCGGCTACGCAAGCGACATGGCGAAGTTCGGTTCCGGCAAGCAACTGACCGCTTTCACGCTCGACTGGTCGGCCGACTATTTGCGGGCAGCCAAAGGCGTTGCCGAGGGCAATTGGAAACCCGAGGCGCGCTGGGATGGTCTCGCTGCCGGTATCGTCAAGATGGCACCTTACAATGAGGGGATTCCAGCCGACGTCGTCGCCAAGCTCAAGCAACTCGAAACGGACGTGGGTTCCGGCAAGGTCCACCCCTATGCGGGCGAGCTGAAGGATCAGGACGGCAACGTGAAGGTCGCCGCCGGCTCGGTGCTGGAAGACAAGGACATCCGCAGCATGAACTGGTTCGTCAAAGGAATGATCGGCAAGCTCGGCTGACCGTCTTCCTTTCAGATCATACCTACCGGAGAGCAGATGCGCCGGTAGGTATGACTGTGCTCTTCCGTCCAACCCCAATGGCAGGACCGGCTATGATCCCGCGCCTTGAATTGCGCAACATCACCAAGAGCTACCCCGGCATCGTTGCAAATGACGACATCTCGATGTCGATCATGCCAGGGAAAATCCATGCCGTGCTCGGCGAAAACGGTGCCGGCAAGTCCACCTTGATGAAAATCATCTATGGCGTGGCCCAGGCCGACTCCGGCGAAATCTGGTGCGACGGCAAGCGGATAGAAGCGCACAATCCGGCGAGTTCGCGGGCGCTGGGCATCGAGATGGTCTACCAGCACTTTGCGCTGTTTGAATCCGTCACGGTGGTCGAGAACATCGCCCTGTCCGTCTCAAGTACCTTCGATCTCAAGACGCTTGCCCGCCAGATCACCCACCTCTCGAACCGATATGGAATGCCGATCGATCCTCATCGCCGCGTGCTCGACCTGTCGGTCGGCGAGCGCCAGCGTGTCGAGATCGTGCGCTGCCTGTTGCAGGCCCCGAAGCTCCTGATCCTCGACGAGCCGACATCGGTGCTGGCACCGCAAGCGGTTGGGAAATTGTTCGAAACCTTGCGTCAACTCGCCGCCGAGGGCTGTTCGATCGTCTACATCAGCCACAAGCTCGATGAAGTGCAGGAGCTATGCGACTCCGCCACCGTGCTGCGAAACGGAAAGGTGACGGGCTCGGCGAAGCCCAAGGAAACGACGTCGCTGGAACTCGCCCGTATGATGGTTGGCTCGAAACTGCCTGAAATGCGTGTGGTCCCCTCGGTGCCGAGCGCCAGGCCCGTGCTCGAAGTGCGGGGCCTCACATCGCCGGCCCGCGACAAATATGGAGTCGCGCTCAAGAATGTTTCGTTTGAGGTCCATGGCGGTGAGATTGTTGGATTGGCCGGCGTTTCCGGCAACGGCCAGGCGGATCTGATCGCACTGATCAGCGGCGAGCGCCGGCACGCCGATGCATCCGTGGTGCGCATTGACGGCAAGGCGGCTGGCCATCTCAACGCCAGCGAGCGGCGCGGGCTCGGCATGGCGTTTGTACCGGAGGAGCGTCTCGGTCGAGGTGCGGTGCCGCCCCACACATTGTGGGAAAATGCGGTTTTGACCGCCAATCGCCGCGGCGGTCTGGTGCGGCACGGTATGGTCGATCGCGGCAAAGCGGCCGGTTTTGCGCGAGACATCATTGACCGCTTCAAGGTCAAGGCCAATGGCCCCTCCTCAAGTGCCCAGAGCCTGTCCGGCGGCAATCTTCAAAAATTCATCGTCGGCCGCGAGATCGCGCTGAAACCGAAGCTGTTCCTCGTCTCCCAACCAACGTGGGGCGTTGACGTGGGTGCGGCAGCCTTCATCCGGCAGAACATCCTGGATCTGAGCCGCGCAGGTTCCGCCGTGCTGGTGGTCTCGGAGGAACTCGACGAATTGTTTGAGATCTGCGACCGGCTGCTCGTCATCTGTCAGGGCCAGGTCTCGCCACCGCTCATCAGAACAAAAACCAACCGTGAAGAAGTTGGCCTCCTCATGACAGGGGCCGACCGCGGCAATGATATCGAGGAGAGAAGCGAAGTTGCTGTACAGAATTGAACAGCGGCCCGAGCCGTCCGCTTCCATGCGCATAGCCGCTCCAATAATCGCCACAGCACTTACGATCGCTGTGGGGTCGGCGATGTTTGCCGGTCTGGGTTATGATCCGCTATCCACCTTGCAGGCTTTCTTCATCACCCCAATCAGTTCTTTGAACGGCTTGTCGGAGCTGTTGCTGAAAGCGTCGCCGCTGATCCTGATCGCTTGCGGCTTGGCCGTGGGCTTCCGCGCCAATGTCTGGAACATAGGTGCCGAAGGCCAGTTGATTATCGGTGCTATCGCAGCCTGCGGTGTCGGGCTGTTCTACCCCAATCCCGAAAGCCCGATCCTGCTGCCGTTGATGTTTGTCGCAGGCGCAGCTGCGGGCATGGCCTGGGCTGCGATTCCGGCATTTCTTCGCGCCAGGCTGAACACGAACGAAATCCTTGTCACCTTGATGATGACCTACATCGCCACGCTGTTTCTCTCGTGGCTCGTGCATGGGCCATGGCGCGACCCAGCAGGCTTCAACTACCCGCAGACAGCGCTGCTGCCGGCGGCAGCCATGTTCGAACCCTTTGACTATGCCTATCGTGTCAACTCGTCGGTGTTCATCACCGTCGTCGCGGTCGTGCTGATGTGGCTTTTCGCCGATCGCAGTTTCCTCGGCTACAAGATGAAGGTCAGCGGTGCGGCCCCGCATGCGGCTCGCTACGCGGGCTTCCGCGAATCCTCCGCGGTGTGGACCGGCCTGCTCGCGGGCGGCGCTGCCGCGGGCATCGCAGGCATGGCCGAAGTTGCCGGGCCACTCGGACAACTGTCACCCCAGATTTCGCCGGGCTATGGTTTCGCCGCCATCATTGTCGCTTTCATCGGTCGGCTGAACGCCTTCGGTATCGTCCTCGGCGGGCTCTTGATGTCGCTCTTGTTCCTCGGTGGCGAGACCGTGCAGATGAACCTTGGTTTGTCGTCGTCGCTGACCCGCATCTTCCAGGGCATTCTTCTGTTCTTCCTGCTGGCCACCGATTTCTTCATCTTCTACCGGCTTCGCCGCGTCCCGGAGCACGCCTGATGGACCTTTTCATCGCCATCTTCACCGGCACGGCCATAGCCGCCACGCCGCTGATCTTCGCGGCGCTCGGCGAGCTCGTCGTCGAGAAATCCGGCGTCCTCAACCTCGGCATCGAAGGAATGATGCTGGTGGGAGCAGCAGCCGCTTTCTGGGCTGTCATCGCTGGGCTGCCCATGCCGGTTGCGATTCTCGCTGGCGCATTCGCCGGCGCGGCCGCCTCGCTGTTGTTTGGCGTGCTGGCACTCACGTTTTTGACCAACCAATATGCCGCGGGCCTCGCGCTTGCCATCTTCGGGTCGGGTGTCTCGGCTTTCCTCGGTCGCGGCTTCGGCTCGGCGCCAATCGACGCACTCAAGCGCATCCACATCCCGCTATTGTCCGACATTCCTGTTATCGGACCGATGTTCTTTCGCTTCGACCCGATGGTCTATTTCGCCATCCTGATGTTCTTCGTCATCAGCTGGTTCCTGTACCGGACGAAAAGCGGACTGATCCTTCGCACGATCGGCGAGTCACCCGAGACGTCCCATGCAATCGGCTATCCCGTGATCCGCATCCGCTATCTCGCGGTGCTCTTTGGCGGGCTGATGGCCGGTCTCGCCGGCGCCTATCTGTCGGTGGCGTATACGCCGCTGTGGGTGGAGAACATGACCGCCGGCAAAGGCTGGATTTCACTTGCGCTGGTGGTCTTTGCCACGTGGCGGCCTCTGCGCATCTTGCTCGGCGCCTGGCTGTTCGGCGGCATGACCATTCTGCAACTGCAGGGGCAGGCACTGGGCCTGGCCGTCCCATCGGAACTGCTTTCCGCCTTGCCTTACCTGGCGACGATCATCGTGCTGGTCATCATATCGCAGAACCGCCAGACGCTCTCGCTGCACTTCCCGGCATCTCTGGCCAAGCCGTTTAGGCCTGCTACCTGACCCAATGGAGGACGTTGCGCTCTGCTCCAGGGGACCGTAGCCGTCCCCCGGACGCCTTGCCGTCTATGAAGACCTGCCGGAAAGCCGGTCTTCAAGCCGTTCTCTGCTCGAATTCGAGTACCTGCGCCTTCTGCCGCAGGCCTGTTGCGACGACGGATACCCTGAATTTTCCTTCCAGCGCCTGATCGAATATGGCGCCGACTATGATGTCGGCATCGGCATCGACTTCCTCGCGGATACGGGTTGCTGCCTCATCGACCTCGAACAGCGTCATGTCTGGCCCGCCGGAGATCGACACCAGCACGCCTCTTGCACCCCCCATCGATGCCTCGTCGAGAAGCGGGTTCGCGATTGCCGCTTCGGCCGCCGCCTTTGCCCGCCCCTCGCCTGAAGCCTCGCCCGTACCCATCATTGCCCGGCCCATACCGCGCATCACCGCGCGCACATCGGCGAAATCGAGATTGATCAGCCCTTCCTTCATGATGAGGTCGGTGATGCAACCGACGCCGGCATAAAGGACGCGATCGGCCATGACGAAGGCATCCTCGAAGGTCGTCCTGGCATCGGCAATCCTGAAGAGGTTCTGGTTCGGGATGACGATGACCGTGTCGGCGCATTCGCGAAGCCGCTCGATGCCCTCCTCCGCCGCCGCCATGCGGCGCTTTCCTTCGAAGGCAAACGGCTTGGTGACGACGGCAACCGTCAGGATGCCGGCCTGCCGTGCCGCATGTGCGATGACGGGGGCGGCACCCGTTCCCGTTCCGCCTCCCATACCGGCGGTCACGAAGCACATATGTGTTCCCGCCAGGTGATCCATGATCTCGCTGATCGACTCTTGCGCCGCTGCGTCACCCACTTCCGGCACCGAACCCGCCCCCAGCCCTTCGGTAATGGCCGCACCCAACTGGATCAGCCGCGGTGCCTTTGACATGGCAAGCGCCTGCGCATCCGTGTTGGCGACCAGGAACTCCGCGCCCTGCAATCCGGTGGCGATCATGTTGTTGACGGCATTGCCCCCGCCGCCGCCCACCCCGACCACGGTGATCCTGGGTTTCATCTCGGTGATTCCCGGCCTGGCGTTCATTGCTGTCTTCCTTCCAAATGTTCACCTTGTCGGTCCGAGACTTTGGGGCACGAGCCACGAATCGGAGCAACACCCGCCTCAAGCAGGGAAACAGACCGAGCCCCGCCTCGCAAGCCTTGGACGGTTGAGGGGACGAGGGTCACCAATTTCTGCAAAGAAAGCCCCGCAAGGCGGTGAGCCTGCGGGGCGACGTGGGACCCGAAAGGGGCCCAGATATCGTAACCGTTAAAGGCGGATCACACCATGCCGAGCGCGGCCTTGTAGAGGTCGAGGATCGATTCCGCTTCCTGGCGCTCTGCCTGGTCCTGCTTGCGCAGGCGCACGATGGCACGGATCGCCTTGGTGTCGAAACCGGTGCCTTTGGCTTCCGCATAGACGTCCTTAATGTCGTCGGCGATCGTCTTCTTTTCTTCCTCGAGACGCTCGATGCGCTCGATGAGCGCCCGCAACTGGCCGGCGGCTACAGTCTGGCTGGTCTCGGTGATTTCGTCGGCCATAGTGGTCTCCATTTCTTCTTCAGCGGCCACGACTCGGGCAAGCGGCGGCCGGTTTTCCGGCCGGTTCGATGCCCGACCGGGCATGGCAGGTCAAGGCCTGATTGTCAGCAATGTCTTGATGTTGCGTCAGCCGAACACCACCAGGAGATCCTTGGCGTCGATCTGATCGCCTGCTTTCACCAGCACCTCGGCAATGACGCCGTCACGCTCGGCATGCAGTGCCGTTTCCATCTTCATCGCCTCGATGGACAGAAGCACGTCGCCAGCCTTGACGCTCTGTCCGGCGGAAACCGACACGCCCGATACGACGCCGGGCATCGGCGCGCCGAGATGCGCGTCGTTGCCTGCTTCAGCCTTCGGCCTGGCCTTGCCGTTCGAAGCGCCATGCGCCCGGTCCGGCACCTTGACGCGGCGCGGTTGCCCGTTGAGTTCGAAGAAGACGGTGACCATGCCTTTTTCGTCGGTATCGCCGACGGCGAGGCAGCGGATGACCAGTGTCTTGCCCTTCTCGATGTCGACGAAAACCTCGTCCTCCGGCTTCATGCCGTAGAAGTAGGTCGGCGTGGGCAAAACGCTGACCGGACCATAGGTTTCCTGCGCGGCGGCGAAATCGGAGAACACCTTCGGATACATCAGCCACGAGGCGAATTCGTTCTCGGGCAGCTTGCGGCCGAGCTTTTCCTCGATCTCCTTTCGGTTCTTCTTCAGGTCCGCCGGCTTGAGAAGCGAGCCGGGGCGCACTGTGATCGGCTTGTCGCCCTTCAGCGCCTTCTTCTGCAGAGCCTCCGGCCAGCCGCCCGGCGACTGGCCGAGATCGCCACGCAGCATGGAAACGACGGAATCCGGGAAGGCGATATCCTTACCCGGGTTCTCGACATCGGCCACCGTCAGGTCCTGGCTGACCATCATCAGCGCCATGTCGCCAACGACCTTGGAGGATGGCGTCACCTTGACGATATCGCCGAACATCAGGTTGACGTCGTGATAGGCCTGCGCCACCTCGTGCCAGCGTGTTTCCAGTCCGAGCGAGCGGGCCTGCTCCTTGAGGTTGGTGAACTGCCCGCCGGGCATTTCGTGCAGATAGACTTCCGATGCCGGCCCCTTGAGATCGCTTTCGAAGGCGGCATACTGGTTGCGCACCGCTTCCCAGTAGAACGAGATCTTGCGGATCCATTTCGGGTCGAGGCCTGGATCGCGATCAGTACCCTTCAACGCCTCGACGACAGAACCGAGACAAGGTTGCGAGGTATTGCCGGAGAAGGCATCCATGGCCGCGTCGATGGCATCGACCCCGCTTTCCACCGCCGCCAGCACGGTCGCGGCCGACAGGCCGGAGGTGTCATGCGTATGGAAATGGATCGGCAGGTCGGTTGCCTCGCGCAGCGCCTTGAACAGAACGCGTGCGGCTGCCGGCTTGAGCAGGCCGGCCATGTCCTTGACGGCGATGATGTGGGCGCCGGCGGCTTCCAGTTCCTTGGCCAATCCGACATAGTAGGTCAGGCTGTATTTGGCCCTGTTCGGATCGAGGATGTCGCCAGTGTAGCACATCGCCGCTTCGATCAGCTTGCCTTCGGCGCCGACCGCATCCATGGCGACGCGCATGTTCTCGACCCAGTTCAGGCAATCGAAGACCCGGAACAGGTCGATGCCGCCTTCCGCCGCCTGCTTGACGAAATGCTGCACAACATTGTCGGGGTAATTGGTGTAGCCGACGCCGTTGGCGCCGCGCAGCAGCATCTGCAGGAGGATGTTCGGCGCCCGTTCGCGCACCAGTGAGAGCCTCTCCCACGGATCTTCGGTCAGGAAGCGCATGGCGACGTCGAAGGTGGCGCCGCCCCAGCATTCGAGCGACAGAAGCTGCGGCAAGGCACGTCCATAGGTGCCGGCGATACGAGCGATGTCATGCGTGCGCACGCGCGTTGCAAGCAGCGACTGGTGACCGTCGCGCATGGTCGTGTCGGTGACCAGCACCTGCTTTTGCGCGCGCATCCACTTGGCGAAGCCTTCCGGACCAAGCTTGTCGAGCTGTTGCTTGGTACCGTCGGGGATCGGCGCGGTGAACCACGGGATGATCGGTGCTGCTGCATCCGGATTGGGCTTTGGTCGACCACGCGTCTCGGGGTGACCGTTGACGCTGACGTCGGCCAGATAGTTGAGCAGCTTGGTGGCACGGTCCTGGCGCTTGACCTGCGCGAACAGTTCCGGCGTCGAGTCGATGAACTTCGTCGTGTAGGAATTGTCGGCGAAGCTCGGGTGATTGATGATCGCTTCGAGGAAGGTGAGATTGGTCGCCACGCCGCGAATACGGAACTCGCGCAATGCACGGTTCATGCGTGAGATCGCTTCATCCGGCGTCGGCGCCCAGGCCGTCACCTTCTCGAGCAGCGGATCGTAGTAGCGGGTGATGACCGCGCCCGAATAGGCCGTGCCGCCATCGAGGCGGATGCCGAAGCCGGTGGCGCCGCGATAGGCGGTGATGCGGCCGTAGTCGGGAATGAAGTTCTGCTCCGGATCCTCGGTGGTGATGCGGCACTGCAGGGCATGGCCGTTCAGCCGGATGTCCTTCTGCTCCGGCACACCCGATTCCGGCGTGCCGATGGCGAAGCCGTCGAGGATATGGATCTGCGCCTTGACGATATCGATGCCGGTCACCTGCTCGGTGACCGTGTGCTCCACCTGGATACGGGGATTGACCTCGATGAAGTAGAATTTGCCGGTATCGGCATCCTGCAGGAATTCGACGGTGCCGGCGCCGATATAGCTGGTCTCGTTGGCGATCTTCAGCGCATAGCCGCAGAGCTCCTGGCGCAGCTCGTTGCTGAGATAGGGGGCCGGTGCGCGCTCGACGACCTTCTGGTTGCGGCGCTGGATCGAACAGTCACGCTCGAACAGATGCACGGCGTTGCCATGCGTGTCGCCGAGGATCTGAACCTCGACATGGCGGGCCCGCTCGACCAGCTTTTCGAGATAGACCTCATCCTTGCCGAAAGCAGCCTTGGCCTCGCGCTTGCCTTCGGTGACCTCGCGGATGAGGTCGGCTTCGCTGCGGATCGCGCGCATGCCGCGCCCGCCGCCGCCCCACGAAGCCTTGAGCATGACCGGATAGCCGATCGCCTTGGCCAGTTTCTTGATGTCCCCGGCATCGTCCGGCAGCGGATCGGTGGCCGGCACGACAGGAACGCCGACTTCGATGGCGAGGTTGCGCGCCGCCACCTTATTGCCGAGCCGGCGCATGGTCTCCGGCTTCGGGCCGATGAAGGTGATGCCGTTTGCAACGCAGGCTTCGGCGAATTCCGGGCTTTCCGACAAAAGGCCGTAACCCGGATGGATGGCATCGGCGCCCGAGAGCTTGGCGACGCGGATCACCTCGTCGATCGAAAGATAGGCTTCGATCGGTCCCATGTCCTTGGCAAGCCAGGGGCCGCGGCCGACCTGATAACTTTCGTCGGCTTTGAAGCGATGCAGCGAGTACTTGTCCTCCTCCGCCCAGATCGCCACCGTTTTGAGCCCCAGTTCGTTGGCCGCGCGGAAGACGCGGATGGCGATCTCGGAACGGTTGGCGACAAGGATCTTCGTGATTGCCAAGTGATTGCTCCAGCCGGTGAGGGGAAAGAAAGGCGGGCGCATGATTAGCGGGAAAATGCTGCAGTGCAACTAAAATAAGCACCCTTTGGAGATGAATGCGGATCAGGCAGCGCAGACATCGGAAAACGGAAAAGCCGCGGGAATTCCGTTGCGTCATGCAGGTCAAGAAACGCAAACAATTGCCTTCGTAAAAGGCCGCCGACCGAGCCGTTTTCTTAATAAAACGCATCCGGCAAAAGAAAATGCCCGGCGCGTTGCGCCGGGCATTCCATCAGGAACTGAACAAAAGATCAGTCGACCTTCGGCACGTAGGTGTACTTGCCGTCATCACCCTTCTTCCAGATGTACATGACGTAGCCCGGAAGCTTGGGATCGCCCTTTTCGTCATAGGCGAGTTCGCCGAGAACGGTCTTGAACGGACCCTTCTCGTGCATCGCCTTGGCGACTTCCTGGGGATCGTTCGACTTGGCGGCGGCAGCAGCCTGAGCGATCACCTGCACCGCTGCGTAGGAATACAGCGTGTAGGCTTCGGGCTCGAAGCCCTGGGCGCGGAACTTCGCGACCAGATCGTTGTTGTCCGGATTGAGACGCGGATCGGCTCCGAACGTGTTCAGCGTGCCTGCCACTGCATCGCCGGCGATCGAAGCAAGTTCGTTCGAGACGATGCCGTCGCCCGACATCAATGGCGCTTTGAGGCCCTGGTCGGTCGACTGGCGAATGATCAGACCAGCCTCGGTGTGCAGGCCGCCCCAATAGATCAGGGTGACGCCAGCTTCCTTCATCTTGGCGATCAGGGCCGAGAAGTCCTTGTCGCCGACATTGACGCCTTCATACATGACTTCCTTGACGCCAGCGGCATTCATCGCCTTCTTGGTTTCGTCAGCGAGGCCCTGGCCGTAAGGGGTCTTGTCATGGATGACCGCGATCTTGGCATCCTTGAAGTTCTTGGCGATGTAGGCACCGGCAATGCCGCCCTGCTGGTCGTCACGGCCGCAGGTGCGGAACACGTTCCACAGGCCGCGTTCGGTGAAGACCGGGTTGGTGGCCGCAGGCGTCACTTCGACGATGCCGTTCTCGGCATAGACTTCCGAGGCCGGGATCGACACGCCCGAGTTGAAGTGGCCGACCACGAACTTGACACCATCGGCGACGAATTTGTTGGCAACCGAAATACCCTGCTTCGGATCGGACACGTCGTCGCCGACCGACAGCTTGACCTGCTCGCCATTGATGCCACCGGCCGCATTGATCTCGGCAATGGCCATTTCGGCGCCCTTCTGCAACTGCGCGCCGAAGGCAGCATTGGGGCCAGTGATCGGGGCACCAACGGCAACCTGAAGGTCAGCCCACGCGTTGCCGCTGAACGCAACCAGCGCGGTCAGGGCCACGGCGGACAAAAGTGATTTTTTCATTGAAACGCTCCCATTTACCGGGCGGGCGAGGATAGAGTCTTCACGCGATGCCCACCCCAATCGCAGAAAACGTACTTTGCCTCATTTTGAGGCCTTGTCACGCCGATTCTTGGTCGAAGCGGCGTGAGTCAAAAACATCAGGCTTTCGCCTTCCAGCTGAGCGGCGAAACCTTTTCGTACAGCCAGCTATACTGCGTTACCATTTGGTTCGTCCGCGTATACTGGTAGCCGAGAAAAGCCAGCACCATCAGAACGATCGTATCGACGATGTAGTACTGGAGCGTGAACATCGTGCCTTCGAAAAGAGCGTGATGGATGAACCGCACGCCGAGCCCCAAGCCCAGGATGTAGACGAACAGCATCGGCCGCGTGCGCCATGTCTGCGCACAGGCCCTGCCTGTCATCCAGGCCGCCCATCCGCCCAACAGGCAGGTGACGAAGAAGAACTGCCAGATCGAGGCTTCTTCATAGATGATGCCTTGCATGATGAAGACCCCCTGGTTCAGTGATGCCCGCCCTCGAGATAGGCGGCGCGGACTTCCGGATTGGCGAGCAGGTCTTTGCCGGTGCCGCTCATGGTGACGTTGCCGTTCACCATGACATAGCCGCGCGTGGCGAGCTTCAACGCGCCGAAGGCGTTCTGCTCGACCAGGAACACTGTCAGTCCCTGCGTACGATTGAGCTCGCGAATGGCGTCGAAGATCTGCTTGACGATCAGCGGCGCAAGACCAAGCGACGGCTCGTCCAGCAAAAGCAGTTTCGGCCGCGCCATCAGCGCACGCCCGATCGACAGCATCTGCTGCTCGCCGCCAGAAAGCGTGCCGCCACGCTGGCTGATGCGCTCCTTGAGGCGCGGGAACAGGGTGAAGACCTTCTCGACATCCTCGCTGTAGTATTTGAGGTTGTCGAGACTGGCCCCCATCTGCAGGTTTTCCATCACCGTCATACGCGGGAAGATGCGACGCCCTTCCGGCGACTGGGCGATGCGCAGCCTGGCGATTTCATGCGTCGGCATCTGCGTGATGTCGGTGCCGGCGAAAGTGATCGTTCCCGTACGCGCCCGTGGCGCGCCGAAGACAGTCATCATCAGTGTCGATTTGCCGGCACCGTTGGCACCGATCAAGGCGACGATCTCGCCCTCGTTGACGCTGACATTGACGCCGTTCAGCGCCCGGATGTTGCCGTAATAGGTATGGACGCCCTTGATATCGAGCAGCGGTGCACCGGCCATTATTTACGCCCTCCGCGCTTGGCCGCCGCGGACTTTGCCGACGCATGGCTGGTTGGTACATCGCCCGCGTCGACCCGACGCGAGAATTCCGTGTCCTTGCCCTTGGCAAGCAGCTTCGCCTGGCCGATCCAGTCTTCGCGGGCAATGCGCCCATCAAAGGCGAGATAGGCTTCGGCCGCAACGACATCGGCCTTCTTCCAGCTGGCGATCTGGTCGAAATGATAGATGCCGTGGCCGTTCAGCTTCTTTTCGTTGACGGAGCCGATGCCCTTGATGCGGGTCAGGTTATCGGCCTTGCCGCCACGCGGCGCGGAAAGACGGTTGGAAATGCCAGCGGACGGTTTCGCAGTAGCAGCCGCCTTGGCTGCCGAACCACCTGCTTTTGCACCGCTTGCAGCCTTCGCCGCTTTGCCTCTGGACGCTTTGCCGCCGACCAATCCGGCAGGGGTTGCCGAGGCGGCATTTGTCCGCGCCTCCACCAGGGCAGCCTTCGACGCGCCCTTGGCGACGGTAACCCGCTCGCCTTCGACGTGGTCGATGGTATCGCTTATCGGTCCCGCCAGCATCGATGCCGAGGTGCTCGGTCCATGCGCGACATCCGGATGAGCTTCGAGCTGCTCGATGATGTTTTCGTCGCCGACATCGGTGAGCACGGTCTCGACCTCTTCATCATCGACGCCGAGATAGGCGGCAATCACCTTGGGATCGGAGCGCACAAAAGCCGGATCGCCATCGGAAATCTTGCGGCCATATTCCAGCACGACGATATGATCGGAGATCTGCATCACCACCGACATATCGTGCTCGATGAGCAGGATCGAGGTGCCGGTGCTGTTCTTGATGTCGATCAGCAGATCGTTGAGCGCCAGCGATTCCTTCGGATTGAGACCGGCGGCAGGCTCGTCGAGACAGAGCAGTTCAGGGCCGGTGCACATGGCACGCGCGATTTCCAGCCGGCGTTGTGCGCCATAGGGCAGATCACCGGCCGGATCGTCGGCGCGGTCGATGAGATCGGCCTTTTCCAGCCAGTGCTTGGCAAGCTCCACAGATTCGCCCGACACCCGGCGGTAACTGCCGAGACCCAGCAGGCCGACAATCGTGTAGCCCGAAGCCTGCATCAGCTTGTTGTGCTGGGCGACGAGCAGGTTTTCGAGCACGGTCATGCCCGAGAACAGGCGGATGTTCTGGAAGGTTCTGGCGACCTTTGCCTTCGCGGTGATCTGGAAGTCTGGCATCCGCTCCAGAAGGAATTCCGAACCACCCTGGCCGGTGAAGCGGATCATGCCCTCGGTCGGCTTGTAGAAACCAGTGATACAGTTGAACACCGTTGTCTTGCCGGCGCCGTTCGGACCGATCAGCGCGGTGATCTCGCCGCGCCTGACCTCGAAGGACAGGTCACCGATGGCGACAAGGCCGCCGAATTTCATCGACAGGTGCTCGACCTGAAGAAGCGTCTTGTTCATGGGAGCAATCGCATCCATCAGCCGTGTCCTTCCTTGGTGAAGGAGCTTGAAACCGCTTTTCGTTCCCTGAGGAACGCAGTCGGTTCTCGACTGCCGACGAAGCCGCGAGGCTTCCACAACATGACGATGACCATGGCCATGCCGAAGAGGAGCATGCGGTAGAGTTCAGGCGTGAAGTCCGGTCCGAATACGACCTTCAGGAAGTCCAGCTCGCGCAGGATTTCGGTGCCGCCGATCATCACCACCGCGGCGACCGCGATACCGCCGAGC
This sequence comes from Mesorhizobium sp. NPDC059054, assembly GCF_042739215.1. Taxonomy (NCBI): domain Bacteria; kingdom Pseudomonadati; phylum Pseudomonadota; class Alphaproteobacteria; order Hyphomicrobiales; family Phyllobacteriaceae; genus Mesorhizobium; species Mesorhizobium sp. NPDC059054. The sequence goes on from NZ_JBHYHV010000004.1 coordinate 425,689, forward strand.
GAGCCCATGCCGCCCAGCACCACGATCGCCAGGATGATTGCCGATTCGATGAAGACGAAGGATTCCGGCGACACGAAACCTTGCCGTGCCGCGAAGAAGGAGCCGGCGAAACCGCCGAACATCGCGCCAGTGGCAAAAGCGGTGAGCTTGGTGGTGGTGGTGTTGATGCCGAGCGAACGGCAGGCGATCTCGTCCTCGCGCAGTGCCTCCCAGGCTCGCCCCACAGGCATGCGGCGCAACCGGATGGTGACGAAGGCGGTCAGCAGCGCCAGAGCCAACGCCAGATAGTAGAGGAAGATCTTGTAGTAGGCGCCCGACTGGGCGATGCCCAACACCTTGGAGATGTAATTCGGATCCGACACGTTGAACGACATCAGGCCGAAGAACGAAACCTTGGGAATGCCGGAGATACCAGCGGCGCCGTTGGTGACCTCGCGCCAGTTGATCAGCACCAGGCGGATGATCTCACCGAAAGCAAGCGTGACGATCGCAAGATAGTCACCGCGCAGGCGCAGCACCGGGAAGCCGAGCAGTACACCCCAGAAGGCGGCCATGATGCCGGCGGCAGGCAACAGGATCCAGAAGGACAGACCGTAATGCGTGCCGAGCAGCGCGTAGGCGTAGGCGCCTACCGCGTAGAATGCGACATAGCCGAGGTCGAGCAGACCTGCCAGACCGACGACGATGTTCAGGCCCCAGGCCAACATCACATAGATCAGGATCTGGATGCCGAAATTATCGACCCATTTCAGCGAACTCTGGAAGCCGACCAGCGACACCACCACGATTGGATAGAGCACCAGCACGGCAATGCCGAGCGAGTTGAAATTGCGGCGAATGAACCCTGGTTCGGCCACCGCGGCAGGCGCGCTGGCTTTTTCCGCCTTGGCGCGTTCGATCGCGGGTATGACGAAGGCCACGTAGAGGAACCGTCCGACGGCAGTGATGATCACCACAGTCGCCAGCAGTCCCCAGCGCTGGATCAGCACCAGTTCGTTGCGAATGTTCTGGTCCGTCCTCAGACCGATGAACAGGACGAACAGCCCTAACGCGACAAGGCCGGCATAGATCGCCTCGCGGAAGGCGCGAGCCATCGGATTGGCGACGGTCTCGCCCGTGTTGTTGGAAACGGTCACGGCCATGAGATCAGACCTTTTCGACTTCTGGCCGGCCGAGGATGCCGGAAGGCAGGAAGATCAGCACGATCGCCAGGATCGAGAAGGCGGCAACGTCCTTGTAGTCGATGGAGAAGTAGGCCGACCACATGCTCTCGATGAAACCGATAAGCAGACCACCCAATACCGCACCCGGCAGCGAGCCGATGCCGCCGAGAACCGCCGCGGTGAAGGCTTTCACGCCGGGCACGAAACCGTCCGAGAAAGAAACGACGCCGTAATACATCAGGAACAGCGTGCCGGCGACTGCAGCAAGCGCTGCGCCCATGATGAAGGTGATGGAGATGGTGCGGTCGACATCGATGCCAAGCAGCGCGGCCATCTTGCGATCCTGCTCGCAGGCGCGCTGGGCGCGGCCAAGCGCCGTCCTGTTGACCAGATACCAGAACACCGCGAGCAATACCGCCGTGACCGCCACGATGATGATCTGCTTCAGCGAAACGGAAATGCCGCCAATGTTATAGACCTGGCTGACCATCGGTGGGATCGGCTTGTTGCGCGGACCCTGGGTGACCTGCACGAAATTGGACAGGGCGATCGACATGCCGATGGCGGTGATCAGCGGAGCGAGACGGAAGGAGCCACGCAGAGGACGATAGGCGACTTTTTCGATCGTCCAGTTGTAGAGGCTGGTAAGCAGCATCGCCACGATCATCATCACCAGGAGGGCGACGACGACCGGCACGGAGCCGAAGGCCGCGGCCAGGATCAGGAAGACGATCAACGCAGTGAACGCTCCGACCATGAAGATGTCGCCATGGGCGAAGTTGATCATGCCGATGATGCCGTAGACCATCGTGTAGCCGATCGCGATCAGTCCATAGATGGACCCGAGCGTCAGCCCGTTCACAAGCTGCTGAACGAAATATTGCATATTCCCGAGGCTCCCCTGAAACGTCACCTGCCCTGGTGCGTCTCTCTCGTATTTCCCCTAGTCGTAAGGTCTCAAACCTGGATTGCAACGGCCTTTTTTATCGTCTGGCGCGTGTCTCCAGCACGCCTCGCGACTGCCTTATTATCGTTGCCCGGTTCGTGGACTATGGCGGACCGTATCATTGGCACAAAGCAATGTCTTTGACGATTCCGAATTAGTTTGCACCCGTTTTCGAAGATTCAGTCATCAAGATCGGTTGAAAAGACGGATTCTTGCGCGTTTTCGACCTGTCACTTTTTCCCCTTATTCGTCGACAAACACATTTTAGATACCTTGGTTGACGATGAAACCGTGCGCGAACGGATCGCGATCGTCGATGAAGATCGTATCCAGTCCCCTCATGTGTGCCCAGCCCCCTGTTGAAGGCACGATAGCAGGCTTGCCAGCTACCGAAACCGCTTTCTCCACCGCCCGCCCTGAATAGCGAGCCGATGACTGGTTCGTGCATGAAATCGTCGCCCTCTTTCGCGGTGAGCTGCGCCATGCGGGCCGAGATTGCGGCGCCGCAGGGAGCACGCATGCACCCCGGATCGTTGGAGCGCTCGTCCAGAAAGTATGTGCGGCTCAGCTTGCCGACGCCCGGATTCCCGGGTGCACGAAGCCGGGCCCCAGGCGAAAGCTGCGATCCACATCAAGCCTCTTAGCCTGATATATCACTGATATATCACTGATATATCTCTTATGAATTCCTTCTGTCAATTGGCTTTTCCGGCTGATATATCAAAAATATATCAATCGGACGAAGCGGCCTTGAACACAGCAGAACTTGAAGCGGAACGCGGCGAAAGCGCTGAATCGGTCAGCGCCAAAGCATATCGCGCGCTCGAAAAAATGATCGTCACGCTCGAACTCGCTCCCGGCAGTGTGACCACCGAAAGGGCCCTGATCGAAAAATTGTCGCTCGGTCGCACTCCTGTCCGGGAAGCGGTTCAGCGGCTCGCCTGGGAAGGGCTCGTCACGGTCCGCCCGCGTGCCGGCCTCGAAATCGCTCCCCTCCACGCTGGTGACTGGTTGAGGGTGCTCGACGCGCGTCGCGGCATCGAAATCATTCTCGCTCGCTCGGCCGCCCGTTTCGCCACCCATGAAGTCGCCGGTCGCCTGCAGGCCACGGCACTCGCAATCCACGATGCCGTCATAACCAATGACATCATCGGATACCTCGAAGCGGACAAATCGCTCGATGAGGCAATGGCGCTCGCCGCGGACAATCAATTCGCCGCCCGGCTCGTCGCACCGCTGCAGACCCACAGCCGGCGTTTCTGGTTTCGCTTCCAAAGCGGCACAGGGCTCGCCGAAGCAGCCGGGAACCACGTCACACTGATCCGCGCGATTCTGGAGCGCGATGAAGATGCAGCGGCTGCGGAAGCCGATCGGCTGATGGCACTGTTGCGCCTGCACGCCCAGGCCGCTGCGATGCGCTGAAAAATCCACTCAGCTGTCACGTTCCTTGGCGTGGGCCATCAACGTGTTCTCCCAGCTGTCGCCGGCACCCATGATGCAGGTTTGGCCGCCGACATCGGTCATCAGCACCGTCCATGTACCGGCTGCGGAAACATAGATCTCGACAACCGCCGCCTGTCCGACAAGACCGTAGCCGATCCGGTGTTCCTGGAAGAGCTGGTCAAGCCTGGCGACGATGACGTCGCGATCACCGCAACTGACCTGCGCCTCAGCCTGTAGCGGCATAAGCGCCATCAGCATGCTGATGGCACTCAGCTTGATCGAGCGGTAGGTGAAATAGTGTGCCATTTGGCACCTCCTTGCCCTCGCGTGTCGGCAACGGGAGGCACATGGGCAGCCTCAATATACCGGTACGCTCCAGGCTGGGCGCGGCGACCTCATCGCGTCGCTCCTTCTGGTTTCCCGTCCGGCCCCGACTTATCGCGGGGCTCTACGAATCGATATGGTGGTGGTTCGGACGAAAACAAGCGGTCGTGACTGAACCTCGCAATCGCGAAGGTGGCCAGGGGGCCGGCCAGATATGAAAACGGGCGCCTGAGGCGCCCGTTTCAGCTTACAACGTTTGAGGAACGGCTAGTTCATCGTCGGGATGACGAATTCCGCACCGTCCTTGACGCCGGACGGCCAGCGCGAAGTGACCGTCTTGGTCTTGGTGTAGAAGCGGAATGCATCCGGGCCGTGCTGGTTGAGATCGCCGAAGGACGACGCCTTCCAGCCGCCGAAGGTGTAATAGGCGATCGGAACCGGGATCGGCACGTTCACGCCGACCATGCCGACCTGCACGCGGCTGGCGAAATCACGCGCGGCATCGCCGTCACGGGTGAAGATGGCGACGCCATTGCCCATCTCGTGGTCGTTGGCTAGCTTGATGGCATCCTCGTAGCGCGGCGCGCGCACCACCGAAAGCACCGGGCCGAAAATCTCTTCCTTGTAGATCGTCATATCCGGCGTCACTTCGTCGAACAGGCAGCCGCCCATGTAATAGCCGTTCTCATAACCCTGCATCTTGAAGCCACGGCCATCGACAACGAGCTTGGCGCCTTCCTTCACGCCGAGGTCGACATAACCCTTGATGCGTTCCAGCGCCTGGCTGGTCACGACCGGACCGAAATCGGCGGCGGAGTCGGTCGACGGGCCGACCTTCAGGCTCTCGACGCGCGGGATCAGCTTTTCCATCAGCCGGTTGGCCGTGTCGTTGCCGACAGGAACCGCAACCGAGATCGCCATGCAGCGCTCGCCGGCCGAACCGTAGCCTGCGCCGATCAGGGCGTCGACGGTCTGGTCCATGTCGGCGTCGGGCATGATGATCATGTGGTTCTTGGCGCCACCGAAGCACTGCACCCGCTTTCCGGCGGCACAGCCGCGCGAATAGATGTACTGCGCGATCGGCGTCGAGCCGACGAAGCCGATGGCCTTGATGTCCGGGTCGTCGAGGATCGCGTCGACCACTTCCTTGTCGCCGTTGACGACATTGAGAACGCCTTCCGGCAGGCCTGCCTCGATGAACAGTTCCGCGATGCGCAGCGGCACGCCCGGATCACGCTCGGATGGCTTCAAAATGAAGGCATTGCCGCAAGCGATCGCCGGCGCGATCTTCCACAGCGGGATCATGGCCGGGAAGTTGAACGGGGTGATGCCGGCGACCACGCCGAGCGGCTGGCGCATCGAGTAGACGTCGATGCCGGGACCGGCGCCGTCGGTGAATTCGCCCTTCATCATGTGCGGGGCGCCGATGCAGACCTCGACCACTTCCAGACCACGCTGGATATCGCCTTTGGCGTCGGCAATGGTCTTGCCGTGCTCACGGGCGAGAATGTCGGCAAGCGCGTCATATTCGCGGTTGGCGAGTTCCAGGAACTTCATCAGCACGCGCACGCGGCGCTGCGGGTTGACGGCAGCCCATTTCACCTGCGCCGCCTTCGCATTCTCGACAGCCGCGCGAAGTTCCGATTTCGAGGCCAGCGCCACGGTTCCGCGCACCGAGCCGTCCATCGGCTGCATCACATCCTGTTTGCGCCCGCTGGTGCCGGCGACGCGCTTGCCACCGATGAAATGACCGTAGTCGATCATGGTTCTCTCCCTGGATTTTGATGAGGCCATTGTCCGCCTTTAAGCACACGAACGCAACGCGAGGGAAATCGCAGCCGTTGTGCAGGAATTGTATATCGGCCTGGACACAAGCATTAAACGGCGCAAAGATACCGCCGACTTTTCTTTCCTCGCCACCAGGGAGTCGCGGCCGCCATGGAGATATCATGAACTGGGATGACGTGCGTATTTTCCTCGCCGTTGCCCGCTCCGGCCAGATCCTGGGCGCGGCCAAGCGTCTGGAACTGAACCACGCCACGGTCTCCCGGCGCATAGCTACCCTTGAGGAGGCCTTGCGCACCAAACTGTTTCGCCGGCTTACCACCGGTTCCGAACTGACGCCCGCGGGCGAACGGTTTCTCGACATTGCCGAGCGCATGGAGGCCGAGATGATCGCCGCCCGCTCGACGGTGGCCGGCGAAGGTGACGATATTTCCGGCACAGTGCGCATCGGCGCGCCGGATGGCTTCGGCGTCGCCTACCTCGCGCCGCGGCTCGGCGCACTGACGGCCCTGCACCGGGAACTCACGGTGCAGCTGGTGCCGGTGCCCCGTTCCTTTTCCCTGTCCCGCCGCGAGGCCGATATTGCGATCACGGTGGAACGACCGACGGAAGGCCGGCTCGTCGCCGGCAAGCTGGTCGATTATACGCTCGGCCTCTACGCCTCGCGCATCTATGCTGAAAAAAATGGCCTGCCTCGGAGCCGGGAAGAGCTGAAGGATCACCCTCTGATCGGCTACGTCCCGGACCTGATCGTCAGCCAGTCGCTCGACTATGCCGCCGAATTCAGCCACGACTGGCATTCCACCTTCGCCATATCCTCCGCCATGGGTCAGGCCGAGGCCGTGCGCTCCGGCGCTGGTGTCGGCATCCTGCATACCTTTGTCGCCCGCTCGATGCCGGAACTGGTGCCGGTGGAAGCAGCTCCACCCATCCGCCGCGCCTATTGGCTGGTCTATCATGAGAGCGTGCGCCAGCTGCGGCGCATCCAGGTCGTCGCGTCCTTCATTGCAGGGCTTGTCGAAAAGGACCGCGCCCTGTTTCTTTGAGCCGACCGAGATCTCGGGAGAGAACCTTGTTGTCACGGCCCTATGTGGAACTGCTGCGCCAGGCCCAACGCGCGTCGAGACGATCCGACGAGGCGGAAGATCTCCTGCAGGCGGTGCTGCTCTCGGCGATCGAGGCCGGCCGTTCGGATCTTTCCTGTCCCGACAACCGCCGATGGCTGCAAGGCGCCATCCGCAAGCGGGCGGCATTCGAAGCCCGCACCGCCATCAGACGGAGACAGCGCGAAACGCGTTGGCAAGCCGAGCCGGCGACGTCCGTCGTGCGCGAGGATATGCCCAGGGCTTTTGTCGCTGCGCTGCCCGCGGCACTCAGAACCACCGCGCTTCTGGCGCTGACCGGCCACACGCGCCAAGAAATCATGTGGCTGCTGCGCCTGTCGGATCCTGCCCTGCGGCAACGCATCGCCGAGATCAGGCGACGTTGGCGCGACGCCGGCGGAAACCGGCTCGAGGAAATCCCCGGCCTCGGCGGCACGCTGCATTTCGGCAGCATCCGCCGCGCTTTGCTCGGACCGGCGCGACGCGACGGGGTGCTTCTCGCCAGCCATGATCCCGACGGCCATCTTTTTTTGGTGAGCATCCCCTCACGAATCCAGGCGGCACGGCAACAGAGCGAACGCAGACCCTCAATTCAGGAGTAGACATCCCGTGTTTCGCAACAGAAAGCTTGGCACCATCTGCTATTTCGTTTCCGACGTCAGCCGCACCGAAGCCTTCTATCGCGATGTTCTTGGCCTTGAAGTCCAGAACATGGGCGATGCTGGCGACGGCCACGAATGGCTGATGGCGCAGACCATCAACGGCATCGAACTGATCTTCTTCCAGCAGGAATCGCGGCCGGGCAATTCGCCCATCATCGTCTTCGAGATCGCCGAAGGCGGCATCGATGACGTCGTCGCCGGTCTGGCGGAAAAGGGCGTGACCATCGTCACGCCGGTCAGCCATGCCCCCGGAGGATGGTCGGCGGAAGTCGCCGATCCGGACGGCCACCAGATCTCGATGTACCAGTCGGAAGACCAGCCGCGTTCGCTGAAGAAGTGACCTTCAGCGTCGCCAGATCAATGCGCCAGAACACCGTCGGCGCATTGCCTCAGGCATAGCGGGATATGCCAAGTTCGCTGACGTCGATGTCCGGCTTCTTGCCCGACACGATGTCGGCCAGCACCCGTCCCGAACCGCAAGCCATCGTCCAGCCCAGAGTGCCGTGGCCGGTGGACAGGAAAAGATTGTCGTAGCGCGTCTTGCCGATGATCGGCGGGCCGTCTGGTGTCATCGGCCTGAGCCCACACCAGAAGCTGGCCTTCGAGACGTCGCCGCCGCGCGGGAACAGATCGGTGACGGAATGTTCGAGCGTCGCACGCCGTGCGGGACGCAGGGCCAGATCGTAGCCGGAAATCTCGGCCGTGCCGCCGACGCGGATACGATCGCCGAGACGCGTGATCGCCACCTTGTAGGTTTCGTCCATGACGGTCGATTCCGGTGCGCCGGCCGCTTCGGTGATAGGCACGGTGATCGAATAACCCTTGATCGGATAGACCGGGATCGAAAGCCCGAGCGGCTTCAGCATGACGGGCGAATAGCTGCCGAGTGCGCAGACATAGGCGTCCGCCGTCAGCAACCCTTCGCTGGTGTCGACACCGGCGATGCGGCCGCCTTCGGTGGCAATGCCCTTGATCGAGGTGTTGAAGCGGAAGGTCACGCCACGCCTGGCTGCGTGTTCCGCCAGCCGCTCGGTGAACATCTTGCAGTCGCCTGTTTCGTCGCCCGGCAGGCGAAGGCCGCCGACGAACTTGCCCTTGACGTTGGCAAGCGCCGGCTCCACGCCGATGCAGCCGGACGGATCGAGCACTTCGTAGGGCACGCCGAATTGCTTCAGCACCTCGATGTCACCGGCGGTTCCGTCGAGCTGCTTCTGGTTACGGAAAAGTTGCAAGGTTCCTTTGGCGCGATCGTCATACTGGATGCCGATTTCGGCGCGCAAAGCCTTCAGGCAATCGCGGCTGTATTCTGCGATCGGCACCATCCGCGCCTTGTTCACCGCGTAACGCGCCTCGGTGCAGTTGCGCAGCATCTTCAGCACCCAGGACACCATGGCCGGATCGACCTTGGGGCGGATGACCAGCGGCCCGAAATGCATCAAGAGCCACTTGATCGCCTTGACCGGAACGCCGGGGCCCGCCCAGGGCGAGGAATAGCCCGGCGAAACCTCGCCGGCATTGCCGAAGCTGGTTTCCAGTGCCGGACCGGCCTGGCGGTCCACCACGGTCACCTCATGGCCGGCTTCCGCCAGATAGTAGGCGGCGGTCACCCCGATCACGCCGCTGCCGAGCACCAGAATTCTCATAAGTCCCGCTCCTAGAGCACGATCCCGAAAAGCTGCAGACTTTTCGAACGCAACTTCAAAACCAGAGCGCCCTTCCCGCATCGAACGAGCGGCGCTCCAACCACCCGATCACGCCGCCGTTGGGCCGCCTGGGTCGTCATCGGCCCCTGTCTGCCGGATTTTCGTCTCCACGCCAAGTGGTGGCACAATGCTATTGGCACTGTAGACCAGTCGGAGCGCAGGCCGCACTTGCCGGGCGATACTGGCACGGCGCGCCGCTTCCGGCTGGAACAGCACTTTCACCACCCGGATCGACTCGGTCTCGCCACCCGACCGTTCGACGAGACCTGCGTCGCCCTCCGCCATGCCAAGCAGCGAAAGCCCCCACGGCGTTGTCACCGGCAGGCTGCCGCCAACAACGCCGCGTACCTCGTTCTGGATTACGGTTCGCGTTTCCGCCGGATTGGCACCGATGCGGAACGTGACGCGGCTGTTGATGGTCACGATATCGGGATCGACGGAATCGATCAGCACCACGCTGGCATTGGCGAGTTTCTTTTCCAGCAGCGGGGCGAGCGGATCGCCCAGCGCACGCCGGCGTTCCAGCATCGTTTCCAGGATTGCGAAATCCTTGGTGGTAAGGCGGCATGTCCTGTTCATGCCCGTGCCTCTCCTCGATCCGCATGCGGTGGTTCGACAGCGACAATGTCGAGCACCATCTCGCGGCCGTCGCGCGTCGTCCATCGAACGCAGTGGCCAACCTCGGCGCCGATCAGGGCCGTGCCCAGCGGCGTAAGCACGGAAATCCGTTGCGCGGCGATGTCTGCCTCGGCCGGATACACCAGCATCATCCGCTGTTCGGCGCCGTCACCGTTCCGCGCGATGACCGTGGACCCCATGCGCACGATGGTGTCCGGCAAAGTGCCGGGAGCGGCCACGGTCGCGCGATCCATCTCGGAAAGCAGCTCTTCGGCAGTATCGGGCAAGCGGTCGAGAGAGGCCCGCGCCAGGCCGGTCAAGCGGCCGTGGTCACTGGCAGTCACCAATATGGTATCGGGCGGACGAACCTTGATTGATCTTTGCATGGTGAAACCTTTCATGTTGATGGCGCATCGAAACGATGCGCAGCCGGCCGCACGCATGGCGGCCTTGAATCGATCCGACGCGCGGCGCTCTAAGTCGCCGTCGGCTCGAAATTCATGTCTGTTCTTGAAAAAAGCCCCGGTACGAACGGACGCACAAAGGCATCCGCGCCGGGGCTACGCTCCCGCGATGGGGCAGATCCTGAAACAGGTCCGGTTATGGGCAAAAGTGCTCATGCGGCGAGCCTTGCCGACCCGACACGGCTTGTCAAGCATGGCAAGGTCGCTCAACCGCCCAGGTAGCGCCGGTGGAAACGATGGCCAAGGCTGGTCAGAACCTCGTAACCGATCGTGCCCGCGACATCCGCCACGGTGTCGAGCGGATGTGACGGACCGATGAGTTCGACAAGATCGCCCTCCTTGAGGCGTCCTTCAGGCAGCGCAGAAATGTCGAGGATGATCGAATCCATCGATACCCTGCCGATGAACGGCAATTCGGCACCGTCGAAAAAGGCGGCCGCCGAGGTGCGGCGATGCCAGCCGTCGGCATAACCCAGGGCGATCGTCGCCGTCCGAAGGGGACCTGCAGCGTGAAAAGTGTGACCGTAACCGACCCCTGCGCCGGCATTGATCTGCCGGGTCTGGATCACCTTGGCTTCCAGCTTGACCACCGACTGCATCGGGTTCTTGTGACCCGGTGTCGGGTTGATGCCGTAAAGCGCCGCCCCCGGCCTTGCCAGGTCGTGATGATAGGGCTTGCCGAGGAAGATGCCGGATGAATTGGCGAAGGAAAGCGGTGCCGGTGGCAGCATCTTGCGCAACCGTTCGAATTCCAGCCGCTCGGCCTCGTTGGCGCCATGCTCCGGTTCGTCAGCGCAAGCGAGATGGCTCATCACCAGCTTGAGCTCGATGCCGTCGAAACCGGATGGGTCGGCCGCCAATGCTTTCACCTCGACCGGCGCCATGCCGATGCGCGACATGCCGCTGTCGACCTGGATCGCCGCCGGCAGCTTCTTGCCAAGTTGACGCGCGAGACCGCGCCAGGCGACAAGTTGCCCGGTGCTGTTGATGACCGGCGTGAGTGCGGCAGCTTCTCCTTGCGCTTCCGATCCGGGCAGCAGGCCGTGCAGAACAAAAATGGTTGGCGCAGCACCTAGCGCGTCACGCAGCAAGATGCCCTCCCAGAGGTGGGCAACGAAAAAAGTTTCGCAGCCCTCCTTTCGCAAGGCATTTGCCACTTGCGCTGCGCCAAGCCCATAACCGTCGGCTTTGACAACGCCGGCGCAGGCGACACCATCAAGACGTGCTTTCAGGCGACGGTAGTTTTCGCGAATGGCACCAAGATCGATGGTGAGGATGGCGCCGGCTGCCGCTTCATCGGGCTGGGCAGGCGTATGAGGCGTCGTTCTGGTCAATTCGGGTGGTCTAAAGCGTTTCACCGTTTCATGGAAACGGCGAAACGCTCTATCTCCTTGTTTTTACGCAATTCCGGACGGAAAACCGCTGCACACTTTTCCTGGAATTGCTCTAGCTCCGGAAATCCTGACGGGATCGACCATCTTCGACCCCGTGCGGCAATACGATTGGTTCCCGCAACGGTTATGCCACCAGATGCCGGAAGGCTGCAACGACCTCTTCGTAGACCTTGCGTTTGAACGGCACGATGAGATTGGGCAGATCGCTCATCGGCTTCCACCCCCAGTCGTCGAATTCCGCGTCATGCCCGCCCGGTGGCGGATTGATCTTGATTTCACTTTCATCGCCATGGAAACGGAACGCGAACCACCTCTGCGTCTGGCCGCGATAGCGCCCCTTGAAGGCGATCCCGACCAGATCGCGCGGCAGGTCGTAGTTGATCCAGTTCGGAGCCTCGGCAAGAAGATCGAGGCTTCTCATCCCGGTCTCTTCATAGATTTCGCGCTTGGCTGCAACGAGCGGCTCCTCGCCCTTGTCGATGCCGCCTTGCGGCATCTGCCAGAGCTGCGTCGTGCCAGCAAACTCGCTGTCCGGTTCGGCGATGCGGTGACCCACCCAGACCAGGCCTTTGCCGCTCAGCACCATGACGCCGACACAAGGGCGATAGGGCAACGTTTCGGGATCGACCAGTTTTTTCTTTGCCATGCTCACTTCCGTTCGGGATCAGTCGCCACTGCCGAGACCGGCACGATCTCGATGCCGCGCTTCTTGGCTTCGTTCACCCAGGACACAACGGCATCGACGGTGACATTGAAAGCGGACCCCGTACCGAGGGCATATCCCTTGGCGCGCGCAGTGGCCTCCAGCTCATCGAGTTTCTTCAAGATGGCGCCACGCTCCTGCACGCCATCGATCGCGGTATCGGCGATCGCCAGCGGCACGCCGTCTTTCTTTGCCAGATCGGGCGCGACGCTGCGCGCCGAGGAACCGTCGTCGAGATAACCGATGCCGCGCTTGGCAAGTTCCGCCATCACCGGCCCGAACGCCTCTGGATCGGTGGAGAAGCGAGCGCCCATATAGTTCATCACCGCCGTATAGTTCGTGGTGCGTGACAGCACCCAGCGCAAATTCTTCAGGTTTTCTTCTTCACCGGCATCGACCGTCAGCGTGTTGCGACCCGGATTCACGTTGGGATAATCGAACGGTTCCAGCGGCAATTGCATGACGATCTCATGGCCGCGCCGGCGCGCTTCCTGCATCCAACGGCCGATGCTGTTGCCTTGCGAGGCAAAGGCGAGCGTCACCTCACCCGGCAGCTTGGCGATCGCCGATTGTGTGCCGGTCTGCGACACGGCGAGTCCACCGATGACGATGGCAACGCGAGCCCCACGCGCGCCGGACCAGGGACGAGCATAGACATCGAAGGGTCGCCGCCCATCCGCCGAGCGGATCGGCAGAGGACCGCCTTCGCCGTCTTCAATCAAGGCCTTGTCGGGCAGATGCGCCACCGACAGGTTCTGGCCGACCGCGGAAGCGTCCTGAATGACGATGCCGGCTTGACCGCCCGAGTCGGTGGGCTGAACGTGAATGATCTGCGGTCCGCTGCTCTTCTTCGGCTGCGGTGCGGATTTTGGCGATACTTCGGACGCAGCAGGTATCTGAGTCGCCGTTTCAACCGGCTTCGTTTCCTGAGGCACCGGAGTCGCGACAACCTCGGGCTTGCGAAACGGTTTTTCGCCGAAGGCAATCAGCGCAGAAGCGCCGACAATCGCCAAAACGCCCAAAGCAGCCACCATCTGGCCGCGGCCGAACCGTCGTGCCGAACGCGACGCGGACGCCCGGACAGATTGCCCAAGCGGGCGTTCGATCTCTTTGGTGAAATCAGCCAAGCCGCCAACCCCTGCCGCCTGCGCGGCGCGTTAGTGCGGTTCACCATTTTCAACGAAATGGCGACCCGCTCTATCTCTTTGTTTTGACGCAATCCCGGACGGAAAACCGCGACACACTTTTCCTGGAATTGCTCCCGGCAAGTCCCCGAATCAAAACTGCCGGAACCTTGCGGTTCCGGCAGCATCGCATTGCTGCGTTCAGGCGGCCAGTGTCCTTTGAGAGAACCCGCCGCCAGCTTTACTGGTTCATCACCGCCTTGTCGGGGTTCGGCGGGAAGGCCGGGTCGGTCTTCTCGCCGCGCAGCAGCTGTTCGGCAAAGATCAGCTGCAGGTCGTTCTTCGGATCCGGCGGCACATAGGCGGCCGAGCCGGAGCCCTGCGTGCTCTCTTCCACGCCCTTGATATGGCCCTTCAGATCCGACTCGCCGCGGGTCAGGTCGCGACCCTGCAGTTCCGCCGGAACCGGCTGATCGACCTTGATGTCGGGCGAAATGCCCTTGCCCTGGATCGATTTGCCGGACGGCGTGTAGTAGAGCGCCGTCGTCAAGCGAAGCGCGCCATTCTCGCCGAGCGGGATGATGGTCTGCACCGAGCCCTTGCCGAAGGACTGCGTGCCGACGACCGTGGCGCGCTTCATGTCCTGCAGGGCGCCCGCCACGATTTCGGAGGCACTGGCCGAACCGCCATTGATGAGCACCACCAGCGGCTTGCCGTCGATCTCGTCGGTCGTCTTGGTCTTGGCGTCGAAGCGTGTCACGTCCTTGGGATCGCGTCCGCGCGTCGAAACGATCTCGCCCCGCTTCAGGAAAGCATCGGAAACCGACACGGCCTGGTCGAGCAAGCCGCCCGGATTGAGCCGCAGGTCGAGCACGTAGCCCTTCAGCTTGTCCTTCGGCACCTGCTTCTTGACCTCTGCGATGGCGTTCTGGAGATCGTCATAGGTCTTTTCGGTGAAGGAGGTGATCTTCATGTAGCCGATGTCGTTCTCGACCCGGTATTTCACGGCCTTGACCTTGATGATGTCGCGCACCACCGTCACATCGATGGGCTTGTCGGCACCCTGGCGCAGGATGGTCAGCTTGATCGGCGTATTGACCGCGCCGCGCATCTTGTCGACCGCATCGTTGAGCGTCAGGCCACGAACTTCCTCACCGTCGATCTTGGCGATGTAGTCGCCAGCCAGAACGCCGGCCTTGGCCGCAGGCGTATCGTCGATCGGTGTGATGACCTTGACGAGGTCGTTCTCCATCGTGACCTCGATGCCGAGGCCGCCAAACTCGCCCTTGGTCTGAACGCGCATGTCCTGCGCCTGTTCGGAATTCATGTAGGACGAATGCGGGTCGAGCGACGAGAGCATGCCATTGATGGCGTTTTCCACCAGCGACTTGTCATCCGGCGGCGTCACATATTGAGCGCGCACGCGCTCGAAGATGTCGCCGAAGATGGCAAGCTGCTTATAGGTGTCGGAGCCTGCCGCGTTCGCCGCCGAGCTTGGAACCCCATAAACCAGGCTCATGGCAGACGCACCCATCAGCGCGCCGGCAAACAAGAGCGACAATTTCCGCATCATCTTACGTCCTTCCAGAAAATCGCTCCGCCCACCATGGGTTAGGATCGACGGGTTTTCCATCCTTGCGGAACTCGATGTAGAGCTCCAGCGTGGTATTTCCATTCTGCGTTGCCGATGTGCTCGCTACGCGGGCCTCGCCCATGGTTCCGATCGGCTCGCCCGCGAGCACGGCCTGGCCTGCCGCTACATTCAATTTGCTCATTCCCGCCAGAACGACATGATAGCCGTCGCCGGCGTTCAGGATCAAGAGTTGTCCATAGGAACGAAAAGGTCCTGCATAGAGGACACTCCCATCCGCCGGCGCCGTCACGATGGCGCCCGATTGTGTCGCAACCATGTCGCCCAGCATGGCACCGCCGGTCCCGTCGTCGGCGCCGAAACGACGCCGGATCTTGCCGGTCACCGGCAACGACACCTGCCCCTGCATGGCTGAGAACGGCACGGACGAGGCGAGGCGGTTCGCTTCCGGAACGGCGGTTGCGGCTGCCTTCGCATCGGCATCCGCCTGGGCGGCCTCGTTCTGCCTGGCCTTTTCGGCCGCTTTGCGTGTCTTTTCAGCCTCGGCATCGAGGGAGGCGATCAGGTCTTTCAGGCTGGAGGCCTTCGCCGCGAGGTCGCGAGCCTTCTTTTGCTCGTCGACCAGGGCCGTTTCAGTTTCGGACTGCAGTTTTTCCTTCGCCTGCAGCAAGAGGTTGAGCCGCTGCTTCTCAGCCACCTGATCGGTGACGGCGGCGGCCAGTCGAGTACGCTCCGCCTCGATCGAGGTCGTCACCCGCGACAGTTCTTTCAGCTCGGTCACCACGATGTCGGCCCGGTGGCGCAATTCCGGCACCACTGCACCAAGAAGGATCGCACTGCGCACCGAAGACAACGCGTCTTCCGGCTTGACCAGAATGGCCGGAGGCGGATTGAGGCCCATGCGTTGCAATGCACCCAGCACTTCGGCCAAGACGTCACGGCGGGCCGCGAGCGATTCGCGCAGCTTTTTCTCCTGCTCCTTCAGGCCGCCGACCTTGCCGCTGATGTCTTCGATATCCTGCCCGAGCTTCTGCTCGGTCTTGGCCGATTGGATAAGTGCGGCCGTGATCGACGCCGAATCCTTCTTCACTGTGGCGATGTCGGCGGCAAGCTTGCTCAGGCGCTCGGCCGAAAGCGTGATCTCCTTGGCCACGCGTTCATATTCGGCCCGGTTCTGATCGGCATCGGGCGCGGTATCCGGCCCATCTTCGGCCTTTGCCGAAAACGACGCAACGAACGCGGCAGCAATCAAGCAGCCGCACACAACGCCGTTTTTCGATCTCATACGCTCAAACATGGAAGCCCGACTGTATTTCCGGCTTCATTAACGAACCATCAACCATAAGTGTTCGCACCGTCCCTCCGCAGGGCTTCTCGAACCGCATTGGGGCGAAAATCGGTCAGGTGGACAGCTATGATCGGTGATAAGGATGGCCGGCAAGGATCGTCGCCGCCCGGTAAAGCTGCTCGCCCAGCATGACCCGCACCAGTTGATGCGGCCAGGTCATCGCCCCCAGCGACACGACCAGATCGGCCTGATCGCGCAACGATTGATCGTGGCCGTCGGCGCCGCCGATCGCTAGGATCACGGCCTTGCGGCCGCCATCGCGGAACAGTCCGATACGACCGGCGAATTCTTCGGAGGAAAAATGCCGTCCCCGTTCGTCGAGCAGAATCAGTGCACCACCCGGCTGTAGCTGGGTCTGCAGTCTCTGACCCTCTTCGCGTCGACGTTCGCTGGCGGTCTGGCCGCGGCTTTCGGCGACTTCCGTGACACCGGAGAATTCAAGACCGATCGCGGGACCGCTCTTGGCGAAACGGTCGAAGTAGCGAGCTGCCAAATCCCTTTCGGGGCCGGCTTTCATCCGACCCACGGCATGTACGATGATCTTCATCCCTGCCTCTAGAGCGTTTCCGTTTTTTCACGGAGACGCGGAAACGCTCTAACTCTTAGTTTCCACGCAATTCCGCACGGAAAACCGCTACGCACTTTTCCTGGAATTGCTCCGCGGAACCTTACGGTTCAGTGGAGGGTCTCTTCTTCAAGGTCGGGTGCCTGCCACATCTTTTCAAGATTGTAGAAGTCACGGACCTCGGGTCGGAAGACGTGCACGATGATATCGCCGGAATCGATCAACACCCAGTCGGCGCTGGCCAGCCCCTCGACGCGCGCATCGCCGTAACCGGCATCCTTGAGCGCTTTGAGGAGATGATCGGCAACCGCCGTGACATGACGGTTCGATCGGCCGGACGCGACAACCATGTAGTCGCCGAGGCTCGATTTTCCCTGAATGTCGATGGAGACGATGTTTTCGGCCTTGGAGTCTTCCAGACTGGCAAGGACTGTCTTGATGGCGCGGGCCGAGGCGTCGATGCCGCCTATCCCGGCCGCCGAAGGCACGATGTCGGCCTTCTTCCGCAGTGCTGTTCTCAGTGTCTTTCCTTTCGCGACAAGAACAACGAAGTCACCAACCAAATCAGGTGACCCCTAATAGATAGGCAGAGTCGCATTGCAGTTTCAAGACAAGCTGGAGTTATTCCAGCAAAAGTGCGAAGCGGTTTTGCGCCCGGAATTACGCAAAAAACAAAGAGTTAGAGCGTTTTCGCGTTTCCGTGAAACCGGAAACGCTCTAACCCACGCTTGTCATAAACGAACCGTCAAACCGCTGATCCATCTTGCAAAACTGCTATTTCTTCGCCGCTTGCCGGATCGCGGTCGATGACAGAAGCGAGCGCGGACCGTGGATGAAGGTCCAGGCCGGCGCCCGCATATGCGCCAGAATGGGAGCATCGCCTTCGTCGATCCGGGCATAGTCGAACGTCTTGGCCACGACGGACGACAGAAAGGACAGGGTTGCTCCCGGCCGGTCGATGACGGCGATCGGGAAGGTCATGGCGATCTGGCGCCAGCGCTGCCATCGGTGGAAGTCGCGCAGCGAATCCGCCCCCATGATCCACACGAAATCGACTCCGGGGTTCTTGGCGCGCACCAGCGCCAGGGTGTCGGCGGTGTAGCGTATGTGGTGGCTTGCTTCGAAAGCCGTCACCTTGATCCGCGGATTCTTGGTGACCTTTTCCGACAATCGGATGCGCTCGGCGAGCGGTGCGAGTTCACGCGTGCTCTTCAGCGGGTTTCCCGGCGTGACGATCCACCAGAGCTGATCGAGAGCAAGCCGCCTCAACGCGATTTCGGCAACGAGAGCATGGCCGGCATGCGGTGGGTTGAACGAGCCGCCGAACAGGCCGACCTGCATGCCTTTTTCCACATAGGGCATGCGCAGATAATGCGAGGCGATTCCCGCCGGCGGCCGCAGCTTGTCAACCTGTGGGCCAATATCAGTCGGGGGTCCGTCGGATCTCAAATTCTGGTCCCCAACCGCCTTACATCGAAAACGCGACCGAAGGTGCTACGACCGCACCTGTCCGTTGCCGCGCACGCGATATTTGAACGAGGTAAGCTGTTCCACGCCGACCGGGCCACGCGCGTGCATCTTGCCGGTGGCGATGCCGATCTCCGCGCCCATGCCGAACTCGCCGCCATCGGCGAATTGCGTCGAGGCGTTGTGCAGCAGGATGGCGGAGTCGATCTCGTTGAAGAAACGCTCCACGGCGGCGGCATCCTCGGCGACGATCGCCTCGGTGTGATGCGACGAGAACGTCTCGATATGGTCGATGGCGCTGCCGACCCCGTCGACCAGCTTCACCGCGATGATGGCATCGAGATATTCCGTCACCCAGTCGGCATCCGTTGCCGGCGTGGCATTGGAGAAAGCCTTCAGCACGTCGGCATCGGCATGGATTTCGCAGCCGGCGGCGCGCAAGGCTTCCAGTACCGGAACGAGATGCGTGGACGCTGCGGCCCGGTCGACCAGTAGCGTTTCGGCCGCGCCGCAGATGCCGGTGCGCCGCATCTTGGCATTGACCGCGATCTTCACGGCCATGTCGAGATCGGCCGACTTGTCGATGTAGAGGTGGCAGATGCCTTCCAGATGCGCGAACACCGGAACACGCGCCTCGTTCTGCACGCGTTCGACAAGGCTGCGCCCGCCACGCGGGATGATGACGTCCAGATTGCCGGACAGGCCCTTCAGCATCTCGCCGACAGCGGCGCGATCGGTGGTCGGCACCAGCTGGATCGCGTCTTCAGGCAATCCCGCTGCCTTCAGCCCTTCGACCAGGCAGGTATGGATGGCGGCGGACGAATTGATCGAATCGGATCCGCCACGCAGGACCACGGCATTGCCGGCCTTCAGGCACAGTGCCCCGGCATCCGCCGTCACGTTCGGGCGGCTTTCATAGATGACGCCGATGACGCCGAGCGGCGTGCGCACGCGCTCGATATGCAGGCCGTTCGGACGGTCCCACTCGGTGATCGTGTCGCCGACAGGGTCCTCTAGCGCCGCAATCTCGCGAATGCCGTCGCTCATCGCGCCAATACGCGCCGGATTGAGCTTCAGGCGATCCATGAAGGACGGCGAAAGGCCTGCTTCCTCGCCATTCGCCACATCGATGGCATTGGCTTCCAGGATTGCCTTTTCGTTGCGCAGGATGGCATCAGCCATGGCGGAGAGAGCGACATCCTTGGTGGCGGTCGAAGCGATGGCGAGCGGCCGCATGGCAGCCCGCGCCTTGCGGCCGATTTCTGCCATGAGCCGAGTGGTATCGGCCGTCTTCCCTTCATGCAGCGTCAGCATGCTCATTCTCCACCTTGCGCGCCGGCCCCACCTTGCACACCAGCATGGCTGACCACCAGATCGTCGCGATGGATCATTGCCGAACGCGCCTCATAGCCGAGCACCGTTTCGATCTCGGCCGTCTTGAGACCGGCGATTCTTACGGCATCGGCTGCATCGTAGGCAACCAGCCCACGCGCAATCTCGCGGCCTTCGGGCGACAGGATAGCCACGGTATCGCCGCGTGCGAAATTGCCGCTCACCAGTTTCACGCCCGCCGGAAGCAACGATTTGCCCGACATCAGCGCACCGATGGCGCCTGCATCGACGGTCAATCGCCCCGCCGGTTCCAGCTGGCCGGCGATCCAGGTCTTGTAGCCTTTCACCGGCGTCGGGCTCGGCTTGAAGAAGGTGGCGCGCTCGCCGCGTTCGATCGCCATCAGCGGCGACAGGCGCGTGCCCGCGGTGATCACCATGGCGGTACCCGCCGCGTTGGCGATCTTGCCGGCATCGAGCTTGGTGCGCATGCCGCCGCGCGACAATTCTGAAGCCGCGGCACCCGCCATCGCCTCGATATCAGGCGTGATGCGCTCGACAACCGGAATGAACTGGGCATTCGGGTCGCGCGCCGGCGGCGCCGTGTAAAGCCCGTCAATGTCGGAAAGCAGCACCAGAAGGTCCGCGCCCATCATCGTGGCGACGCGCGCGGCCAGGCGGTCGTTGTCGCCATAGCGGATTTCGGAGGTCGCCACCGTGTCGTTCTCGTTGATGACGGGCACGGCCTTCATCTTGAGCAATGTCGAGATGGTGGCGCGCGCGTTGAGATAGCGCCGGCGCTCTTCCGTATCGCCCAAAGTGAGCAGGATCTGGCCGGATTTCAAACCATGACCGCCCAAGGCATCCGACCATGCGCCGGCCAATGCGATCTGCCCGACAGCGGCAGCCGCCTGGCTTTCTTCCAGTTTCAAGGCCCGCTTGCCAAGCCCTAGTATCGTACGTCCGAGTGCGATGGCGCCCGACGATACCACAAGGACTTCCGCGCCGCCGGCAGCCAGCGTGCCGACATCCTGCGCCAGCGACGCCAGCCATTCGCGTTTCAACCCGGTCGTGCGGTCGACCAGCAGCGCCGAACCGATCTTGACCGTGATACGGCGGTATTTCCTCAGAGACTGCACGGACATTTCCTACTGTTCCCAGCGCGTCTCGACCCTTGCCGGCACAGCATCGCGCGCTTCGGCCACCACGGCCATCAGCGCGCGCAGCACCGCCTCGACACCTTCGCCGGTGACCGCCGAAACCAGCAGCGGTGCGCGGCCGGCGGCGCGTTTCAGCGAAGCCAGCTTCTTCTTGCGTGCATCCTCATCCAGCGTGTCGGCCTGGGAGAGCGCGACGATCTCGACCTTGTCCTCCAGCCCGTTACCGTAGGCCTCCAGTTCCTTGCGCACGGTCTTGTAGGCCTTGCCCGGGTTTTCCTCCTGCGCGGAAACCAGATGCAGCAGCACGCGCGTGCGCTCGACATGGCCGAGGAAACGGTCGCCGATGCCGACCCCTTCATGCGCACCCTCGATCAGGCCGGGAATGTCGGCCAGCACGAATTCACGCGCGTCGATGCGCGCGACGCCAAGGCCCGGGTGGAGCGTGGTGAATGGATAATCGGCGATCTTCGGCTTTGCGGCCGTCACCGCCGCCAGGAAGGTTGATTTGCCGGCATTCGGCAGGCCGACCAGCCCGGCATCGGCGATCAGCTTGAGCCGCAGCCAGATCGTCAGCTCTTCGCCCGGCAGGCCGGGATTGGCGCGCCGCGGCGCCTGATTGGTCGAGGTCTTGAAATGCTGGTTGCCGAAACCGCCATTGCCGCCGGCAGCCAGGCGGAAACGCTGTCCCTCTTCGGTCAGATCGCAGATCAGCGTCTCATTGTCCTCGGCATAGATCTGCGTGCCGGCCGGCACTTTCAGCGTCACGTCGGCGCCTTTGGCGCCGGTGCGGTTGCGACCCATGCCATGCACGCCGGTCTTGGCGCGGAAATGCTGCTGATAGCGATAGTCGATCAGCGTGTTCAGCCCGTTGACGACCTCAACCCAGACATCGCCGCCGCGACCGCCGTCGCCGCCATCCGGTCCGCCGAATTCGATGAACTTCTCGCGCCGGAACGAGACGGCACCGGCTCCGCCATCGCCGGAGCGGATATAGACCTTGGCTTGATCGAGGAATTTCATCGGACGACGCGATTTCTGTTGCTATGGAGTTTCACGAACCCGTCTGCTCTAAACTATGGAAAGCGCTAGAGCGAGAGCGGGCATGGCCGATTTTGCGGCCGGAGGCGGGAGAGTTCGTTTGAGGATCGTCACTTACAACATCCAGTACGGCATTGGCCTCGACGGCGGCTACAACCTCGCCCGCATCGCCGATGCCGTGCGTGGCGCCGATGTCATCGCCCTGCAGGAAGTCTCGCGCAACAACCCGCGCAACGGCGGACACGACATGGTTGCCGCGATCAGCGAAGCGTTGCCTGATTATTTTGCCGTCTATGGCTCGAATTTCGAGGCGAATATCGGTTCGTCCGTCATTGACGGCCGCGCTCGCACCATCACCTTCCAGCTCGGCAACATGGTGTTGTCGAAGACACCGATCCATCTGTCGCGCAATCTGCTTCTGCCGCGAAGCCGCTCCGTCGGCACCATGAATTTCCAGCGTGGCGCCATCGAAGCCCTCGTTGAGACACCGCTCGGCTTCGTGCGCTTCTATTCGGCCCATCTCGACCATCGCAATCCGGTCGAACGCGCCAGGCAGATCCGCTACCTGCGTGACCGTGTGCTCAACTACGCGCTCGAAGGCGGCGGCCTGAGCGGCCTTGGCGAGATCGGCCTGCCGGAACCGCCATGTCCCGAGGCTTTCGTCGTGATGGGCGACTTCAACATGCTGGCCGGTTCGCCCGAATATGTCGAATTCGCCGGCCTGCCCGATCATGAATTCGGCCTGCATCTCAGTGCCGATCTTGCGGTCGACGCCGCCGTGCGGCTGGGCGCCGGGGAACCGGACCTCGTCACCTGGGTCGACCCCGACCGCCCCGAGGACGAAAGCCGTCACAAGCGCATCGACTACATCTTCACCAGCGCCTCGCTGGCCGGCGCGCTGAAACGCCTCTGGGTCGACCGCAAAGCCGACGGCTCCGATCATTTGCCCGTCTGGCTTGAACTCGGCTGAGGAGCTAGGCCGACGTTTGCCAGGCATCTCTGTTTGCCTTGTCGATGGTCGCCATGATGACCATATCGCGATAGCGGCCGTCGATGCAGGCCGCATCGCGTTCCACGCCCTCCTGGACGAACCCGACCTTGCGATAGAGGGCGATGGCACGCGCGTTGTCGGCATAAGCGGACAACTCGACGCGTACGATGCCCTGCCGGCGCGCTTCCTCAAGTGTCGTTTCGATCAATTGCTGCCCAAGCCCATGACCGCGATAGGCCGGAATGATTCCCATGCCGAGCGTCCCTCTATGCGCATGAACGGGCCTTTCGTGACGCGAAATATCGCACCAGCCGACGACCTCGTCCTGCACCACAGCCACGAACTGCGGGTTGCGCTTCTCGATCATGCCGCGCACGAAGTCGCGCGTGCCCGGCAGCGGCGGCGCTTCCAGGAAGGCGAGATATTTGCGTTCGCGGGCCACCGTATCGAGCGCATGATGGAAGCCCTCGATATGAGCCTCCGCCATCGACACGATGGTGGGTAAGGTTATGTCGGTCATCGTCTTGCCTATTGCCGTCCGGCGCTGACGACATTCTCCGAATGCCACCAGCCGACCGGTTTACAGCCGCACCCAGCTTCTCAGACTCGCCCAGGTCCTGCGGTCGAGCCGGTAGCGCTCGACCGGCACCTGGCCGGAGACCATGGAATTCAGCATGCCCTGCCCGGCATACTGGAAGCCGCACTTGTGAATGACCCGGCGCGAGGCCGGATTGATCACCCGGGTCGAGGCATGCAGGACCTGGATCGTCGTGCGGGTGAAGGCGAGATCGACCAGGGCATGCGCTGCCTCGGTGGCGTAGCCGCGCTTCCAGTGCGGCTCGCCGATCCAGTAGCCGAGTTCCAGGCCGCGGTCGGTGCTGTTCAAGCCGGCGCAGCCGATGAAGGCCCCGTTCTCGGCAAGCGTCAGCGCGTAGACGATACCACCGCGCGGCGCGCGCGCCATGGCCAGGAAGGCGCGGGCCTCCTCGATGCCGTAAGGATGCGGCATGCGGGCGAGCATCTCGGCGACATGGCGGTTGTCGGCAAGCGCCACCAGTTGATCGATATCCGCCTCGCAAGGCGCGCGCATCACCAGGCGCTCGGTGCGCAGCACCGGGTTATCGATCGTGAAGCCTCCGTCGTCCGTGTAGTCCGCTTCGGCAACCATTTGGAAAGTCCTCCAGGCACGAGAAAAAGGGGAGATGGTCACCCATCTCCCCTGATCCATTTCCTGGCTTGGCCAGACACCGGTTCCCGAGATGGGGTGCCGGTGTCGTGGTGCGGAACCGGCTACTCCGCGGCCTTAAGAGTCGGGTTTACCGACACGTAGGTTCGGCCATTGGCTTTTTTGTTGAAGGCTACGACGCCGGCTTCCAGCGCAAACAGGGTATGGTCCTTGCCCATGCCGACATTGGTGCCGGCATGCCACTTGGTGCCACGTTGACGAATAATGATGTTGCCTGCGATCACGGCTTCGCTGCCGAACTTCTTCACGCCAAGGCGCTTGGATTCCGAATCGCGACCGTTGCGCGACGAACCGCCAGCTTTCTTGTGTGCCATTTCATTGCTCCTTTGCGCCGCGGGGGCGCCTCAAAACCCTTATGAACGCGTTCGCGTTCCGTTTCAAGCCTGCTCGGGCGACATGGTCGCCCCAGAAGTCTTACTCAGCGGCGTCCTCGGCCTTGGCCTTCTTCGGCGCAGCCTTCTCCTTCTTCGGAGCGGCTTCGGCCTTGGCCTCTGCAGCGGTTTCCGCCTTCACTTCAGCCTTGGCAGCCGCCTTCTTGGAAGGCTTGGCACCAGCGACCAGAATCTCGGAGATGCGCACGGTGGTCTGAAGCTGGCGGTGGCCGATCTTGCGGCGCGAATTCTGCCGACGACGCTTCTTGAAAGCGATGACGGTGCGGTTCTTGCCCTGCTCGACGACTTCGGCGGTAACCACCGCGCCGTCGACGAACGGAGCGCCGATCACGACATTCTCGCCTTCGCCATGCGCCAGAACCTGGCCGATTTCGACGACGTCGCCGACCTTGGCCTCGAGCTTCTCGATCTTGAGCACATCGTTGGCGGCAACGCGATACTGCTTGCCGCCCGTTTTGATGACTGCGAACATTTTTTGCCTTTCGCTGTTCGGTCGGCCTTTTTGAACCGCTTGTCCTTGTCGGGGCGGTTCGGCCGTCTTTTTGTCAGTCTGCGGGTTCAAAAAACAAGCGGCGCGGAGAATCCCCCACGCCGAATGCGGGCCGTCCATAGCCGCAGCTTCGCGGTGAGTCAAGGCAAAGCCCGGCCCGCTTTGCCGAAAAGGGCCGAAATCAGGCCATTTAGGGCCTTGTGTCCCGGCCAAGCAGCCGTTATCTAGTGCGCCGCGCCGGCAAGGCCGACCACGCTGCGGAGAAGTGGCTGAGTGGTTGAAAGCACCGCACTCGAAATGCGGCATACTCGCAAGGGTATCGGGGGTTCGAATCCCTCCTTCTCCGCCATTATTTTTCACCAGCCATAACTAGTTGTTTTTTCTGCATCTCTCGCAAAGAGTCTGATGGTCGGTGCCCCAAGTCGGTGCCCCAAGATTAATAAATCTAGGCGTTAGGGCAGACAAAGTGCGGCCTCCATGTCCTTGGCTAAAATGAGTAGATCGCCGGGAAGTATGTCATGATTGATAATCACCTTGCCGTTGTCGGATGGTGCGTACGTTACGCTCCGCCACTCGACAGTGACGCCATCGCGGATGTCGATTGCTCCTCCATGTGACATTGCATTTCGGATAACACGTGCAAATTGCCACACGCTCGGCCATGATTTCTGAGGCCCATATTTCTGCTTAAGATAATCGCGCTGTCCTTCATAATAGTTGGTTAGCAATGCTTGGCCTATTCCCGATATGAATGGGCCCAAGACCCCCAATTGGCTGGCACCCCTCTGTAATGGCTTAGCAGGATAGCTCGTAAAATCAATCTTATACGGCCACGCATTACGCACCATTGCATTAACAACGCCGTGAGGTGACCAAACTAATCTTTTTAATGCGATAGGGCTGTCGAATAGGCACACGTCATCTTGCGCCCATGGAAATATCCCCTTGTCCGTATCTATCTGATATACTTCCGCTAGCGCGGCAAACCCATGCAGAGCAGTAAGATAGGTCGCGACGTGCACAAACGGCCTGTCATTTGGCAAAAATTGCAGTAACTCAGGCTTTGTATAGTCAACCTCTCTTTCTGTGTTCCCTATAATCATCCTCTGGGACATGTCCCTCCCCCCTTCTCCTCGTCCAACCTGAAAGCCCGCAAGGGTTGCGTCAAGGCGCGATCAAGTTTGCATGGGGGCCTAGCTCTAAGGCCAGCTTAGTTGAGTGAGGGTGCCAAGTGGGTCAACTCTGGGTCACCTATTGCTCAACACAGGTGAGGGCTCCGCAGACCCCTATCACCTAATTCAGCACCAATGATGTTATCCCTGAGGCGACCTCATGCTAACCCCATGCCTTTGCCCAAGAGCTAGTCTTGACAACTCCCCCCTCTCCCCGGGGTCCCTTTGTGGTGCCCCTGTAGGGCAACCACCTAGCCAACTCCGCGTCTGCCTCAAGGGGGTTGTGCACTATGGGCGTGGGGCCAAGTAGGTGACCTCTAAGCCAGACTAAAGGGAAAGCCTCCCTCTCAAACATGATGCCCCCCTTAGAGGGAGATAATGGTGGCGGGGTCTATTGCCTGTGCAGCATGACTATAAGGCAGCCGGGAGGGGTCCCCCTGCTATATGGAGGGTGACTTTTTGCCTACTATTTGTAAGCAATGCGGCGGCCCTTCTGCTATATGGGGTCTAACTTTTGCTTGCTGACTGTAAGCAGTACGGCGCCCCTCTGCTGTATGACAGATAACTTTGCATTCGGCGCTGAGTGAGCGCAACGGAGCCCCTGCTGTACGAAGGCTAATTGAGCAGCGCACAGATGCTACCATTTTGGGCACCTGTGCGCTTTCTTGTTCTGGTCGCTTATCGTCCTTCGAGATTGGCTCCGAAAAGGCGTTGCCAAGCTTTTGAAGGGCAGCCCGGGAGCCAGCATTCGCAGCGCGATTCTCCCGCCATTGTTGTCGCACCTTCAGCGCCTCCGCTCGGAAGGCATCGCGGACCAACGGGTCCCGCCTCAGAAGAGCCAACGCCCGTGTCCGATAGTTTCGATGACGGGATGTAGCAACCAAAGCTTGGTGCCCCTCACATCAGCCGCGCCGTCCGGTGCCATCTGGTAGACCCTGCTAGCCATCCATTTCGCTACGGCCCGCTTGAGGCCGGAACCTCACCCCGAATAGAAAGCCGCCTCACCCCTGATGCGATCCTCTTCGGCCTGCTTCTCGGCGCGGCCATCAAGGAACTGCTGTAAGGGCCTGTCGATCTTGCCCAGGCATCCGCGAACTCCCGCAGAGGGGACGGACCGGGGTTCTCAAAGGAGGCTACAGGGGCGGCTTGAGGCTGGAGAAGCTCGGGGGCGAGCCTCGTGTCTAATGGCTGTCTTGCCATATCCTATCTTTGCTGATTGGAAAGGGGCCAATGAAACATCAGTGGTGCGCCATGGGTGACCCCAATGCCCGGCGCTCTGATTCATTCTGACAAGTTGGCGGACAAGCCTCTGCTGGGCGACTATCTACTGGGCGCCGCCGTCCCTCAAACGGTCCACTTCTGTGAACAGAGCACGCAGGTTAGCGAGGAATAGCTCAGGGTCGCGACACTCCACCTGCGCGGCCTCTTCGACATGCTGCATGGCCGTCGCGCGAGAGCGGCGCTTTGGATGTGCATCCGGCTCCGTTCGCGTGCTTTCTGGACTGTAGTCGTGCTCCCGCCATACCGGCTTGGTGACTTGACCCGCCTCCGCATCGAAGAGAATGCGGCGAATACTAACCAAGTGATCGGATGCCATCGGGAATGACATCTTGGCATAGATGCTGGGTCTTTTTGCGTGATTGGAGTTGGTGACTACCGAAATGCCGCCGTAGCGCGTCATCTCGAACAGCACCGCGAGCGCAAACAGATTTGCCGTGATAATTTTTGGATGCTTGCGACCAACCGTAGCAACGGCTTCTGTCGGCATCCCGCCATCGGCATCGGTGACTATCAGTTCAATAGAACGCACCCAATGTGGGCAGTTCTCAAGCGCAAAGACCTCTTCGGGTTCGGTCCTGATGCGCGTCGGGGTTACAAGGGCGGTCGCCTTGAAGCGACGGCCTCGGGTCTGTTTCAATTATTCTCCATAGGGTTGTTTCTGTAGTTCTTCTATCGGGGTCGAAGACGCCGAAGCAGCGGATAACCCATAGTACAGAACCGCACGAAATGCAATAAAAATACACTACCGATAGAAATTTTGTGATCAATATCCAACAATACATGCCCCATGCAGAAACTATTGATAAACTCCTGAGTAAACCATAGATCATAACGGGCAGTATTCGTGATGTAACCACGTGGCTTTCCGGTGCCCTTCTCTTGATGAAACCCATGGCTATCCTCGGGCCGAACCCCTTACGCATCCCGAGCAACACCGAGGACAACACAGGGACTAAGTGGGGCGGCAAACCGGAGAGGCCAAGCCACATATCGCCCGCTTGTCCACTTGACCTATGGGAAGGTTCAAAGGCTTAAACACTTCCTTCTCCAGACACGTCCAGAGGGCTGCCCCCGTATCGGAATAGAACTTTACCGCCATGGCCGTTTGTCGGCGGTCCACAAAGCGCATAACCCAAACAATGGACCCCAAACCCTCTTCCTGCTGTTTCACGAGCACACGTAGCTTGGCGCTCTCCACCGGGTCTGGTCCCGTAATTGAAACCTGTCGGACATTCTCGGTGAAATCACCCGATATGAAGGCCAAAGGTTCCCAATGCGGGGGTTCCAGCCCTCCCCCATCACTTGAAATTTCAGCGGCAACATCTGCAAGCACGCGGAGCCTAGCCGATGGCTCCACCTTTCCGAGTATGCGGTTGATGGCGGCGGCTACGAGTTGCTCGATTGGCGCTTTCTCAGCCATCGTTGACCTCGCTGGTTTCCGATAGAATGCGGAACACGGAGGCGCGGCTTATCTCCAGCGCCTTTACGATATCCCCGACAGACTTCCCCTCCGCGCGGAGTCGCATCACATCGGCGGCTTTACGCCTAGCTGTCGGTTGCCGCCCAGCGTACTTGCCCTCTGCCTTGGCCTTAGCGATGCCCTCGCGTTGCCGCTCAAGCATCAGTTCGCGTTCAAATTCCGCGATGGACCCCAGCAGGTTCACCATCAGTTTGCCGGTTGGCGTATCTGTGTCCAGGCTCATCGCGAGAATACGTAGCCCCACACCCTTCCCCGCGAGTTGCTTTTGGATGTCCACCAAGTCCGCAACCGAACGCGCTAGACGGTCCAGCTTGGTGACGACCAGCGTGTCCCCTTTGCGAACGTACTTAAGGGCGGCTGCTAGCTGCGGTCGGGAGGCCGTTACCGACGACAACTCCTCCTGAAAAACCTCCTCGCAGCCGGCTGCCTTAAGGTCGCGGAGTTGCGCCGCAAGGCCGGCCTTCTGGTCGGCTGTTGAGGTTCGGGCATAGCCCACAAGCGTCTGTGCCATGGCGGCGGTATCTCCAGCTAAGCGAAAAATGTCTTGCGGAGGCCAGCCCTACGCCAACCCCCGCAGGTTTCCTAAAGCCTACTTGCGGCGCTCTAGCACGAGAGACACGCCCGGTAGTGCCCGCGTTTTGTGTTGTCCATGGATGAGGGTCTCGCTGATGACCACATGGTACGCCGCCCGCGATGGTTCGCATTCCTGCCACGCCCTAAAGGTCCGTCTGATACCGCTCATCGCCCTCCTTCTAGTTGCAGCCGCTGGCCGCGCCTTTCTGTCACCTTCAAGCCGGGCATAGGTGGCACACCAGAAATCGTGCGGCGGAAGTGATAGGAAAACCCCGCCCTCCCAATCCGTAAAGTAGTCAAACAGTTCTTCCAATGGAGCAGCGCGGGTCATTAGCGGCCCCCATCGGCGCGAGCCAAGCGCACAAGGGCAGCAGCTATGCCATCGACCCGAAAAGACGGCCCCCGCAAACGCCCAATGCGCAGCGACAGCGCCAAGTCATGGCGGGTTTCCCTTGCGGCCTGCCACAGTGCGAACTCACGACCCACCCGGTCGCGGACATAGTGCTCGGTCACGAGAGGGACCACGTTCCCGGCAGTCGGCGGGGCTAAATCAGCGAAAGCGACACACCAGAGATTTCCCTCGGCGGCGGGGTCTGTCTCCCAAGCAGACAGCCGGGTGCGTAGGTCTTCTAATCCGACTGGCGTTTCAGGCGTCGGGACATCCTCCAAAGTGTATGCCGGTATCGGCACATCAAAGTCTGCCTTCGAGAAGTCAAAGGTGCGCCGGCTCTCACCGGTTACCAATCTCAGGTGCATGGTGTTGTCTCCTGGTTGAACACGGTGCACACAACGCGAACCATGTGAGACAATTTTGCGAGACTCCTCCTTAATCTGTCAAGAGACCATTTATGTGAGACTCTCTGAGGGCCCTTGCACAAGGTCTCACATGGGCTTGCTCTATTGAGACAGGCTGTCGGGATTTAGAATGCTTCGCCTGGATTCCCTATGGCTACCATTTCAGGCATGGTGCTGAGCGGGGAGGAGCGCAAAACCAAGGGCTGTAAACGGTGGCAAATTTATCGACCTATGGGTGCCACGGGGGGAAAGGTCGCCAGAGCCCTCACGATATGACCTCTCACATGGGCGACTTTAAATTCTATTCTGGCCTAGCCTTACGCCCCTTTTTGGCAGGGTCATTCACCGGCCCCGCCTTAGGCTTGGTTAGCTCTTCACGCATCTGCTCAAAAAGCGCGTTACTGGCCTTTTCTTCGACCGCACGCTCCTTCCCCGAATGAGTATCTGCCTGGATTCGCCGGCTCCCACGCGCGACAGGTTTCCAGTCCTCCCGTATCCCCTTGATCTGCTCTGCGATCTGTATCCACGGGCTGCGGGCTCCCAAATAGGACACATCATGGTAGTCATTCATTGAAAGCCTGTATGAAAGTTTCTCTCGGTCTTTGGCGTTGGGGTGCGGCTTCCAACTGGTTGAAACGCTGAAGTCCTTCCGGCTGACCAGTGCGAATTCACAGAGATTGCTCCGTATGCTTTGCCCTGGCCGTAGCAAGCTAACGTGTTGCAAGGGGGTTTCAAAAGCCGACCGATGGCTGCTTCCACTCTTCCCAGAAGGGAGGGGAGGGTCAAATTGAACATCAATAGCATAGGCGACGGCGTTGCCAGAATTTTCCACGATGAGGTCAACGTGGTTCACTGCCCACAGATTTGGCTCCAACGTCGCCGTGACGTGAGCTTGTGCCGTTGCCCGAGATAGGACTTTCGTTTCCTTTGCCAGAACCCAGGTTACCACCCCGAGGACAGCCGTTGCGAAGGCTGTAATGACTACAGATGCCAATTGAATGTTTTCGGCGCTCACGGCCTGTTTGAGCCAGTCAATGGACATGTCCGATCCCGATCCCCCAGGTAAGCTAACTAAGGCTCTGTCAAAGTGTGCATAGTAACCGTGTGCAGGATATACTGCCGATATGAACGAGTCGCAGCAACAACAGGCCGACATTGAGAAGCATTTTCGGCTGTTCCAACAGCAGCTGAACCGATTCGGTTACTCGCGTTCACCTCTCCAACTAGACTTCGACGGCAAGCGCATGGTGGTGGCGGGGCCGGCAATCTACAGGGTCCCTTTGCAATGGAATTTCAGAGAGTTTCTGCTTTCCTACGGGCTAGGCATTATCGGCCGGGCTGTGGTGGATGCCGAACCCGACAAACAGGCCCCGCAGCATCCGCTAGCTAAGCAACTCGTAGCTGCCCGCATGGTCACAACAGAGGAAGCCGGTGCATCAAAGCTCATAGGCATGAACTGTGAGTTGGATGCGTTCATTCATCTAAGCTGGGACTTGTTCACGGTCGCTGACAACGTTGGCATCCAGACAACACTCATCGAGCGCCTTAAGAAACCTTTGCTCTATCAAGGCGCTCGATATGAGGTCTTTGTCACGGCCTCCTTTTTGCGGGCCGGATTCAGCATCGAATTCGAGCGAGAGGATGATCCCACCAGAACCCATTGTGAATTCACGGCCACCAGCAAAAAGACCGGGAAGTTATTCTCCGTAGAGGCAAAAAGTCGACATCGGGCAAACCATGACAACAAGCAAGCAGGTCTTTCTCGGCTTCTGAAAAAGGCGTTGACCAAGTCGGCGGACCACGAGCGTATCACCTTCGTAGATGTGAACCTTCCGCATGATACTGGTGAGCTTTTTCAGGTGGCATGGCATAGGGAGGTTGGGGCCATGTTGACGGAAATGGAGGCCCGCCAAGACCCCCGGCACCCTTGGCCGCAATCATTCCTCTTTTTCACGAATGGGACTTTTTCCTTGGGTCACACCCCCAACGGCCGCGTGTCTACGATGATCGTAACTGCGATAAATCATCCACTGTTCCAGCAAACTGACCGCCGATTAGTAGAATCTGCATATCCCGAGGTGGGCAAGCTCTGCCATGCTGTCGATCATCTTGGAGAACCCCCGAAGGACTTCCCCGGAGAAGGGACAGGCTTTAACAAAGTGTAACGGTTTTAGTCTGGCAGCCTCACGGCCTCCACCAAGTCTTTCTTCGCCTTCTCCGCATCCGGCCCCGCGTATCCTCGCTGGCTAAGGTCTAGAGACTTTGGTCGGTCGCTATCCGTATGGCCGACCACCCACGCCAGCGTCCATTCGTCAAACCCCGTGGCTCCGCCAAGCTTCGCCTCCCGCACCTTGCGGATGAACCACCTGCGAAACGAATGGAAATCCACGTTGCTCTTCGCCTTATCGTTGGGTCGCTCATCCACTCCCTGCTTGCGCCGATACCGAGTAAACTGCTTGGCGGCAGGATCGGAGCGAGTTTCCCGCGAGGGAGGCACGGGGGGAAGCTCATCGAACAGATATTCAGAAGGCGCTTTGCCCTTAGTCCTCTTCTCCACCAGTGCAGCTAGCCCCGAGTGGATCGGCACGGTTCGCTTAGCGCTGTCCGTCTTGCCCGCCCAAACATTGAAGACCCCATTCCGACAGTCGGCAACTTGAAGCTGGCAAATCTCTTCCAGGCGCATCCCACTTAGAGCGGCGACAGGCATGAGGTCGTTGAGGAGTGAACCGCCGTCGCCAGCCAAGAGGGTCTTCACCTCATCGTCTGTGAAAGGCCGCTTGCCTCTGTCCTCTTCGGCTGTGCGCGGGGCACGTGGGGTGGCCGGGAGGGTCTGGTCCGCCCACGGGTTGCCATCGGTGGCCACGTGGCCTTTCTCCCGCAACCATCGCCAGTATTGCCGTAGGAAAGTCAGATAGGCGGATGCCTTGTCTGGGCTACGGCCAACCACAAGGCTCTCCGATATGAAGCGCCCCGCGACATGCCGGCTTATATGCTCCAGGGCAAGCGGCTGGTCAGAGCCTTTGAGCCAATCTCCGAGCCACCCAAGCACGCGCCGGAAATCTCCCGCCGTCTTCTGGCGGTAGCCTTGATGTGCCACGAAGGCATCTGCATGATGATCCAGCGGAGTGAACCTGCCGGTTGCCAACGCGGCGAACTCTTGCGCTCGCTTCGTGCCTGCCCGCTTCTCCATCTGTTCGGCGGCCACTTCGATAGCATAGCGCGTGTTCTCGTCGTCTTTGGTTAGACGAAGGGCTAGTGCTGCGGCGGTGTCCGGGTCGCTGTTAGACAATGCCTTTTCGGCTGCCGCTATGCGGGCCTTGAGTTGGGCAACGATGGGCCACTTGCGCTCATTAGCTTCCTTGAGATTGACCGTATGGAGCGGGTGCGTGAGCTTGCCCTTGCCAAGCAAAGAGCGAAGGGCAGCGGGAACCTTCACCCGAACCCGGTATTGCTGGCCATGCCATTCGAGATACTGTGCTGCTTTAGACCCCATCGCCCCTCGGTGCCCCACCAAAGTGCCCCACGGAAGCTCTTAGAATGGCCAGAAGTCAAGGGATACATGAGGTCCGTAGGTGCGGGAGAGAGTTTCCCTCCTTCTCCGCCATCCAACCTCTTCTTTTTGGTCTCTCATTATCCGGGCTCGATGGCGAGTTCTCCAAATTAAGTGCGCCTTGAGCAGATGAAGACGGAGCCGTTTCTTGCAAGCGACTGACGTTTCGCATGCCGTGGCTGCGGCCAGATCGACCGCTTCGGCGTTGGGCCTGACGGTCGATGATGCAGTTGTTCTCCAGAACTCGAACAAGCTCACCTTGCGCCTTCTGCCCTGTGACACCCTTGCCCGTGTCGCACCCTTGGCGGATCAGGTGCTGCAGTTCGAGGTCGAGCTTGCCGGGCTGCTCGCCGAGACCGGGAGCCCTGCAGCCGCGCTCGAACCTCGCGTTCCGCCGCACGTCTACGAGCGCGATGGTTTCGCGGTTACATTTTGGACCTACCACGCGTCTGTGATGCCAGATATCGCACCGGTCGAGTATGCGCGTTCGCTACGGCGCCTGCACATCGGCATGCGACAGATCGAGATTGCCACGCCACACTTCACGGATCGGGTCGCGGAAGCAGAGCGACTTCTGGCGAATCGTCACCTGACGCCTGAACTGGCCGATGTCGACCGGGAGCTTCTCCGCAGCATGCTGAAGAGCCTCATACGAACGATCATCGATTGCGCCGCCGCGGAGCAATTGCTGCACGGCGAACCACACCCGGGCAACGTGCTGAGCACCAGGTTCGGGCCGCTGTTCATCGACCTTGAGACATGTTGCCGTGGACCGGTGGAGTTCGACCTGGCTCATGTGCCCGATGCGGTCATCGAGCATTATCCGGACGTCGATCAGGCGTTGCTGAGCGCATGCCGCGCCCTCGTACTCGTGATGGTCGCAGCGTGGCGGTGGGACGCGGGCGACCAGTTTCCAAACGGCCGGCACTGGGCTGGACAACTCATCCGCACCCTACGCCAGGGTCCACCGTGGCCGTCGCTCGATGCAATGACACGGCGCCTCGCCGGCGAGTCGCGAGATCAGGCAGGAACGTAGGTCAACCGGATCACATCCTCGCCAATCCGATCATGCGCGATGAGGCGCAGCGGCGGCCGGGGCCCGGCGAAATATGGCGTGCCGTGACCAAGCACGACAGGGTGCAGATAGATTCGATATTCGTCGATCAGGTCAAGTTCGGTGAGGCTTCGCGCCAGGTCCGGGCCGGCGACTTCGATCTCCCCGTCATGCTCGGCCTTGATCTGCCGGATCGCGCCTTCAAGATCATCCCCAACCAGCCTGGCGTTGGGACCGACCGATTTCAACGAGCGCGAGACGACCCATTTCGGCTGGTTCCGCCACGCCGCGGCGTAAGCCTGTCGGTCCGTATCCCACTCAGGATGGTCGTCGTCCCAGTAACGCATGATCTCATACATGCGGCGACCGTAGATACTGCCAGCCTGCTCCTGAGCCTCCTCGATGAAGTGGCGGAAAAGCGCGGGACTTGGCCCAAACGCCATGTGGTCGACGTAGCCGTCCAGCGACTGGTTCATTCCGAACACGAGCTTGGCCATGCCACTTCCTTCCCACGCAGCGTTGCCCCACATCCGATTGCATTATGCAATCAGAAATGAGGCAAATCAACTGATCTGATTTAGAGCGCGCGGAACGGCTCTACGCTCGGGCTGAGAATCCGCTGGAGCCTGATCGTAGTCTCTTGAAAACGGACCCATGCGGGTCGGCGGCACGACGAGCCTTCGTCATGCGACGGCTGATCCATCCTCCGCCGTCTTGAGCCCCTCGAAGCCGACTATGAGCTGCTGCACGCGCTTGTTCAGCGTGGCGATGCTCTCGGACGTATTCTGGAGCTCCCGCAGCAGTTGCGCGGAGTCGTGAACATGTTCCCGTGGCTCGCTTCCGATGCCGGTGAGAAGCCAGATCGGGCTGACGCCCAGAATTCCGGCCATCGTGGTCAATCGGTTGGCCCGCAATTCGGCGCGATCGCGTTCCCACGCGCTCCAGCTCGAGGTCAGGACGCCAAGCGCCTGCGCGGCCTGTGCGACGGAAAGCCCCGCGAACTCGCGCGCGAGCGATATCCGTCCGCCCAGCGTGTCGGCGGAAGGGTCGATTGTATGATGATGGATCACGATTTCCAGTCTCCTTTTGAGAAAGGCTGCCCACAGGCCAGCTTCAGCTCTCGGGCAACGGTGACGGCGGCGAGCGCCGCCGTCGGAGAAGCAGTCGCGGTCATTTCTGGATCACCAGAAAGCCTGCGACCTCATCCTTCAACCCACTTCTTCACCTGGTCGGGGTGATCGGCGATGTATTTGTCGACCGCCTTTTCGTAGGAGGTTTCCTGGGCATCGAACATCGCCGCCTCGAGTTCGGGGATCGGCAGGTTCATGCGCGAAAGCAGTTCCGCGACCTTGGGGTTGTCCTCCTTGAACCCCTTGCGGGCGAGGATGTCGATATGTTCGGCCTTGCCGAGCGAACCCTTGGGATCTTCGATGTAGCGCAGCTTGTATTTGCCGAACATCCAGTGCGGGCTCCAGGCCGTGGCGACGAACCACTTCTCGGAACGCATGTCGCGGTCGACCGTGGTCAGCATGCCGGCCTCGCTGGAGATCTTCAGCTTGTAGTCCAGGCCATAGTCCTTGACCGCCTGCTCGGAAAGCCGCGTCAGGCCGGCACCGGGATCGATACCTTGCACCTCGCCACCGAGCTTCTCCTTCACCTCGTCCTTCTTCAGGTCCTCGATCGAGCTGATCTCGCTTTCGGGGATATATTGCGGAACCACCCAGCCCAGTTTTGCACCGTCATAGATGGTGCCGAGCGTCTCCACCTTGGATTCCACGCGCTTGAAGTAATCGGCATGGGTTTCCGGCAGCCAGGCCATCATCATGGCGTCGATGTCGCCGCGGCTGACACCCTGGTAGAGCGGAGCGACATCCGTCTGCACGAGTTCGACTTTCTGGCCGAGCTTGTCCTGGATGAGCTTGGCGGCGAGCTTGGTGACGAATTCAGCGTCCGACCAGGCAGCCCAGCCCAGCTTCACGGGCTTGCCGTCCTGTGCGAAGGCTGCGGTGGTCATGGTGCCGGCAACGAGCGCGGCGAGCCCTATACGTGTCAGTGTTCTGAACATGTTTTCTCCTTCGTATTTTAGAAGTTCAAGCGGCGGCGGAGCGCTGCTCGTCATCAGCTGGAACGTGGTCCGGCGAAGTCGCTTGCTGGCCTCTCTCGGCCTTGCGGAAGACAAGGAATCTCAGAAAGCCCGAGCTGCCCTTGCCGAAGCTCTGGGTGATCCGGTCGAGCACCACGGCCAGGATGACGACAGCCAGCCCGCCTTCGAAGCCGGCGCCCACGTCGAGACGCTGGATGCCCGTCAGCACATGGTTGCCGAGCCCGCCTGCGCCGATCATCGAGGCGATGACGACCATCGAAAGCGACAGCATGATCGTCTGGTTCACGCCGGCCATGATCGAGGGCATGGCATTCGGCAACTGCACCTTGAACAGCAGCTGCGAGGACGTGCAGCCGAAGGCCAGTCCCGCCTCGATGAACTCGGCATGCACCTGCCGGATGCCGAGATTGGTCAGGCGCACCACAGGGGGCATGGCGAAGATGACCGTGGCGATGGTGCCGGGCACGGCACCCAGACCGAAGAACATCGCAGCCGGGATCAGGTAGACGAAGGCCGGCATCGTCTGCATCAGGTCGAGCACAGGCCGCAGCAGGCCTGCCACCCTGTCGGATCGCGCCATGGCGATGCCGGCCGGGATTCCGACGACGACTGCGATGATGGTGGCTGAAAGCACCAGCGACAACGTCTCCATGGTGCCCTGCCACAGGCCCATGTGATTGACCAGGGCGAGCGCCAGCAATGCGAAGACGGCAAACTTCCATCCCACCCGCCAAAGCGACAAGAGCGTCAGTACGGCGATACCCGCCGCCGGCGGGATACCCACCAGCGCGCCCTGGATGCCGTCGGTAACGAAGCCGATCGCCGTGGCGATCGCGTCCAGCGCAGGGGTGAAGTTATCGAGAATGTAGTTGACGGTGACGTCGGCGCCATGGCCGACACTGAAATCAAAATCCATGTTTCTTCCCTTCGGCTCAACCAGCCCGGTCGAGCGTTTCCAGAAGCGCCGACTTGCTGATGGAGCCGACATAGCGGCCATGCTCGTCGACCACTGGAACGGGCCAGCGGCTTTCCGCCACGCGACCCAGCACGTTGGACAGGGGTTCGCCGGCAGGTATGGGCTCCACGTCCTGGAGGAAGGCGTTGCGATAGGGTTCCGCGACCTTGGTCTTGATCTTGTCGATCAGCGCATCCTGGCTGACCATGCCGTGGAACTTCCTGTCGCGGCCGACAACGATGGCAACGTCGCGCCCCGACTGTTCCATCTGCTCCAGCGCCGCTGCCACGGAGACGCCCTGCCGATCGATGATGGTCAGCTGCGTCTTGCGGGCGATGTCGCCGGCCTTGAACACCTGCGAGACATCCACATTGCGGAAGAAGGACCGTACATAGTCGTTGGCCGGCCGGGAGACGATCTCGTCCGGCGTGCCGACCTGCACGACCTTGCCATGCTGCATGATGCAGATGCGGTCGCCGATGCGCATAGCCTCGTCGAGGTCGTGGCTGACGAAAATGACCGTGCGATTCTGCTCCGCCTGGAGGCGCATCAGTTCATCCTGCATCTCGGTGCGGATCAACGGATCGAGCGCGGAAAAGGCTTCGTCCATGAGCAGGATGGTCGGCTCGCTGGCCAGGGCCCGCGCCAGGCCGACGCGCTGTTTCATGCCGCCCGAGAGCTCGTCCGGCCTGCTTTTCGCATAAGGCTTCAGTCCGACCGCATCGAGCGCGGCAAGCGCTTTCTCGGTGCGCTCGGCCTCGCCCATGCCAGCGATTTCCAATCCGAAGGCGGCGTTGTTGAGCACATTGCGGTTGGGGAGCAGGGCAAACGACTGAAACACCATGCTCATGTCGCGCCGGCGCAGCTCGATCAGCTCGCGCTTCGACA
Source organism: Mesorhizobium sp. NPDC059054 (assembly GCF_042739215.1). NCBI lineage: Bacteria > Pseudomonadati > Pseudomonadota > Alphaproteobacteria > Hyphomicrobiales > Phyllobacteriaceae > Mesorhizobium > Mesorhizobium sp. NPDC059054. Next base: position 464,590 of record NZ_JBHYHV010000004.1, read on the forward strand.
TTTTCGTGATGTCGCGACCGTCGATCTCGACAGCACCGGCGGTCGGCTCGATCAAGCGGTTGAGAAGGCGAAGCAACGTCGACTTGCCGGAGCCCGACAGGCCCATGATGACAAAGGTCTCGCCGGCCATGATGTCGAAGCTCGCGTCATCGACGCCAATCGTACAACCGGTGGACGCGTGAATTTCGGATTTGCTGGTGCCCGAACGCGCCATTTCCAGCGCGCGACCGGCGTCTTCTCCGAAAACCTTGTAAACGTTCTTGAGACTTACCTTGATGCCGTTTGAGGCATCCGATTTTATTTTTTCATTACTTAATGAAGTGTAAGAAGAAGATGTTGCCATATTGCAAGTCGAAAATCTGCTGCATCAGCAGATAAGCTTTCCTTTTCTGCGAACAATATATCGAGCGTTCTGATTGGCTGGCAAAAATAATCGCCGAGAAGCCTTCCGGGAAACGGAAATGATATTCCAAATCCAAGGTCGCCATATAAGCGCTCTGAGGGAGACTGTCCACCCTCCAGATACCCAAGACACAACCCTAGATAGTATTCCGGTAACTGAAAAAGGACGATGCGGCGCGGAGAAAGACCTCATGCGAACCGCAAAGCCGTATCTTTCCTAGGCCTTTCGAGGGACCTTCCCACGAGGCATGCGTCGAAAGAAAAAGTTGTAACGCATCCATTTTTTCACCCGATCACATCCGATGGACAGCGGACGCGACGGGGTAATGAAACCGCAAGCCTGCCAACCTGCCGCCCAAACTTGGCCTGAAACACCGCCGAGAACAGGTCTCGAAAACAGGCTCGTCAATCCATTCGAAAGTATCGCGCATCATGAAACTCGCAACGTTGCTGGCGGCCGCGACGATCCTGCTCGGGGCGATGCCGGCCCAGGCAAAAACCGACATCATCAGGGTGGCGGTGTACCGTGGGCCGGCCTCTTGCGAGGGCTGTTCCGAAACGGCCAGAACGTCGATCGAGAAGCTCGATCCCGCCTATCGGGTTGAATTTGTCGGCAAGGGCGAGAAAACCGATATCTCGCGAGAGACGCTGTCGCACTTCGACATTTACGTACAGCCGGGTGGCGGCCAGGACATTCCGGGCGCATTGCGCAGTCTCGGCAAAGCCCGTGTCAGCGCCATTCACGACTTCGTCGCACAAGGTGGCGGCTTCCTGGGCCTCTGCATGGGCGCCTATCTTGCCGACCGAGCGAACTTCGGCCTTATCCCGCATGACCTGGATTCGGAGGTCGGGCGTCCCGGCTTCCCGGTCAAGACAATCGAAGATGCAGCCGTTCGCGTCAGCTGGGCGGGACGCCAGGACATGGCCTACTTCCAGGACGGCCCCTATCTGCCGCAGGCCGGCAGGGATAAGGGCTTCCGGCAGATCGCGGCTTATGAAAACGGAGACATCGCGGCAGCGCGCTACTCTTTCAAAAAAGGAACGGTCGTGCTGAGCGGCCCGCATCCGGAAGCCGACAAGACATGGTTCGAGGACGCCGGACTTCCGCTGGAGAAGATGCCGAAAACCAACCTGCTCAAGGATCTGCTTTCCAACTTCTAGTCATGCGAAATCAGACCGCCGCTCGGCAGTGCTCGTCGACCACTCGCTGCACCATGGGCGCGTAATGCGCGAAGCCCGGGGTCGCCAGGCCGGCGATCTTTCCCGCGTCGTCGAGATGGCGAACCCGCACGATTTCCCGAACATTGGGATTCTTCTCGAAGATGGCGATCTCCTCCAAGCTCATCGGCCCGCCCTGCAGGTTCAGGGAGTGGATCGAAGCCGCCGACAATTGCCCGAAATACGATGGGTCCGTCGCGCAGATATAGCGCTTGGCGGCGACATGGAAGCGAACGCAGTCGATCACCAGATCCGGGAAGAAACGCTGCAACACCTCGGCACCGGCTTCCTCGTGATGTTTGTCATGCGTGTCGTCCATCGAGAAGGTGCCGAACTCGCTGGTGAAGTGGCCGATGTCGTGCAGCAGCGCAGCGACGATGATGATTTCCGGCTCTCCCTGCTGCTCGGCCAGATAGGCGCCCTGCAGCATATGTTCGGCCATCGTCACCGGTTCGCCGAGATATTCTTCCCCGCCGCGACGATCGAAGATATCGGCCAGGAAAGGGACAATCGTATCCGGGGTCAACGTGTCGGGGTTGGGCTTGCCCATCATGCCGCCTCCCGGTCCTGGCGTTCGATCGCCGCGAGCGTGGAGAGCAGGCCGTCCTTGTCGGCGTAGCAGCCCTGAAGCCACCGCGAGCCGCCGCCCGAATAGCCCTTTCGGGCATGCAGCACGCGTGTGTTGTCGACAATGAAGGATTCACCCGGCGACAGCTTGAAGGTCACTTCCATCGACGTGTCGTCTATGAGTTCGCCAAGCCGGCGATAGGCCGCGTAGTAGTCGGCCATGTCATCATATGGGACTTCGGTGATGGCGGCCGCCGAACGATTGTTGAAGCGAATGCCGACCAGTTCACCGTCCGGCGCAAGCTCGATCATCGGCCTTCGCGAACGCAGACACACGCCGGCGCTGCCGGCATATTCGAACCGGGCGCAATGGCCTGCCAGAAGGTCGAAATCGCGCGGGTTTTCCGCGCGCAGCCTTTCGCAGGCGCGGAATCCGTCCACGACCATGTTCTCGCCACCCTCGGCCGAATTTTCCAGGCAGTAGAGGATCTGCAAGGTCGGCACGGGATCGCGATAGGGATTGTCGGTGTGCGCCTGAAGCCCAAGCCCGGTATAAGCGAGGTTGGACGGGTTGACCTCTGTCCGCACCTCGAAATGGCGACCGTAGTTCGTCTCGCGAACATAGCCGAACAGCGATGCCACCTTGAACAAGGCCCCGCTTTCGACCGGGCCCCCGACAAGTTTGCCGAAACCGTAGCGCCGCACCCCGGCAAGCCAGGCGGCGAGCGCTTGCTGATCCTGGCTGACCGCGCTGAAATCGCCGATCGGGATCGCAGCGCCCAATGTCGCGTCCCAGGTTTCGATATCCGGCCCGGTCCACCCGGCGACGCGGTTCGCCTCGCTGTCATAGCTGTGGTCGGCAAGCCAATGGAGATCGTAGGGAATGGTTCTGTCTTCAGGCTGAAACGTTACATACAGCTGCCTGCCCTCGGCGCGCGCCGAGGCAATCGACGTATCGGCGGGGATATCGCCAAGCGTTATCAACCGTTGGCCGTTCCCCGGCGCGCGGGTTGTTTCGTCCCAGGCATTGTCGCGCAGCCAGATGGCGTGGAAGCGACGCCTGCCTTTGCCTGGAAGATCGAGCGCAAGCGCCTCGCCTTCGCCCAATATCTCGATCTGGGTGTTGCCTGCCATGGGTTGCTCCTCAGCGCGTCGTGATGGAATGGCCGCAGCTTGACACTGTGCTTCACATAAGCACAAACAACGATATCTGATGATATGACCCCAAATTGATTATGCCTCGGAACCCACAGACCCTGCCACCGCTGGAATGGATCCGCGTCTTCGAGGCGGCCGCGCGGCTCGGCAGTTTCACGGCGGCCGCCAATGAACTGGGCCTGACGCAGGCCGCGGTCAGCCAGCGCATCAAGAACCTGGAGCTTCATCTGGGTACCCAGCTTTTCACCCGGCAGGCGCGCGGCGTTGTTCTTTCGACGCAAGGAGAGGCCTGGCTGCCTCACGTGCAGGCGGCGCTGGCGGAACTGCTGCACAGCGCTGCCAACCTCTTCGAGCAGCCGCGGCGCAAGATCAGCATCGCGGCCTCCAGTTCGGTGATCGAGCTCTGGATCGTGCCCCACCTGGGTGACGTCGCGCGCCGCCTGCCGCATGTGCAGCTTTCATTCGAGACGATCCAGAACCTGCCGGACTATGAGCGCCTGGAAGTCGACTTCGAGATCCGTTTCGGCACCGGCAATTGGGCGGGCCGAGAAGCGATCCAGCTTTTCACCGAAGAGCTGACGCCACTGGCGTCGCCATCTCTGCTTGATGATGACCCGAACTGGCAAGATCGGCCGCGTATCGCCACCTCGGGACCGAGGGTCGGTTGGCGTGATTGGTCGAATGCGATGGGCGAGCCGCCCGGGCCAACACCCTTGCTGCGGTTCGACACTTTCGTGCAATCGTTGAGGGCGGCTGAAGCGGGCGCCGGCGTTTTGCTGGGCTCACTCGCATTGTGCGCGGACGTGATTGCTTCCGGCAGGCTGAAGCGACTGACGGATCGCACGCTGCGCATGGAGGCCGGTTATTGGATAAGCTGGGCACGCAGCCGTCCGGCCTTTGCCGAGCAGAGGGACCTGATCGATTGCCTTACAGCGAATGCTCCCGAGGGGTCGATAGGGATCTGAAATTCTATCCGACAAGCGGACAAGCAAAAAGCCGGCGCGTTGCGCCGGCTTTTCCTTGGAGCATTGAGATCAGGCCTCTTCCAGCCAGACGTTCTGCAGATCCATCTCGAAGGTCTGGTGGATGCCGTAATTCTTCACCCGCTTGCTCATATGGCAATAAAGCTTCTGCCAGTAGGGCTGGATGATGACGCCTGAATCCTGAAGGATCGTCTCGAGATCCTTCATCACCTCGCGCCGCTTTTCGACATCATTGATGGAAAGCGCCGTTTTGAGCTTGGCGTCGAAATCGGGGTTGGAATAGCCGGATTCGTTCCAGGCTTCGCCGGTGCGATAGCCGAGTGCCAGCACCTGGACGGCGAGCGGGCGCATGTACCAGATCGTCATGGAATAGGGGTACTTCGTCCAGTCGTTCCAGAAGGTCGAACCCGGCAGCACGGTGCGCTTGACCTTGATGCCGGCTTCGCGCAGCTGTGCCGCGATCGCGTCGCCGGTGTTCTTCTGCCAATCGTCCTCGATCGTTATCAGCTCATGCTCGAAGTCGGCCTGGCCGGCGTCGGCCATCAGCTTCTTGGCGCCGGCAGCGTCGCGCTCCTTCTTGGGCAACGCGTAGTATTCGGGCTGGATCGGGCTGACATGATGGTTCTCGCCGACCGTTCCGCGCCCGCTGTAGCCGAGCTGCAGCACGACATTGTTGTCGACAGCCATCTGCAACGCGTTGCGCACCCGCTGGTCGTCGTAGGGCTTGTGTGTGACGTTGGTTCGCGCCACCAGCGTCGTGGCGGTCGCCACCTCCGACTTGACGAGATCCATCTTGTCGAGGATGTCGATGAAATCGGCCGGCGTCTCCAGGTTGAGGTCGATCTCGCCCGACTCGAACGCATTCACCGAAGCGTTGAAATCGGTTCCGTAGTCGGTGAATTCGACGCCGTCGAGCGGGGCCTCGCCACCCCACCACTTGCCGTTCTCGCGTCGCTTGACCACGGCCTTCTGGCCGACGGCATAGGACACCAGTTCGAAGGGGCCGGTACCGATCGGCTTCTTGACCGGATCGGCGCCATCCGCGTCGAAGTTGCGATGGACGATGAGCGCCGGATAGTCGGTGAAGTTCGGGACGAGCGCGATATCCGGCTCCTTGAGCTTCAGCTTCACCGTATGGTCGTCGACCTTGGTGATCGCACCTTCCGTCGCCTTTCCGGTCTTCTCGTCGATCAGTGCGCCCATGCGCCCGGCCATGGAATTGCCGGCGGCGGCCTTTTCGCACCAGCGGGTCAGGTTGTAGGCGACGTCGTCGGCTGTGAAGGCATCGCCGTTGTTCCAGGTCACGCCCTTGCGCACATGCAGGACATATTCGGTCGCGTCGTCGTTGACGTCCCAGCTTTCGAGCAGCACCGGCTCGAAGGTGAACTCGCGGGTGTAGCGCACAAGCGGCTCGAGCCAGCTGCGGGAAACATTCGCAAGCTCCACCCAGTCATAGGTGCGGGGATCCTTCTGCGCCTTGACCGGCATCGATACGCGAAGCGTGCCGCCCTTCTTTGGCTCCTCGGCAAAGGCCGGAGCAGGAACAGCCAGGCCGACCATGCCATAGGCGAGCGCCGTCGATGCGCCGAGCGCGCTTGCCAGCGTCAGGAACTCGCGCCGGTCGACGCGGCCTTCCAGGACCTCCCTGGCCATCTCCTCGACGGCCGGGGGCACACGATCGCCATTGTTTCTGAAGAACCCCATTTTTTCTCCTCCCTTTCTTGTTTTCCTGGTTTGTATTTTCTGGACTAGTGTTCCCTGTATTTTGCTGGCGCGGCGCGGACCTTCGTGCAGCGCCTCATGTTCTCAGCGTGAACCTCACGGCGTCATAGACGGCGGCATGAATGTTCCTCGAGGCGACAGCATCGCCGATGCGGTAGAGGACGAAGCCGCCCGCCGGGTTGCGGTGCGGAAAGATGTCGCCGCCTTTGACCAGCCGCTCGTAGTCGACCGCTCCTCTATTGGTCGAAAGTGGCTTCAGCGTCAGGTAAAGCTCGTCGAGCGGCGCCGTGCCATGCTCGACCACGATCTGATCCACCAGCCTCGTCGCCTGCCACCCGTCGGCAAAATCCGAGCCCAGCGTCGCCACCAGCTGGTTGCCGTCGCGTTTGACCGCGCGCAGGCGCGTGTTGATGGTGATCGTCACGCCCTTTCGATGGAAGGCCCCCATATAAGGCACATGATTCAGCCCGCCCATTTCCGGCGCGAAGAAGCGCTCCGGCGAGACCAGCTCGAGATTCGCGCCTTGATTGGCGATGAGTTCCGCAGCGGTCATGCCCTGGTGGCCGCCATTGTCGTCGTAGAGCAGCACGTTTTCAGCCGCCTTCACGGCGCCGGAGACGATGTCCCAGCTCGAGGTGACCAGATCCTCGCCCGCTTCCAGCGGCGGGTTCTGCGGAATGCCGCCGGTGGCGATGACGACCACGTCCGGCTCCAGCGCCAGCACATCCTCGCTTTCGGCCCAGACATCGTAGCGGATATCGACGCCGAGCCGCTCGAGTTCAGCAAGCCGCCAGTCGATGATGCCGATCAGTTCCTTGCGGCGTGGGTTCTGTGCGGCGAGCCGGATTTGCCCACCGGCCTGCGAGGCCGCTTCCAACACCGTCACCTTGTGGCCGCGTTCAGCCGCCACACGTGCGGCCTCCAGTCCCGCCGGACCGGCGCCGACCACCACGATGCGTTCGAGCGCTCCATCCGTCCTGGCGATGATATGCGGGATCGTCGCCTCCCGCCCCGTCGCCGCGTTGTGGATGCACAATGCCTCGCCGCCTTCGTAGATTCGGTCCAGGCAGTAGGTGGCGCCCACGCAAGGGCGGATCTCATGCTCACGGCCCTCCATGACCTTTCGCATGATGTGCGGGTCGGCGATGTGGGCGCGCGTCATGCCGACCATGTCGAGCTTGCCGCTGGCGATCGCATGGCGCGCGGTCGCCACGTCCTGGATGCGCGCGGCATGGAAGGTCGGGAATTTCGTTGCCGCCCGCACCTCACCGGCGAAGTCGAGATGTGGCGAAGAGCGCATCCCCGTTACCGGGATGACCTTGGCAAGCGCGGCATCGGTCTCGATCGAGCCGCGGATGATGTTGAGGAAGTCGACCTTGCCCGAATTCGCCAGCCGGCATGCGATCTCGACGCCCTCCTGCTTCGAGAGGCCGGCGGCGAAATCCTCGTCCGCCACCATGCGGACGCCGACGATAAAGTCTTGGCCCACAGCCGTCCGCACCGCGTCCAGCACCATATCGGTGAAGCGCAGCCGGTTCTCCAGCGAGCCGCCGAAGTCGTCGTCGCGATGGTTGGTGGCCGGCGACCAGAAGCCGTCGATGAGATGGCCATAGGCCTCGAACTCGATGCCGTCGAGGCCAGCGGCCCGGCAGCGCTGGGCGGCCGCCGCATAATCCTCCACGATGCGCTCGATGTCCCAGTCTTCCGCCGTCTTCGGGAAGGCGCGGTGGGCCGGCTCTCGCACCGGCGAGGCCGAGAGCACCGGCAGCCAGTCGGCCTTGTTCCAACCGGTGCGGCGGCCGAGATGGGTGATCTGGATCATCACCTTGCAATCGTGCTCGTGGCAGGCATCGGAAAGCTCAGCCAGCCAGGGCACGATGGCATCGTCGTAAAGGTGTAGATTGCCGAAGGCAGCCGGACTGTCGCGCGACACGATGGCCGAACCCGCCGTCATCGTCAGCGCCATGCCGCCCTTGGCCTTCTCGGCATGATAGAGCCGGTAGCGCTGCTTCGGCATCCCGTCTTCCGAATAGGCCGGCTCGTGGCTGGTCGACATCACCCGGTTCTTCAGCACAAGGTGCTTCAGACGGTAAGGCTGAAGAAGAGGATCGTTTGTCAACGACGTCATGTGGCGGCCTGCCTGAACCTGAAAGGAAACTGCGGCCAGATCATGCCGATTCGTGACGCTGAGATCATCTGTTTCAATTGACGGTATCCGGAAGCCTTTCCTCGCGCCGCGCGATGAAGTCCTGAAGCGCCTCGGCGATGCCTTCGTCGAGTTTCGGCTCCTCGTAATCGGCCAGCATGTTGCGTGCCTTCTCGAGGCCGCGCGCATCATGGTCCTTTGCCCCTTCGGCCTTCCATTGCTCGTAGGAATTGAAATCCATGATGCTGGGGCTGAAGAAGGCCGTCTCGAAATGATCGAGCGTGTGCTGGGTGCCGAGGAAATGGCCGGCCGGCCCGACTTCGCGGACCGCCGCCATCGCGTCCTTGAAATCCTCGAACGGCACCCCGCCGGCATATTTGTACCAGCCGACGAGCTGCTCGCAGTCGGTAGCGAACTTCGAATAGCCGCAGGTCAGCCCGGCCTCCAGCCAGCCGGCGGAGTGCCAGATATAGTTGGCGCCGGCCAGGATCGCGGCATGCATCAGCATGTTTGCTTCATAGCCCGCCTGGGCATCGTTCAGCTTGGAGCCGACATGGAAACCGGATGTGCGCCAGGGCAACCGGTATTTCCGGGCGAGCGCACCCATCAGGTACATCATCTGGGCGGCTTCCGGCGTGCCGCCCATGGGAGCACCGGTTTTCATATCCACCGCGACCATGAATTGCCCATAGATCTGCGGCGAACCGGGACGCAGCAGCTGTGTGAAGGCGACGCCCGCCAGCGCCTCGGCATTGACCTGCGCCACGGCACCCACGGACGAGGCCGATGTCGAAGCGCCGCACAAAGCGAAGGGGGCCAGGATCAGCGGCTGGTTGTGCCGGGCATAGACCTTCATCGCATCGAGCATGGTTGCGTCCCACACCAGCGGCGAGTTGCAGTTGGTGATCGACACCAGCACCGGATTGTCGCGGACATAGTCTTCGCCGAACACGATGCCGGCCATGGCCATCGTGTCCTCGGCGCGATCCTTCGACGTCACGATGCCCATGAACGGCTTGTCGGAGTGCTTCAGGGCCGAGTGGATGATGTGGAGATGCCGCTTCGGCACCGGGATCTCCATCGGCTCGCAGATGATCGAACTCGACGAATGCAGCGCCGGCGCCATGTAGGCGAGCTTGTGGAAATTCTGCAGGTCGGCAAGCGTGCCGTAACGCCGGTTGTTGTCGAGATCGCGCACATAAGGCGCGCCATACATGGGCACGAAGATGGAATTCTTGCCGCCGACGCGCACCGTGCGCTCGGGGTTGCGCGCGTTCAGCGTGAATTCGGCGGGAACCTTCGACACCAGATCCATCAAGAGCGCGCGGTCAAGCCGGACCCGCGTGCCGGAAACATCGGCTCCGGCCTGCCGCCACAGCGCGATCGCCTCGTCGTCCCGGAATTCGCATCCGATCTCTTCGAGGATGGAAAGCGATTCCTGGTGAATCAGCTCGACAGCCTCGTCGGGGACGATCTCATAAGCGGGGATCTGGCGAACCAGCGTAGGCAGTGCCGGGAGGGCGGCGCTTCTCAGCGCCTTGCGCCCGACCCGCCCGCCGCCACGGCGGTGTGGAGCCGGCGTTTCCCCACCCTGGCCGACCTCTGCAACAGTCGCAACATTCATGCCTGACGTTCTCCCTTTGGCAAAGGAAACGCGTTGCAACCTGGTTGTTCAAGCGAATAAGGAACCCTGTTCGCTTGAATTCAACTCAACCATCAAGCGTAAGCAGCCAGTCCCGCAACAGCTCTGCCGGACGGCTGAGCGGCCGGCGTGCACTCCAGGTGACGAAGTAGGAATGCGGCGCTGCCACCTCAGCGGAGCCGAGTTGCACCAGATCGCCGCTTTCGATGAGTGGCGTCACCAGGCTTGACCAGCCCAGCACCGCCCCCTGCCCACTGCGGGCGGCCTGCAGCGCGATCACGTGGCTGTTGAAACGCCGCACGTTGAGACGCCGGTTCGGTGAGCCGAGCTCGCGAAAGAAGTCCGCCCAGGTGGTCCAGCTCCAGTCCATGCCTTCCACGGACAGCAGCTGGAGCTCGGCCAGGTCGTCGAGCGTCTTGACGGCATGCTGGCGAGCGAAGTCCGGGCTGGCGACCGGGAAGATGCGATCGTCATAGAGCTTGGCCGACAGTTCGTCCGGCCACTCGCCGCTGCCATAACGAAGCCTGAGATCGATGTCGGGACGGTCGAGACCGCGCGGATGATCGGAGATCACATGGTCCACGGCGATATCGTGATGGCCGCCCCAGAAGGCGCTCATGCGCGGCATCAGCCACAGATGCGCCATCGCCATGGTACAGCCGATGGTGACACTGGATTGCCCACCCGAGCTCTTGACCTGACGAAAGGTGGAAGAAATCCGCTCGAACCCCTCGTTGAGAGCAGTCGCCAGCGTTTCTCCCTCACGGGTCAGCTCGAGCGCGCGGTGCCGACGCAGGAACAGCGGATTGCCAAGTTCATCCTCCAGCATGCGGATCTGCTTGGAGACGGCGCCGGTCGTGACGTTGAGTTCCTCAGCCGCCTTGGTGAGGCTGAGATGGCGCGCGGCCGCTTCAAAAGCCGCGAGCGCGATCAGCGAAGGGAGGTTGTAATAGCGACGAACCATGACCGGACATTTGGCCCAGATGGATCATACACTGCAAGATGCGTCCTCCATCGTGGTATGGATCCCAGGGGCGCTTGAACCAGACAAGCCGACGGTCTCGTGGCGTCACAAAGAGCAACAAGGCGCGTTCAGCGATCCTTGCCGGTCGCCTCGATCGCTGCTGCTGCCGTTTCCATCCACGTCCAAAGATAGGTCGCCAGGCTGCGGTCGACATGGATGCGCAGCGCGGCTTCATGATGGTATAAGACCGCGCTGACGCCGCCGAAGGACATGGCCGCCGAGGCGCTCGCCGCGCGAGGATCGAGCGGCGTCGCGCGTGCGATCAGATCCGCCACTGCCGGACCTTCAGCTTCGAAGACGTGCAAGCCCGCGCTGATTGCCGTCACGCCGAAACCCTGTTCGTGCCAGCCGTTTTCCATGTCGAGTTGTGCGGTGGAAACCACCAGCAGCCGGTCGCGCGCGGCCTGCACTGAATAGCGCTCCCCTTCCGCCTTGCCGAAGGCCCCTGCTCCATGCGCGGGCAGACCCGAAACGCTGCTCCAGGCATCCAGGTCGCCGCTGACCAGATATTGGTTCAGCCCAATGCGCGTGCGGACGGTCAGGCCAGGCACTTCGATGACGGCTTCATGCCAGTCCGGCATTGGCGTCCATTTCTGGGCAAGGTCACGCATTGAGCCGTTCTCCCGTCGGATCGAAGGCGCACGGACCGGTGATCGTCGCGCGCCGCAACATGCCGAGATGCTGCAGGTCTATCGTCTCGCCATGGCGCGAGGCGCCACATTCGATCAGCGCCAACGCGATCGGCCGCTGCAAGGTAGGGCTCTGGTAGCTGGAGGTGACGAAGCCCTGGCTGCGCACGGTTCCTTCCGCCCTTGCGATGGCATGGGCGCCGGTGGCAAGCGATGCCTCGCCGTCGGCCACTTTCAGACCGACGAACTGGAGGCGGCGCTCCGCCGTCGCGACCTCGGTGAACAGCGAGCGACGCCCAACATAGTCGGTGCCGCGCTTCTGACGCGGGCCGTCGACGCCGAGATCGTGCGGCATCGTGGTGCCGTCGGTGTCCTTGCCGATGACGATGTAGCCCTTCTCGGCACGCAGCAACGTCATCGCTTCGAGGCCCATGGTGACGGCATCGAACGCCTTGCCTGCTTCCCGCATGGCGGCCCACAGTGCGTCGGCCCGGTCGGCCCGGATCGAGATCTCGTAGCTGCGGTCGCCGGTAAAGCTCACGCGTGCGACGCGCACCGCATCGCCGCCGAACCTGCCTGCGGCGACTGCCATATGCGGCAGCTCGCCATCGTCGAGCGAAACACCGAGCTCGAGCGCTGCGACCAGCGCCTTGGACTTCGGTCCCGATACGGTCAGCGTCGCCATGTCGGCGGTGGCGTTGTGGATATAGACGGCATCGCGGCCAAACCGGTCCTGACGCCATTCCTCCAGCCGCGCATGCACAGCCGCGACATGCGAGGAGGAACAGGAGACGATGAAGCGGTGTTCGTCGAGACGGACGAGGATGCCGTCGTCGAAGACGACGCCGTTCTCCGACAGCATGAAGCCGTAGCGGCAGCGGCCGGGCTTCAGCGTCGACATGGTGTTGTAATAGACGAAGTCGACGAACTCGGCTGCTTGTCGCCCCATCACTTCGATCTTGCCGAGCGTCGAACCGTCGAACAACGCGACTGACCGGCGCGCGCGGCGCGCCTCGTCCTGGATCACGGCGTCGGCATCTGCATCCACCCCGCCATAGTGTGCGGGCCGTAGCCAGCCGCCATATTCCTGGAACACCGCGCCGCTGGCGCGATGGACATTTTCCAGCGGCAGCCGGCGCACAGGCGACATCAATTCGCCGCCGAGCGCGCCGGCGAAACTGGTCAGGGGAACCGGCGTGAATGGCGGACGATAGGTGGTGGTGCCGACTTCGGGAACGGTGCGACCGGTGATGTCGGCCATCAGCGCAAGACCGGCCAGGTTGGAGGTCTTGCCTTGATCGGTAGCCATGCCAAGCGTGGTGTAGCGCTTGAGGTGCTCGACCGAAACGAAGTTCTCGCGCGCGGCAAGCTCCACATCCTTGGTCGTCACGTCATTCTGGTAGTCGATCCAGACGCGGCTTTTCGCACCGGCTTTCGGCCAGATCGGCATGATGGCGCCAGTGGCCTCGGTGCCGGTGCTGCGGGGCGTTGATGTCCCTGCCTGGCCGGCTGCCGCCTTGGCCGCACCGGCGAACACCTCCGACAATGCGACGGCGCCGGCTGCCGCGCCGGCGACCGTGATGCCCTCGACCGGGTCGCCGGGCAGGAATGCGGCGCGGTTCTCGTCCCAGGCAAGCTTGCCGCGGGCCTGGCAGAAAAGGTGGACCGTCGGCGTCCAGCCACCTGAAACCAAGACGCAGTCGGAGGGTAACGCGGTGCCTTCATCCAGCATGACGGCTTCCACGCGCATGTGGCCGTGCGCTGCGGCGACCGTGCGCCCACCGAGCTTCCTTATGCTCGCCGGAACAGCGATCCGGCTATCCGTGCGCGCATCGACGAGCGTCACTTCAGCACCGGCCGAGGCAACAGCGGCTGCGACTTCATAGGCGCTGTCATTGTTGGTGACGACGACGACGCGGCGGCCGGCCAGCACGCCGTAGCGACGCAGATAGATGAGCGCCGCGTCCGCCGACAAGATGCCCGGCAAATCGTTGTTGGCAAAAGGCAGCGGCCGCTCGATGGCGCCGGTGGCGAGCACGATCTGGCCCGGCCGGACCCGCCACAGCGTGTCGGGTCGGCCGTCATGGTGGCGCTGATTCAGCCCGACCAGACTGTGATCGTAGATGCCGAAGGCAGTGGTCGAGGTCAGCACCGGATGACCGTCTTGGCTGAGTTCGGCAATGGTGGCGTCGATCCAGGCCGCGGCCGGCTGTCCGTCGATTTCGGCTTCGCGATGCAGCAGCGAACCGCCGGGGAGAGGCTGGTCGTCGACAAGGATGACGGATTTGCCGGAGCCGGCCGCCGACCGCGCGGCCGCAAGTCCCGCCGGACCGGCGCCGACAACCAACACATCGCAGTGTCTATTGATCTGGTCGGCTGAGTCGATCGGCTTCCAGTCCGGGTCCACTCTGCCCAGCCCGGCCATGGCGCGGACACGTGGCTCGAACAGGTGCCAGTCTGGCCACATGAAGGTCTTGTAGTAGAAGGCGGCCGGGATGAAGCGGGCGAAACGGTCGAGGAAGGCGTTGCGGTCGGCTGCCGCGTTCGGCGAGGCGTTGACGCTACGGGTGATCAACCCATCGCTGGCCGGTTCGGTGGTGGCGCGTGTGTTGGGCGCGCGGTGCTGGTTTCCGACGACGTCGATCAGCGCGTTCGGCTCCTCGACGCCGGCGCCCCAGATGCCGCGCGGGCGATGGTATTTGAAGCTGCGGCCGACGACCGCGACATCCGCAGCCAGCAGCGCGGAAGCGATGGTATCGCCGGCATAGGCCTGGATCGTGCGTCCGTCGAAGCTGAACGAAAGCGGTCGCGAGCGATCAATGGCGCTGCCACCGGAGGCAAGGCGAAGCGCACTCATTCGCCCTGCTCCGCAAGACCCGACGCACTGGATGACGCAAGCTTGTGAGTGACGGTGTCGCGCTCCATCGCGAAGAACTCGCCACAAGTCATGTGAACCCAGATCTCGCGCGTCGCGCCCTTGGGATTGGAGCGCATATAAAGATAGTCGGCCCAACGCTCGGCGCCTACGTCGGCGCCGTCAGGCCGCAGGTTGCCGTGCTCGCCGCCATAGTGGAATTCGGTCTCGGGGCGCGGTCCGCAGAACGGACAGGTGAAAAGCTGCATGATGTCGGATCCTAATGCGCGATGCCGGAGCCGGCCGCTTCGTCCAGCAGCCGGCCGCTCGAGAAGCGATCGAGATCGAACGGGCGGCTGATGTCGTGGTGCTTGCCGCTCGCCAGCAGATGGGCAAGCAGCGTGCCGCCGGCAGGAATGGCCTTGAAGCCGCCAGTGCCCCAGCCGCAATTCAGGAACAAGCCGGACAAGGGAGACTCGCCGATAATGGGCGACGAATCCGGCACGACATCGACGATACCGGCCCATTGCCGCATCAGGCGGAGCTGGCCGAAGACCGGGAACATTTCCAGGAAACCGGCGATCACGCCCTCCAGCGTCGGCAGATTGCCGCGCTGACCATAGGAAGGCACGCGGTCCAGCCCCCCGCCGATGACCAGCTCGCCCTTGTCCGACTGGCTGGCATAGACACCAGTGCCGGGCGAAAGCACCACCGTATCGAGGATCGGCTTGACCGGTTCCGAAACACAGGCCTGCAGGGCATAGGAATTGATCGGCAGACGGAAACCGGCCTTGGCAGCGAGCACCGAGGAATGACCCGCCACCGCCATACCGACGCGATCAGAACGGATGGTGCCGCGCGTTGTTTCGACACCGCGACAGCGCCCGCCTTCGACGACGAAATTGGTGATCTCGCAATTCTGTATGATGTCGACACCCAGGCGGCTTGCCGCTCGTGCATAGCCCCAGGCAACCGCGTCGTGACGAGCGGTGCCGGCACGTTTCTGTTGGATGCCGCCGAAGACGGGAAAACGAGCCTCCGGCGCGAAGTTGTAGATCGGCAGGACACGGCGCACGTCTTCCGCAGAAAGCAATTCGGCATCGGTGCCGTTGATCTGCATGGCGTTGGCGATACGCGCGGCGATCTCCATCTCAGCCGCGCTATGGCAAAGCGTGACCATGCCGCGCTGCGAAAACATGACGTTGTAGTTCAGCTCGTGCGACAGGTTTTCGTAGAGCCGGTGCGCCAGGCCGTACAGTGCGACGCTTTCCGGATAATAGTAGTTGGAGCGGACCACGGTGGTGTTGCGGCCGGTGTTACCGCCACCGATCCAGCCTTTCTCGAGCACCGCCACATCGGTGATGCCGTGGTTCTTCGCCAGGTAATAGGCGGTCGCCAGCCCATGGCCACCACCACCGACGATGATCACGTCATAGGTTTTGCTGGGCTGTGGCGAACGCCAGGCGGGCTCCCAGCCCTTCTGTCCGGCAAGCCCTTCCTTGAGCAAGGAAAGGGCGGAATAGCGGCGGGTCATGAACTGGCAACTCCAGTCATGCAGGGATGGCGGGGCCTGGCCAGGCTCCAGTCTGCGGATCGGGAAATGTGCAAACAACCACCTATGTGCCGTCACCTCGATATGTGCAAAACCATACAGTGCTGTATTGTACTGTCAACGGCGCTCAGCCGGGTTGTCCCGAGCGCGCGCATCGACCTGTCGGGATGGAAAGCTCGAAAATCGGTTCCGATTTTCAGGCTGATGGTTTAGCAGCGTGTCACTCTTCTGGAGATGACATCATGACCGCAGCGTCACCACGAAGCCGCAGGCGTTCCAAGGCTGCATTGCCCAAGAAAGACCGTGCGGAACGCCTGGGGCGGATGGATTGGGTCTATGCGGCGCGCGAGGCGCTCATCAAGGGGGGCGTTCACGCCGTCAAGATCGATCTCATCGCCAACCGCCTCAAGATAACGCGCGGCAGCTTCTATTGGCACTTCCAGAACAGAGCCGAAGTGTTGTCCGCGCTCATCGAGCTCTGGGAGTCGCAGAACACCAAGCCGTTCGAGGAAATCGTCCGGCGTCCGGACCTCGACGCGGCCGAAAAATATCTGGAAATGGCCAAGTTGTGGCTGGAGGAAAAGGACTTCGACTGGCACTTCGATTCTGCGATGCGCGATTGGGCCCGCAGTGCGCGGGCTGTGGCCAAGAAACTGACCGCAATCGATGACTTTCGGATGAGCCTTTTCGAACAGGTCTTCGTCGAAATGGGCTACCCGGCATACGAAGCGAAAGTTCGCGCCCGGATCACCTACTATCATCAGGTCGGCTACTACACGCTGGGCATCAGGGAAGACCAGCAGGCCCGCCGGGAGATGTTTCCAATGTATCTGCGCATCCTCGCGGGAAATGCGGAGGTCGACAAGATGACGATCGACTAGCGCTGGTCGAGGCCACGGAGCAAACTATCAAGCTGCAGGTCGAGCCACCGAATTGCGGATGCGCACCGAGGTCTGGAAATGTGTGGTTGCCGGAGGCTCCGGCCTGACACCGGTCCGGTAGAGCAGCAACTCGGCAGCCGCGCGTCCCATATCCAGGCCCGGTTGCGCCACCGTGGTCAGGGAAGGCTGCAGCAATTCGGCGGCGGCGATATCGTCGAAGCCAGTGATGCTGAGTTCTGCCGGAATGGCGATCTCGTGCTCGCGGCAGTAGCGCATCACACCGATCGCCATCAGGTCGTTGGCGCACAGGATGGCGGTGGGCCATTCCTGGCGCGCGCCGGCCAAAAACCTGGCCGCCGCGAGATAACCGGAGCGCTCGCTGTAATCGCCTGCAACGTAAGGGGCCGCGTCGGTATCGATGCCTGCCGCCGCCAGCGACTCGCGAAACCCCGCCAGTCTCTGCTCGCTCGTCCACAGCCGCGGCGGGCCACCGACGATGGCGATCCGCCTGTGACCCTGATCGATGACATGCCTGGCGATGGCGCGTGCGCCGGCCAGATTGCTGCTCGACACGAAAGGCACGTCGATGCCGGGCAGCACTTCATCGACAAAGACGACCGATCCGGCTCGGGCGAGCTCCAGAAGCGAGGAACTGGGAAAACCGGTGCCGGTCAGATAGATGACGCCGTCCAGCCGCTGCGTGCGCAGGATGCGCGCGAAATACTCCTCGCGCTCGGTCTGCGACCAGGTGATGCACAGCATCAACAGGATGTCGTTGTCGCCTATGCCGCGCTGGACGCCCTCCGCCACCGCGGCGAAGAAAGGGTTGTCGAGATCGGGCACGACAAAGCCGATCGAGGAGATGCGCCGGCGCTTGAGGCTGCGGGCGGTGTTGTTCGGCTCAAAACCGAGCTCGGCGATGAAGCGCTGGACATGGCGCCGGGTTTCTTCCGCGACCTGGCCACGCTCGTTGATGACGGCGCTGACCGTGCCGATCGAAACGCCCGCCTCGCGGGCCACATCGCGAATGGTGGGCCGGCCGTTGCCCGAAGATCTCGATCCACTCATGTCTGCTGCGGGCCTCGAACCATGTCTCGGCGCAAGATCGCGCCGGCCAAGTCAACTACGCGCTTTTGAAGGAGATTTCCAAGGGCGAGTGGATATCCGGCTGCCTCGTCGGTCATACGCTTTCGGCTCCTCATACCGATATCAAACTTGAACCGGTTCAGTTCAATTTGTCAATCTCGGAAAATTTTTGAACCAAGGCTATTGCAACACAGCGATTGTTGCTGCAGGCTACAAACCTGAAACGGTTCAGGAAGACTTTACCCGTCTGCCTGTTCAGATTTCGCTGCCGCATGGGGCGAATGGAATTGATGGGAGATCGAAGCCTTGTCCAACACGAAGAAGAAAGTGCTGCTCGTCGGCGAGACCTGGTTGAGCTCGGCAACCCATTTCAAAGGTTTCGACCAGTTCGGCAGCGTCACCTTTCATTCCGGCGCTGAGCCGCTGATCAAAGCGCTCCAGGGCAGCGCATTCGACCTCACCCACATGCCGGCGCACGAGGCCGTCGAGAAACTGCCTTTCGACCTCGACGGGCTGAACGCCTATGACGCGATCCTGCTTTCCGACATCGGCGCCTCGTCGCTGCTTCTGCATCCCGATGTCTGGCTGCACGGCAAGACGGTGCCCAACAGGCTCAAGCTTCTGAAGGAATGGACCGCACAGGGCGGCGGCCTCGCGATGATCGGCGGTTATTTCTCGTTCCAGGGCATCGACGGACGGGCGCGTTGGCGCCGCACTCCGGTCGAGGATGTCCTGCCGGTGGAATGCCTGCCCTACGACGACCGCATCGAAGTGCCCGAGGGTTTCAGCGCCGTCGTCGACACCAACAGCAACCATCCGATCCTGAAGGGATTGGATGGCAAATGGCCACTTTTGCTCGGCGCCAACGAGGTGCGCCTGAAGCCGGAAGCGGGCATCGAGGTTCTGGCCAGCCTGCCCGAGGACCAGGGCGGTCATCCGCTTCTGGTCACCGGAACGTTCGGAAACGGCCGGACGCTGGCCTGGATGTCCGATGTCAGCCCGCACTGGCTTCCGGCATCCTTCTCGGACTGGCCGGGCTACACCGCCTTGTGGCGCAATGCGCTCGGCTGGCTGACTCGGCTCTGACAGGGCCGATCGGGACGTGGGAGGAGAAGACATGTCCGAAGCATTCCTGGTTGCCAAAGGTATCGCCAAACGGTTCGGCGGTCTGACGGCCCTTTCGAATGTCGATCTGGAAATCCGCGCCGGAGAGGTTCTCGCCCTTTTGGGCGACAACGGCGCCGGCAAATCCACCTTCATCAAGGTTCTGGCCGGAGCGCACCCTCCAAGCGAAGGCCAGATCCTCGTCGCGGGGCAGCCGGTGTCCTTCGCCTCCCCGAAGGACGCGGCTGCCTCCGGCATCGCCACGATTTTCCAGGAATTGGCCCTCTCGGAAAACCTGTCGATTTCGGAGAATGTCTATCTCGGCCGTGAGCTGAAGCAATCGGTGCTTGGGGTCCCGTTCCTGCGACGCAAGGAGATGAAGCAGCGGGTGGCGGAGCTTCTGAAAGAGCTCGACGCGCATATCTCGGACCCGGAAGCGCCCGTGGGTAGCCTTTCCGGCGGCCAGCGCCAGTCGGTCGCCATCTGCCGGGCTCTCAACCTGAATGCCAAACTGGTCATCATGGACGAGCCGACGGCCGCCCTTGCCGTCGCCGAAACCCGCAAGGTGCTTGCCCTGATCCGCAAGCTGGCGGAGCGCGGCTGCGCGGTCGTGCTGATCAGCCACAACATTTCCGATGTCTTCGAGGTTGCCGATCGCATGGTCGTGTTCCGGCGCGGGCGCAAGGTGGCCGAGCGGCTGCGCGCCGAGACCGAGCCCGAGGAAATCGTCGCTCTGATAACAGGCGCTCACCCTGACGTGCGGGCGCTGGAAAAAGCACAATAGCAGCACGTCCAACCCAGAGAGGAACACCATGCTGAAACATCTCGCACGGGCCCTGGCCGCTTCGGCGATCCTTGCCGTTGCCACGGCTGCCATGGCGCAGGACAAGCCGAAAGTGGCCTTCGTCCCGCAGCTCATAGGCATCCCCTATTTCAATGCGATGGAGGCCGGCGGCAAGAAGGCGGGTGCCGAGCTTGGCGTGGACTTCGTCTACACCGGCCCGGTCGACGCCAATCCGATCGACCAGTTGCAGATCGTACAGAACCTGATCGACGAAGGCGTCAACGCCATTTCCGTCAGCGTGCTCGATGCGTCGAGCATCGCGCCGGTCGTCCAGGCGGCCGAAGCAAAGGGCATCAAGCTGTTCACCAGCGACAGCGATGCACCCGACAGCGGCCGCGCCGTCTATGTGGCGCAGGCTACCGATGAAGGGCTCGGCTATGCCATCGTCGACGAACTGGTCAAGCGGGTTGGTGACGATGCCAAGGTCGGCATCGTTTCGGGCGAGGCGACCGCAACCAACCTGAACGCCTGGATCGGGTTCATGAAGAAGCGGGCGGCGGAAAAATATCCCAAGCTGGTCCTGCTCGAACCGCAATTCGCCGGCGGAACAGCCCAGCGCGCCGCACAGATATCGAGCGACCTGATTGCCGCCAATCCCGACCTGAAGGGCCTGATCGCGGTGGCGTCCAGCACCTGTCCCGGTGTGGCGCAGGCCATTGAGACCGCCGGCAAGATCGGCAAGGTGGTTGGCACTGGCTACTGCAGCCCCAACACCGCGCGTTCCTACATCAAGAGCGGTGCCTTCGGCTTCAGCGTGCTGTGGGATCCCTCGCAGCTCGGCTATCTCACCGTATGGGCTGGCAAGCAGCTGATCGACGGCAAGAAGTTCGAGGCCTCGAACACCGTGCCCGGTTTTGCCGAACCGGTCACCTATGATGCCGAAAAGGGCATCCTGCTGCTTGGCCCGCCGGCGATCTTCACGGCCGAGAATGTCGACAAGTTCGACTTCTGACGCGGGAGAACCCATGCGCCGTCTGAACCGGGCCATGTCCATGCTGACGGGCCGCGAGCTTATCCTGCTCGCGGCATGCGTGGTCATAACCATCGCCTTTGCGTCAGTGTCGCCGGTGTTCGCCACGCCGGAGAATGCCGCGACCATCATGCGCAACAGCGTCGAGCTGCTGCTGATCGGTCTCGGCATGACGCTGCTGCTTGCCATGGGCGGCATCGACGTTTCGATCGGTGTCGTCATGGGCCTGTCGGCCATCGCGGTCGGCCGTGCCTTGGGTGCCGACCTCGATCCGGCCCTTGCCGCCGTGATCGGGCCTCTGACAGGCGCACTGCTCGGCCTCGTGACGGCGGCGGTGGTGGTGCTCGGCCGTATCCCGGCCATTGTCGGCACGCTCGGCCTGCTCGGGATCTATCGCACGGCGATATTCGTCGTGCTGGGCGGACAGTGGCTTTCCGGCCTGCCGACAGGTCTCACCGAAATGCTCGGCGCCGGCCTCGCCGGCGTGCCGCTCTCGTTCTGGATGATCGCCTTGGCTTACCTTGCCGTGTGGCTGGCATTGCGGCGCACGCCCTTCGGTCTGCATCTGCTTGCCATCGGCAATTCCGAGGATAAGGCGAGGCTCTCCGGCATCTCCGTGATCAAGGTGCGCTTTGCGGCCTTTGTCATCAGCGGCATGCTGGCCGGGCTTGCGGCGTCCTTCTATGTCGCGACCTATAGAAACGTCGAGATGAGCACCGGCAGCACGCTGGCGCTAGACGCGATCGCAGCGGTGGTGCTGGGCGGGACCAGCATCCTAGGCGGACGCTGCTCCCTCATCGGAACCGTGCTCGGTGTGCTTTTGTTGCGCATCCTGCAGAACGGTCTCCTGCTGATCGGGGTCCCGTCGCTCTGGCAGACGGTCGTCACCGGCGGTTTGCTGATCGCCGTGCTCAGCCTCGAAGTCCTGGCCGGTCGTTTGTCTTTCTCGAAACTGGGATGGGCCAGCAGATGAGCCGATTGCGCAGTCTTCACGGGCCGGCGCTGGTGCTGGCGATCCTGGCCGCATTGTGGGTGGTGGTCCTTGTCGGATTGTTCGTGCTCAAGCCTACGGCCCTGAGCGCGGCTACCGTCACCACCGTCCTCCAGTTCTCGACGATCCTGGCGCTTGCCGCGCTCGGCCAGGCGCTGGTCATCCTTGCGGGTGGTGCCGGCATCGACCTTTCGGTCGGCGGCAGTGTGTCCCTTTCGGCGATCCTCGCCATGCTGGCGCTCAAGGCGGGAATGCCGCCCTTGCTCCTGCCGGTCGCCTGCATCGTTGCGGGGCTGCTGCTTGGCCTTTTCAACGGCCTGCTGGTCACGCGGCTCGCCATCCTACCGCTGATCGCCACCTTGGGAACCTTCTTCGCCTATTCCGGCCTGGCGTTGGCGCTTACCGGAGGCGCTCCCCAGCCAGGCGTGCCGCAATGGCTGTTGCCGTGGGGGCGCGGCACCTTGGGCGGCGTGCCGCTGCCATTCGTCTCGGCGGCTCTGCCTGCCTTCGTGCTGGCCGGTATCGTACTCGTCTTCACCGCCTGGGGCCGCTGGATCTATGCCATGGGCTTCAACGAACGGTCCGCGCGGCTCGTCGGCATTCCGGTCGATCGCACGCGTCTCATCCTCTACGGACTGAGCGGAATGCTCGCCGGCGTTGCCGGGCTGGTGTCGCTGGCGTGGTTCGGCAGCGGACGGCCCAATATCGGCCAGAACCTCGAGCTGGAATCGCTGACCGCGGCCATGCTCGGCGGCATCGCGATCTTCGGTGGCCGGGGCGGCGTCGGCGGCGTTCTCGCCGCCGTGGTCCTGCTGGTCACTCTCAAAACCGGGCTGCTGCAGCTCAACGTCAACACGGTCTGGCAGGTCGGCATCGTCGGCGCGCTGCTGATCTTCGTGCTTCTCGCCGACCGCCTTTCACAACGCTGGAGATGATTGATGGCGTCCATCGAAGAAAGAATTGCAGATCAGGTGGAAGCGCGCAGCGACCGCATCGTCGAGACGCTGAGCGCGTTGGTTTCCTTCCCCTCGATCGTCATGTCCGACCCCACCAAGGCAGGCCCTGGCGAACGCGACTGCCAGCTCTATCTGCAGCAACGGCTGGAGAAGCTTGGCTTCACCACGGATCTGTGGGATCCGGACGGCCCGGCTCTCTATGAGAAATACAAGGGACGTCCCGGCGCCAATAAGGGCCGCACCTTCGAAGGTCGCCCCAATCTCGGCGGAACGCTGAAAGGCACCGGCGGCGGCAAGTCGATCATGCTGACCGGTCATATCGATGTCGTGCCGCCGGGTGCGCGCGAGCACTGGCAGACCGATCCGTTCGAACCCGTGCTGAAGGACGGCTTCCTGCATGGCCGCGGCACCGTCGACATGAAAGGCGGCGTCGCCTGCATGCTGATGGCGGTCGAGATCCTGAAGGAACTCGATATCCCGCTTTCCGGCGATGTCGTCTTCACCACCGTGGTCGATGAGGAGATCGGTGGCATGGGCTCGCTCGCCATGGTCGATCGCGGTTTCCGGGCCGATGCCGGCATCATGACCGAGCCAACGGCCAACCGCATCGCGCCGTTGTGCCATGGCATCCTATGGGGACGCATCGTCCTCGACGGCATCGGCGGCCACGCCGAGCTAACGCCCAATGCGTGGTATTCGAGCGGACCCGTCGACGCGGTGCAGTTGTGCCGACAGATGCTCGACGGCATCGACATCCTCAACCGCCGCTGGATGTTCGACCCCAAGAAGACGCATCCGCTCATGGATATGCCGAACCAGATCATGGTGACGCAGATCAACGCCGGCGAACACCCTTCCTCCACCGCCGGCCGCGCCGAGATCATCATCGATGCCCAATACCTGCCGCACGAGAAGGACGAGTTCGCCCTGGGCGGCAAGGTGAAGCGCGAGATCGAGGAGCATGTTGCCAATGTCTGCCAGGCCGACCCGTACCTGCGCGCGCATCCGGCGCGGGTGGAATGGATCCTCGACGCGGACTGCGCGGAGGTGCCGGCCGACCATCCCTTCGTGCAGACTTTCCAGGGCGCAGTCGGAATCGCAGGGCTGTCACCAAAACTGTCAGGCTTCGGCGCGCACAGCGATATCGGCCTGCCGACCGGGCTTGGCCACACGCCGACCGTCAATTTCGGTCCCGGCGATCCGGCGCAGTCACATCAGCCAAACGAGCGTGTCTCGGTGCGCGACCTGATCGACTGCACCAAGGCCATTGCGCTGACCGTCCATCGCTGGTGTCGGTAGCAGAAAAATCGTCGCAGCGGTCCACGCTGCAGCGGACGCGAAGAAATCAATCCTCGCGATCCATTCCAATCACTAAGGTCTACGCCGCGTACTGGACCTTTCGGTGCCGGCGTCGCGCCTTGAACCAGGCCGCGATCGGCTTCTCCAGCAATTCGTGGCAGAAAAGTCCCGCTATGGTTCCAGCGATGATCGACAGGATGAATGCAGGCAATGCCGGCAAACCCAGGATCCCGCTCGCCTTGACGACGACAGAGATCGCGATCGTGTGCCAGAGATAGATCGAGTAGGAGGCATCGCCGAGATAAGTCGGCGCACGCATGTGCCGCACGCGCCCGGCCTTTTCGACGCACAACACACCGACCAGAAGCATGCCTGACAAGGGTGCCAGTGTAGCCGGCCCGTAAGGAAGGTGACCGAACCCAACCAGCGCGAAACCTGCTATCGACGCGACGATCAGGGGAGCTCCCAGCGCGGCTGGCGGCATTCGATGTGCCAGCCACAATTTTCCGATCGCCGCCCCGATCAGGAATTCCGCCATCAGCGGACTTGTATAGGTGCGCAGCACGGGGCCATCCGGCTGCAGGGCCAGGCCGAGGCAAACCAGCGCACCGAAGACGAGCGCGAGCACCGGAAAACGCCTCGCCGCCGGCAGGAACAGGACCGCCGCAAACAGCACGTAGAAAAACATCTCGTAGTTCAAGGTCCAGCCTTGCACCAGCACCGGCCAGGTGCCGCCGTCGCTGGGCGAGACGTGCGGAATGAAGCCGAACGAGCCAAAAATGTGGAAGGCGGTGAGCTTCATGTTGGGAAACAAGCCAGCCAGACCTCCCGCCACCATAACCGCCGTCGCGATCCAGTAGAGCGGCACGATGCGTTCGACCCGTTCCTTCAGGAACGCCACCGGCGAGGGCTGCCGCGTCTCGGCCAGCACCCACATGATGAAGCCCGAGACGACGAAGAAGACGTCGACGCCTGCGGCGCCGATGACGAAATGGCCGCCATTGCGCTCCGCGGCATGGAAGACGACCACGCCCAGCGCCGCGACGGCCCGCAGATATTGAATGCCGTAGAGCTTGGTCATGCCGCGCTCTGCCGCAGCAGGTATGGCGCCGTCGCGGTGGACGTGGTCCGTCGCGGCAGCACCAGCTGTCCCGCCGCGTAGTAGACCAGGAAGGAACCGACGACATAAGGATTGATGACATCCACCTCCACGAAGGATCGGATCAGGAACATCACGGCAATGCCGAGCAAGGTGAAGGAGGCCGGATCCCGTCGCGCATCGATCAGGCGAAGCAGCAGGCCGAAGGGAACGCGCACCAACAGCACCGCGATCGCGAGGATGCCCGCAAGTCCGAGTTCCACCAGCACTTCGATATAAGTGTTATGGAAATGGAAGCCGGCTCGGGAACCGATATAGAATTCGTCCCACAGTCGCTCGGCTTCCGAGAAGCCTTGCACCCAATAGGCCTGGTAGCCGACGCCGAACCAGGGGGACTGCATGGCAGCTTCCCAGCCCTGCTGCCAGAGATAGGTCCGCCCCGTCAGGGTCGAATCCTTGCCGAAGGCGCCAAGCACCGCATCGGCCGCACCCATGTTGAGCGCAACAAAAGTGAGGAGCAGGCCGACAGCCATGCCGGCGACCAGCCCACCCTTGCGGGCGGACGGTGAAAACATCATCGCAAGCTTCAGGGAGATCAGCATGGCGAGCGTCGCCCCTATCGCGAGCACCGAGGTTGCCGACTGGGCGGCGAGCAAGGTGTAGGCGCACAACAGGCCGCAGAAGATCGCCAGCAACCGCCAGAGACCACGCTCGTGCTGGACCGCGACTGCCGTAAAGGCGAAGTAGATGCCGAGTGACGAGAAAAGGCCGAGCTGGTTCTTCGACGAAAACGCGCCGACAAAACTGTAGGTGCCGTCGATCGGATCCAGATTGTACTGGCCAAAGGCAATCGAAAAGAGCACCACCATCAGGATGCCGCCCAGCGCACCGATATTGAGCGTGCGAACCGAAACTGTGCGCGCAGCGATCAACGCACAGATGACATGGGATAGCAGTTGCACGCCTGCACGCGCAGTCACGCCGGGCGCTGCCGACCAGAACACCGACAGGCACGCCAGAACAGCGAAGGCGATGATCCAGAAAAAACGGCGATAGTCGCCCAGTGCCTTTTTATAATCGACGAACACCAGCGGCAGCCAGCAGGCATAGTAGGCGAGAATGGAAACCTGTCCGAAGCGTGTCGAATAGGCGAACACGAAGATCGACACGGCAACCGCGCCGGCGCCGTACCAGAAATTGCGGTCCGGATTCACAAGCAATGCTTTGGCGATCTTCATGATATCGCTCCGCTACGGGCGTGCCTGGAATTGACGGCGCCGCCCGCTGGCGACGCCGGTCCAGAGATCCGACCCATATTCCGCCCTTGCAACGGCCTCAGTTGGACGTCACGTGAGGGCCGGCGATCTCGATCTTGACCACGTCACCGGGCAGTATCTGCGTATTCTCGTCGGCCGCGGTTTCATTCGCCTGGCCATCCTCGCCCGTTCTCACAATCGCGTAATGGATGACAGGCTCGGCGCCGTTGGCCGCGGTGCGCGCGGCATCCGGTGCCCTCGACATCGCCTCGGTCATGAGACCCGAATACATGCCCATCTTGAAATTCATCTCCTCAAGATCGGCCTCGGTCTGCTGGCGGCTTTGCGCGACCTCGGTATCGCGGTCATTTTGCAGTTTGGTCGCATCCTGCGTTGCCTTGGAGATGTCCTGCTTGGCGCGCAGGCTGGCGGTTTCCAGATCGAGCACCTGGCCCTCCAGCTCGGCACTGGTCCGCTCGAGGTTCAGGATGCGTTGGTTGACGACGAGGCCCTTCTCGGCGAGGCCGCTGATGCCTTTCAATTCTTCCTTCGACAGCTCGACCTGACGGTTCTGCGTAACGATCTTCTTTGCCAGCGATTCGATCTCGGACTGGAGCAGCCTCTTCAGATCGTCCAGCGCTGTGAGTTGCAGGCGCAGGCGCTTTTCGCGGGCCTCCTTCAGTGCAGTCTCGTCGCTCATCAGTTTGCGGCCGACGTCGGTTTTGTTGAGCTCCGGTGGAAAGTCGATCTGGTCCTTGTTTTCGCCCTCGGCGATCAAGCGCGCACGGCGCGCCAGCAGACCATTCCGCTGCGCGACCAGAACATCGTAATTACCTTGCGCCTGAATGAAATCGCGCACGCCGCCCTGCCCGCCATTGTCGGAGCGGCGCAGGCCGCCCGCGAGGCTCATCGCCTTCAATACCGTGAGCCCCGGCGCATAGGGATATTTACCGGGTGTCTGGACATCACCGGCGAGGAAGACCGGACGATATTCAGCAATTTCGACCGATGCTTCCGGCCGGTCGGGCAGGCCAAGTTTCTGTTGCAGACCTGCCGCAATGGCTGTCGCCACCTCGGTCGTCGTTTTGCCTTTGACGTCGAGCTCGCCGACGAAGGGAAGCGAAACCCCTCCTGAAGGGTTCACGCTGTAATCGCCGCTGATGGTCGCCCAGTCGCGGACCGCGCCCTCGGCACTCTGCCATTCGGCAACCCGGATGCGCAGCTTGTCCATGGCGTCGAGCCGATAGTTGTCGGCGGCCACAGAAGCAAATGTCGCCATCAACACGAGGCTGATGCTGACAAGAGCGCGCGCAAACAGCCGTATAGATAAAGCTGCTCGAATGTATCTCAAAGAAGGTTGTCCTTTCTTATTAGACGTTCCTCATGGAAACGTCGGGCAAATTCAGCCCTACCCGTCGCAACACTATATTAATAACTGCCGCGCGACGAGAACACTGCCGGAACCGTCCGGACGAGAATCTTCAGGTCGAAGACGAACGACCAGTTCTCCACGTAATGCTGGTCGAAGGCGACGCGGGCGCCATAAGAAACGTCATTGCGGCCGCTGACCTGCCACAGGCCGGTGAGGCCCGGACGCGACTGCAGATAGTATTCCGCCGCGTTGCCGTAGAGTTCGAGCTCGTCCTTCACCACGGGACGCGGGCCGACAAAGCTCATTTCACCGCGCAGGATGTTGATGATCTGCGGCAGCTCATCGAGCGAGAGCTTGCGCAGTACGGCACCGACGCGGGTTACGCGGGGATCGTTCTGCAGCTTGCGGGTGGCATTCCATTCCTCGCGGTCCTGTGGATTGCTGGCCAGATGTTCGGTCAGAACCTCATCGCCATTTTCCACCATTGTGCGGAACTTCCAGCATCGGAACACCGTCCCGTTGCGGCCGATTCGTCGGTGGCCATAGAGGATGCTTCCGCCGTCCGTGGTTTTGACGAGGGCCGCCAGCATCAGCAGCAAAGGGCTGAGCAGGGCAATGCCAGCCAGTGCACCTAAAATGTCGAACCCGCGCTTGATTGCGCCGCCGATCGCGGGGGGTGTCCCCTCGTCCGGCTGGCATGACAATCCGTTGGCCAATCTGGCGGCGTCTCTCATTTTGTTGCTCCGCAAAAAATGGTCAGGTCAACGATGCTGCATTGCAGCATGTGAACAATAGAGGGCTGGATATGTCACCTCTATGATGAAAATCGGTCGCAATAACGAGACGGCAGTCATATTTTGTAACAATTCGAAACATTGCGGGTTCAGCTCTGCTCGAATGCCCCATGAAGTCTCGTTCTTGTGTTTGATTTCCTTTGTGTTTTCAATATTAATCTATAAAGATCACAGGACTTTTCGGTATTTATCAAATTGTATTTTATTTCTCCATGAAAACGTCGCGATGATAACCAATAGCGCTAAAATAACGCGGGCATCATCACTTCAAGCTTTGCGCGCACAACCGCAAGCGCGAACGTGTTGCAATAATATCTCCAGGCGGAACAAGGTAAATTCCGAGTAGGGAAGTGATACGGCGACGTGTTGCCTAGTGTTGCCGAAATTCCTATATTTGTGGGCGTGCGGGCAAATTGGAAATCAGGGCTTCAAGCTTGGAAGAAAGCGAGTCTTGATTTTATCGGCTGTGGTGTAAGACCAGCGCCCGTCATGGCGGGAGAGAGGTTTTGCCCAAGCGTACCAATACGACACCAGGTCTGAGCGACAGGAAAGGGTAAGATGTCCTTTCTGTTATTCCTCCGTGGTTTTGTTGGTGTGCTGGTTGCATTCGCCCTGGCAAGCTATGCCATTACACAGTCGGCTTGGACAACTTTCATCCAGACGCTGATTTGCGCGGTTGTCATTCAGGTCGGATATTTCATCGCCATTCTGTTCATGGTCTGGCGGTCTGGCGAGACGAAGAAACGTGGTGAGATCCTTGCTCGCAACGAGAACGCTGCCGCTTCCGCCACGGATATTCGGCCGAAAGGCGAAACCGCCCAGCTACCGGGCGTAGGACGTTCGCCCCTGCCTTAATGCCTCCTGAAAGTTCCCGGGCACAAGCTGTCATCAAATCGCCTTGCGTTTCTGCCAACAGGCGGCCACGGGACAAGGTCGTGGCTGTGCGTCACAAATCGGGCATGGACAAATTGGAGCAATTCCAGGAAAGGCGTTTAGCGGTTTTCCGGCCGGAATTGCGTCAAACAAGGAGATAGAGCGGGTCGCCGTTTCCGTGAAATGGTGAACCGCTCCAGCCGCAAGCAAGCGGCCCCAACTGGAGTGTGGAGATGACCTCATCCGCCATGGTCTGCGTCATCATCGCAGCCAAGAACGCCGAAGCGACGATCGGACGCGCCGTCGCTTCAGCACTGCGCGAGAACCGGGTTTGTGAGGTCGTCGTTGTCGACGATGGCTCGCAGGATGCAACCGCCCAGGCAAGCCTGGAGGCAGACGATGCCACCGGCCGCCTGCATATCCTTCGCCTCGACCGCAACCATGGACCGGCTTACGCCCGCAACCGGGCCATTGAACATTCCAAGGCGCCGTTGATCGCCATATTGGATGCCGACGACTTTTTCCTGGAAGGGCGTTTCGACGCGCTGATCGACGGCGACGACTGGGATTTCATCGCGGACAACATCGTTTTTATCGACAGTCGCGGCGCGCACAGCACCGAGCCACAGGTGCCACATTTCGAGCCGGCTCCCCGCTTCCTCGACCTGGAAGGATTTGTCGAGGGCAACATTTCGAAGCGCGGTGCTTCGCGGGGCGAAATCGGCTTTCTCAAACCCATCATGCGCCGGGCCTTCCTGGACGAGAATGGTCTGCGTTACGACGAGCGCCTGCGGCTGGGCGAAGACTATGATCTTTATGCCCGCGCGTTGCTGAAGGGCGCCCGCTACAAGATCGTTCACGGCTGCGGCTACGGCGCTGTCGTGCGCGCCGATTCGCTGAGCGGCAAACACAGGACGGAAGACCTGAAGCGGCTCTATGAGGCCGATTTGGCCATGCTGTCCCATCCGCTGCCGGCGGTGGCAAGGAATGTGCTGAGCCGCCACGAACATCATGTCCGTGGCCGCTACGAGCTACGCCATTTCCTCGACATCAAGGCTTCCCGTGGCCTGGTCCGGGCAGGCATCCAAGCTCTGTTGCGCCCAACCGCGCTGCCGGCGATCGTTGGCGGCATATTCGGCGACAAGCTGGAAGCGCTGCGGGCGCGACGGAAGCCCGCCAGCGACGAGCCGGCACCGCAGCGTTATCTGCTGCCGGCGCGCATCGGCGTTCAGAGATAATCCCGCCTTACCTCGGTAAGCACTTCGCGGAAGCGGTCTTTCTTCTCCGACAGCACCGCATCGCTGCTGAGTTGCGGCCGTGCCTTGCGCGCCTGTCGCAATGCCAGCGTCGACGGTGCGGCCAGCACCTGCTTGGCCACGGATCGCAGCATCGATGGCGGCGGATCGTTTCGCGTCATCACCATGGCCTCGCCATGGTCAGGCCGGCCGGTGTCGCTTGCGCTTACCGCCGGCGTCTTGACATCGAAACCCCAGAACCGAGCACCCTTGGTGACCGCTTCGGCGCGCGACGAGATCGGGATCTGGCGCGGCCTGTATTCGACACCGAGCGAGGTGGCCCAATCGCGCCACTTGAAGGAGTTGATGGAACGAGAGGTCGTCACCGCGACCCATGGCACCCGGAAAGCGTCGGCAAGGATCGCGGCATGCATCGATTCGGCGACCACCAGTTCGGACTGGGCGATCGTCCGGATGACCGATCTGGCTTCCCCGCAAGGATCGACATAGCCCAGTCCGGCCGCCTGGCAGACCATCGGCCATATGCCGCCCACCGTCGATTCCCAATGGGGAACGAAGATCGCACCACCGGTCTTTGGCAAATTTCGGAACTCCGGCATCTCGGCCACCATGACGGCAGGATCGATGATGCCCAGCTCCGGCGCCAATCCAAGCTTTTGCGCCGTCAGCGGTCCGCGCACCGCGCGGGTATCCCATTCTTGCCTGTCGGACAGATCCGGCAGCGAGCCGTAGCCGAAGCCGCTGCCGATGACGAGTTTCTTCACATCGGCCGGCAGCAATGCCTGGTTGAGCACGGTGCCGACGCCGACGAGAAGCACATCAGGGTGCACGTCGCGGAAACCTGGCAGAAGGAAGT
Organism: Mesorhizobium sp. NPDC059054; assembly: GCF_042739215.1. Taxonomy (NCBI): domain Bacteria; kingdom Pseudomonadati; phylum Pseudomonadota; class Alphaproteobacteria; order Hyphomicrobiales; family Phyllobacteriaceae; genus Mesorhizobium; species Mesorhizobium sp. NPDC059054. The sequence goes on from NZ_JBHYHV010000004.1 coordinate 496,124, forward strand.
CCCAAAGCCACAGGTTGAGATCGTCGCCAAAATTGCCGTGCGCGGATTCCCAATAAAAAGGCTGCATTACAAAGGTCCTATTTCGCAATCTTGGAAACGGCGAGATTGACGGCGCTGCGCAGAAGTTTCGGATCCCGCCAGGCCCAGGCGGCCAGCTGCTTGAATTGCGGCGTCTTGCGCGCCTTCACCAGCCGCGCCTGCCCCCAGAGAGCCTGGTTGCGTGCCGTCTGCTTGTAGCTTTCGATGGACGCACGATCTTCGGCAACATGCTGAAAGCGGTTCTCCAACTGGTCGAGCGCCACCCAGGTGTTGAATTGCTGCTTCAGGAACTGCGGCGAATCACTATCCAGGCCGTGGAAGATGTTGATGCCTTCGCCGCGTACTGCCCCGAAGCCTTCGGAAAGGACCGTGCGACGGGCACTCCTTACGCAGTCGTAGAAGAAGAGCACGTCTTCGGCGGCCAGCCGCAACGACGCATCGAAACGAACCTTCCGGAACAGCGGCTGCCCGATCACCATGCATGACAGGTGCATGAAGCTCCAGTTCTTCAGCATGGTTGCGCCGAGCGCTGGAACCTCGACAAGCGGCGGCTCGTCGGAAAGACGCACCACTTCTGTCACCTCGGCGAGGTCGGCCACACCGAAGTGGTAATAGAAGGCATCGCCGCCCCTGATCGAAGCCCAGTAACAATCTGCATCAAAAAGTGACAGACCAGCCACGGCATTCTTCAGGTGGTCCGGGGTCCACTCATCGTCGGAATCGAGGAAGGCGGCATAGGTACTGTCGGCGCCGATGTGATCCAGACCCGTGTTGCGTGCCCCGCCCGGCCCTGCATTCGGTTGTTTTACAACGGTTATTCGTGCCCGCTCTGCCGGCGTAAAATCATCGAGATCGTTTTCGGCCGGCAGCGGAGAGGCGTCGTCCACGACGATCACATCGAAATCCGGGTGCGTTTGCGCGAACACGGATCTCAGCGCGCGGGCCAGGATTCCAGGCTCTCTCTGGTAGTAGGGAATGATGGCAGTGCATTTCGTCATTTTTTCGCGCCTTCGGGAGTTTAGGAACCCGCGCAAGTGGTTCCGATGATTCCGGTCGGTGCCCCCGTCCAGAGCTCGCTGACGTACGGCCCGCTCGTACAAAACAAACGGTGTTCGTCCATGCCGGCTGCTTCTAACCCGAAAAGCGTGACAAAAGATGTCGGCCGGAGCGCGTCTTCCAAAATCAGCACATTCGGGCTGAAATTTGTCGCCTCCGCAGTGACGTCTCGCAAACCGATCGCACCAATCGAAAAGGATTGATTCCCGTGACCAATATTCTCGTCGTCGGCGGCGCCGGATACATCGGATCCCACACCTGCCTGGATCTGGCCGAACGCGGCTTCACGCCGGTGGTCTATGACAATCTGAGCAACGGCCATGCCGAATTCGTGAAATGGGGACCGTTGGAACGCGGCGATATCCGCGACCGCGAGAAACTCGCCGCGGTGATCGAGGCCTATCGCCCCGCTGCAATCGTCCATTTCGCGGCTCTTATCGAAGTCGGCGAATCGGTGAAAGCGCCGGCTGCCTTCTATGACAACAATGTCGCCGGTACCCTTTCCCTGCTCCTTGCCGCCCAGCAGGCGGGCATAGACAAGCTGGTCTTTTCATCGACCTGCGCCACCTACGGCCTGCCAGTCGACGTACCCATGCGAGAGACACATCCGCAGAACCCGATCAATCCTTATGGCCGCTCCAAGCTGATCGTCGAGCAGATGCTGTCCGATCTGGATCGTCACCAGGGCTTCCGCTCGGTGGTCCTGCGCTACTTCAATGCCGCAGGAGCCGATCCCGAAGGGCGAATCGGTGAACGGCATTCCCCCGAAACGCACGCCGTGCCGCTTGCCATCGACGCGGCGCTCGGCCGCCGCGATGGTTTCAACGTGTTTGGCACCGATTATGACACGCGCGACGGCACCTGCGTGCGCGACTTCATTCATGTCTCCGATCTCGCCGATGCACATGGGCGCGCGGTCCAGTATCTGCTTGGCGGCGGGGAGAGCGTTGCCCTCAATCTCGGCACCGGCACCGGAACCACCGTGCAGGAGCTTCTGACGGCGATCGCGCGCGAGTCCGGCAAGCCGTTCCCGATTCGCCGGGAGGGACGCCGCGAAGGCGATGCTCCGGTTCTGGTCGCCGACAACACCAAGGCAAGAGCCGTTCTGGGCTGGACCCCGAAACACGATCTCGAATCGATCGTGCGTTCGGCCTGGCGATGGCATGCCTCGACGGGACTGGCTGCCGCAGAGTAAGATGGTCGTCACGGGTGGGTAAGGTTACGAACGGCAAGAGAAGGACCGGCCATGGCCTTATTCAAATTCCAGGGGCAAAAACAGTTTCGCGTAAGAAGTCCTCGACGAGACCGCGAAACCGACGCGGCACGTGCCGCTCGTCTGCTCGCGCTCGTCGATGGATTGCGCAAGGAAATCGAGAGAGAGAGGGACGGCTTGCGGAATCGCCACGAAAGCGTCGCGTTCCAAGCTGCTTTTTCGCAACAAGCTCTCGAAGATGACGAAGCCACCTCCATGTCGCCAGCGATCAATGACCTCACTGAGATGATGATCCGCTACATGGAACGCATCACCGCGCTGGAGAAACAGATCGATTTTGTTACCGGATTGCGCGCGCAGGCTGAGCTGTTTCCCTTAGAAAACGAAGAGGTCGCAGCTTCCGCGACAGATAAGGGACGACGCCTGGCTTAACCGACGATCACAAAAAGTTACCGCACCGCCGGCACGAATATGCGCCCGCGTCACATTGTGATCCGCTAATTCATCTTATGTGCATTGCAACATTCGCCCGAAATTGACGCGGGCCCGCAGCGCAAGCGGGCGGCCCAAAACGAAAGTAGCAAGCGGTATGGCTGCAAGTTTGAGAATACCGGCGCGAGCCGCCCTGATGTGTTGTGTGATGTTGTCCGTGCCCGTGGCGGGTACCATGGCGGTGCGCGCCGAAGAGCAAAAAGAACCAAAGGCGACAGGCAAGTCTTTCGTCGAGAGCTTCGACAAGCTCGACAAGAAGCGCTGGTACGTTTCCGATGGCTGGTCGAACGGCGATCACCAGAACTGCACCTGGTCGGCCAAACAGATCAACGTCTCGGAAGGCACCTTGAAGCTCGGCTTCCAGGCCGAACCCAGCAAGGGCCGCAACAATGTCTGCGGCGAAGTGCAGACCTTCAAGCGATTCGGCTATGGCACCTTCGAAGTGCGTATGAAGGCTGCGGCGGGCTCCGGCCTCAACACCGGCTTCTTCTCCTTCATCGGCCCGGTTCACAAACAGCCGCATGACGAGATCGATTTCGAAGTGCTGGGCAAGGACCCTTCGAAGGTCCAGGTCAACCAATATGTCAACGGCAAGAGCGTCGGCTCGGCCAAGCTGGTCGACGTGCCGGGCGGGGCGGACAAGGAATTCCATGATTACGCCTTCGTGTGGCAGAAGGATCGCATCGCCTGGTACGTAGACGGCAAATTGGTGGAAGAAGCCACCGACCCCGCCAAGCTGCCCAGCCATCCGTCCAAGATTTACCTCAGCCTTTGGGGCAGCGACACGCTGAAATCCTGGATGGGCGTCTTCGCCAGCCCAGAGAAGCAGATCACGGCCGAAGTGGATCGTGTTGCCTATACCGCGCCAGGCGACGCCTGCCAGTTTCCGGAATCGATCGTTTGCAAGTTGAACAAGAGCACGCAATGAGCGCGGTCCTTCATCCGCGCCTCGTGGCGCAGCGACAACAAAGCTGACGGTTCGGCCATGCTGAATGTCCTCTACCTGGTCCATGATCTTTGTGACCCGGCGGTACGCCGGCGCGTGACGATGCTCCAGACCGGCGGCGCCACCGTGACGCTTGCGGGTTTCCGGCGCGCCGAAACAGTGCCGGATTTCGATGACCTGTTGCCGATCGATCTTGGCATCACCGCCGATCGCGCTTTCGCGCAGCGTGTCGCCGCTGTCGCGAAAGCCGCCTTATCTCTTGGTGCCAGGCTTGCCGGCATCCCGAAACCGGATGTCATCATCGGTCGCAATCTCGAAATGCTGGCCCTGGCCAACCGGGCGCGCAGCATTTTTGGTAGTTCCGCACCGATCGTCTACGAATGCCTGGACATCCATCGTTTCCTCCTGGACGCAGGCGCCATCGGTCGTACGCTGCGCGGTGCCGAGCGGCTCTTCAGCCGTGAAGCGCAGCTGCTGCTCACCAGTTCTCCGGCCTTCGTCCGCGATTATTTCGAAGCGTTCGGCCAGACCCGTGTGCCGGCCGTGCTGCTGCAGAACAAGATCCTCGACTTGAGCGGCAAGCCGGCTCAGCAGGCAAAGCTACCGGCCCCGCCGGCGAAGGGCGAACCCTGGAAAATCGGCTGGTTCGGCGCATTGCGCTGTGCCAAATCGCTCGAATTGCTGGCCGCCTTCACGCGCCGGATGCAGGGGCGCTTCGAGGTCGTGCTGCGCGGTCGCCCCGCCCGCGTCGAATTCAAGGATTTCGACGGTTTTGTGCGCACTGAGCCCTATCTTTCGTTCCAGGGTGCCTATCGCAATCCGGAAGATCTCGCCGCCATCTATGGCGAAGTGCATTTCTGCTGGGCGATCGATTTCTTCGAAGAAGGCCTGAATTCGAGCTGGCTGCTGCCAAACAGGCTCTATGAGGGCTGCCGTTTTGGCGCCGTGCCGATTGCCATGAAGGGAACGGAGACTGCGCGTTTCCTCGCTGATCGCCATATCGGCCTGTTGCTCGACGAGCCCTCGGTCGAAAACCTGTCCTCGCTGCTGGGTGACATCGACACCGACGCCTATCTCGGGCGCCGCGGCAAGATCACGGCTCAGGATCTCGGCACCTGGATCTGCGTGCCCGATGACTGCCGCTCCCTGGTCGCACGATTGGGCCGCCTTGCCGGCAAGGAACAACAGGATGTGTTGCTGGAGGTCGCGGCATGAACGTCCTCGACACCAAAATGCCGGCAACCCCGGCAAGCGGAGAGACACGGGCCGCCGGCGGAACAGTCGGCCGCTGTATGGTGGTGATCCCTTGCCTGAACGAAGCCAGGCATATCGGCGCCCTGCTGACCGAACTGTCAGAGCCTGCTGAACGGAACAATCTGCGTATTGTCGTCGCCGATGGCGGCAGCACCGATGGCACACGTGACATCGTTCGCGATATCGCGGACCAGAATCCGCGTGTCATCCTGCTCGACAATCCACGACGCCTGCAGAGCGCTGCCGTCAACCAGGCAGTCGCCGCCTATGGCGACGAAGTCGACATTCTCATCCGCATCGACGCCCATGGCGGCTACCCGGCAGATTATTGCGACCGCCTGATCGAGGAGGCTTCGGCCACAGGTGCCGATTCGGTCGTTGTCTCGATGGCGACCCAGGGGTTCGGCCTGTTCCAGAAGGCGACCGCGGTCGCGCAGAATTCGAAACTGGGCAACGGCGGCTCGCCTCATCGCGAGGGGGCGCCGGGTCATTGGACCGATCATGGCCACCACGCACTCATGCGCGTCGAGGCTTTCCGTGCCGTTGGTGGCTACGACGAAAGCTTCAGCCACAACGAGGATGCCGAGCTGGATTACCGGCTCCGTGCTGCCGGCTATCGCATCTGGATGACCGACAAGACGTTCATGACCTATTATCCGCGCACCTCGGCACCCGCGCTGTTTCGCCAGTATCTCGGCTACGGCCGCGGCCGGGCGCGCAATATCCTGAAACACCGCACCTGGCCGAAGCTGCGGCAGGCGATCCCGCTTCTGGTCTTCCCCGTTGTCGTGGGCGCTTCGCTGGCATTCCTCAGCCTGTCGGCCCTGGTCCCCGCCGGCCTATGGATCGCTGCCTGTCTCGGCTACGGCGCCTGGATGGCGATCGGACAGCGCAATCCCTATGGGCTGCTTGCCAGCCTCGCGGCCATGATCATGCATCTGGCCTGGTCGATGGGTTTCTGGCTGCAGGTTCTCGGTTCATGGAAACGCGGAGCAACTGCGTCATGACCCAGCGCAATCAGTCCCCCTCGCCGATGACCCAGATCGACGTGTGCGTGTGCACCTACCGCAGGCCCTATCTCGCGGAAACCTTGCGTTCACTCGCTGCGCTCGAACTGCCGGCCAACATCAAGGCGCGCATCGTGGTTGCCGACAACGATGCTGCACCCAGCGCACGGGAGCTGGTTGCGTCACTCGCACCGTCCCTGCCTTTCGAGTTGACCTACATTCATTGCCCCTCGTCCAACATCTCGCTGGCACGCAACGCTTGCCTGGATGCCGCCAGCGGCGATTTCCTTGCCTTCGTCGATGACGATTCCACCGTGACAGCGAAATGGCTGGCAGCACTGATCGAGACGGCTGAGGCCACCGGTGCCGATGCCGTGCTTGGCCCCGTGCAGTCCCTCTATGCCCCGACCGCTCCCGGCTGGATGCGCCGCGGCGATTTCCATTCGACCAGCCCGGTCTGGGTCGACGGACAAATCCGCACCGGCTACAGCGGCAATGTGCTTTTGCGCCGGGCCTCGCCGCACGTGGACGGCCGGCGCTTCAACCTTGCACTCGGCAAGACCGGCGGCGAAGACACCGAATATTTCTCGCAGCTACACGCGGATGGCGGACAGATTGCCTGCGCACCGGACGCCATCGTGCTCGAGCCGGTGACCGAAAACCGCGCTCGGCTTCAATGGCTGGCCAAGCGCCGCTTCCGCTCCGGCCAGACCCACGGCAGGCTGCTCACCAACCGGCAGGCCGGCCGAAGGTCGGTGCAGATCGGGCTGGCGGCGGCCAAGGCTGCCTATTGTTTTGCCGGTGCGGCCGCACTTGTCGCGGTCCCACACAAGCGCAATCGCCAAGCGCTTCGCGGCATCATGCATGTCGGCGCCATCAGCGGCCTGCTCGGTATCCGCGAAATCCGCCTCTATGGCGACGAAACGGCCGGAGGGCGCGCCCATGCAGCCTGACGTCACCTTCGTCATCGCCGCCTACAATGCAGAGACCTCGATCGCACGCGCCATCGAGAGCGCGCTTGCGCAGCGCGGCGTTTCGATCGAAATCATCGTCGTGGACGATCGCTCCAGCGATCGCACGGTTGAGATTGCCTGCGCTTTCCCGCCGGAACAGGTCAAGGTGATCGCGCTGGACCAGAACCGTGGTCCCGGCGGCGCCCGCAATGCCGGTCTGGAAGCAGCGCGCGGCCGCTGGATCGCGGTGCTCGATTCCGACGACACCGTTCATCCCGAGCGCCTGAAATGCATGATCGCAAGAGCCGAAACTCAAGGTGCGCAGATTGCTGTCGACAATCTCGAAGTGGTTCGCGACGCCGCAGGCACCCGCGAAACGATGTTCGAAGCGAAGCTGCTTGAAGCCCATCCGGAACTCATGCTCGCCGATTTCATTGCAGCCAACATCATGTTCGAAGGCACCTTCTCCTTCGGCTACATGAAGCCGATCTTCGAACGACGGTTTCTGGAGCAGCACGGGCTGCGCTACGACGAGACGCTGCGTATCGGCGAAGATTACATCTTCCTGGCTTCCACCATGGCCAAAGGTGGCCGTTGCGTCGTCGAGCCGACCGTCGGCTACGCCTACCACATTCGCCAAGGCTCAATTTCGCGTGTGCTGGAACTGCACCATGTCGAGGCAATGCTGAAGGCCGATGCAACTTTCCTGGAACAGCATGTGCTGGATCCGCGTTCCGCAGCTGCGCAGATGCGCCGCACCCGCAGCCTCAGGCAGGCGGCTTCCTTCCTCAAGCTGGTTCACTACCTGAAGGCGCGCGCGCCTTTCCATGCCGTAGTCACCGCACTGCGCGATCCGGCGGCACTTCGGCATCTGGGCATGCCGATCGCCGCCCGGATGCGCCGGCTGGCAGCGACCTTTCAACCTGGCCGGACACCATCGGAAGCCGGCTGAAAACGACTTTTGAATTGGGCAGAGGGGCTCGATTGCAAACAGGGATGACGTGATGAAAAAGGTGAGAAAAGCGGTGATACCGGTTGCCGGTTTGGGCACGCGGTTCCTGCCGGCCACAAAAGCGATGCCGAAGGAAATGCTGACGGTGGTTGACCGCCCCGTCGTGCAATATGCGGTGGACGAGGCCCTGGAAGCAGGTATCGAACACATCGTCTTCGTCACCGGCCGCAACAAGCATGTGATCGAGGACTATTTCGACATCCAGCCGGAACTGGTGGAGACGCTGACGCGCTCCGGCAAGAACGAACAACTTGCCTCGCTCAGCCGCTTGCAACCGCAGCCGGGCACCATCTCGTTCACCCGCCAGCAGGCGCCGCATGGTCTCGGCCACGCTGTGTGGTGCGCCCGGGACATCGTCGGTGACGAACCCTTCGCGCTGCTGCTGCCCGACATGGTCTCGTTCGGCGACCGCGGCTGTCTTGCCGGCGCCATGGACCTCTATCGCGAAACCGGCGGCAACGTCGTTGCTGTCGAGCAGTGCGATCCGCTCGAAACCGGCAGCTACGGCATCGTCGGCAAGGGCGCCAGCGTCGGCACAGGCTTCACGATCACCGAAATGGTGGAAAAGCCTGCACCGGAAGCGGCACCATCCAACCACTACATCAACGGCCGCTATGTGCTGCAGCCGGAGATCTTCGACATCCTCAGCACCCAGGAACGTGGTGCCGGCAACGAAATCCAGCTCACGGATGCCATGGTGCGCCTGTCGGAGAGCCAGAAATTCTACGCCTCCCCGTTCGAGGGCCGCATGTTCGACTGCGGCTCGAAGGACGGTTTCATCCAGGCCAACGTCGCCTTCGCGCTCGCGCGCAAGGACATTTGCGACCTGGTGTTCGAACCGATCGAGGAGATGATCGCTTCGCAGGCACGCCGCAGCCGCGCTGCCTGATCGAAAGATCGAAACAAACTCTACTGTGCGCCACGGCTATTTGGCCGTGGCCGACTTTTTCATTCGCGACGGAGCGCCGGAGCAACCATGAACCAGGGAAGTTATCCGTTGAAGCCCATGTCCTCGGAAGATTCATCGGACTTCATTGACCTCGACGCCCTCCTGGCGGCGGCACGCCGGCAGGCCCGGCTGGTCGCTCTGTTCGGATTGGTAGGCCTGGTATTGGGGGTGGTCTACATACTGGCAACGCCGCCGCAATACACGTCGGGAACGCGCATTCTCCTGGACGACAGCCTGACCCGCTTCGCCGAGGACAAGCCGACACCTCCGGCTGGCCCGCAGGCCGATGCCATGGTGTCGTCAGAAGTCGAGATCCTCAAATCCAGCCGCCTCGCCCGTGCCGTCGTGCTGGCGGAAAAACTGCAGGACAACGAAGCTTTCCTCAACCCGCCACGCTCGCCGCTCAGCGCGCTGAAAGCCACGGTCAAGAGCGTGGCCGGCTTCTTCTCGTCGCGATCCGAAGACGAGCCCGGCTCGGTACAGGACGCGAAGGTTGGCCGGGCCATCAGCATTCTTCAGGATGGAGTTCACGCCGAACGCGTCGGCCGCAGCTTCGTCATCGATCTGTCCTTCACCGCGCCGGATCCCAAGCTGGCCGGCGCGATCGCGCGCGCCTATGCCAATGCTTATCTCTCGGATCATCTCGATGCCAATTTCGACGCCACCCAGCGGGCCACGGTGTGGCTGCAGGGTCGTCTGGACGAACTGCGCGAGAATTCGCAGAAGGCGGCTCTCGAGGTCGAGCAGTTCCGAGCAGCCAACGGATTGACCGCGGCGCGCGGAGAGCTGATGTCGGAACAGCAGCTGTCCGATCTCAACAAGCAGGTCATCCTGGCGCAGGCGGATACCGCCAATGCCCTGGCCCGCTACAACCAGTTCAAGGCGATCGTGGATAGCGGACCGGAGAACGCCGTCAAGAACGCCACCATCCCGCAGGAAAAGGGCGCCAGTGGCACGAATAGTGCCGCCATCAACGACATGAAGGCGCGCTACCTCAGCGTCAGCAAGCGAGAGCAGGATATCTCCAACCGTTTCGGCCAAGACCACGCGCAAGCGGTGGCGCTACGCGCCGAGCAGGTCAACCTCACCAATCAGATCTATGCCGAGCTGCAGCGGCTCACCGAAAGCTATCGCAACGAATACCAGGTTGCGAAATCGCGTGAGGATTCGCTGCGTGGCAATGTCGGTGACTTGGCCGGCCAGAATTCGCAGACCGGCCAGGCACAGGTAAAACTGCGCGATCTCGAGCAGAAATCGCAGGCGCTCAACACGCTCTATCAGGCCTTCCTTGCTCGCTACGAGCAAGCCGCGCAGCAGCGCTCCTTCCCCATCGCGGAGGCCCGTGTCATCTCGACTGCCGGCAATCCGACCGCCGCTTCCAGCCCACGCAAGACCATGGCGCTCGGCCTTTCCCTGGTGCTCGGCCTGTTCGCCGGCGCGGCAGCGGGTGCTGTCCAGGAGTTCCGTGAGCGCTTCTTCCGCACTGGCGACGACGTGCGCGACGCTCTCGACCTGAATTTCCTCGGCTACCTCCCGTTGATCGGCGGACGCTTCGCCGACGCACGGCCGCGGACGCAGCCGGCCGCCGATGCGCCCGCTTCGAACCCACCCGGCCCGGAAACCGTCACACCGCGGATTCTCAGGGTGGCGATCAACCAGCCTGCCTCGTCTTTCGCGGAGACACTGCGCAACGTCAAACTGGCCAGCGACGTCGTCCTGCACCGTACCAGCGGCAAGGTGATCGGCTTCGTCTCGGTACTGCCGCGCGAGGGCAAGACGACCACCGCCGCCAATTTCGCCGGGCTGCTCGCCGCCAATGGTGCGCGCACCCTGCTGATCGATGCCGACTTGCGCAACCCGGGACTCAGCCGCGGCCTGTCGCTGACACCCGATAAGGGCCTGGTCGAAGCGTTGGTCGGCGAACAGCGCTGGCAAAGCGCCTGCCTTGTCGACCGCAAGACCAAGCTCGTCATTCTTCCCGCGGTGGTGCGCCGGCGCCTGTCGCACACCAGCGAGCTCATCTCGGGTCCGGCCATGGCAGCGCTGCTGGAGGAGGCCCGCAAGTCCTTCGATTATGTCGTGGTCGATCTGCCGCCGCTCGGGCCGGTGGTCGATGCCAAGGCTTTCGCTCCGCTGGCTGATGGTTTCGTGCTGGTGGCCGAATGGGGCGCTACGCCACGCCTCCTCGTGCGCTCTGCTCTGCAGGCCGACCGCCAGATCGCGGCAAAGACGCTTGGTGTGGTGCTGAACCGCACCGACATGAAGAAGCTGGCGAGCTACGGCATGTTCGGCGCGGCCGAGCAGTATCTCGACCGCTACGCATCTTACTATGTCGAGCAGACGGTGACCGAGCAGGAGCCGAACCGCACGGAGCCGGCTTGATCCAGTGACGGGAGGCACGGCATATCCGGCCAGCCGGTCGCGTTCACTGGGGCAAGTTGCTGAGGTAGCGCCCCTTGTCCTGCCAGATGCGCAGCGCCGTCAGCCTGCCGCTGAAGAAGGCGCCGGTGTCGAGATTGACGCGCATGCCCTCGCGGCCGGCTTCCTCGACCGGCGTATGGCCGTGGACCACGTAACGCGAAAGCAGGTGCGCGCGCTCGAAGAAGGCCGAACGGATGAAGACGAGATCCTCGTCCGTCTGCTTGTCCAACGGAATGTCCGGCCGCACACCGGCATGGACAAAAATATACCGGGCCGTTTCGACCAGCACCGGCATCGAGCGCAGCAAGGCAAAGTGAGCCGGCGGTATCGATCTGCGGATCGCATCGTCCACCTGGGCCTCATCGCGAAAGATCTCGATCAGTCGCCGATGATCGATGCCGTACGATTGCAGCGTGCTTTCCGCTCCCATACGCAGCCAGGCACCAAGACTGGACCTCCCCTCCAGATAGTCGAGCATGGCAAGCTCATGATTGCCGGCCAGGCAGATGCGTTCCACGCCGATTGGAGGATGCGCTGCGAGATGATCGAGCACCTGCGCCGACGCGGGACCACGATCGACATAGTCGCCCAGCATGATGATGAGCTTGCGGCCCGGCAGCGCCGCCGCGTCTCGAACAATCGCGTCTTCCAGTGCCAGAAGCTCATCCAGACAACCATGGACGTCGCCGATCGCATAGACAACTGTGCCGGCCATATCGAGACGCAGGCGCGGCAACCGCGCCCGGACGCCACCTGTTCTCAGGCCAAGAATACGTCCGACACGCTTGATCATCTGGCGTTTTTCATGATCGCCCGGGTGTTGGCAATGGCCCGGTGTGGCCGCCGGATCATCTTGTTACCCGGGGTTGTACTTTGTGAAGCCGTCAAACGGTCCGAATCCCTTATTCCTACGCCCGGGCCTTATACAACGCCCGCACATCGATGCGTCTCTGTGCTTCGCCTCCTGAGAGACCGCACCGCTCGCCGCTCCGTCAATCGGAGCCGATCACGTCGAGGAGACGAATTTTGAAAAATACTGCGTCCCGGCCCTCGCCCATCCCTCCCGTTTCGCCGTTAGTGTCCGACCGTGTCAGAATTGCGCGCGTCCTGTGCATCTTTCTCATGATGTTCGTTCACGTGCAGCCCGGCATCGCCGAGAATGTCTATGACCGGGACACTGCCGTCTTCGATTTCATCTATTTCCTTTTCACACGGATTCTGGGTTTGAGCTCGGTTTCCCTGCTCAGCGTGGTTTCAGGCTATTTCATCGTCGCCAGCCTGCTCAAGGCCGATCCGCTATCGCTGGCGCGATCCAAGTTCAAGACGCTGATCGTACCACTCGTGGCCTGGAACCTGGTCATGCTGGTGCTGCTTGTTGCGTACGGGCTGATGACGGACAAGTGGCGAGACATGCCGGATCCGACGTTACTCGGTTGGGCGAACGCCCTGTTTGCCGTCACCGATTGGCCGCTCGACGTACCCTTGTGGTTTTTGCGCGACCTTTTCGTCTGCTGTCTGCTGTCCCCGCTGCTCTACCACGCGCTGAAGCGTTTCGCGCTGCCCACCATCGTATTGCTGGCCGTCTACACGCTGTTCGGCGACGACCTATATCTGCTTCAGCGACCGCAGCTTCTTTTGTTTTTCGCTCTCGGCATGTGGTTGCGCATTGCAGGAACCAGCACGATCACGATCGACCGCTTGTCGCTGGCATTGACCGCTGGCCTCGTCGCGATGGTCGCTATTTTCATCACCATCCGTTTCCAGCGTGTCCTGCTTGGCGAGATGGACGATCAATTGCGGGTGACGCTCGACACGTTGCTGCGTGTCACCATGGCCGGTGGTTTCTGGGTGCTGACCGGGTTGATCCGGCATTCGGGATTTGCAGCGATCTTCATACGGCTGGAGCCGTATGCTTTCGTCCTGTTCTGCAGCCACGCGATCCTGTTCAACTTCGCCGGCATCGTCTTCCGGCGGTTCTTCGGCAATTATGGATCGGACCTCTTCCCGATCACCTTCTTCACGCTACCGCTCCTGGCAGTACTTTGCGCGGTTATCGGCCTTCAGACGATACGTCGCTCGCCGCCGCTGCTTTTCCTGCTCAACGCCGGCCACAGCGTACCGCCATGGCGGAGGGCCGAGGCCACAGAAGAAGATGAAAAGGCGAGCGAGCGCCGACGCGCTCGCGCCTGATCTAGGAGGGAGACGAGGCTGCAGCTATTTGCTGTGCCATAAAACGTCGCTGTTCAGCTCGTCGACCGAAGAGCAGCCGAGATGGCCGAGGGTGGTCCAGAACTCGCGCTTGAGCAACTCGAGCGTGCGGCGCACACCATACTCACCATCGGCCGCCAGGCCGAGCGCGATCAACCTGCCAAGCGCTACCGTATCTGCCCCGAGAGCAATAGCGGTCGCGATGTCGCTGCCACGGCGAATGCCGGAATCGAAGATGATCGGCATGTCCGGTCCTGCGGCTTCGCGCACTTCAGGCAGCATGTCGAGAGCAGCAGGTTCGCGGTCGATAGTGCGGCCCCCGTAGTTGGACACGTAGAGGCCAACCGCACCGGCATCAAGCGCGGCCTTGGCGTCACGCGCACTGTTTACGCCCTTGATGATGCAGGGCAATGGCGCGCGAGAGATGACGCGGGCGGCTTGTTGCCAGTTCCAGCGTGGTTGGGTGAAGTCCAGCAGTTCGGCAAGCGCTGCCGGGTCAGACTTGCCTGGCCCGAAATTCGCCGGTCCGTTATCGCCGCGAATGGCGAAGCGGTCCTCCATCATGCGTTCGCGCCATTGCCGGATCGGCGAATAGGTGACGCAGATGTACCTGTAACCGGCTTCCTTGGCGCGTTCCATCATGGCCATCACCAAGCCTTCGTCACCCACAAAGGTCATCTGAAAGACGGAGGCCACTGACGATGCCGCGGCGACCTCCTCCAGGGAATGGGCTGCCGCCACCGGCACCATCTGCTGAATGCCTGCTGCTTCGGCGGCCCGGCCGATAGCCAGATGCCCCTGTGGATGGAATACCGCCTCGCCACCACCGAAAGGTGCGATGAACGCGGGAAAGCTGAGGTCGAAGCCCAGCACGCGGGTCGCGGTGTCCGGGTTGCTGATCCCGGCGAACAGCGGGGCCACGAAACGGTGGCGATCGAAGGCGGCCGTGTTTTCGCGCAGCGTGACCTCGTCGCCGGTCCCACACCACAGATAGTTCCAGTCAATCTCCGACAGCCGGCGCTCTGCTTCCCGGTGGATGCCACGCAACGTCGTGTATTTTTCGTCGGTCGCATAGCGATCGTCGATGCGCCGAGCTTGCTTGTCCATGACTGGCCTTTCTGCGGTTTATGGAAATTCGGTCATGCCTTGGCAGCGATGATCACCACCTCGATCAACCGCTTCGGGTCGCCCAGATCGACGCCGCCGATCGTGGCGCGCGAGGGCAAATCATCACCCTCGATCCATTCCAACCATGCCTCGTTCATTTCTTCCTTGCGCGTCATGTCGCTCAGATAGATGCGGGCCGAAAGGATGCAGGTCTTGTCGGAGCCGAGTTCGGCCAGCAATCTGTCAAGCTTGGCGCAGACCTGCCGGGTCTGCTCCTTCATGCCAAGCGAGATATCGTCGGCAGCATGACCGCCCACATAGAGCACACCATTGTGCTCGACCGCGCCATGCATGATCCGGTGCTTGCGGTGACGTTTGATCATTTTTTAGTCCCTTGCTTGTGAATTGTGCGACAGCCGGCCTGAGGCCAGATCGCATCAACGATCCGGCCCGGCATCTACGCTGTGAAGCGCCGTGTTCTAGGCCAGGCCTTCGGGCGAGAAGGCATCGAGCGCCATGGGCGCTACGCCATCGGCCACCAGTTCGGCCAGGCACCTGCCGGCGAATGGCCCGATGGTGAGGCCGGACGCGCCGAGGCCGTTGCCGATGGTGAGGCCTCCAATACCCGGCACGCGACCAAGGATCGGCTTGATGTCGTGGCTTGCCGGCCGAAAACCGATGCGCGTCTCGATGTGAGTGGCGCTGGCTAGGCCTGGCGCCAGCGCAAGGCCGGCACTCAGCACTTCGAGCTCGCCTGCGGCCGTGACGCGATGGTCAAAGCCGGCACCGTCCTCCCGTGTCGCGCCGATAACAACCCGGGAGTCGTCGAAGGCCAGCATGTAATGGCTGCTCATGGGCAGCAAACACGGCCATCTGCCGGTGGCGACGCCTGGCAGGCGCAGATGGATGATCTGACCTTTCTGCGGCGACACCGGATGGGAAAGGCCCAACGGGTTCAGTATCTGCGCCGCCCAGGCTCCAGCCGTGACGATGATTTCGTCGGCCTCGATCCGTTGGCCATTGCTGTCCATGCAGACGGCTTTGCCGTCTTCGAGCCGTAAAGTGACGTGATCGTTGCGCGTTTTCGCGCCCTTGGCGACGGCGGCACGAACCATGGCCGCGGAAAGCAGGCGCGCATCGACGCGCGCGCCGCCGGGAATATAGATGGCCTCCATGCCTTCGCGCAGCGGTGGGAACAGTTCGCGCGCCTCGGCAGGCGAGATTCGGCGCACGTCCCCGGCCTCTGGAGCGTCCTTGATCCGTCGATGGATGCGCGCTTCAGCCTCGTCGAGCGTGTTCTTTTCCTCAGCCACCACCAGCGCACCGACCTTGCCATAACCCAGGCTTGTTTCGCCGCGCGCTGTCAGGCCCGAGATCAGTTCGGCATAGTAACGCGCGCCAGCCGCATAGAGCCCGTACCACTCCGGCTGCTCGACGGCGGTCGCCCAAGGAGAGACGATGCCGGCGCCGGCAAGAGTGGCTTTGCCCTGGTGTTCTTCGTCGACAATCTGGACGTCGACGCCTTTCCGGGCGAGGTGGTAGGCGGCACTGGCTCCAAGGATGCCAGCTCCGATAATCAAGACACGCATGAGTTTGCTTTCATTCCGATCGTTTCAGTTTCGCCCGGGCCAGGATCATTCCGCGATGGTGACACCCGAAAGCCGGCTTGTCCCGAAGATCGCTTCCCTGTAGCCCTTCACCTTCTTGTTGACCGCGGTGATCGTGTCTGCGCCACCGAGGATCACGGCTGGTACCTCCTCATGGAAGACCTGCTGTGCCTGCTTGTAGAGTTTTTCGCGTTCGGCCTGATCGGTGATGGCGCCGGCCTTGTTCATGAGGTCGATAAACTCGCCATTGCACCAGGACCCGATGTTGGACGGGCTTGGCTTGCCGGCGGAATCGCAACTGAAATAATTGTTGGGGATCTGGCTCGGATCGGGGAAGTCGTAGATGCCGCCGAACATGCCGACTTTCGCCTCTCCGGCGCGGGATCGAGCGATATATTCGCTCCATTCATAGGTGACGATCTCAGCCTTGACGCCGATTGCGGCCCAGTCAGCCTGGATCATCTCGGCCGCGCGGTTGCCATGCGGCATGTAAGGGCGCGAAACGGGGACGGCCCAAAGCTCGGTGGAGAAGCCGTCCGGATAGCCGGCTTCCTTCAGCAATGCCTTGGCCTTTTGGGGGTCGTAGTCGTAGGGGCCGATCTGCTCGTCGTGCCCCCATAGCGCCGGCGGCACGAGCGAACCCGTCGCCTTGCCGGTGCCGTCATAGACGACATCGACCAATGGCCTGATGTTGATGGCACTGGCCAGCGCCTCGCGCACCTTCTTGTTGCGGAAGATCTCTTCCTTGAAATTGAAAGTGATGAAGCCGGTAGAGGCCACCGGCGTGCGAACCAACTCGAGGTTGCCGCTGTTCTGGATCCTGTCCCGGTCGGCGAGGTTGGGATAGAGCGCGATCTGGCACTCATCTGCCATGGCGCGCTGCAGGCGCACTGAAGCATCGGGGCTGATTGCCATGACAACCGAATCCACCTTCGGCGTTCTGGCTTCATCGCCGATGGCCGCGCCCCAGGTTTCGGCAAAGGGGACGAGACGCACAGCGGAATCGGGTTGATAATCCTGCAGGGCGAATGGCCCTGTGCCGATTGGCTGGCGGTCGAGAAGCTCGGGCGTACCGGCCTTTTGAAGAACGTCGGCATATTCGGCCGAGGTTATGGCGAGCGACTGGTGCGCCATGATGCCGAGGAACGGCGCCAGTGGTGTCTTCAGCTTGAAGGCCACTGTGTGGTCGTCGACCTTCTTTACACTCTCCAACACGTCCGCGAGCTTGGTGGTGAAGGTGATGTAGTTGCCACCATTGACTTCGGCATAGGGATGCTTCGGATCCAGCATCCGCTCGAAGGTGAACACGACATCATCTGCGTTGAAGTCGCGCGTCGGCTTGAAACTGTCATTGGACTGCCACTTCACGCCCTGTCGCAGCTTGAACGTATAGGTCTTGCCGTCTTCCGAGATCGCCCAGCTCTCCGCCAATGCCGGCACGATCTCCGAGGAACCCGCCTTCACCGATATCAGATTGTCGTAGATCTGGCCGAGAACGAACAGAGTGGTGCCGTTGCTGGAAAGTTCGGGATTGAAGGTCTCGGGCGAACCCTCGATGCAGACCGAAAGGTCGGCCGCGTGGACCGGAGCCGTCGCCAAAAGCGCCACAATTCCGAGGCTGGCGATTGATTTCATGTGGACACCCCTCACTGCTCCATGCCGTCCCTCCGCTTCAGGTCGGGCGGGACGGCAACAAAATTTATCTCAGGGAAAGGCTTGACAACATGAAAGTCAAATTACTTGTTCTCTCCACGTTATAACTGAATCTCATGATAGGCGAGGCAGCCACGATGAACATTCGTCAGCTCGAAGCCTTCCACGCCACGATGGAAACCGGCTCGGTCACGCGTGCGGGCGAGAAACTGGGGATATCGCAACCAGCAGTCAGCAAGCTTCTGCGCGCCTTTGCCGATACCTGCGGCTTCCAGCTGTTCGTACGCAGTGGTGCGGGACTGACGCCGACGCTTGAAGCACGACTGCTCGCCGGCGAGGTTGAGCGCATGTTTTCCGGCACCCAGCGCATCGCCCGACTGGCCGACGCGGTGCGGAAACGCGAATGGGGTGAGGTGAGCGTGGCAGCGCCAGCCGCGCTTGCAACGCGCTATCTGGCCCATGCGCTGGCCCCCTTCCTGGCCGGCCAGCCGGACCTTCACTTCACCCTGCAAAGCCGCTCCTCGCCGCGCGTCACCGAACTGGTCGCCGCCCAACAAATCGACATAGGGCTCAGCGTGCTGCCGTTCGACCACCCGCATGTCGACGCCGAGATCATCATGCGCTTCGCCATGGTGTGCATTCTTCCCGTCCAGCATCCTCTGGCTGAGAAGCAGGTCATCGAGATCGAGGAACTGCGCAACGAACCCTTCATCTCGCTCGCGCGGGACGACTGCTCGCTGATGAGTATCGACCGGGCCTTCCAGATGAGGGGTGTTCAGAAGCGCAACCGCATCGAGGTGCCGCTTTCGGAGACGGCATGTGGTTTTGTCGCAAACGGTGCCGGCGTTTCGATCGCACCGCCCTTCGTGGGCCTCGATTACTCGGACCAGATCGTCCGCAGGAAACTGTTGCCTGAGATCACCATGGATGTCTGGCTGCTGACGCCGAATACGCGGCCGCCCTCACTTGCCGCGGAGAGGCTGGGCGACTTCGTGCGCGCCGCAGTTGCGCCCTTTGATCAGCGGAAAGCCGGACATCAGCCGCTGTCGTATCGGGCTGATGCCAAAATCGGTAATCTCAAACCTTAGTTCGACACTCCGCCCTAAAGGACGGAGTGTCGGCTATCGGCATTCTGTCTTCAGACATCTGCCTTGAACGTCTGGCGCTGGCTGCCGAGCCCTTCGATGCCGAGTTCGACGACATCGCCTGATTTGAGATAGCGCGGCGGCTTCATGCCCATGCCGACGCCGGGCGGCGTGCCGGTGGAGATGATGTCGCCCGGCTGCAGGCTCATGAACTGCGACAGATACGAGACCAGGAAGGCGACGCCGTAGACCATCGTCCTGGTCGAACCGTTCTGCATCGTCTCGCCGTTCACGGTGAGCCACATCTTGAGATCCTGCGGATCCTTGACCTCGTCCTTGGTCACCAGCCACGGGCCGATGGGGCCGAAGGTGTCGCAGCTCTTGCCCTTGGTCCATTGGCCGGAGCGCTCGGTCTGGAACGCTCGCTCCGAGACATCGTGGGCGACGCAGTAGCCGGCCACATAATCCAGCGCTTCGGCTTCCGAGACATATTTCGCGGTCTTGCCGATGACGACGCCGAGTTCGACCTCCCAGTCGGTCTTCTGCGAGCCGCGCGGGATCAAGACGTCGTCATCCGGGCCGACAATGGCGGACGTCGCCTTCATGAAGACCACCGGTTCCGGTGGCACCTGCAGGCCGGATTCGGCAGCATGATCGGCATAGTTGAGGCCGATGCAGATGAATTTGCCGGTACCGGCCACGCAGGCGCCGAAGCGCGGCTTGCCGGAAACCGCCGGCAGCGACTTCGGATCGAGCCTGGCAAGGGTCGCGAGCGACGCCGGGTCCAGTGCCTTGCCGCCGATGTCGGCGACATGGCTGCTCAAATCACGAATAACGCCGTCCGCATCGACGAGGCCAGGCTTCTCGGCGCCGGCGGCGCCATAGCGAACAAGTTTCATGCAGTCCTCCAGTTCATTCCAACAGTTAAAGCGACCAGCCGCCGTCGATGGCGTAGGCTTGTCCGGTGGTGTAGGTGGCGCCAGCCAGATGGACGGCGAGCGCCGCGATCTCTTCCGGTGTTCCGAGCCGTCCCGTGGGTTGACGCGCAAGGAAGGCCGCGCGTGCCGCTTCGTAATCGCCTTGCGCACGCATCCGGCCTTCCAGGGATGGGCTCTCGACCGTACCGGGGCAGATGGCGTTGCAGCGGATGCCCTTGGTGATGAAGTCCGCCGCAACCGACTTGGTCAGTCCGATCACGGCAGCCTTGGTCAACCCATAGGCGAAGCGGTTGGGCACCCCCTTGATGCTGGAGGCCACCGACGACATGTTGATGATCGCACCGTCACCGCGTTCCAGCATGCCGGGCAGCACGGCCTGGATGGTGCGCACCATGGCTTTGACGTTGAGGTCGAAAGCGAAATCGAGATCGCCGTCCTTCATCTCCAGCACCGATCCGGAATGAACGAAGCCGGCACAGTTGAAGAGCACGTCGACGCGGCCGATCTCGGCAAAGGCCTGCTTGACCGCCGCATCGTCAAGCACGTCCAGCTTGCGGACTTTGATGCCTTTGGTCTTGGCCAATTCTGAGAGCAACGGCTCATTGATATCGGTGGCCACGACGCTCGCGCCAGCCTCCGCAAATGCCAGTGCGCTTGCCCGCCCGATGCCTTGCGCCGCCGCTGTGACCACCACGGACCTGCCGTCGAGTGAACCCATCGTTTCGTCTTCCTCCTCCGTGCCGGCGCATTCCGCGCCCGCTGCCTCTGCGCTGGTACCCGGCAGCGGACACCCCCGATCCGCAAGAGAACGCCGCGGCGAGCTCCGCTGTTCAGTCCGCATCCTTCGCCCTGAGATCGCGCACGGGTCGTGCCGCCGATGGAAACCGTCTCCGGTTGACCGCACCTTAGGGAAAGGCAGTTGCCTTGACCACTGCGTCTTGCAGCCCGTGCGGCAAAAAAGCTTCCCCGAGGCGATCGTGCTGACTGATCTCGCACGCACCTTGAGGACTTACCGGCAACTCACTTCGCTTCTGCCTGTGATGTTCCTAAACCTCACCAATCTCCCTCGCGAAAACGTGATCCCTACCGACGGCGGCCGGCCAGCATACTGGCGACAGGGCTCGTCGTACCGCTGGAGGAAGGTGTGGCTCGCGCAGTGATCTTTTTTCTGTCGTTCTTTTGCCTGCCGCTGACGGCTCTTGCGCAAGGCAGGTCTCCCAGTCGATGCCTGGCCATAGCCGAGGCTCTGCCAAATGTCGTCTATGCCAGCATTGTGACCGCGCAGACCGGGACAACGGACGGCGATGTCACCATTACCTATGCCGGCCACTCAACCTACCTCATCGAGAGCTCGGCTGGCGTGCGCATCGCCACCGACTACAGCGGCATTTATGGCAATGATCCGCTGCCCGACGTGGTGACCATGAACAAGGCTCATCGCACCCATTTCACCGATACGCCTCCCCCCGGCATCGCTCATGTCCTGCGCGGCTGGAATCCTTCAGGCGGCCCGGCCAGCCATGCCTTGACCATCGATGACGTCTACATTCGCAACGTGCCGACCGACATCCGCAGCTGGGGCGGTGAACTCGAGCGCGACGGCAATTCGATCTTCATCTTCGAGACGGCCGGGCTGTGCATCGGCCATCTCGGCCACCTGCACACGCGTCTGAACGATGCCCAATATGGTGCAGTGGGTCGCCTCGATGTGGTGATGGTTCCAATCGACGGTGGTCTGACGCTGTCTCTGCCGGTTCTCAGCGAGATCATCACGAGACTGCGCTCTTCCATCGTCCTGCCGATGCACCGACATTCCACGCCGATCGACGAATTCACGAACAGGCTGCGGGATAAATTCGCAGTCGAGGTCAGGGACGGTCCTTCGCTCGAACTGTCCCAGAAAACTCTACCCAGTCAGCCGACCATCATCGTGCTGGACGGAGTTTGACGATTTTGAGCGGCCGGTCGAAATCTGTCGTGCTCAAATAAAAAAGCGGAGCATTTGCTCCGCTTTTCGATTTGATATGCCTTCGGAACTACGCCGGCAGGATCGCGCCTTCCAGCGTGGTGAGCTGGTGCAGGAACTGCTCTGCCTTCGTGCGGGATGCATCGTCCTTCGCATCGGCGATATCCTCGCGCGCCTCCTGGATGCGGCGGGCGATCTCGGCGCGGTCGATGTCCTCGACGGCGACCGCGGATTCCGCCAACAGCGTGCAGCCCGAAGGCAGGATGTCGGCGAAACCGCCGAACACCACGAAGCGCTGGGTGTTACCGGAAGCCGGCTTCACCGTAACGACACCCGGTTTGATGGTGGTCATCACCGGAGCATGCTCCGCCATGACAGTCATCTCGCCTTCCGCGCCCGGAATGACGACGGACTCGACCTCTTCCGAGACAAGCAGGCGCTCGGGCGAGACCAGTTCGAATTTGAAAGCTTTAGCCATGTCGTCTCACAAACGCTCGGAACGAAGCGCGCGGACGACGTCGTCCGCGCGATTGCTTTTCTGCGATCAAGCCGCTTCCGCTGCCAGACGCTGGGCCTTCTCGACCGCCTCGTCAATGTTGCCGACCATGTAGAAGGCCGCTTCCGGCAGATGATCGTAGTCGCCGTCACAAAGGCCCTTGAAGCCCTTGATGGTGTCGGCGAGGTCGACCAGCTTGCCCGGCGCACCGGTAAACACTTCCGCGACGAAGAACGGCTGCGACAGGAAGCGCTCGATCTTGCGTGCGCGGGCCACCGTCTGCTTGTCCTCTTCCGACAGTTCGTCCATGCCCAGGATGGCGATGATGTCCTGCAGCGACTTGTAGCGCTGGAGGATCGACTGCACCTGGCGGGCGACCTGGTAGTGTTCGTCACCGACGATCAGCGGATCGAGCATGCGCGAGGTCGAGTCCAGCGGATCGACCGCCGGATAGATGCCCTTTTCCGAGATGGCGCGGTTCAACACCGTCGTCGCATCCAAGTGCGCGAAGGAGGTGGCCGGCGCCGGGTCAGTCAAGTCGTCAGCAGGCACGTAGATGGCCTGCACCGAAGTGATCGAACCCTTGGTCGTGGTGGTGATGCGTTCCTGCAGCGCGCCCATGTCGGTGGCGAGCGTCGGCTGATAACCCACGGCCGAAGGAATGCGGCCGAGCAGCGCCGACACTTCCGAACCCGCCTGGGTGAAGCGGAAGATGTTGTCGACGAAGAACAGCACGTCCTGGCCCTGGTCGCGGAAATATTCGGCAACCGTCAGACCGGTCAGAGCGACGCGGGCGCGGGCTCCCGGCGGCTCATTCATCTGGCCGTACACCAGCGCAGCCTTCGAACCTTCACCGCCGCCCTTCTTGTTGACGCCGGACTCGATGAACTCGTGATAGAGGTCGTTGCCCTCGCGGGTGCGCTCGCCAACACCGGCGAACACCGAGTAACCGCCGTGCGCCTTGGCGACGTTGTTGATCAGTTCCTGGATGAGAACGGTCTTGCCGACGCCGGCGCCACCGAACAGGCCGATCTTGCCGCCGCGGGCGTAAGGTGCGAGCAGGTCGAGAACCTTGATGCCGGTGACGAGGATCTGCGCTTCCGTCGACTGATCGACATAGGCCGGGGCCGGCTGGTGGATGGCGCGGATTTCGGCACCCTTGACAGGGCCGGCTTCGTCAACCGGCTCGCCGATGACGTTGATGATACGGCCGAGCATGCCAGGGCCGACCGGGACCGAGATCGGAGCGCCGGTGTCGAAGACCGACTGGCCGCGCACCAGACCCTCGGTGGAGTCCATGGCGATGCAGCGCACAGTGTTTTCGCCGAGATGCTGGGCGACTTCGAGAACCAGGCGGTTGCCGACGTTCTCGGTTTCCAGCGCGTTCAGGATCGCCGGCAGGTGATTGTCGAATTGCACGTCGACAACGGCGCCGATGACCTGGCGGACCTTGCCGGCTGCGCCTGTGGCCTTGACCGCAGCGGTCTTGGCTGGAGCCTTCGCTGCTACAGCCGCCTTGGCTGGAGCTGCCTTGGCTGGGGCCGCGGCCTTAGCCGGAGCCGCTGCCTTGGCGGGAGCAGCCGCCTTCTTTGCCGGAGCGGCCTTCGCCGCCGCCGGCGCCTTGGAAGCAGCCGCGGCCTTGGCCGGTGCTTCCTTCTTCGGGGTCGCTGCTTTCGCCATCGTGTTTACCCTTTTTCGTCCGTTTGGTTACCGCGTGCTCCGTGCGAAGGCCGCCTGCCTTCGCGGTTCACGCTTAGAGCGCCTCGGCGCCCGAAATGATTTCGATCAGTTCCTTGGTGATCTGCGCCTGGCGCTGGCGGTTGTAGGTGATCGACAGTCTGTTGATCATATCGCCGGCATTGCGCGTCGCACTGTCCATCGCGCTCATCTTGGCACCCATCTCGCCGGCTGCGTTTTCAAGCAGCGCGCGGAAGATCTGCACCGCGATGTTGCGCGGGATGAGGTCGGAGAGGATTTCGCCCGGCTCCGGCTCGTATTCGTAGACGGCGGCGCCATTGGCGGCTTCGCCCGATGCTTCGACAGCCGCGGCAGGAATGATCTGCTGCGCGGTCGGGATCTGGCTGATCACCGATTTGAAATTCGAATAGAACAGCGTGCAGACGTCGAACTGGCCGTCGTTGAACAGGCCGATCACCTTCTTGGCGATCGCGTCTGCGTTGACGAAGCTCAGCGTACGCACTTCGCGCAGGTCGACGCGGTCGAGGATCAGCGAGGCATAGTCGCGACGCAGGATGTCGTAACCCTTCTTGCCGACGCAGATGATCTTCACCTGCTTACCGGCAGAGAGGAGCTTGCGGATGTGGTCGCGGGCCAGACGTGCGATCTGCGAGTTGAAACCGCCGCACAGGCCGCGTTCGGCCGTGCAGACGACGAGCAGGTGCACATCGTCCTTGCCGGTGCCGGTCATCAGCGCCGGAGCGTCTCCGCCGCCACCGACCGCCTGGGTGATGTTGGCCAGCACCGCGCCCATCCGTTCGGAATAGGGACGCGCCGCTTCCGCAGCCTCCTGGGCACGACGCAGCTTCGCCGCGGCGACCATCTGCATCGCCTTGGTGATCTTCTGCGTCGCCTTGACCGAGGCGATGCGGTTACGAAGGTCTTTTAGTGAAGGCATGCTTCAAACCTGGTCCCGTCTTCCGCCGCTTACGCGAAGGTCTTGGCGAAGTTGTCGATCTCGGCCTTGAGCTTGCCGCGCAGATCGTCGGACAGCGCCTTCTCCTTGCGGATCGCATCGAGAACCGCCTTACCGGCGTTGCGCATATGCGAGAGCAGACCCTGCTCGAACTTGCCGACCTGGTTCAGCGCCAGCTTGTCGAGGTAGCCGTTCACGCCGGCGAAGATCACCGCGACCTGCTCTTCGGTCTTGAGCGGCGAGAACTGCGGCTGCTTCAGGAGCTCGGTCAGGCGCGAACCACGGTTCAGCAGGCGCTGCGTAGCAGCGTCGAGGTCCGAGCCGAACTGCGCGAATGCCGCCATTTCGCGGTACTGCGCGAGCTCACCCTTGATCGAACCGGCGACCTGTTTCATCGCCTTGACCTGTGCCGACGAACCGACGCGCGACACCGACAGACCGACGTTCACGGCCGGGCGGATACCCTGGAAGAACAGGTTGGTTTCCAGGAAGATCTGGCCGTCGGTGATCGAGATCACGTTGGTCGGAATGTATGCAGACACGTCGTTTGCCTGCGTCTCGATGACCGGCAGCGCGGTCAGCGAACCGTTGCCGTTGTCGTCGTTGAGCTTCGCAGCGCGCTCGAGCAGACGGGAGTGCAGGTAGAACACGTCGCCCGGATAGGCTTCACGGCCCGGCGGGCGGCGCAGCAGCAGCGACATCTGACGGTAGGCGACAGCCTGCTTGGACAGATCGTCATAAGAGATCAGCGCATGCTTGCCATTGTCGCGGAAGTATTCGCCCATGGTGCAGCCGGTGAACGGCGCCAGGAACTGCATCGGCGCCGGATCCGAAGCGGTGGCGGCGATGATGATGGAGTAGTCGAGCGCACCGCGCTCTTCCAGAACCTTCACGAACTGCGCGACGGTCGAACGCTTCTGGCCGACGGCGACGTAGACGCAGAAAAGCTTTTCCGAATCCGGGCCGGTTTCATGCACCGACTTCTGGTTCAGCATGGTGTCCAGGATGATGGCGGTCTTGCCGGTCTGACGGTCGCCGATGACCAGCTCGCGCTGGCCGCGACCAACCGGGATCAGGGCGTCGATGGCCTTGAGGCCGGTCGACATCGGCTCATGCACCGACTTGCGGGGGATGATGCCGGGAGCCTTGACGTCGACGCGGCGACGTTCGGTGGCCTTGATGGGGCCTTTGCCATCGATCGGATTGCCGAGGGCGTCGACGACGCGGCCGAGCAGGCCCGGACCGACCGGAACGTCGACGATGGCGCCGGTGCGCTTGACGGTGTCGCCTTCCTTGATGTCGCGGTCGGCACCGAAGATGACGACGCCGACATTGTCGGCTTCGAGGTTCAGCGCCATGCCGCGGATGCCGCCAGGGAACTCGACCATCTCGCCGGCCTGGACATTGTCGAGACCGTAGACGCGGGCGATACCGTCACCCACCGACAGAACCTGACCGACCTCGGAGACTTCAGCCTCCTTGCCGAAATTCTTGATCTGGTCTTTCAGAATTGCGGAAATTTCCGCGGCGCGGATGTCCATCAGCCGACCTCTTTCAGTGCAAGCTTGAGCGAATTGAGTTTGGTTTTGAGCGACGTGTCGATCTGGCGCGAGCCCATCTTCACGATCATGCCGCCGAGCAGCGAAGGATCAACCGTGACGGTGATCGCAACGTCCTTGCCGGCGACGGCCTTCAGAGCGGTCTTCAGTTCGGCTTCCTGGGCCGACGTCAGCGTATGTGCCGACGTCACCTCGGCGGCAGTCTCACCGCGATGCTCTGCGGCGATGCGGCGGAAAGCCTTGATCATGCCGGGCACGGCGAACAGGCGGCGATTGCCAGCCACGACACGCAGGAAGTTCCCGGCGAGCCCGCCGATCTTGGCCTTGTCAACGATAGCGGAAATGGCGCGAACCTGATCTTCGGTGGTGAACACCGGGCTTTCGATCAGGCGCTTCAGATCGGCGCTGCCGGCGAGCAGAGTTTCGAAGCTGCTGAGGTCGGCTTCGACCTTGGCGACGGATTTCGCCTCGAGCGCCAGCTCGAAAAGCGATGACGCATAGCGCTCTGCGACAGCGGAGATTGGCGAGGACGTTTGGGCCACGGACCGTCTTTTCTCTTGTCTGAGAGGCCGCAGATCCTTGGCGCGAGCAAAAACTCTGGCTAAATCTTTGACCTTACTGCATTTTTTCAAGCCAAGGGACGCGGCTTCCGCTGTCCCCCGGTCGAAAGTCGGTTGCCGTCTAGCACAGGCTTTTCAGGACCGCAATGCGTCCACGGGCACGCTTTCAAGGCACTTTTGTCGCATCCGGCGGTCGAGTTCAATGCTTGGCGGCCGATTCAATGCGATTCAGGCTAAAAAGCCGAAGGCGAAGGCAAGCGGCAATGCAGCCAGCACGAGCTCCACCACAACCGCTCCCCAATTGTAGGGCGTGTTGGCGCCATCGGACATCATGGCAAGGATTCGGCCGAAGGCGGTGAAAAGCCAGGAGAAGCCGAGCGCCATATAGAGCAACGGCTGTGCCAGCAGAATCGTGCAGAGCCCGACACCGAGATAGAAACCAGCCATGCGGGCTCGCCCCTCGGCAATCGCCTCCGGCTTTTCCGGCTTGGGTTGCAGGCGCAACAGCCTGAAGCAGAGACCCGGCGCGAAAAACAGTGCCAGCCCGAGCAGCAGCGTAATCGCCGCACTCGACCACGCAAGCCACTCGCCCTGGGTGGTCGGCCAAGGAAATGAAAATTCCATTTTCTGCGATCCCCTCGAAACGTGACCGCATTGAAGATCATCGTTTCGGGAAGTCAAGCGCGCAGCCACGAGCCATGGACGCACACCGCGCCCTGCTGCTTGACTTGTTATCAGTGTACTGATATCAGAGTGCTGACAACATAGGAGATCGTTGTGGGTCGAAGAATTCTTCTTGCAGGTGCCACGGGAGCGGTTGGGCGACGCCTCGTACCGATTCTCGTGGAAGCAGGTCATCTGGTGTGGGGGACAACCCGCTCGGCCGCGAAGGCGGCAGAGCTGGAGGCGGCAGGCGCCAATGCCGTGATCGTCGATGTGTTCGATGCCAGAGCATTGTCGACAGCCGCGCACGAAATCAGGCCGGAGGTCGCCATCCACCAGTTGACGGATCTGCCGAAGGACCTCGATCCGGCCCTGATGGGCGAAGCGATTGCGCGCAACGCCCGCATCCGTAACGAAGGCACCCGCAATCTGATCGAGGCTGCAAAGCGGGCCGGCGCCACGCGACTGATCGCGCAGAGCATCGCCTGGGCCTATGCCCCTGGCCCGCTGCCACATGACGAACAGGACCCGCTGGATTCCGCCGCAGAAGGCGCCCGCGCCATCAGCGTCAACGGGGTCATCGCACTCGAACACCAGGTTCTCGAGACGCCGATGGACGCCGTCATCCTGCGCTACGGACAGTTCTATGGTCCGGGCACTGCATTTAACGCAGCGAAACCCGGCGCTTCCGTGCATATCGATGCGGCAGCCTACGCTGCTTTGCTCGCTGTCGATCGCGGCGCCGGCATCTACAACATCGCGGAGCCAAACGACCAGGTCTCGACCGGAAGAGCCATCGCCGACCTTGGTTGGGACGCCGATTTCAGGAGATCCACGACATGAGCAGTCAAGCCTTCAACGACCAAACTCCAC
The DNA here is from genome assembly GCF_042739215.1 of Mesorhizobium sp. NPDC059054. NCBI lineage: Bacteria > Pseudomonadati > Pseudomonadota > Alphaproteobacteria > Hyphomicrobiales > Phyllobacteriaceae > Mesorhizobium > Mesorhizobium sp. NPDC059054. Next base: position 524,834 of record NZ_JBHYHV010000004.1, read on the forward strand.
CCGGCCTGTCGAAGTGGCGATCCGCCATCGCATTGGCGGCCGTTGTGGCGGCAGGCGCAATTTTCGCCGGGCTCTACATGGCGAAGGTGGACCCGCAGCCAGCCACCATGCACATGGCGGAGGGCAGCAAACCTGCTGCTTCAGGCAGGCCTGTGACCGAAATCAAACCGATTTCCTGCACCCCCCTGCCCGACATTCCCGGCAAGGCCGTAACCACGGCAATCGTGAACTTTCCGCCTGACGCCTACACGCCGCGCCATCGCCACCCTGGCAATGTCACCGCCTTTGTGTTGAAGGGCACGTTGAAATCCCAGCTCGCCGGCGAGCCGCCGATGACCTACACCGAAGGCCAGAGCTGGTTCGAACCGACAGGCGCAATCCATCTGTTTGCAGAAAACGCCAGCAAGACCGAGCCGGCATCCTTGCTTGCCATGTTCGTTGCCGACGAGAATTGCGGCCCGTTGACGGTGTTTTTGCCGGACGAACACGATGGCCACGCCAATTGACAGGAGACGCGCCATAACCAGACCGGATTCCACACAGCCGATACCGCGTGCCGGCGAAGGCAGGCGTGGCGAGGACGGCTATTTCGGGTATCTGCTGCGCCAGGCGGCAGGCGCCTATCGCTATCGCATGGAAGCGACACTTGCCGACCTCGGCATCACTCAGCCGCAATTCGCGGTGATGGCGATGCTGAGCGCCTATCCGGGCCTTTCCAACGCCGACCTGGCGCGCGCTGCATTGCTGACGCCGCAGACGCTCAGCGTCATCGTGACCAATCTCGAGAAGGCCGGCACGATCGTGAAACGCCGACATGCCACCAACGAGCGCATTCGCCAGCTGGAGCTGAGCGAAAAGGGCAAGGCGCTCTATGCAGAGGCACGCGGACGTGTCCGCTTGCTCGAATCCGATCTCGCCGCGGGATATTCCGAGGCCGAGCAGAAGATCGTCCGGCGCTGGCTGACTGGCATCACGGCCGGCGCGGCGGAAGGGTAACCGGCCGCAGTTTGGCCGTTTCGTTCAAGATTGCGGTGTGATGCGAGGCGCATGGTGTGACAGGTTCACACGATGATGAGGTCTACTATGCCCCCCTTCATTCAGCACCTCGGCTTCATCCTGCTCGGTGGTGTCTTTGTCTGGGCAGGGCTGGAACATTTCCTGCGCTTCCGCTCCATCACGGCACAGCTCGGTGAACAAGGTTTCCCGGCGCCCATACCGCTGCTTGCGGCCGGCTCCCTGCTCGAGGTCGCAGCCGGCCTGTGCGTGGTCCTCGGCTTTTACAGGCCCTATGCCGCGGCTGCCTTGGTCAGCTTCACCATTGCCGCGAGCGCGCTGGCGCTCAATTTCTGGCGCTACTCCGGTCCGCAAAGACAAGGCCTGCGTTCTGCCTTCATCATCAACTTTGCCGTTATCGGCGGCCTCATCCTGGCGATGACCATGGAACCGTAGCGCGAATATTGAAACCGATTTTCAGCAGGCCGATACGCGGCCGAAGCGACGGGCATCTGATATACCAATTGATATATCAAATAGAACCAAAGATTTAGTGCGCACCAGCCGCATCCATCTCGATGATGTCCGCGAGCAGGTCCAACCCATCGCCCGTACCGGCAACACGCAACTGCAGTGAGCCGGCATCGCCAAGCCAGGCGATTTGCTCGGTGAAGACCATGCGAGTTCGGGCCGCCACGGCAAAAAGCTCGACGGTCGCCAGCGAAGCTGAGAGCCGCTCGCCGGCAAAGCCCATGTCGAAGGCATAGATGATGCGCCGTGCCGGCATGATATCGAGATAGCGGGCAAAAAAGGTCTGCTCATGCCCTGTATCAGTGCGCCAGCGCTTGGCCTCGACGCCGCCGACGCGAAAATCGAACTGCTCCTCCAGCACCATCCAGTCCGGATGACAGGAGGTCCAGCGCTCCTTGAGCGCCGGCTCCGAAAAGAAGCGGAAAGCGTGTTTCGGACTGGCGGCCAGTTCGCGCTCGACGACAAAGGTTTTGTGTTCGACGGTCATGACTATTCCTCTTCGGGCATATCGGCGATCGCTTGGGCGAGGCGATCGAACGCGGCGTCGAGCGCAGTCTCTCGTGCGCTCACCCAATCGTTCACCGGCGAAAATGCATCGCGCCGCATGGCGTAGGTGCGGGTGCGGCCGGCCTTGCGCGAAACCACGATGCCGCCTTCTTCCAGCACCCTCAGATGTTTCACCGCCGATGGCAGCCGCATATTGGCTGGACGCGCCAGCTCTTTCACCGTTGCCGGGCCGCGCGCCAGCTGTTCGATCATGCCGCGCCGGCCGGGATCGGCCAGCGCCAGGAAGATGCGGTCGAGAGGCTGGACTTGCTGCATGGATGAAACCTCAGACAAAAGCTGCGCCGCTTGCGAACCGCTCCGGCATGGCTTCTCGATAGGGGAACATTGAGAAGAATGGCCGCGCTTCTTCAAGTGTTCTCTTGACCGTTGGCCGGGCCAGCAGGCGTTCGAGATAGGCGCGGAGATTGTTCTGATCGGCACCGAACGGATGCACGATCGACGAAAAGAAAAGGCAGGGCGCCGCAGCGCAGTCGGCGATGGTGAAGTCGTTGCCGATAGCCCACTCCCTGCCCGCCAGCTGGCCGTCGATCATGGCATAGGCCGTATCCAGCGTTTTGCGGGCATGGGAGACGCCGATCGGATCGTTGCCACCCTCCGGCCGCAGCCGGTCGGTAACGATCTTCTGCATCGGTTCGCTGACATAGAGATCGAAAAAGCGTTCCCACAAACGGGCATCAAGCCGGGCTTCCGGTTCCTTCGGCAGCATCGGCCGCGGGCCCGGATAATGCTGCTGCACATATTCGATGATGATGCTGGTTTCCGGCACCACACGGTTGCGGGCTGCATCATGCAGAACCGGAATCTTGCCCACCGGCCATCGCGCCAGATGGTCCGCCGCCGAACCGGGATCCATGAGGTCGACGGTTTCGGCGCGAAAGTCCACGCCGTTCTCATAGAAGGCAATCAGCACCTTGTGACAGAAGGCTGCGAGTGGGTGCAGGTAGAGAGTCAGCGACATGAAGAGCTTTCCAATAGTTTCCGTAAATGGAAACTATTGATGGCGAGGGCGATTGGCAATCAAAAGTTTCCGCCGAAGGAAACTTTCCTTCGCTTATCCTGACAACCCTTGCCAGCACTCTGTCGCCATCCTCAAATGCGACCCAAACTCTGAAGTGCCCGAACTCTGAAGTGCCCAAACTCTGAAATGAAAGTGCCGCCAAAGAGATGAATATCCCTGAACGGCTTACCTGGACGATCGACCGGCTCGGCATCGCGGGTAGCGAGACCATGCTCGAAATCGGTGGGGGACGCGGCATCGCCGCCGCGCTCGTGCTGTCAAAACTGACAACCGGCAGGCTGGTCGGCATCGACCGCTCTACCACGGCGATCACGGCCGCACGCACGCTCAACGCGATTGATGAGCGCATCGGCAAACTGCGCCTGGTTCAGGCCGCCATCGACAATTTCGATGCCGGCACCGACCGCTTCGACATCGTCTTCGCCGTCAATGTGAACCTGTTCTGGATCGACGCCAGCGCAGCACTTGCAACCATTCGCGGTCTGCTCAAGCCAGATGGCAGACTTGTGCTTGCTTATGAGCCTCCATCGGCAAGCCAGATCGAAACGATCGCTGTCAAGCTCCACACCAATCTCGACGCGGCAGGCTGGCAGGTGGAGGCGATCGACAAGGCGCAGCATGCGCCATTTCTGGCTATCGAAGGACGGCCTTGCTGATGTCGAACCTCACAGGAAGCTCTGCGGATCGATATCGACGCTCACCCGCACCGATCCGCGCAGCTTCGGTCCATCCGCCAGCATACCCCGCACGAAGCCCTGCATGTCGGAGCGGCGCTCGCCGTGGATCAACAGGCGGAAACGGTGGCGGCCGCCAAGCAGCGCCAATGGCGCTTCCGCAGGCCCCAGCACGAAAATGTCCGATGCCTCTGGCGCCGCACGACGCAAGGCCCGCGCATGCGCTTCCGCCTCCTGGCGCGTCATGGCGCTGACGATGATGCCGGCGAGCCGTCCGAACGGCGGCAGTGCCGCACGCTCGCGCTCGGCGATCTCGCGCGCATAGAAGGCCGCAGCATCCCCCGATACGATCGCCCGCATGACCGGATGATCTGGCTGGTAGGTCTGCAGCAAACCAAGGCTTTTCTTGCCTGTGCGTCCGGCGCGGCCCGTCACCTGCGACAGAAGCTGGAAAGTGCGCTCCGCCGCGCGCGGATCGCCATTGGCAAGACCGAGGTCCGCATCGACGATGCCGACCAGCGTCATGTTCGGAAAATTGTGGCCCTTGGCGACGAGTTGCGTGCCGATGACGATATCGGCCTCACCCTTGGCGATGGCCTCCAGTTCCAGCCTGAGTCGCCGTACCCCGCCGACGAGGTCGGAGGAGAGCACGATGGTGCGCGCATCCGGGAAAGTGGCGACCACCTCCTCTGCGATGCGTTCCACGCCCGGCCCGCACGCCACCAGGTGATCGAGCGTGCCACATTCAGGGCAGGCATCGGGTCGCCTCTCATTGTGGCCGCAATGGTGGCAGACGAGTTGCCCGCGAAAGCGGTGCTCAACCAGCCATGCCGAGCAGACCGGGCAGCCGAAACGATGGCCGCAGGACCGGCATAGTGTCAGCGGCGCATAGCCGCGCCGGTTGAGGAACAGCAGCGACTGCTCCTCCCTTGCGAGGGTCTTGGTCATCTCCTCGACAAGCAGCGGCGATAGGAAGCTGCCACGCGCTGGCGGCGCACGCCGCATGTCGATCGAGCGCAAGGTCGGCAATGCGGCTTCGGCGAAACGTGCGGGCAGATCGACGCGGGCATAGCGCCCCTGATTGGCATTGACCTGGCTTTCGACAGAGGGGGTGGCCGAAGCGAGCACAATCGGGAAGGAACCGATGTGGCCGCGCACCACCGCCATATCGCGGGCATTGTAGAAGACACGGTCCTCCTGCTTGTAGGCAGGGTCGTGCTCCTCGTCGACGACGATAAGGCCGAGCTCCTTGAATGGCAGGAACAGCGCCGATCGCGCGCCTGCCACCACCCGCACGGTGCCTTCCGCCACCTGCCGCCACACGCGCTCCCGCATCTTCGGTGCGAGGTCGGAATGCCATTCCGCCGGCTTGGCGCCGAAACGCGACTGGAACCGTTCGAGGAAAGCGTGGGTGAGCGCTATTTCCGGCAACAGGATCAGCACCTGCTTGCCTCGGCCGAGCGCCGCCGCCACCGCTTCGAAATAAACTTCCGTCTTGCCCGATCCGGTGACGCCGTCGAGCAACGTGACCCCGAAAGTCCCGGCGGAGGCACCGGCTCGTAGAGTCTCGGCCGCCGCCGCCTGGTCCTGTGTCAATTCGGGCCGCGCATAGGTCGGATCGGGCGCGGCCACGACGGGGCGGGGCGGGATCATCACCGTCTCGAACACGCCCTGTGTCTTCAATCCATCGATGACGGTCGAGGAGACGCCTGCCGCGTGCGCCAGACCCGAGCGCGTCCAGGCCAAGCCACCATCGGCGGTTTCCAGCACGCGCGACCTGGCGCCGGTCATCCGGTCGGGGATCATGGCGGTGCGCTGCAGGCCTTCGATCCACGGTTCCGGGTCGAAAGCCTCGGGCGCACGCAGCAGCATGCGCGCGACGAGGCCGGGTGGGGTCAGCGTGTATTGCGCGATCCAGTCGACGAAACGGCGCATGGCGTGATCGATCGGCGGACAGTCGAAGACGTGGTCGATGGGTCTCAGCTTCCTGGCCTCGACATGTTCGACTGCGCCATCCCACACGACGCCCGCCACCAACCTGGGCCCGAGGGGCACGCGCACGATGGAACCCGGCACCACACGCATGCGTTCCGGCACTGCGTAGGTGTAGGCTCGTTCGGCCGGCATTGGCACCAGAACCGGCGCGGCGCTCTTGAAGGGCGAATCTTCTTTCATGACGCGTGACCTTGCCCCGACTTTGGTCTAGAGCAAAGGGCGACGCCGAGCCCCCGGCAAACAGCCTCATTCCCTCCCAAGGAGACCACCATGAAATTCTTCGTCGACACCGCTGATGTGAAGGAAATCCAGGAACTCAACGAACTCGGTCTGCTCGACGGCGTCACCACCAACCCGTCGCTGATTCTCAAATCCGGCGGCAAGATCGATGAAGTCACAAAGCAGATCTGTGACATCGTCGAAGGCCCGGTCTCGGCCGAGGTCACCGCCACCGATTTTGATGGCATGATGAAGGAAGCCAAGGCGCTGGCCAAGATCGCCGACAATGTCTGCATCAAAGTGCCCCTCACGCTCGACGGTCTCAAGGCCTGCCGTGCCATCCGCGCCGAAGGCCGCATGGTCAACGTCACGCTCTGTTTCTCAGCCAACCAGGCGCTGCTCGCGGCCAAGGCCGGCGCCACCTTCATCTCGCCCTTCATCGGTCGCCTCGACGACATGGGCTTCGACGGCATGGAAGTGATCGCCGAGATCCGCCAGGTCTATGACAATTACGGCTTCGACACTGAAATCCTCGCCGCCTCGATCCGCACGCCGGATCACGTCAAGCGCGCCGCGCTGATCGGCGCCGACGTCGCCACCATCCCGCCGGCGACGCTCAAGGCGCTGGTCAAGCACCCGCTCACCGACAAGGGCCTCGAGCAGTTCCTCGCCGACTGGGCCAAGACCGGCCAGAAGATCGGCTGATTTCAGCTTTCGGTTGAAAAGAACCGGTGCTGTGACGGCGCCGGTTCTTTTTTGTCCGGCACGGTTCAAGCGAATGGCGGCAGCCGGCGCTTCACCGGCTGGGCCTTGACGATGGCGCTGCTGGTCTCGGCCTTGTCGGTGATCTTGTCGAGGATGCGGTCAAGATCGCTGATCGAGCGGATATGCAGCCGCCCGATGAAACAATCGTCGCCGGTGACCTTGTCGCATTCGGTGAATTCAGGGATTTCCTCGACCAGTTTCTGCACCTGGTGCAGCCTGCCCGGCAGCGGCTTGATGCGCACGATCGCCTGCAGCGTATAGCCGAGCGCCGCAGGATCGACATCCACCGTGAACGCACGGATCACGCCGCGCTCCTCCAGCCGCCGCAATCGCTCCGACGTGCTCGGCGACGACAGGTTCACACGAGCCGCCAGCTCCTTCAGCGAGATACGCGCATCGTCGACGAGGATTTCGACGATACGCCGGTCGAGATCGTCCAACATCGTTCATCCTTAGGTTTCAAACATAAGAAACCTTACAAGATTAGGATCGATCCAGCAAACACCTTCCATGATGCATATATTCCAGACTTTTGGGAGCGTACAAACGATCGGAACAAAAGGAAGGTCGCATCATGTCGGACAACACGCGTGGGACGGTCGAAATGACCGCAGCAATGGTGATCTCGGGAACGATCGGCGTATTTGTCGTCTTGTCCGGACAGCCGGTGATGGATGTGGTCTTCTGGCGCTGCGCCTTCGGCGCTGTCACGCTGCTGATCGTCTGCGGCGCTCTCGGCCTGTTCAGGCGCGACGTGATTTCGCGCCAGCAGATCGCTTATGCGATCATCGGGGGCATCGCCATCGTCTCAAACTGGCTGTTGCTCTTCGCCGCCTTCCCGCGAGCCTCGATCTCGATCGCCACGGCCGTCTACAATACCCAGCCCTTCATGCTGGTGGCACTGGGCGCGCTGTTGTTCAGCGAACGCCTGACGCTCGCCAAACTCATGTGGCTGGCGATTGCCTTTGCCGGCATGCTGCTGATCGTGCAGGCCAAGCCGGACGCCGCGCATACCGGGTCGAACTATCTCGTCGGCATCCTGCTGGCGCTCGGCGCGGCGTTCTTCTACGCGATTGCCGCGATAGTCGCCAAGAAGCTCAAAGGCGTGCCGCCGCATCTGATTGCGCTCATCCAGGTCACGGTCGGCATCCTGATGCTGATACCCTTCGCCAACCTGACGAACTTGCCGGCGGACGCCCGCACATGGGCCTTGCTAGCCGCAGTCGGCATCGTCCACACCGGCTTGATGTACATCCTGCTTTATGGTGCGATCCAGAAACTGCCGACCAATCTCGTCGGCGCGCTGTCTTTCATTTATCCGGTCGTCGCCATCATTGCCGACTTCGTGGTCTTCGGGCAGCGCCTGCATCCGCTGCAACTGGTGGGCGCCGTTGCTATCATGGTCGCCGCGGCCGGCATGACGCTGGGCTGGAGCCTGATCAAGCCACGCAGCAGTCTTCCGGTCACCCGGTAGGACTTGAAGCCGAGCTCTCAGTCCTGCTCCGGCATCTGGCCGGTAAGCCTGAGGCCTTTAATTGTCGTCGCTCCGTCCGGCCGCACCACGGTAAGCGCTCGCGCGCCGGTGCGGTCGGCGATCAGATCCGCCAATTCGCGTGAATGCGTGACCACCCAGAGCTGCGTTCGCTCCGCGGCCTTTGCGATCATGTCGGCCAACGCCGGCAGCATGCGCGGGTGCAGGCTGGCTTCCGGCTCGTTGAGGGCTATCAGCCCCGGCAAGCGATAGGACATCAGCGCTCCGGCCGGCGCCAGGAAGCGTATCTGCCCATCCGAGAGTTCCTGCGGCCGGAACAGCCGCTGCGGAAAATCCGGCAGCCGCAATCCGAATGTGGCGGCCTCGCCCGGCTCCGGCACTTCGAGTTTCGCTCCCAGGGCATCGGCCAGCGCGCGGTCGAGATCGACCGTATCCTGCCTGATATGAGCGAGCGTTGCGAACACGGCGGCAAGATTGCCGCCGTCCTCGTCCAGCAGCGTCGAGGTGATTGCGAGCGACGGCTTCCTGACGGGCGAATCGGCGTCGGTGCGAAAACCGTGATAGAAACGCCAGCTCGAGACGGCGGCCCGCAGATCCCCCACTTCCGGATAGCGGCCCGAGGCACCAAGCACCGCCAGCGCTGTCTCCGAATTGAGCAGCCCTGCAGGGTGTTCGACACGCCGGCCATCGCCGTCACGGCCATGGGCAGCAGGTCCCTTGCGGCTCATCATCTCCACCGGGCGGCGTCCAGCCTCGACCGTCAGGGCCTCTTCCTTGACGTGGGGTTCGAAGGCAAATCCCGCCGAGGCGGGTGGCGGCAGGCCAATCTCCACCCGATAGGAAAATCGCGCCGCCGTCTCATCATCCTCGACATCCGCCTGCAGGACGACACGCGCTGGCTGCCCCAGGCGGCGCGCGCCGGACCATAGCGCCGACTGCATGCCGCCTTCGCCGGCAATGGCGCGGGCGAGGGTACCCTCGCCCGCTGCCTTGATCAGTTGGAGTGCTCGGTAAAGATTGGATTTTCCGACGCCATTCTCACCAACGAACAGCCCGATCTGGCCGAGTTCGAGCCGGATCGATTTGAGTGATCGGTACCCTTCAGCGACAAGCCCGGTCAGACGCATGGTTTCATTGCCTGTCAGCGCGCCGCTGACGCCGGCTACCTGGCGCCGGGTTTGGCGAGATCCTGCGCCAGCGCCAGATGCAGCAGTTCAGCCAATTCGCGCGCCGCACGATTCTCGGCATCGAGCTGCGCACGATAAGACGCGAATTCCTGGCCTGGCTTGTCAAAGGACGAGGAGATCGAGCGTTGCCCGTTGGAGACCGCCTTGCCGGTCTTCGCGTCGGTCAGCGTGTAGGCTGCCGTCATGATTACGGTACCTGCGGTCGGCTGGTCCTGGTCCTTGGCAACTTGGATCGTTGCCGTGGAGATCACCGATTCCGTGACATTGAGCGTCAGCGAATAGACGGGCGCGGTCGGACGCTCGCCCCCTCCCGTCAACGCAAAGATCAGGTTGTTGCGCACCTGCTGGGCATAACGCGACGAAACCGGCTTCACTGCGATCGAGGCGAGTTCCTCGCGCGCGCTCACCGTCGAACTGGCCGAAAGCGGCTGGCTCGAGTAGAGCGGACGGACCTGGCAGGCCGAAACCAACGCCATGCCTGCGAACAGGCCAAAAAGCACCGTACGGCGCACGGACAGAGCCGCTGTCTTCCGATTGTCAGGCAACGACATTGACGATCCTCTGGGGCACGACGATCACCTTGCGCGGCGCCTTGCCCTCGAGCGCCTTCTGTACGAAGTCCAGGGCCATGACGGCCTGTTCGACCTGAGCTTGGTCTGCGTCGCGGGCGATTGTCAAATCGCCACGCTTCTTGCCGTTGATCTGTATCGGATAGACGACATCGTTGTCGACCACCAGCGCAGGATCGAAGCGCGGCCAGGGCTGATTCGCCACAAACCCCTCGCCGCCCAGTACCGACCAGCACTCTTCGGCCAGATGCGGCATCATCGGCGCGATCATCACGACAAGCGCCTCGATCGCCTCGCGCAACGCGGCGGCGCCAGCCTGATCGCCCTTGCCGTCGACAAGCGCAGTTGCCGCCGGCTGGATCGTGTTGAGCAATTCGTAGAGACGGGCGACCGCCTTGTTGAAGGACAGCCGTTCGATGTCTTCACCGACGGCCTTCACCGTCTTGTGAACAGCCTTCGAAATCGCCGCGGCGGCACCATCGCTTGCAGCCGAAGCCGCAACGCCCGTCAGAGCAGGCGCCGTCTCGGAAACCAGCCGCCAGATGCGCTGCACGAAACGGTGCGCGCCTTCCACACCAGCCTCGGTCCAGATCACGTCGCGCTCCGGCGGCGAATCCGACAGCATGAACCAGCGTGCCGTGTCGGCGCCGTAGCTCGCCAGAATGTCATCCGGATCGACGACGTTCTTTTTCGACTTCGACATTTTTTCGATCGCGCCGATCTCGACCGGGCTGCCGTCTGCAATCAGCGTAGCGCTGCGCTTGCCGTCGACATCCACGATGTTCACGTCCACCGGCTGCACCCAATACGCATTCGGGCCGGTGCCGGCACGATAGGTCTCGTGCACCACCATACCCTGGGTGAACATGCCTTCGAACGGCTCCTTCACCTCATTGAGGTGGCCGGTGACCTGCATGGCACGCGTGAAGAAACGCGAATAGAGCAGGTGCAGGATCGCATGCTCGATACCGCCGATATACTGCCTGACCGGCAGCCAGCCGTTCTTGCCGTCGGCGTACTCAAGCGTGGTCGGCGCCTTGTCGTTCCACGGATCGGTGAAGCGCGCGAAATACCAGGACGAATCGACGAAGGTATCCATCGTGTCGGTGTCACGCCGGGCCGGCTTGCCGCATTGCGGGCACCCGACATGCTTCCAGCTCGGATGATGGTCGAGCGGGTTGCCCGGCTTGTCGAACGTGACGTCGGTCGGCAGTTCGACCGGCAAGTCCTTTGCCGGCACCGGCACGGCGCCGCAGGACTCGCAATGAATGACCGGGATCGGGCAGCCCCAATAGCGTTGGCGCGAGATCAGCCAGTCACGCAGGCGGAACTGCACCTTGCGCTCGGCCTGCGGCCGGTTGCCGATCGTCACACCGGACAATCTGGTCGCCACCTCGTCGAAGGCCTCCCTGAAGCGCATGCCGTCGAGGAAGCGTGAATTGATCATCGCGCCATCGTCGACAAAGGCCTCTTCCGTAATATGGAAGCTCTTGGCATCCCCACCATCCGGCAGCACGACGGGAGTGACCGGCAGGCCGTATTTGTTGGCGAAGTCGAGGTCGCGCTGATCGTGGCCGGGGCAGCCGAAGATCGCGCCCGTGCCGTAATCCATCAGCACGAAATTGGCGACATAGACCGGCAGCGTCCAGTTCTCGTCGAACGGATGAACGACGCGCAGGCCGGTATCGAAGCCCTTCTTCTCGGCCGTCTCCAGCGTCGCCGCCGACGTACCCATGTGGCGCACGTCCTCGATGAAGGCAGCCAGTTCAGGATTGTCTGCGGCGACCTTCTTGGCCAGCGGGTGATCCGCGGCGATCGCCATAAAGGAAGCGCCGAAGATCGTGTCCGGGCGCGTCGTGTAGACTTCCAGCTCGCTTTCGCCGGCTGGCGGATTGGCCAGCGCCCAGCGGACCAGCAGGCCCTCGGAACGGCCGATCCAGTTGGCCTGCATGATGCGGACCTTTTCCGGCCACTTGTCCAGCGTGTCCAGGCTGTCCAGCAGATCCTGGCTCATCGAGGTGATCTTGAAGAACCATTGCGTCAGGTCGCGCTGCTCCACCGGCGCACCGGAGCGCCAGCCGCGCCCGTCGATGACCTGTTCGTTGGCCAGCACGGTCATGTCGACCGGATCCCAGTTGACCTTGGCTGATTTGCGTTCGACCAGTCCGGACTTCCAGAAATCCAGGAAGATCTTCTGCTGGTGTTTGTAATAGCTCGGGTCGCAGGTCGCGATCTCACGTGCCCAGTCGAGCGACAGGCCCATGGTCTTCAGCTGGCCCTTCATCGTCTCGATGTTCTTGTAGGTCCAGTCGCGCGGATTGACCTTGTTGTCGCGCGCCGCGTTCTCCGCCGGCAGGCCGAAGGCGTCCCAGCCCATCGGATGCAGCACGTTGTAGCCCATGGCACGGCGCCAGCGCGCCACGACATCGCCCATCGTGTAGTTGCGCACGTGGCCCATATGGATACGCCCCGAAGGATAGGGGAACATCTCGAGCACGTAGTATTTCGGTCGTGGATCGTCGTTCTTCGTCTCGAAGAGCTTAGCCTCGTCCCATGCCTTCTGCCACCTGGGCTCTGCTGCGCGGGGATTGTATCGTTCGGTTGCCATGGCCGGTTTTTCACTTACAAAGCATGCGGGAAACCGCCGGTTGATTGGCGGTTCAAGGACATGGTCCGGGTCTTCACCATGCTTTCAGGGACCCGTCAACCATATGGGCAGCAGGGCCCGGCAAAAACAGCAGGATCAGGACAGGTTGGCACATGAGTGACGCGGTTCAGCAACTCGAAAAGGTCAAGGCGAGAATCGCAGCCGCCGAGCGCGAAGCGGACCGGACAGCGGGAGCCGTGACCCTGGTTGCGGTTTCCAAGACCTTCGAGGCCGACGCCATCCGCCCGGTGGTTGCCGCCGGCCAGCGCGTCTTCGGCGAAAACCGCGTGCAGGAAGCGCAAGGCAAGTGGCCCGCGCTGCGCCAGGAATTTCCCGGCATCGAGCTGCACCTGATCGGTCCGCTGCAGTCCAACAAGGCAAAGGAAGCCGTCGCGCTGTTCGACGTCATCGAAACGGTCGACCGCGAGAAGATCGCGTCGGAACTGGCAAAAGAAATTGCCAGGCAAGGCAAGGCGCCAAAGCTCTATGTGCAGGTGAACACCGGCTCGGAACCCCAGAAGGCGGGCATCGAACCGAAGGATGCCGTGGCCTTCGTCGCACGCTGCCGCGACGTGCACGATCTCGCCATCGAGGGGCTGATGTGCATCCCGCCGGCGGAGGAGAACCCCGGGCCACACTTCGCGCTGCTGGAAAAACTCGCCCGCGAGGCCGGTGTCGAGAAACTGTCGATGGGCATGTCCGGCGATTACGAACTGGCGGTGGCCTTCGGCGCCAGCTCGGTGCGGGTCGGCTCGGCCATTTTCGGCCACCGATAACGCGCTCCACTCAGGTCAAAAAAAGAAGGCCGGGAACGTCCCGGCCTTCTTTTTATCAATTCGTCGAACTTACTCAGCAGCGACGATCTTGCCGTCTTCCCACTTGAACAGCGAGAAGCTCGGGCTGGTCAGGTCGCCCGTCTCGCCGTAGGTCAGCTTTCCGATGGCAGTCGGGATGGCTTCACCACCCTTGAGCGCGGTGCCGACAGCCGCCGGATCGTCCTTGCCGGCCTTCTCGATGCCGGCTTTCAGCACCTGGACGGCGGCATAGGCGTTGAGCGTGAAGGCTTCCGCCGGGATGTTCTTGGCCTTCAGCGCCTCGACGGCCTGAGCCGAGTCCGGGTTCTTCAACGCATCGGTTGCGTTGGTGAACAGCGTGCCGGCAGCAGCCTGGTTGCCGATTGCCCAATACTCGGTGTTGGACAGGCCTTCGCCGCCGATGATCAGCGCCTTGACGCCGGCGTCAGCCAGCTGACGGGCAAGCAGGCCGCCCTCGGGGTGGTAGCCGCCGAAATAGATCACTTCAGCGCCGTCCGACTTCAGGCGCGTAACCAGAGCCGAAAGGTCCTTTTCGCCCGGGGTCAGCGAGTTGTGGCTGACTTCCTTGATGCCGCCGGCATTGATCGCCTTCTTGAAGGAGTCGGCCAGACCCTTGCCGTAAGTGCCCTTGTCGTCGACGATGGCAACCTTCTTGTCTTTCAGGTTCTTCACCACATAGGCAGCCGCCACTTCCGCCTGCTGGTCGTCACGGCCGCAGGTGCGCAGGATGTTGGTGAGGCCACGGTTGGTCAGGTCCGGCGCGGTCGCGGTCGGCGTCACCATCAGCACGCCGTTCTCGGCGAACACGTCCGAGGCCGCCATGGCGACGCCCGAGGTGACCGGACCGACGACGAACTTCACGCCTTCGCCGACCAGTTGGTTGGCGGCGGAAACGCCCTGTTTCGGATCGCCGGCATCGTCGGCGAGCTTCAGCACGACTTTTTCGCCCTTGATGCCACCATCCTTGTTGATGACTTCCACGGCGGCTTCGGCACCATTCTTGACCTGGTCACCATAGGCGGCGACCGGACCGGTCAGCGGTGCGACAAGCCCGATGACGATGTCGGCCCGGGCCGTCGATGCGAAAGCCATCAAAGTGGCAAGGGCAACGCCCGCAAGCATCTTGGTTTTCATAGCACTTCCTCAAAAAAGGTTGATTCGAAGCGTGCAACAAAGGCCGCCTCGGCCGAAAGACCAATCGGCCAGCAAGCGGATTCGATTGGTCGTCGCAAGCTCCTACTAAGCCTGTGATAGAGCCGCCGATGCCGTTGTCAATCGCCGGTGAGAATGACCTTGATACTGCGACCGCGGTCGAGCGCGAGACGGAAAGCATCCGGTGCTTCAGCCAGCGGGCGCGTCGCCGTGATCAGCCGCTGCACATCCACGGCGCCGGAGATGATCAGTTCGACCGCCTGGCGGAACTCTTGGCCAAAGCGGAAGGTGCCTCTGACATCGAGTTCCTTGGCCATGATGGCATTGGCCGGCACTGCGATCTCGCCGCCCGGAAGATTTCCGACCAGAACCACCGTCCCGCCGCGCCGCACCGTGCGGATCGCCGATGCCAGCCCGGCGGCGGTACCCGAAACCTCCAGCGCGACATCGATCGGATCTGCGGCCGAGGCTTCGCCGAGACGGGCTTCGTCCGCGCCGATGTCCACCACGCGGTCGGCCCCCAACGTCTTGGCAAAGGCCAGTGGCTGGGTCGCGATGTCGACCATGGTGGTGCGGCCCGCGCCGGCAAGCCGAGCGGCCAACATGGAGAGCAGCCCGATTGGCCCGGCTCCGAACAGCGCGACATGCCGCCCCTTTACATCTCCGGCGCGCACCACGGCGTGCAACGCAACGGCGAGCGGCTCGGCCAAGGCAGCAGCCGCAAAAGGCAGATTCTCCGGCACCTTCACGCATTGGGCAGGCGTGGCATCGAACAGGGTGGAGAATCCGCCCTGCATATGTGGGGTCTTCGAAGCCGAGCCCATGAAGTAGATATTCTCACAGAGGTTGGGCCGGCCCTCGCGGCAGCGCACACATGTTCCGCACCAGCGCGACGGGTTGACGGCGACGTGATCACCGATGGCGAGACCGTCGGCCTTGCCGTTGATCTCGACCACCTCGCCAGCCACCTCGTGACCCAGGACGAGCGGCGACGTAACGATGAAATCGCCGGTGCGGGCGTGGCGGAAATAGTGCATGTCCGAACCGCAGATGCCGCCGGCGCGGAAACGGACCCGCACCATCCCCGGCGGCAGCGCGCCGAGGTCGCGTTCCACGACCCGGAGATCCTCCGGGCCGAACAGCGTCGCTGCGTGTGCGAAGTTCATCGTATCAACTCCATCTGCGTCGGCAGCCACAGCGAGATTTGGGGAATGAAGGTGATCAGGAGCAGTGCGATGACCAACGGCACCAGCCAGGGCAAGATCGCCATGGTGGTCCGTTCCACCGACAGTTTGGCGACCCGCGACAGCACGAACAGCACCATGCCGAGCGGCGGGTGCAACAGGCCTATCATCAGGTTGAGTGTCATGATCAGGCCGAAATGCACCGGGTCGATCCCGTAGACCACCGCCACGGGCAGAAGGATCGGCACCAGGATGGTGATCGCGGCGATCGTATCGAGGAAGCAGCCGACCACGAGCATCAATATGTTGACCAGGATCAGGAACACCCACTTGTTCTCGGTCAGGCCGAAGATGAAGCCGGAGAACAACTGCGCGGCCTGACTGACCGTCAGCAGCCATGCGAAGATCGAAGCAGCCGTCACGATGAAAAGCACCGACGCGGTGGTCTCGATGGTGTCCAGGCTCGCTTTGGCAAGCAGGGACAATGTCATGGTGCGGTAACGGACCAACCCGAGAAACAACGACCAGATGACGGCCGCCATCGCCGCCTCGGTCGGCGTGAACCAGCCCATGGTCATGCCCCCGATGAGGATGACCGGCGTCATCAGCGCCATCACCGCCGAGAAATCGAAATACCAGTCTACAGCAACGAGCAAGACCAGAGCGATGCCGACCGCCAGGTTGACCGACAGGCCGGCGAGCACCAGAAGATAGACCATGACCGGGAAGGCCAGCACGACCACGACCTCAACGCTCGCCTCCATGAGCTTGCGGACGGAAAATGCCGTGTCGGAACCCCAGCCGCGTCTGTAGGCGAAGATCGCGACGGTGATCATCATCAGCAGCGTCATGACGACGCCCGGCAATACGCCCGCCATGAAAAGCGCGCCGATCGAAACATTCGCCATCATCCCGTAGATCACAAAGGGCAGCGACGGCGGAAAGATCGGCCCGAGCGTGGCGGACGCGGCGGTGACGCCGACGGCGGCCTCGACTGGATAGCCATGGTCCTTCATTGCCTTGATCTCGATCGTGCCGATGCCGGCGGCGTCGGCCAAGGCTGTGCCCGACATGCCGGAGAAAATCACGGAACCGACGATGTTGACCTGCGCCAGCCCACCCTTCATCCAGCCGACGAGGGCCAGCGCGAAGGAATAGATCCGGCCCGTGACACCGGCGATGTTCATCAGATTGCCGGCGAGGATAAAGAACGGCACGGCAAGCAGCGGAAAGCTCTCGACGCCCGCGATCATGCGCTGTGCCGCGATGATGTCCGGCGCGACGCCATAGAGGATGAGATAGAGCACCGACGCCACCGCCATGGAGACGGCAACGGGTACGCCGATCAGCATGAGCAGCAGGAAACCTCCGACCAACAGCAACATGGCTCAGATCCCCGTTGTTTCGAACGCATCCGGCCGTTCGAGCACCGAATAGCCGCGGCGATAGTTGCCTATGAAAACCTGGATCGAGCGCAGCAACATGAGAACGAAACCGGCCAGCACGAGGTAGAAGAACCAGCGGCGCGGCAGGTCGACCGTGACCATGCGCTCACGGGCGACGATGGCCACGTAGCGCCACATCAGCCAGGCGGCATAGGTGAAGAACGCCACGCGGATCACGTCGACGGAAATCGCCAGCATGCGTCCGATGCGTTGCGGCAGGTAATGGTAGAGCACGTCGACATGGATATGGCGCGACAGGCGCACGCACATGGCTGCCCCCATGAACACCACGACCACCAGGGCGTTGATCGCGATCTCCTCGGTCCATGCCAGGCTGTTGTTCAGCGCGTAGCGGGTGAAGAACTGGAGGAAGACGCAAGCCACCATTCCCCAGAACACCGCAAGGGTGACCCAGTCCTCGATACCACGATCCGACAGGTCGACCGGCGCCGCCTCCTCCTCGAAGGCCTGAGCGATCTCCTCGGTTGTAATCTGCGTGTGATGTTCCTGGGCCATCGGCGCCGCTCCGAAGCTTAGGGCAATTCCAGGAAAAGTGTGTATGGTTTCCGTCCGGAATTGCGTAAAAACAAAGAGTTAGAGCACTTCCGCGTTTCCATGAAAACGGAAACACTCTCGTGTAAGGGATGGAAACCGCCCGGCTCACGCCGGGCGGCGGAGGATGACACCTACTTGATGGCGCGGATCGCTTCCCAGTCGGCCTTGTTGTAGCCGAACTCCTCGAAGGTGACTTTTTCCATGACGTTCTTCTCGAAGTCGGCACGGTCGACCTCCGTCACCGAGAGGCCGCGATCCTTGAACACCTGCACCAGCTCTTTCTCGCGGGCCACGATCTTGGCGGTAGCGCGCGCGGCGGCTTCCTGCATCACCTCGGTGAAGATCGCCTTGTCCTCGTCGGACAACGATGCCCAGCGAGACTGCGAAACAATCGTGTTCAGATGGTCGACGATATGTCCCGTCAGGACGATGTTCTTCTGCACCTCGAAGAATTTCTTGGCCTCGATCGTGGTGAGCGGATTTTCCTGCGCCTCGACCGTGCCGTTCTGCAGCGCAAGATAGACTTCGGCGAAGGCGATCGGTGCGGTGTTGGCGCCGCAGGCGCGCGGCATGGCGAGATAAGCCGGCACATCGGGCACACGTATCTTCAACCCCTGCATGTCGGCGCATTTGGCGATCGGACGATTCGAAGTCGTGTGCCGTGTGCCGTAGTAGGTCGTCGCGGCGATGTGGTGACCGGACTTCTCCTCATAGCCCTTGGTCAGCGCCTTGTAGGTATCGCTCTTTGTGTATTTGAGCAGGTGGTCGGCATCGCGGAAGATGAAGGGGAAGTAGGTGACGCCGATTGGAGGGTATTCACGCGCAGCAAAGCTGGAACCGGATATGATGATGTCGACCGTGCCCAGCGTCAGCCCCTGGTTGATGTCGGCCTCCTTGCCGAGCTGGGAAGCGGGAAAGACATCGATCTTGTAGCGGCCGTCGGTACGCTTGGCGATTTCCTCGGCGGCCCACACCGCCTCGGTGTGGAACGGTTCGGATGTCTCGTAGACATGAGCCCATTTGAGTACTGTCTGTGCAAAGGCAGCCGATGCCGAAAGAGCAAGCACGGCCGCGGCGGCAAATAGTGTCGTCAAACGATATGGCATTCTTTCCTCCCGGGAGTTGCTGGTCTGTTGGCTGATCCTCATGCACTGTGTCTGGAGAACGTGCCTTCCGACGTCGTTCTGGATTTGGATTTGTTGAAACTTCTCGAGAAACGCTCCTGGGATTTGCCCAGATGGTTCCGCATCGCGGCTTTGGCGCGAACCATGTCGCCCGCGGCGATTGCGTCACGGATATGGCGGTGCTCCTCCACCGCCGCCTGCCAGGTTGTCGGATCCTCGAAATAGCTCGACAGTCGCTCGAAGAACGGCGTCAGGCGCTGGTCGAACAGTTCCCCAACGACCCGCGTCAGCACTGCATTTCCAGGAATTGTTGCGATGGCGGTGTGGAACGCGCGATCGAGGGCGATCGTCACATGGTCGGGATTGGCCTTGCTAGCCATCTTCTCCAGGATTTCATCGAGAACGGCGACATCGGCGGGCTTCGCCAGCCGGGCAGCCTCTTCGGCGATCGCGCTCTCGAGGAATTCCCGCGCACGCAACAACTCGAAAGGTCCTTCGCCGGTGGTAGGAACCGGAGGAACGGGTGGCGGCTTGACGACATATATCCCCGAGCCGACCCGAATGCGTACCCTTCCCTCGACCTCCAATGCGATCAGGGCCTCCCGGATCGTCGGGCGTGAAATACCCATCCGCTCCGCCAGTTCGCGCTCCGGCGGCAACCGATCGCCCACGACGTATTCGCCGCTGTCGAAAAGTTGCCTGAGCTGGTCGGCTACCTGACGGTAGAGCCGACGCGGCACGATTGTCTCGATGGGCACAACGCCCACCTCCTCCCTTGTGGTCGAGTCATGCGGTCAATTGGACTGACCAATTGACCGCATGACAATCAATCGCCGGCGTCTTGTCAAGCGAGGATTTCCGCTACAGCAATTCCAGGAAAAGTGCGCAGCGGTTTTCCGTCCGGAATTGCGTCAAAACTAAAACTTAGAGCGTTTCCGCGTTTCCGTGAAAAACGGAAACGCTCCAGGGAAGATCGTTGGTGGAAAGCGTGCGGATGCACCCCATATTGTGATCAGGACTGAGCGACCCAGAAGGGCCGTTCCTTTGCCAAGCGAAGGAGGCCATCATGACCAAGATCCCCGTCCGCTCGCCGGACCGTCTGCACCCAAATGTCTATTACGCACTGATCGGCCTTGCCGCGCTCTACGTGGTGTCGGCCTGGATCGGCTTTGCTGGAAGTGGCTATACCGATTATCTGTTGATGATCATGACCGGCTTCATTGCCGTCAGCGTCATCCTGCCGCTGTCCGCCTGGCACACGCGCCATGCCTATCGTCAGCGGACCGGACAAGACAAAGGTCGAAAAGTACCTCGCTTCAAGGATTGGAAAAGCGAGGAGATCGGCATCGATCGCGGGCGGATGTCAGGCGCCGACGCGACACTTGAAATCCTGCTGCCGATCGCCGCGGTCGCCTTCGGCATGCTCGCCTTCGCGATCCTGGCACGGCTGTTGGGTTAGTCGCTCGGGAGACTGGTCAGTGCAGCAGAATCTCGCCGTCGACCTTGCGCCATTCATTGGCCGCGATCAGTTTCTGATGCGTGAAGCACACGGAATGCAGCGGCCCTTCGAGCTTCTCGCGCCAGAACGTGATGAAAGCGCCCAGTATCGGGAATTTCGGAGCGATGTCGTAGTCCTGCCAGACATAAGTCTGCAGCAGATGCGGATGATCCGGATAGTGATAGAGGATGCGGGCCGTGGTCAGCCCGTACCCCTTGAGGAGCAGTTCCAGTTCGGAATGGTCGCGCATGACAGCCCTCGCAAGTTGATCTCGGGTGTGATGGGCTTCAACACCCCCCTGCTGGTCCTCCCGTGAAAACTGTGCGCCTCGAACCTTAACCATGCCTTTAAACGCGTGAGCCGGGCTTTCGGTTCGACCTGACAGCGGACTACCGCGAGCAATTTTCTGTTACGAACGGACAAACCCAATGTCTAATATTGCCGTAACGTCCGAACTGATAATAATGCCCGCGATTTTCGCGGCCCACCGGTCGCAACGCCGCCGTCCGGCGGCCGATCTCAGGAGGAAGACCAAGACATGACCGAG
Organism: Mesorhizobium sp. NPDC059054; assembly: GCF_042739215.1. Classification (NCBI taxonomy): domain Bacteria; kingdom Pseudomonadati; phylum Pseudomonadota; class Alphaproteobacteria; order Hyphomicrobiales; family Phyllobacteriaceae; genus Mesorhizobium; species Mesorhizobium sp. NPDC059054. The sequence goes on from NZ_JBHYHV010000004.1 coordinate 545,811, forward strand.
GCGAAGGTCCACCGCGTACAGCCAGCGTGGAAGAAGCATGCGCTGATCGACAATGATACGTATGTGAAATGGTACGCGGAGAGCGTCAAAAACCCGGACAAGTTCTGGGGCAAGCACGGCAAGCGCCTCGACTGGTTCAAGCCCTATTCCAAGGTCAAGAACACCTCCTTCGACGGCAAGGTATCGATCAAATGGTTCGAGGACGGGCAGTTGAACGTCTCGGTGAACTGCATCGACCGGCATCTGAAGAAGCGCGGCGACCAGGTCGCGATCATCTGGGAAGGCGACAATCCCTACGACGACAAGAAAATCACCTATAACGAGCTTCACGAGCATGTCTGCCGGCTCGCCAATGTGATGAAGAAGCACGGCGTCAAGAAAGGCGACCGTGTCACCATCTACATGCCGATGATCCCGGAGGCGGCCTATGCGATGCTGGCCTGTACCCGTATCGGCGCTGTCCATTCCGTCGTGTTCGGCGGTTTTTCGCCGGATGCGCTGGCCGGCCGCATCGTCGATGCCGCATCGACCTTCGTCATCACCGCCGACGAGGGCCTGCGCGGCGGCAAGAGCATTCCGCTGAAGGAGAACACCGACAAGGCGATCGAGATCGCCGCCAAGCAGAAGATGGCGGTGAAGTCGGTTGTCGTGGTGCGCCGCACCGGCGGCAAGATCGGCTGGGTGGAAGGCCGCGACCTCTGGTATCACGACGAGGTCAGGACGGTTAAGGCCGAATGCAAGCCCGAGAAGATGAAGGCGGAAGATCCGCTGTTCATCCTCTACACCTCGGGCTCGACCGGCAAACCGAAGGGCGTTCTGCACACCACCGCCGGCTATCTCGTCTATGCGTCGATCACCCACCAATACGTTTTCGACTACCATGACGGCGACATCTACTGGTGCACGGCCGATGTCGGCTGGGTGACAGGCCACAGCTACATCCTCTATGGCCCGCTCGCCAACGGCGCCACCACGCTGATGTTCGAGGGCGTGCCCAACTATCCGTCGGTGTCACGCTTCTGGGAGGTCGTCGACAAGCACCAGGTCAACATCTTCTACACCGCCCCCACCGCCATTCGCGCGCTGATGGGCGCCGGCGAAGCGCCGGTGAAGAAGACCTCGCGCAAGAGCCTGCGCGTGCTGGGCTCGGTCGGCGAGCCGATCAATCCGGAAGCCTGGGAATGGTACTTCAACGTCGTCGGCGAAAAGAAGGTGCCGATCGTCGACACCTGGTGGCAGACCGAGACCGGCGGCATCCTGATCACGCCGCTGCCCGGCGCCACCGACCTCAAGGCCGGCTCGGCGACGAGACCGTTCTTCGGCATCATGCCGCAACTGGTCGACAATGACGGCAAGGTGCTGGAAGGCGCTGCCGACGGCAATCTGTGCATCACCGACTCCTGGCCCGGCCAGATGCGCACCGTTTATGGCGACCACGAGCGCTTCGTGCAGACCTACTTCTCGACCTACAAGGGCAAATACTTCACCGGTGACGGCTGTCGCCGCGACGAGGACGGCTATTACTGGATCACCGGCCGCGTCGACGACGTCATCAACGTATCGGGTCACCGCATGGGGACAGCGGAGGTGGAGTCCGCGCTCGTCGCCCACGACAAGGTGTCGGAAGCCGCCGTCGTCGGCTATCCGCACGACATCAAGGGCCAGGGCATCTACTCCTATGTCACGCTGATGGCGGGCGTGGTGCCGACCGAAGACCTGCGCAAGGAACTGATCGCGCATGTGCGCAAGGAGATCGGCGCGATCGCCTCGCCCGACAAGATCCAGTTCGCGCCGGGTCTGCCCAAGACGCGCTCGGGCAAGATCATGCGCCGCATCCTGCGCAAGATCGCCGAGGACGATTTTGGCGCGCTCGGCGATACCTCGACCCTCGCCGACCCTGCCGTCGTCGACGATCTCGTCAGCAACCGGCAGAACAAGAAGGCCTAGGTCCGCTTCTATAGGGATCGATCAATCGCCGGAGGCGCTTTCGTCTCCGGCGATTTCACGGTTCCACCTGAGCTGGAATTCGATCTCTTCCTCGCCCTCGCCGCGTTCGTGCTCGATGCTGGCCACCGCGCCGGCCGGAACGCGGATTTTTTCGCCATCGATGCTGATCTCGAACCTTTTCCCGGCTTCCAGCGCGTCGGCCAGCCGGCGCAGCTTGGCGACGAATTCCTGCCTCGGATAGATCTTGTCGATGTCGCGCACGGCAGGGTGGCTCATTTCCGTTTCTCCGTCAGCACGACGTGATACTCGATCAACATGGCTGCCAGATGAACGCTGCCGGCTGGCGTTAATTTCGCAAGAAACTCATCATCGCCCGGCTGCGCTCCTGAAGGCGGCGGCAAGAACCTTCACCACCTCGCGCACGTCACGCCGCCCCGGTCGCGCCATCAGGACGATATCCTGCGCCCCCAACGAGGGCAGGCCGAAGCTCTCGCCGACATCGACAGCGCCGGCCGGCGCAACCCTTTGCGCGAGCGCCGCCACAGCCAGGCCGGCGCTGACCGCCGCGCCGAGCGCCAGAACGCCCCCGCCGACGAAAGCTTCCCTCCACGGCAGACCCGCTTCGTCCAGCGCGTCGATGGCGAGCGCCCGGATTCCGCACGGCGCGGCCAATGCGGCCAGCCGGAGCGGCTCGCCCGATCGGTACTGGAATGACGGCGACGCGAACCAGCGAAATGGTTCGCGAAACAGGATCTCGCCATCGGCATTGTCGTCGCCGCGACGCGCGATCACCGCATCCAATTCGCCATGAGCGTAGCGGGCAACCACGTCACGCGAAGAGGCGATACGCACCTCTACCACCAGCGACGGGTCATAGGCGTTCAGCCTTGCAAGCAGCAGCGGCAATTCCGGTCCCGCGACATGATCGCTGATGCCGAGCGTCAGCCGGCTGGGTGCCACAGCCTGAATACCCGACAGCGCGCGCTCATGCGCATCGAGCAGATTGCGCGCCGCCGGCAGGAAACGCTCCCCCTGAGCAGTCAGGCTGACATGGCGCGGTGTCCGCTCCAGAAGCCGATGACCGAGCCGGGTTTCCAGCCGCTTGAGTTTCAGGCTGATGGTCGCTTGCGACGTATCCAGCACCTCAGCGGCACGGGTGAAGCTGCCAAGATCCGCCACCAGCCTGAAAGCCTGAACGGTATCGATATCGAGCACCCGTGCTTGATCACTCATGTTCAAAACTTATGATAGATATATCCGATAATATGTTTTCATAATCATTCTCTCATGACAAGCTCCATGCAAACAGGAGCAAAGCCATGTTGATGATGCAGTACATCCATCGTCTTCCCGCCGACTACGAGATGGACAAGCTCGCCAGGCGGGCCGCCAGCCTGGGTCCGGATTGGGACGACACGCTCGGCCTCGGCTTCAAGACCTTCATCGCGCAGCGGCGCGGCGAGAACGGCGCGATCAACAACGCCTATTCCTCGCTTTATCTGTGGCTGGAGGACGAGGCAGCCAGCGACTTCATCACTGGCGAGCGTTTCCAGAAGGTGATCGACGGCTTCGGCCGCCCGGCCATCGAGACATGGCTGCCGCTCGATATCCATCTCGGATCGGCCACCGGCGCACGTGCCGTCTATCGAGAAGACGTCCTGATCGATCCGGTGACCGATTTCTCGGCGCTGAAACGCAGCGAAAGCGAACGTAACACCTCGATCGTCAGCCAGGCCGGCACCTATGCGGCGGTGACGGCGATCGACCTGGCCAACTGGCGCCTGTCGCGTTTCCGGCTTTCTGCCGAGGCGGCAAGCACGCCCGAGCGAGGCTCCGCCTACGACATTCTGTATCTGGCGAACCCCGGAATTCCGGCGGCGTGAAACTGTTGCGGTCTTGCACTTGCGCTTGGCGCCAAAACACCCCACTTTGTGCGCGTGTTCAACGAACTGAAAGGAGGTGATCCAATGTCGAGTGATTTCGTTTTCCAGAGCGTGATCCCGGCGGATCGCCTTCACGGGGAGCAGCCTCTCCGCTGAAGCGCGAGACGCGCGGCGCACGATCCGAAGGGATCGTGGCCACGGGCCGCGCCTGGACGAAAGCCACGGAAGGCCGCCCATCGCAAGATGTGGCGGCCTTTTCCGTTTGTGAGGACGTTGGCGGACAGGCTATTTCGTCAGAGCCAGCCTGTTCATGTTGTCGGCGATATTTTTGAAAGCCGCCTCCAGCTCCGGTCCAGTGGAGGCATCAAAGAAGTGCTTTGTACCACCGCTGTCGGGGCTGGCGCATTTCTGCAATAGATCAATAGCCTTGGCCCTGGCACTGGCGGTAACGAAGCGATTGTAGAGATCGAAGCCGATTGTGTAGATTTCGATCCCCTTGGCACGCATGCCTTGGCAAAGCTTGACGGACGCGTTGCGCGTCGTGGCTTTGCCGTCCGGATCGTACACCCCGAAAGAATCAGCAGCATCGAAAAAGGACTGGTTGAATAGACCGTCCGTCATCAGGATCGCGTATTTGCCTATCTTGGTATTGTCATAGCCCATAGGCTGCTGCGATTCGGCGAGCACCCCTGCCCAATTCGGCGATAGCATGTACCAACCCCACTGCACACCGATATGGCCGGCCGTGCCGCCCCCTTTGTCATCTTTTACAAATGAGGCAATTCTTGCCTTCAGAGCCTCGGCGTTCGACGTGAGCGGCATTATTTCCGCCGTTGGACAGATCAAAGTTTCGCTGCCTCGTCCAAGGTCTCCGCCAGCATAACCCGGCAAGATCTTGTCCCGATTGACCATACTGCGTTCGGGACCATCATCGGTATAGTCCATGGTATATTGGTCTTTGCCCTTACGCTCGGTAGCGCAATTGTATGGATTGTTCGTGCTGTTGCTTGTATTCGCCGCAGGTCGCTGCATGGTATTGCCCGGTGCCTGCTTTCGGTCGCTCGCCGTGTTTTCAATGAAGACGGAGCTTGCCGCCAGGCCGCTGCCGACATTCACCGCATTTGCGTAAGGAATCAGCGCCACACGCACCCGTGGCCGGGTAGGACTCTGATTCTCAAAGATCTTATCGATCGCCACCTTTGCAGCGGCCTTGAGGTCCGCCATCTTTGTTCCCTGGGCCATCGACCCAGTGAGGTCGAGCACCATCGCGACCTCGATCTGCCTGAATGAAAAAACGGCAGCGCCTGTTTGCGACACCCGCCGCGTCTTCTCCAATCCGAACAAGGGGAAATAGAGTGGCACGTCGACATGGGCTTCGACCTGAAGCGTGAACTTGGAACGGTCCAAGTTCACTTTGTCGATCACGATCTGGTTGCTGGTCAAAATTCCGCCGGTACTGTTGGCGTCCAGATAAACCTTGATGATCTTTTTCGCCTCGTCCTCGGTCGCCGTCCCTGTGGTCAGATCCCGCGCCGTCGAGGTCACCGCGGCATCGATGGCGTTGCTCAGCGCCGAGCGGGCATTCATCATTTGCCCCACATCGACAGCGAAGCCCACGGCCAACGCCAGCAACCCCATGATGACGCCGGCCATGACCATGAAGTTGCCATGACGGTCACGGCCGAAACGGCCGGCCAGCCCCAAGAATTTATCCAATGCCATCGCCCTTCTCCGTCCTGCCGGACCGATGTCCGCAATGCAGGATTCCCGCCGGATGGCGTGGCATCTGTGCCGATAATGGTGATTGCTTGGTAAAAGCCGGGCTTTCCGACGCGCCTAATCGTAACGAAGGTAAATGCTGAGTAAAATTTCAAGCTGGCGCCGGCTACCATTTACCGGGCGCTAACCCTGTCAATTCCGACGGGATTCAACCCGAGGGAGAATTGTTCCGTTTGAAGACATATTTCCATGCCAGATTTGGCCTGGAACCGACAGCCTGCCTAGACCGGCAAAGCGCAAGGAAGCGGTGTACAGCCGACAAGCCAGCACACCGTTTCGTTGGCAGCCGACAGATGGCTAGAGCGCGTTGTCGATCGCTTCGGCCAATGCCGGAGCGCCACCGGAATAATTGTCGATCGATTGTGCGAGCGCCGGGTCATTTGCCTGCAGCCTGGCATTCACCGCCTCGATGCTGCTGGTTGAGAGCGGCTTGTTCGCCGCGACATCCAGAGAGGCTGCAACCTCGGCCAGCGTGGGCTGCGTAGCGCCTGGCTGCGGCGAAAGATAGCCCTGCAACAGCCCGGCATAGGTGCGCACCTTGCCGATCGCCGAGTTCGGCGCGGCATTGGCATAGGCCTTCGGCGAAGCGTGCAGGAAACCGTTCAACGACCCGAGTTCGTTGGCCGGTACGGTCTTCGTCGGTTTCTGGCTATGAGAAATCGACGCCTTCGCTACCTTTTGGCCGGAAGACGTCTTGGCGGTCTTGTGGCTGTTCGCCTTCGTCGTCTTGTGGCCGCCGCCCACCGAAGCGCTGTGGCTGGAATTGCCTTTACCCCCGCCATGGCCTCCGCCATTTCCACCACCCTTGCCGCCGCCATTGCCATTGGCTGCGAAAGCAGGCGAGCCCGCAAGCGCTGCGCCTAGCAGGGCGGCAGCGGCAACACGCAAAATCTTCCCTGTGGAACGGACGGATGGCATCAGGCTCTCCCTGTTCAGATCTTCCAGCCCGCGCGCCCCTTTGCGGGATTTTTCACCACTTCATGGTTGCAATATGGCCAGCCATCGCATCCTCGACAGTTCAGAAGTCGCTGGTCAGGCCCTTCACCTCCCAATCGCCATAACGATTGGGATCGTTGCCGCCACGACCCCCGATCTCCTTGGGCAATGCGGCCTCGGCGCGTTTATAGCCTTCACGCCGCGCTTCTGCCTCCGCCAGTGCGCGCTTGGCCTCCGGCGACAGCGCCTTATCCTTGCCTGCTTCGCCCGGCATCTGATGCGGCTTGCGGTTTTCGTCCGGCATGCTTTTCTTCCAATGGATTGAAACGGCTTGGGTTTCTAACCATCATATAGAGCAATTCCAGCAAAAGTGCGTTGCGGTTTTGCGTCCGGAATTGCGGCGAATTAAGAAGATGGAGCATTGGAGGCGGCTTTTCTCGCCAGAAATGCTCCAACGGAACCAAGGCGAGGGATCGACCCTTGCCCGACGATGGAGAAACATTTGAACACGATGCGCACAGCCATGCTTCTGGCCGCCATGACGGCGCTGTTCATGGGTGTCGGCTACCTGATCGGTGGCTCCGGCGGCATGATGATCGCGCTGGTCATCGCAGCCGGCACCAATCTGTTCAGCTACTGGAATGCCGACAAGATGGTGCTGTCGATGAACCACGCCGCCGAGGTCGACGAGCGCAGCGCGCCGGAATTCTACGCCATCGTGAAAAGCCTGGCTGCCAATGCCGGCCTGCCGATGCCGCGCGTCTATCTGATCGACACCGACCAGCCCAACGCCTTTGCCACTGGCCGCAACCCCGAAAACGCCGCTGTTGCGGCCTCCACCGGCTTGCTGCAGCGTCTTTCGCATGAAGAGGTCGCCGCCGTCATGGCGCACGAGCTTGCCCATGTGCAGCACCGCGACACCCTCATCATGACCATTGTGGCGACCTTTGCCGGCGCCATTTCCATGCTCGGCAACTTCGCCTTCTTCTTCGGCGGCAACCGCGAGAACAACAATCCGCTCGGCTTCATCGGCGTGCTGGTGGCGATGATCGTCGCGCCTTTCGCGGCGATGATCGTGCAGATGGCGGTGAGCCGGACGCGCGAATACGAAGCTGACCGGCGCGGCGCCGAGATCTGCGGCCATCCGCTGTGGCTGGCATCGGCCCTTGACAAGATCGCGCGCGGCGCCGAACGCATCCGCAACGACGATGCCGAGCGCAACCCTGCCACCGCGCATCTTTTCATCATCAACCCGCTTTCCGGCGAGCGCATGGACAATCTCTTCTCCACCCACCCGAATACGGAAAACCGTATCGCCGCTCTGCAGGCCCTCGCCACGCAAATGGGCCAGACTCGCGACGCTGGCGAAACCGCATATCCCGAAGCCGCACCTTCGCCACGCCATGGCCAGACCGATCCAGCCGGCCCGTGGGGCGGTTCCGAACCGGATGGGCAGGAGCAGCCGGAAGCGCCGAAATCCAATCCTTGGGGCCGCAAATCGTCCGAAGGCCCCTGGTCGTGAGACAGGGCGGCAGGGTTGCCCGCAAGCCAACCTCTCATCGTTCCGACAGCGCGCCGCAAGCGCCCGGCCTTGCCGCGCGCCAGGCGGCAGCGCGACTGCTGGCAGCCGTGGTCGATGCGCATACGCCACTGGACGGACTGACCGACAACGAGCATGGCCACCCGCAATACCGGGCACTCGACGGTCGCGACCGTGCGCTCGTTCGTGCCATTCTGGTGACGGCACTGCGCCACCGCATGACCATCGCCGGCCTGCTCTCACGCCGGTTGGAAAAGCCGTTGCCGGCCAACGCCACCACGCTTTCGCACATCCTGCATGTCGCCGCAGCGCAGGTACTCTTCCTGGACGTTCCCGATAGCGCCGCCGTCGACCTCGCCGTTACCCATGCCAAGGCCGATCCACGCACCGCGCGTTTTTCCGGTCTCGTCAACGGCGTGCTGCGTGCGCTGGCTCGGGCCAAGGATGTGGAGCTGACGCGGGCACTCGCGACGACCGATGATGCGCCGGCGTGGTTCGGCGACCGATTGCGCAAAGCCTACGGCTCCGAGACAGCCCATGCGATCCTCGCCGCGCATCGGATCGAGGCGCCGGTCGATTTCACGGTGAAGGCCGATCCAGCGCTCTGGGCAGAGCGATTCGGCGGCATCGTCCTGCCGACAGGCACGGTGCGCGTGGAGAAACTGCCCGCTGCTGTTATTGAATTGCCAGGGTTTGCCGAGGGCGCCTGGTGGGTGCAGGATGCCGCTGCCGCCCTGCCGGCCGGGCTTTTCGGCGATATCACCGGCAAACGTGTCGCCGATCTTTGCGCCGCCCCTGGCGGCAAGACCGCACAGCTGGTCCTGGCCGGTGCGAAAGTAACGGCGGTCGACACCTCGAAAAGCCGGCTGACGCGGCTCCGGCAAAATCTGGACCGGCTCGGCATGAACGCCGAGGTCGTCCAGTCCGACCTGTTCGATTACACCCCGGCTGAGCTTTTCGACGCCGTGTTGCTGGACGCGCCCTGCTCCTCCACCGGCACGGTGCGACGCCACCCCGACGTGCCGTGGACCAAGACGCCGGCCGACATCGGCAAGCTCGCCAATTTGCAGCGCCGACTGCTCCAGCGTGCCGTCACGCTGGTGAAGCCGGGTGGCCGAATTGTCTTTTCCAACTGCTCGCTCGATCCGCTCGAGGGTGAGGATCTGCACCACACGTTCCTGACCGAAGCGAAGGACATCATCGATGATCCGATTCGGCCGGACGAAATCCCCGGCATCGCGCCCTTTGTGACGCTACAGGGCACATTGCGCACCACACCCGCCGGCTTCGATCTAGCCAATCCGGCGTTATCCGGCCTCGACGGCTTTTTTGCCGCACGGCTGCGCAGGACAGGCTGAAATCCACCATTCCGGCCTTTCCTGTCGCGGCAAAATACCCGAAACCCTCCAAAAAAGGTCTGGCGCGGCCCTGATCTGTGAGCTTTCGGCGGAATTCGCTTTCAAGGATATTGTTGAATCCTATAATTCAGCCGGGCGGACGGGACAAATCGAGGAGGTTTTTTGGCACTCGCTGCCGACGAAACGACGCGTCTGTGGGCGCTCGTCGCGAAAGAGTTTTGGCGTAAGGCACGCCGGCGCCTGCGCGCCGGGCCTATCTATCGCTGGCGCTATTCGGGCCGCACGCCCGAACGCGTCCTGATCGCGCCGCCTGATCTCAGGCTGGCCGATCCGCAGATCGCGCACGAGATCTATTATGGACGCTTTCCGCTGTCCGGCCATCTGGTCGAGACCGGCGGCCTGTCGCCGTTCCAGCTCGATGTCGCCCATGATGGCTGGGTGCGCTCGCTGCACGGCTTCCGCTGGCTGCGCCACATGCGTGCCGCTGGAACCGATCTTGCCGCCGCCAACGCACGCGCGCTGGTTTCCGACTGGATCGTCCAGCACGGCAATCGCATTGCCGGCCCGGCCTGGGAGCCGGGCACCACCGCCAAGCGCATCATCGCCTGGCAGCAGCATTCATCCGTCGTCCTGCAAGGTGCCGAATTCCCGTTCTATCGCGCCTTCCTGAAATCGCTTGCGGTGCAGATCCGCTATCTGCGATCGCTGGCGCGCGAGATGCCGGACGGCAAGGACAGGCTCCGCGCCCGCGTCGCTCTTGCTTTTGCCGCGTTGTCCCTACCCGCGCCGGCCTCGGCATTGCGTTCGGCAACACGCAATCTCGGCGAAGAACTCGACCGCCAGATCCTTCCCGATGGCGGCCATATCTCACGCAATCCGCTGACGGTGCTGGAAATCCTGGCCGATCTTCTGCCGCTGCGCCAGACCTACGCCAATCAGGCCGAGACGCCGCCGGCAGGATTGATCGGCGCCATCGACCGCATGCTGCCGGCGCTGCGCTTCTTCCGCCACCAGGACGGCAGCCTTGCCCGCTTCAACGGCATGGGCGCCACCATTCAGGATCGCATCGCGGCGATCCTGCGCCATGACGACACCGCCGGCGCTCCGCTGCTGCATGCGCCCTATTCCGGCTATGAGCGATTGGCCATGGGCGACGTGACGGTGATTGCCGACACCGGTGCACCGCCGCCGATCGATGTTTCCAGTTCGGCCCATGCCGGCTGCCTGTCGTTCGAACTGTCGTCCGGCCGCCAGCACTACATCGTCAATGCCGGCGTCGACACTTACGGTGCCGCTGAATTTCGCCCACTGGCCCGCGCCACTGCCGCGCATTCCACCGCGACGGTCAACGATACGTCATCCGCGCGTTTCGCCCTGTCGATGCGCGTCGGTGGTCTGCCGGGTTCGCCTCTGCTCGGCGGTCCGCGCAATGTGTCGAGCGAACGTCTCGACGACGGCGGCCGCCAGGGCTTCCTCGCGCGTCATGACGGTTACGCCCAACGCTTCGGAATCCTGCACGAACGCGAGTTGGTGCTGTCGGCGAATGGCAATGTTCTGACTGGCCGTGACCGTTTCCTGCAAGCTGGCAACGGTGCGGTCCGCAGCGATGGGCAGCACCTCGTCGCGGTCCGCTTCCACATCCATCCTGACGCCAGCCTGTTCCGCGACGAGCAGGACCGACTGGTCCTAGCCGCGGAAGGCGGCGACATCTGGGTGTTCACCTCTCCGCAAGTGCAGCCGGAGGTCGAGGAATCGATCTTCTTCGCCGGCATAGTGGGGCCGCGCCGCAGCCGGCAGATCGTGCTGCATTTCCAGGCAACGGCCCTGCCGGAAGTACATTGGCAGTTGGTACGCACCGGTCAGGCCGGCTTTGCACCGAAGGCTTGATCCCAGAGCGTTTTCGTTTTTTGCGGAAACGTTCTAACTCTTTGTTTTTACGCAATTCCGGACGGAAAACCGTTACACACTTTTCCTAGAATTGCTCTCTCTCATTCGTCGGGCGCGAATCCCGCAAGCTTCTGAGCGTGCGTTCGGACATCCGCCGGCCATTTTGCCATTTCCCGCGTGAACCTCTCCAAATCGCCGGCAAACAGGGCGCGCGACGCCTCCTCGAAACCGGGCAGGTTTCCGGCCATGGCTGAAAGGAAGCGATAGGCTGCCTCTCGTCGCATACGCCGGGCGCTCTCGTCGCCATCGGAGCGACGTGCCGTATCGACCAGCCGGCGTAGCGCTTGCGAGGCACCGCCCGGCTGAGCCGCCAGCCATTCCCATTGCCGCGGCAGCAGCGTGACTTCGCGCGCGACCACTCCGAGTTTTGGTCGGCCACGGCCGCGGGCCACAGCGTCCGACCCTTCCGCCGCAGATCGATCCTCGGCGACGGGTTCGGTAGATGGGACCGGTGGAAACCGCGCGGCAAGCCGTGAAATGATCTCCGCATCCGAACCGCGCAGATCGAGATCGACGACGGCCCCCGTGGCATCGTCGAAGACCAGCGCGGCGACATCCTCACCACCCTGCGCCTTCACGGCGAGCGCCACTTCAACCAGCGGTCCACTGGTTATGCGGCGGTCACCCTGGAACGCGGTACAGGCCGCAATCAAAGACAAAGGCATCAAAACTCTCCTTGGCTCGGCCTTATGCACCTGTTCAGACCTTCTCGTCAATATTACCCGGGTATAATTGACAGGGCCGGACATTGCTCCTACATCCAGCCCGGAAAGGTTTTGATCATGAGCAACATCGACAAAAGGGCCGCCATCGCAGCCTACAAGAAACGCGATGCCCCGGCAGGCATCTACGCGCTGACCTGCGCTGAAACAGGTCAGCGCTGGATCGGCCATTCGCCGGATCTGGACGCGATGCCGAACCGGCTCTGGTTCACGCTCAGGCTGGGCAATCACCGCTCGACCGAATTGCAGGCGGCCTTTAACCGGCACGGCCAGGACCGCATCGCCATCAGAATAGTCGAGCGCTTCGAAGAAGACATCCAGCCCGAAGGCGCGGCGCTGAAGGAGCGCTTATCCTTCTGGCGTGACAAGACGGACGCACTGCCGGCCTGAGTTTGTGGCCCGGTACATGTTCCGGCCCTGACTGCGCTTGATTTTGAGCCTCCTTGTGCTAGGGCCGGGCCATCTTCCTCAGCCCGCAGAAAGGCTGCCGCCATGGCCGTCGCCGCCAAGAACATTCCCGCGCCGGATCTCGTTCCCGTCCGCCGCGCGCTGCTTTCCGTTTCCGACAAGACCGGCCTGATCGACTTCGCGGCGGCGCTTGCCAAGGCTGGCGTCGAACTGGTTTCGACCGGCGGCACCGCCAAGTCGATCGCCGCTGCCGGCATAGCGGTGCGCGATGTCTCCGAACTGACCGGCTTTCCCGAGATCATGGACGGCCGCGTCAAGACGCTGCATCCCTCGGTGCACGGCGCACTGCTCGGTGTGCGCGACGATCCCGAACATGCCGCCGCCATGCGCGACCACGCCATCCAGCCGATCGATCTCGTCGTCGTCAATCTCTACCCGTTCGAAGAAGTGCGCGCCTCCGGCGCCGGTTATGCGGCGATCGTGGAAAACATCGACATCGGCGGACCGGCCATGGTGCGTGCCTCGGCCAAGAACCATGCCTATGTCGCCATCGTCACCGAGCCGCAAGATTATGCCTCTGTCCTGCAAACGCTCGACGCCAATGGCGGCGCGCTGCCGCTCGAGTTCCGCAAGCAACTGGCGGCCAAGGCGTTTGCCCGCACTGCTGCCTATGATGCGGCCATCTCGGGCTGGTTCGCCGAGGAACTGAAAGTCGAGCAGCCGACCTGGCGCGCCTTCGGCGGACGCCTGCAAAGCGTGATGCGTTATGGCGAGAACCCGCACCAGTCGGCCGGCTTCTACGTCAACGGCGACGGCCGTCCCGGCGTTGCCACCGCGCGCCAGTTGCAGGGCAAACAGCTGTCCTACAACAACATCAACGATACGGACGCCGCCTTCGAACTGGCCGGCGAATTCGATCCCGTCCGCACGGCAGCGGTCGCCATAATCAAGCATGCCAATCCCTGCGGCGTCGCCGAAGCCACCTCGCTGAGGGAAGCCTACCTCAAGGCACTGGCCTGCGACCCTGTCTCGGCCTTCGGCGGTATCGTTGCGCTGAACCGCCTGCTCGATGCCGAAGCGGCGGAAGAAATCGTCAAGACCTTCACCGAAGTGATCATCGCGCCCGAGGCTTCCCAAGAGGCAGCAGCCATTGTCGCCGCCAAGAAGAACCTGCGCCTGCTGGTGACGAATGGCCTGCCTGATCCCCGTCAGGCAGGCATGGCCCTGAAATCGGTGGCAGGTGGGTTGCTGGTGCAGAATCGCGACAATGCCGTGGTCGACGATCTCGATCTCAAGGTCGTCACCAGGCGCGCGCCGAGCGAGGCCGAGATGGCCGACCTGAAATTCGCGTTCCGCGTCGCCAAGCATGTGAAGTCCAATGCCATCGTCTATGCCAGGGACCGCGCCACGGTTGGCATCGGCGCCGGTCAGATGAGCCGTGTCGACTCCTCGCGCATCGCCGCGCGCAAGGCGCTCGATGCTGCTGAAGCAGCTGGCCACGCCGAGCCGTTGACCAGGGGCTCGGTGGTCGCTTCGGATGCTTTCTTCCCCTTCGCCGACGGCCTGCTTGCTGCCGTCGAAGCGGGCGCCACGGCGGTCATCCAGCCCGGCGGCTCAATGCGTGACGATGATGTCATCAAGGCAGCCGACGAGCACGGCATCGCGATGGTGTTCACCGGAACAAGGCATTTCAGGCACTAGGCACCTTCCTTCTCCCGTGACGGGGGGAAGGTGTCGCGAAGCGACGCGAGGAAGCTGTTGCCTTATCGCTTCGCCTTGTCCGCCGGATAGGGCGTTCCGGCGAGGATCGCCATGCCGCCAAGCAGGAACAGGATGATCATCGCCATGCCAAGGCGCGGCGATCCGGTTGTCGCTGTGACAGTGGCAATCAGAAACGGCGCCAGGAAGCTGGTCGCCCGCCCGGCCAGCGCATAGATGCCGAAATAGCGGCCGGATTCCTCCGCCGTGACGCTACGCGCCATATAGGAGCGCGACGACGCCTGCACCGGTCCGAACGCCAGGCCGATCAGCAGGCCGTAGACGATATAGGCCTTCTCGGCGGGCGTGCCGAACAAGCCGCCCGTATCGACGCCGGGAAGCTGCAGCCAGCCGAACAGCGTATAGCCCGGTCCGGTCGAAATGATGCCGACGGTGGCGATGGTCAGCAGAACCAGCGAGATCATCACGACGACCTTCGATCCGAGCCCGGTGTCGAGCCGCGCGGCGACCCAGCAGCCCAGAATGGCGACGACGTTGAGGATGATGCCGAACACGCCGATCTCGGTGATCGACCAGCCGAACATCGCCGCGGCAAAGGCACCGCCGAGGGAAAGCAGCGCATTGACGCCGTCCTGGTAGATCATGCGGGCAACGAGGAAGCGGAAGATGCCGACACGCTTGCGCACCTCGGCAAGCGTCGATTTCAGCTCAGCCAGGCCCTGCCTGACCGCCGGTCCGACCGGGATGCCCTTTATCGCGTCCGGCGTGAAAAAGAACATCGGCAGGATGAAGATGAAGTACCACAGCGCCGAGAGCGGCCCGGTGGCGCGCGCGTCCTCGCCGAGCTTGGGATCGAGACCGAAGATCGGATCGAGACCGGCAATCGTCTTCCCGGTTTCCGGTGAGCCGGCCATCAACGCCACGACGAAGATCAGCGCCACCATGCCGCCGAGATAGCCGAGCCCCCAGGCGATGTTGGAGACCTTGCCGATCTCGGCCTTGGGCACCAGGCGCGGCATCATCGAATCGTTGAAGACCGTCGAGAATTCCGCCGCCACCGAGGCCAGCGAGAAGAACAGCACGACCAGGAAAAGGTTCGACCCTGGTGCGGCGAACCACAGAAGCGACAGGCTGATGATCTTGATTGTCGCGAAGAAGGCGATCCACGGCTTGCGCGGACCAGTCTGGTCAGCGATCGAACCGAGGATCGGGGAGAGCACCGCGATCACAAGCCCTGCCGCGGCCAGTCCATAGCCCCATACGGCCTGGCCCATGGCTGGGTCCGCCGACAGGCGCGAGACGAAATAGGGACCGAAGATGAAGGTGGTGACGACTGTGAAGAAGGGCTGGGCTGCCCAGTCGAAGAACATCCAGCCCCAGATGCCGCGCCTGGAAGCGCGCTGCATGGTCACGTCGGTCATTTGTCCTCCGCCGCTTTCGTCCCGTTCGCGGCGGCCCATGTCTGCACGTTTTTCGCGACACTGCAAAGACCCGATACCGGTCCGATGCCGCGACCCAGCGCGAGGGATATCGATGACGTGGCTGCAAACACGATCAAGCGGAGTGTGAAATCCTGCGGCAGAACATCGAGATGACCCCTCGATCACGGGAGACGATCATGACCGCCTCAGCCCAGGCCCCTCGTTCATCCAATTCCGCCCCTGATTCCGTTCTCGACTTTTATGCCCGGCAGTCCGCCTTCAGCACGCCAGGCCGTCATGCGGCCCAGTTCGACGCCTTGCCGTCGGATCCGGCTGGCATCGCTCGCGCCATCCAGGGCCTGCTGATCTACGAGTATGTCGCCGAGCCATTCTACGGTTGTCCCATTGGCGAAGAACGCCGCGCCGAAAGCCATATCCGTCCCGTCGAGAAGATCATCGACACGTTGCTGGCACTCGACAGCCGGCCGCTCTCCGTGGCGCGGCTGCCTGAACACCGTCTTGTCGGCATCTGCCGGCATTTCATGCTGCTTGCCGTCGCCATCTTCCGCCACCATGACATCCCCGCCCGTGGTCGAGGCGGCTTCGGCGCCTATTTCAATCCAGGCAAGTATGAGGACCACTGGGTCTGCGAATACTGGCAGGCGGATGAACATCGCTGGGTCCTGCTCGACAGCCAGATCGACGCTGTCTTTACCCGCAACCTGTCGATCCGCCTAGATCCACTCGACGTACCGCGCGATCAGTTCCTCACATCACCAGACGCATGGCGCAGCTGTCGCAATGGAGACCTGGATTCCGGACTCTTCGGGATCGAGTTTTCGCAGATGCGCGGCTTGTGGTTCGTCGCCGGCAGCCTGGTCCGCGATCTCGCTACCCTGAACGGATGCGAAATCCTGCCTTGGGATGTCTGGGGCGCGCAGCCGGCCGTCGACACCAGGCTTTCAACCGGCGAGATTGCCTTCTTCGACGAAGTCGCCGCGCTGACTGCCGATCCGGACATGAATTTCGATGCAATGCAGCGGCGTTTTGCCAATGATGCTAGGCTTGCTCTGCCGCATTTGGTCTTCAACGCTTTGCGCCAGCGCCGGGAAGATGTCTTCACAGTCTGAAACGCGAATCGTCGCCATGCCGACACCGGTCGAAAAGGCCATCTGGTTTATCGAGAGCCACTTCGCCGGCAACATCACGCTCGATGATGTCGCGAGGGTCTGCGACCTCTCGCGGTTCCAGATGTCGCGCCTGTTTTCCTATGCGACCGGCAATTCCGTGACCGGTTACCTGCGCGGACGGCGGCTGACCGAGGCAGCGCGCGCATTGGCATCGGGCGCGCCGGATATCCTCGCCGTCGCCATCGACGCGGGTTATGGGTCGCACGAAGCCTTCTCGCGCGCCTTTCGTGATCAGTTCGGTCAGACCCCCGCCGAAATCCGAGGGCGCGGCCATCTCGACGGCCTCGCTTTGGTCGAACCGCTGCGCGAAGATCCGAAAGTCTCCATGCAGCTACCATCACCTCGCGTCGAGGCCTCCGGTCCGCTGCTGATCGCAGGCATCGGCCGTCGCTTTGCCTGCGACGACTTTGCCGGCATCCCGGCGCTCTGGCAGGAATTCACGCCACATCTCGGCGCGATCCCTGGCCGGAAAAGCACCGCTGCCTACGGTCTGGTAACCGGAACAGGCGCCGGCGACACCTATTTTTATTTAGCTGGCGTTGAAGTTCGCGATTTTGCCGAACTGGATGGCGCCTTGACTGGAATCCGGCTGCCCGCACAGCGTTGGGCGATCTTCCGCCAGGACGATCACATCACCACCATTTCGGCCACCATCCACGCCATCTTCTCCACGGCTTTGCCGAAAGCAGGGTTGACGCCGGGCGATATGCCCGACCTGATCGAGCGCTACGGCGAGGATTTCGATCCGGTCACCGGTGCGGGCGGGTTCGAAATCCGGGTGCCGGTCATATAGCCCGCACCATCGCGGTGCGTGCCTCGATCGCGCGGATGACGGCAGCCATGTCGGATTGACCGAACCCAAGCGCTTCGGTCTCGCCATACAGCGCATGGCAGATATCGAGCAGAGGCAAGGCAACCTTCGCTGCCCGCGCCGCGTCGGCAATCAGCCGGTTGTTCTTGAAGACGTCGGTGATTGCTGCCTGTACGGAGAACTCGCCAGCGACAAGCTTTGCCGCCTTGATGCGCGAGACATCGCTCGCCATCGGCCCTGCATCCAGCACGGCGGTCAGCCGCGCAAGGTCCAGCCCATGCCGTTGCGCGAAATGCACCGACTCGGCCAGGCCCGTCACCATGGTGATCAGGAAGATGTTGACGGCGAGTTTCATCAGAAGAGCGTTGGGCACCGCCCCGCATGGAACCGTATCGCGGCACATCGGCAGGAGCAGCGGTTGCACCGCCTCCACCGCCTCGGTCTCGCCGGCAAGCATCGCCACCAGCTGCCCTGCTTCCGCCGGCTTGCGCGAACCCGAAACCGGTGCCTCGACATAGTGGCCGCCGGCGGCGCGGATGTCGGCCTCCAGGCCGTGCGAATAAACCGCGGAGGTCGTGCCCATGTGCACGATGATATGGCCCGTCACACAAGTGGCGAAATCGGCCGTATCACGCGCGAGCACCGCATCGATCGCCTGCTCGGTGGCCAGCATCAGAATGACGATGCGTGTCTTGGCGAAGACCTCGCCGGAGCTTACAGCCACCCTTGCACCAGCGTCGCGCAACGGTTCGCTGCGCATGGATGATCGGTTCCACACGAGCAGGGGAGTCCCAGCCCGCGCCATGTTGAGCGCCATGGGTTGTCCCATCACGCCGAGGCCGATGAAGCCGATTTCGTTGTCCGTCGACACGATCGGCATCACAACCACATCGGCACGATCGAGAGCGCGAGCGACACGCCGAGCATCATGTTGACGGCACGCCATTGCGCTTCGGTCCGTATAAGCCGCGCCATCACCGTCCCGGCGGTGCACCAGAGCGACACCGAGACGGTGGCAGCGAAGCCAAAGGCAAATGCCAGCAGGACACTGAGCTGTGCCGGACCACTGGCCAGTGCAGCGAAGGAGGCAGCCGCCCCCAATGTCATCGCCCAGGCCTTAGGGTTGACCCACAACAGCCAAACCCCACCCACGAAACTGGTAGGCTGCGCCAACTCGGCATCGAGGCGTGGCGGGCCGGCACGGCCGACCTTCCAGGCAAGCCACAACAGATAGGCCGAGCCGGCCCCTTTCATGACAAGCTGCAGTGACGGCATCGCTTCCAGGACACCGGCGAGCCCAGCAGCGGCGGCGGCGGCCATGCTGGCCAGCCCCGCGGCGATGCCACCCATCAACGGGATCGAGCGACGAAAGCCGAAATGAGCGCCCGAAGCGGTGGCCAATGTCGTCGCCCCGCCCGGCGTGACCGACGAAACCAGCGCAAAGAGGACCAGCGGCGAGACGGTTTCTGGCGACATGCCCTTCTCCGGACGACAGCAGCGGCTTCATTGCTATCCGCTGCCCAGACATTAGGGAAACGCATGTTGATTATGATTAGCATTAGAAGTCATAATGCAGAGATGGCCCGTAACCTCGACATTGCCTTGATCAGGACTTTTCTCGCCGTCGCCGAGCGCCGCAACATGACTGCCGCTGGCAACGCGCTGCACCTCACGCAAAGCGCCGTCAGCCAGCAGATCGCCAGGCTGGAACAGGCTTTCGGCCGAGAACTCTTTTCGCGCGACCGACGCGGCCTCAAACTGACGCCCGCTGGCGAACGCCTGCAGGGAAAGGCGCGCCATCTGCTTGGGCTCAACGACGAGATCTGGGCCGATATGACAACACGTCGGGTCGACGGACCGGTTCGGCTCGGTGTGCCCTTCGACCTTGCAGGCCCATTGATCGCACCCATCCTGAAAGGCTTTGCCGGCGCCTTTCCGCAGGTCGAGATCTCGTTGCTCTGCGCTGCCTCGCCCGATCTCACGCAGGCGCTGGCCAGAGGCGAAATCGATCTGGCTTTGGTCGAGACACCACTCGGCGTCACTGAAGGCGAATGCCTCGCCATCGACCGGCTGGTCTGGGTCGGCGCCAGGGGCGGTGTCGCGCATTTGAAAACACCGCTTCCGGTTTCGATGGTGGCCGAAACCTGCGCTTTCAGACCCGCTGTCCTGGCAGCCCTGCAAGGTCAGAGTCGCGACTGGCGCACCGTATTCGAGAACGGCAGCATCGATGCCACCACCGCCACGGTGGCAACGGACCTTGCCGTGACGGCCTGGCTTGCCTTCACAGTGCCGCCACATCTGGACATCCTGCCCGCCGAGGCTGGCCTGCCGCCGCTGCCGTCTTTCGCGATCAACCTGCATTTGCCGGCAGGCGATGCGGCGCCCGCGACGCTCGAGCTGGCACGCCATATCCGCGAGGGCCTCTCGCGGACGCGGCTGGTGGCTTAGGACCTACCCTAAGTCGGGGCCTCAAGCCCCGATCAGATCGCTCATCAAGCCGGACGCCACCGAAAGCCGCGACACGGTGATCTCGCCGCCTTCCGTCAGCGCCTGCAGCCGTTCGCGCACACGGGCTATGCGTTCGCCACCGGCTTCCAGCCAGGCTGCAACCGGATCGGCCGCCTTGCCGTGCTGGGTGAGGGCCGCCACCGCGATGCCCCGCCGTGCCGCACCGATGGTGTCGGTGGCGCGGGACAGGGCCAACTGGTCGTAATAGTCGGGTGGCGTCACCGACCGCGCGGCTTCCTCGATGCGCGGAATGCGGAAGGCCTCGCTCACCGCGAAGAAGGCCTTCGCAGCCGCGACGATGTCCGAACCGGCAAGACGGGATGTAAGCGCGATGTCCGGGATCAGCTCCGCGACATCGGCCAGCGCCAGTCGCTCCGCCAGTTTGTCGGGGGCCCCAGCCTTGAACAGACCATGCCGCTTTTCCGCCAGCCGCTCGCGAGAGAAATCCGACAGCAGCGACACCAGTTTCGGCTCAAGCGCCTTGCGCGCCTCCAGCAGTTCGGTGATGCGCTGGCTGAGCGGCGCGGCACCTCCGTCGTTCTTCAGATACCAGCCCGCCGTGACGAAGATAAGCCGGCTGACGATCTGGTAGAGCTCGATCTGCACCTGCCCATCGATCTTGGTGTCGAGCGCGTTGATCTCGTTGTAGAGCCCCGGCAGGCCGAAACCGTCGCGGATCACCGCGAAGGTGCGCACCACGTCAGCGGCACTGCGGCCGGTAGCCTCCATCAGACGGTTGGTGAAGGACGGTCCGCCACGATTGACCAGATCGTTGGCGACAACACGGGCAATGATCTCGCGCCGCAGCCGGTGACCGTGGATCTCCTCATTGAATTTCTTGACCATCCGTTCCGGGAAGTAACCAATCAGATCGGTGTTGAAATGCGCGTCGTCCGGCACATCCGAGGCGACGATATCGGAGAACAGCACGATCTTGGCATAAGCGAGCAGAACGCCGAGCTCCGCCCGGGTCAACGGCTCGCCGCGCGCCTCCCGCTCGGCCAATGCCGCCGGCGACGGCAGCGTCTCCACCGCGCGATCAAGCAGGCCACGCGCCTCGAGCGCCGCCATGAAACGACCCTGATGCGCGATGTCTGCCAGCCCGCGCTTGCGGGCGAGCGACAGCGCCAGCGTCTGCTCGTAATTGTTGGAGAGCACCAGATTGCCGACCTCGTCGGTCATCTCGGCCAGCAGCTTGTTACGCGCCGGCCGAGCCAGCGAACCTTTGCGCATCGCCGACGCCAATGCGATCTTGATGTTGACCTCGACGTCGGAACAGTTGACGCCGCCGGAATTGTCGATGGCGTCCGAATTGTTACGCCCGCCGGCCAGGCCGAACTCGATACGGCCACGCTGGGTGACGCCGAGATTGGCGCCCTCGCCGATCACCTTGGCGCGTACGTCCATGGCGTTGACGCGGATCGGATCGTTGGCGCGGTCGCCCGCATCCTGGTTGGTCTCCGAGACCGCCTTCACATAGGTGCCGATGCCGCCGAACCACAGGAGATCCACCGGAGCCTTGAGAATGGCCGTCATGATCTCGGCCGGCGTCGCTGTCGTCTTTGCAAGACCGATCGCAGCTGCGGCTTCCGCCGGCAATGTGATCGACTTCTGGCTGCGCGATACGATGACGCCGTTCTTCGACAGCTTCGATTTGTCGTAGTCCTGCCAGCTCGAACGCGGCAGGTTGAACATGCGCTTGCGCTCGGCGAAGGAAGCCGCCACGTCCGGCTCTGGATCGATGAAGATATCGCGATGGTCAAAGGCCGCGATCAGCTTCGTATGTTCCGACAGGAGCATGCCGTTGCCGAACACGTCGCCGGACATGTCCCCTACACCGACCACGGTGAAGGACGTCGCCTGGATGTCGCGATTCATCTCGCGGAAATGCCGCTTCACCGCTTCCCAGGCACCCTTGGCGGTGATGCCCATCTTCTTGTGATCGTAGCCGGCGGAACCACCCGAAGCGAAGGCGTCATCCAGCCAGAAGCCGTGTTTTTCCGAGATCGTGTTGGCGGTGTCGGAGAAGGTCGCCGTGCCCTTGTCGGCTGCGACGACGAAATAGGGATCGTCGGCGTCGTGGCGCACCACGCCGGCCGGCGGCACGACATGGTCGATGCCGATATTGTCGGTGATCGACAGCAGGCTGGAAACGAAGTTGATATAAGCTTGCCGGCCTGCCTCGAACCACAAGTCGCGCTGGCTGGCCGGCGGCAGCCGCTTCGGATAGAAGCCGCCCTTGGCGCCCACCGGCACGATGACGGCATTCTTCACCTGCTGCGCCTTGACCAGACCCAGCACTTCCGTGCGGTAGTCCTGGGCCCGATCGGACCAGCGCAAGCCGCCGCGCGCCACCGCGCCAAAACGCAGATGCACGCCTTCCACCTCGGACCCGTAGACGAAGATCTCGCGCCACGGCCGTGGCTCCGGCAGCCCGTCGACGGCACGCGAATCGAGCTTGATCGCCAGCGACTGGCCGCGCTCCTTCTTGCCGTCCACGAAATGATTGGTCCTGAGCGTCGCTTCGATCAGGTTGAGGTAACGACGGATGATGGTGTCGTCGTCGATGCTGGGAACATCTTCCAGCGCATCCTTGATCTTCGCCTTGAGATGCCTGGCTGTGGTCACGCCCTCTCCCGCCGCATCCTTTCCATGTCGGGCAACGAAAAACGCATAGAGGCCGCGCGCGATATCAGGATAGCGATTGAGCGTCGCCGCTATGAAGTCCTGGCTCTGCGGAATGCCGGCCTGCTGCAGGTAGCGGCCATAGGCGCGCAGCACCAGGATCTCGGTTGCTTTCAAGCCTGCGGTCTGGGCAAGGCTGTTGTAGCCGTCATTGTCGACATCGCCGCGCCACACCGCCAGGAACACATCCTCGAACAGCGTGCCTTCATCGGCAAGGTCGATGGGCTGGCCGTAGGCGTTCTCCAGTTCCATGTCGTGGATGAAGACGCGGTTGCCCTCCTCCTTGTCTATCTCGAAGGTGCGCTCGCTGATCACCCGGAAACCGGTGTTTTCCAGGAGCGGCACACGCCGCGACAGCGCCACCGGGCTGCCGTGATGATAAATCTTCAGCGAAGCCTGCTCCGGCGTCTGGCCCGCGTCGCGGTAGTAGTCGATGTCGATCGGATTCTCCGCCGAGATCCTGGCGATACGCTCGGCATCGACCAGCGCCACTGCCGGCGAGAACGAGTCGCGATAACTTTCGGGGAAACGCGCGGCGACCGCCTTCAGCGCAGGGTCGTTGCCGCCGGCTTCGGCTGCCTCGGCCAACACATCTTCCCAGGTGCGCACGATATCGCGGATTGCCGCCTCGATGGTTTCCTGCTCCACCTTGGGCGTCTTGCCGCCGGAACGGCCGATGATGAAGTGTACGCGGGCCAGGCCACCTTCCGGAAAGGCCGGATAGTAAGCCGACAAACGACCATCAAAGACGGTCTTCAGATAGACGCCCATCTTCTCGCGCACGACGCTGTCGTAGCGATCGCGCGGCACGAAGACGAGGATGGAGACGAAGCGGTCGAACTGGTCGGCGCGCACCAGCGCGCGTACACGCGGCCGCTCGATCAGGCCGAGGATAGCCTCGGCATGCTTGCGCAGAGTCGGCACCGGAACCTGAAACAGTTCGTCGCGTGGATAGCTCTCGAGAACGTTGATCAGCGCCTTGCCGGAATGGTCGTCCGGATTGAAGCCTGATTTGGCGATCACCGTTTCCGCCTTGGATCGCAGATAGGGGATCTTCATCACCGAACGCGTGTAGGCGGTCGAAGTGAACAGGCCGACGATGCGCAGTTCGCCTGCCAGCTTGCCGTTCTTGTCGTAGGTCTTGATGCCGACATAGTCGAGATAGATGCGCCGGTGCACCACCGACTTGGCGTTGGCCTTGGTGACGATCAGCGGTTCCGGCCCATGCAGGAAGGCGCGAATTTCAGGTGTCGTCGTTACCGCCTCGGTGCCACGCCGAAGCACCAGCACATCCGGATCGGCGAGGATGCCCAACCCCGGCTTATCGTCGCGTTCCAGACTGCCGCTCTTCTCGCCGCCGGAATATTTGAACTCGCGCATGCCGAGGAAGGTGAAATTGTCATCGCGCAGCCATTCGAGGAAAGCGATACCCTCGGCCACATGTTTCTTGTCCAGAGGCACCGGCGCGTAGCGGAATTCCGAGATCGCCTGGTCGAGCCGTGCCAGCATTGGCTTCCAGTCGGTAACGGCGGCGCGCACCTGCGCCAGCGTCTTGGTCAGCCGCGCACTCAGCGCCGCCCCGGTTTCCTCCGAAAGCCGGCCGATATGGACATGGACGACGCTGACCTTGTCGAGGCCGCCATCTTCCTTGACCAGGCCGCCGTCGCCGACGATTTCGGCAACCCCGGTCTTCGAATGCCTGACCGCGATGACAGGATGGGTGACCAGGGTCGGCTCGCCCGCAACCTCGGTGATCTCGCCGAGGATCGAATCGAACAGGAAAGGCATGTTGTCGTTGACGACGGTGATCACCGTCACCGGCCGCCCCTGGCGCGATATGCCGGGTGCCGTTTCGATGGCAACGATGCTTTCGCCCTTCTTGTGCCGGGAAACCGCACTCTCAGCCAGTTCGGCAGCGCGCGCGAGATCAGCCACGTCATAGGCGGCGACATCTTCGGACGGAGCCCTCGCCAGCAGATAATCCGCAAGCCGCCCTGGCTTTTGACCTTCCTTTCCGCCACCTCCCTTCACCACCGGTTTCTTGGGCTTGGTTGCGGACTTCAGGCTGGCCATGATGCGATTTTCCTCCGCCATAGGCTGCATTGCGACTATCGTAGCAGATGATCGCCTTTTGGCGACAAAGGTTTGACGGCTGCCTAAGAAAAATGCTGCCTGCATAAGAAATTTGCAGAGGCTGGCGAAAGGACACCGCAATGAGCGAGAAAATCACCGCACTGGACTTGCCCCAGCCGGAACTGAGCGACGCCACCAGGGCCTATTTTGCCAAATGCGAGGAAAAGCTCGGTCTCGTGCCGAACGTGCTCAAGGCCTACGCTTTCGATGAAAAGAAGCTGCGTGCCTTCACCGACACATACAATGATTTGATGCTTGGCGATTCCGGGCTTTCCAAGCTCGAACGCGAGATGATCGCTGTCGCGGTCTCCTCCATCAACCATTGCTATTATTGCCTGACCGCGCACGGCGCAGCCGTACGCCAGTTGTCCGGCGATCCGGCACTCGGCGAGATGATGGTGATGAACTTCCGCGCCGCTGACCTTTCACAAAAACAGCACGCCATGCTGGAATTCGCGGTGAAGCTGACCGAACAGCCGGCAAAGATCGTCGAAGCCGATCGCGAGGCGCTGCGCAAGGCAGGTTTCACCGATCGCGACATCTGGGACATCGCCTCGACCGCCGCCTTCTTCAACATGTCGAACCGCGTCGCCGCCGCCATCGACATGCGTCCGAACGCCGAATACCACGCAATGGCAAGGTAGGACCACAGAGGTTTCGCTATCGGTCCTGACGCCGACAATCGTTGACAGGGGGCGTCATCCCATTACCGTTTCAGGAAACAAAATTTCGGCGGGGTAAAAAGTTCCTGAATCTGAATAAATGGGAGTTTCCATGCTGGACCGGAGAACCGTTCAAAGACCAAGATCATATGTCCTCCATGCGCTTGCGATAAGTCTCGCGCTCCTGGCGACACCTTCTGCGTCGGACGCTTTCGAAGCGCCGCAGACCTACCAACCCATCACCGAGACCGAAGCCGGCAGGACGGTGACGCTCACCGGACGGGATCTCACCATTGAACAGGTCATCGACATCGCCCGCAACGGCGCCAAGGTCGAGCTCAGTCCCGAAGCGTTGCAGCGCTCGGCCGACGCCTATGGCCTGCTTCTGGAGGGCGCCGCCGAGGGCGTGACGATCTACTGGTTCAACCGTGGTGCCGGCGACCAGCGCGAAACGGTGATCTTTTCCGGCGACCCGACCTCGCCGGAAAACACCAAACTGCTGAAGGATCAGCAACTCGCCCGCTTCAAGGGCGGCGTCACACGCGGCTATGGGCCCGAGATCGCCGAGGAGGCGCTGGTTCGCGCCATCATGGCGATCCGCGCCAACACAATGTCTTATGAAGCGGCGAGCCCGCAACTCACCCATATGCTGGTCGACATGCTGAACAAGCGCATTACCCCGGTCGTGCAGTCGCGCGGCACGCTGGGTGAAGGCGATTTGTCGACGCTGGGCAATATCGCCGCCGCGATGGTCGGCGAAGGCGACGCCTACTACCGTGGCGTTCGCATGCCGGCCGCGCAGGCGCTGGATGAAGCGGGGCTGAAGCCGCTCGAACCGTTCGGCGCCGATCAGGCGGCCCTGGTCAGCACCAATGCCTATGCCCAGGCGCAGACCGTGCTGCTGGTCGAGGACGGCCGCCGGCTGCTCGACTGGACCGATCTGAGCTACGCCATGGGCCTCAACGGCATGAACTCCAGCGTCACGCCGATTTCAGCGCCGGTACAATCGATGCGGCCCTACCCCTGGCTGACCTGGGATGCCGCGCGTGTCATGGACATGATCAAGGGCAGCTACCTCTTCGACGACGATCCGGCTCGCATCATCCAAGACCCCGAAAGCATGCGCGCCTCGAGCCAGCGGCAAGGCTCCGCCTGGCAGGCCTGGGCGGAGCTGCGCGACAGCGTGCTGCTTTCGATCAATTCCTCGGACCACAACCCGGCGGTGTTGCCCGGGTTGACACCGGAAAGCTCATGGGAACTCGCCACGCCGCAATTCATGAAGTACTACGTCAAGGGCGGGAAATTGAGCAATGGCAAATCCGGCTACATCTTCTCCAATGCCAACTGGGATCCCTACCCTATGGCGAACCAGGTCGAGGCCTTCACCAACGCCCTGACCAATCTGGGTGTGGCGGTCGCCCAGCGCATCGAGCGGTTCCGCAATCCGTTCTTCACCGTGATCAAGCCGGCGGACGTGCTCAGCGCCGAGGAGCGCAAGGAAATCCCGACCTTCGATGGTTATCTGCCGACCGATCTATGGCAGGAGCTTGCCGGCCTCGGCACGCCGGTCTCGCCGGCCGGCCAGGCGATCGTCGCCACGGTCGAGGACCTGGAGGCTGCGACACGCATCAAAACGCAGCGCGCGCGTCAGGCCGTCGACCTTTCCTTTCATCTGCTTGCGCAGGATCTTCTGACGGCAAGCTATTGGATGGACGTGCGCAAGGCGCAGAAACCGGACCGCAAATTCGGCGAGGCGCCGACGGCGGCCCTTGCAGCGCTGCGCAAGGTGGTGCCATGGCGCCAATCGCCAGCCGAGAGGCCGAAACGGCCGCTCGGCATCGTGCTTTACGAATTCATGCAGGAAACCCCGGCCTCGAACTTCTATCCGGCAGGCCCGAAGGCGCCCGAAAGCGCAGCCACTCCGACTGCCGGCGTAATGCCCAAATAGGCGGCAGCCGGGACATCAACCGCGGCCGGCTGAAGTGCCGGCCGGCTAGCCGAATCTCACGAACGCGCCGCGATCGCAGCCGCGGCGCCGGCCATGGTGGTTGCACTGACCCGATTGGCGATGCGCATGGCCCTTGGACTTTTCAGCAGCTTGCGCGCCTGCGCCGCGGCCAGGATCCAGGCGAAGTCGATGACGATCAGAACCACGGCCATCGTCGCCGTCAGCTCCATCCAGCCGAGCATGGTAACCGAGGCGAGATCGATGATGGTCGGCAGAAGCGCCAGATAGAACATCATGATCTTGGGGTTGCCGAGTGTCACCGCCATGCCGGCAAGAAAGAGCTTCACCGGCGAATCCTCCTTCGGCAACGAGCCCTTCGCGGCTTCGACCGGCGCCGTCCACATCTTCCAGGCGAGGTAGGCGAGATAGGCGACGCCCAGCCATTTGATGACGACAAAGGCGAGATGGAAGGTCTGCGCCACCACCGCCAGCCCGAACACGGCAAAGGACAGCCAGATCGCCTCGCCGATCCACATGGCGAGCAGGAAGGGCAGCACGTCGCGGAATCCCTTCGAAATCACCCGCGCCACCAGCGCGGCGATCGAAGGACCGGGTGAACCGGCGGCAACGAACAGCGCGCCGGCGAAAATGAGAAGGGAAGTGAACGTCATCGCGCGCTCCATCGGGCAGGCGCCGAAGCATAGGCCGAATGTCGCCCGATGCAATCCGGTGGCTGATCTCTCATCATCCGCTTTTAAAAAGTGCGAGAGGCACAGCTTGATCTCATCGGCGCCGCTCGTTAGAAGGCCGCATCATCATCAGCCTCAGGCTCCCGACTTTGCCATCGTAACCGCCGGTCTCGTCAGCTCTCCCAGAACTCGCATGGCAGCGTGCAAGCGTTGCCGCTTTCAATATTGCGTTCGTTCCTGTGGCGGTTCGAGACCGGTTTGGCCAGCGCTTCGGCGCCCCGTCTCGAAGGCAAACTGCCTGACCTCCACACGAACGCCAATCCGTGCCTCCAGAAGAGGCATCTCGTTTATCGCCGCTTGGACGGACTTCCCGACGGGAAGGACCAACCGGCATGTCGTGCACGCTCCGCGTCCGATGGATTCTCATTGCAAACCGTTTTCCTCGCCCCTGGCGCTCCTGTTCGCGTTGCGGCACGCAGCGCGCCTTCGAATGCAGCGGCAAGTTCCGGCTGAACGCCAATGGCAGGCGGCTCGATGCCTGGCTCGTCTATAAGTGCACCACTTGCGACGACACCTGGAACCACACGCTTTTTGAGCGTCGCAGCACTCGGGATATCGACCCCGATCTGCTTTCTGGCCTGGAAGCCAACGATCCAGCGCTAATCAGCCGTTTCGCCTTCGATGTCGCGGCCCTGCGCTGGGTAGCGCACCGCGTCGAGGAATTCGCAGGCGGCGTCGCGCGCAGGGAGGTTTTGGGAGAACGGCCAGATCGGCCGAAACGGCTGGAAATCTTTCTCCGCCTGCCAAGCCCCGTTTCCATCCGCCTCGATCGTCTCCTGTCGATGGAGCTCGGCCTGCCACGAGCCCGGATCGCCACGATAGCTAAGAAAGATCAGCTCCAAACGACAACAAGGCTCAACAGGCTGGCTGTCAATGGCACCCGAGTAGGTATCGAGCTGTCGCAGGAATGCGGTGAAACAATCCTGCTGAACGCCACACGAGACCCAATTGTGCATTGTGCTAGAGAATCTGAACTGGCCGTCGATTGATTGTCAACCGGTACCGGCGAGAAACGCCATGAGAGCCAACATCACTGGATCGGATATCAGAATAAGAAGCAAGACGGTCACAATTACCGCCGGTCCTGAAAACCAAAGCTGACTGCGCCCGAATGCGGGGGATGGTCCTGGCGGAACCCCGTAGAACCAGACGAGAAGCGCCCCGCTTATGCCTTCCAGGACACGGCGGCGGGGTGCATCCGTCGCATCGTCATCTTCAATCGCCGCAAGTAATGCTTGAGCAGTTTCAAGGTCCTGTTCGAGAACCCACACAGGCACCCCGCCATGCATGATCATCAAATGAGGGTGCACCGTCACGAACTGAAGCGGCGCCAGCGCATAGACACCATATGCATCGAGCTTGGATACGCAAATCCTTGCTTCAACGATACTGAAACAGGTCGTGAGCAACCTGAGCCTGCCGCCCATTACATCCCCCAAGCAAGTACCTGTCACTTTGGGGTGGACGAACGCCAAATTCAACTCCCGGCTTCGCAACGACTAAAGGCGCGACGCGCGGATGGCACGACCGTCAGCTGTGACACTTTGGGGCGACATTGCTAAAAGAAAGGGCGGGGAAATCCCCGCCCTTTGAACCATCAGGCCGCGCTGACCTTCGACTTCTCGAAGCGCTTGCGCTCGTTCGGGTCGAGATAGAGCTTGCGCAGGCGGATCGTCTTCGGCGTCACTTCGACCAGCTCGTCGTCCTGGATCCAGGCCAGCGCGCGTTCCAGCGTCATGCGGATCGGCGGGGTGAGCTTGACTGCCTCATCCTTGCCGGCGGCGCGGATGTTGGTGAGCTTCTTGCCCTTCAGCACGTTCACTTCGAGGTCGTTGTCCCTGGAGTGGATGCCGATGATCATGCCCTGGTAGACCTTAACGCCGGCGTCGATGACCATCGGACCGCGATCTTCCAGGTTCCACATCGCGTAAGCGACGGATTCGCCCTGTTCGTTGGAGATCAGCACGCCGTTGGTGCGGCCGGGCAGCTCGCCCTTGTAGCCCTGGTAGGAGTGGAACAGGCGGTTCATGACCGCCGTACCGCGCGTGTCGGTCAACAGTTCCGACTGGTAGCCGATCAGGCCGCGCGTCGGCGCGTGGAACACCAGGCGCTGGCGGTTGCCGCCCGAGGGACGCAGCTCGACCATCTCGGCCTTGCGTTCCGACATCTTCTGCACGACGACGCCGGCGTGCTCTTCATCGACGTCGATCACGACTTCTTCGATCGGCTCGAGCAGTTGGCCGCTCTCGTCCTTCTGCATGACGACGCGCGGACGCGAGACGGCAAGTTCGAAACCTTCGCGGCGCATCGTCTCGATCAGCACGGCGAGCTGAAGTTCGCCGCGGCCCGACACGAAGAACGAATCCTTGTCGGCCGATTCTTCGATCCTCAGCGCGACGTTGCCCTCGGCTTCCTTCATCAGGCGGTCGCGGATGACGCGGCTGGTGACCTTGTCGCCTTCGGTGCCCGCCAGCGGCGAATCGTTGACGATGAAGGACATGGTGACGGTCGGCGGATCGATCGGCTGCGCATGCAGCGGCTCGGTGACGGCAGGATCGCAGAACGTGTCGGCGACAGTGCCCTTCGACAGGCCGGCGATGGCGACGATGTCTCCCGCCTGCGCTTCCTCGATGGGCTGGCGTTCGAGACCACGAAACGCCAGGATCTTCGACACGCGGCCGTTCTCCAGCAGCGAGCCGTCATGGTGCAGAACCTTGACCGCCTGGTTCGGCTTCAACGTGCCGGAATGGATACGGCCGGTGATGATGCGCCCAAGGAAAGGATTGGCTTCCAGGATGGTGCCGATCATGCGGAACGGGCCCGGGTGAACCGTCGGCTCCGGAACATGCTTGAGCACCAGATCGAACAGCGGCGCCAGGCCCTGGTCCTTCGGACCTTCCGGATTCTCGGAAACCCAGCCGTCGCGGCCCGAACCGTACAGGATCGGGAAATCAAGCTGTTCGTCGGTAGCATCGAGTGCAGCGAACAGGTCGAACACTTCGTTGATGACTTCCTGGTGGCGGCCGTCGGGACGGTCGATCTTGTTGATCACGACGATCGGCTTCAAGCCGACCTTCAGTGCCTTGCCGACCACGAACTTGGTCTGCGGCATCGGGCCTTCGGCGGCATCGACCAGAACGATCGCGCTGTCGACCATCGACAGGATGCGCTCGACTTCACCGCCGAAGTCGGCGTGGCCGGGGGTGTCGACGATGTTGATGCGGGTGTCCTTCCAGTCGACCGAAGTCGCCTTGGCCAGGATGGTGATGCCACGTTCCTTTTCGAGGTCGTTCGAATCCATCGCGCGTTCGGCGACGCGCTGGTTCTCGCGGAACGAGCCGGACTGCTTGAGGAGTTGGTCGACCAGCGTGGTCTTGCCATGGTCGACGTGCGCGATGATCGCGATATTGCGGATGTTCATGCTGGGTCTCGGAGGTTGTTCAGGCAGCACGCCCGGATAGTCAAATCGAGACGCCGCCTTTTTCAGTTGCGCGGCTCATACAGGGTTTTTCGCATTTGCGAAAGGGGGCGGCGTTGCGGCAATTGGCTGGTCACCTTTTGTTAAGTGGCAGGAGCGTAGAATTTCATTAACCAAGCGCGGAACCTTTTCCGCTGTGGAGCATTCGGGCGTCCATGATACGCAGTCTGAACCGGTTCGTGATGATTTCCCTGTCGGCCACGCTGGTCGCCTTGCTGGCGCTGGGCGGCGCCTGGTCGGCCGCAACGCCCGCCGACAAGCCGCTGGCCGTGGTGTCCACGCAGGCGGAGAAGCTGTTTCCCGATGCTCCCGACGGTGTCGACCCGATCGTTACCGGTCCTGTGAGCGCCGCCTTCAAGCAGCGCCAGGCCGATGCCGGCTGCGACAAGGCAGCCTGGCCGAACGTGCCCGCCGCCTGCTTCGAACATTAAGCCCCTCACCTAACGCGTGTCGTTATCGCAAAACCGTCGCGCACTTTTGCGCGACATGCGTTACGCCGCCCGCACCGGATCGAGCGTCGTCTTGTAGAGCTCATTATCGTCGCGATCCATCAGCCGGACTGTCAGTTGCTCGGTGTTGCCGTCGATATCGACCAGCCCGAAGAATTGCAGGCCAACCGAAGGCGCCAGGTTCTGGCCCTGCTCGGCGCTGGGCGCTTTGATGAACTTCACTTCAGGGCCAAAGGTCATGTCGAGGTCGTTCGGGCCGAAGGTGCCGGAATGGATCGGTCCGGAAATGAATTCCCAGAACGGCTCGAAATCCTGGAACTGGGCGCGATCCGGGCTGTAGTGGTGGGCGGCGGTATAGTGCACGTCCGCTGTCAGCCACACCGTATTGGTGATTCCGGCGTTCTTGATGAAGCGCAGCAGATCGGCGAATTCCAGTTCGCGCCCCTTGGCCGGACCGTTGTCGCCATTGGCGACCGCTTCCGAGCCTCGTCTGTTGGCGCCATCGTCCCATACCACCAGCCCGATCGGCATGTCGGCGGCGATCACCTTCCAGGTCGCCTTTGAATTGGCGAGCTCGCGCTTCAGCCAGCGGGTCTGCTGTTCGCCCAGCATGCGGGAGTCCGCATTGAGCTCGGACTGCAGGTTCGGGCCGTTGGCGCCGCGATAGGAACGCATGTCCAGGAAGAAGACATCGACCAGCGGGCCATAGGCGATCTTGCGATAGACGCGGCCGGGTTCGGCCGGCGTGAAGCGGATCGGCGTCATCTCATGGAAGGCACGGCCGGCCCGTGCCGCCAGCACGGCGATCGATTTTTCCTTGTAACGGTCGTCGGCGGTCAGGTCCTTCGAGCTCGACCAGTTGTTGACCACCTCATGATCATCCCACTGGAAGAAGGTTGGCAGGACCGCGTTCATCGCGAGCAGGTTCTTGTCGAGCAGATTGTATTTCCACTGGCCGCGATATTCGTCGAGCGTCTCGGCAACCTTGCGCTTCTCGTTGATGAGCACGACGTTCTTCCACTTGCTGCCATCCTTGAGATCGACTTCGTCCTTCATGGCGCCGTCTGCGTAGATCGTGTCGCCCGAATGCAGGAAGAAGTCGGGGATGTGCTTGGCGATGGTCGCGTAGGTCTTCATGCCGACCTCGTCGATACCCCAGCCCTGGCCGGCGGTGTCGCCCGACCATGCGAAGCGTACGGAACGGCGCGAGGTCGGCGCGGTGCGGAAACGGCCGACGATCGGCTCGGACACGGCATTCACGTCGTTCAGGTCCGCGAGCGTCATGCGGTAGAAGATGTCCTGATCGGACGCCAGATCCGTGAGCAGGCGCTTCACCGCGTAGTCGCTGTCGGGCAGTGCGTTCAGCGGCGCCAGGCGTTCGGCATTGGCGAAGTTTTCCGTGGTCGCCACCTCGAACTGCACGCGCGCCGGCCTGTCGGCACGCGTCCAGATCATGCCCGACACCGCGTCGATATCCCCCGACTGGACGCCATGCGTGAACACCGGGCGCGTGTTCGCACGCGAATAGTAGGGCATGGCCAGACCGGACAGCCCGACCAGGCTGGCCGCCCCTGTCGAGGCGAGGAAGACACGGCGGCTGATGCTGGCTGGCTTGCTCATGGCTGGCTCCTTGGCAACGGATGGAGCCGCCAAGGTCTTCGGCCATTGTTTCAACCACATTTCGGAGACGTGAAACTTTCTTGACTGTCCACAGGTTCCCAGCGGATCAGGCGGGTTGGCCTTTCGGTTCCAGCATCGGGCGGTTTGTGTTGATGAGCAGCGACAGACAGGCGGCGATGATGCCGGTCATGCCCGCGATGACGAAGGCAAGCTCATAGCTGCCCTGGAATTCGCGCATGACACCACCGAAGAAGGCTGCCGCTGCCGCGCCGACCTGATGCCCGGCAACGATCCAACCGAAGACCAGCGGTCCCCTGGCGTCGCCGAAGGCTTCGTTGGACAGACGCAGCGTCGGCGGCACGGTGGCAATCCAGTCCAGCCCATAGAAGATCGCAAAGACGATCAGCGCTGTCGCCGAGAAACCGGAATAAGGCAGGTAGATCAGCGACAGGCCCCGGATGGCGTAGTAGACGCCGAGAAGCTTGCGCGGGTCGAAGCGGTCGGTCAGCCAGCCTGACAGGGTCGTGCCGATGAGGTCGAAGATACCCATCAGCGAAAGCAGGCCGGCCGCCTGGATCTCGTTGATGCCCATATCGGCGCAGAAGGCGATCAGATGCGTTCCGACCAGGCCGTTGGTGGTGAAGCCGCAGATGAAGAAGGTGGCGAAGAGGTACCAGAACACGCGCGTCCTGGCGGCGTCACGCAGTGTGCCCAGCGTATGGGAGATGAAGTTGCCGGCTGCGGCCGGTGGCGTCGGCGGCACATCGTCCGGCTCGGCGCCGAAACGCACCTGGCCGATCGACGCCGGCCGCTCCGGCACCAAAAGCCAGACCAGCGGCACAAGTGCCGCCGTGGCAATGGCGATGATAAGCGCGACCGGTTTCCAGCCGCCCGACTGCGCGAGCCATGCTAGGAACGGCAGGAAGATCAGCAGGCCGGTGGCGCTGGACGCCGACATCAGGCCCATGATCAGGCCACGGTTGGTCTTGAACCAGCGGTTGACGATGGTGGCGCCGAGCACGGTGGCCACCGCACCCGAACCGACGCCCGAGAAAACGCCCCAGGTGGCGACCAGTTGCCAGGATTGCGTCATGAACAACGATAGCCCGGTGGACGCCGACATCACCACCAGCGAGCCGATCACCGTCTTGCGCAGCCCGATACGCTCCATCAGCGCCGCGGCGAAAGGTCCGGTCAATCCATAGAGGAAGATGCCGATGGCGGCCGCCAGCGACACCACGTCGCGGCGCCAGCCGAAGTCATTTTCCAACGGCAGCATCATCACCGAGGGCGCAGAACGCAGGCCGGCGGCGATGAGCAGGGAAAGAAAGATGACCGCAACGACGACGAAGGCGTAGCGCTGGCCAAACGGACGGGACTGGACTATCATGTTACTGACCGGTACGTTACAGTTGCCGAATGTGTACGTACCGGTTAGTAACATGTCAATTGGAATGCATCATGCCTGCTGACAAAAATATTGAAGCCAGCGTTTCGCGAGAAGCCACCCTGCCCCCGGCGGCCGAGAAGATCCTCGGCGTCGCGCATGAGCTTTTCTATCGCGAAGGCATCCGGGCGATCGGTGTCGACGAAATCGTAAAGAAGGCAGGCGTCACCAAGCCGAGCCTCTACCGCTCTTTCTCGTCAAAGGACGAGCTGGCTGCATCCTATCTGCGCAAATACGACATCGACTTCTGGGCGCGGTTCGACGAGGCGGTGGCGGCGCATCCCGGCGATGCGCGCGCGCAGATCATCGCTTTCCTCACCCGTGTCGGCAAGCGCTCGCAGAAGCCGGGTTACCGCGGCTGCGGCATGACCAATGCGGCCGTCGAATATCCCGAACCCGGCCATCCAGCACGCGTGGTGAGCGAGGAGAACAAGCGCGAGCTGCGCCGCCGCCTGCGCGCCATGGCGAAGGAGATGGGCGCAGCCGACCCAGGCACGCTGGGCGACGGCCTGCTGCTCCTCATGGAGGGCGCCTATATCTCAAGCCAGATCTTCGGCCCGGGCGGTCCCTCGCAGTCGGTTGCCAAACAGGCCGACCTGCTGATCGGCGCCAGTTTGAAAAGTTAGGGATTTACCCTCCCCTCGGCGGAGAGAGTAAGAACCACGTTTTAGACCAGCCCGCGCTTCGCCATCATGGCGTCCGCCGTTGGCATCTTGCCGCGGAAAGCGATGTAGAGCTCCTCTGGATCTTTCGAGCCGCCGGCTGCGTAGATGTTTTCGCGCAGCTTCTTCGCCAGCGCCGGATTGAACGGATCGCCGGTTTCCTCGAAGGCGGAGAAGGCATCGGCGTCGAGTACCTCCGACCACATGTAGGAATAGTAGCCGGCGGAATAACCGTCGCCGGCGAAGACATGGCTGAAATGGGGGGTGCGATGGCGCATGGCGATCGTATCCGGCATCGCGAGTTTCTCGAGCGTCTCCGTCTCGAAGGCAAGCGGTTCCGCAGGCGCATCCGGGCGTGCGTGATAGGCCATGTCGACCAGCGCCGAAGCGGTGAATTCGATCGTGGCGAAGCCCGCGCCGAAGGTGCGCGCCGCCAGCATCTTGTCGAGTAGGTCCTTTGGCATCGGCTTGCCAGTCTTCACATGCAGCGCGTGTTTTTCCAGCACGGCCGGCACTGTCAGCCAATGTTCGTAGAGCTGCGAGGGCAGTTCGACGAAGTCGCGGCTGACCGAGGTGCCCGAGACCGACGGCCAGGTGACATCGGTCAGCATGCCGTGCAGGGCGTGGCCGAATTCATGGAACAGCGTCTTGGCCTCGTCCACCGAGAGCAGCGCCGCCTCGCCGGCCGGCGGCTTGGCGAAATTCATGATGTTGTAGATGATCGGCTTCGAGCCCTTGCCCAGGCTGTAGCCCGATTGCAGCGCACTCATCCAGGCACCGGAACGTTTGGACGATCTGGCGAAATAGTCGGCCAGGAACAGAGCGCGATCCGATCCGTCGGCATTCTTCACCGCGAACACCCGCGTATCCGGGTGCCAGCCGGCGATGCCTTTCTTCTCCTCGAAGGTGAGACCGAACAGCCTCATTGCCACGTCGAAACAGGCAGCGATGACGTGGTCGAGCTGCAGATAGGGTTTCAACTCGGCCTCGTCGAAAGCGAATTTTTCAGCCCGCAGCTTCTCCTGGTAGAAGCGCCAGTCCCAGGCCGCGAATTGCTCGTTGCTGCCGGCGGCGGTCGCCAGCCGTTCCAGTTCCTTCTGGTCCGCGGCTGCCTTCTCGAGTGCTTTTTCCCAGACCGGGTCGAGCAGGTCGTGCACGGCCTTCGGCGTCTTGGCCATGGTGTCGTCGAGCTTCAGCGCGGCAAAGGAATCATAACCCAGGAGCTTTGCCTTCTCGGCACGCAGCCTGAGCATGTCGCGCACCACGGCGGTGTTGTCGCTGGCGCCGCCATTCTGGCCACGCCGGGTGAAGGCGCGCCATGCCGCTTCGCGCAGGTCGCGACGCTCGGAGAAGGTGGTGAAAGGCTCGTAGATCGACCGCGACAGCGTCACGGCATAACGGCCCTTCTGGCCGCGCGTCTCGGCGGCTTCCGCCATCGCGCTTTTCAGGAAATCCGGAAGGCCGGCAAGGTCGCCCTCGTCGAGGAACAATGCCCACTCGCGCTCGTCGGCCAGCACATTCTGGCCGAAGGTGGTGCCGAGCGAGGACAATTGCTCGTTGATCGCGGCAAGCCGCTTCTTGCCGTCCGTATCGAGCCTGGCGCCGGACCTGACGAAACCTTTCCAGGTGCGCTCCAGCACACGCAACGTCTCTGCATCGAGCTTCAGGCTGTCGCGCTTCTGGTAGAGATCGTCGATACGGGCAAACAGCTTTTCGTTCATCGATATCGCGGAGAAATGCCGCGACATTTTCGGTGCGACTTCGCGCTCCAGGGCCTGGATCGCATCATTGGTATGGGCACCGGCCCGGCACCAGAAGATCGAAGAGACACGATCCAGCGCTTCACCGGCAAGCTCCAGCGCTTGCAGCGTGTTTTCGATGGAAGCCTGTTCCGTTCCGGCGGTTATGGCCTCGATTTCCGCCTCGTGCGCCTTGAGCGCAGCATCGAACACCGATCCGAAATCCCCATCCCCGATCTTCGTGAAATCAGGAAGACCGAGTGGACCTTGCCAGTTGGTCAAAGGATGGGCGGCGAGATCGGATACGGACATGGCGGGGCTTTCGCTGAGCTTGAAGACGGAACGGCAATGCTTCCCCGATGTAGGCTGATGGGACCGCCGGTGCAACGGCGGGTATCGCCGGCCGGTCATCGGCAGCCAGCGGGCAAACGCCAGGCGCAGCTTTTCTAGTAGCTGTCGCAATTTTCCGCGATGGTCGCTTGCGAGGATGCAGTGATATGTTCGTCCGTCAGTGCGAAAACCTCTCGTGTCAGAAGATCGTTACCAGGAAAGTCGTAGCAGACGACCACCGTGACCAGTCCATTGTCTGCATTCTCGATGCGGTGCCGGATGTTTGCACCCGCTACGGCGCCCTGCCACTCATCCATCGAAGCGAGGAACTGCTGTTTGTTCTGCTCGGTATCGACATCCTGCAACCGGATGCGGGCATCATCGGCAAGCATATCGGCAAGGCTGCCGCGGTCCGCACCCAGCAGTGCGGAATACCAGCGGCCGATCACGGCGCGATCGTCGGCGCGCGCTGAAAGCGGAATCAGAGCGAATAGAACGACCGCACAGAGTTTCGACCAGCCGACAACGGGCACAACGCGACACCTCCTCCATACAACCTAGGCCTGTACGGACGAGAAGTGAAGGTTGTTGTCTTCAGCTGATATCCGGCCGCTCGAAATCGCCGGTTTCGGTGTTCATCGCCCACAACTCGCCTGTCGAGATGTCGAACCAGGCGCCATGCAAGGCAAGTCTGCCCTTGCCTTCAAGGATCTTGACGCAAGGAAAGGTGCGCAGATTGGCGATCGAGTAGCGGATCGAGATACGCTCCAGCGCCGTCTGCCGTTCGCCGGCCGTCATCATGGTCGAGGCCGAAACGGTTTCTGCGGCGGGCGCGATCAGACTCATCCACTTGCCGATGAAGTCGCCCGGTGACAGCGGCGCCGAGGTTGTGTCGAGCGCGGCGCGGATACCGCCACAGCGGCCGTGGCCCATGACGACGATGTTCTTGACCTTCAGGCTCTGCACCGCGAATTCGAGCGCGGCCGAGGTCGAATGATATTCTCCATCCGGCGCATAGGGCGGCACGAGATTGGCGACATTGCGCAGCACGAACAGCTCGCCGGGGCCGGCGTTGAAGATCACTTCGGGTGCCGCCCGCGAATCGCTACAGGCCACGATCATGGTCTCAGGCGCCTGACCTTCACGCGCCAGCGACTTGTAGTGATCAGCCTCAGCCACGTAGCGGCCGTTGATGAAATTGCGATAACCGGCAATGAGATGATCGGGGAGATGCGGCATCTGGCGGTGAGGACCTTTCCAGGCTGGACGGCAGTTTTCCACTGCGCATGGCACTAACGGCAAATCGGTGCTGCAATCAATGCGAAATCGTCATGGCTTGGTCGCGCGAGCCATGCATTGCGCATAGCCGACCGCGCGATGCCGTTCAAACATGGATTGCGACAGAGAGCCCTCTGCCGTCGACGAATGGCGGATTGGGATAGGATACAGCCTCGCCCCGCGCGATGCGGCCAGCGATCAGAAGCATGACGGCCGCGTCGAGGAAATCGTCTGCGGCGGCGCCCTTCGGCGGCATCTGATCGAGAAACGTGTGCTCATAGCCATGGCGGACGAGCAAAGCGCGCCGCTCTTCCATGCCGGCCGGATTGACCGCGCCCTTGATCTTCTTGGGCAAACTCATCGCGCGGCCTTCATTGAGCCGCCAGAACGCCACTTCCGGATGCGATTCGAACACACGTGTTCGCAGTTCCGGGCGCTCTGTCAGGAGCCCATCGATCTCGCGGATCTTGGCAAAAATGCCGAAGGCCTGGATGGAAACGCCGCGTGGTGGGTCGGATGTGGTTGCCGCCACGGCGCTCGCGCGCCGATGTGCATCATACCAGGCCTCAATCGTGCTGAACGGCGCCGTGTCGGCATAGACGGCCGCACGGGAAGGAATCGCGAAAACACTGGATTGCCGCTCGCCAAGCAGGGGGCGCACCAATGCCTCGGGTCCACGCCCGCCTTTGCCCGAAACCTCGGGCAAGCCGATCGGCATGTCGACCGCCACGATCGCGTCCAGCGGCAAGGCCGCAAGGAGATCTCCAAAACCTGGATAGATGCCGACAGTCGGAAACCCGCCTGGATCCTGTCGTACCGCGATCCAGCCAGCCTTGCAGCCATCGACCCCGGCCAGGGATTTTCGGGCCGATGCGCTAGCCGCGCTGCCCGTCACGCGGTGCGACCTCGACCCGGATGGGTGAGATGGCGCATCTGCACCATGGCCATCGGCTGCGACAGGCTCTGCGCGTCGGTTTCCAGCTGCAATTCATCGCCGCCACGCTTGGCGGTGCGCGCGAGGATTTCATAGACCGCTGCTGTCGTCGACTGCAGCGCCTTGGCCGGCGGTTGGCCGGAAAGCGTACGGGCCAGATAGACGGCTCCCGTGAGGTCGCCGAGACCATTCGGCGGCCGATCGATCAGGCGGTGCTCGGCCAGCAGCACCTGGCTGGCGTCGAGCAGGAGATTGCCGGTACTGCCAGACATCATGGCGGGCGCGGACGTTACCAGCATGGTTGCCGGACCGGCATCCAGCGCGGCGGCGGTGGTCGATTTCAGATCCGGCAGCTCGGCCCCTGCCATCCAGGCGAGTTCATAGCGGTTCGGTGTGGCGATATCGGCCAATGGCATCAGCCGGTCGCGCAAGGCCTTGGCTGTAGCCTCAGGCACGTAGAGTCCGCCGGAATCGCCCATCACCGGATCGCAAACATAAAGCGCGCCCGGGTTCCTGGCTTTCACCGCATTGACCAGATCGGCAATCGCGTCGGCTTGGCTTGCCTCGCCGAGATATCCCGAAAGGACAGCACCGACTTCGCCGAGCCATGGTGCGCTCGCCAGGTCTGCCATCAACGCCGCAAACTGTTCCGCAGGCGGAACGATCCTGGTTGCCCGGCCATGGCCGGGATGCCAGGGCAAGATGATGGTAGGCACTGCCCACACAGGGAAGCCCAGGGTCTCCAGCGCAAAAACGGCGGCGCGGTTACCCACGGAACCACGCGCGACGTGACTGGACACGACGATGACGGCGCGGGGCGCCTCGGCCTGGCTGGTATTCATGATGGTCCTATAGATGGCGGGCGATGTAATAACCGACGGCGATCATCATCGCGATCGCCAGGATGAGGCCTAGCACGCGGCCGATGCGCGTGCCCCAATATTCGATCGGATCGAAATCATTGCGGTCATCTCCATGCCTGTCGGACGGCAGGCCGCCGGGCTCGGTCTCGCGCGCGATCCGGTCGAGGATACGGCGCGATTCGTGCTCGCTGTCCCTGTCGGCATGACCTGCCATCAACGATCCCTTTTTTTACGATCCTAAACCGATCCTCGTCGTGGTTACAGGGCCTCGTTGACGGCGAAGCTGCGCCAAGGCGCCTCGCCGCCACTTACCAAGAGGCGTTTTCTCCGGCGATCTTTATGGTATTGCTTCATTATTCGAGCAAACGAGGGACCGCTCATGTACGCCCAGCGCCTGTCTTCGCTTCCCCGCAGCCTGCCAGCTTTCCTCTTGATGGCTCTTTTGCTGCCGCTCCTGTCCGCCTGTGGCTACAACACCATTCCAACGGCGGAAGAAAACGCCAAGGCCGCCTGGAGCGAAGTACTGAACCAGTATCAGCGCCGTGCCGACCTGATTCCGAACCTCGTTGAGACGGTCAAAGGCTACGCCGCGCACGAGAAGGACACGTTGGATGCTGTTGTCGAGGCACGCGCCAAAGCCACACAGGTGACGGTGACGCCCGAAACCCTCCAGGATCCAGAGGCCTTCAAGAAGTTCCAGGACAGCCAGTCGGGTCTGACCAGCGCACTGTCGCGGCTGCTCGCCATCACCGAAAACTATCCTGACCTGAAGGCCAACCAGAATTTCATCGCCTTGCAGGCTCAGCTTGAAGGCACCGAAAACCGCATCGCCGTTGCCCGCCGCGACTACATCCAGGCGGTGAAGGACTACAATCTGACGCTCAGGACCTTCCCGTCGGTGCTGTGGGCGACCCTCTGGTTCCGCTCCAACGAGCCTTTCCAGAACTTCACCATCGCCGAAGACAAGATGCAGACGCCGAAAGTCGATTTCGGTACCAACAAGACCACCACGGGACAGGGTGGCTGAACGCCACCCTTCCTCATTTGGACCGACTGAACCTTGCGCTCCTTCCCGCCGTCCCGCCGCTTGCCTGTGCATGATATCCAGGCAGCGCCGCGGGCTATCGCGTTGAAGGCCCTGCTGGCAGCCATCTTTGCCATGCTGCTTGCCGGCATGGCGCTGGCCGACGATTTGCCGACGCTGACCGGACGCGTCGTCGACAATGCCGGCATGATCGACCCGGCTGCGAAGGCAGCGCTGGAACAGAAGCTGGCCGACTTCGAAAAGAAGGGCTCCGACCAGATCGTCGTCGCCACCGTCGATAGCCTCGGTGGCGAGGAGATCGAGCCTTATGCCAACCGGCTGTTCCGCGCCTGGAAGCTCGGTCAGGCCAGCGACAACAACGGCGTCCTGCTGCTCGTCGCCAAGAGCGACCGCAAGATGCGCATCGAGGTCGGTTACGGGCTGGAAGGCACGCTGACGGACCTGCACACCAAGCTCATCATCGAAAACGACATGGTTCCGGCTTTTCGCGGCGGCGATTTCGCCGGCGGCATCACCAAGGCCGTCGATGACATGATCATGGTTCTGGAAGGCAATCCGGAAGAACTCGAGGCGCGCGGCAAGCGCCACCAGCAGGACAGTTTCAGCGAATACGACGCCGAACAGGTCATGTTC
Organism: Mesorhizobium sp. NPDC059054; assembly: GCF_042739215.1. NCBI lineage: Bacteria > Pseudomonadati > Pseudomonadota > Alphaproteobacteria > Hyphomicrobiales > Phyllobacteriaceae > Mesorhizobium > Mesorhizobium sp. NPDC059054. Next base: position 588,635 of record NZ_JBHYHV010000004.1, read on the forward strand.
GCGCTGTTCATCACCATCTGGGCGGTACTGTTCTTCGGCGGCCTCGCCATGGCGATCCTGCCGCCGGTCTTCGGCACCAAGATCGGCCCCGGCCGCTACCGCTGGCTGGGTATGACCTTCGACACCAACAGGCGTTCGTCCGGCAACAGCGGCGGCGGTTGGTCATCGGGTGGCGGAGGCTGGTCCGGCGGCGGTGGCGGATGGTCCTCGGGTGGTGGCGGATTTTCCGGTGGCGGCGGGTCGTCCGGCGGCGGCGGATCTTCGGGGAGCTGGTGACGATGGCAACAAGTTCCCTCACCCATGCCGACCATGAGCGCATCGCGGAGGCGATCCGCACGGCAGAGCAGAAGACCGGCGGCGAAATCTACTGCGTGGTGGCGCGCTCGAGCGACGGCTATTTCTTCCAGGCCGCCTTCACGGCAACGCTTGCCCTGTTCGCTGTCAGCATCGCCTTCGCCTATGTGCTGGAAGCGCTATGGGTGACAGTACGCCTGCCGCATTTTCTCATCGTGCAGGCGGTGGCCGCCGTCAGCCTGTACATCCTTCTGTGGCTGATACCGCGCCTGCGCATCCATTTCGTGCCGCGCAGGCAGCGCTACAGGGCTGCGCACGCCAATGCCGTGAAGCAGTTCCTTGCCCGCAACGTGCATCGCACCGCCGAGCGGACCGGCGTGCTGATCTTCGTCTCGATCGCCGAACGTTATGCCGAAGTGGTTGCCGATAGCGGCATCGATGCCAAAGTCGGCCAGCATGTCTGGGACGGCGTGGTGCGCGATCTGACCGCTCACGCCAGTGACGACCACCTGGCCGACGGTTTCGTCAACGCCATCGCCACAGTCGGCGCGGTACTGGCTGAACATTTCCCGATCGCACCAGGCGATATCAACGAACTCGACGATCATCTGGTCGAGATCTAGGACGCTCCCGGCCTTTAGAGCGCCACGCGTTTATCCAGACGCGCAAAGCACGCTGCAGTAGCCCAGTATTTCGTTTGTGCGAAAGCAAGTCGGACTCTTTGCAAGCCTGCCGACGGGGTCTATGGTTAATAAACCATGAACACCTTGACCATCGACATCCGCAAAGCAGAACCGCGCGACGCGGTCGCGATTGCCGACGTGCACCTGGAAGCATGGCGCGGCGCCTATAGCGGTATCATCCCGCACAAGACGCTCACGGCGATGATCAACCGTCGTGGGTCCGACTGGTGGGCGAACGCCATTCGCCGAGCCGCCACCGTGCTGGTGGTGGAGATCGGCGGAACGATCGCAGGCTATGCAACGGTCGGCCGCAACCGTGCCCGCGAGCTGCGCCAGCAGGGCGAAATCTACGAGCTTTACCTGCGCCCGGAATATCAGGGCATTGGCCTTGGTCGCAGGCTGTTTTCAGCCGCCCGCCGCAAACTTGCCGATCATGGCCTCAACGGCCTCGTGGTGTGGGCGCTGGAAGAGAACCAGAACGCGCTTGCCTTCTACACCGGCGAGGGTGGCCGTGATGTCGCCGAAGGCGTCGAGATCTTCGAGCAGAAGGCGCTGAAGAAGGTCGCTTTCGTCTGGGATTGAGCCCGAGCAATCCCAGGAAAAGCGTGTAAAGGTTTCCGTCCGGGATTGCGTAAAAACAAAGAGTTGGAGCGTTTTCGCGTTTCCGTGAAAAACGGGAACGCTCTCCCGCTTATCGCCGCCCGCACGCATTGCCGCATTGCACAAAGCCGTTTCGCCCGTTATTCGGTGCGCGATTGCGAGGCCAGGCGCCACCTTGGAGGCTCATGGTTGTCGGCAAGCCATTCCATCCAGCGCAGACCTGACGACAGATCCCCAATCAGGACAGCGCCAAAGAGAGGGTAATCCATGCGTATCGAGGCGATATCCATCGGCAAGAATCCGCCGGAAGACGTCAACGTCATCATCGAAGTGGCCGTCGGTGGCGAGCCGATCAAATACGAGATGGACAAGGAAGCCGGCACGCTGTTCGTCGACCGTTTCCTCTACACGCCGATGCGCTACCCCGGCAATTACGGCTTCGTCCCGCACACCCTGTCCGGTGACGGCGACCCGATCGACGTGCTGGTCTGCAATACGCGCGAACTGGTGCCGGGCTGCGTCATCAACGTGCGCCCGATCGGCGTTCTGATCATGGAAGACAATGCCGGCCAGGACGAGAAGGTGATCGCGGTGCCGTCGTCACACATCACCAAGCGCTACGAGAAGGTGTTCGACTATACCGATATGCCGGAGATCACCCTCAAGCAGATCGAGCATTTCTTCGAGCACTACAAGGATCTCGAACCCGGCAAGTGGGTGAAGATCGGCGGCTGGCACGATGCCGCCTACGCCAAGAAGATGATCGTCGAAGCGATCGAACGCGCTAAAGCCGCCAAGAAATAGGCAGCGCTTTGAGCTTTCAGGTGCCGGCGGCTTCCAGGTCAGCCGGCACTTTCAATTGTCGACCCGGCCGAAGGCCGGCACGTCACCCACGGTGATGCGTTTGTCCTTGCCGCAGGCGAAGGAACGCGCCTTTTCATCGGCAATTTTACGGGCTTCCTCATTGGCATTGGGGCTGGCGCCGGCAATGAGTGCGACCGTGCAGCCTTGGCGGCCCTCCATCTGGGCAACCTTCGCCACCACCAGAACATCCGCCTGCTTTTCGGCATCTTCGCCACTGATGCTGACCGAGCGCCGGTGGATAGCCGCAAAGGGAGTGGAGACGTTGCCAGTCTTCTCGACCCGCCACTCCACCTTCGTGCCTGAACTGTTGAAGCCGGAGAAGCTTTCCCAGGTCGTGGTCATGTCTTCCGGCGGAAAGCCGAAGAAGACGGATTCTCGCGCATCGCCGTAGGAAAGCAGCACCGGATAGCCAAGGTAACCCGCGCAGGCGAGCTCAGCCCAGTCGCCATCATCTTTGCCAGCCTCGGCATAGGTCAGGCAATTCTTTTCCGTGACGAGGTCGGTATAGACGCTGGTGACCTCGCCCGCTGACGCGCACTGGCAGAAACCGGCAAAAACGAGGATGGTGAGAATGCTGCGCATGACGATCTCCGACTGACGGACGTCGGCACCATATCGCCAAATGCCGGCTGCGCCTATGCCGCACCGAGGCTGGACACGCGCCGCGCGAGCTCGACCGGATTGCCGCTGACGCGCAGCGTCTTCAACCGCGCTGAGCCGCCGGCCACCACCGCCACGGATGATGCCGGAGCGCCGAGAGCCTTGGCGACAAGCTTTTCCAGCGCAACATTGGCAGCGCCTTTTTCCGGAACAGCGCGCAAGCGTGCCTTGAGATGGCTGCGGCCGTCGGCGGTCGTTTCGACACCGTCCAGCGCATCGGACGCCGCCTTCGGCGTCAGCCGTACGAACAGATCGATGCCGTCGGCGCGCAGGCGAAAGACTTCGCCCATGCCGGCACTCAGACGAGCGCCGGGTAGATGGTCGTGAGGATGAACTGGCGCAGGAAGAACAGGATCAGCAGCAGAATGATCGGCGAAATGTCGATGCCACCAAGATCCGGAAGGATGCGACGGATGGGCCGCAGCGCCGGCTCGGTCAACCGGTAGAGCGCGTTGCCGATCGTGCCGACGACCTGGTTGCGCGGGTTGACGACGTTGAAGGCATAGAGCCAGGAGAAGATTGCCGAGGCGATGATGATCCACCAGTAGAGATCCAGCGCCAGAATGACGGTTTGAATGAGGGCGGTCATGCAGGTCTCCGAGTGTTGCCGACATTTAGCGATTGCGCACGGATGCGGCAAGGGCCGGGCAGGCTTGCAGCGGTTTCACGGAATTTTTGAGTCTGCAGAAGAGCCGCCACCACCTCGATACCGCGGCAATGGCATTGACGATCGGACGTCGCCAAACTCGAGGCAACGACAGCTTGGCGACCAAAACCTCGCTTGACAGCCGAGCGCCTCGCCTCATAAATGCGCCATCCGCTGGACGGGGCTGTAGCTCAGCTGGGAGAGCGCGTCGTTCGCAATGACGAGGTCAGGGGTTCGATCCCCCTCAGCTCCACCAACGGAATTCCCTCTTACGCTTCCGCCGCCATCGCCTTCAGCCGTTCCGACGGCTTGAACACATCCTTGCCCGTCTTCTGATGCCAATGAGCCAGGCGATCGACGATCCCTGCCAGCCCCTTCTGGCGCGCCCAGAACATCGGCCCGCCCTTGCCGAGCGGGAAGCCATAGCCGTTGACCCAGACCAGATCGACATCGGATTCGCGCGCGGCGATGCCTTCCTCCAGGATGCGCGAACCTTCATTGATCAGCGGGTAGAGCGTGCGTTCGATGATCTCCTCGGCCGAGATGGCACGCGGTGCGATGCCGAGCCGCTTTGCTTCATCGGCAATATGGCTGGCCAGTTCCGGGTCGGGCGCAGCGGTGCGGCCGTCGGCATAGAGGTAGAAGCCGCGGCCGGTCTTCTGGCCGAAGCGGCCCTGTTCGCACAGCCAGTCGGCGATCAGCGCGGTCTTGCCCAGCGCCTTGCGGTTACGCCAGCTGATGTCCAGCCCGGCGAGATCCCACATCTGGAAAGGACCCATCGGCCAGCCGAAATCGGTGAACGCCTTGTCGACGTCTGCGGGGGTGGCGCCTTCCAGAAGCAGAGCTTCGACATCGGCGCCACGTGCCGTCAGCATGCGGTTGCCGACGAAACCATGACAGACACCCACCACCACGGGTACCTTGCCGATCGAGCGGGCGAGCGCCAGCAGGCTCACCAGCACATCCGGCGACGTTTCCTTGCCGCGCACGATCTCCAGCAGCTTCATGATGTTGGCCGGCGAAAAGAAGTGCATGCCGACGAAATCCTGCGGTCGGCTGACGGAGGCGGCCAGTGCATTGACATCGAGATAGGAGGTGTTGGTGGCAATGATCGTGCCGGGCTTCGCCACCTTGTCGATGGCGGCAAGCACTTCTTTCTTGACCGCCATATCCTCGAACACGGCCTCGATGACGAGGTCGCAGTCGGCCAGCGCCGCATAGTCCGTGGTGCCCGAAAGCAGCGCCATGCGCGCTGTCTTGGCGCTGTCGCTCAACGAGCCTCGTGAAACCGAGATCGCATAGTTCTTTTCGATGCGATCGAGCCCGCGCTGCAGCGCTTCTTCAGCCGCCTCGACCAGCGTGACCGCAATGCCGCCATTGGCGAAGGCCATGGCTATGCCGCCGCCCATGGTGCCGGCGCCGATGATGCCGACCCTCCGGATGGATCGCGGCTTCACAGACTTGTCGACGCCTGCGACCTTGGCGGCTTCGCGCTCGGCGAAGAACAGATGCCGCTGCGCCTTGGACTGGTCCGATGCCATCAGTTCGACGAACAGGGAACGTTCCGCGGCCAGGGCTTCCTCGAAGGGCAGAAGCACGGCATTGCGCACCGCCTCCGTGCAGGCGACCGGGGCCCGCAAACCCTTGGCCTTGGCGACAACGGCCTTGATCCGGGCTTCCAGCTGTTCGCGATCAGCGGCTTCGATCTGGTCGCGCCGGCTCCGCACCGGAGCGAATGGCCCACCTTCCGCGGCTTTGACTGCCGCAAAGGCAGCAGCATCGGCAACCAGCCCGTCGGTGGCGAGCGTATCGACGAGGCCCGCTTCCAGCGCCTCGGTGGCGACGATCGGCGTGCCGGATGTGATCATATCCAGTGCCTTCAGCGGACCGACCAGAGCCGGCAGACGCACCGTGCCGCCGGCGCCCGGCAGCAGGCCGAGCTTCACTTCGGGCAAGCCAAGCTTCGCCGCCTTCTCAGCGACCCGGAAATGGCAACCAAGCGCCAATTCCAATCCACCGCCCAGAGCGGTGCCATGGATGGCGGCGACCGTCGGCTTTTCGATCGATTCCAGAAGCGCGATCAGCGCGCGCAGGTCTGGATCCTGCATCGGCTTGCCGAATTCGGTGATGTCGGCACCGGCGATGAAGGTGCGCCCGGCGCAGGTCACGACGATGGCAGCCGTGGCTGCATCGTCGCGTAGCCGGACGAGCGCGTCATGCAGCGGCTTTCGCACCGAAAACGACAGTGCGTTCACCGGCGGATTGTCGATCGTGACGATCGCGACGCCGCCGCGATGTTCGACACTCACCTTGTTTTCGGATGCTGCTGCTTCAGCCATGATCGCACCTCTTCCCAATTGCGCAGGCAGTGCCGTTCATATTTACAAACCGGCTGGCCGGTAATAAAACTTGGGCCATGCCTCGTCAACGGTCCGATCAGGTCAAGACAGCGAAAGCTCCGGTCGGCCGGCCACCGAGCATGCCGGCACCGCGTGCCACCATTCTGGATGCCGCAGCAAAGCTGTTTGCCGCGCATGGCTTCGAAGGCGCTTCGCTGAACGATGTCGCGCAGGCGGTGGGCGTCACCAAGGCAGCCGTCTATCACTACTTCCCGACCAAGAAAGACATCTTCGACGAGATGATGATCGACCTTCTGGAACGGCAATATGCCGCCGTCAGCGGTGAGGTGAACGCGGCGAAAGACGCTCCGGAAAAGCTGAAGGCCTTCATGCGTGCGCAGGCGGAGTTCCTGGAGGCCAATCACGCTGCTTTCGTCGTCATGCTGCATGGCTTCGGCGGCATCGAAAAGAACCACTGGACGGAACAACAGCTGGCGTTGCGCGATCGCTACGAGAAGCTGCTGCGCACGCTGCTCGCAGATGGCAAAGCCAGCGGTGCTTTTGCCGTCGACGATGTCGCCACCGCTGCCCGTGCGGTGCTGTCGCTGATGAACTGGATGGTGCGCTGGTTCCGGCCCGAGGGCAAAACCCGCGCCGCGGATTTCGCCCTGCAATATTACGCCCTGATCGTCTCGGGCCTGCAGCCGAGAATCTAGCCTGAAACAAGATGGTCGGGATTGTTGTATCTCAGCAGCGCTGCGCGACTCGCAGGACGGACTTTTCACCGCTGCCGGACACGCGGCGAAATTTTATGCGCGCGTAACACGGCAAACTGGGTTATAGCTCGCCCTCCGGAACAGCGCCCATGGTGGAAGAGCCCGGCCGGCCTGTATAAACCGCCAAGGGCTGAATTCCATGCCTGTCGAACCTCGACCGTCTCCGGATCAGCGTTATGCTGCGTTCCGCCACACGGCCTTCCGCAATTATTGGGCCTCACGTTTCCTCATGACTTTCGCCACGCAGATCGTGTCCGTGGCGGTCGGCTGGCAGATCTACGACCTCACCCGCAATCCGTTCGACCTTGGTCTGGTCGGCATCGTGCAGTTCCTGCCGTCGCTCATTCTGGTGCTGGTTACCGGCGTCGTTGCCGATCGCTTCGGCCGCCGCAGGATCATGGCCCTGGCAACACTGATGGAAGCGGCCTGCGCGCTGGTGCTGCTGCTTCTGTCCTGGCATGGACTTTATTCGCCAGTGCCCGTCTTTGCCGTGCTCCTCCTGTTCGGCATTGCCCGCGCCTTCTTTGGCCCCGCCTCCGCCTCGCTGGTCGCCAACCTCGTGCCGCCCCACGATTTCGCCAACGCGATTGCCTGGAACTCGTCGGCCTGGCAGACCGCCACCATCATCGGTCCGGTTGCCGGTGGCCTGCTCTATGGTCTTTCGTCCGAAGCTGCCTATGGCACGGCCGCCGTGCTGATGCTGTTCGCGCTTCTGCTGATCCTCGGCATCCCGAAGCCCGCACAGCGCAGTGAAACCGACAAACCCAGCCTGGAGAGCCTGTTTGCGGGCTTTCACTACATCTGGCGCGAGAAGGTGGTGCTGGGTGCGATTTCGCTCGACCTGGTGGCAGTGCTGCTCTCCGGCGCGACGGCGCTGCTGCCCGTCTATGCCCGCGACATCCTCGACCTCGGCCCCTGGGGTCTCGGAATGCTGCGCTCGGCTCCCGGTATCGGCGCCTTGTGCGTTGCGGTCTGGCTGGCCGGCCATCCGCTGCGCGACCAAGCCGGCGCGATCATGCTGTTCTTCGTTGTCGTCTTTGGCGCCGTCACCGCGCTGTTTGGTCTGTCCACCATCACCTGGCTTTCGATCGTCGCGCTGGCGTTGCTCGGTGCGACCGACATGGTCAGCGTCTATATCCGCGAGACGCTGATCCAGCTGTGGACGCCTGACGAGGTTCGCGGCCGCGTTAATGCCGTCAATCAGGTCTTCGTCGGCGCTTCGAACGAGGTCGGCGAATTTCGCGCCGGCACCATGGCGGCATTGATCGGCACCGTGCCGGCGGTGGTCGTCGGTGGTCTCGGCGCCATCGTGGTGGCTGGCATCTGGGCAGCGATCTTCCCGGAGCTGCGCAAGGTGCGTCGTCTCGATAAGCGGGAATGATTGACCGCAGCCCTATCGGTGCGCGGCAGGATGGCCGAAGATCGTTTCCAGGAATTCGCCCAGCCAGCGCTTGAGATGCATGTCCCAGATAAGCCGGCCACCGAGATGATCGCGGCCGGGTTGGGCACCAGGCAATTCGAAGCGATGCGCGCCATGCACCACCCAGCGCTGCATCATCATGCGGGTGAGTTCGCCATGAAACTGGATGCCCCAGGCCATGTCGCCATATCGAAAGGCCTGGTTGGGATAGGTGTCGGAAGTGGCAAGCAGCGTTGCATCCCTCGGCAGGGAAAAGCCTTCGCGGTGGAAATGATAGACCATTTCCGGCCAGTGCATCAGCTTCTTGCCTTCCTCGGTGGCGCGCAGCGGATACCAGCCGATCTCGACCAGCCCATCGTGATGGCCGTCGACCTTGCCGCCGAGATGATTGACCAGCATCTGCGCGCCCAGGCAGATGCCGAGCAGGGGCTTCTTTTCCTTCAGTGGAACAGCCAACCAGTCCGTCTCGCGGCGGACGAATTCCTCATGATGGTCGTTAGCGCTCATCGGACCGCCGAACACAACCGCGCCGGCATGATGGCGAAGCGTTTCGGGCAATGCGTCGCCGAGCGGCGGCCGGCGAATATCCAGCTCGTAGCCCGCCTCGATCAGCATGTGGCCGACCCGGCCGGGGCTGGAGCTTTCCTGATGCAGGACGATCAGGATCCGGGGCCGCTGGTCGGCTTTCACGAACGTCCGGCCCTGCTCATTCGTCGTTCGCGCTGCCCTTGGCTCCGGGTACCTCGGCTGCCGCCTTGCGCCGCGCCGCCACCCGATCGACACGCTCGACATCGAGCAGCTCCGCCACGCGCCAGACCGTGTTGTCTTCGAGCTCGTGCAGCTCGCCATCCGCGTAGACGATTTCCCACATCAGCCCGATAAAGGCCTTGCGCGCATCGGGATCGAGATGGCGCTTGAGAACGCTGGTGAAGGCGTAGAGATCGATGGCTTCGCCATCGGCCCTCTCGCCGGCTTGCGCCAGCGCTTCCAGTTCCTGGCCCTGAATGGAGTAGCTTTCGGCCAGAATGGCCTTGAAGCGTTCCCATTCGACATCCTGGTGAACGCCATCGGCGCTCATGACATGATAAAGCAGTGCCGCTGCCGCAACGCGCGGGTCATCCGCCTTGGCATGGGTGCGCGCACCATTGGCGGGCAATTCTTTCAGAAAAGACAGAACACGGTCAAACATAAGGGTAATTTGGTCCTTTCCGGATCGCGATCAAGTCACAGCTGTTCAAAACAAACGGAAACGGCGTGGTTTCTCCGCCTCGTCTTCGGGCGTCACTCCCGGATCGTCGGGCTGATGCGACACCGGCTCTTCGCTTGTCGCCGCATCAGGCGCGGGGCTGCGATTTGGCATGGCGGTTGTCGTTGCGCCGTTGGAAACCGGCATCGTTTCTGCGTCCACGACAACGACGTCATCATCGCGCTCGGGCCCGGCCAGGGATGGTGGCACCACATCCGGAACCGGTCGGCCCGCCTCGATCAGCCTGCCCGTACGCTCCACCGGCCCGCGCCACTCGAACGCGTCGAGCCGCCCACTCACCGGCGAGATCGGCGCCCAACGTTCGGCGGCGACGCCATCGGCTACCCACGCAGCATCGTGAGGAGCGCGCACTGCCTGCGAAAGCAGCTGCCGCACCTTGCCCTGGTTGCCGCCATCGGCTTCCTCGATATCGGCAAGCAGGAGATAGGCGCTTTCGCTGGGCTGCATGCGGATGGCTGCTTCGGCCTCCTGTCGGGCGAGCGCAAAATCCTGCGCGTCGAGTGCCGTACGCGCCACTGCAAGCGAGGACTCGGCGTGATTCTTCTTCATTTCCTGCAGCTTGCGGGCACGGCCAAGGCGGTCGAGTACGGCATCGGCCGGCCTGGCATGGATGTAGAGATCGGCGAGATCGGGATGCGGTTCCGCCCGCCATGCCGCTTCGAGGACTTTTGAGCCCTTGCGCAGATCGTTCTGCTTGAACAGCACCTTGGCCGCAACGATCGCCGCCGGCGTGAATTCCGGCAGCAGCTTGTTCGCCTCCAACGCGGCCGCTTTGGCGGCAGCCTGGTCGTTGTCCATCAGGGCTTCGGCCTTGGCGGTCAAAAGCACGCCCCGACGCCGGTTTGCGGCATCACGCTCGATCTGCTGGCTCGACTTTTGCGCGTCGGCCAGCCTCAGCGCACCGTCCCAGTCCCCGCGCGCCGCCAATTCCTCCATGGTCGCTTCGGCAGCCCAGGCCAGTTGCGGTGCCACCGAAGCGGCGCGGCCGGCATAATGCCGGGCCGCGTTGCGGTCGCCCAGCCGCTCGGCTTCGAGATAAAGCCCGCGCAAGCCAAGCAGTCGCATTTCGGGATCGTCGAGCATCGCCTCGAACTTCTGGCGGGCACTGTCGTGGTCGCCTTCCAGCAAAGAGGCCTGCGCATCGAGAAGATTGATCAACGGCTCCTGATCGGAGCGGATCAGCTTGACCGCTTCCTTGGTCTTGCGACGCGCCAGGGCACCGTCACCGGCACCGGCCGCGATCATGCCGGTCGACAGCGCTTGATAGCCGCGGTCGCGACGGCGCACCCGGAAGTGCCGGGCGATCGCATAGGGACTGTTCCAGATCGATTTGAGCAGCCACCAGATTATCATCACGGCCGCGATCACCGCCACGACGGCCACCGCAGCCACCATCAGGCTGACCTGGTACTGATAGCCGGAAAAGGTGACCACCATTTCGCCAGGCCGGTCGGCGAGCCAGGCAAAACCCAATCCGAGCGCGAAGATAATGGCGAGATAGAAGAGGATGCGAATCATCTCATCACCCCTTCATTGCGCCCGACACCAGCTCGTTCACAGCCGCTTCCGCCTCTTGCCGGGCCTTGAGCTTGCCGGCGAAGTCCGCACCGGCCGCCTTTGCGGTTTCCGGCAGTGTGTCGTATTCGGACAGCGCCTTGGCATAGTCGCCCTGGTTCACCGCAACCTCCATGCGTGCCACGGTTTCCGGCGCCCCCTTGCCTTCGACGGCACCGATCGGCCGCACCTTTACAAGTGATTCCGCGCTGGTCAGCAGGCGCTGGAATACGCCCTGGTTGGGATCGACCGGCGTTGCCGCCGAAATCATCGCATTGGCGGCATCGCCAATGCCGGCGGTGATGTCGATACGCGTCGGGATGCCCTTTTCAGCATAGGCGCGCAAGGTTGCGATCTGCGGCGCATCCGGCCGGACTGCCGCGAAAGTCTCGAGCTCCGCAGTGAAAGGGGCGCCGCGATCGAGCGCGGCCTTGAGCGCCGAAGCCGCGATGGCCAGCGCGATCTTGGGTTGCGAGGCCTGCGCATCCACTTTGCCGGAAAGTTGCGAGGTCTGTTGCTCGACCGCGCCAAGGCGACCGTCCAGGGTGGCTGCGGCCTGTTCCGCAGACTGCATCTGCGCCTCCAGCGTCGTCACTTTGCTGTTCAGCGGTCCCAGGTCGATGGCCGCCGCGCCATTTTCGCTGCGCAAGGCGGCGAGCGCAGTGTCGAACTCAGCGACCTTGTCGGAAAGCGCCTTCATCTGCCCCTCGTCGACACCCGTGGCTGGCGGTGTCGCTTTCAGCGCGGCGACTTCAGCCTTCACCTGGTCAAGAGCGGCCGCAAGCTGCGCCGAGGCATCTGGATTGGGGTTCGACCTGAGCGCTGCGACCTCGCCTTTGAGTGCTGCGATTTCGCTGTTTGACGCCGCATCGGAAGAACCCAGCAGACCGGCGGTTTGCAGAACGCCTATTCCCGCGAGGGCCACGACACCACCGATCACACCGGCAGCAAGAGTGCCAAAGCTGCCGCGTTTCGGTTCGACAGGTTGATCGTTCACAAATCCCCCGTTTGCCTTGCGGTCGTCAGCTGCCTTCGCCGTTTCCGGCGCGGTTTTCTGTTCTGTTGCTTCCGCTTCCGACCGGGCATGGTTTTCGCCGAAATCGTAATCGAAACCACGGGATTGGGAAGCAGTATCGTTTGATGCCGCTGCGCCCTGGCTGGCCTCGGAGGCAGCCGCTTCTGTTTGCTCTTCGGATTCCGGCATTTCCGCCCGCGCGTCCAAAGCCTCTTCCGGCTGTGTGCTGGTGTCGGGCTGGTCCTTACCGCTCACCCGCGAAACGTCGGTGGGATCGAGATCGATCGTCACCGGTTCGCGACGGCTCCTGGAATGGCGCGTCTTGGGCGTCTTGACCATGCTTCGGCTCCCCAAATGGTTCGGACCGTCAGGCGGCAGGCTAAAAACGGTCTACCACACCTCCAAGCTGTGAAAAGGGGCGGTATGATGAAGCAGCTTCATTCCAGCGCGTTGAGCAGCGCCAGCAACGCGTCTTCGTCCGGCCGCCCCGCGACCGCCAGCCGTCCAGGAAAAACAGCGCTTGCTGCCTTGGCAACCCGCACCGAGAGCGTCAGGATGCGTGTCTCTTCAAAATAGCGCGCCAGTTCGGGCCGCTGCGCCAGTGCGGAATAGGCCTGCGCCGCCTTGGCGGAATAAAGCAGCACCGCATCCACCGGCCGGCCGGCAAGACGTGTCGCCGCCACCTTGCCGGGATGATCGACCGGCAGCGTGTCATAAGTCTCGACGGGCAGTACCTTGACCTCTTGTTCGGCAAGGAATGCCTCGAAATCGGGAGAGCGGATGCGGCCGCATAGATAGACAACCGTCCTGCCGATGAGCGAAGGCGCGATCAGCCCAGCCAGTTGCCCGGCATCGCCCGACCCCACTTCGGCGACGGAAAGCCCGGCTGCGCGTGCCGCGGCGGCCGTCTTCGGTCCAACGACATGGCAAGGCAGGTCTTTGGCTCGCTGCAGAACATCGGCTGACGCATGACGGATGGCGTTGGCGCTTGTCACCACAAGCGCTGCCGCAGCCTCGGACCAGGTGTCAGCAGTGACAGGCAACGCGTGGGTTTCGGAAAGCGGCAGAACCACCGGTTCGAAGCCAAGCTCCCGGAGCCGCGCCGCCGTGCGGCTGGCCGCCGGCTCCGGCCGCGTCACCAGCACGCGCATCATTCAGCGCCGTCTCGCCAGGGGGACATCAGTTCCAGCCCTCGAAGAAGTGAGCGCCGGCACGCGCCCGAATATCCGCCCCGGCCTCGGCGCCGATCGCCGCCGCATCCTTGCCGAGCCCCCTTCGTGCCACCTCGCGAACATCGCTGCCATCGGGTGTGAGGATCATGCCGGAGAAAGACAGCTCCTCGCCTGCGACCGTCGCGTAGCCTGCGATCGGCGTGCGGCAGGAGCCGTCGAGCGCAGCGAGGAAAGCACGCTCACAGGCTAGGGCCTGCCCTGTCGGGACATCGTGGATAGCGGCGAGCAAGACACCCGTCTCCGCATCACCGATGCGGCTTTCGATGCAGATCGCGCCTTGCCCCGGCGCCGGCGGAAACGCCTCCAGCGACATCACATCAGTGGCGATATGCTCCAGATCGAGCCGTTTCAGCCCGGCCAGCGCCAAGATCGTGGCGTCGGCGACCCCTTCATCCAGCTTGCGCAGCCGTGTCTGCACATTGCCGCGAAACAGCACCACTTCGAGATCGGGCCGCATACGCCGGATCAAGGCCTGGCGCCTGAGGGAAGAGGAACCGACCTTTGCCCCTGCCGGCAGGTCGGCTATGCGCGCTGCCTTGCGGCTGATGAAAGCTTCGCGAGCGTCCTCGCGTGGCAGGAAAGCGGATAATTCCAACCCTTCCGGCAACATCGTCGGCATGTCCTTCGAGGAGTGCACGGCGATATCGATGCGCCCGTCAAGCAGTGCTTCCTCGATCTCCTTGGTGAAAAGTCCCTTGCCTCCGGCTTCGGATAGCGGCCGATCCTGGATTCGATCGCCACTGGTCGAAATGACGACCACGTCGAACGCTTCTTCCGGCAGGCCATGTGCCGCCATCAGCCTGTCGCGCGTCTCATGTGCCTGCGCCAGCGCCAGAAGGCTGCCTCGGGTTCCAATCTTCAAGGTTGTTTGCATCAAGCGCGGTCCGTGATAACCCCGGCTCGGAGCCTGAGCTCCGGATATCCAGCCCTCTCCTAACGGGGAAGTGGCGCATGGGCAATCATCGAGGTTTGCGGCGAATTGATCCGCGTTCTGGGCATAGAGACGAGCTGTGACGAAACGGCGGCCAGCATCGTAGCGCTGGACGGCGCTTCCGCGCCGAAAATCCTGTCCAATGTCGTGCTCAGCCAGATCGCCGAACATGCGGCATTTGGTGGCGTCGTGCCCGAGATCGCCGCGCGCGCCCATGTCGAGGCGCTGGACGGCATTGTCGAGGCGGCACTCGCCGACTCGGACATGAGCCTGAATGACATCGACGCAATTGCCGCAACCGCCGGCCCGGGCCTTGTCGGCGGCCTGATCGTCGGCCTGATGACGGCAAAGGCCATCGCCGCTGCCGCCGGCAAGCCCCTGCTCGCCATCAACCACCTCGAAGGCCATGCTTTGACCGCCCGGCTGACCGATGGCCTGACCTTTCCTTACCTGCTGCTTCTGGTTTCGGGCGGACACACCCAGATCGTGCGTGTCGCCGGCGTCGGCGACTACCAGCGCTGGGCCACCACCATCGATGATGCGCTGGGCGAAGCATTCGACAAGACCGCCAAGATGCTCGGCCTGCCTTATCCAGGCGGCCCCAATGTCGAGAAGGCTGCCGCGAAGGGTGACCCGGCCCGCTTTGCCTTCCCGCGGCCGATGAAGGGCTCGCCCCAGCCCGATTTCTCTTTTTCCGGACTGAAGACCGCCGTGCGCCAGACCGCCCAGGCGATCGCACCGTTGACCGAACAGGATGTCGCCGACATCTGCGCTTCGTTTCAGACAGCTGTCGCCGATGCGCTCGCGGACCGTGTTTCACGCGCATTGAGCCGCTTCAGGGCAGAATTTCCGCACGAAGAACGGCCCGCACTTGTCGTCGCCGGGGGTGTTGCGGCCAATCGGATGATCAAGACGACGCTGGAAGGGCTCTGCGACAAGGCAGGCTTCCGTTTCGTCGCGCCGCCGCTGAAACTGTGCACCGACAATGCGGCGATGATCGCCTGGGCAGGCATCGAACGCTTGCAAGCAGGTCTGAAGGACGAGAACGCCTTCGATTTCGTGCCCCGTTCGCGCTGGCCGCTCGATACTGTCTCCACGCCGGTGGTGGGCGCGGGAAGACGAGGAGCCAAGGCATGAGCGAAGTGCAGGCAAGTGATCGCCGCATTGCCGTCCTGGGTGGCGGAGCCTGGGGTACCGCGCTGGCGCAGGCCATGCTGCGAGCCGGCCACAAAGTATCGTTGTGGGCACGCGACGCGGAAATGGTTGCAGCGATCCGGCGGGGCGAAAACCCGCGTTATCTGCCCGGTATCGCCATAGACCAAGGCATTGCGGCGAGTTCATCCCTGGCTGAGGCCCTGAAGGACACCGATTGCATCCTTGTCGTCACGCCCGCGCAGTCGCTGCGTCAAGTTCTCACCGAAACGAAACCGCACCTCGCCACCACCGTTCCGGTGGTCTTGTGCGCCAAGGGGATCGAGCGCGACACGGGCGCGCTGCTGTCGACCATTGCCGGCGAAATCCTGCCCGACAATCCGATTGCCGCCCTGTCGGGGCCAAGCTTTGCCACGGATGTCGCCAAAGGCCTGCCGACCGCCGTTGTCGTCGCAGCGCGCGAGGAAGCCCTGGCCGTTGAACTCGCGGCGCTGTTTTCCGCCCGCAATCTGCGCTGCTACTCCAGCGACGACCTTGTTGGCGTCGAGATTGGCGGCGCGCTGAAGAATGTATTCGCCCTGGCCGCAGGCGCAGTGACCGGCGCAGGCCTCGGCGCCAGCGCGCAAGCCGCCATGGTGACGCGCGGCTTCGTCGAATTGCGCCGCATTGGTGCTGCCTTCGGGGCCAAGCCGGAGACACTGATGGGCCTTTCCGGCCTGGGCGACCTGATGTTGACCTGCTCCTCGGCGCAATCGCGTAATTTCGCTTACGGATTGGCGCTGGGACGAGGCGAATCGCTTGCCGGCCGTCCTCTGGCCGAAGGGGTGCCGACAGCGGCGATTGCGGCCCGCCTCGCCGCCGAACAGGGCATCGATGCGCCGATCATTTCGGCCGTGGCTGCCATCCTGGAAGGCGCCATCACCATCGGCGAAGCCGTCTCCATGCTGATGACGCGGCCCCTGAAAACGGAAAACGACTAAACCGACTGAGGAAGCACGATGCTGTTTGCACTGATCTGCAAGGATAAACCCGGCCACCTCCAGGTGCGCCTCGACACACGCCCGGATCACCTCAACTTCCTCAACGGGCTGAATGCCGACAAGAAGCTGGCCTTTGGCGGCCCCTTCCTCGACGCCGACGGCAAGCCGAATGGTAGCCTTGTCGTCATCGAGGCCGCCGATCTCGCCGCCGCAGAGGCGCTGGCTGCGGCAGATCCCTACGCCAAGGCAGGCCTTTTCGAGAGCGTCGAAGTCAGACCGTGGAATTGGGTGTTCAACAAACCGGCCGAAGCTTGAGTCCGCGGGCAGCAGAGGGACCACGATGAATTATTGGCTCTTCAAATCCGAACCGTTCAAATTCTCCTTCGACATGCTGAAGGAGAAGGGCAAAGCCGGCACGCAATGGGACGGCGTGCGCAATTATGCGGCGCGCAACAACATGAAGGCGATGCAGATCGGCGACCTCGGCTTCTTTTATCATTCCAACGAAGGACTCAACATCGTCGGCATCGCCGAGGTCTGCGCACTGGCGCACCATGACACGACAACCGACGATCCGCGCTGGGAATGCGTCGATATCCGCGCGATTCGCGATGTGCCCACGCCGCCGACACTGGCGGACATCAAAAACAACCCGAAGCTGTCGGAAATGGCGCTGGTCAGGCTCGGACGCCTGTCGGTGCAGCCCGTGACTCCCGCGGAGTGGAAGGAAGTCTGTCGCATGGGCGGTCTCAACCCCGCACCGTGACGCTGACGCCGCAAACCGCCGAACGCTTCATCCTCGACAACACGGCGCCGATGACGCCGCCGCACGTGCCCGAAATCACCCTGCGCCTCGCCGATGAGGCGCATGATCTGTGGCGGCGTACCGAGGAGGAATTGGCTGAAATCGGCTTGCCGCCGCCCTTCTGGGCCTTTGCCTGGGCCGGCGGACAGGGATTGGCGCGCTACCTGCTCGACCATCCGGAAATCGTGCGCAACCGCCGTGTGCTGGATTTCGCCTCAGGCTCCGGCCTGGTCGCCATCGCCGCGATGAAGGCCGGTGCGGCGTCTGTCGAGGCAGCCGATATCGATCCCTTCTGCGAAACGGCGATCCGGCTCAATGCCGAAGCAAACAGAGTCGCGGTCACCTTCAACGGACAGGATCTGGTCGAAACCGACACAGGATGGGATCTCGTCCTTGCGGGCGATGTCTTTTACGAAAAGCCATTTGCCGAGCGGCTGTTGCCGTGGTTCTCCGCTTTGAGGGCTCGTGGCGCCGATATTCTGATCGGCGATCCCGGCCGCGCCTACCTGCCGAAAGCCGGCCTGGAGCGACTGGCGACCTATGAAGTGCCGGTAACGCGGGCGCTGGAGGACGCCGAGGTCAAACGCACCACCGTCTGGCGTTTCATCTAGGCAATCTACCGCTCTAGAAATCATCCCATGGTCGTCGTGCCGTATCGATCGGCGGCGCATGCGCCTCCGCCAGGATCCAGTCCTTGAAGGCGACAATGCGCGCATCCTGCGCCGACGCTTCCGGATAGACCAGGAAATAGGCGAATTCCGGCGGCACCTTGATGCCGAGTTCGAAGGGTCGCACCAGCCGGCCTTCGGACAGATCGTTGGCGACCATGGCGAAGTCGGCCAGCGCCACGACATTGCCACCCGCAGCGGCGGCGATGGCATCGGTGGAGGTCGTCATCACCACCGTGCGGCTGTCATCGAAATCCTCCACGCCTGCCGCCGCCATCCACATGCGCCAGTTCGGCCAGACGATACCCTGGCGGACCCATTCAATGTGAACGAGCGTATGTTTGAGCAGGTCGCGCGGCTCGGTGAGTGGCGGCCCCTGCCGCAGCAGTTCCGGGCTGCAAACCGGAATGATGACATTCTCGAACAGCCGCGCCGAGCAAAGCCCCGGATATTTTCCGGTGCCGAAGCGGATACCGATATCGACATCGTCCCGATCGAAATCCCGCACATCATAGGTGATGTCGAAGCGCAGATCGATGTCGGGATATAGCTTGCGGAAACCATCGACACGCCGCAACAGCCACCGTGTGGCAAATTCCGCGCTGGCTGTCACCTTCAACTGTTCCGTTCCACGGGAAAGCTTTTTAGCCTTGGCCACCGCCCGGTTGAGCGTTTCCAGCGCGTCCGTCGCGGCATCCACGAGCGCCAGTCCGGCCTCCGTCAGCCGGATGCTGCGGCTGGTTCGCGTAAACAGGATCAGGCCGAGCTGATCCTCGATTTCCTTGATCTGATAGCTGACGGCAGCCGGTGTCAGCCCGAGTTCATCGGCCGCGCGGGTGAAATTGAGATGGCGTCCTGCCGCTTCCAGCGTCCGCAAGGCACGGGTTCCAGGCAGCAGGCGGGACATGGCTATCTTCAAGCGCCCCTTGATGATCTGCCAAGAACTACTCGTTTCCCCCTTTCGTTTCAATGAGAGATACTGGGATCAGTCGAAAATTGCCAAGCGAAGCTTAAAGTTTCGCTCTTGATGAAAGACGTGCGTTATGTCCGCGATCGTTCTGAAATGCCCTCCGGAGCGGCCAAGCCGCATCCAGCCCGTGTTGGACTGGCTAAGGCAGGCGCGCATCGCTGCATCACTTCCGCTGCAGAACGCCGAGGCCCTCTCCGACTCCTACCTGCGTGACGTCGGCCTGCGTCGGGAAGACGTTGCCCGCACGGTCACCGAGGCCCCGCAGCGCCTTGGCCTGCTCGACCTCGGCTGGCAGGCACCGCAAAGGCCGAAGCGTCGCTGACGCTGCGCCGACCTCTCAGCGGATCACCTTCACCACCGTACGATCAGACAGCAGCGGCAACAGCCGCGCCATGGTTTGCGCGGTGACCGCCACGCAGCCTTGCGTCGGCGTGAAGCCCGGCCGCGCCAGATGGAAGAAGATCGCGCTGCCGCGTCCGCGACGGCGCGGCGCGATGTTCCAGTCAAGCACCAGACAGGCATCATAAAGCCGGTCGTCTCGCTTCATGCGCTCGTGACTGGCGCCATAGGGAATCCTCACCGGCCGGTTGTAGTTGCGGTCGTCAGGAACCTCGCACCAACCAAGATCCGGACCGATGGGTGCCATCGCAAGCCGCGTACGCCGCGCGCCGGCAAACTGATCATTGCGGAAATAGCCGGACAGGATGCGCATCGCCGCGAGTGGCGTCGCACCGTCGCCTTCGCGTTTGTTCGCCGAAATACCGCCTCGTCCCAATGCGCAGGAAAACACCAGTTTTCCTGCCTGCAACAGCCCCTTGGTTCCATCGCCGGGGCGAGCCCGCACGACGAGTGTGCGAAGACCTGTGCGCAATGGCCGGTCCGCCCCATTGCGCACACGGTTTTTCGGATATGATGTTACCATGGAACAAATTACCGTGATCGGCTGTTTAAGGCGACAGCATCCGCATAAACGGATTCCGGTCAACGACACATCTATCTTTTTGTGATTTTGAAACAACGGATTGATCCATGACTTCACGCACCATCCTGGTTGTCGATGACGACGAAGACCTCCGCACCACGCTGGCAGAGCAATTGTCACTCTATGAGGAATTCGACGTCCTGCAGGAGACCAGTGCGGCGAAAGGCGTCGCGACAGCACGCGGCGGCATGATCGATCTGCTCATCATGGATGTCGGCCTGCCGGACATGGACGGCCGGGAAGCCGTGAAGATCCTGCGCAAGGGCGGCTACAAGGCTCCGATCATCATGCTGACCGGGCATGACACCGATTCCGACACGATCCTGGGATTGGAAGCCGGCGCCAACGACTATGTGACCAAGCCGTTCCGCTTCGCCGTTTTGCTTGCGCGCATCCGCGCGCAGTTGCGCCAGCATGAGCAGAGCGAGGACGCCACTTTCACGGTCGGACCCTACACCTTCAAACCGAGCCAGAAGCTGCTCATCGACCAGCGCGGCGGCAAGGTGAGGCTGACCGAAAAGGAAGCCTCCATCATCAAATATCTCTACCGCGCCGAGCAGAAAGTGGTGACCCGCGATGTGCTCCTGGAGGAGGTGTGGGGCTACAACTCCGGCGTCACCACCCACACGCTGGAAACCCACGTCTACCGCCTGCGCCAGAAGATCGAACACGATCCATCGAACGCGGCGATCCTCGTCACCGAAAGCGGCGGCTACAAGCTGGTTCCCTGAACCACGCCACCGCCTGCCCAAGGCTCATGCCCTGTTTAGCCAATGGCCGGGATTTCCCGGCCGTTTCACTATGGGGCGGCACGCAGCAAAGCTGCCTTTTCTTGACCCGCTCCCCTGTCCGAACAGATTCTGTTAAAGGCTCTATATTATTGGTCAATTAAGTGTAGTTGACCGGATGGCGATTTTGGGTGGGGTCGCGCAACGGAGGGAATGACCTGTCGGTCCGGGGACATAACTGATGGCGCTGGATGACGACATCCGTGTCCTGTCCGCCGTGGGGCTCTTCGAGGGCTTCACGCCGGAACAGTTGCGTCTGCTCGCCTTCGGTGCCGAGACCACCTCGCTGCCGGCGGACAGGAAGCTCTATCGCGAGGACGACGAAGCCGATTCCGCCTATGTCGTGATCAGCGGCCGCATCGCCCTTTATCGCGAAGCCGACAGCAACCATGTCGTGATCAGCACTGCGGGACCCGGTGCCATCCTGGGCGAGCTGGCATTGATCGCCGACACAAAACGCCTGACGAGTGCCTCCGCGGCGATCGATTCGCAGGTTCTGCGCCTCAACCGCAAGATGTTCCGGCGTATTCTCGAGGAATATCCCGACCTCGCGGTGCAGCTGCACCAGCGAATCGTCGAAGAGTTGCAAGCGCTGATCGAGCGGATCGAACAGCTGGCGCCGCGCTTCGGCGGCTAGCGGAACACCTGTGGGCACGACTTTTCATCTCGTTCGTGGCGGTCTGGACGATCTGCCTTTCATCATGGCTACAGAACGGCTGGAAGGGTACGACCGGCTCGTTGGACGCTGGGACGAGCAACGGCACCGCGATGCCTTTGTCGACGGCAGCCATGCCTATTTCATCGGCTATGACGGCCCGGCACCGGTCGGGTTCGCCATGCTGCGTTTCTGGAACGCGGTCGAGCGCACGACGCTGGTGCGCCGCGTTGCCGTCGTCAGCCCCGGTCAGGGCCAGGGACGACGCCTGCTTGCCGCCGTCGTCGCGCACGCCTTCCGGGAGACCGATGTTCATCGCCTCGTCATCGGCCTGTTTCCGGACAATCTGCGCGCCCGGCGCATGTACGAAGCGATCGGCTTCAAGGCAGAGGGCATTTCGCGCGGCAGTGCCTATTTCGGCGGCGAATATCGCGACGAACTGGCAATGTCGCTGTTGCGCCCCGAATGGGAAGCGGCCAACGCCTAGCATTTTTTTCAGAGATCGAACCGGGCAATCACCGGTACATGGTCGGATGGGCGCTCCCATCCGCGGGCGACGCGCAGGATCTCATATCCCGTGAAAGCCGGCACGAGGTTGTTCGAGGACCAGACATGGTCGAGACGGCGGCCGCGATCCGACGCCTGCCAATCGGCGGCGCGATAGCTCCACCAGGTATAGATCTTCTGTTCGACGGGCACATTCAAACGCATCAGATCGGCCCAGGAGCCCTGCTTGCGCATTGCCTCGAAACTCTCGGTCTCGACCGGCGTATGGCTGACGACGTTGAGCAGTTGCTTGTGCGACCAGACGTCGTGTTCGAGCGGAGCGATGTTGAGATCTCCGACCAGGATCGATCCCGCGCCGTCATTTTCGTCGGCGCGAACGCTGTTCATCTCCTGCACGAAATCGAGCTTGTGCCGGAACTTCGGGTTGATCTGGGGATTGGGTTCGTCGCCGCCCGCCGGCACATAGAAATTGTGAAGCACGATCTTCCTGCCGCCAGCCTCGAATCGTACCGAAATATGCCGGCTGTCTTCGATCTCGCAGAAGCGGCGCCTTTCCACGATTTCGATCGGCCGCCGCGCGACCGTGGCGACGCCGTGATAACCCTTCTGGCCGTGGATGGCGATGTGCTCGTAGCCCAGCTTGCGGAAAGCGTTCGCCGGAAACAGATCGTCCGGGCATTTGGTTTCCTGCAGGCAGATGATGTCGGGATTGCGCTCCGCGATCAGCTGTTCGACCAGCGGCATGCGTAGCCTGACCGAGTTGATGTTCCAGGTTGCCAGGGTAAAAGCCATGCGTGTTCCGAACCCGTGCCCGTCAAGCCGGCGGGCTCAAGCGAAGGCATCAATGCGATGAAATTTGCGCGGAACCTGCCAGCCTGGGTTCGGAAAAACAAGACGGCGCACCGGACAAGGATCCAGTGCGCCGAATTTCCACAAAGAGTTTAGGAAATGACGGCAGTCGGACCAGGCGCGCTGCGGCCAAGCCTCAACGGAAACCCTTCTTGGCATTGAGCTCGCGGTTGGCCGTATAGTCGATCTTGAACGTATCGGGCGCGAAGGAAACGCCTTCCCTGGTGTTGAAGATCATCACCGTGGTGTCCTTGCCCTGCGCATCGGTGATCGTCCACTGGCGCAGGTCGTAGGTCTTCGGATCGAACATCATGGTGATGGTCGAATTGCCGAACACCTGCTTGTCCGACAGCTTGATGGTGATGAGGTCTTCCTCTTCCTTCACATTCTTCACGCGGTCGCCGGACAGGTCGATCCTGTCTTCGAGCAGGAGCTTCAGCGGCGTCTTTGAAAGCGGGTAGAGGTCGGATGTCTGCAACTTCTTGTTGAGAAGCACGACCGATTCGCCGTCCGAGATCACCTTGAAGTTGGCCGCGCCTTCATAGTTGAAGCGGATCTTGCCCGGACGTTCCAGGAAGAACTTGCCGCCGGTCTGTTCGCCTTTCGGACCGAACTGCACGAATTCACCCGTCATCGACTTCACCGCCGAGAAATGATCGGCGATCTTCTGGGCGGCAGGCGGGACAGCGGCCTGGGCGGCGGCCACGGGCATGAAGGCCGGCACGGTGTTGGCAGCAGCGGCACCCACCACCATCAAGCCAAACCCGAGCAACCGCCGCCGCGTCAAGGCAAGGCCGGTTGCTGCTGCGAAAAGGTTGTCTTCCATGCCGCTTACTCTCGTATCGTTGTTCCGGACAGGTGGTGAACCCTCAGTTGGGCTTTAGTTTGACCGTCCTCTTGTCAGAACTTGTCTTCTTCCGTCGGTACCAGGATTTCGCGCTTGCCGGCATGGTTGGCTGCACCGACGATACCCTCCTGCTCCATCCGTTCGATGATCGATGCAGCACGGTTGTAACCGATGCCGAGACGACGCTGGATGTAGCTGGTCGATGCCTTGCCGTCGCGCAGCACCACCGCGACCGCCTGATCGTACGGATCGTCGGAATCGTCGAGATTGCCGCCACCCGAACCTCCGCGGCCCGACGGTTCGTCATCGCCTTCCTCATCATCCTCGGTGATCGCATCGAGATATTCAGGCACGCCCTGCAGCTTCAGGTGCTGGACTACCTTCTCGACCTCATCGTCGGCGACGAACGGGCCGTGTACACGCTGGATACGGCCACCACCTGCCATATAGAGCATGTCGCCCATGCCGAGCAGCTGTTCCGCGCCCTGTTCGCCAAGGATGGTGCGCGAGTCGATCTTCGACGTCACCTGGAAGGAGATGCGGGTCGGGAAATTGGCCTTGATCGTGCCGGTGATGACGTCGACGGATGGACGCTGCGTCGCCATGATGACGTGGATGCCGGCAGCGCGGGCCATCTGGGCGAGGCGCTGGACGGCGCCTTCGATATCCTTGCCGGCAACCATCATCAGGTCGGCCATCTCGTCGATGATGACGACGATATAAGGCATCGGCTCGAGATCGAGATCCTCGGTCTCGTAGATCGCCTCGCCGGTCTGACGGTCGAAACCCGTCTGCACCGTGCGCGAGATCTTCTCGCCCTTCTTGTCGGCCTGCACGATACGCTGGTTGAAACCGTCGATGTTGCGCACGCCGACCTTGGACATCTTGCGGTAGCGATCCTCCATCTCGCGCACCGTCCACTTCAGCGCGACCACGGCCTTCTTCGGATCGGTGACGACAGGCGTCAGCAGGTGCGGGATGCCGTCATAGACGGAGAGTTCCAGCATTTTCGGATCGATCATGATGAGGCGGCACTCCTCCGGTTTCAGCCGGTAGAGCAGCGACAGGATCATGGTGTTGATGGCCACCGACTTGCCGGAACCCGTGGTACCGGCCACCAGCACATGCGGCATCTTGGCGATGTCGACGATGACCGGCTCGCCATTGATGGTCTTGCCGAGCGCAAGCGCGAGCTTGGCCTTGCTTTCCTCGAAATCGCGACTGGCCAGGATCTCGCGCAGATAGACCATTTCGCGCTTGGCGTTGGGCAGTTCGATACCGATGGCGTTGCGGCCGGGCACCACCGCGACACGAGCGGCGATCGCGCTCATCGAACGGGCGATGTCGTCGGCAAGGCCGATGACGCGGCTCGACTTGATGCCGGGCGCTGGCTCGAGCTCGTAGAGCGTGACCACCGGACCAGGCCGGACATGGATGATCTCGCCCTTGACGCCGAAGTCTTCCAGCACGCCTTCCAGCAGACGCGCGTTCTGTTCCAATGCGTCCTTGGACAGGCTCGGATCGCGGGCCACGCTCTTCGGTTCGGACAGGAAATGCAGCGACGGCATTTCGAAACTGCTGGAAGCGATGAGCGAGGTCTGCGCCTCGCGCTGGACGCGCGCGCCTTGCGTCGGCCGGGGCGCCGGTGCTTCGACGCGTGTGGCGGCATCGGAGCGGAAATTGCGTACCTGGGTGTTGGAGCCAGCCTGCGTGCGCGGCGACACCACGGGCTGATCAAAATCGTCCTCGTCGCGCTCGAAATCGGCTTCACCGAAATCGCCACCGTCGAAATCGTCCGTCTCGAAGGGGGCGTCGGCAGGATCAACCGTTGGATGGCGATCCTTGACCATCGCCGCGAAGAACTCGGGTTCGACGCGGGCACGGCCGCTCGAGCTCATGCGAGCCTCGGCGAGTTCGGCCGATTCCACACGTTCGGCAGCGCGGCGCCAGGCGCTTTCGCGCGACGGCATTTCGGCGAAATCGAACTCGCCTTCCTCTTCGCGCCGGCGAGCGGCGGCGCGGCGATGCCGCCACGCACGGAACGACAGCCACCAGTGGGTGACGGCGCCGAGCGCCAGCAACCCGCCATTGTCGTCATCGTCCTCTTCGTTCTCGAACAGGATGGCGTCGCGATCTTCTTCCTTTTCACGACGCTTCGGCTCGGGTTCGTCCATCACGGCAAAGCCGTTGGTGCGGGAAATCAGGGCGGAGCCGTGGGCGAACAGCCAAAGTGCGGGAGCGGCGAGCAGCACGGCGATGATGCTGGCGGCAAGCCCGGTCGGATAGCCACCCAGGAACAGGCCCGGCACCTTCAGCACCATATCGCCGAAGACACCGCCAAGACCGCTTGGCAGCGGCCAGGTCTTGGGCGGCACGACGCAGCCGGCCATCGCCGCCGCAAGCAGAGCGAAACCAGCCCACGAGACACCACGGCGCGGCATCTTGTCGACACCGCGGGCGGAAAACAGCAGGAAGCCCCAGATCACTGCGGGCACCAGAGCGGCGACGGCGGAGAGACCAAGGAACTGGGTGGCGAGGTCGGAGAACACCGCGCCCGGATATCCCATCGCGTTGGTCACGGGATTGTCGGTGGCATGCGAGAAGGACGGGTCGGCGACGTTCCATGTCGCCAGCGCAGCCACGCCGAAAGCGACGAAAACGAACAGCGCGCCGCCGACAAGCCGGCCGGCCTGGCGTCGCAGGAACGCCTGGAACCCGTGCCCGGTGCTGGTCAGCGCGAGCGGTGCCGATGCCCCTGAACGCATGCATTTCCCCGTCTGTCATTGCCTGAGCCGGATGCGGGACGCAGTCCGGCAGATTCGAAACCCAGACTATCGAGGCGATGGTTAAGGCGGCATTAACTATGCGGAAGGCGTGTGATGTTTGAAGACATCGACAATCTGAAAAAAGGGGCCCGGATCGCTCCGGGCCCAGGTGGCGTGACCGCGTTCGCAGCGGCTCACGACGGGATCTTCCTTCGAAACGGGTAATCCCGCAGACAGATGCGACCTACTGGATCACCTCGCCGTGCAAGGTGACGTCCAGCCCCTCGATTTCCTCCTGCTTGCTCGGACGCAGGCCGACCAGCGCCTTGACCACATAGAGGATCACGAAGCTGGCGACTGCGGTCCAGATGATGGTGAAGACGATGCCGTAGAGCTGCTTGAGCACCGTGGCGTCCTTGCCGAGCGCATTGATGGCGGGATCGGCGAAGACGCCGGTGAGCAGCGCACCGACGATGCCGCCGACGCCATGCACGCCAAAGGCATCGAGCGAGTCGTCGTAACCGAAGGCATGCTTGAGCTTGACGGCGGCGAAGTAGCAGATGATGCCGGAGGCGATACCGATGACGAAGGCGCCCGTCGGGTTGACGAAACCGGAGGCCGGCGTCACGGCGACAAGGCCGGCGACGGCGCCCGAGATGATGCCGAGCACCGACGGCTTCTTGGCGATCAGCCATTCGGTGAACATCCAGGCGAGACCGGCAGCGGCGGCCGCGACCTGCGTGTTCATCATGGCGGCACCGGCAAGACCGTCGGCGGCGAGTTCGGAACCGGCGTTGAAGCCGAACCAGCCGACCCACAGCAGCGAAGCACCGATCACCGCGTAGACGAGGTTATAGGGCGCCATGTTGACGGTGCCGTAACCTTCGCGTTTGCCGAGCACCAGCGCGCAGACCAGGCCGGCGACACCGGCATTGATGTGCACCACCGTGCCGCCAGCGAAGTCGAGCACGCCGGCCGAGGCGAGGAAGCCGCCGCCCCAGACCCAGTGCGCGATCGGTGCATAGACGATCAGCAGCCACAGCCCGCTGAACAGCAGCAGCGCCGAGAATTTCATGCGTTCGGCAAAGGCGCCGGCAATCAGCGCCGGCGTGATGATGGCAAAGGTCATCTGGAACATCGAGAAAACGAATTCCGGGATGTTCGCCACGCCCGGCGCCCACAGGGACGAGACCGTGATGCCCTGGTGCAGCGCCTTGGACAAGCCACCGACATAGGCATTGAGAGAACCGCCGTCCGAGAATGCCAGCGAATAGCCGGCTACGAACCACAGCACGGTGACCAGACAGCAGACGGCAAAGCTCTGCATGACGGTCGCGAGCAGGTTCTTCTTGCGCACCATGCCGGCATAGAACAGGGCGAGCCCTGGAATGGTCATCATCAGCACCAATGCCGTCGAGGTCAGCATCCAGGCGGTGTTGCCAGTGTCGAGCACGGGGGCTGGGGCTGCAGCCGGTGTCGCTTCTTGCGCATAGGCCACAGTCGTTGCGAGCAGGCCAGCCAGAGCCGCCAGCGGCGCGACCGCCCTTTTCAAGGCAGGAAGATTGTTCATCGATCTCTCCATAACGATGCGTGACCCGCTCACAGCGCGTCGGTGTCTGTTTCGCCGGTGCGGATGCGCACGGCCTGGTCGATGCCGAAGACGAAGACCTTGCCGTCACCAATCTGGCCGGTCTTGGCCGCGTTGGCGATCGCCTCGACGGCCTTGTCGACGAGGTCGGCTGCGACAGCGACTTCGATCTTGATCTTGGGAAGGAAGGAAACGGCGTACTCCGCTCCACGATAGATTTCGGTATGCCCCTTCTGACGCCCGTAGCCTTTGACTTCGGTGACGGTCAGACCCTGGATGCCGACGGCGGTGAGCGCTTCGCGCACCTCATCGAGTTTGAACGGCTTGATGATGGCCATCACGATCTTCATCAGGATTCGCCCTTTGTTCGTTACGGTCCCCGCGTTCCACGCGACATCACCGGCCTCAACACGGGCCGGCGAGTGCCCATGCCAATTCAAGCTCCGTGCCAAATGCCGAAACGAATCTCTAAGCGTCTGAAAATAAATGGATAAGAGACGTGTTGGCCAAATCGGCCACGCAAAGCGCGTTCACAAAACGCCTATTGAATAGGCAAAATTAAAGGATTGCCTATTTCGCAGGCGATCGTTTGAGACGGATCAGTCCTTCCTGCGCCACAGAAGCGATGAGCGTGCCGTCGCGGGCAAACAGCGAGCCGCGTGTGAAACCGCGCGCGCCTTGCGTGGAGGGACTGTCCTGCGTGTAGAGCATCCAGTCGTCGAAGGGATGGCTGCGATGGAACCACATCGAGTGATCCAGGCTGGCCGCCTGGATATCGCGGTCGAAGATCGCGCGGCCATGCGCGAAGGTCGAGGTGTCGAGCAGCGTCATGTCCGACAGATAAGCCAGAACGGCGGCCCGTAGCGCGCGGTCGTTCGGCACCGGCCCCGTGGTGCGGATCCAGATGTTCTGGTTCGGCTCCAGCCGCTCCCGGCTCGTATAATGTTTGAGCATGATCGGCCGCATCTCGATCGGCCTCTCGCGCTGCCAGTAGAGTTTGATGCCTTCCGGCACGGCTTCGCCGAATTTTTCCAGCAGGTCGCGCTGCGTCAGCAGCGTGTCGGGTTCGGGAACGTCGAGCGGCATGGGAATTTGGTGCTCGAGCCCGCCCTCATCGAGATGGAATGAAGCTTCGAGAGAAAAAATGGCGTGGCCATGCTGGACCGCCATCACGCGACGCGTGGTGAAGGAAGAACCGTCGCGGATACGATCGACCTCGTAGATGATCGGCAACTTGGTGTCGCCTGGCCGCATGAAATAGCCATGCAGCGAATGTACATGCCGATCCGGCTCCACGGTGCGTTGTGCGGCAACCAGTGCCTGCGCGATGGTCTGGCCGCCGAAAACGCGCTGCCAGTCGGTCTGGGGGCTGCGACCTCGGAACAGGTTGTCTTCCAGCTTCTCCAGGTCGAGAATGCCAAGAAGCTCGTTCATGGCTTGCGTCATGCGTCCGTTCCTCGCAATTGTCGGTGCGGTTTCGGACAGCAGCGACGGGCAGTCAAGGCATAAAGCGGGCATGGTCTGGAGCAGGATCCTGAGGACCGGGCGGGAAAGGTGGCTGGCATGGCGACGAAACAAGAGCGGGAAACGCAGGAAAGCACACGGCTCGACGTGCTGATTGCCGGCGCCGGCTATGTCGGTCTCGCGACCGCTGTCTCGCTCAAGCAGGCGCGCCCCAGCTTGCGTATCGCCGTTGTCGATGCCGCTCCCGCCGGTGTATGGCAGAAGGATGGCCGCGCCTCGGCTATCGCGGCAGCGGCCTGCCGCATGCTCGACCAGCTTGGTGTCTGGGCGGAGATCGCCTCGCAGGCGCAGGCGATCACCGAGATGATCATCACCGATTCGCGCACCGCCGATCCGGTGCGCCCCACCTTCCTGACCTTCGATGGCGAAGTCGCTCCCGGCGAACCCTTCGCGCACATGGTTGCCAACCGTGACCTCAACGGTGCGCTGCGCCGCCAGGCCGAGCGCCTGGACGTCGATCTGATCGAAGGCGTGGCCGTCCAGTCCTTCGACACCAACACCACCGGCATGACCATTCATCTGGCGGACGGCGCGACCTTGCGCGCCCGCCTGCTGGTCGCATGCGACGGTGTCAATTCCAGACTGCGCGACATGGCCGGCATCAAGACCGTGCGATGGGAATACGGCCAGTCCGGCATCGTCTGCACCGTGGCGCATGAACGGCCGCATAATGGCCGTGCCGAAGAGCATTTCCTGCCCGCTGGACCTTTCGCCACCTTGCCGCTGAAGCCCGACAAGGATGGCACCAATCGCTCCTCGATCGTTTGGGTGGAACGCACCGAGGATGCCAACAAGCTCGTCGAAGGCGACGACCTCGTCTTCGAAATGGAGCTGGAGCAGCGCTTCGGCCTGAAGCTCGGCGAGATCCGCGCGATGGACAAGCCGCGCGCATGGCCGCTGGGGCTGACGCTTGCCCGCGCCTTCGTGGCGCCGCGCCTTGCGCTGGCGGGCGATGCAGCCCATGGCATCCACCCGATCGCCGGGCAAGGTCTCAATCTCGGGTTCAAGGACGTTGCCGCCCTGGCGGAGGTGATCGTCGAGGCAGATCGGCTCGGCCAGGACATCGGCGCGCTCGATGTGCTTGAACGCTACCAGCAATGGCGCCGTTTCGACACGATGCAGATGGGCGTCACCACCGATGTGTTGAACCGGCTGTTCTCCAACGATATCGCGCCGCTGCGTGCCGTTCGCGATATCGGCCTCGGTCTGGTCGAACGCATGCCCCGCCTGAAGGATTTCTTCATCCGCCAGGCATCGGGCCTGGCAAATGGGACGCCCCGCCTGCTGAAGGGCGAGGCCATCTAGGGTCGTCCAGAGTGCGTGGTCCCTCCAGGACCAATCGATATCGAGACTGGCGGACCGGACCGGAGACCACGGCCGGTTGCCTGCCCAGCGAGCCACCCCTATGGTCCGGATATGAGCCTCGAATCCGTCCGCGCCTTCTTCGCCGCCAAAGCCCCAGACATTGAAGTCATCGTCACCGAAACCAGTTCGGCAACGGTGGCGCTTGCCGCCGAAGCGCATGGCGTGGCGCCCGACCAGATCGCCAAGACGATCTGCCTGAGGGTCGGCGATACGGCGATGCTGGTGGTCGCAGCCGGCACGGCACGGCTCGACAACCGCAAGTTCAAGGACCATTTCGGCGGCAAGGCGCGCATGCTGGAGGCTGAAGAGGTCGTTGCCTTGACCAGCCATCCGATCGGCGGTGTGTGTCCCTTCGGCCTGCCCGCTCCATTGCCGGTCTATTGCGATGTTTCGCTGAAAGCCTTCGACGAAGTGGTCCCTGCGGCCGGCGCCACCAACGCCGCCGTGCGGCTTGCGCCCGAACGCATGGCAGCGCTTGTCTCCGCCGAATGGGTCGATGTCTGCCAGGCGCCGGCGCCTGCAGTTCAGGACTGACCGGCTGCCGCGCTACGGTTGCGGAATGTCGTAGATCGCTCGCACCTCGATCATGCCCATCTCTGCCAGCGGGATGTCGGCAGCAAGCGCCAGCGCCTTTTCGAGATCCTCCGCCTCGATCAGGATGAAACCGAGCAGTTGCTCCTTGGTTTCTGCAAACGGGCCGTCGGTGACCAATATCCTGCCCTTGCGCTTGCGTACCACTTTCGCCGTCTTCACCGACTGCAAAGCCTCGGCTGCAATCAGGTGACCGCTGTTCTCCAGGACCTTGTCGTAGGCAAGCGAGTCGGCATCGAGTTTCCTGGCGTCCGCGGCAGACAATGCCCGCAGTACTGCTTCCTCATGGTAGACCAGACAGAGATATTTCATCGTTCATCTCCTATTGCGGTGTTCATGCGCGCCGATATGGCGTCGACCGCAGGACGGCCCAGCCTCAACGAAGCCGACATTTCCACGCAGCGATTTTCAGCTCCGCTCAACATCGTCGATGATGTTGTGGTCTTGTCAGGTGACGGCGCTATAGTTGTCTCTCAATCCCAGCAGGAGAAAGACCATGGATCGCACCGCGACAGCCGTTTGGAAAGGCAACCTGAAGGAAGGGGGCGGCACGATCGACACCCAGAGCGGCGCACTCAAGGGCACGCCCTATTCGTTCAAGATGCGTTTCGAGGACGAAAGCGGCAAATCCGGCACCAATCCGGAAGAACTGATCGCGGCCGCCCATGCCGGCTGCTACGCCATGCAGCTTTCACATTTTCTGGCTGAAAACGGCACACCAGCCGCGAAGCTGGAGGCGACGGCGGCGGTGAAACTCATCCCCGGCACCGGCATCACCGAGAGCAACATCACGCTGGTGGGGGATGTTCCCGGCATCGACGACGCCAAGTTCCAGGAACTCGCCGCCAAGGCCAAGGCCGAGTGCCCGGTTTCGCGCGCGCTTGGCGCCATCAAGATCGCCCTGGACGCGAAGCTCGCTTGATCAGGACGGGGCATTTGACCGCGTTGCCACTTTAGAGCGCCGCGCGTCCATTCGGACGCGCAAAAGGACGCCCTAACACTTTGAAGCACGATGCGCTGGGCTACGCGGCCTTTTGCAAGGCGGCCGACTGCGGCTCGTCGGATGGCTTGGTCGGCCCGTCCTTGCGGAACATAAGCAGCATGACGATTGCTGCAACGACGGTCAGCACCGTCGAGATCGTTGCGATCAGCTCGAAGCCGCTGGTGAAGGCATCGCGCGCCACCACCAGCAGCGCGTCGGCAAGTCCGTTTGGCAGTTGCGGCGCAACCGCGACCGCTCCGCCCAGCGTATCGCGTGCCGTGTGAGCGGCTTCCTCCGGCACGCCGGCTGGCACACCGCCCGCCATCGCGCCGCGATAGATCGCCATGCCGATGCTGCCCAGGACAGCGATGCCCAGCACACCGCCAAACTCGGCGCCCGTTTCCGAAAGCGCACCGGCAGCGCCGGCACGTTCTGGCGGCGCCGCACCCACGATCAGATCTGTGGTCAGCGTGAAGACGAGACCGAGCCCCAGCGACATGACGATCGTTGCCGCAACGATCATTCCCAACGGATGACCATTGCCGACCTGGGTGAGCAGCAGGAAGGCAAGCGCTGCCAATGCCAACCCGCCAGCAATGACACGCGGTGCCGGAATGTGCGCGACGACCCAGGACGTCATCATCGAGGAAACCACAAAGCCGACCGATGAGGGCAGCGTCCAGAGACCCGCCTTCAAGGGCGTCAGGCCGATGACCAACTGCAAGTATTGCGCGATGAAGACGAAAGGCCCGAAGGCGACGAAACAGGCGATGACGTTGACGATAAGGGCCGCACTGAACGGACGTGACCGGAACAGGCTGAGATCGAGCAGGGGATCGGCCAGGCGCCGCTGCCGCACCACGAACGCCGCACCGACGGCGAGACCGGCAAGGATCGTCGCGACGGGGAGCCAGGCGACACCATCCGAAGCGATCTGTTTCAGGCCGTAGACCATGGCCAGCACCGCCACCAGCGAAAGAACGGCGCTGGTGACATCGAGCCGCCCGGCGCTGGGGTCGCGATATTCGGGCAAAAGGATCGGCCCGACGATGAGAAGCAGCACCATCACCGGGACAGCCAGCAGGAACACCGAACCCCACCAGAAATATTCGAGCAGCACGCCGCCGAGCAGCGGGCCGATGGCGGCGCCCACCGAATAGCTGGTTGCCCAGATCGAGATGGCAAAGGTGCGCTCGCCTGCGTCATGGAACATGTTGCGGATCAGCGAAAGCGTCGACGGGGCCAGGGTGGCACCGGCAACGCCGAGAAGCGCTCGCGCAGCGATCAGCATTTCGGCCGAGGTGGAAAATGCGGCGATCACCGAAGCGATACCGAACAGAACGGCACCGGCTAGCAGCACCTTGCGGCGGCCGATACGGTCGCCGAGCGTGCCCATGGTGATAAGCGAACCGGCGATCAGAAAACCGTAGATATCGACGATCCAGAGCAGTTGCACGGCACTGGGCTTCAGATCGGCGACCAGATGCGGCACCGCCAGATTGAGTACCGTCAGGTCCATCGTGTAGAGCAGGCAAGGCAGCGCGAGTGCCACCAGCCCGATCCATTCGCGGCGTGTCGCCTTCTCCGAGTGGCTCGGCACTTACCCCTCCATCGCCAGCCATGCCGGCGTGTATTTGCCAAGCCTCATATAGAGGAAACGCCGACGGCCGGTTCAAGAGCACGGCACCATCGTTGCTGACACATCTCGCCAGCGCCCCGGCATCGCGGGAACGGCGAGGACGCCGTCAGATCAAACCAAGGTAGGTTGCCAGCTCGCGCGCCGCGGCACCTCCGGCGCGATTGGCGCCTATGGTGGAGGCCGAAGGGCCATAGCCGACCAGATGGACACGCGGATCCTTCTCGACCTGCGTTGCCAGCCGGCCTCCCATGATGATGCCGCCATTGTCTTCACGCAGTTGCAGTGGAGCGAGGTGATCGAGCGAGCTGCGAAAACCCGTTGCCCATAGGATGACATCTGCCCTCTGCTCGGAACCATCGGGCCATCGAACGCCATCTTTCGTGATCTCGCTGAACATCGGCAGACGCCTCAGCACGCCACGATCCTGGGCGGCGCGCAAGGCCGGCGTCAGCGAGACTCCGGTGACCGAGACCACCGAACCGGGAACCAGCCCGCGCCGGACCCGGTCTTCGACCGCCGCGACAGCGGCGCGACCATCCTCCACCGTGAAGGGCTCTTTCCGGAATTGTGGTTCGCGGCGGGTGACCCAGCTCGTGCTGGTCACCTGCGAAATTTCGTCGAGATGCTGCAACGCTGAAATACCGCCGCCAACCACGACGACATGCTTCCCCACGAAGGCGTCGGCGCCGCGATAGTCGTGCGTGTGCAGCTGCTGCCCTTCGAACAATTCTGAACCGGGATAGACGGGAATGACCGGATTTTCCCATGTTCCCGTTGCGTTGATGATGCCCCGCGCCGAAAACGTCTCTCGGCTGGTCTCGATCCGCAACCGTCCGGACCGGTCGCAGACGACCTTGGCCGTGACAGGCCGGTAGACCGGCAGGTTGAACTTGCGCTCGTAGCTGGCGAAATATTCGGGCACCGCGACCGAAGCCTTGACCGCTCCGTCGCCGGTGTCAACGGCTTCGGAGAACTGCATACCCGGCAGATCGTGCACCCGGTTGACGGTGCTGAGCGTCAGCGAGGGCCAACGATGCTGCCAGGCGCCGCCGGGCGTCGGGTTGCTGTCCAGCACGAGGAATTGCCGCCCGACAGCCAGGCCCAGCCTGCCGAGATGATAGGCCGAGGACAGCCCGGCCTGCCCCGCACCGATGACGACGATGTCGACCTTGAAGAGTAGGTTTGTCGAAGCGTCGGCCTGCGGCTCGGCCACGCTTATGCGCCTACGGCATCGAGCCGCGCCTTGAGGGCCGCCACTTCCTCTTCCAGAAGCCGGACGCGCTCCTCGAGCTCCGAGACGGCGGACGACGCAACGCTTGGCGCGCGACTTGTCGCGACCACCGTGCTGACTTCGACGTCGCCCGAAAGCAGATGCGCGAAACGGTCCTCGCGCTGGCCGGGTGCACGGCCGATTTCCTTGACCAAAGGCGGCCTGCGACCGATTAGCATGTCGAGCTCGCCGCGCACGGCATCCGCATCGGCGAAATTGGCCATGCGCTCGGCACGAGCCTGCAATTCATAGACGGTCTGCGGGCCACGCAGCAGAAGCAGGCCGATCAGCGCGCTCTGGTTGCGGGTCAGCGAGAATTTCTGCGCCATCAGATGTTCGTAGCGCTCGACGCGCGACGCGAATTGCTGGCGCACCAGGCCCTTGGCTTGCAAGGTGCTGAGGGTGCGCATGATCTCGACCATCTCCAACGCCATCACCGGATCGCGCGAGGTCTTCTGGTTGGCGGCAGCCACCAGCGCGTTCGACGTCATCGGATAGACGTCGGGCGTGAGCTCCTTCTTCTCGATCAGGCAGCCGAGGACACGAGCCTCGGCTGGGGTGAGATGGGGAAGATCTTCTGCTGTCATATGCGCTGTCGCCTCAGACGCGGCGCTCCACCATCATCTTCTTGATCTCGGCGATCGCCTTGGCAGGGTTGAGACCCTTCGGGCAGGTCTGCGCGCAGTTCATGATGGTGTGGCAGCGATAGAGCCGGAACGGATCTTCGAGGTTGTCCAGGCGCTCGCCCGTTGCTTCGTCTCTGGAGTCGATCAGCCAGCGGTAGGCCTGAAGCAGCGTGGCCGGGCCGAGGTAGCGATCGCCGTTCCACCAGTAGCTCGGGCATGAGGTCGAGCAGCAGGCGCACAGGATGCACTCGTAGAGGCCGTCAAGCTTCTGGCGGTCCTCATGGCTCTGCAGCCATTCCTTGGCCGGCTCCGGAGAGACCGTCTTCAGCCAGGGCTCGATCGAACGATGCTGGGCATAGAAATTGGTGAGATCCGGAACCAGGTCCTTCACCACCGGCATATGCGGCAGCGGATAGACCTTCACGGCGCCGGAAATGTCGTCGCAACCCTTGGTGCAGGCCAAGGTGTTGGAGCCGTCGATGTTCATGGCGCAGGAACCGCAGATGCCTTCGCGGCAGGAACGGCGCAGCGTCAGCGTCGGATCGATCTTGTTCTTGATGTAGAGCAGCGCATCCAGAACCATCGGCCCGCAATCGTCCATGTCGACGAAATAGGTGTCGATGCGCGGATTTTCATCGTCATCCGGCGACCACCGGTAGATGCGATACTCGCGCAGGTTCGTGGCGCCTTCCGGCTTCGGCCAGGTCTTGCCCGGCTTGACCTGCGAATTCTTGGGCAGTGCGAGTTCGACCATTACCTGCGGTCCTTTCGGATGACGAGCTTCAGCCCGGACCAGATTTCATCGATTGCCGCGACCTTGACGTCGACCAGGTCGAGCTTGAGCGCTTCGGCGCGTATCACGTCCTCGGTCACATCGGTCGGCACTTTGGATGCCTTTTTCGGCCACGACACCCAGATCATACCGTCCCGTTTGATCGCCGCCTGCAGCTGACCGAGCGAACCCTCGACCTCGTTGCGTCGGTCGGTGAAAGCGTGCACCACATCGCAGCTTGCATCGGCGTCGACGTCTGCCCAGGCGGTGAAATGCTCCACCGTGGCAAAGCGGACTGCTTCGCTGAGCCCCGCCAACTGTTCCGGCAAGGCCAGGAAGGCGGCATGCATGCCGTCCTTCAACCCCAGTTTCGCCGCAAGCGGCGTACCGGAATAGCCAGCCGTGGCCAGCGCCGCACCCATCGTCAGTACACCCGCGCCTTGGGCGCGATCTTGGCCGGATCGATTCCGCCCTTGTCCATCGGCAGCGTGGTCTCGGTGTGCACGCCGCGATAGGTCAGCGTCACCTTGCCGTCCTCGCTGACCTTCGCCAGCGTATGCTTGCGCCAGTTGGCATCGTCACGCGCCGAGAAGTCCTCGCGCGCGTGGGCACCACGGCTCTCCTTGCGCGCCTCGGCGCCATAGACTGTGGCGATGGCGTTCGCCATCAGGTTTTCCAGCTCCAACGTCTCGACCAGGTCCGAGTTCCAGATCATCGAACGGTCGAAGACCTTGACGTCCTTCTTCTCTTTCCAGATCTCGGAGACGCGCCTGCAGCCCTGCTCCAGCGACTCCTGCGTACGGAACACGGCGGCATCTTCCTGCATGGCGCGCTGCATCTTGTCGCGCAGCACCGCCGTCGGCGTGCCACCATTGGCGTGGCGCAGCCGATCGAAGCGATCCATGATCTTTTCCAGCGAACGCGGATTGGCCGCAGGCACCGAGGAGGTACGATCCACCACCTGACCGGCGCGGATTGCCGCAGCGCGGCCGAACACCACCAGGTCGATCAAGGAGTTGGAACCGAGGCGGTTGGCGCCATGCACCGAGGCGCAACCGGCCTCACCCACCGCCATCAGACCGGGCGATACGCGATCCGGGCTCTTCGCGGTCGGGTTCAGCACCTCGCCCCAGTAGTTGGTCGGCACGCCGCCCATATTGTAGTGCACCGTCGGCAGCACGGGGATCGGCTCGCGCGTCACGTCGACGCCGGCAAAGATCTTCGCCGATTCCGAAATGCCGGGCAGGCGCTCGTGAAGAACGGCCGGGTCGAGATGGTCGAGATGCAGGAAGATGTGGTCCTTCTGCTTGCCGACGCCGCGACCCTCGCGGATTTCCAGCGTCATGCAACGCGAGACGACGTCGCGCGAGGCAAGGTCCTTGGCCGATGGCGCGTAACGCTCCATGAAGCGCTCGCCTTCCGAATTGACCAGATAGCCACCTTCGCCGCGTGCGCCTTCGGTGATCAGGCAGCCGGCGCCGTAGATGCCGGTCGGATGGAACTGCACGAACTCCATGTCCTGCAACGGCAGGCCGGCGCGTACCGCCATGCCACCGCCGTCGCCGGTACAGGTATGAGCCGAGGTTGCCGAGAGGTAGGCGCGGCCGTAACCACCGGTCGCCAGCACGACCATCTTGGCCGAGAAGCGATGGATGGTGCCGTCGTCGAGATTCCAGGCAACGACACCGGTGCAGGTGCCGTCATCGTCCATGATCAGGTCGAGCGCAAAATATTCAATGAAGAACTGCGCGTTGTTCTTCAGCGACTGGCCGTAGAGCGTATGCAGGATGGCGTGGCCGGTGCGATCGGCCGCAGCGCAGGTACGCTGCACGGGCGGACCGTCGCCGTAATTCATCATGTGGCCGCCGAACGGACGCTGATAGATCTTGCCCTCTTCAGTGCGCGAGAACGGCACGCCGTAGTGCTCGAGTTCGTAGACCGCGGCAGGAGCCTCGCGCACCATGTATTCCATGGCATCGACGTCGCCGAGCCAGTCGGAACCCTTGACGGTGTCGTAGAGGTGCCACTGCCAGCTGTCGGGACCCATGTTCTGCAGCGAAGCGGCGATGCCGCCCTGCGCTGCCACGGTATGCGAGCGGGTTGGGAAGACCTTGGTGATGCAGGCCGTGCGCAGGCCCTGCTCGGCCATGCCGAGCGTTGCGCGCAGGCCGGCGCCGCCGGCACCGACGATCACCACGTCGAACTTGTGGTCTACGTAAGTATAGGCGGAAGCCGTGCTGCCGCTTTTCGCGTCCTTGGCCAAAGCGTCAGCCTCCGAATGCCAGCTTGAGCAGGGCGAAGATCGAAACCACGCCAACCGCTATCGTGAAAAAGGTGTTGAGGATCAGAAGCGCGAGCTTGTTGCCTTCGCCGTGGACATAATCCTCGATGATGACCTGCATGCCGAGGCGCATGTGATAGAGCCCGGAAATCAGCACCAGGACCATCACCAGCGCCACCAGCGGGTTGGCCAGCGCGGCACGAACATCTTCGTAAGGTGCGCCGTTGTTCGCGATGAGGAAGCCAACGAAGAAGAGCAGCAGCGGGATGTTCGCGATCGCCGTCAACCGTTGACGCCAGAAATGCATGGTGCCCTCGCGGGCGGAGCCGAGGCCGCGCACCTTGCCGAGCGGCGTACGCATGTCGGATTTGTTTGCGCTCATCGTTCAGCCTCCCCGAACCATATAGCCGACAACCCAGATCAGGATCGTCAGGATGACCGAGCCGACCACCGTCGCCCAGGCGATCTTCGAGGCGGTGTGTTTTTCCAGCCCCGCGCCGGTGTCCCACACCAGATGGCGAATACCGCCGAGCATGTGGTGCATCAACGCCCAGGTGTAGCCGAACAGCACCAGCCGGCCGAACCATGAGCCGAAGATGCCATTGACGAAATCGAAATAGGACTGCGGACCGGCCGCCGCCGTCAGCCACCAGGCGACCAGCAACGTGCCGAAATACAGTGCGCCGCCGGTGATGCGGTGCACGATCGACATCGTCATGGTGATCGCCGGCCGGTAGATCGTGAGATGCGGCGAAAGCGGTCTGTCGCGGGTGGCTGGTGAGTGGCTCATGGCTTCCCCGTTCGGCACCCGTCACGGCGATGCAAACGCGGCACCGACGCTTCGGAATGCGACTATGGACAGCGGCGTTCTAAAACGCTTTTTGCACCGCGTCAAAGCCAGAAAATCGTTTCGGAAAAGTCATTTAGTCTGACGAATAGCGATGCTGTCGCCTTTAAACGATTGAACTTCCTCGCGACTGCGAATGCCACTACCTGACTGGCTTATCGGATGCTGCCCGAAAGGGTCAGCGCTTGCAGGCGACTGGAGTGGTGTTGGCTTTCATGACCAGCGCCTCTCGGCCGTCGATCACGATTGCGTCATGGTCAATGCCGAATCGGCTGTTCTGGCCGGCCGGCGCGGCGGGCATTTCCTCGTTGACGCCATCCGAACCGACAACGCGGATCGCGTTGCCGATGTTCTCGACGGTTATCCGGCCGCCGTCGGCACAATTGTAAGTTGCCGTGCGCGGTTGAGGCGTGTCCTTTTCGATCAACGTGGCCGCGGTTTGCGAATCTGGTGCGCCAGCAGCAGCGGTGTTCTGGCCAGGCTTGCCCTGTGAAACACAGGCTGAAAGCGCCAAAAGCACTACGGGAGCAATTCCAGCAAAAGTGCGCAGCGTTTCAGTGTTTCCGTGTTTCCGCGAAAAGCGGAAACGCTTCGAGGTGGGCGTCGCCCGGGACATTCGGCGTAGCGCCATGCGAATCCTCCAGTGCGCCAACCTAGTCGCGATCGTCCCGGCCGATCAAGCCGCGATGTTAACCATGTTAAGCAAAGTCGCCCTCTGCCACCGACCCACCCCCTTAACAAAGGTTAAGAAAAGGTTAATTCTGCGATTCGAGGAGGCAGCCCTCATTTTGGATGGAGGAGCGCCATGTTTTGGAATTCTGCCCGCAATGCCGTCAGCGGCGTCGCCCTCGCCGTCCTGGCGTTCGGCCACGCGGCTCCTGCCTTGGCATGGTCAGGCGAGCAAGACCATGCTTACGCCGATTCCTTTGGCAACCTCGTGATCGACAGCGCCTCCGGCTATAAGCGCATTTTGGTCGGCGAAGGTGCCATGGCCAGGAAGATGGCGGACTACACAAGTGCCGGCCAACCCAGGGTTCTCCATCTGGAGCGAAGCGGCGACTATGCCGACGAGCGCGACTGCTATCGCCCGCCGGCTTTCGTGAAAGGCCGCTCCTATATGTATGGCCTTGCCGACGGCGAAATGCCGGAGATCAGTCCCTGCCGTTGAAGCCATTGCCCAACGGCTTGCCGTTGGGTTTCGCAACGATGGCGATCGGCCCTGAAGCGACACGCACCTGGTCGCGGCCGCCCTTCTTCGCACCATAGAGCGCCTCGTCTGCCCTGCGCATCAATTCGGAGAGGGTTTCCCCGGATCGCAGCTCTGCGACACCAAAACTCGCCGTGCAACGATAGGACAGCGGCAATCCCTTGATCGGCAGCGCGCCGAAGGCGCTGCGAGCGCCTTCCGCGAACAGCCGCGCCGCAGCAAGATTGGTGCCCGGCAGCATCACGGCGAATTCCTCGCCGCCGAGGCGGGCGGCAAGGTGGCTCGGGCCCGCCGCATCGCGCAGGAAACCGGAGAAGGTTTCGATGACACGGTCGCCGCAGGCATGGCCGAAATTGTCGTTGACCCGTTTGAAGTGATCGAGATCGGCAATGACGAGCGACACCGGCAAGCCCTGACGGCCGACTTCGCGCAACGCAATTTCGGCATGCCGCTTGAAGCCGCCACGATTGAGCAGACCCGAAAGGGTATCGGTTTCCGATTTCGAGGTGGCTTCGGCGAGCACGTCGCGCACCAGGATGACCAGAAGCAGCAATGCGATGGCAATTGCAAATACGGTCCCCAATGACTGGGAGACCATCGCATAGTTCGTCTGCAGATAGGCCTGCGGATCGGCGCCCCAGCCGCCCAGCGCGTGGGCGATCAGCGGCTTCGATGCAAATTGCAGCGCACTCGCCGCGAGAACCACCATCAGGATGACATCAAGATTCTCGCGCCGCTGCCGGGACGACCAGACGATCCAGAGGCCGATGAGCTGTGCTGCCGCATAGGGAAGCTGGTACGCCATCATGCGGGGAAAGGAGTGCCTGGGCAGGTCCTGCACGAAATAGACGATCACCGAAGTGGCCACCAGAAACGCGGCCATGAACCGCCAGGGCGGCGTTAGACCGTATTTATGGGCCAGCCCGACGTTGAAGATGAGTGTCGCCGCAAGAAACACCGCAAAGGCCGCCACCACCGGCGGCGTCGCATAGTTGAAGGCGGGGATGGAGAATTCGACGACAAAATAGGCCATGCCGACGGCATAACCCAGAGCCAGCCAGCGTGCCGCGACACGGCGCGTGTCATAGGCGGCAACGGTCATGAAGGCCGCTGCCAGCAGGCCAGCGACGAAAAGGTTGATCGCCAGGATGAAGTTCGCACCGCTCATCGCGACAAATCTATCCGTAGCCTCGGTCGCACCGACTTAATGATCTTAGCAAGAGACGATCGTATCGCTTCGAAACGAAGAACAGGTTAACCGAACGGCAGCTGTCCCGATCTCAGCTTGCAGCAGGGATTTCCACGAATGCAGCCATCGGCTGCCTCTGGAACGATATGCGGACGCTGTCACGTCCGTTCTGCTTGGCCTTGTAAAGTGCCTCGTCGGCACGCAGCATCAGGGGTGCGAGCGCCTCGCCCCCGAAGCGGCCGGCGACGCCGAAACTGGCGGTCAGCTTGACGCCAGGCGGCACACCTTCGATCGTTTCGGAACAAAAGGCTTCGCGCACCGCTTCGGCGAAGAGACGCCCGGCAACAAGATCGGTCGACGGCATCAACACCGCGAATTCCTCGCCACCGATACGGCCGACAACCGCGCGCGAACCTGCCGCCTGGAGTCGTGCGGCGAAATCGACGATGACCTGGTCCCCGACGGCATGCCCGAAACGGTCGTTGACCGACTTGAAATGATCCAGATCAGCCATCACCAATGTCACGGGTGCACCCGTTTGCGCGCTGCGCTCCAGCACTGAAGCGGCTTTTTGTTCGAAGCCGCGACGGTTGAGCAATTTCGATAGTGCGTCGGTCTCGGACTCGGCCTGCAGTTCCTTGATGGTATCGAGCGCGACGGCAGTCAGCAAAGTGAGCGCGATCAGCAATGAGAAGACCATGACCGAAAGGCTGGTGGTCAGCCAATAAGGCGAGGTTATGTATGGCGGGCGGGCGGCATCCGCCCCGCTCAGCAGCGCAACCAGCAGCGGACGAATGAAAAAGTCCGCAGCCCTGAGGCCGGCGACCAGGATGATCATGCGGTCGATCACCGAGCGGCGGCTGGATTGGCGCAGCCGCATCATGGCGACGATGCAGAGAGCGCCCAATCCGTAATTCACGGAAAACACCCGCCCCGGAAAGTACGGATGCACGAAGAAGAACCAGAGAAAGCCGCCCATGCCCGCAACTACGCAGACAAGCGACGCCGCCCAGGGAATGCGCACGCCCTGACGGGTCGTGACAGCCGCCACGAGCAGCAGAAGAGCTCCGAAGAACAAAAGATTGGACGTCACTTTCGATACGGCCAGACCGGCGCCGAGATCGAAGGATTGCAACGTGAAGCCAATCGCCACCGCGAGGTAGCAGACGCACAGCTGCAGCACGTAGCGGTTCTCGCGTCGAAAGGACCACAACACGAAAAATGCCGTCGACAGGACCATCGACAGCACCGGGTTGAGAAGAGAAATGAAAAGGTGCTGACTCACCGCCACGCCCGAATGTCCCTCTTGCATGATAGCGCGAAGGGACAAACAACGCGTTAAGTGGCAACCCCGCTGTTAGCTCCTGTGCGCCGAGGCCACTTCCTCAAGGATCCGCATTGCGTCCTCGGCACGATCGGCCGG
Source organism: Mesorhizobium sp. NPDC059054 (assembly GCF_042739215.1). Lineage (NCBI taxonomy): Bacteria > Pseudomonadati > Pseudomonadota > Alphaproteobacteria > Hyphomicrobiales > Phyllobacteriaceae > Mesorhizobium > Mesorhizobium sp. NPDC059054. The sequence continues at coordinate 632,188 of NZ_JBHYHV010000004.1, forward strand.
CACGAACAGATGGTCGTGGTAGAAGCCTGACACCGGATTGACGCCCATGCCGGCCGCAGCAAGACGCGGCAGCACCGCGGCAAGAAAGCCCACGGCTTCCAGGGACGAGTGGATTGAAAGCGTGATCATGCGGCAGGGGAAAGTACCCGAAAGCCCGGCTCGGCCAGCGGCCTCTTCGCCCACGATGCAGGTCCAGCCCTCTTTCTCACCGAACACCATCAGCGGCGGGACGCCGTCCGGCAAGCTCTGATCGAGAGGAAGCGTGACGAACACATAGGTGTCCGGCTGCAGGTCTGGCCGCATCGAACCGAGCAGCATCTTCAAGTCGGTCTCACCACTCATGGTTCCTCACAAGGCGGTTCGTCGGCAAAATTTGCGGCCCGATGTCGGGCGGATGCCTTTCCATTCGTCTTGAAGACAACTTCGCAGCCAGTCGCTGACAAATCCAGGCTGCGAACAACCGGAGGGAACAACCATGTCTGATATTTCGCAGATCAACACGCCCGGCGCCGAAACCATCTCAGCTCGCGCCTTGTGGACTGGCCGCATCATGAGCGGCGTGATCATCCTGTTCATGATCTTCGACGGCGTCATCAAATTGCCGCCGCTAGACATCGTCACTCAGACGATGGCCGAGCTTGGTTGGCCGACTGATGTCGGCACGGCGCGCCTGCTCGGCATTATCGGCCTGATCTCCACCGCGCTCTACGCTCTGCCACGCACGTCTTTTCTGGGCGCTATCCTGCTCACGGCCTATTTCGGCGGCGCAATCGCCACCCAGGTCAGGATCGGCAATCCGCTTTTCTCGCATACATTTTTCGGCATCTATCTCGGCCTGCTTCTGTGGGGCGGGCTGTGGCTGCGCAATCCACGGCTGCGCGCACTGTTGCCGTTCTCCGGCTAAAGCAATTTCAGCAAAAGTGTGCAGCGGTTTTGCGTCCGGAATTGCGCAACACAAAGAGTTGGAGCGTTTCCGTCGAAGGCGGAAACGCTCCAAGGGTACCATCCTTTGGATCGAATCGAGTGCTGAAGCGTTGGGGCCAGGCGGGCGGCATATCGCTCTCGAAAGGAACGATCATGAAGAACGTCTTGATCCTGGCAGCGGTATTGCTGCCCCTCGCCGCCTGCTCGCAGACGGAAAAGGGCGCTGCGATCGGCGGACTGGGTGGTGCGGCAGTGGGTGCTGCCGTTGCGGGCAATCCGGTCGAGGGCGCCGTTATCGGCGGCGCTGTCGGCACCGTGGCCGGCGCCTTGATCGGCAATGCCAGCGAACGTGGCAAATGCCGCTACCGTGACCGTTATGGACGCGTCTTCGTTGACCGTTGTCCGGATCGCGGCGGCCGCTACTACAACGGCGATCCCGACTATCGCGACCGCCCCGGCTACTGACGCGGCGATTGCAAAAACAGCACCTGAAGCGGCGGTCGCGACGGATCGTGTCGCGGCCGTCTGTTGCCAGTTGTCGCTTCCCATTCTATGCCCAGCCAGTCCGCTGAGACGGACGCTTTCCAAGGGTGGGCCTTCTCATGATCGTGCGGCCGAAACCGGGGCTCTGGCAGCTCTTCTTCATCATGCGCGGTTCGATCGTGCCGCGGATTCTGCCGCAGATCATCGGCTTTGCCGCCTATGCGGCTGCCATGGTGGCGCTGGTGCAATATTTCGACATTGAACTCAGCGGCTTCACCATCGCCCCTTTCGGCCTGCTTGGGGTGACGCTGTCGATCTATCTCGGCTTCCGCAACAACGCCGCCTATGATCGCTGGTGGGAAGCGCGCAAGCTGTGGGGACAGCTGGTTTATGATGTCCGCAATCTCGCCCGTGCCACCACCGGCCTGATTTCACCGCGGGAAGAACAACGTTCACTGCTGATGGACGTGCTGGCCTTCTGCCACCTGTTGCGCGGGCAGGTGCGCCGGATCGATAGCGCCGCCGACGCCCGTCCTTTCATCGGCGAGGCTGCCGACAGCCTCACCGCCGTCGCCAATCGGCCGGACGAATTGGTGCGGCGCATGGGCAGGCGGGTGGCGGCCTTGCGTGAAAGCGGCGCGATCGACAGCATCGGCTACCGTATTCTCGACGAGCGTCTGTCGGCGATTGCCGCCATGCAAGCCGGTTGCGAACGCATAGCCGGCACGCCGCTGCCCTTCGCCTATACCTTGCTCCTGCACAGGACAGCCTACATCGTCTGCCTGCTCTTGCCGTTCGGCCTGGCCACCACCGCCGGCTGGGTGACGCCGCTGTTCACAGCGCTGATCGCCTATACTTTTTTCGGGCTCGACGCGTTGTCGGAAGAATTGGAAGACCCGTTCGGCACGGAGGCCAACGACCTTGCGCTGGACGCGCTTTGCCGGGTCTGCGAAGTGTCGGTGTTCGAAGCGCTCGGCGAACCGGCTCCGCCGATGCTGGAGGCCGAGAACTTCTTCTACTCGTAGGGGTCCGCGCGGGATCGCCTCTTTCAGGTGCTAGGCGACCTTGCTCTCGCCGCCGCGATAGCTGTCGATGATGCGCAGGGCGCCAACGCTGTCGACCGGCGGACTGAACAGGAAACCCTGGATCTCGCCGCAGCGCTCTTGCTTGAGCAATTCAAGCTGCGCGCCTGTCTCGACCCCCTCGGCTGTGGTGTCGATGCCAAGATTGGCGCCCAGCCCGATGATGGCCCGCACGATCGCCATGGACTCGCGACTGGAGCCAATGTCGCGGATGAAGGAGCGGTCGATCTTCAGCCGGCTGAACGGGAAGCGCCTGAGATAGCTCATGCTGGAATACCCGGTGCCGAAATCGTCCAGCGCGACACGCACGCCGACATCTTTCAGCCGTTGCAGCAAGGCGAGATTGGCGCCGGTATCGGCCAGCAGCACGGATTCAGTGATTTCGATCTCCAGGCGCGAAGGGTCGAGACCGGATGCAGCGATCGCCTTGCCGACCGTCTCGGCGAAGCGGCCCTGGCGAAATTGAACCGCGGACGCATTCACCGCGATGATGAGATCCTGCGGCCAACAAGCCGCACGCCGGCAGGCTTCCTCGAGCACCCAGCGGCCGATGGCATCGATCATGCCGGTCTCTTCGGCCAATGGGATGAATTCCGCTGGAGATACCATTCCCCGCCGTGGATTTCGCCAGCGCACCAGCGCCTCGAAACCCCGCAAGCCGCCGCTGCGCAGGGAAATGATCGGCTGGTAGTGCAATTCCAGCTCGCGGTCGAAGTCGGCAGAACGGAGTTCCAGCTCCAGTTCCCTGCGCTCCCGCATTTCGGCATCCATCTCCGGTTCGAAGAAATGGAACGTTCCTTTGCCTTCACGCTTCGAGCGATAGAGCGCCAGGTCGGCACATTTCAGCAGCGTGCCGGCATCGCGCGCATCGACCGGCGCAATGGCGGCTCCGAGACTGGCACCGATGGAAAGCTTGTGTCCTTCATAGCCATGCGGCTGGGAAATGGCCTGGATGATCCGCCCGGCCAGCAGTTGCACGTCGTCCCGGCTCAGCGCGCCGCGCAGCAGCACGGCGAATTCATCGCCACCGAGACGCGCGACGAGATCCGTCCGACGCAGCAGCCGGCGGATCCGGTCGGCGGTTTCGATCAGCAGCGAATCCCCGGCGGCATGCCCCAGAGTGTCGTTGACGGCCTTGAAGTCATCGAGGTCGATCAGGACGAGCGCGAATGGCTGGTGACCGGCAACCGCCGTGGCTACGGCTTCCTCGATTTCCTGCGAAAAGGTCGTGCGGTTGCCGACACCCGTCAGCGGGTCGTGATGAGCGAGGAAAGAAATCCGCTCTTCCGCCCGCTTGCGCTCCGTCACGTCAACGATGGTCGACAGCGTGGCCGCCTGTCCGCCGACCGTTATCGCACGCGTGTATTCGATGACATCCAGCTCGGCTCCGGATGCCGTTCGATGATGCGCGAAACGCTCGCCGGAGGAACCGACACGCGCAGCGGAATTCGGCTCGAGATTGCGAATGTCCAAAGCGAGGAACGCGGGGCGATCATGTCCGTAAAGGTGAAGTGCCGCGGCATTCACGTTGAGGAAGGCACCGGTTGCGATATGGCGCACATACATCGGCACCGGATTGTCGTCGAAAAGCGAGCGGAACAGCACCTCGCGGTTGCGGATTTCGCGCACATCGGTCAGCGTCACGGCAAGAAGACCGTCGGTTTCGACGACACCGACCTGCAAGGAAATGACTTCGCCGGCGAGATCGTATTCGAGTTCGAGCGAAGGCGCGGCAGCACCTTGCGCGCGGTCGCGGTTACGCCGGTCGAGCAAGCGCGCCAGGCATTCCGCCGCACTTACCTCCGACAACAGGCGGAACCGCATGTCTTCGGCAGGCGCGCCGAGCATCCGCGCGGCGGCATTGTTTATGCTGAGCACCTGGTAGTCGCGCGGCGATGCGCCGACACCTTCCAGCGGGCTCAGCGCCAGGATGCCTTCGTCGGTCGAATTGATAAGCAGACGGGCAAGATCGACCTGGCTTTTGCGCGGCCTTGCGAAGACCAGGAAGTACTCGCCCGGCCAGCGGCAGGACAGCGGCAGCGCCAGAACCTCCATGGTCGACACCATGCCGTCGATGATCGATCGGCAAAGCGTCAGATACGGGCGCGCGGCCAGGCGCGCGAGATCGATGGCGTCGTTCACCGCACGCCGAACGGCAAACGGCAGAGTGGAAAGGGAGGCCGGGGCCTCCGCAATATCGGCCAGGCCACGGAAGCGTGATCCCGCGCGCAGGATGAACCCCTCGCGGCCTTCCGCCAGCCGCACCACTGCCAGTTCATCGGCAAAACGACCGACGCTGCCCAGCGCAAGTTCCTCGTAAGGCGGCAAAACGCCGTCGATGCAAGCCGCCTGCCAGCGGCGCAACATCAGTCGTACATCTTCGAATTCCGTGTCGATCCGGAAGGCGCGATCCGTCGGGCCTGCCGGACTGTGCTCGATCGGCTTTAGCTGCCTTGCAAGCTCATCCGGTTCCTTGATCCGTACCGCAATCGACATCATTCAGCCCGCCATTGCCGCAACACCCCACGGCCCGGCATGCGCCGGGCTTCAAGGCGGAGTCGCATCGATTTTCAGCACATGCCGGACAAGTTCCGGCTCGGCGTGACGGCATCATGCCCGCACAACATCCTTGAAGCGCGCGCCATAGCAGGCACGTTAGCGGGCGCTTACTTACTTCTTGCTTAAGCCGGATGTCATATACCCGTCATACTTCGGAGAGGCTCAACCCATCAGGATCGGCCGAATGAGGTTCAGATGACGGAAGGTGAAATCGAAGAAACTGCTGATGCGCGGCGTCTGGCGCAGATCGGCCCGGGTTAGGAGATACCAGCCGCGCGCAAGGTCTTGCACCGGCGGGAGAACCTGGACCAGATCATCCTCCATGTCCGCGATGGTGGTCGGCAGCGGCGCGATACCGACACCCGATTTCACGGCATGCAGCACGCCGAGCACGCTGTTGTTGCGCGCCGTAATCCTGGCACCGGGTGCAACGGCGGACAGCCATTTCGCCGCCCGGTGATTGATGAGCATTCCATCGAAGCCAACGAGCGCGTGATCGCCGAGATCGTCGATCCGTTCCGGCCGGCCGTGATGCTGAAGATAGCTTTTGCTGGCGTAAACCGCCCATATCGAATCGGCGATCTTTCGGCCGATCAGCGTTTCGTCATCCGGTTCCCCTGAACGCAGCGCCACATCCGCTTCGCCTTTTGCGAGGTCGAGATAGCGGTCGCTCATCACGAATTCGATCTTCAGACCCGGGTATTCCTCGTGGAAGAGATCGAGGTAGGACGATCCGACGAGGCGCGATACCAGCGGCTCGGGACAGGTCAAGCGAATGATCCCGACAAGTTCATCGCCATGGGCGCGGATCTGGTTCTGGAGAAACGAGATTTCCGTCTCCACGCGCTCAGCGGCCGGAAGCAGCGCTTCGCCAAGGCTGGTAAGCCTGTAACCTGTCGCATGGCGGACCACGAGCGCAAAACCGACGCGTCGCTCCAGTTCGACAAGCCGCCGATGAACGGTGGACTGGTTGACGCCCAGCACTCGCGCGGCCGCCAGCGTGCTGCCCTCGCGTGCGACAGCAAGCAGATAGCGCAAGTCGTTCCAGTCGAACATCCTGATGTTATGCGCTTCTGCCCGACGGCTCTGCAAGCTTGCGGCTGCCGCAAAGGCCGGCCCTGCATTAGCCTGCATCCAGGAACGATGGAGGAAGCGATGCACAAGACCATGGCGACCAGTGACGCCATCGCCGGCATGACCGTCGGCGTCACCACCTCGGCACAACCCTCGGGCACCGCCAAGCTCTCAGTCTTGTGCCGCGAGGCGGCGACCGGCATGCCGACGGAGGAGACGCAGGAGATCCGGGTCCTGCTGGCCAGGCTCGATCCAGGCGATCGCACGCCTCATCATAGGCACCGCCATCCCGTGACGGTCTACATGCTGGAAGGAACGTTCACGCTTGAACTCGAGGGCCGGGCACCGGTGGACCTGAAGGCAGGCGACGTCTTCGTCGAACCGCCGCACATCGCCATGATCGGCCGCAATCTCAGCGCCGATACCCCTGCGCGGATGGTGATCTTCTATGCCAGCACACCGGATACACCGTTCGCCGACCCTGTCCCTTGAACACAAAACGGCGGGCCTTTCGGCCCGCCGTCTCTTCGCCGTAGCGGAGATCTTACTCGGCGCTGGCTTCGGCCGGTGCTTCGGTCGGCGCGGCAGCGGCAGCCACAGCGGCGGCTGCATCTTCCTGGGCCTTCTTCAGCAGGGCGGCGCGTTCCTGTGCCTTCTTGCCCGGCTCGGCCTTGGTCGGGTTGTTGCGGGCTTCGCGCTTGGCAATGCCGGCTTCGTCGAAGAAGCGCAGCACGCGGTCGGTCGGCTGTGCGCCATTGCCCAGCCAATGCTTGGCGCGGTCGGCATCGATCTTGATGCGCTCACCATCCTTCGGCAGCAGCGGGTTCCAGGCGCCGATAGCCTCAATGAAGCGGCCGTCGCGCGGCGAGCGCGCGTCGGCAACGACGATGTGGTAGTAAGGACGCTTCTTCGAGCCCGCGCGGGCCAGTCTGATCTTCAGTGCCATTTTTTTCTCCTAAAGCTCTGATTCTCGTTGATCGGGTTACGGCCGGGTTCAGCCGGTTTTGCTTGCGCCGTTTTCCGCGGCGATCTGTTCGTGATGGCGGATCACTTCGCGGATGACGAAGTTCAGAAATTTTTCCGCGAAATCGGGATCGAGTTGCGCTTCTTTGGCAAGCCGGCGCAGCCGCTCGATCTGCTCTGTCTCACGCTTCGGGTCGGCAGGCGGCAAGCCATGCGTGGCTTTCAGCACACCGACCGCCTTGGTGCAGCGAAAGCGCTCCGCCAGCATGTGAACGAGCGCGGCATCGATGTTGTCGATCGAAGCGCGATAGCCGGCGAGTTGGCCTCGGGCGGTTTCCATTGCTTTTTCGTCGCTCATCGCCGCCTCACTTCTTCTTGCCGAGCCCCGGCAAGCCACCCGGGCCGCCGAGACCAGGGAGCTTCAGGCCGCCTGGCAGACCAGGCAGGCCGCCGCCACCCAAGCCGGGAAGCCCTCCGGGCATTCCGCCCGGCAGCCCCTTGCCGAGCCCTGCAGCCTCAGCCTGCTTCTGCAGGGCTTCGAGCTGCTTGGGATCCATCTTGGAAAGATCGGGCATGCCGCCCATGCCGGGCATCATGCCGCCAAGGCCCATCTTGTTAGCCAGCCCGCCCATCAGGCCGCGCATCATGCCACCGCCTTTGCCCTTGCCGCCCATCGCCTTCATCATGTCGGCCATGCCGCGATGCATCTTCAAGAGCTTGTTGATCTCGGCGGCGTCGGTGCCGGAACCCGCTGCGATACGCTTCTTGCGGCTGTGCTTCAGGAGGTCCGGATTTGCACGCTCGGCCTTGGTCATCGAGGAGATGATCGCGAGCTGACGGCCAAACATCTTGTCGTCGAGGCCGGCAGCAGCCATCTGGTCCTTCATCTTGCCCATGCCGGGCATCAGACCCATGATGCCGCCCATGCCGCCCATTTTCTGCATCTGGCCAAGCTGGTCGGCGAGGTCGTTCAGGTCGAACTTGCCGGACTGCATCTTCTTGGCCATCGCCGCGGCCTTTTCCGCGTCGATGGTTTCGGCAGCCTTCTCGACCAGCGAAACGATATCGCCCATGCCGAGGATGCGGTCGGCGATACGCTTGGGGTGGAACTCTTCCAGCCCGTCCATCTTCTCGCCGGTGCCGATGAGCTTGATCGGCTTGCCGGTGACGGCGCGCATCGACAGCGCCGCGCCACCGCGGCCATCGCCATCCATGCGGGTCAGGACAAGACCGGTGATGCCGACGCGGTCGTCGAAATTCTTGGCGAGGTTGACGGCATCCTGACCGGTCAGCGAGTCGGCCACCAGCAGGATTTCGTGCGGGGACGAAGCCTTCTTGATGTCGGCCATCTCGACCATCAGCGGCTCGTCGATATGCGTGCGGCCGGCGGTGTCGAGAATGAGGATATCATGGCCGCCGAGCTTGGCAGCCTGCACGGCGCGCTTGGCGATGTCGACCGGCGTCTGCCCGGCAATGATGGGCAGCGTCGCCACCTTGGTCTGCTCGCCGAGCTGGCGCAGCTGTTCCTGCGCGGCTGGACGGCGCGTATCGAGCGAAGCCATGAGCACTTTCTTGCCCTGGCGCTCGGTCATCCGCTTGGCGATCTTGGCACTGGTCGTCGTCTTACCCGAGCCCTGCAGACCGACCATCATGATCACGACCGGTGCCGGCGCGTTGAGATCGATGGCAACGCCCTCGGCACCAAGCATCTCGACCAGTTCGTCATGCACGATCTTGACGACCATCTGGCCGGGTTTGATCGCCTTCAGAACCGCAGCACCGACTGCCTTCTCGCGCACCTTGTCGGTGAACGAGCGCACGACCTCCAGTGCGACGTCGGCCTCGAGCAGCGCGCGACGCACTTCGCGCAGCGCGGCCGAAACATCGGCTTCCGACAGCGCGCCGCGGCCGGTAAGGCCATTCAGAATTGAGCCAAGTCGCTCTTGTAGCGATTCGAACATGCTTCTTCCTTCGATCCCGGATGGTCAGACCCGAGAGGTAATACGCCCGTATCGATCATCCAAGCAAAGCCCAAAACCAAAAAGCACCCGGGGGCGCACAGCGCTGCCGGGTGTTGGCCTCCGGGATCGATGTGACGCGCATCTTGCAGCGCTCGCCACGCCCCGGTCGGCTTTCGCGAGAATGATCGTCGCGGAAGTTGGCGGCCTTTGACAGGAAAAATGGGCGAGAGTCAAGAGAAACGGCGGAAATCGGCCTTTTCGACTGCTCAGCCGAGATCCGGCGACACCCTGAGCAACGAACGCGGATGCAACAGGAGCAATGCGGTCAGCAGGCTGGACACGACGCCGATGCCCGCGATCAGAATCGCGTCGATGCCCGCCCAGCCAGCACCTTCCAGCGACCGCGCCTCGAACAGCGCGAAGCCGGAAAGATTGGCCTGGTGCGAGATCAGCAGGAAACCGAACAGGTTGTTGCCGAGATGCGCGCCGAAGGCGGCGCCGAGATTCCCGGTCGAATAGACGAGCGCCATCAGGACCGCCGCGAAGACGCCGACGGAAACAAGTGCCGCTGCGTTCATCGCCGGTGCGGAACTTCCATTCCAGTGCAGCATGGCGAAGACCAGTGTCGGCAGCAGCGCCCACACCAACGGGCTGCGGAAACGACTGGCCAGACCGCGCGGCAGGTAACCGCGAAACAGAAGTTCTTCCGAGGATGTCTGGACGAAGCCCAGCAGCGCCACCGGCGCCAAAGCCAGCAGCCAGGCGGTGAAGTCGATCGTCCCACGCTGGACGACGGGATCGATGAGATACAACAGCACCTCCGAAAAAATCGAGGTGAGGATGACTGCAATAAAACCCTTGAGGAAATCGGATCGGGAAATCCGATGGCTGTTGCCGAAAAGGGATGAAAGCGGCTCGCCATGAATCCATCGCATCACCAGCCAGGCGCCGACCCATATGCCGCAGAATGTGACGAGCGCCGTCAGCACGCCTATGGGCGAGGCGAGGAAAGGCTCCATCCCATAGCCACTTGGCCGCAGCGACACGGGCACGAGCCCAACCAGTCCCCAACCCAGCCGAACCACCGCAAAGGTCGACAGCGTCCAGACAAGCACGATGACCACGGTGCCGAGGATAAGACGCAACAGCGTCGTCTTGCCATTTGGGCTCGAACGGTAGCGCTGGAAGACTGTCGGTTCAGTGATCATGCGGGCTCTTTCGATTACCCGCAAATTGTATCGGGCATCGCCATGACTAGGCGATGCCCGGGCCCCTCGCAATCAGGTTGCAAAGGCTAGGTTAAAAGTTCGCAGGCGTGGCTGCCGAAGCCGGTCTCAATCGCCCACATAGACGATATGCCGGGACGACGGGCTGACGATCACCGGCTCGCCATTCACATAGGCATAGCGATAGTCGTAACCGGGAACCTCACGCAGCACGACCGTATCGGGCAGCGTGGCACCTATTCGAACCTCATCCTCGATATCGATCGGATCGATCGCGTTTGTCCTGACATAGCTGCGCACTTCCATCGGCGGTACTGGCGCGTCCACTTCATCGTCCTGGACAATCGAACCGGTGGACAACTCGTCGTCGCTGAGAGCACCGGGTGTTTCGATGACGGTCACACCGGAATCCACCGGTCGTTCGGTCAGCACCACGCGTTGGCCTGCGAATTCGGAGGTGACATAGTCCGAGTTGACCCAGGCGCGGTTGCCTGAACTGCCGACGGCGCACCATTTCGACCCTTGCAGGCATCCATCCAGCACAGCGGTCTGGCCTGCCGCCAAAACACCCACGACTGGGTACCGCGCGCCAGGACCGGCTCGCATGTTGAGGTCCCTATCGGCCGATACGAGCGTATCCGCCCATGCCGAGCCTGACATGGCAACCAGTGTTCCCGCGACCGCGGACAACAGCAATGTTCTCATTGTCTTGCTCCTTCGTTGTGTCCCTCGGGGACCCAAACGCCTCCCTCTCCCATGCGTTCCCGCTAAAGTTTTGACCAATGCTCACGCTTTGTTCCGCATTGTCGTTGCAGGTGAGCCGCAGGTTCTCGCACATCGACCGGCCGACCGGCCGATATTTGCAAAAAACGCTTGATTGGCGCCGGGTTCTGCCCTTTAGCCGGAACATGGCGGGCGGCCAGGCAAACGTCGGTGACAAGCACGGGTTTCGCTGGCAAATTCGCCTCGCGAGGTGATTCAGGCAACCAGGAGATGAGAATGGCATTGCGTGCCAAGGGAAAGGTTTTCGCAGCCGCGGCGGCGCTTTGGCTGCTGACGGGCGCCAGCCAGGCGGCCGAATGCGGCAAGACTTCCGCCGGATTCGAGGAATGGAAGGCGGAGTTCGCGCAGGAGGCCCAGGCTGCCGGCGTCAAGGGTCGCGGGCTTGCAGCGCTGAATGGCGCAACATACGCCGCAGCAACCATCAGGGCCGACCGGGCCGTCAAGAAGGCTTTCAGCGGGTCGGTGGAAGATTTCATGAGGCGCCGGGGCGCTTCGACGATCATTTCGCGTGGCAAGTCGATGAAGAAGGCGAACGCGGCGCTCTTCAACAGGATCGAGAGCACCTATGGCGTGTCGCCCGGCGTGCTGCTTGCGATCTGGGGCATGGAAACCGGCTTCGGCGCCGCCATGGGCAAGCAGAATACGGTCTCGGCCATCGTGACGCTCGCCTATGACTGCCGCCGTCCGCAGTTCTTCTACCCCCATGCCATTGCGGCGCTCAAGCTTGTCGATCGCGGCGCGCTGAGCGCCAGCTCGGTGGGCGCGATGCATGGCGAGATTGGCCACACCCAGTTCCTGCCCGGCAACGTCCTGAAATATGGCGTCGGCGGCGCAAACCTGCGTGACAAGGAAACCGCGCTTGCTTCAACCGCCAACTTTCTCAAGGGACATGGCTGGCAGGCCGGCGTAGGCGCGGAAGGAAACATGGGCGCAATCGCCGGTTGGAATTCCGCCAGCGTCTATCAGCAAGCGATCGCCCGCATCGCTTCGGCTATCGACAACAATTGACGGGACCGGCCGAGCAGAAGCTCGGCCATCGAGGATCGCTCATCGGGCGGTCCTCGCCTATTTCCCTTTTATGACCTTCCAGATCTCAGTGGACCGGCTCTCCTGGAGACGGTTGATGTCGGAATAGGTAATTCGTCCGCTTGCGAAAGCTTTGACCAGGCGCTGGCAGAAAATCGCTGGCACGCGCTCTTTCGACACACCCATGAAGGTCCTGAACTCTTCCTTCAGGGAAAGAGGGATCGTGGCATAGTGCTTTATGCACCTGTCGATGCCGGCATTGATATCCGGCTTGTTCCCGGCTTGGGCGGTTTGACCGCTGGTCAGCACCATGACCGCCGCAAGCGATGCGTAGAATTCTTTCTTCATGGAAGGCCCCCCAGCCGAACAAGGCCAGAGCGTATCGAAGGCGACCGAAAGTTCAAGCCAGCACGATACTCGCGAGGCGGCTGCCCCATGAAATTGTCTGCTTGTCCGCCGACGATAGCCGCCTTCGTCCCGTTCGCTACTTGACCTCGATCTTGTAGGAGCATCCCGCAAGCACTTTGCCCGGATGCGACTCGACCGTGGAAACGTTAAGACTGACGCGCGTGGCAAGCGTCACGCCTTCGGACGTCTCGGTCTTCTCCAGGATGACCTTCTCGCCGAGGAATTTCTGCTCGGTGGAAATCATCGGCTCGATGCCGAGCTTCCTTGCCAGATCGGTGGCGGTGACGCCCTCGAGCACCGCCATCGGACCGCTTGAAGTGAAGACCAGGGCCTTCGTTTCCGTGCCGAAGACCGTCAGCGGCTTTTCCAGTTCATACTGAGACAGGAAGGGATTGCCGCTATCGACCTTGCGCCAGCCGAGCTCTCCAGCCGCCTCAGGTTCGCCCGTCAGCCAGAAGGCAAGACCATTGTAAGTCGGTACGTCGGCTCGGCATTCGACCAGCGCAGGCAGATCCAGTGCAGCCGGATCGAACTCCTGCGCGGCGGCGGGCAATACCGTCGTCGGAACCATGAGACCGACGACGGTGAAGGCGACCGCGCGCACGGTCAGCCGCGTTTGTTGCGAGCGGCGAGTGTGCGCAGGCGCAGCGCGTTCAGCTTGATGAAGCCGGCGGCGTCCTTCTGGTCGTAGGCGCCCTGGTCGTCCTCGAAGGTCACCAGCTTGTCGGAATAGAGCGACCTCGGGCTCTCGCGGCCGATGACCATGACATTGCCCTTGTAGAGCTTCAGCGTCACTTCACCTTCGACGTCCTTCTGACTGAGGTCGATCGCCGCCTGCAGCATCTGCCGTTCGGGTGAGAACCAGAAGCCGTAGTAGATCAGTTCGGCATAACGCGGCATCAGCTCGTCCTTGAGGTGCGCGGCGCCACGATCGAGCGTGATCGATTCGATGGCACGGTGCGCAGCGAGCAGGATTGTGCCGCCCGGCGTTTCGTAGACGCCGCGGCTCTTCATGCCGACGAAGCGATTCTCGACGAGGTCGAGACGGCCGATACCGTTGTCGCGGCCGTAATTGTTGAGTTTGGCAAGCAGCGTCGCCGGCGACAGACGTTCGCCATCGATCGAGACCGCGTCGCCCTTCTCGAAGCCGATCTTGATGACGGTCGCCTTGTCCGGCGCAGCTTCCGGCGAAATCGTGCGCATGTGAACGTATTCGGGCGCCTCGACCGCCGGGTCTTCCAGCACCTTGCCCTCGGAAGACGAGTGCAGCAGGTTCGCGTCGACCGAGAACGGCGCTTCGCCCTTCTTGTCCTTGGCGACCGGGATCTGGTGCTGTTCGGCGAATTCGAGCAGGTGCGTGCGGCTCTTGAAGGACCAGTCGCGCCACGGCGCGATGATCTTGATGTCCGGGTTCAGCGCATAGGCCGAAAGCTCGAAACGCACCTGGTCGTTGCCCTTGCCGGTCGCGCCGTGGGCAATCGCGTCAGCGCCGGTCTTTTCGGCGATCTCGATCAGATGCTTGGAGATGAGCGGACGAGCGATCGAAGTGCCGAGCAGATAGACGCCTTCATAGACCGCGTTGGCGCGGAACATCGGGAAGACGAAGTCGCGCACGAATTCTTCGCGCACGTCCTCGACGAAGATTTCCTTGATGCCGAGCATCTCGGCCTTGCGGCGCGCCGGCTCCAGTTCTTCGCCCTGGCCGAGATCGGCGGTGAAGGTGACGACCTCCGCACCGAGCTCGGTTTGCAGCCACTTGAGGATGATCGAGGTATCGAGGCCGCCCGAATAGGCGAGCACAACCTTCTTGACGTCTTTGAGCTTGGACATGTCGCTCCGGTCCTGCGCGTGGATTTTCCGGGTGGCGAGGTATCACGCACCTTCTGGCCAGCGCAAGGGACCAGCAGTCCGCCAAAGGTGGGGCATGGATCCGCTAGCGCGCGAGCGCGTGCCGCGTTATAGCGATGGCATCCTTGCTTGGGGCCACCGATGTCCTTCATTCCCGATACGACGACACTGATCCAGTTCGCCATCGCCACCTTCATCCTGGCGATCACGCCTGGGCCTGACATGACGCTGTTCGTCAGCCGCACCCTGAGCCAGGGGCGCGCAGCCGGCTTCGCCTCCATGGCGGGAGCGCTCTCCGGCACGCTGATCCACACATCGCTGGTGGTGGTCGGCATTTCGGCGCTCATCGTTGCCTCGCCGATGGCGTTCTTCGTGCTGAAGATCTTCGGCGCAGGCTACCTCGTCTTCCTCGCCTGGCAGGCCATCACCAAGGGCTCGGCTTTCTCGCCGGAGAAGAAGATCGGCCCAAAGGTCTCGCTCACCCGGGCCTGGGCAGCCGGATTGGGCGTCAATCTGCTCAATCCCAAGATCATCCTGTTCTTCATGACCTTCCTGCCGCAATTCGTTTCCGCGCATGACCCTCACGCACCGGGCAAGCTGTTCTTCCTGGGCGCGATGTTCGTGGTGCTGTCCATTCCGGTCACCGCGCCGATGGTGTTCGCGGCGGAAAAATTCTCGGTGGCGATGAAGGCAAGCCCACGCGTGACGCGAGCCGTGGACTATCTGTTCGCCGGCGTGTTCTCGGCCTTCGCGCTCAAGATCCTGACGGCCCAGGCGAAGTAGGCGGATTGCCTTCCGACCACCAGCTGGCCGCCCAGCGGCCAGCACAGAGCCAATAGAAGATACCGCCGACCATTCCGGCGCCGACGATGCCCAGGATGACACGCGTGTCGGTGACCGCGAAATCGGGATCGCCGGATTGCCAGGCGACGCCGAGGACGATGCCCGCGATCACGCCGCCGCCCAGCGCATAGAACAGCCAGTCGCGCCGGGCCATCACCTCGGCCACCAGGATGAGCAGCGCAGAAGGTGCAAAAGCGAAATAGGCGACGAAGATCGCCAGAAGCGGGATCGTGACGACAAGCGGGCCGCCCGCCATCCAGCGGGTTTCTTCCGCGCTGAACCCGATCGCGCCAAGGAACAGAACATTGATGAAAGCACTCGCCGCCAGCACCGCGATTGCATAACCGAACAGAATGACGAGGCAGCGGACGAAATAGGCCGCGAAGCGGTTCACTCGCCGTGTCCCGCGATCATCATCGCCTCGAGCGCCAGACGCTCGGATTTCTTCAGCCGTTCCGATTCCGACTTCAATTGGCCGCAGGCTGCGAGGATATCGCGGCCGCGCGGCGTGCGGATCGGCGAGGCATAGCCGGCATTGTTGATGAAATCGGCGAACTTCTCGATCGTCTCCCAGTCCGAACACTGGTAGTTGGTGCCGGGCCAGGGATTGAACGGGATCAGATTGATCTTGGCCGGGATGCCCTTGAGCAGCTGCACCAGCGCCTTGGCGTCTTCCAGGCTGTCGTTGACGTCCTTGAGCATCACATATTCGAAGGTGATGCGGCGCGCATTGGAAAGGCCGGGATATTTGCGGCAGGCGTCGATCAGGTCCTTCAACGGATACTTCTTGTTGATCGGCACCAGAAGGTCGCGCAGATCGTCATTCGACGCATGCAGCGAAATCGCCAGCATCACGCCGATCTCTTCGCCGGTGCGGAAGATTTCCGGCACCACGCCTGAGGTGGAAAGCGTGATGCGCCGCTTGGACAAGGCCAACCCGTCACCGTCCGAAGCGATCAGCAGCGCCTGCTTCACCGCCTCGAAATTATAGAGCGGCTCGCCCATGCCCATCATGACGATGTTGGAGACCTTGCGGCCTTCGGCCGGCACGATGGCGCCGGCCGGCGTATCGCGGTCCGGGAAATCGCCCAGCCGGTCGCGCGCGGTCAGCAGCTGCGCCAGGATCTCTTCCGCCGTCAGATTGCGCACCAGCTTCTGCGTGCCGGTGTGGCAGAAGGAGCATGTCAGAGTGCAGCCAACCTGGGAGGAGATGCAAAGCGTGCCGCGCCCCTCTTCAGGGATATAGACCGTCTCGATCTCCACCGGCCTGCCGGCGCCGCGTGGCGGAAAGCGGAACAGCCACTTGCGCGTGCCGTCCGACGAGATCTGCTCCTCGACGATTTCGGGACGGGCAATCGTAAAATGCTGCTCCAGTGCGGTGCGCAGGTCCTTCGAGATGTTGAACATCTGCGAGAACTCGGAAACGCCGCGCACATAGAGCCAGTGCCAGAGCTGCTGCACGCGCATCTTGGCCTGCTTTTCCGGCACGATGCCGGAGGCGACCAGCGCCTCGGCCATTTCAGCGCGGCTGAGACCGATCAGCGAGCCTTTTTGCGGCATGGCTGTACGTGCGGCCAGCGCGGCGCGCGTGTTGCCATCAGTGATATCGAGCGAAAGCGTCATGGCGATCTGGCTTGAACAGAAACAATCCTGGCTAGATAGGGTTCAGGGGCCACATATCACAGCTGCGGCATGGCGTCACGATGGCGTGATTAGCGACCGCTGGGCAGCCGCATCGAGATCGCTGTCGGCTCCATCGACAACCTTCGCCAAAAAGAAGGGCCGGGTTTTTGACCCGGCCGGTTTCCGACATGTGGGAGATGTCTTGTTCTATTTGCAGCTGGCGATCGACTGCAGCGCCGCCGAAATGCCCTTCAGCGAGAAGGTGTAGGACGTGGGATTGCCGCGGCCGGATTTGGCGGTGACCTTCATCTCCTTGCCTGTCTTCATCGCGGAAATCAGCACCGGTTCCTCGGCTGCGTTTTCGACCCAGGCCGACTTGCCGCGCGTGAACATCGAGAAGGACTTGTTGTCGATGGTAACGACGGCCTTCGAATTCTGCTGGAAATTGTAGCCAGCAATGAACTGCGGCTCATACGAAACCTGCTGGCCCGGGCGCTGGCTGACGAAGAAGAACATGTCGCCATGGTCGAGCGTCGGCGGCTGCTTGTCGGTCGGGACGGTCAACACGTAGCACACCTTGCCGGTCTGCGCCTTGTAACTGTAGGTGCCCCAGGCATTGTGCTGGCCGATCTTGGTCGCTTGCTGCGCCAATGCCGGCGAGGCAACGGCAAGCAGGACCAGGCTGGTGGCTGTGAGGATCAATCCGCGCATCTTATTCCCTGTATTCCATACGGTGCGGGGCCAGGCGGACCCCCGCCCGCCGGTTCGCTTCAGTTTGATTTAATCTGGGTTACCAAAGGGTGAACTTTCGCGTGAAAAGAACACAGCCCTTGGAAACCGCCGCCAATTCCGTGCCTTGGCCGTCTTTTGGACAGGGTACGGTGTCCCGGCGCCGACTTGGAGAGCAGGAAAGCGGCAAGAGTTTGACTGGAATGCCGGACCGGAGCCGCAACAGCCGGGAGATGCGCGAAGCGGCGTCAGTCCTGTTCGGCGATCGCCTTGCGGGCCGCAAGCTTGTGAGCGGGCGTGATATGGGCGCGCACGGCGCTGATCGCTGCGGTCAGAACCGCCACGTCATCGGTAAAGCCGATGCCGGCGACGATGTCGGGAATGGCATCCACCGGTAGCACGAAATAGGCGAGCGCGCCGAGCAGGATCGCCTTCACCTTGAAAGGCGTGTCCTTGTCCAGGGCGCAATAATAAGCCGCGACGAGATCTTCCATGAACGGAACCTGCCGCGCCGCTTTCTTGGCGGTCCGCCAGAATTTCGCACGCACATTGTCCTCGCCGATGACCTTGCCGTCGGGCCCGAAGAACTCGTAGTTGCTGCCTTGCACCATCAGTGGTTCCCTCGCATCGCCACGAAATGTGGGGACCGGCGCGATCCTTCACAAGATGCAACCGTTTCAGTCGATTCAATCGACTCAGTTACCCGCGAAGCGGTCCATCTTCTTGGCCAGTTCGAAATCGAGCGCCGTCAGTCCCCCGACGTCATGGGTGTTCAGCGTGACATCGACCGTCTTGTAGACATTCGACCAGTCGGGATGATGATCCATTTTTTCGGCCGCCAGCGCCGAACGCGTCATGAAGGCGAAGGCCTCCGAAAAATTCTTGAACTCGAATCTGCGGCGGATCGACTTCCCGTCAGGGGCGAGCGTCCAGTTCTCGAGTCCGGCCAGAAGCGCCGCAATGGCCTGTCCGTCCAATTTTTCTCTCGTCATGGCTTGCTTCCGTGCTATCGCGGTTAGGCATGTCGCGCAAAAGTGCCCAGCGGTTTTGCGATGACGACATGCGCAAAAACAAAACCTGACGCGCAAGAAGCGAAGCTGAAATCGCGATGTGCATCAGAACTGGCAGGATAACGTAGCGTCGGATGCGCGTGGAACCCCAAAAATCGACCCTCCCAAGATCGGTCCTTTTTGTCTGTCTCGGCAACATCTGCCGCTCGCCGCTGGCCGAAGGTGTCTTCAGGGAGGTCTTGGTCACGCGCGGGATGGAACGGAATTTCCTGCTCGATTCGGCTGGCACCGGCGGCTGGCACGCCGGTTCGGCGCCGGATCCGCGTTCCATCGAAATCGCCGCGCGCCATGGCATCGACATTTCCGGGCAGAAGGCGCGTAAGGTTTCTCGGGAAGATTTCGCCCGCTTCGATCTGATCTTCGGCATGGACCGGTCGAACGTCGCCGATCTCAAGGCCATTGCACCTGAGGCGGCGCAGGGTCGTATCCAGCTCTTCCTGGAATTCGCCGGCGACCCCGGCCGTGAGGTGACGGATCCCTATTATGGCGGGCCGGAAGGCTTCGCTTCGGTCTACCGCATAATCCGCGAGGCGTCGGAGGCCATCGCCACCCGATTGGATGGGCGCGTCGCGGCATCCGAAAGCGGCCATGCTTCCTCGACGATGTAAGGTCCGCCGCCAACCGAATCGCGCGACGACATCAGCACAAAACGACCGACCCTGAAGGGCATGGCGGCGAAATTGCCGCGCGCGGACAGATAGCCGGCAACCTCCTGCGGGCTGGAATTGCGCAGTCTCGCCAATGTGACATGCGGCGTGAACTTGCGTGGATCGGTCGGCACGCCAAGCCGTTTGCAAATGCGGTCGATGTCGGCCTGCAGCAGATTGAGGTCCGGCGATGGGATGACGCCGGCCCATACCGCATGTGGCTTCTTCTGACCAAAGGCGCCAACGCCGCAAAGGGTCAACGAAAACGCGGAGCGGTCGATGCGATCCAGCGCATTGGCAACCTCGTCGGCGACGTGACCTTCGACATCGCCGATGAAGCGCAACGTCAGATGGTAGTTTTCGACATCGATCCAGCGGGCGCCGGGTAGGCCGCCCCTGAGCAGGGAGAGCGAAAGCGCCGCATCGCGCGGAATTTCGAGGGCCGTGAAAAGACGTGGCATAGGGAGCCTCCTGTCCTCGAATCGAACTCTCGATTCACAGCGAATCACTGAAAAGCGGCGGGAGCAAGGGGTTTATTTCACGATACCCAGGCGCCAGCCGCCGATCCCGCAGCCGGCTCAGGACTTTGCCGGCAGTGCCTTGATCGCTTTTTCGACAGCGGGAAGGATACGCTCGACGATCACGTCGATACCCTTTGCATTGGGATGCATCTTGTCCTCCAACTGCAAGGCAGGGTTGCCGGCGACGCCGTCCAGAAAGAACGGATAGAAAGCCACACCGTATTTTTCGGCCAGCCGTGGATAGAGTGTACCAAACGCTTCACCATAGGCATGACCGAGATTGGGAGCGGCCAGCATGCCGGCAAGCAGGACAGGAATCTTCCGCTCCTTCAATCGTGCCAGCATCTTGTCCAGATTGTCCTCGATCATTTGCGGATCGATGCCGCGCAGCATGTCGTTGCCGCCGAGCTCGAGGACGACCAGCCTGGTACCATCGGGAACCGACCAATCGAGCCGAGCGCGGCCACCACTGGAGGTATCGCCTGAAACCCCGGCATTGGCGACGACGACGTCATAACCCTTGGCCCGCAACGCCGCCTGCAGCCGCTCGGTGAAGGCTTCGCCGGGGGCAAGGCCGAAGCCCGCCATAAGGCTGTCGCCGAACCCGACGATCTGGACTTGTTCGGCCCGAACGGGTGAAGTCAGCACGAACGCAAGGAAAAGCGCGACAAAAGCAGTCAGATGTTTGAAAGCCATGCGACAGAACCCATATCACCGGGGCAGTCCTGCCCACATTCCTCCCATATAGGACAATTTCGTGACTGATGCCGCCATCCAGCTGAGGGACGTGTCGTTGACGCTGGGCGAGGGCGCTTCGTCGGTGCATGTGCTCAAGGGAATCAGCCTCGATGTCGCCCCTGGCGAAGCCACAGGCATCGTCGGGCCGTCCGGTTCGGGCAAGTCTACTCTCCTGATGGTGTTGGCCGGGCTGGAACGTGTGGATGCGGGAACGGTGCGCATCGCGGGCGAATTGCTGAACGGCAAGAACGAGGACCAGATCGCGGCCTTCCGTGGCCGCAATGTCGGCATCGTCTTCCAGTCGTTTCATCTCATTCCCAACATGACAGCGCTTGAAAACGTTGCCGTGCCGCTCGAACTGGCTGGCGCCGCCGATCCGTTCGGCGTTGCCGCTCGTGAACTGGCGGCCGTTGGCCTTGCCGATCGCATCACCCATTATCCGGGCGAGCTTTCGGGGGGCGAGCAGCAACGCGTGGCGATCGCGAGGGCACTCGCCCCCTCGCCGCGCATCCTGATTGCCGACGAGCCCACCGGCAATCTCGACCAGGCCACCGGCAAGCAGGTAGCCGATCTGCTTTTCGCAAAAGCGACCGAGCGCGCCATGACGCTGGTTCTGGTCACCCATGATCCTTCCCTGGCGGCTCGTTGCACGCGGCAGGTGGCAATGCGCTCCGGCCGCATCGAAGCCGATGCCGCTCCAGTGAAGATCCCGGCCTGAAGGACCGGCGAATGACGGATAGCGGTACCGCCCAACCGGCTTCACCAGTCAGAACCCTGGCTCTGGCGATTCGTTTTTCATTGCGCGAGATGCGTGGCGGCCTTTCAGGTTTTCTTATCTTCCTCGCCTGCATCGCACTTGGTGTGGCAGCGATCGGCGGCGTCAATTCGGTAGCGCGCTCGATTTCGGATGGCGTCGCCGCGCAGGGCCAGACATTGCTTGGTGGTGACATCCGCTTCCAGCTCAACCAGCGAGAGGCAAACTCGGAAGAACGCACTTTCCTCAATGGGTTGGGCGCGGTCTCGGAAAGCTCCGGCATGCGTTCGATGGCGCGCCTGCCGGACGGCTCCGACCAGGCGCTGGTCGAGGCCAAGGCGGTTGACGGCGCCTATCCGCTCTACGGTGAATTGCAGACCGAGCCCAGTCTTGCGCGCGGAGAGTTGTTTGGGAAAGTGGCCGGTGTTTTCGGAGCGGCGGCACCTGACCTGTTGTTCGAACGTCTGCATCTGCAGCTCGGCGACTCCATCAAGCTCGGCAATACGACGTTCGAGCTGCGCGCCAGGCTGACCAGTGAACCGGACGCGGTATCGGACGGCTTCGGTTTCGCACCCCGCCTGCTCATCTCGCGAGAAGGGCTCGCCGCTTCCGGGCTCGTTCAGCCCGGCAGTCTGGTGGAGAACGCCTACAAGGTGCGCTTGCCTCAGAATGCCAGCGAGGCCGATATCGAAACCATCCGCCGGCAGGCAACGGAGAAATTCCCGGAAGCGGGCTGGTCCATCCGCAATCGCACCAACGCAGCACCTGCCCTGGCATCGAATATTGAACGCTTTTCGCAGTTCCTGACGCTGGTTGGGCTGACGGCGCTGGTGGTCGGCGGCGTCGGCGTCGCCAATGCCGTGCGTGCCTATCTGGACGGCAAGCGTTCGGTGATCGCCACCTTCAAGAGCCTCGGCGCTTCCGGCGGTTTCGTTTTCACCGTCTACCTGGTGCAGATTCTGATAATCTCAGGGCTCGGCATCACAGTCGGTCTCGTGCTCGGCGCGGCGATGCCCTTCGCGGCGAGCGCGGCATTGCAATCGGTCATTCCGATACCGGCGGAAGGCGGCTTCTATCCCGCTTCACTGGCGCTTGCGGCGCTTTTCGGCGTAATGGTGACGCTTGTCTTCGCGCTCCTTCCGCTCGGGCGTGCCCGCAACGTGCCAGCCACTGCCCTCTTTCGCGAAATGGGCCTCGAAAGTACCGGATTGCCACGTTTGCCTTATGTGGCAACTGCATCTGTCATTGCAGTCGCACTGGCAGCACTCGCGGTGTTCATGGCGAACGATCGTCGCATAGCAGCGATCTTCGTCGGCGCGACGGTGTTGTCGTTCCTCGTGCTGCGGGTCGTCAGCGCGCTCGTCCAACTCCTCGCAAGGAGAAGCCCGCGGGTGCGTTCCACGGCCTTGCGGCTCGCCATCGGCAACATCCATAGGCCAGGTGCGCTCACGCCTTCGGTCGTGCTGTCATTGGGGCTGGGGCTGACACTGCTGGTCACGCTGGCACTGATCGACGGCAACCTCCGGCGCCAGATCGGTGGCAGCCTGCCCGAACGCGCGCCCAATTTCTTCTTCGTCGATATCCAGGCGGCCGACGTCGATGCCTTCGCCGCCCTGGTCGGCAAGGAGGCCCCGGCAGGCGCGCTGGCCAAGGTGCCGATGCTGCGCGGCCGGCTCATGGCCCTGAATGGCGTTCCCGTGGACAAGGTCAAGGTACAGCCGGAAGGCGCCTGGGTTCTGAGAGGCGACCGCGGCGTCACCTATGCCGCCGTCAAACCCGAAAACGCCACGCTGATTGAAGGCACATGGTGGCCGGCCGACTATCAGGACGAACCGTTGGTTTCCTTCTCCGCCGACGAGGCAAAGGCGCTTGGCCTGAAACTCGATGACACCGTGACGGTCAACGTGCTCGGCCGCAACATCACGGCCAGGATCGCCAGCTTCCGCCGCGTGCAATGGGAAAGCATGGGCATCAATTTCGTCATGGTGTTCTCGCCCAACACCTTCGCCGGCGCGCCTCATTCCTGGCTGGCCACGCTGTCGGACAAATCGGCGACCGTTGCGGATGATGCCCGCCTGCTCAATGCGGTGACGCGCGCCTATCCGACGGTGACCACCGTTCGGGTCAAGGACGCGCTCGACGTCGTCAACCAGCTCGTCGGCCAGATCGGCACGGCTATCCGTGCGGCCGCCGGCGTGGCGCTGGTCGCCTCGGTGCTGGTGCTGGCGGGGGCGCTGGCCGCCGGCAACCGGGCTCGTGTACACGACGCCGTGGTGCTGAAGACGCTGGGCGCCACGCGGCGCACGCTGATCGCCGCCTTTTCGCTGGAATACATGCTGATCGGTCTTGCGACCGCCATCTTCGCCCTTTTTGCCGGCGGCATGGCGGCATGGTTCGTGATCTCGAATGTCATGACGCTGCCTTGGATGTTCCTGCCCGAAGTGGCCATCGGTACGATCTTGCTTTCCCTGATCGTCACCGTCGGCATCGGTCTCGTCGGCACTTGGCGAATCCTCGGACAAAAGGCAGCGCCGGTGCTGCGCAGCCTTTAGAGCAATTCCAGGAAAAGTGCGTAGCGGTTTTCCGTCCGGGATTGCGTAAAAACAAAGAGCTTGGAGCGTTTTCGCGTTTCCGAGAAAAACGGAAACGCTCTAGTGGCGGAGCGCCCTGCCGAAGATTGGATTAATTCTCGGTAAGAAAAGGCCTGTTTTAGCTAAAAACGAAGGCCTTTTGGCCATTCACAAAGCGTTGCAGGCCGTTACGGTCTTGTTCTTGTCGACAATAACCCTCATATTTCGGGCAGGCATGCTGGAGCCCCGCCAGCGGCGCCTGGGTTTCGTTGGAGGAACCTGACACCCGACGGGGCAGAGCAACAGAGGAATCCCATGTCCGACTTCCGCAACTATCAAACGCGTAGCGTGCCGGTTGGAAGCCGTGCCGACGCCGGCATCGACGAAGGCCTGCGCGCTTATATGCTCAAGGTCTACAACCTTATGGGCCTTGGCCTGCTGATCACAGGTCTTGCCGCTGTCGGTACCGTCATGCTGGCCACCACGACCGACCCTGCTTCGGCCGTCGCCACGCTGCCGAACGGCGATATGCTGACGTCGTTCGGTTACGCCATCTTCGCCTCGCCGCTGCGCTGGGTCGTCATGCTTGCCCCGCTTGCCGCGGTGTTCTTCCTGTCGTTCCGCGTGCAGTCGATGAGCGTTTCCGCCGCGCAGACCACCTTCTGGGTCTACGCCGGCCTGGTTGGCCTGTCGCTGTCGTCGATCTTCCTCGTCTACACGACGGCATCGATCTCGCAGACTTTCTTTGCCACCGCGGCCGCCTTCGGCGCGCTGTCGCTCTATGGCTACACCACCAAGCGTGACCTCACGGCGATGGGCTCGTTCCTGATCATGGGCGTATTCGGTCTGATCATCGCCTCGGTCATCAACATCTTCCTGCAGTCGTCCGCGCTGTCCTTCGCCGTCTCGGCGATCGGCGTTCTGGTGTTCGCCGGCCTCACCGCCTACGACACCCAGAAGATCAAGGAGATGTATTACGAGAACGACGACACGATCGTTGCCGGCCGCAAGGCCATCATGGGCGCGTTGTCGCTCTATCTCGACTTCATCAACATGTTCATGTTCCTGCTGCAGTTCATGGGCGACCGTCGCTAGACAGTATCCTGGACCAGCGAAATCGAAGGGGCGGCCCAACGGCCGCCCCTTTTCTTTTGCGTCCAGCTTTGCTGTTATTAAAGGCAGCAAACATGAGTGCATAAAAAATGAGCAATCTTACGATTCGCAATGCGGAACCCACCGACCTCGACCGGATAACCGAAATCTATGCGGACGCCGTTACCCACGGCACGGCCTCCTACGAACTCGAACCGCCGAGCCGGGATGAGATGGGCGCGCGCTACGAATCATTGCAGGCCGGCGGTTTTCCCTATCTGGTCGCCATTGATTCGGACGGAGCCATTCTCGGCTACGCCTATGCAGGCGCTTTTCGGCCACGCCAGGCCTACCGTTTCATCGTCGAGGATTCGGTCTATGTCGCGCCTGAAGCGAAAGGCCAGGGCGTCGGCCGGCAATTGATGGAACGCCTGATCGAGGCAACGCGGGCGCTAGGCTTCCGGCAGATCGTCGCGGTGATCGGCGACGGCCACCCTGAAAGCGCCTCGGTGAAACTGCACGAGAAGCTTGGCTTCAGCCATTCGGGCCGCCTTGTCGGCTCAGGCTATAAGCATGAACGCTGGTTGGACACGGTGTTCATGCAGCTCGAACTGAACGGCGGCGCATCGCTTCCGCCCGATCCGGTCTCTTGGCCCGAACGGAAATTCCGGCAAGGCTAGATGCCATCAACAAATTGAAAACTATGGCCTTTTAAGCCTTCACCAGTTTCAGCCTGGTGTCGAAGATCCCGAGCACGCGGGCAAGCTCATGGCCGCGCTTCAAGATGCGACCGCCAGCGGCGATGACGGCGAATGCGCCTTGCCGCCGCGCCAGTTTCGGGTCCTTGACGATCTGGAACAGCGGCACTTCGGAAGCGCGGCGATAGACAGAAAACACGGCGCGGTCGGTAAGGTGATCGATGGCATAGTCGCGCCATTCGTTGGCGGCAACCATGCGTCCATAGAGGCGAAGAATGAGATCGAGTTCCCGCCGCTCAAAGGCAACGGGCAAATCGAGACGCTCGCGTCGCGCCTCATGTAGCGGGATCAGTATTGCGGATGCGTCCCCATCCTCCGTCCCGCCACCACGGTCCATCATGCCTTTGTCCTCAGGCTGAATCGTTTGCTGGCAACAGGGTCGCGCTTTCGGATCGCAATTGCAAGGGCGCTTGCGAATCTGTCGTGGCGTCAGCAGCCGTCACCAATGGAGCGCGCGTCTACTCACGTTTGCGAACGATGTGTTGGAATTGGTGATTCGCTGCCACATTCTCGCCGTCTTTTATCCGCGTTGTCGCCCCAATATCCGACGAACTTGCGGGTGTTGCCTGAGACGGTTCGGTCCGGCACTGACTCGTAAACCCCAAGCCCCCCGCCCACGGGTCTGAGTCGGATCGAACCAACCTCGGCGACAATCTGAGCATTTTAGACCGACGTCGGACCTGAGCTGACGTCGGTTTTTATGTTTTCGGACCACGCGTTTGGCTGGCTGCCTGCGGGTCAACCAAGCCGATTTAAACCTTTGTGTGCTTCCAGCATCGACACTCTCGCACCGTCTTGACCACGGCAGTCCTTCATATTATTTCGTATTTATGCGAAATAGCGAAACATATATTGACCCGAAGCGCCGTTTGGCCACTTTGAAAGCGCTTGCAAGTCCTGTGCGGCTGGCTGCGCTGAACTATCTCAAGGATCCCGTTGCGAACTTCCCCCCGCAGGAGGACGGCGACCTCGTGGCCGACGGCGTCTGCGGCGACTTTCTGCGCGACAAACTCGGCATCGCGGCCGCAACCGCCTCGCGCCATCTGACCCTTCTGACCGAATGCGACCTGCTGATTGCCACACGCAAGAAGGGCTGGACCTTCTATCGGCGCAACGAAGAGGCGATCGCCCGCTTCACGGCCCATCTCGCCTGCGATCTCTAACGAGGTACTGCTTCCATGCCGTCCTATCTGCATGTCGACGTGTTCGCGCCGCGCGCCTATGCCGGCAACAGCCTGCCTGTATTCCTCGACAGCGCCAGTCTGGACGCCAGTCAGATGCTGGCAATCACCCGCGAGCTCCGGCACTTCGAGGCCATCTTCCTGGAGCCCGGGCCGGACGCCCGGACGCATCGTGCACGCGTCTTCGATCTGTTCGCGGAACTGCCCTTTGCTGGCCACCCCATCATCGGAGCGGCGGCCGCCCTGCACGAAACGGCGGATTGTGACGAAGACCAGCAGTGGAGGTTCAACCTCGCTGGCAAGAGCGTTACGGTTGTCACGCGTCGCACCGACTCGGGTTATTTCGGCATGCTTGATCAGGGCCATGCTCAATTCCTCGGCGAGGTGCCGGCGGATGACGACATAGCCGCCGCCTTCGATCTGACCCGTGCCGATCTCGATCCGACATTGCCTCTGGCGGTGATGAGTACAGGTCTGCGCTATCTGATCCTGCCAGTGCGTTCGCAAGTCCTGCCGCGCGCCAGGATCAAGGCTGACATCACCGGACTTCTCGAAGCCTTGGGAGCCCAGTTCGCCGTGCTCTTCGACGAAGAGGCACACGAAATACGGCATTGGAACAATGACGGCATCATCGAGGACATCGCCACCGGAAGCGCTGCCGGAACGATTGGCGCCTACCGTCTTCGTTACTGTGGCGCGCAATCAGGAGAGGCCTTCACGCTGAACCAGGGGCGCTTTACCGGACGGCCCAGCGAGCTCGTTGTCGAGCCGCATGGGGTGCCGGACAATATCACCTCGGTAAAGGTCGGCGGTGGCGTGGCGATCGTCGGTCACGGTGCGGTGGTGGCGCCGCGATCTTGGTGACGCCGCAGCAGCTACCCGCCGACACGATCAGACGGACGGCCTGCGGATGAAAGACGCACCGATGATCGGGCCGAGCTCGCCATCGCGGCCAACAGACTGCAGCAGAACCGCGGAGCCCGCCGCCTTGGCGACCTCACTGGCCGGCAGATCGTATCGCTGCGCCTTGCCGTACCACATGCCGGCAGTCTGGACGTTGGAAACGGCGTTCCAATAGGTCATCTTGCGGCCATTGTTTTCACCGTTACCCACATTCACCACCTGCGGTGGGTTGAAATAGACGATGACGACATGCGCCTTTACCGGAATGCCTGCAGAACCGCTCGGAACATTGCCGGCTTCGATCGAGACCCCATCACCAGTATCGGTCACCGTGATGTCGATGCGCATGCCTTCGCCGGTCTTGTTCAGCCGAGTCAGCGCGCCGCTGATGGCCTCGCGGCTGGCCCCGTTGACGTCGGCACGGCCATTGATGACAGCCTGCGGCGTATAAACCGAGCGGCCCTTGAAGGCACGCATATAGCCGTATTGGCGCTCGGTGTTTTCCTTGCGCGCAAGCGAGTCCTGCCAGCCCAGATAGTCCCAATAGTCGACATGATAGGCGAGCGCGATCACATCGCCCTTGGCAGCGATCTCCGCCAGGTAGCGATCGGCAGGCGGGCAGGATTTGTTGCCCTGGCTGGTGAACAGTTCGACGACCCCCAGCGGTCGCGCCGTCTCAGCCGCCTGGGCTGCGGTTGCAAGCGTCGAAACCGCCAGCCCGGCAGCAGCCAGCAGCAGTGATTTCCGAGAGGGCATACTTTTGGTCCCGCCGGCTAAGCCGGCTCGTTCGTGTTTGTTAAAATATCTGCCAGAAGCCGCGGTCAACGGGAAGTCACGTTGCGGTGAAATTCTCAGCTTAACAAAACAGTCTTTTCCTCAAAACAAAACCGCCGGAACTTTCGTTCCGGCGGCCTATTCTTGGGTCTTTCAACCACTATCAGGCAGCAAGATCCCTCAAGACATACTGCAGGATGCCGCCATTCTTGTAGTAGTCGAGCTCATCGAGCGTATCGATGCGGCACAGGATAGGAACGTTCTTGACGGTGCCGTCGGCGAAAGTGACCTTGGCGACCATCTTCTGACGCGGCTTGATGGTCTCGAGCCCGTCGATCTCGACCAGTTCGTCGCCCTTCAGGTTGAGCGAAGCCCAGGACGTGCCGTCCTCGAAGGTGAAGGGAATAACGCCCATACCGACCAGGTTCGAGCGATGGATACGCTCGAAGGACTGAGCGATCACCGCACGCACGCCGAGCAGGTTGGTGCCCTTGGCCGCCCAGTCGCGCGACGAGCCGTTGCCGTATTCGACACCGGCGAAGATCACCAGCGGCACGCCTTCCTTGCGGTATTCCATGGCCGCGTCGTAGATCGACATCTCTTCCTTGGACGGATAGTGGATGGTGTAGCCGCCCTCGCGCCCATTCTCACCCAGCATGTGGTTGCGGATGCGGATGTTGGCGAAGGTGCCGCGCATCATCACCTCATGATTGCCGCGGCGCGTGCCGTACTGGTTGAAGTCAGCGACGCCGACGCCATTGTCGGTGAGGTACTTGCCAGCGGGCGAAGCCGCCTTGATCGAGCCCGCCGGCGAGATGTGGTCGGTGGTGATCTTGTCGCCGAAGAGACCGAGCACCCGTGCGCCCTTGATGTCGCTGATATGGCCCGGCTTGCTGCCCATGCCGGCGAAATAGGGCGGGTTCTGCACATAGGTCGACTTGTCGTCCCAGGCATAAGTCTGGCCGCTTGGGGCCTGCACCTTCTGCCAGTTCTCGTCACCCTTGAAGACGTCGGCATATTTGCGGGCGAACAGCTCGCGCGTGACGTTCTTCTCGATGAATTCCTGGATCTCGGCCGAGGTCGGCCAGATGTCCTTGAGGTAGACCGGCTTGCCGTTCTTGTCTTCGCCGATCGGCTCCTTGGTGAGGTCCTTGGTGACGGTGCCGGCGAGCGCATGAGCGACCACCAGCGGCGGCGAGGCGAGATAGTTCGCCTGCACATCCGGTGACACGCGACCCTCGAAGTTGCGGTTGCCGGACAAGACCGCGGCAGCGATCAGGCCCTTGTCGTTGATGGTCTTGGAGATCGGGCCCGGCAGCGGGCCGGAGTTGCCGATGCAGGTGGTGCAGCCGAAGCCGACCAGGTTGAAGCCGATCTGGTCGAGCTCCTTCTGCAGGCCGGACTTCTCCAGATATTCCGCGACGACCTGCGAACCTGGCGCCAGCGAGGTCTTCACCCACGGCTTCTGCTTGAGGCCCAGGCGGTTGGCATTGCGGGCAAGCAGGCCGGCACCGATCAGCACCGACGGGTTGGACGTGTTGGTGCAGGAGGTGATGGCGGCAATGACGACATCGCCATGGCCGAGATCGTGATCGGTACCCTCGACCGCGTAGCGCTTGTGGATTTCGGCGGCCTTCTTGTACTCGGTCTCCATCGCCTTGGCGAAGCCGGCCGGGATGTCTTCCAGTGCGACACGGCCTTCAGGCCGCTTCGGGCCAGCCATCGACGGCACCACGGAACCGAGATCGAGTTCGAGCATGTCGGTGAAGACCGGGTCGGCCGAACCATCGTGACGCCACATGCCTTGCGCCTTCGAATAGGCCTCGACCAGCGCGATGCGATCTTCCGAACGGCCGGACATGGTAAGATACCGCACGGTCTCGCCATCGACGGGGAAGAAGCCGCAGGTCGCGCCATATTCGGGCGCCATGTTGCCGATGGTGGCGCGGTCGGCCAGCGTCATGTTGGAAAGGCCGGGGCCGAAGAACTCGACGAACTTGCCGACAACGCCCTTCTTGCGCAGCATCTGGGTGACGGTGAGCACCAGGTCGGTGGCGGTCACGCCTTCCTTCAGCTTGCCGGTGAGTTTGAAGCCGATAACCTCGGGCAGAAGCATGGAGACCGGCTGGCCAAGCATGGCGGCCTCGGCCTCGATGCCGCCGACGCCCCAGCCCAGCACGCCCAGACCATTGATCATGGTGGTGTGTGAATCGGTGCCGACGCAAGTGTCCGGATAGGCGACCGTTTCGCCATCTTCATCGTTGGTCCACACGACCTGGCCGAGATATTCGAGATTGACCTGGTGGCAGATGCCGGTGCCGGGCGGCACGACGCGGAAGTTGCGGAACGCCTGCTGGCCCCATTTCAGGAACTTGTAGCGCTCTTCGTTGCGCTCATATTCCAATTCGACATTGCGGGCGAACGCCATCGGCGTTCCGAACTCGTCAACGATGACCGAGTGATCGATGACCAGGTCTACAGGCACGAGTGGATTGATCTTCTGCGGATCGCCGCCGAGAGCCGCGATGCCGTCGCGCATGGCGGCCAGATCGACCACCGCCGGAACTCCGGTGAAATCCTGCATCAGCACACGCGCCGGACGATAGGCAATCTCTACGCCGGCGGTTCCCTTGTCCGTCAGCCAGGCAGCAACCGCCTGAATTGCTTCCTTGGTGACGGAGCGGCCGTCTTCGTTGCGAAGCAGGTTCTCCAGCAGAACCTTCATCGAATAGGGAAGCTTTGAGACCCCGGCCAGGCCGTTCTTCTCGGCTTCGGTGAGGTCGAAATACACATATTCTCCGCCACCTGCGGTCAGGGTCCGGCGGCAATTGAAACTGTCGATTGATTTGGACACGAGCGATCCATCCTTGTCTGTTCAGCCTGAAAGGGAACGGACTCCGATGGGCATGCTCATCACGCGCAAAGGTGCGGGTACGGCCATTTCCGCTGTCCGCTCCCAAGCAACCCGAGCCGTTCAAGGCGGCGCGTGCGCTGGTTCGGCGCAAATGTGTTTGCCTTCCCCGACCGCTGGGGTTGGTAAGGGTGCATATAGAGAAAATCGTTGAATAGTCTAGAGCAATTCCAGCAAAAGTGCGTAGCAGTTTTGCGTCCGGAATTGCGTAAAAATAATGAGTTAGAGCGTTTCAGCGTTTCCGCTAAGAGCGGAAACGCTCTAGACACGGAATTGGCATTTTTGTTGCGACGCAACGCGCTGCCGTTCAGGCTTTCGACGAAGGGGAAATGATGCGGCTGATCGCCGAAAATCTGAGCGGAGAGCGCGGCGGCGAGCCAGTTTTCGAAGATATCGACTTTTTCGTCGAAGACGGCGAGAGCCTTGTAATCACCGGCCCCAACGGTTCGGGCAAGTCGACACTGCTGCGCGTCGTTGCCGGCTTCCTGCCAGCCGCCCGCGGCAGCGTGCGGATCGCCGAGGTAGACGAGACATTTCCAAGCATCGCTTCCGCCTGCCACTATCTCGGTCACCAGAACGCGATGAAAACGGCGCTGACGGTGACGGAGAATCTCGTCTTCTGGCAGCAATTCTGCGGGAAGGGCCGGCTCGACATCGGCGAAGCCCTCGACGCGGTCGGGTTGGACGGTATCGGCCATTTGCCTTTCGGTTATCTCTCCACCGGCCAGCGCCGGCGTGCCGCCATCGCCAAGCTGCTTGTCTCGCATCGACCGCTCTGGCTTCTGGACGAACCGACCGCGGGTCTGGACAAGGCATCGGAACAACGGTTCACCGGCCTGATGGGCACGCATTGTGCGGCCGGCGGTATCGTCATGGCCGCGACCCACCTGCCTCTGGGACTTGAAAGGGCAAAGACCTTGGAGATGGGGAGGCAATCCTGATGCTCGCCCTCTATCTCCGCGACCTCAGATTGGGCATCCGCGCCGGCGGCGGTGCGCTGACCGGTGTCATCTTCTTTCTCGCCGTCATCGCCACCATTCCCTTCGGCGTCGGCCCAGACCTCAACCTGCTCGCCCGCATCGGTCCGGCCATCCTTTGGATCGGCGCTCTGCTCGCCTCCTTGCTTGGCCTTGATCGCTTGTTCCAGGCCGAACGCGAGGACGGCTCGCTCGACCTGCTCGTGCTCAACCGCGATCGCCACATGCTGGCCTTCACCGTCTTCGTCAAATGCCTGGCGCACTGGACAGTCAGCGTGCTGCCGCTGGTCGTGGCCTCGCCCCTGCTCGGCCTGTTCATGAACATAAACCCGACCGGCATCGGCGCCACCGCATTGACCCTGCTGGTCGGCACCCCTGCCATCACCTTCATTGGCGCGGCTGGGGCGGCGGTGGCAGTGGCACTGCCGCGCGGCGGCCTGCTGATTTCGGTACTGGTTCTGCCGATCACCATTCCGGTGCTGATCTTTGGCGTCTCGGCCAGCTACGGCGCCATCAACGACCCCGATCCTTTTTTTCAGCCTTTCCTCATTCTCGCCGCGCTGACGTTGTTTCTGGCGGTGGTTGGACCGGTCGCGGCCGCCCTGGCATTGCGCCACAGCGGCGATTGACGACCCTTCAGGGTGCGGCGCGGCGGCAGATTGCGCTGTCCGGGAGCGGGGGCTAAGGGTAGGCATGATTGCCAAAGGCAAAGAAAGCTGGCGCGCCAGCCGTTGCGCACGAGGCCTCGTATGAGTGCACACGCTCTTTATGTAACCGCCGCCTACGGCATCACCGTCATTGCTTTGGCCGGACTGATCGGCTGGATCCTGCTCGACCAGCGGGCCCGCAATCGGGAACTCGCTGAACTGGAAGCAGCCGGCGTTCGCCGCCGTTCGGACAAGACGGGCAGATCATGAAAGCGGTGCTGTTGTGAGCGACCAGACAGAGGCGCCCGCGCGCCGTCGTTTCAAACCGATTCTGCTGTTGCCGCTGGCGATCTTCCTCGGACTCGCTGGCCTGTTCCTGTCCCAGTTGCTGTCCGGGCGGGATATCTCCGCCATCCCTTCGGCGCTCATCGGTCAGGACGCGCCGGAGACGAACCTGCCGCCACTGGAGGGAAGCAGCTTGCCAGGCCTGGATTCGTCCGAGTTCGAAGGCCAGGTCACGCTGCTCAACGTGTTCGCCTCATGGTGTGTGCCATGCCGCGAGGAGCATCCGGTGCTGATGGGCCTCGCCCAGGACAAGCGCTTCGTGATGGCAGCACTGAATTACAAGGACAAGCCGGAAAATGCCCGCCGCTTCTTCGGCGAACTCGGCAATCCATTCAATGTCATCGGCGTCGATGAAAACGGCCGCGCCGCGATCAACTGGGGTGTCTATGGCGTGCCTGAAACCTTCCTGATCGACAAGGATGGCAAGGTCGCCTTCAAATATGTCGGGCCGCTGACCCCTCAGACCGCCAAGGCACTGCTTCTGCCCGAAATCGAAAAGGCGCTGGCGGCCGACTAAGCCTCGGCGCGAAGGCGCTTTACACCCGCATCTGCCCATCCACCAACTTGACGCATGGTAAGCCTGCTTGGCTGCCTGCCTGATAGGCCGCGACCAGCTTTTCGATTACCTTTCCCGCAATGGCTGCAAGGGAGGGCGCCACAACGGCGCGCGCAGCTTAAAAGGGGAGGGGACTTCGATGCAGGATAGTTCCGCGCTGACGATCTTTCTGCCGCTTGCGCTCGGCGTCATCATGCTGGGCCTCGGCCTGTCGCTGACGCTCCAGGATTTCCGCAACGTTCTCCAGAAACCAAAGGCTGTGATCGTAGCCCTGCTCTGCCAGACGCTGATCCTTCCGCTGGCCTGCCTTGCTCTCGTTTATCTGTTCAAGCTGGAACCCGCCTTGGCTGTCGGCATGATGCTGCTGGCGGCCAGCCCCGGCGGTACATCGGCCAATCTCTACAGCCATCTCGCCGGCGGCGACGTGGCACTCAACATCACGCTGACGGCGATCAACTCGGCGCTGTCGATCGCCACGCTGCCCTTGATCGTCAACTGGTCGCTCGCGCATTTCATGACGGGCGACCAGGCCATCCCGCTGCAGTTCGCGAAGGTCGTCCAGGTGTTCGTCATCGTGCTCGGACCGGTCCTGATCGGCATGTGGCTGCGCAGCCGCTTCCCGGAATTCGCCGCACGCATGGCGCAGCCGGTGAAGATCCTGTCGATGCTGTTCCTGTTCGCGGTGGTTCTGGTGGCGCTTGTCCAGGAGTGGGAAACAGCCGTTACCTGGGGTCCGGTGGTCGGTCTGGCCGCGCTCGCCTTCAACCTTGTCAGCCTGGCGGTCGGCTATTGCGTGCCGCGCGCCACCGGCATCGACCGGCGGCAAGCGACCGCCATCGGCATGGAGATCGGCATCCACAACGGTACGCTGGCGATCGCCATCGCGCTCAGCCCGCTTCTACTTAACAATGCGACGATGGCCGTGCCGGCAGCAATCTATGGGGTCATCGCCTTCGTTACCGCTGCGATCTTCGGCTATTGGCTCAAGCGGGCGCAGACCGACCCGGCCGCCGCACGACACTTGTCCTGATATGCAAAGAACCCGAAAGCCGGCCGGCTTTCGGGTTCCAGACATTTCCGCTGGTGGTCGGTCGAGAACTTTCTCAGCCAGACCGGGGATGAACGGGCTTAGCCGTAGATCTGCCTGCGGACGTTGTAGAGCATCTCGGCGCGATTGCCGTTGAAGTCGGCAAGGTCGCGGTCGGTGAGGCCCTGGATTTCGTTGACGAGCTGGTTGTAGCGCTTGCGCTTGGCCATGCTGTCACGGGCACGGGAAACGAGGTCGAGGATCATGGCGAAATTCCTTCGCTGGTGGCCACTGTTACGCGGCGGTTAGTCCTCCCTTTTCAATTCCACCATGACATAGTTCGTGTGCATTGCAAAACAAGATGCTGCAATGCAGCATTGCGCCTCGCGCATGGCCGGTTAATGCCGAATTAATCGATTGAAGGGCTATTTTTCGGGTTGTTCTTCAACAGAATGCCGCATGATCAACGGCATCTGGCTGAAGGTGAAAACCAGCGTGATCGGCATGATGCCCCACACCTTGAAATAGAGCCAGGTGTTCTCGGAGAAGTTGCGCCACACCACTTCGTTGACCACGGCCAGGAAGAAGAAGAACAGCCCCCATCGGAAAGTGAGCTTGCGCCACCCCTCGGCATCAAGCTTGAAAGCGGTATCGAAGACATAGGCGAGCAGCGACTTGCCGAACAACAGCCCGCCCAGCAGGACGGCCCCGAACAGCGAATTGATGATGGTCGGCTTCATGAAGGCGAAGGTCTTGTCCTGCAGCCAGATCGCCAGCGCACCGAACACGAAAACAACGACCGCCGATACCAGCGGCATGATCGGCAAGCTGCGTGTCAAAAGCCAGGAAACGGTCAGCGAAATCGCGGTCGCTGCCATGAAGAAGGCGGTAGCGATCAGGATCGGCTCGCCGAGCTCTGCCAGCACCGGGAACTTCTGCGCCAGCCACTCGCCGCGCAACGTCACAAAAAAGAAAACGAGACCGGGGCCGAGTTCCAGGAGAAACTTCAGGCCGGGATTCAAGGCCTTCTTGCGCGGGTCGGATGGGTCTTGTTCGAGAATGGGTTCGTTCATCATCTATCCAACGCCGGCGATCGCTTTGGCGAAATCGCTGGCGGAAAAAGGTTCAAGGTCGTCGACCTGCTCGCCGACACCGATAAAGTAGACCGGCAGTTTATGTTTAGCGGCAATTGCGACCAGAATACCGCCGCGCGCCGTGCCGTCCAGCTTCGTCATCACCAGCCCGTTGACGCCGGCGATGTTGCGGAAGATCTCGACCTGGTTGAGCGCGTTCTGGCCTGTGGTCGCGTCCACCGTCTGCAGCACCGTGTGCGGCGCTTCCGGATCGAGCTTGCCCAGAACGCGCACGATCTTTTCCAGCTCCGCCATCAATTCGGCCTTGTTCTGCAGGCGGCCGGCCGTGTCGATGATCAGGACGTCGGAACCGGCCTCCTTGGCCTTCTCGAATGCATCGTAAGCGAGGCCGGCCGCATCGGCGCCGAGCTTGGTGGCAATGACGGGCGATTTGGTGCGTTCCCCCCAGATCTTGAGCTGTTCGATTGCCGCGGCACGGAAGGTATCGCCGGCGGCCAGCATCACCGAAAGTCCGCCATCGGTGAGCTTGGCGGCCAGCTTGCCGATGGTGGTGGTCTTGCCGGTACCGTTAACGCCGACCACGAGGATGACATGCGGCTTGTGCGACAGGTCGAGTTCCAGGGGCTTTGCCACCGGCCCCAGCACCTTTTCCACCTCGGCGGCCATCACCGCGCGCACTTCCGTGTCGGAAACGTCCTTACCGTAGCGGCTGGAGGCCAGCGAGTCGGTGACCCGCAGCGCTGTTTCTACACCAAGGTCGGCGCGGATCAGCACGTCTTCCAGATCCTGCAGCGTCTCCTCATCCAGCTTTCGCTTGGTGAAGACGCCGGCAATATTGCCGCTCAACTCACGCGAAGAACGGGCCAGCCCCTCGCGCATGCGCTGGAACCACG
Organism: Mesorhizobium sp. NPDC059054; assembly: GCF_042739215.1. Taxonomy (NCBI): domain Bacteria; kingdom Pseudomonadati; phylum Pseudomonadota; class Alphaproteobacteria; order Hyphomicrobiales; family Phyllobacteriaceae; genus Mesorhizobium; species Mesorhizobium sp. NPDC059054. The sequence continues at coordinate 669,178 of NZ_JBHYHV010000004.1, forward strand.
AGCGCTTCGCCACCGGTTCCGGGGCCTTCGCGGGCTCAGCCTTCTGCTCGACCTTCTTGCTGACGGTAACCTTGCCGGCGGTTGAACGGGCTGCGGCCTGCTCCGCAACGGAGACCGGCGGCTCGGGCGCTTCGACCTTGGGTGTTTCCACCGCTTCGGGCGCAACTGCTTCGGATGCCGGCTCGATCTCAGCCGTTTCTACCGCCGCCTCGGTTTCCGCCTGCGGCACCTCCTCGACGACACTCTCAGGCTCGACCGCCGTCGCAGGTTCTTCCTCAGCTTGTTGTGTCTCGGGCTGCTTTTCCGGCTCGGCCCGTTCGACCTCCGGCTCGCTTTCCGGCGCTGCGGAAATTGGCTCGACTGCGGTATCCGCTTCCGGTTCGGGCTTTGCCTCGATTTCGGCGACAGGTTCCGGTTCCACAACAGGCGCAGCGGACTCGGCTACTGCCTCCGCCTGCTCAACTTCGGTTTGAGCGGCGGGAACCTCTTCGGGCTCTTCCGTTGCCGGCTCGGGTAGCTCCGATTCCTGCTCAGGTTCTGCCGTGGATTCCGTCGGCGCTTCTTCCTCGACCGGCTCAGGCGCGGCCTCGACAACTGCCGGCGGTTCAGCAGCAGTCTCGATCGATTCTTCGACAGGCGCCTTGGCTGCAGGCGTCGCTGGTTCGATCTCTTCAGGCTCGGGCGTGACCGGTGCCGGAGCCGGTACGGCTTCAGCATGCTCTTCACGCTTCAGGAAATCAGGGGCTTCCTGCTCGGCGGCAGTCTCGATCGGTTCTTCGTCAGGCGCCTTGGCTTCAGACGCCGCTGGTTCGATTTTTTCTGGCTCAGGCGCGACCGGTTCCGGAGCCGGTATGGCTTCGGCTTGCTCTTCGCGTTTCAGGAAATCGGGGACTTCCTGTTCGGCGGCGGGCTTGAGTGCTTCCAGCGCATCCAGATTGAGCGGCGGGAGCGGGGCGGTCTCGTCGACCTTTTCCTCCACCACTTCCTTCCTGCCGAAGGAAAAGACTTTCTTGATGAACCCGAATGCCATGCGTTCCGCTCGTTTCAGGCTGCGCGTGCAGTCAACGGCGCGGCGTCGAGCCGGGCGCCGTCATGGCCAGTCACCACCGCCTCGATGATTTCGCCGGGCTGACCGGCCGCAATCGCCGCCAACGTAAAGCCCTCGGTGCGGCCGAGACCTTCGCGCTCGATGAGGATCGACTGCGTGGTACCACCCAGGGATGCCAGGTGCCTGGCGTAAGCCGCATCACCCACTGCACGCAGCCGGGCCGCACGGCCCTTCACCACCTCGCGCCGCACCTGCGGCATCCGCGCCGCTGGCGTGCCTTCGCGCGGGCTGAACGGAAAGACGTGCAGATGGGTCAGGCCGCATTCCTCGACGATCGCGATCGAATTCTCGAACATCTCGTCCGTTTCGGTCGGGAAGCCGGCGATGATGTCGGCGCCGAAGACGATCCCTGGCCGCAGCTTTCGCACATCCTCGCAGAACTGGATCGACTGGTCGCGCAGGTGGCGCCGCTTCATGCGCTTGAGGATCATGTCGTCGCCCGATTGCAACGACAGGTGCAGGTGCGGCATCAGCCGGCTTTCTGTGGCGATAGCCTCCAGAAGATCGTCGTCCGCTTCGATGGAATCGATGGACGACAGGCGCAGCCGCTTCACTTCCGGCACCTGGCGCAGGATGGTTTTCACGAGCTTGCCCAACCTCGGCGCGCCCGGCAGATCAGCGCCGTAGCTGGTCATGTCGACGCCGGAAAGCACGATTTCAGCGTAACCGTTGCCGGCCAGCCGCTTGATCTGTTCCACCACGGCACCCATCGGCACCGAGCGCGAATTGCCGCGTCCGTAAGGGATGATGCAGAAGGTGCAGCGGTGATCGCAGCCATTCTGCACCTGCACGAAGGCGCGCGCGCGACCCTCGATGGCATCGACCATATGCGAGGCCGTTTCCTTCACCGACATGATGTCGTTGACGCGGGCCTTTTCGAAATCATTGACGCCGAAGTCCGGCAAGGCGCGGTAGTTATGCGCCTTGAGCTTCTCCTCGTTGCCGAGCACGAGATCGACCTCGCCCATGGCCGAAAAATCCTGCGGCTTGGTCTGGGCGGCGCAGCCGGTAACGATGATGCGGGCCTCAGGGTTCTCGCGCCGTGCTTTGCGAATCGACTGCTTGGCCTGGCGCACCGCTTCGCCGGTGACGGCGCATGTGTTGAAGATGATGGCGCCACCCTTCAGGGCGCCAAGGCCGGCGCTCTCCGCTTCGCGGCGCATCACTTCGGATTCATAGGTATTGAGCCGGCAACCGAAGGTGACGACCTCGATCCCCTTGGCGGGTGTTGCAGGCATCAGGCGGCGCTCTCGGTGTCGCGCGTCCAGGCGCCGTTGGCCGGATCGAAAGTACCGGAGAATTCCCATTCGGCCGGCCCAGTCAGGACGACATTGTCATCGTCGCGCCATTCGACATGCAGTTGGCCGCCCGGCGCGGTGAGATTGATGCTGCGCCCGGTGCGCTTGGTGCGCGCCCCGGCAACCGCCGCGGCGCAGGCGGCGGAGCCGCAGGCCTTGGTCAGACCCGCGCCGCGCTCCCAGGTGCGAATGATCATGCTGTCGGGAGACGTCACCTGGGCAATGCTGATGTTGGCACGCTCCGGGAACATCGGATGGTTTTCCAGCATCGGGCCGAAACGCTCGAGTTCGTAGCTCCAGACGTCGTTATCGACCCAGAAGATCGCATGCGGATTGCCCATCGAAACGGCCGAGGGCGAATGCAGCACCGGCGCATCGATCGGCCCGATCTGCAGTTCGATCATGCGGGTATCGCGAAATTCCTCCGCCAGCGGAATGTCCTGCCAGCCGAAACGCGGCTTGCCCATGTCGACCGAGATCAGCCCGTCGGCATGTTGCTTGGCGTTGAGTATGCCTGCGACGGTCTCGAAGGTGAACATCGTCTCGCCGGTTTCGGCAGCCAGCGCCTGCACCACACAGCGCATGCCGTTGCCGCAGGCCTGCGCCAACGATCCATCCGAATTCAGGATTTCGACGAAATAGGCCGTGCCGGGAGTCTTGGCATCGTAGATCGCCATGATCTGGTCGAAACGCGTCGCGGGGTCGGCATTCAGGGCAAGCGCCGCTGCAGCCGTCACGCGATCGGCGCGACCACGCATGTCGGCAACGATGATCTCGTTGCCGATGCCGTTCATCTTGGCGAAGGGAGCCGCGCCAGCCATAGTGGTCCTGAATTACACGTCTGTTCGGCGCTATATGGCGGAAACAGCCGGAAATTACCAGTCCGCCTGCGGAACGGCTGCGTCAAGTGACGGCAAAGACGCCGAGAAGGATGAGCAGGAACAGGACCAGCACGATGGCGATCAGGATGCGCGCGCCTGTCGCCGCGGCACCAGCCAATGCCGGCATGCCGAGCAAGCTCGCCGCAGCGGCGACAATGAGCAGGATGAGAATCCATTTGATCATTTCGTTACCCTTGCAATCGATGAACCGACCTTGGTCAAACGCTGCTTCGAATGCCGGGTTCCCAGAAATGGCGGGCGGGTGAGGGGTTGGAAGCGCTGCAATCCGTGGTTTCGTCACTGCTTCCGGTTGCGATAAAAATGCAACAGACGTCGACACAAACCCTATTTTAACCATATCGGGTTGAAATTCTGCCGCCTTCGCCGTTTTGGTTGAAGGCGCATTTTCTTTGGACGGCGCCCGTTTCGGGCCGCGGAGGTTGCCATGATCCTGTCGAGATCCGGTCTTGTTGCCGTATCGCTTGCCGCACTTGTTGCCAGCGGCTGTACCAGCACGCGCTTTGGCTCGGAGGAGCCCCAGCCCGCTCCGCTCGAACCGCAGCCTTCCGGCACCGTTTCTTCCAGCCAGCTGCCTCCCCCGGCCACTCCGGCTCCGACCGACGCCTCCAAATTCCCGACGGCGCCGGGCAATAGCCAGGTCGCCTCGCTGCCGCCCGGCGGCGGCACCACCCCGCCAGCCAACGCACCCGATCTCACCGCTTCGGCCATTGCCGGCGTGTGGAGCGCTTCGGTCGCCGGCCAGGGCTGCAAGGTGGCGACGCCACAGACCAAGTTCGGCCAGGGCTACCGCGCCGGTCCGCTGCGCTGCCCGCCGCCGATCGACAACGTCAAGTCGTGGAACGTCGCAGGCAAGCAGCTGACCCTTTACGATCAGGACGGCGGCACGCTGGCCAGGCTCTATTCTTCGAGCCCGACCAAATTCGACGGCCAGACCTCGAACGGCCAGCCGATCTCGCTTTCCAGATAAGACCGGGGATAGGCATCTCCTATCCCTATCCGGTGACCAGAACATCATGCATGTGCGTGACGGCCTCCAGACCCACGTAACCGTCAGGCAGCGCTACGATCATCTGGTCGAGACCGGTGCTATTACGCGCGATCCCATACAGGAACGTATCGTGGGGCGGTTCGACCGCCTCATCGATGAGATCGCCGACAAGCGGCTGGCTCAGAAATCCAGCGCCCTGGGCTGGTTGTTTGCAAAGCGACCCCGCACCCCTGCCGTCGTGAAGGGTCTCTATGTCTATGGCGGCGTCGGCCGCGGTAAGACCATGCTGATGGACCTCTTCTTCGAACTCGTGCCGGTCAGGCGCAAGCGACGTGTCCATTTCAACGACTTCATGACCGACGTGCAGGACCGCATCCAGAAGCACCGGCAGGCCCGCAAGGAAGGCACAGTCAAGGAAGACGATCCGATCCCGCCGGTCGCCAAGGCTCTGGCCGAAGAATCATGGGTGCTGTGTTTCGACGAATTCACGGTCACCGATATTGCCGACGCCATGATCCTCTCGCGGCTGTTTTCCGCGCTGTTCGCCAATGGTGTGGTGCTGGTGGCCACCTCCAATGTGGCGCCCCGCGATCTCTACCGCGACGGCCTCAACCGCCAGCTTTTCCTGCCCTTCATTGCGATCCTGGAACGCCATGCCGATGTGGTGACCCTGGATTCCGACACCGACTACCGGCTGGAAAAACTCAACCGGCTGCCGGTCTACATGTCCCCGCTGGACGAGGACGCCGACCGCAGGATGGACGAAGCCTGGCATGCCGTCACCCGCGGCCATTTCGCCTCTTCTCTGGAGATTCCGCTCAAGGGCCGACATGTGACGGTTCCCCTTGCGGTCGGCTCCTGCGCGCGCTTCTCCTTCGCGGACCTGTGCGACGCACCGCTTGGTGCACGCGATTATCTGGCGATTGCCGGGCGCTTCGACACGATCTTCATCGATCACGTGCCGGTGCTCGACCAGACGCGCCGCAATCCCGCGAAACGTTTCATCCTGCTGGTGGACACGCTGTACGATACGAAGAAGCGCGTGGTGGTGAGTGCCGAAACGACGGCGGACAAACTTTACGCCGGCCGTGCCGGTACAACCGAAGCGTTCGAATTCGACCGCACCGTTTCCCGCCTCATCGAGATGCAGAGCAAGGATTGGCTGGAGGCTTGGTCCGAAAAGCAGGCGAAGCAGGTCGTGGCCGGCTAGAGTTTGTAGACATACATCGCGAATTGCTCCGCCGGTTCGCCGCTTTCCGGCAGGTTCTCATAGAGCGCGCGTGCAGCGATATTGCCCGGCTCGGTCCCGACCCACGCCTCTTCGCACCCGAGTTCGCGGCCAAGCGCGAACATCGCCATAAGCATCCTGCGCGCGATGCCCCGGCGTTGAAACGCGGGCGAAACGCCGACTTCGTCGATGTAAAGTTCGGTCGGTTTGTCAGGATGCCGATGGATCACGGCAGCGCATTGGCCGACGACCAATCCATCCGCCAGGGCCACGATCATCAGATGGCCCGGTGCCGCCAGATAGGCGGCCAGCCTGGCCGGATCGATCGGCTCGTCGAAGACCTCTTCGGCAACCCGTTCGAGGAAGGCGTCATCACCCGGCAACAATCTTCTGATCTCTATGGGCGTCACGCGGGTGTTTCCTTCATAAGCAGGTTCGAATTTTGACGTTTACGTAAATCCAAAACAATCTAACCGATTGAAATATTTAGCCTCAAAATAATCGTTTGAATTTTTTCGACAACGGGACTATTGGGTGCGGCGAAATCTCGCGGGTTTCCCGATCCTACCGGCCTCTCCTCCGACGCCGCAATGGCGCCGTCTTTAGACAAGGGAATTGATCCTCACATGGCACGCAACAAGATAGCGCTCATCGGCTCCGGCATGATTGGCGGCACGCTCGCTCACATGATCGGCCTGAAGGAACTCGGCGACGTCGTCCTGTTCGACATCGCGGAAGGCATTCCTCAGGGCAAGGGACTGGATATCGCAGAATCCTCGCCGGTCGACGGCTTCGACGCCCGCTATGTCGGCGTCAACGACTATGCCGGCATCGAAGGCGCTGACGTGTGCATCGTTACGGCCGGCGTGCCGCGCAAGCCCGGCATGAGCCGCGATGATCTGCTCGGCATCAACCTTAAGGTGATGGAGCAGGTCGGCGCCGGCATCAAGAAATATGCCCCGAACGCTTTCGTCATCTGCATCACCAACCCGCTCGACGCGATGGTCTGGGCGCTGCAGAAGTTCTCCGGCATGCCGAAGAGCCATGTGGTCGGCATGGCCGGCGTGCTGGACTCCGCCCGTTTCCGTTATTTCCTGGCCGAGGAATTCAAGGTTTCGGTCGAAGACGTCAGCGCCATGACGCTCGGCGGTCACGGCGACGACATGGTGCCGATGACCCGCTACTCCACCGTCGCCGGCATTCCGCTGCCGGACCTCATCAAGATGGGCTGGACCAGCCAGGAGAAGCTTGACGCCATCGTCGAACGCACCCGTAAGGGTGGCGGCGAGATCGTTGGCCTGCTCAAGACCGGCTCGGCCTACTACGCTCCGGCCGCCTCGGCGGTTGCCATGGCCGAGAGCTATCTGAAGGACAAGAAGCGTGTGCTGCCTTGCGCCGCCCACCTCAACGGCCAGTACGGGCTCAAGGACACCTATGTCGGCGTGCCGGTGGTGATCGGTGCGGGCGGTGTGGAGCGCATCATCGAACTCGACTTCAACAAGACGGAAGAGAAGATGTTCGAGAAGTCGGTCGAAGCCGTGAAGGGCCTGTGCGAGGCCTGCGTGGCGATCGCGCCGCAACTCGGTCAGAAGTAAGCGGGGTCGGTTCCAATGAACATCCACGAATATCAGGCCAAGCAGGTTCTCAAGGGTTTCGGGGCTCCGGTCGCCGAAGGCGTACCGGTGTTCCAGGCAGGTGACGCGGAAGCGGCCGCCAAGCGCCTGCCCGGACCGCTCTATGTCGTGAAGAGCCAGATCCATGCCGGCGGCCGCGGCAAGGGCAAGTTCAAGGAACTGTCCGCCGATGCCAAGGGCGGCGTGCGGCTGGCCAAGTCGATCGCCGAAGTGGTCTCGAACGTCAACGAAATGCTCGGCCACACGCTGGTGACCAAGCAGACGGGCCCGGCTGGCAAGCAGGTCAACCGCCTCTATATCGAGGACGGCGCCGATATCGATCGCGAACTTTACCTGTCGATCCTGGTCGACCGCTCGGTTGGCCGCGTCGCCTTCGTCGTTTCGACCGAGGGCGGCATGGACATCGAGACCGTCGCGCACGACACGCCGGAAAAGATCGTCACCCTGGCGATCGATCCCGCAAAGGGCGTCACCGGCGATGACGTCGCCAAGCTCAATGAAGCGTTGAAGCTCTCGGGCGATGCGGCCAAGGATGGCGAAACGCTGTTCCCGCTGCTCTACAAGGCTTTCACCGAGAAGGACATGAGCCTGCTCGAGGTCAACCCGCTCATCGTCATGAAGGATGGCCGCCTGCGCGTGCTCGACGCCAAAGTCTCGTTCGACAACAATGCGCTGTTCCGCCATGCCGACATGATGGAACTGCGGGACGAGACCGAAGAGGACGAGAAGGAAATCGAGGCGTCGAAATACGATCTCGCCTATGTCGCGCTCGACGGCAATATCGGCTGCATGGTCAACGGCGCCGGCCTTGCCATGGCGACGATGGACATCATCAAGCTCTACGGCGCCGAGCCCGCCAACTTCCTCGACGTCGGCGGCGGCGCCTCGAAGGAGAAGGTGACGGCCGCCTTCAAGATCATCACCAAGGACCCGGCGGTCGAAGGCATCCTCGTCAACATCTTCGGCGGCATCATGAAATGCGATATCATCGCCGAAGGCGTCGTCGCAGCCGTCAAGGAAGTGGGCCTGAAAGTGCCGCTGGTCGTGCGCCTCGAAGGCACCAATGTCGAGCTCGGCAAGAAGATCATCCGCGAGAGCGGCCTCAACGTCACCCCGGCCGACGATCTCGACGACGCTGCCAAGAAGATCGTGGCGGCGGTGAAGGGCTGAAATCGTGCCTCCCCGCAAGATAAACCTCGTTTCCGCGGCGGACGAGAAGATCGAAAAGGTCTTCGATCCGCATGTCGCGGGTGATGTGAATGACAGTCAGGCCAAGGTCGCCAAGTTCGGCGCCGAGTTCGACTGGCACGCGCATGAAAAAGAGGATGAGGCCTTTCTTGTCCTGCGCGGCAAGATCGCGCTCGATTTCCGTGATGGCGCCGTCGAACTCGACGAGGGCGATTTTCTGGTCGTGCCGCGCGGCGTGGAACATCGCCCACGCTCGCTCACGCACGAGCCGGTGGTGCTGATGTTCGAACCTGCAGCCACGCTGAACACCGGCAACGCCGTGAGCGACCTCACCGTTACCGATCTGAAGCGGCTGTAAGGCAATGAGCAGTACCTCTTCAACGCTTTCACCCGACCACCAGCGCCTGCAGGCGCTGGTCGGCGCGTGGCGCGGCGAGGAAGAGGTCTCGGCCACCCAATGGGCACCGGCCGGCGAGGCAACCGCGGAGATCGTTGCCGAGCCCGAATTCGGCGGCCTGTTCGTGGTGCAGCGCTATCGGCAAAATCGAGACGGCAAGTCGTCTTTTGCTTCGCACAACGTCTTTGGTTTCGATCAGCCGAACGGTGCCTGCACCATGCATCAGTTCGACACCATGGGCTTCGTGCCGGCAGCGCCGGCCACCGGCACCTGGAGCGGCAACGAACTGGCGCTGGTAAAGACCTCGCCGCGCGGAACCGCGCGCGCGACCTACAATTTCGATACCGCCGACAGCTACCGTATGCGCCTGGAATTCAAGGCGTCCGGCAGTGACGTCTGGCAAGACATGGTGAATGGCGTCTACCGGCGCGTTTCACCTTCCTCCATCACCCTCTCGTAAAAAGGTTGGGCATGTCCATTCTCGTCGACAAGAACACCAAAATCCTGGTTCAGGGCCTGACCGGCAAGACCGGCACCTTCCACACCGAACAGGCGCTGGCCTATTACGGCACGCAGATGGTCGGCGGCATCCACCCGAAGAAGGGCGGAGAGACCTGGACCGGTGCCAAAGGTGAAAACCTGCCGATCTTCGCTTCGGTAGCCGAAGGCAAGGAAAGAACAGGCGCTACTGCTTCCGTTGTCTATGTGCCGCCGGCAGGCGCGGCCGAGGCGATCATCGAGGCGATCGACGCCGAGATCCCCCTCATCGTCTGCATCACCGAAGGTATCCCGGTGCTGGACATGGTGCGGGTCAAGGCCCGGCTGGAAAACTCCAGGTCGCGGCTGCTCGGCCCGAACTGCCCCGGCGTCCTGACGCCGGAACAGTGCAAGATCGGCATCATGCCCGGCAACATCTTCAAGAAGGGCTCTGTGGGCGTTGTTTCGCGCTCGGGAACGCTTACGTATGAGGCTGTGTTCCAGACTTCCAATGTTGGCCTCGGCCAGACCACTGCCGTCGGCATCGGCGGCGATCCCGTCAAGGGCACCGAATTCATCGACGTGCTGGAGATGTTCCTGGCCGACGACGAGACCAAATCGATCATCATGATCGGCGAGATCGGCGGTTCGGCCGAGGAAGATGCCGCGCAGTTCCTCAAGGACGAAGCCAAGCGTGGCCGCAAGAAGCCGATGGCCGGTTTCATCGCCGGCCGCACGGCTCCGGCCGGACGCACCATGGGTCACGCCGGCGCGGTGATCTCGGGCGGCAAGGGCGGCGCGGAAGACAAGATCGCAGCGATGGAGGGGGCAGGCATTCGCGTGTCGCCGTCGCCGGCGCGTCTCGGCACGACGCTGGTCGAAGCGATCAAAGGCTAGGGAGTAGCGAATAGGGAATAGTGAGTAGGGAAGCCGAGCCGCAAATCCATCTCACTATTCACTACTCACCACTCACTCTTGAAAGGAGACGGAGCTGAGCTCCGATAAGGCAGATGGCACGACAAGATCAGGCCAACGACCAATTTTCCCTCACCTCGTTCCTCTATGGCGGCAACGCCGACTACATCGACGCGCTTTATGCCGCCTATGAGGACAATCCGGCCTCGGTCGATCCGGAATGGCAGGATTTCTTCGCGGCGTTGAAGGATGATGCTGCCGATGTGCAGAAGAACGCCAAGGGTGCATCCTGGGCGCGTCCTTCCTGGCCGCTGATCGCCAACGGCGAACTGGTTTCCGCGCTCGACGGCAATTGGGGTCTTGTCGAAAAGACCATCGAGAAGAAGGTCAAGGAGAAGGCCGCGACCAATGGCGTCGCCATCTCCGAGGCCGATGTCCATCAGCAGACCCGCGATTCCGTACGCGCCATCATGATGATCCGCGCCTTCCGCATGCGCGGCCACCTGCACGCGAATCTCGACCCGCTCGGCATCGCCAACCCGCTCGAGGACTACAACGAGCTGTCGCCTGAGAACTACGGCTTCACGGAAGCCGACTACGATCGGCCGATCTTCCTCGACAACGTGCTGGGCCTCGAGTTCGGCACCATCCGGCAGATGCTGGAGATCCTGACGCGCACCTATTGCTCGACGCTGGGCGTCGAGTTCATGCACATCTCCGACCCTGAGGAAAAGGCCTGGATCCAGGCCCGCATCGAAGGTGCCGACAAGGAGATCTCCTTCACTGCCGAGGGCAAGAAGGCCATCCTGCAGAAGCTGGTCGAGGCCGAAGGCTTCGAGCAGTTCCTCGACGTGAAATACAAGGGCACCAAGCGTTTCGGCCTCGACGGCGGCGAGTCGCTGATCCCGGCGCTGGAACAGATCCTCAAGCGCGGCGGCTCGCTTGGCCTCAAGGAGGTCGTGCTCGGCATGGCCCACCGCGGTCGCCTCAACGTGCTGTCACAGGTGATGGCGAAGCCCCACCGCGCCATCTTCCACGAGTTCAAGGGCGGCTCCTACGCACCCGACGACGTCGAGGGCTCGGGCGACGTGAAGTATCACCTCGGTGCTTCTTCGGACCGCGAATTCGACGGCAACAAGGTGCACCTGTCGCTGACGGCCAACCCTTCGCATCTGGAAATCGTCGACCCGGTGGTGATGGGCAAGGCCCGCGCCAAACAGGACCAGTTTGCCGGCCGCGAACGCGGCGAGATCGTGCCGCTGTCGGAACGCGCGAAGGTCATGCCGCTCTTGCTGCATGGCGATGCCGCCTTTGCCGGCCAGGGCGTGATTGCCGAGATCCTCGGCCTGTCGGGTCTGCGCGGTCACCGCGTTGCCGGCACGCTGCATTTCATCATCAACAACCAGATCGGTTTCACCACGAACCCGCGTTTCTCGCGCTCGTCGCCCTATCCATCCGATGTGGCGAAGATGATCGAGGCGCCGATCTTCCACGTCAACGGCGACGATCCGGAAGCGGTGGTGTTCGCCGCGAAGGTGGCGACCGAGTTCCGCATGAAGTTCCACAAGCCGGTGGTTGTGGACATGTTCTGCTACCGCCGCTTCGGCCACAATGAAGGTGACGAGCCGGCCTTCACGCAGCCTCTCATGTACCGCAAGATCCGCACGCAGAAGACTGCTGTGCAGCTTTATGCCGACCGCCTGATTACCGAAGGCCATATGGCCCAGGCCGACTTCGACAAGATGAAGGCCGACTGGCGAGCGCATCTGGAAACCGAATGGGAAGTCGGCCAGGCCTACAAGCCGAACAAGGCCGATTGGCTCGACGGCGCCTGGTCCGGCCTGCGTTCGGCGGACCAGCAGGATGAACTGCGTCGCGGCAAGACCGCCGTGCCGGTCAAGACGCTGAAGGAAATCGGCAAGAAGCTGACCGAGGTGCCGAAGGACTTCGAAGCACACAAGACCATCGCGCGCTTCCTCGAAAACCGCCGGCAGGCCATCGAGACTGGCGAAGGCATCGACTGGTCGACTGCCGAGGCATTGGCCTTCGGCGCGATCCTGCTCGACGGCAACCCGATTCGTCTTTCCGGCCAGGACTCGGAGCGCGGCACCTTCTCGCAGCGGCACTCGGTGCTCTACGATCAGCGCGACGAGACCCGCTATATTCCGCTGAACAACCTGTCGCCGGCACAAGCGGGCTACGAGGTCATCAATTCGATGCTCTCGGAAGAGGCCGTGCTTGGTTTCGAATACGGCTATTCGCTGGCCGAGCCGAAGGCGCTGACCTTGTGGGAGGCCCAGTTCGGCGACTTCGCCAACGGTGCCCAGGTCGTGTTCGACCAGTTCATCTCGTCGGGCGAGCGCAAGTGGTTGCGCATGTCCGGTCTCGTCTGCCTGCTGCCGCACGGCTATGAGGGACAGGGTCCGGAGCACTCTTCGGCACGCCTCGAGCGCTTCCTGCAGCTCTGCGCCGAAGACAACATGCAAGTCGCCAACTGCACGACGCCGGCCAACTATTTCCACATCCTGCGCCGGCAGCTGAAGCGCGATTTCCGCAAGCCGCTGATCCTGATGACGCCGAAGTCGCTGCTGCGCCACAAGCGCGCGGTCTCGACCATCGCCGAACTGTCGGGCGAAAGCTCGTTCCACCGTCTCCTGTGGGACGATGCCCAGCTGTTGCAGAACCAGGCGATCAAGCTGGTCAAGGATTCGAAGATCCGCCGCGTCGTTCTGTGCACCGGCAAGGTCTATTACGACCTTTATGAGGAACGCGAAAAGCGCGGCATCGACGACATCTACCTGCTGCGCGTCGAACAGCTCTATCCGTTCCCGGCCAAGGCGCTGATCACCGAACTGTCCCGCTTCCGCAACGCGGAGATGGTGTGGTGCCAGGAGGAGCCCAAGAACATGGGCGCCTGGTCGTTCATCGACCCGTATCTGGAATGGGTGCTCGCCCATATCGACGCCAAGCACCAGCGCGTGCGCTACACTGGCCGCCCGGCTGCTGCTTCGCCGGCCACCGGCCTGATGTCGAAGCATCTGGCACAATTGGCTGCTCTTCTCGAAGACGCGCTCGGCGGCTGAGCCGGGCTGAAACCGAACCCAACCGACAACAACGGACAGGCACATGGCTACCGAAATCAAAGTCCCGACACTCGGCGAGTCGGTCACCGAAGCGACCATCGGCAAGTGGTTCAAGAAAGTTGGCGATGCCATTGCCGTCGACGAGCCGCTGGTTGAACTGGAAACCGACAAGGTGACGGTGGAAGTGCCCGCTCCCGCGGCCGGCACGCTGGCAGAGATCACGGTGAAGGAAGGCGAGACGGTCGGCGTCGGCGCTCTGCTTGGCACGATCGGCGCCGGCGCGGCTGCCCCTGCCACCAAGCCGGAGGCGGTCGCTCAGGCTTCCGCGCCAACCGCCGCCTCGACGGTCAAGGAAGCCGCCGCGCAGAGCGACAAGATTGCCGGCGAAGGCCCGATCGAAGCGCGCACCATGCCGCCGGCGCCGAGCGCCGCCAAGCTGCTCGCCGAAAGCAACATCGCCGTCGACCAGGTGTCGGGTTCCGGCAAGCGCGGCCAGGTGCTGAAGGGCGACGTGCTCGACGCCATCGCCAAGGGCGCGCCGTCCCAGCCCGTGGAAACACCAAAGGTGCCTGCCGCAGCGCGCGCGCCGTCGGCGGAAGGCGATGCCGTGCGCGAGGAACGCGTGCGCATGACCAAGCTGCGCCAGACCATCGCACGGCGCCTGAAGGATGCGCAGTCGACCGCTGCCATGCTCACCACCTTCAACGAGGTGGACATGAAGGCGGTGATGGACCTGCGCGCCAGGTACAAGGACATCTTCGAGAAGAAGCATGGCGTGAAGCTCGGCTTCATGGGCTTCTTCACCAAGGCAGTGACCCATGCGTTGAAGGAAATCCCGGCGGTCAACGCCGAGATCGACGGCACCGACATCATCTACAAGAACTACGCCCATATCGGCGTGGCGGTCGGCACCGACAAGGGCCTCGTCGTGCCGGTGGTGCGTGACGCGGACGCCATGTCGATCGCCGAGATCGAGAAGGAAATCGGCCGCCTCGGCATCGCCGCGCGCGACGGCAAGCTTTCGGTCGCCGACATGCAGGGCGGCACCTTCACGATTTCCAACGGTGGCGTTTACGGCTCGCTGATGTCGACGCCGATCCTGAACGCACCGCAGTCGGGCATCCTCGGCATGCACAAGATCCAGGAGCGTCCGATGGTGGTCGGCGGTCAGATCGTCATCCGCCCGATGATGTATCTTGCGCTCTCCTACGATCACCGCATCGTCGACGGCAAGGAAGCCGTGACCTTCCTGGTGCGCGTCAAGGAAAGCCTGGAGGATCCGGAACGCCTGGTGTTGGATCTGTAATCTGATTTCCGATCCCGCGCGGAGAAGCTACAACGGCTACAGGAACCTGCTGTGCGGGCGCCTGTAGCCAAGGGAGACTGACGTGGAAATCGCGGCCGCATCCGCTGAAATTACAGTACTCGGCCTGAGCGTTATCTTCCTGCTGGTCCATATTCTGGTTCAGGCCCTGTCGCTCGACCTGTCGAGCGATCTCGGCCTGAAATATCTGCTTGGTCCGCGCGATCAGCCGAAGGAACCGAACAATGTTCTGCCCGGCCGGCTGAAGCGTGCGCTGAGCAACCTGCTGGAGACCTATCCGGCCTTTGTCGGCCTGGCCCTTGCCCTTGCCGTCACCGGCAAGACCGGCGGCCTTGGCGCGACCGGCGCGTGGCTCTGGTTTGCAGCGCGCATCGTGTATGTATTCCTTTACGCGGCCGGTGTTCCGGTGCTGCGTACACTCGTCTGGTTTGTCTCCATCCTTGGCCTTGCGCTGATGGTGGTCAGGCTGATGGCCTAGGCCGATCGCAACAAGGGCACCGACCGATGCACTACGTCTATGAGTTTCTCGGCCTGATGGCGGTCTTTTCGGTGCTGGTGGTTTCGCCCGGCGCCGACTTCCTGCTGGTGGTGCGCCAAAGTCTGGTTCATGGCCGGCGCGCGGCCATCGTCACCAGCTTCGGCATCGGTGCCTCGCTTCTGTTTCACATCGGCTACACGATCCTTGGCATCGGCATCATCGTCGCCCAGTCGCTGTTCCTGTTCGGCCTGCTGAAATGGGCGGGTGCCGCCTACCTGGTCTATCTCGGCTGGAAATCGCTGCGCGCTGACGCGTTCGAGATGCCGGATCAAAAGGCGACTGCACAGCCCGCGCAGGCCGCGCCGCCTTCGGCCCTGCGCTGCTTCCTGATCGGCTTCGCCACCAATGCCTTGAATCCCAAGCCGGTGCTGTTCTTCCTGTCGCTGTTCACGGCCCTGGTCAGCCATGACACGCCAGCCACGATCCAGGCCGCCTACGGCCTGCTGATGACGGCAACGCTGATCCTGTGGTTCGTCGGCGTTTCAACCTTCTTCACGGTTGCCTCGGTCAGGCAGCGCTTTGTCGCCTGGGGCCGCTGGTTCAACCGCGTCACCGGCGTGATCTTCATCGGCCTCGGCGTGCGTCTGGCAACACAGCAGGCGAACTGAGCATCATGCGACTGCCCGCCTTGATCCCTTCTCTGGCTCTGCTTGGCGCCTCTCCGGCGCTGGCGGCGTGTCCGATCGAGCTTGCCGTCTATGGCGAGCGCGAGCAGGTGGCCGAGATCGATTTCCGGCCATCCATGGGCTCAGCCACGACCACCAACAGTTTCAAGATGGTGCTGGGCAACGATATCGTGCTGGACGGCGTGGTGTTGTGGAGCAGCGATGCCGCCCGCCCGCATGGTACACTCATGCACCAGTGCCCGGAAGGCGATGTCACCGGCGAGGAACTTGCGGCCTGCACCGTCTGGGAAGGTGTGATCTACACGGCGGATGCCGCTGGCGCGGTCGATCTCCTGCCCAACGAGCACAAGGACGCGCCCGGCACGTTGATCTTTCCCGATCTCGCGGGACAGCTCGCCCGTTCGGCGATTCACGACAAGCTGCCCAAACTGCCCTGGGATGTCTTTGCCATGAAAGGATGCCAGGAATGACCGCTTCCGAAAGAACCCTGCTTGTCACGGGCGGCAGTCGCGGCATCGGCGCTGCGGTGTGCCGGCTGGCGACCGTGGCCGGTTATCGCGTGGCGGTGAATTACGCTTCCAATGAAACCGCAGCCGAGGCACTGGTTGCCGAAATCAAAGCTGGTGGCGGCAAGGCTTTTGCCGTGAAGGGCGATGTCGGCAACGAAGCCGACGTGACCGCGATGTTCGAAGCCGTCGACAAGACCTTCGGCAGGCTCGACGCCTTCGTCAACAACGCCGGCGTGGTCGACCGCAAGGCGCGCGTCGACGAAATGAGCGTCGAACGCCTTGAGCGCATGATGCGCATCAACGTCATCGGGTCGATCCTCTGCGCCCGCGAGGCGGTCAAGCGCATGTCGACGCTGCGCGGCGGCAAAGGCGGTTCGATCGTCAACCTCTCCTCGGCCGCGGCGATGCTCGGCTCACCTGGCGAATATGTCGACTATGCCGCTTCCAAAGGCGCCATCGACACCTTCACCATCGGCCTCGCCCGCGAAGTGGCCAATGAAGGCGTACGCGTCAATGCCGTGCGGCCGGGCATCATCGATACTGAAATCCATGCCTCCGGCGGTCAGCCGGGACGGGTCGCGGCGATCCGCGACACCGTGCCGATGAAGCGCGAAGGCAAGGCTGAAGAAGTCGCCCATGCCGTGCTCTGGCTTTTGTCGGACGCGGCATCATATACGACGGGCTCCATTGTGAACGTAAGCGGCGGCCGCTGACCGCCAGGCAGGAAGGATAAGATCATGGCTTATGATGTCGTCGTTATCGGATCTGGCCCTGGAGGCTATGTGTGCGCCATCAAGGCCGCGCAGCTTGGCCTGAAGACGGCCGTGGTCGAGAAGCGCGAGACCTACGGCGGCACCTGCCTCAACATCGGCTGCATCCCATCCAAGGCGCTGCTGCATGCTTCCGAAATGCTGGCAGAAGCGCAGCATTCCTTCGATACGCTCGGCGTCGAGGTCGGCACCCCGAAGCTCAATCTGAAGAAGATGCTGGCGCACAAGGACGCGACCGTCGCCTCCAACGTCAACGGCGTCGCCTTCCTGTTCAAGAAGAACAAGATCGATGCCTTCCGCGGCACCGGCAAGGTGGTGTCGGCCGGCAAGGTCTCCGTCACCGGCGAAGACGGCAAGGTGCAGGAAATCGAGGCGAAGAACATCGTCATCGCCACCGGCTCCGACGTCGCCGGCATTCCGGGCGTGAAGGTCGATATCGACGAGAAGGTCATCGTCTCCTCCACCGGCGCGCTGTCGCTGGAGAAGGTGCCTGGCCATCTTGTCGTGGTCGGCGGCGGTGTCATCGGCCTGGAGCTCGGTTCGGTCTGGGGGCGCCTGGGCGCCAAGGTCACCGTGGTCGAATATCTCGACACCATCCTCGGCGGCATGGATGGCGAAGTGTCCAAGCAGTTCCAGCGCATGCTGGCCAAGCAGGGTTTCGACTTCAAGCTCGGTGCCAAGGTGACGGCCGTCGCCAAGGCCAAGAAGGGCGCGACGGTGACCTTCGAGCCGGTCAAGGGTGGCGCTGCCGAAACCATCGAGGCCGATGCGGTGCTGATCGCCACGGGACGCCGTCCCTACACCGATGCGCTCGACCTCAAGGAGGCCGGCGTGGAAGTGGACGAGCGCGGCCGCGTCAAGACCGATGGTCATCTGCGCACCAATGTGCCGGGCATCTATGCGATCGGCGACGTGGTGGCCGGTCCGATGCTGGCGCACAAGGCCGAGGACGAGGGTGTCGCCGTGGCTGAGACCATTGCCGGCCAGGCCGGTCATGTGAACTACGACGTCATTCCGAGCGTTGTCTACACAAGCCCTGAAGTGGCCTCCGTCGGCAAGACCGAGGAAGAACTGAAGAAGGCCGGTATCGACTACAAGATCGGCAAGTTCCCGTTCACGGCCAATGGCCGCGCGCGTGCCATGCTGCACACCGACGGTTTCGTGAAGATCCTGGCGGACAAGGCGAGTGACCGCGTGCTCGGCGTGCACATTCTGGGCTTCGGTGCCGGCGAGATGATCCACGAGGCGACCGTGCTGATGGAATTCGGCGGTTCGTCGGAAGATCTCGCCCGGACCTGCCATGCGCATCCGACCATGTCGGAGGCGGTCAAGGAAGCAGCACTCGCCACCTTCTTCAAGCCGATCCATCTCTAGAGCGTTTCCGTTTTCCACGGAAACGCGGAAACACTCTAACTCTTTGTTTTTACGCAATTCCGGACGGAAAACCGTTACACACTTTTCCTGGAATTGCTTTGAGTGGCGCGGCTGCGCCGCAGCCGTCCGATCAAACGAAAACGGCCCGCCAGAAGGCGGGCCGTTTTCGTTTCATGACATCCCCGGTTATTGGGCCGGAGCGGCCGGAGCCGGATTTGCTGGAGCCGGAGCAGGTTCTGCAGGCTTCGCGGGCTCGGCAGGCGCTGGTTCTGCTGGCTTGGCCGGTTCAGCGGAAGGCGCAGGCGCTGGAGCCGGCGTGCTGGCCGCCGGAGCTTCGGCAGGTGCCGGAGCCTCCCCACCGCTACGGCCGAAGACGAAATACGCGACGACGGCCAGAACGACGATAACGAGAGCGATCAGCCAGCCGCTGCCGCCACCACCAGAGCTTGGAGAGCTGTTGGATGAATCCGCCATGGAAGTCCTCCTGGGAGAAAGTTATCAATCAACGCCAATCGACGCGCAACGCGTGATTGTGTTTTGAATCTAGAAGCCGCAAGGCGTCAAAACAACGACAGTGACGTTAAAATCGGCAAATCACCCAGCTTTTTTGCCCTGAAACAGGGCAAAATTGATATATTCAAATTGATAGCCGGCTTTTTACTATCGAAAATTGTGCAGTCGATGCAATTCACGGTATCGCGACAGCGACATTTGGTCAGCTGATTCTATGGTTGCAGCGACGCTAGAATTGAATGCCGCGCGTTTCAGCTGGAAACCCGGCGCGGCCGGAGATGACTGATATGCACGATCTCTCCAAGCCTCGCGATATCCTGCCTGCAGCCCAATTCTTCGACTGCTATTCAATCGAGGTCGATGGCCAGCATCTCGATGCGCGCTGCGCTGCGGAACGCGTGATGCTGCGCAGGCCTGCCTGGATCGGCTGGCTGATGGCATTGCGCAATCTCATGGTTCGTCCATTCGGCCTGAAGACGGGGCCTGCCGACATGCCGGCAGGGCAGAAGCGAATCGGACTGTTTCCCTTGATCGACGAAAGCCCCTCTGTCGTGGTTCTCGGGCTCGATGACCGGCATCTCGATTTCAGGCTGTTGGTCGAAGTGAATGAGCTCGGCAGTGGCCGGCAGTCGGTCAGCGCTTCGACATTCGTTGCCACGCACAACCTGCTCGGCCGCGCCTATCTGGCAATCGTCATGCCATTCCACCGTGTCATCGTGCCGGCGATGCTGTCGCGGGTGAGAGCAGTCAGTTGACGGCAGTGACGGTGTAGCCCGCTCTGCGGAAATCCTCGACCAGCCCATCTACACCGGGCAGGTGCAGCGCGCCGACCGCCACGAAGGCGTTTCCCTTGGCCAGGATCGGCAAGGCGCGTTCAGCCATAGTCTTGTTGCGCTTGGTGATCATGGCCTCCTCGAAGGCCGCGTAGCCTTCCTCGTCCTTCGCCGCATCCGGCAGCGTCACCCGAAACAGCGGCCAGATCATGCCGATATCGCCACGCCTGTAGAGCACGATCATCGTTTCCGACACATCGTTGATCCTGTCGCCCAGCTTCAGCGTCTCGATCAGTCCTTTGATGTGCTGTTCCATCGGCAGCGAGGCCATGGCCCGCAACTGCTCCGCGGCAGTCTCCAACCCCTGCAGGTCCTTTCCCGCCGCCTTTGCCTGTTCGGCCAGGTTGACGTCGAGCACCGGCTTTCCCTCGCTCTTGCGAGCCATCTCGCAAGCCGGCAGTGAAACTATGGCCGACAGCATCCACGGTTTCATCTTGGCGACCGAAGCAGAGGGAATGCCGCGCGCATCCAGGCCCTTGTCCAATGCTTTGACGTCATCCGGCGACAGGAACGCGCTCAGCGTCTTGCCGTCGGTGAACATCATCAGCTCCGGCTCCTGGGCCAGCGCCGCCATCATCTTGCTCTGGTCGAGCACGTCGGTGGTTTCGATGATCACAGTCTCGGCACCATCGAAGGCCT
Organism: Mesorhizobium sp. NPDC059054; assembly: GCF_042739215.1. Lineage (NCBI taxonomy): Bacteria > Pseudomonadati > Pseudomonadota > Alphaproteobacteria > Hyphomicrobiales > Phyllobacteriaceae > Mesorhizobium > Mesorhizobium sp. NPDC059054. The sequence continues at coordinate 689,522 of NZ_JBHYHV010000004.1, forward strand.
TCTGCGCGGCTTGCGGCAAGGTCACCACCCGCGGGTCCGTCATATGCATGGTGCCGAACAGCCAGGACGGCTTTTCGCCAGGCTTTTCCAGCTTCCACAGCAGGCCCTTGCCGTTGGGTACGACCGCCGCTTCCTTCTCGATCGCGGCATAGGCAGCCGGGTCGCTCTTCTGCAGCCCGGCAACCATATCGGCCCCGCTGCAGGCCACCGTCGCGGCGTGCGCACGGCTTGAGGCCAGCAGCGCCATCGCCACGAACGACAGGAACAGAACCACATTGACCGCTGCAAGCAGCTTCAGCGACAGGAGCGCGATGCGGTCGGCCTTGGTCGGGGCAAGATTCATGGCGACTGTTCTAGGCGCCAAAGGCGGCGAAACGGTTAATCGGGCGATGAAAATTGTCACCGCCCCGATCGTGGACAGAGCTCATGCCCGGGGGTGCGCCGCCTCGTAGATGTCGAGCAGGCGAGCGGTGTCGACACCGGTATAGATCTGGGTCGTCGACAGGCTGGCATGGCCGAGCAATTCCTGGATGGTGCGCAAGTCGCCACCGCGTCCCAGCAGATGTGTGGCGAAGGAGTGGCGCAGCGCATGCGGCGTCGCTGTCTCGGGCAAGTTCAGCGCCGAACGCAATTTCACCATCTCCCGCTGCACGATCGCCGCGTTGAGCGGGCCTCCACGGGCACCGCGAAACAGCAGCCCATCCTCGCTGAGATGATACGGGCAGAGCCGGCGATATTCGGCGATCGCCTGGAAGGCGACTGGCAGCACCGGCACCAGCCTCACCTTGCCGCCCTTGCCGGTCACACGCAGGACCGTTTCGGACGCATGCGCAAGGTCAGCACCAGTCAACCCGAGCGCTTCGGAAATACGCAGGCCCGAACCATACAGCAAGGTGAGGACGGCGGCGTTGCGTGCCGCGATCCAGGGTTCCTCCGCGAGTTGCTCGCTTGTCGAAACGACACGCCTCGCATCCGCGGCCGTCAGCGGTTTTGGCAGCGATTTCGGCTGTTTCGGCGCTCGCAGTGCCGCCGCACCGGCAGCATTCGCCAATCCTCGCTTTTCCAGGAAACGCAGCAGCGAGCGCACGCCGGCAAGCCCGCGCCCCAGCGTACGGGCACCGGCACCCTCGTTGCGGCGTTGGGCGAGAAAGCCGCGTAGGTCGGCAGGGCGCAAGGCTGCGATATCGGCGATGCCTGCCGGACCACCGACATGGCCGGTCAGGAACTGCAGGAACTGGCGCGTGTCACGCTCATAGGCCTCCACCGTCAATGCCGACAGCCTGCGCTCACCGGCCAGCGCCTTCAGCCAGCTTTCACGGGCGGCCTGGAGGTCCGGCTTGGCGGCGATGAGGAATTCCTGCATTGGCAGAGCGGGTCCCGTTGAATAAGTAAGCATTTACTTTTCAGGTTACCAAGCGATGAAGCGCGCCCGATGAGCAAACTGAAAAACCCCGTCCAGATGGCCGTGATCGGCGCCGCCCATGGCATCAGGGGCGAGCTGCGCGTGAAAACCTTCACCGGCGATCCGCTGGCGCTTGCCGATTACGGCCCGCTTTATGGCAAGGACGGCCGTGCCTTCGAGATCATCGACATCCGTCCGGCCGGCAACGTCGTCGTGGTGCGTTTCAAAGGCGTCAATGACCGCAACGCCGCCGAAGCGCTGACCAATGTCGAGCTCTTCGTCGACCGCTCGGCTCTGCCCGACGATGGCGACGAGGACGAATTCTACCATACCGACCTGATGGGCCTTGCGGTGAAGGACGATGCCGGCGCGACCATCGGCAAGATCGTGTCGGTGCAGAATTTCGGCGGCGGTGACATCCTCGACATCACGCTTGGCTCGCGCAAGGGCGTGCTTATCCCCTTTACTCAGGCCGCCGTACCCGAAGTTTCGATCGCCGGCGGCTTTGTGCGCATCGACCCGGCGGCGGCCGGCCTGGTTGACGATGAAGACGGGGAACCCGACGGCGAAACAGCTCCCGACAATGACGGCTTCGATGCAAAGCGCCGGCCCCGTGGTCCGAAGGACGCCGGGGGCAACCGGTGAGCTTTTCGGCTTCCGTCCTCACGCTCTATCCAGAGATGTTTCCGGGCGCGCTCGGCGTTTCGCTCGCCGGCCGCGCGATGGAGCGCGGCGACTGGTCCTTGCAGGCGATCCAGATCCGAGACTTCGCTTTGGACAAGCACCGCACCGTCGATGACACGCCGGCCGGTGGCGGTGCCGGCATGGTGATGCGCGCCGACGTGCTGGCGCGCGCCATCGATCACGCCGCGCCCGAAGGCGATCCGCGCCCGAAACTTCTGATGAGTCCGCGTGGAAAACCGCTGACGCAGGCGCGCGTGCGTGAACTGGCGGCGGGACCAGGTGTCGTCATCCTGTGCGGCCGCTTTGAGGGCGTCGACCAGCGTGTGATCGAGGCGCGCGACCTGGAAGAGGTCTCCATCGGCGATTTCATCCTGTCCGGCGGCGAGCCGGCAGCGCTGGTCCTGCTCGACGCGGTTGTCCGGCTTCTGCCCGGCGTCATGGGCAATGAGCGTTCCGGCGAGGAGGAGAGTTTCGAAAACGGCCTGCTCGAGCATCCGCATTACACGCGGCCACAGGACTTCGAGGGACGACCTATCCCCGAGGTACTGATTTCAGGAAACCATGCCAGGATCGCGGCATGGCGGCAAGAACAGGCGGAAGAGCTGACTGCGCAACGACGACCGGACCTGCTTGCGGGTAAGTCCTAGCGGCTAGGCTTTCAGGAAATAATACGCCGCCAGGAACAATCCCACGGCGATGACGAAGCCGCGCACCGCGTTCTGTGGCACGCGCTTGGCGATCCACACGCCGACATAACCGCCGACCGCGACAGCCGGGATCATCACGATCGCCTGCGGCCAGGACACCACGCCGCCGGACACGAAGATCAGGATGGCAACGGCGGCAATGACGATGGAGAACATGTTCTTCAGCGCATTGAGGCGATGGTAGTCGCCGCTCTGGGTCAGGCCCAGCGTCGCCAGCATCATCACCCCCATGCCGGCACCGAAGAATCCGCCATAAATGGCGGTTGCGAACTGCATCGCGGCACCTGGCACGGTGCCGACGGCGGCTGGCTGGCCGGGTTTCGGTTTCGGCTTCAGCCACGGGCCGGCGGCGAACAGCGCGGTTGCTGCGATCAGCAGCCAGGGCACCATGGCACGAAAAGACGGGTTGTCGAGCGCCAGCAGCAGGAGCGCACCGCCCAGCGCGCCTATGGCCGAGACGATGCAAAGCAGCAGGGCACTGCGCCAGATGGCGCGGATGTCGCTCCAATAGGCCAGCGTCGACGTGATATAGCCCGGAAATTGTGTGATCGAGGATGTGGCATTGGCCGAGATCGGCGGAATGCCCAGCACGCTCATCGCCCCGAAAGTGAGGAAGGTGCCGCCACCGGCGACGGCGTTGACGATGCCGGAGAGCAGGCCGGCGACAAAGAGGATGGCGGCGTCGATGAACGTCAAGGCGTCGGCAGGCTCCAGCTTCTAGAGCGCTTCCCCTTTCTTGGAGACGCGGAAACGCTCTAACTTTTTGTTTTTACGCAATTCCGGACGCAAAACCGTTGCACACTTTTGCTGGAATTGCTCTAGCGAGGTTTAGGGCGCGCACTGCCTTCGCGCAAGCGATCTCAGCCCTTGCCGATCAGTTCCAGCAGGGCTTTCGCCGTCGCCTTTGGCGCTTCTTGCGGAATGTTGTGCCCGACGCCGGGCAGGATCCGGCGCTCGAACGGCCCGGAAAACTGGTGGCCATCCTCCTTGTCCGGCGGGCCTACGCCATCGTCGGCGCCGCACAGGGAAATCGTCGGCACGGAAATCAGCGGCTGCCTGGCAAGCCGGTCTTCGACTGCCTGCAGCACAGGATCGCCCGGCGCATAGCCATAGCGGTGGCGATAGGAATGGATGACGATCTCGACGAAATCCGGATTATGGAAGGATCCCGCGCTGCGAGCGAAATCGTCGTCTCTGAAACCCCAGGTCGGCGACCACAGCTTCCACAACAACCGGCCGAGTTCCTCGCGGTTTTCCGTCAGCCCGCGCACGCCGCGGGCGGAATGGAAATAATATTGGTACCAGTAGCGGTATTCGGCTTCGGGCGAAGCCGGGTTAGCCGAAGCCGGGATGTTCTGGATGTTGTAGCCGTCGCCGCTCACCAGGCAGCGCGCGCGTTCCGGCCAGAGTGCCGCAACGATGCAGGCAGCGCGGCCACCCCAGTCATAGCCGGCAAGTGCCGCCTTTTCGATCGACAACGCGTCCATCAGATCGACAAGGTCCTGCGCGATCGCCGCCTGCTGGCCCGAGCGCATCGTTGCTTCGGAGCGGAACCGCGTTGGGCCGTATCCACGCAGATAAGGCACGATCACGCGTTGGCCCCGTGCTGTCAGCAGCGGCCAGACCTCGTCATAGCCGCGCGGATCGTAAGGAAAGCCATGCAGGAGGATGATCGGATCGCCATTTGGCTCGCCATGGTCCTCATAGGCGATGTCGAGCAGGGCTGTGCGGGCGAAGCGAATGGGATAAGGTCCAGTCATGGGCAACTCCCCTTGGAGCGCCAATCTGGCATCTGGAGACGGCCCGACCAACCGGCCACGGTAAAAAATACCGTTGGACAGGTGACAAATGCGCGAAATAGCGCTATGTGCCGCGCCGAACCGGACAAGATCGTCCGGACCCGTCAACAATGGCGGTGTAGTCGCCCCTGCCGGACATCCTCGGATGGAAGGCATAGCCGAGCGGTCCCCGAGTGTGATTTTTGGGAGACTGCAAGGCAAGTGCAGGGCGCTCTGGCTGTCGGAAGAACAAGAAGTGGATTTTTGAGATGGATCTGATCCGTCAGCTCGAGGCCGAACAGGCCGCCAAGATCGAAGCCAAGCGCAAGCTGCCTGAATTCCAGCCCGGCGACACCGTGCGCGTCCAGGTGCGCGTCACCGAAGGCACCCGCACCCGCGTGCAGGCCTATGAGGGCGTCGTGATCGCCCGTTCCGGCTCCGGCTTCCAGGAAAATTTCACCGTCCGCAAGATCTCGTACGGCGAAGGCGTGGAGCGTGTGTTCCCGGTCTACTCGCCGATGCTCGAAGCGGTCGAGATCGTCCGCCGCGGTAAGGTCCGTCGCGCCAAGCTCTATTACCTGCGCGATCGTCGCGGCAAGTCGGCTCGTATCTCCGAGAACACCGGCGTGCGCGCCCGCAAGCTGAACGACGAGGAGCGCGAAGCGCTCGCCGCCGAGAAGGCCAGGATCGAAGCCGAGAAGATCGCTGCCGCCGAGGCGCTGGCTGCCGAGAAGGCTGCTCAGGAAGCCGCCGAGAAGAAGGCTGCCGCTGAGGCCGCCGCTGCTGCGGAAACCGCAGCTGCCGAATAAGATTTTCGGATAATACCGATTTGGAAAAGGCGGCTGCGGCCGCCTTTTTTGTTTTCCACCGTCAGCCCACAATCGAAGGTTTCACCGAGACGACGGCGAGGCTGGGCAGAGGGTGTTGACTCCTTTTAATTTGTACACTAATGATTTGTGTACAAGTTAATGGAGAAAACGATGTCTGCTCTGTATTCCACCGAAGCCCGTGCAGTTGGCGGCCGTGCCGGCCATGTGAAGTCCAGCGACGGCCTGCTCAGCCTCGACCTCGCCATGCCGAAGGAACTGGGCGGCAAGGGTGGCGCCACCAACCCCGAACAGCTCTTCGCGGCCGGCTATTCCGCGTGTTTCGAAAGCGCCATGCGCTTCATTGCAGGCAAGCAGAAGCTGCCGCTGGCGGACGCAGCCGTGACGGCGAAGATCGATCTTCTTCCGAACGGCGAGGGCGGTTTCCGGTTGGGTGCTGCACTCACCGCCGAAACCAAGGGCCTGGATCAGGCTGCAGCCGAGGCGCTGGTTGCCGCTGCGCACAAGGTATGTCCTTATTCCAACGCACTCAGGGGCAATGTCGACGTCGCTCTTTCGGTGAAGGCGGGATGACTCTTTCAGGCACTGACATTGAAAAGACCACCGAGAGCCGGGTGCAAACGCCCCGGCTCGACCGGCAGCTTTGCTTTGCGCTCTATTCTGCCAGCGGCCTGATGACGAAGCTCTATCGTCCGCTGCTGGCGCCGCTCGGGCTGACCTATCCCCAATATCTCACCATGCTGGCGTTGTGGGAAAAGGCGCCGCGCACCGTTGGCGAGCTGGGTGACACGCTCGGCCTCGACCCGGCCACGCTGACGCCGCTGCTGAAGCGTATGGAGGCGGGCGGGCTCATCAGCCGCCGTCGCGACCCTGCCGACGAGCGCCGCGTGCTGGTGCAGCCGACCGCCGAGGGTGAGGCGCTGCGCGCTGCAGCCGGCGGTATCCAGGAGGCCCTTGGCTGCCAGTTGCCGCTCGAACCGGTCGAGTTGGCCAAGCTGCGCGACACGCTGAACGGACTCGTTGGTCAGTTGCGCGCCTTGGAAACCGAGGCAACTGCGGTCGAACAAGGCAGCGAAAGATAATTCGTTCCGAATCCGGCCTCTTCCCGGTATCGAATTCCAGTTTCTTCGTTCCAGCTGCAGCGTGGCGGCTTGCAAGGCCGTGCTGGAAGGCTAATGTCGGCGATCTTTTTCGACCGTCGACGGAATTCCCGCGCGGTCCTTGTTCTTCGGGGGAAGTCTCATGATCAGATCGAAACTCGTGCTGGCCGCGATTGCCGCCTGCCTTCTCGCGCCGATTGCGGCCGCGGCCCAGACCTTGCCCGACCTTGCCGGCAAGAAGGTCGTGGTGGTGACGGAAAACGCCTACCCGCCGCTGCAGTTCGTCGACCCTAAGTCGGGCAAGCAGATCGGCTGGGAATATGATTTCATGAACGAGATCGCCAAGCGGCTGAACTTCAAGGTCGAATACCAGAACACTTCCTGGGATGCGATGATCCAGGCTGTGGCCGACAAGCAATACGACATCGGCATGACCGGCATCACCATCAATGACGAGCGCAAGGCCAAGGTCGATTTCTCCGAGCCATACATGCGCAACGAGCAGTTCATGCTGGTGCGCGGCGATGAAAGCCGCTTCAACGACGCCAAGAGCTTCGCGGCCCTCAAGGACGGTCTGATCGGCGCGCAGCCGGGCACTTCGCCTTTCTACACCGCCGTTTATTCCGTGCTGGACGGCAATGAGCAGAACCCGCGCATCAAGCTGTTCGAGACCTTCGGCGCCACCGTGCAGGCACTCAAATCAGGCGACGTCGATGTTGTGCTCACCGATTCGACTGCCGGCAAGGGCTACGTCGACGCCTCCGAAGGCAAGCTGAAGCTTGTCGGCGGTCCCCTCGGCACCGAGGATTTCGGCTTCATCTTCGCCAAGGGCTCGGACATCGTGAAGCCGGTCAACGAGGCCATCGCAGCCCTCAAGGCCGACGGCACAATCGAGACGCTGAACAAGAAGTGGTTCCTCGACTACAAGATTGGCCAGTAATCAGCCACTTAGAGCGCCGCGCGTCCATTCGGACGCGCAAAGGACGCTCTAAAACTTTGAAGCTGCGCATCGTGCTTTCCGAAAATCGATTCCGATTTTCGGGCCGATGCGCTAGGTTGAAATCAGCCGGCGCCATAACGGCTGGCGCCGGCATGATCGATCACATAGAGCCATATGCCATCCGTCTGCCTGCGGACGATTTCGGCGGTAAAGCCGGAATAGACGACGGCGCCTTTTTCGTCGGTGAGCGTGAAATCGGCGCGCAGCAGCGCCAGATCGCCATGTTCGACGCAGAACGTGTTGTTCGACACCATGGTGCCGGGCAATTCGATGAGCCTCTTCAGTTCTGTCGCGATCGCGGCCTTGCCAGTGAGGCTCGCCCCGCTCGCATCCACCAGCAGCTGCGCGTCCTCTTCATAGAGCGAAAGCAACTCATCGAGATTTCCGGCGTTGCGGGCGGCCGCGAAGGCTCCATTCAACTCGGCTGGTCGATAGACTTTTCTTGACATTGGCTTTCTCCTGTTTGGAGAACAGAACCATGTCGTTTCAAAACTATCCAAACGGGAACCCAACATGACCGAACCGGCGATGGCCGAAGCCAGCTTACAAACGCCGGCGCCGCGCCGGCCGGACCTGTGCCCGGTCGAGGACTGGCTGGCCTTCCTCGGTCACCGCTGGAACGCACTGGTGCTGTGGCATTTGTCCGTGGGCGCCAGGCGGCACGGCGAATTGATAGCCCTTCTGCCCGGCATCACTGCAAAGGTGCTGTCGGAGCGGCTCGATGGCCTGATGCAGCGTGGATTGATTAACCGCCATGCGGTCTCCACCTTCCCGCGCGGCGTCGTCTATGCGCTGTCCGACGGCGGCCGCCAGGTCGTCGCTATTCTCGATCGCTTCGAGACGCTTCCTTCCTCCTTTCGCGAGCCGCGACATTGACCCCGATCGCGTCCGGCAAGCAGGCCAAGGAATTTCCCTGGTGGTTGGCGGTAGCTGCCACCATGGCGATGGTTGCAGCGATTGCGATCGCCACGAGCGACATCTACGCTCAGGTCTTCGCCACGGTCGCGCAAGGGATCGGTATCACCATATTCGTTGCGCTGGTCGCGTTTCTGCTGGCGGCGACGATCGGCCTTGGTATCGCGCTGATGGGGCTGTCTGGCTCGATCTGGCTGCGGCAGGCTGCGCGCTTTTACGTCGAGATCATGCGCGGCATTCCGGTGCTGGTGCTTTTGTTCTGGATCGCCTTTGCCGGCGTACCCGCCTTTGTCGCGGGCTGGAATTTCATTACCCTGCCTCTGCAACAAGCCGGCTACATGGATGCGCTGCTGGTGCGCGAGGTATCGCTGCTGTGGCGCGCCATCATCGCACTCGCCTTCGGCTACTCGCCCTTCATCGCCGAGATTTTCCGCGCCGGCATCCAGTCGGTCGACATCGGCCAGATCGAGGCTGCCAAGGCACTCGGCCTGAATCGTGGACAGCGCTTCCGGCTGATCGTCATGCCGCAGGCGATCAGGGTCATCCTGCCGCCGCTCGGCAACGACTTCATCGCGATCACCAAGGATTCCTCGTTGGTCTCGGTGCTCGGAGTCGCCGACATCACCCAGATGGGCAAGATCTATGCCTCCGGCTCGTTTCGCTTCTTCGAAACCTATTCCATTGTCGCCTACATCTACCTGACCCTCACCGTCAGCCTGTCCTTGGCGCTCAGGGCCCTGGAGCAGCGTATGCGGCGCAGCCAGCGCCTGGGTTGACGTCCTTGGCGCAATTCCAGCAAAAGCGCGTAGCGGTTTGCGTAGGACAGCCTGCAGGGCGTTTCCGCGTTTCCGTGAAAACGGAAACGCTCTTAGGTTGACGCCGATGCCGTTCGCTTCCACGCTGGCCAGAAGGATGGCCGCAGGGAGAGAGACGATGGACACCGACAAGGCACACGCGGCGCTGGATTCCGTCTATGGCGCCGGTTCGCCCGATGCCCTGGATGCGGCCTATGCCGCCTGGGCGGCAAGCTATGACAGTGAAACTGCCTCGCTCGGCTACCTGCTGCCCTTCCTGATTACGGCCTGGGTGACGCGCTATGTTGCGGCTGGCGAGGGTCCATTGCTCGATGCCGGCTGCGGCACCGGCCTAACCGGTCCGCAGATCAAGGCGCTTGGCTATTCCGACCTTGCCGGGCTCGACCTGTCCGACGAAATGCTGCAGGTCGCCGCAGGCAGACAGACCTATGGCGACCTGAAAAAGGCAATGCTCGGTGGTCCACTGCCATGGCCGGACGGGCATTTCCGCGCTTTTTTCTCTACGGGTGTCTTCACCATCGGTCACGCGCCGGCTTCCGGCCTGCACGAACTGGTGCGCATTACGAAAAGCGGCGGCCATGCCATCTTCACCGTGCGCGACCAGGTGTTCGAAGCCGGTGGCTTCCGGGACGTCTTCACCGAGTTGGAGCAGGCCGGCAAATGGCGGCCGCTCGAAGAAAGCCCTTGGTTCCGCTGCTATGCCGTCGCCGAGCCGGACGCGCAGGTGAAGACTTTCGTGTTCGAGGTCCTGTAACGGCAGCGCTCACCACACGGGCCAGCCAGAATGAATTAGGCGTCGGGCGAGAAACGGAAGTGGCCGACCACGCGGAAGGCGAACAGCGTGTCCTCGACCTTGGCGCCGGCACCGATGTTATGGACCACAAGCGGACGCTGGCCGTCAGGCGTCATCCGGCCGGTGACGATGGCAATGTGCGGCAGGTTGCCGGGCAGCCGCTGGGTCACCAGATCACCCGGCCGATAGGCTGCCGGATCGTCGACGACATCGAGCGCCGCGCCCTTTCGCCTGAAGAAGGTTTCCAGATTGGGAACACGTCGGTGATCGATGTTCCGGTCCGGCCGCTTCCGGCCCCATATCGTTGGATAGGCGGAGAACGCCGCACGCATGTCCTCGTTGACCAGCCGCTGCAGGTCGACGTCGAACGCCTTCCGATAAGCGCGCACCACCACATCGGTGCACACGCCACGTTCTGAGGGAACATCACCGCCGGGATAGGCGAGCCGTACATAGGCCGGGTCGTAGATGACGGTCACGCCAACCTGGTCGAGCGCCGCATCGACCAGCCGCGTGGTCCACGGTTGCGATTGAGCTGCGGCCAACGCCGGACGCGGTAGCAACACCGGACAGGCTGCCAGCGCCAGGGATGTCAGGACGGTACGGCGGTCGACCATGGCGGCTCCTCATTGGCCGCTCAAGGCAATCGAGATTTCAGGCTTAATTGCGGCCCTGCGCATCGGCCCGAAAATCGGAATCGATTTTCGGAAAGCACGATGCGCAGCTTCAAAGTGTTAGAGCGTCCTTTGCGCGTCCGAACGGACGCGCGGCGCTCCAACCGGCGCCAATTGCCGATCCTGCAAAAGATTGGTATGAGCGAGGCGATGGAAGAGCTTTTCGGCGATCCGGCCTACAAGGGCTTCGTGCTGCAGGACAAGAAACGCCTGCCCGCGCGCTTTTTCGCCCGCATTTCCGGCGCGCTGACCAGCCGACTAAGGTGATTTCATCGCCTTAGCTGACGGCCGACTGCGCCTATATTCAGCCGGCGCGTCATCTTCCCTGCTTCATATCGACGGATTTACGCACATGAGCGCACCGCGCACCCTCTACGACAAGATTTTCGACGAACACGTGGTCGATCGCCAGGACGATGGCACCTGCCTGCTGTGGATCGACCGCCACCTCGTGCATGAAGTGACCAGCCCGCAGGCTTTCGAAGGCCTGCGTATGGCCGGCCGCAAGGTTCGCCATCCGGAAAAGACGCTCGCCGTTGTCGACCATAACGTGCCGACCTCGCCGGACCGCGTGAACGGCATCAAGAACGAGGAAAGCCGCATCCAGGTCGAGGCGCTGGCCAAGAACGCTGCCGATTTTGGTGTCGAGTATTATTCCGAGAAGGATCGCCGCCAGGGCATCGTCCACATCATCGGCCCCGAGCAGGGCTTCACCCTGCCGGGCATGACCATCGTCTGCGGCGACAGCCACACCTCCACCCATGGCGCTTTCGGTGCTTTGGCGCATGGCATCGGCACCTCGGAAGTCGAGCACGTGCTCGCCACCCAGACGCTGATCCAGAAGAAGGCCAAGAACATGCTGGTGCGTGTCGACGGCCAGCTGCCGGAAGGCGTCACCGCCAAGGACATCATCCTCGCCATCATCGGCGAGATCGGCACCGCCGGCGGCACCGGCTATGTCATCGAATATGCGGGCGAGGCGATCCGCGCGCTGTCGATGGAAGGCCGTATGACCATCTGCAACATGTCGATCGAGGGCGGTGCCCGTGCCGGCCTGATCGCGCCGGACGAGACCACCTTCGCCTATGTAAAGGACAAGCCGCGCGCGCCGCAGGGCGAAGCCTGGGACATGGCGCTGGACTACTGGAAGACGCTGCACTCGGACGAGGGCGCCCACTACGACAAGGTCGTGGTGCTGGATGCCGGCAAGCTGCCGCCCATCGTCACCTGGGGTTCCTCGCCCGAGGACGTGACCTCGGTGCTCGGCGTCGTGCCAAACCCCGACGAGATCGATGACGAGAACAAGCGCAACTCCAAGAAGCGTGCGCTCGAATATATGGGTCTCGAACCAGGCACCAAGATCACCGACATCAAGCTCGATCGTGTCTTCATCGGCTCCTGCACCAATGGCCGCATCGAGGATCTGCGCGCGGTCGCAGCCGTCGCCAAGGGCAAGAAAGTCGCAGCGACCGTCAACGCCATGATCGTGCCGGGTTCCGGCCTTGTGAAGGAGCAGGCCGAGGCCGAAGGGCTGGACAAGATCTTCATCGAGGCCGGTTTCGACTGGCGCGAGCCGGGCTGCTCGATGTGCCTGGCCATGAACGATGACCGCCTCAAGCCGCATGAGCGCTGCGCCTCGACTTCGAACCGCAATTTCGAAGGCCGTCAGGGCTTCAAGGGCCGCACGCACCTGGTGTCGCCGGCCATGGCCGCAGCCGCCGCGATCGCCGGCCACTTCGTCGACATCCGCGACTGGAACTAATCGCGCTCGACAAGAGTATCTAGAACGCAAAGGCCCCCGGCATAAATATGCCGGGGGCCTTTGTTTTTAGAGGATGTTCTTTGAGAGGGCGAAACGCCGATTTAAGCCCGCGACCGCGGGCCGCCGGTCGTCCGGCGCCCTCGCGGAGGGCCAGCCGCCCAGCGGGCGGCGATACGGCCCGTGAGCGCAACCAACGGTCAAAGACCGCAAGTACGACCGTGCGTCGCGCCTCGTGGCGCGCCCTGTCCGGAGCGAGCCGCGAAGCGGCGACAGCGTGAGGACGAAACTAAGCCGCCTTCTTCTTCGGCTGGATCAGGCCGCGCTCGATGAGCAGTTCGGCGATCTGCACGGCATTGAGAGCAGCGCCCTTGCGCAGATTGTCGGAGACGATCCACATGTTGAGGGCGTTGTCGAGGGTGGAGTCCTCGCGGATGCGCGAGATGTAGGTGGCGTCTTCGCCGGCGGATTCGATCGGCGTGATGTAGCCGCCGTCCTCACGCTTGTCGATGACCAGGCAACCGGGTGCCTCGCGCAGGATGTCGCGCGCTTCGTCAGCCGTGATCGGCTTCTCGAACTCGACATTGACCGCTTCCGAATGGCCGATGAAAACAGGCACGCGCACGCAGGTGGCCGTCAGCTTGATCTTGGGGTCGAGCATCTTCTTGGTCTCGGCCACCATCTTCCACTCTTCCTTGGTGGAGCCGTCTTCCATGAACACGTCGATATGCGGGATGACGTTGAAGGCGATGCGCTTGGTGAACTTCTTGGCCTCGACCGGGTCGGCGACGAAGACGGCGCGGGTCTGCGTGAACAGCTCGTCCATGCCTTCCTTGCCGGCACCCGACACCGACTGGTAGGTCGCCACCACGATGCGCTTGATGGTCGCCGCCTCATGCAGCGGCTTCAGCGCAACGACCAGCTGTGCGGTCGAACAGTTCGGGTTGGCGATGATGTTCTTCTTGGAGAAGCCTTCGATCGCGTCCGGGTTCACTTCCGGGACGATCAGCGGCACTTCCGGATCGTAGCGGAACGCCGACGAATTATCGATGACGACGCAGCCTTGCTTGCCGATCTTGGGCGACCATTCCTTCGAGACGTTGCCGCCGGCCGACATGACGGCGATGTCGGTGTCGGAGAAGTCGTAGCCCTCCAGCGCCTTCACCTTCAGCGTCTTGTCGCCGAAGGACACTTCGGTGCCCTGGCTGCGCCGCGAAGCGAGTGCCACCACTTCGCTGACCGGAAAGCCGCGTTCTTCCAGAATGTTCAGCATTTCGCGACCCACATTGCCCGTGGCGCCGACTACCGCAACCTTGAAACCCATCGAAAAATTCTCCTGTCGCTCTCCGCTCGCTTTGCTTGGAGAAACCCGCCGGCCACTGCGGGTCTCGCCTCCCTCGGGCCGGACCCGGGGAGAGGGCGAGCAGGCCAAGGGAGATCAGACCGTGGTGACGGTGGTTTTTTTGGCCGTAGTTTTGGTCGAGGACAGGAGCGCACGCTGCCGCCCGCCCGCAACCATGTTGCCATGGCCGGGGAAGTCGAATGCGAAAAGAGCCATGATAAGGCCGCGCATGGAGACGTTCCTGTTCGGAGCGGGCTTTTACGCCGATTGCGTCAAGAGTCAATCGCAGCCAGGGACTGGCGATGAAGTTCGGCCCGCCTGTGGCGGTCAGATCACGTTGAGCTCGCGGAACGGCCTGCCTTCCGCCACGCGGGCATAACCGAGGGCTGAGCAGTCGATGCTGCGATAGCTGCCGTGCATGATCAGCTCGGCCAGTGCCTTGCCGACCGCCGGCGCCTGCTGCAGGCCGTGGCCCGAGAAGCCGTTGGCGAAGATGAAATTCTTCACCTGCGGATGCGGGCCGATCACCGCGTTCTGGTCGAGCGTGTTGTAGTCATAGTGGCCAGCCCAGGCGCGTGTCATCTTGATCGCCTCGAAGGCGGGAATGCGGGTGGCGAGCACCGGCCAGATCGTTTCTTCGAACAACGACCAGTCCGGCTCGAAATCGGTCGGGTCGGCGGCAAGCTCACCTTCCTCCGGCTCGGCACCGCCGGTGATGTAGACCGAGCCTTCCGGGCGCACATAGATGCCGCTGGGGTCAACCAGCAGCGGCAGGTCTTCGTAGCGCTCGCGCGCCTCGAACACGAACACCGAGCGCTTGCGCGGCTCGACCGGCAGTTCGAGCCCAGCCATGGCCGAGACCTTGCCGGCATTGGGGCCGGCGGCGTTGACGACGATGCCCGCCTGCAGCGTCTCGCCATTGTCGAGCGTCACCGACTGGACCTGATCGCCCTGGCGGGCAATGGCGGTGACGGAAGCGGTGATCAGGTCGACCGACTTGGTGCGCAACGCCTTGCGAAACAGCTGCAGATAGGCGTGCGCATCGAACCAGCCCTCGCCGGAGCGGCCATAGGCACCGGCGGTGATGCCTTCCGCCGACAACCAGGCGAAACGGCGGGTCAGCGCCTCGGCGTCCTCCAGCACGATATCGGCGCCCTCGGCCACCTGCACGTCGTGATTGGCCTTCAGGATCGGCAGGCCGTTCTCGCCGGCCAGGATCAGATAGCCGCCTTCGCGGAAGCCGATATCGGCATCCTCGCCGAATTCTTCCTTCAGCCGCCGGAACAATTTCAGCGTGAACTGCGACAGACGGATGTTTTCCGGGATGGAGAACTGCTGGCGGATGGAGGCACAGGACAGCGTCGTTGCAGCATGGGCGAATTGCGGATCGCGCTCGACCAGTGCGATGGAGCCAGTGAAGCCTTCCTCGCGCAGATAGTAGGCGACCGAGGCGCCAACAATGGCCCCGCCGATGATCACGATGTCGTATTGCGCCATGAAGTCCGTTCCGGATTGGATGAGCGAGTAGTCAATAGTGAGTAGTGGGTAGAGGGCCAAACGGTGCCCTAACCGGCACTATTCGCTATTCACTATTTCACTATTCACTCTCTAACCAGCTTCAGCCACCCCACTGCAAGCCCTTGCAAGGGCCAGCTTTGGCGGGCAAGAAGACCAGATGGCTGAAAATCCCTATCGCCCGCGCCGTTCCGTCCTCTACATTCCTGCCGCCAACGAGCGGGCGCTGGCCAAGATCGCGACACTTGCCTGCGACGCTGTCATCATCGACCTGGAAGATGCCGTCGCCTCCGGCGAAAAAGCCTCGGCGCGCGACAGGCTCGGCGCGATCTTCGCCAATCGCCCGCGCTGCGAAATGGTGGTGCGCATCAACCGCTTCGGAGGCGAAGGCGGCCCGGAGGATCTTACCGCGGCGCTCGCTTGCCAGCCGGACGGCATCCTGCTGCCCAAGATCGATACGCCGCGCGACATCCTGGAAGCCGGCGACGCGCTCGACGAGGCCGACGCACCCGACGAAGTGAAGCTGTGGGCGATGATCGAGACGCCCAAGGCGCTGATCAACATCGCCGCCATCGCCGAACTCGGCCGCGACCCCGCTTCGCGGCTCGCCTGCCTGGTTGCCGGCACCAATGACCTGATCAAGGAGACCGGCGTTCAGGCCACTGCGGACCGGCGCTATCTGGTGCCGTGGCTGATGCAGATGGTGTTGGCCGCGCGTGCCGGCGGCATCGCCCTGCTCGACGGTGTCTTCAACGATTTCCGCAACTTGGACGGTTTCGCCCGCGAATGCGCCGATTCCGCCGGCATGGGTTTCGACGGCAAGACGCTGATCCATCCGTCGCAGGTCGAGGCTGCCAATGCTGCTTTCACCCCTTCGGATCAGGCTTTGGCGGAGGCCAAGGCCATTGTCACCGCCTTTGCCAAGCCGGAAAACGTCGGCAAGGGTGTCATTGCGCTGGAAGGCAGGATGGTGGAGCGTCTCCACCTGGTCCAGGCTGAGAAATTGCTGGCGAAAGCCGCCAGCATCGGCGCATGATCGAGCAACAGCTTTAAGGACAGGACCATGCGCCTCTTTCGCTTCCTCACCGCCGTCGATGACGCCACCTTCTGCCACAAGGTGACAGCGGCGCTGAACAAGGGCTGGCACCTCTATGGCTCGCCGACCTATGCCTATGACAAAAAGGAAAAGGTCATGCGCTGCGGCCAGGCCGTGGTGAAGGATGTCGACGGCCAGGAATACGTGCCCGGCGAAACCAAATTGAGCGACTGGTAGTAGCCGTCGTCCTAGAGCATTTCCGCTTTTCTCCGGATCGCGGAAACGCTCTAACTCTTTGTTTTACGCAATTCCGGACGCAAAACCGCTGCACACTTTTGCTGGAATTGCTCTCAATTCCTATTTGCAAGAGCCTATTCCGCCGACGCCTCGATACGCTCCATGTCATCGTCGGAGAGGCCGAAATGATGGCCGATCTCGTGGATCAGCACATGGGTGACGATGTCGCCCAGTGTCTCTTCGTTCTCGGCCCAGTAGTCGAGGATGGCGCGGCGGTAGAGCGTGATGCGGTTCGGCCCCTCGCCGGTCGCTGGATTCCAACGTTCGGCGATGCCGCGCCCCTCGAACAGGCCGAGCAGGTCGAAGGGCGTTTCCAGCGACAGATCGTCCATGATCTCATCGGTCGGAAACTCGGCTACCTGGACGACGATCTCGCCCGTCAGCTTGCGGAACTCCTCCGACAGATGGGCGTAGGCTTCCAGCGCCAGCAGCTCGAGCTCATCAAGGGAGGGAGAAAGCTCGTTGTGCCAGGTGCGGGTCTTGTAGATGCGGGCCATTCTTTGTCCTTTGACCCCGGCATATAGGCTGTTGCGGCAAGATCGGCAAATAACGATCCGATCGACGGTATTTTGCCCTGACAGGAGAGGAATAAATTCTCCATGAGTCCGCTTGACTCTCATCTCACCCTCTGGAATCTATAAGAACATAACAGGAACAAATTGACTGGACGCTGACCGACATGGCGATGGACGCCGTGGCGCGAGACACTGTTTTTGCCTTGCGCCGCCAGATCGCGAAGATTGAAGGAACGCTGTCGGAACGCCTCGAAGCGCCGGCTGGCAGTGGCTCCGACGCAGACCGCATGCTGGTGCGCCGCAGCGGCGTGGCTGAAAGCCATGGCTTGCTCGCCACCGGCGCGGATCACTTCGACGCTGCCTTGAATGGCGGACTGCCCAAGGCTGCCCTGACCGAACTCCACGGTGCCGAGACCCGCGATGCCGGCACCGTCGCTGGCTTTGCGCTGGCTCTCGCCTGTCTGCTGCTGAAAAAAACGGAAACGCCGGCGCCCATTCTGTGGGTCGGCACCACCGAGATCTTTCGGGAAGCTGGTTTTCCTTACGCGCGCGGGCTCGAGGCCGGTTTCGGTATCGCGCCCGAAAGCCTGCTTTACGCCGAAGCGCCGAAAACCACCGATGCCCTGTGGATCGCCGAGGAGGGAGCAGGCTTGACCGCGCTTTCCGCCGTCGTGCTGGAACTGCGCGGCAATCCCGAACGGCTCGACCTGACCGCCACGCGCCGACTGCATCGTCGCGCACAGATGGCGGGGCGGCCGGTCTTCCTGCTGCGGCAGGCAGCGCTTGCCGAGCCGACAGCGGCACCCGTCCGTCTCCTCGTCGCACCGGCACCGGCAACGCCGCGCAACACCATGGCCGGCCCCCTGGACGGCACGATCGGTCGCCCGGGCATCGCCGTCACCATCGGCAAGAGCCGCGCGACACAGCCTGGACAATTCACACTGGAGTGGAACCCCGATGAACGCACATTCCTGGATCGAAGGCACGCGGGCGCAATCCACCAGCGGCCATGGGACATTCAGAAGCGAGCAAAGGATCATGTCGCTGTGGTTCCCCTATCTTCCAGCGGAACGGATCCTGCGGCAGCGTCACGGCCGGTCCTGGCGTTCCCGTCCCCCCGGCCATCGCCCGCTGGTGATCAGCCATCGCGACCGCAACGCCCAGCGCATCGCCGCGCTTGACGAACGGGCAGAGGCGCTGCGCCTGAAACCCGGCATGGGCATTGCCGATGCGCGCGCCATGCATCCGTCGATCGATATTGTCGAAGCCGATCCGCAGGCCGATTTGCGTCTGCTCGACAGCCTGGCCGACTGGTGTGATCGCTACACGCCGCTGGTTGCGCTCGATGGCATCGACGGTCTGTTCCTCGACATCACCGGCTGCACGCATCTGTTCGGCGGTGAACACGCCATGCTGGACGAAATTCTGGCCCGTTTCTTCCACCAGGGATTCGACGTTCGTGCCGGGATCGCCTCGACCGCGGGGGCAGCCTGGGCTGCCGCCAGGTTTCGCGACCGCTGCATTGTCGAATTAGGGGAGGAAGAAGCTCTTCTCGCCCCGCTGCCGCTTGCGGCACTGCGCCTTGAACCGGAAATACGCAGCAGTCTGGAGAGCGTCGGCTTGCGCACGGTTGGCGCTGTTCTGGCAGCACCGCGCGCGCCATTGGTGCGCCGTTTCGGCGTTGCCTTGCTGCTGCGCATCGACCAGGCGCTCGGGCGGCAGGATGAAGCCGTCTCGCCGCGATTGCCTGTCGCCCCGCTTTCGGTCGAGCGCCACCTCGCTGAACCCGTCATCCTGATCGATGACATCGAACGTTTGGTGTTTCTGCTTGCAACGGCATTGAAGACCGATCTCGAGCGGCGAGGCGAAGGGGCAAGGGCGGTTGCCCTCCTGCTCTTCCGGGTCGATGGCGTGGTCAGTCGCCTTGTCGTCGGCACGTCGCGGTCTATGCGCGAGCCTCGGCTCATCTTGAGATTGTTCCAGGAGAAGCTGACGGCGATCGCCGAGGATTTCGACGCCGGCTACGGCTTCGATCTGGTTCGCCTCGCCATACTGGCGACCGCTCCTTTCGACATGCACCAGGCCGACCTTGCCGATGAGGTCGAGGATGGCGAGGAGAACCTTGCTTTGTTCGCCGATCGCATCCGTGCGCGCTTGGGCGATGGTGCCGTGCTGAAGCCGGTCGCTGTTGAAAGCCATCTGCCGGAACGCGCCGTCGCAATCATCCCCTATTGGGAAGATACGCCGCGGCGGGTTTCACCTCCCAGGAAGCCGGCCATACCAAAAGAGTTGCCCTCCGCCGTGCCCTTCCAGCCGGAACGTCCGATCCGGCTGTTTCAGGTGCCTGAACCCGTCGAAGTTCCTGCTTCGGAAATTCCGGATGGCCCTCCGCTGCAATTCCGTTGGCGGCGAGCGCTCCACCGTGTCGCCAAGGTGGAAGGGCCGGAACGCATCGCAGCGGAATGGTGGCGCCAGGAAGAACCGACACGCGACTATTTTCGCATCGAAGACACCGACGGCCGCCGCTACTGGCTTTATCGCCAGGGCTTTTACGACGCTTCGAAACCGCCCCCGCGCTGGTTCATGCATGGAGTGTTTGCATGAGCCTGATTGCCCACCCGCCCTATGCCGAATTCGGGGTGCAGTCGAACTTTTCCTTCCTGCGCGGCGCCTCCCGCCCCGAGGAATTGATGGTTGCCGCGAAGCTCTATGGTTTTTCGGCAATCGGCCTGGCCGACCGCAACACGGTCGCCGGTGTCGTGCGGGCCTGGCAGCAATCGAAGGTCGAAGGCATAGACTATCATCCCGGCTGCCGGCTGGTTTTCAGTGATGGTACTCCCGACATCCTTGCCTATCCGCAGGATCGTGAGGGCTGGGGGCATCTGTGCCGCATGCTCACCCAGGCCAATCTGCGCCCCGAGACGGAAAAAGGCGCGACGCTGCTCGAACGGGCCGATCTGCTCCAATGGGGCGATCGCCTGTCGCTCGCCGTCCTGTCTGATCTCCTGGGCAATGGTGAAACGCAATTGGCCTTGCTGCGGCAGTTGAAGGATCGCTTCAAAGGCAATCTCTGGCTGGCGGCGGCTCCCGATTACCAGGGCAACGACCGCTTCCGGCTGGAGCAGGCCGCCGCCCTGGCCGCAGCGGCCAACCTGCCTCTGATGGCGACCAATGACGTGCTCTACCACACGCCTGAGCGCCGGCCGCTCCAGGATGTGGTCACCGCGATCCGCCTCAATGTCCCAGTTGCCGAAGCCGGCTTCGAACTGGCGGTAAATGCCGAACGCCACATGAAACCGGCTACGGAAATGGCCCGGCTTTTCCGCAGATATCCGCAGGCGCTGGAGCAGACGCGGCGTTTCGCCGAAACGCTGCAGTTTTCGCTGAGTGAGCTGAAACACAACTATCCTGACGAAACCACCGAAGAGGGCGTCGACCCGCAGACGGAATTGGAACGGCTGACATGGCGGGGGGCGCACAATCGATATCCCGAGGGCATTCCGGAGAAGGTCGATAGGCTGATCCGCCATGAGCTGGCGATCGTCGAGCAGAAGAATTACGCGCGTTATTTCCTCACCGTCCATGACATCATCCGCTACGCCCGTTCGGAAGATGTGGACGTTTTGTGCCAGGGACGCGGCTCGGCCGCCAATTCGGTGATCTGCTATTGCCTCAACATCACCGAGGTGAACCCCGGCCTGATGGATGTGCTTTTCGAACGTTTCATCTCGACCGAACGCGACGAACCACCCGACATCGATGTCGATTTCGAACACGAAAAGCGGGAAAAGATCATTGCTTACATTTACAAGAAATACAGTGAAAAACACACCGCGCTTGCCGCAGCCGTAATCAGCTATCGCGGACGCTCGGCCCTGCGCGAGGTCGCCAAGGCGATGGGACTGTCCGAAGACGTCCGAAGCGCTTTGTCGAGCTCGATCTGGGGCTGGTATTCTTCTGAGCTCGGCGAACGGGAAACTCAAGCTGGCGGCCTCGATCGAACAGAGCCGTTGACCAGGCATGTCCTCGACTTCGCCAATGACATCATGGGTTTCCCGCGCCATCTTACCCAGCATGTCGGCGGCTTCGTCATCACCAAGGACCGACTCGATGAGATCGTCCCCATCGTCAAGACGGCGATGGAAGAGCGCAAGATGGTCGAATGGGACAAGGACGACCTCGATGCGGTCGGCCTGCTGAAGGTCGATGTGTTGGCGCTTGGCATGTTGTCGTGCCTGAAGCGGGCTTTCGACTTGGTTGAAAATCACTATGGCGTTCGAGATCGATATGATCGCAAGCTCGCCTTGGCCACGATCCCTGAAGAAGACCCCCGCGTTTATGATATGATCTGCCGGGCTGACACACTCGGTGTTTTTCAGATCGAATCCCGCGCGCAGATGTCGATGCTACCGCGTCTGCGGCCCAGAAAATTCTACGACCTCGTCATCGAGGTCGCCATTGTGCGCCCTGGTCCGATCCAGGGTGACATGGTTCATCCCTACCTCCGACGCCGACAGGGAAAGGAAAAGATCGAATATCCGAGTGTCGAACTTGAGAAGATTCTGGAACGAACACTCGGTGTACCCCTCTTTCAAGAGCAGGCCATGAAGATCGCTATCGACGCAGGAGGCTTCACGCCGGGCGAAGCCGACCAACTGCGCCGCGCCATGGCGACATTCAAGCGCACCGGAACCATCGGCAATTACCGCGACCGTATGATCAACGGCATGGTCGAGCGCGGTTACCCCAAGGAATTTGCCGAGCGCTGCTTCAAGCAGATCGAAGGCTTCGGCGAATATGGCTTCCCGGAAAGCCATGCCGCATCCTTCGCCTTGCTCGTCTATGCGTCCTGCTGGTTCAAGACCTTCTATCCCGACGTTTTCTGCGCCGCGATCCTCAATTCGCAGCCGATGGGTTTCTACCAGCCTGCCCAGCTGGTGCGGGATGCCCGCGACCACGGCGTCGAGGTCCGCGATGTCGACATCAATGCCTCCGTTTGGGATTGCACGCTCGAAAAGGCCTCTTTCGACCCCGGGCGCATCGTTGCACGCCATGCCGACATGAGGGGTGTCATTCTGACCGATCATGCGGTCCGGCTAGGTTTTCGTCAGATCAAGGGGATATCCGAAGACAGAATGGGCACCTTCGTCGCCCGGCGCGGCGACGGTTACGAATCCGTGCGCGATGTCTGGCTGCGCTCCGGCCTCGACGCCGACGAGATCGAGAAGCTGGCCGAAGCCGATGCCTTTCGCTCGCTCGGTATCAGCCGGCGCGATGCCCTGTGGGCGGTGCGCGCGCTCGACGGTCGCAAGGCCGCGGAGCGACTGCCCTTGTTCGATCAGCCAGACATCAGACTTCCCGATCTGGAGCCGGCGACGAAACTGCCGATGATGCGTCCGGGCGAGCACGTCATTCATGATTACCGCTCGCTCGGCCTGTCGCTCAAGTCGCATCCGGTCTCGTTCCTGCGCGAACGGCTGGCCCGCAATGGCGTAACGCCGAATGCCCTCTTGCCTTCCGTGCCGGACGGCAGGCGCGTCACTGTTGCCGGCCTTGTTCTGGTGCGCCAGCGGCCCGGCAACGGCAAAGCTATTTTTCTCACTCTGGAAGATGAGAAGACCGTGGCCAATGTCATTTTCTGGGAACGGGTCTTCCAGCGTTTTCGTCCGGTGATCATGGGGGCCCGTTTCGTCCAGGTCACCGGCAAGCTGCAGTGCGAGTCAGGTGTCATCCACATCGTCGCCGACAAGATCGAAGATTTGACACCCTGGCTGTCGTCGCTGCTGGAGCAAGTTCCTCCTGGCTTTGCGAAATCGGCAGATGAGAGGAAACCTCTGACCGGACCCGCTGGCCAAAATCATACCGGCAGGCCCGAGAAGCGGCAGGAACCATCGGAACAGGATTTCCGCGCCCTTGCCGATGATGCGCAACGCGTCATGCCAAAAGGCCGCAACTTCCACTGATCATCAAGGCTTGCCGACACCCTGCCAGCGGGCGTCGGCTATGCTCAGCCTTTACCCGGCGCAATCGATCGCGCTTCGGAAGGCAGCATGATCGGGATTCCATCCCGTACCGGATAGGCTAGTTTGGCAAGGCGCGAGACCAGTTCGCCGCGCTCGGCGTCCCATGTCAGCGGTCCCTTGGTCAGCGGGCACGCCAGAAGCTCCAAAAGCTTCGGATCGACACCGACCTTGTTGCCTTCCCGCTCACCCATTGTCTGCCTTCCAAAATCTTATTGCAGGCCCGAGCCAAAATCCTCGTTCTCACGCGCCAGCGTCATCTCGGTGATCGCGATCAGCGTCTCGGCCCGGCTCTTCAGATCCTGCGCCTCCAGCAGCGCTTGTTTCTCTGCAGGCCCATAAGGCGCCATCATCGACAACGCATTGACCAGTATGGCATTGTCGGCGCGGCTGACGCTTTCCCAATCCGCTTCCAGGTCGTTGGCTTGAAGATAGGCACGAAATGCCTTCAGCAACGCGGTACGGTCGACGGCGGATGCCGATGGATCTTCTTGAAGGTCCGCCAGAAAGGGCGCCACGCGGCATTGACGAAACGGCGTGCGTACAGCGAGCTCCTGCGTCACCCGGAAACGGCAGATCCCCTGCAGAGAGACGACATAGCGCCCATCACCCGTCTCCATGAACGAGGTCAGGCGCCCGATACAGCCTATGCCGCTCAACTCCGGCTCGCCATCGTCGCGAAGTGCGCCATCCAGACTTGGCTGGATCATGCCGATCAACCGTGAATCGCCCAGCGCCTCATCCACCATCTGCAGATAGCGTGGCTCGAAGACATTCAAGGGCAGGCGTCCGCCGGGCAGCAGCAGAGCTCCACCCAACGGAAAAACCGCGATCGTGTTGGGCAGATCGGTCTCGAGCCGATATCGGGCGTTTCCCGCTCGCATCCTTTTCTCGTCCCATAAATTTCTTCCGCGAGAAGGACGAACCGGTATCCTCCCCGCGATCCACCCCGCGCCGGTCGATCTGGACCTCGGAGCCCTTAAGAAAACAGCAGCGACGACAGCTTGCGGCGCGCCGACAAGGTTACCTCGTCGGTCAGCCCCCAGGCTTCGAACAGCTGCAACAGCTGTGCGCGCGCGCCATCGTCGTTCCAGGCACGATCGGCCTTGACGATCGCCAGCAGGTTGTCGGCGGCCTTCTCACGCTCACCCATGGCGTTCTGGATCATGGCAAGGTCGAAACGAGCCTGATGATCCTTCGGGTTCTCGGCAAGACGCTTCTCAAGCTCCGCGGGATTGCCAAGGTCGGACGCCTGTGCGGCAAGTGCTATCCGCGCCCGCACGGCGCTGACGGCGGGCGCATCGGCCTTGCCTTCAGGCACTTGTGCCAGCACGGCTTCCGCGCCGGCGGTATCGCCGCCATCGAACAGGATTTCGGCAAGACCAGCGATGGCCTCAACCGTATCCGGCGCCTGCTCCAGGATTGACTGATAGATATCGGCAGCGGTTTGGACATCGCCTGCCTCGCGAGCCTCGTTGGCGGCAGCCAGAGCCTCGGCGAGCTGCGGCTTGCCTCCACCCTTGCCGCCCACACGTTCGATGAACTCGCGGATCTGGCTTTCGGGAACGGCGCCCATGAAACCGTCGACCGGTTGCCCGTCCTTGAAGGCGATCACGGCCGGAATGGACTGGATGCCGAGCTGCCCTGCGATCGAGGGATGTTCATCGATGTTCATCTTGACGAGCTTCACCGTGCCGCCGGCGGCATTGACTGCCTTTTCCAGCAGCGGCGTCAGCTGTTTGCACGGTCCGCACCATGGCGCCCAGAAATCCACCAATACCGGCTGGCGTCGCGATTCCTGGATGACGTCGGCGGTGAACGTCGCCGTGGTCGCGTCTTTGATCAAGCCGGCCGCCGTGCCATTTGCCGGTGCAGCTCCACCATTTTGCCCGCCATACTGCACGGTTGTCGTATACGCGTTGCCCGTGCCGCCGAACGGATTTTGGTCACTCATCATCTTGTCCTTTCGGGTCGCCACGCAAAAACGGCGACCCTGTTCTGCAGGGGCTGGTTTGCCACAAATGTGGCGATCATGCCGAGACTTTCAAGATAACAGGCTCATGGCCGGTTGCCTCGATGAATCTGATCAGGTCGCGGGAAGCGATCGACGTGGTCGCTTCATTGGTCAAGGGATGGGCGTTGATGACCGCATTTTCCATCAACGGCGCGTCCAGCACGATCTTGACCCGGTTGTCGCTATCATTGATCAGCCCGAAAACGGTCACGGCACCCGGAACGACGCCGAGCAGTTCCAACAATTTCTCAGGCTTGCCAAATGAAACCCGGCTGGTGGCGCCGATCAGATGATGAATTTGTTTGAGATCGACTTCCGCTTCTTCATCCACGGTCACCAGGAAGAAATTGTCCTTCTTGTCCTTGAGGAACAGGTTCTTCGTGTGCCCGCCGTCGATTTCGCCGCGCAGCGCCTGCGAGTCGGCGACGGTGAAGAGCGGCGCATGTCGACGCGTCGAAATCTCGATGCCCAGTCCAGCCAGGAAAGCGAAAAGCTCGTCTTCTGTCTTGGCCATGAAGCTCCATCCTGTTGCCGCGCTTGCGTCCGACGTGACCTCTCATGGGCCACATGAATGCGTGTCCTCTTGACCCATAGAGCAGAGAGAGCCTGCAAGCCAAGGCGTTTTGGTCACTTTTGCCAACGATGAAAAAAGCGCATTTTTCCCTGTTGCATTCGGCGCGGTCTTCGGCCATATAGGCCCGGCTTGCGGCCCAAGGCCGTGTGAGCGGGTGTAGCTCAGGGGTAGAGCACAACCTTGCCAAGGTTGGGGTCGAGCGTTCGAATCGCTTCACCCGCTCCAGTTTTCCTCAGGAAAACCAAGCACGTGAAAAAGGCGCCCTAGGGCGCCTTTTTGCTTCCCCGACCTCCTTTTCCCCTACAGGGAAGCACGGGAGGGTCTGTTGCAGCGCAACATGCCGTAGTTCCTGCCCCATCAACTCTCCAGCAAGGCCAAACCCTTTGACCTCGCCGGAGACAAATTCATCATGGGCAGGCGAGATACCTGGCGTGTCTCTCAACGGAACCTCTTCTTGGTGCAAACAACACGAGGCCGTAACGTTGGCGTAATTCCGCCCGTGCAAACAACCCGCAGAACTCTCAGCCCCAATCACTATGAAACTCCTGCTCATCGAAGACGATCCGGAAATGGCC
Source organism: Mesorhizobium sp. NPDC059054 (assembly GCF_042739215.1). NCBI lineage: Bacteria > Pseudomonadati > Pseudomonadota > Alphaproteobacteria > Hyphomicrobiales > Phyllobacteriaceae > Mesorhizobium > Mesorhizobium sp. NPDC059054. The sequence goes on from NZ_JBHYHV010000004.1 coordinate 715,864, forward strand.
GACGCTCTCAGGGCAGCACTCTCGCAACACGGCATCGTCCTCGACATTGTCGCCGATCTGGCGACGGCTCGCGAGGCGATCGCCTTGGCGGACTACGACATTCTGCTGATGGATCGGCAGCTGCCGGACGGGGACGGCAGCGCCCTTCTCGCCGATATGCGGGCATCAGGCAAACCCACGCGCTCGATCATCGTCTCGGCCTTGGGGTCGACCGCCGACCGGATTTTGGGGCTCAACCTGGGTGCGGACGACTATCTGCCCAAGCCGTTCGAAATCGATGAATTGCTTGCTAGAATGAGCGCAGTTCTCAGGCGTTCTCCAATATCCGGCGCGCCGACGCTCGTGGCGGGGAATGTCGCCTATGACCGGACCTCGCGCGACGTCCATGTAGCCGGTGTCAGGCTCGTTCTGGCTAGGCGCGAGCTTCTGATCCTCGAAACGCTTTTGCGCAATCGCGGGCACACCGTCCTGCGGTCCTTGCTCGAAGACAATGTTTATTCGTTCGACGACGAGATCCAGTCGAATTCCCTGGAAGCCAACGTGTCGCGACTACGCCGCAAGCTTGGGGAGGCGGGGGCCAACATCGTCATCAAGAACATTCGCGGCATTGGCTATTTCCTTCGTGAACCGGAATAAAATGAAGAGCACGTCCCTTCGCTGGCGTTTCACGCTCGGCTTTATCACCCTTCAGCTATGTGCCGTCGTCGCCTCCCTGGCGCTCGTCTTGTACATCGCATCCAGCATCAAGACCGACGGTGCGATCACATCGATCTGGCTGTCTCAGGAAGTCGCCGATTCCGTTCATCTTGGCGCGGATGGGAAACCAGGCCTTTCTCCGACGCCCAGCCTAACAAAAATGATGAGGGAATCACCGAGCCTGTGGTTCGTCGTGACTCTGCCCAACGGCGATATTCTGTCACACGGCGACATGCCCACAGACATGGCCGCAAGCGCGGAGGTGCTACGTACCTTCCGCAGCACCGAACTGCATGGCTACGTCAACGATCCGGCAAGCGTGGCGCGACTTGAACGCCTGGACACCGAAGCCGGTGAGGCCACCATTTTTGCAGGCGGGGTCTCCATGTCTCAGTATGGAGTGACGGTTATGCTCGGAAACATCGCAATCGGTGTGCCTGCGCTTATCCTCGCCGCGATCACCCTGATTGGTGTTCCTTTGGTCACCCGGTGGGCGCTTCGTTCCTTCAACGATCTCACCGCGCGGCTCGACAAGATCGATTTCAACGCCCGTGGTGGTATCGTGGAGGAGCGGGGGTTGCCCGGCGAGGTGCTGCGTGTCGTCGACGGCATCAACATGGCGCTGCAGCGTCTCGACAGCGGATTCGAAAAGACGGAACGCTTCTTCGTCAACGCGGCGCACGAGCTGCGCACGCCGATCGCGATCCTTCAGGTGCGCATCGATACGATTCCGCCGGGCGCGGAAAAATCCTCTCTGCAGAGTGGTATCAAGCGGCTGACGGCGATTGCCAATCAATTGCTCGACATCGAGGCATATCGGCAGAAACCGTCCCGTAAAATCCAGGTGGATCTGAATGGTACGGCGTCCAAAGTGGTAGCCGATCTCGCGCCTTTCGCCATCGCAGATGGTTACGAGATCTCGTTCGACAGCAAAGCGGATCAGGCTTTCGTCATTGGCGATCCCGAAGCTCTGGAGCGCGCCTTCGCCAATCTGGTGCGCAATGCCGTCCAGTATGGCGGAAAGGCGGGTGAAATCTGCGTGGAGGTCGAGGACGATGGAAGCGTTCTGGTGTCGGATCAGGGCTCTGGCATTCCCGGCGACAAACACGCACGCATCTTCGAACCATTTTACCGGGTGAGCCCGCATGGCGCCGGTGCCGGCCTCGGTCTGAGCATGGTGGACGAAATCGTGACCCGTCATGGAGGTTACGTCGAACTCGTATCGTCGCCAGGCGCAGGCAGCACTTTCGCCGTTCGATGGCGCGAGGGGCGCGTATCCCTCACAGCACAAAACGCTTCACCGTCCTGAGGGGTACAGCCGGAGCGCGAAATTCACTTTCAAAACGAAAGGGCCAGACGAGTTCCAGCACGTCTGGCCCTTATGCTCTGCGGCGCTGCGTCAGCGACAGCGCCCGTACCGGTCACGATAATAGCAGCGATCGCTGCGATCCCATCGGTCGCGCCGGTTCCGCTCGTTGCGTTCGCTGATATTGCCGACCACCGCGCCACCCACACCGCCGGCAGCCGCACCCACTGCCGCACCTTCCCATGACCCACTCGCCAGCCCGCCGATGATTGCGCCGCTCGCCGCGCCGATGCCGGCCCCTTTTTCGGTCTGGCTGCACGCAGTCAGCGTGAGGCAAACCAGCACACCTGCGATTGCTTTCTTCATTGTCGTGTCCTTCGTCCATTGACCTTCCGGCATGCGTTCACCCGTCGGAACGCTGGTCCGTCAGAAGGCCTATGGCCGGCCACAGTTACGCAGAGATTACGGCAAGCTGTGCGGTCACGCAGGCAGATTCCGCAAAGATCAGCCATAAGTGCATGACTGCCGGGACCTGTAATGTTCCGGTAATTCAACCCGTCTACGGCCGGTGAAAGCAGTTTTGGGGCGCCACCTACTATTGAAACGATGATCGACTTCACGGAATGACCAGAATCAAAACCCGTATCAACTGGTCGCCCTTTAGGCGGCCTGGATGGCCGGAAGTGGCGGTCGCGCTGATCACCTATGTGCTGTTTCTGGGGATAGTCTCTGTCGTGATACTGAGGATGCCCGACGAGCAGGCCGTCCTACGTGGCAACTTCGGCATGGCCGGCAACGGTATCGCAGGCGTTGCCGCTCTTGCCGCTGCGTGCTCCCTGCGCATCCGCGATCTTGGCGTCTTCGGCTTCCGCGCTATTCCATGGCGATGGCGGTTGGGTGGGGCCGCTATCGGGATAGCCGCTTATGGTGTCAGTCACGTCATGGAGAGCGTCTATTTCCTGTTCGTCACCGAAGCGAACACCCAGGCCGACTTCCAGGCTGGCGCCACGGGCGGAGCTTGGTCCCTGCTCATCTTGCTGTTTACCGGTGCTGTTCTTACACCACTCGGCGAGGAAGCAGTGTTTCGCGGCGTCATTGCCAATTCATTGAATCGCTATGGAGTGTGGGTTGGTGTCGTCGGCAGCGCCCTGATTTTTGCCGCTATGCACGGACCGAGCGTCATTTTTCTCAACGCGCTCCTGGTCGGCATCCTGGCTGCTATCCTGTTCCGCAAGACGGCGTCGATCTGGCCCGGTCTTGTTGTGCACGTAGTATTCAATGGATTGTGGCTCGTTACCTACGCGCTGGCCTGACGGTCTGGCCCATGATGCGCCGCGGGACGCGCGATATGGGTCAGTTAGCAGGCCCGCGTAGCAGCAACGCTCGCGCCGTCAGCGAAAAAATCGCCCTCAGGGGCGCTTTTTTTGCTCTTCCGACCACCTTTGCCTGAGAGATGTGCGAAAAAGCTTGTCGCACCGTACCCCTGCCAATCGACGGCGTTCAGGATAACTGCATAGATATCCCCCATGTGGACGCTGATCGCCACCTACTGGCCTCATATGCTCGCGGTCGTCTCGACGGTGATCGCGGCGGTGGCGGCAGCGCATGCGGCGATGACCAAGGATGAGGTACGGGCGGCGATCGGCTGGGTTGGCGTCATTATTCTGTCGCCTTTCGTCGGCGCAGCACTTTATGCCATTGCCGGGATAAACCGTATCAGGAGTGTCTCACTCGCAGCGGAGCGGGCCGTGGCCGGGCGCGCGGTGCTGGAGCATCCCCGCTTCGATGCAACCGACAGCTCCATCGATGCCCGGTTCGGCCCGCGGTTCGTTGCCCTCAAGACCGCCGGCGACAGGATAACGCACCACGTTCTGACGACCGCGAATGCCGTCACCATGATCGAGACTGGTGACGAGGCCTATGCTGCGATGATCGCGGCAATCGGCGACGCGCAACGCAGTGTCATCCTGGAAACCTATATCTTCGATCGCGATCCGATCGGGCTGCGCATCGCGAACGCCTTGATAGAAGCCGCACGACGCGGTGTTGCCGTGCGGGTGTTGATCGACGCCGTCGGTGCCCGCTACTCGGTTCCCAGCATCGTCGGTTATCTGCAAAAAGGCGGTGTCCCGACCGACGTGTTCAACGGCAGCATCATCATGGGGCTTCGCCTGCCTTATGCCAACCTGAGAACGCACCGGAAGATCCTGGTTGCGGATGGCGCCGTGGCCTTCATGGGTGGAATGAACATAAGGCAGGGTTTCACTGCCGAATTCGCTGGCGCTGCCATGGCGCACGACACGCATTTCCGCATCGATGGCCCCGTGGTCGCCGACATCTTCTCGGTTGCCGCGGAGGACTGGTATTTCGCCAGCGGCGAGCGGCTCCAGGGCGAGGCCTGGCATATCGCATTTGACGCAGCCGGAGAGCCCGGCTCGCCGATGCTGATGCGCGCGCTTCCTTCGGGGCCCGACGCCAGCCTGGAAGCCAATCACAAGATGCTGATGGCTGCCTTTTCGGTCGCTCGCCATTCCATCCGCATCATGTCACCCTATTTCCTCCCTGATCGCGAATTGATCAGCGCACTGACCACTGCCGCGCGGCGAGGGGTCGATATCGATATCGTGGTGCCGTCGGCCAACAATCTTGTTCTCGTCGATCGGGCGATGACCGCCCAATTCGACCAGGTTCTTAGAAGCTACTGCAAGATCTGGCGCGCTCAAGGCTCTTTCGATCATTCGAAACTGCTAGTCGTCGATTCCACCTGGGCCTTCGTCGGCTCCTCCAATCTCGATCCGCGGTCCCTTCGACTGAATTTCGAGATCGACCTCGAAGTTCTGGATCCCGGCTTTGCCGGAAAGATCGAAGCGCGTATCGAGACCGCGATCGACTCGGCGGTGGAAGTGACCCTGCCGGAGTTGCGCAAACGTCCATTCCTTGTACGCTTGATCGACCGTGTCCTTTGGCTTGGATCGCCCTATCTTTGACAAGGTGCCCTGCAGGTGTTTTCGTCAGTTGCAGGGATATTCGCCCCTACCCAGTTAGAGGAGGTGACTCTGGCCTGGACTGACGAGCACGGAAACGAGAAGCATCATGCATAGGCTGGGTGGCGGTCTTCCCGCAAACATCCTGGAGCGCATTCGAATGCGTCGGGATCACGCGGAGCCGGTGACGGGGAGCATCGAACAACCGGGTGTGCTCGTAGCCTCGTACAATGTCCATAAATGCGTAGGCACCGACGGAAGGTTCGACCCGGAACGTACCGGACGCGTCATCCGCGAGATCGATGCCGATGTCATCGCCCTCCAGGAGGCAGACAAGCGTTTCGGCGACCGGAACGGCTTGCTGGACCTCGCTCGCCTGGAGCGCGAAGCCGGGCTCACGGCTGTACCGGTTTCGGGACAGGCGAAGGCGCATGGCTGGCACGGGAATGTCGTGCTTTTCAGGCGCGGCAGCGTCCGCGACGTGCATCAGATCAAGCTTCCGGGACTGGAGCCGCGTGGGGCGGTGATCGCGGAGATCGAATTGGAAGCGGGCGGCGCGATCCGGATCGTTGCAGCGCATTTCGGCCTTCTTCGCCACTCGCGGACCCGGCAGGTCCGCGCGATCCTGGATATCATGAATGACCGCGAAGAGACGCCGACATTGCTCATGGGTGATCTCAATGAGTGGCGTCTCAACGGCCGCTCCGCCCTCACCATCTTCGAAACCGCCTTCGGGGAATTGCCTCCTGCGGTTCCCAGTTTCCCGTCGCGACTTCCACTGTTGGCTCTCGACCGCTTGATTTCAAATCGCAAGGAAATCCTGTCGCCCATCATCGCCCACGACACACCTTTGGCACGTCTGGCCTCTGACCATCTGCCGATCAAGGCTTGGGTCAGCCTGGCGCCCGCCGGAGATAGGCTCAAGGCAGCTTAGCGATCAGCAGTTGCGAGCCTTCAAGCTTTTGATCGCCATCTGATATATCAGGATGATATATCATGGACGACCGGCCGATCCGCAAGCATGGCAATGAGGTCTGATCGCCTGCTCCCGGCGTGAGGGCTTTGGGAAAGCGGCTATCGGCGAATCTCAGGCGGCCAGCTGCTGTCAAAGAGGCTCCGGGCGAAACGACATATTTGACCTGCCAACGAAAATGCGATGCTTCCGCTGCTACAGCCCCATGACGGTTGGCAGCCAGAGTACCGTCTGCGGCACAAAGGTGATGACGAGCAGGACCGCCAGCACGATGCCCACGATCGGCAAGCTGGCCCAGATGACATCCCGCATTGGCACCTTCGAAATGGACTGGGTGATCAGGAGATTCAGGCCCAGCGGCGGGTGGATCAGGCCGATCATCAGATTCAGGACGATCACCAGCCCGAAATGCGTCGGATCGACGCCGAAGCTCTTTGCAGCGGGCAGGAAGATCGGCACGAGGATGATGGTCGCAGGCGTGGAATCGAGGAACATCCCGGCGACCAGGAAGACCACATTGACCAGAAGCATGAACTCGACCGGCGAAAGGTTCGCTTGATGCAGGATGGTCTGGATGTCGCGCGGAATGCCGTGAACCACGACCAGGTAGGCGATGAAGGATGATACCGCCACCACCAGCATGATGTTTGCTGTCTGAAGGCCGGCATCCGTCAACATGGCCGGGAACATCCTCCAGCGGAATTCATGGTGGATGATCCAGCCGATGAAGATCGCATAGAGCACCAGCACCGCGCCCAGTTCCGTGACGGTGAAGAGGCCGCCCTTGGCGCCGACCACCAGCAGCAGCGGCATGGAGAGCGCCCAAGCGCTGCCGCGAAATTGGCGGCCGATCACGCCCCAGGAAGGTCGGCCACGAGCCGGAAGCTCATGCCTGCGAGCATAATTCGTCACATACACGATCAGCGCCACCGCAATCAGCACGCCGGGAATATAGGCGCCGACAAAGAGGCGCGTGATCGAGACCTGTGCGATGACGCCATAGATGACGAGGGGAATGCTGGGCGGAATGATGGGCCCGATGACGGCGGCTCCGGCCGTCAGGGCAGCCGCGAATGCGCCGGAATAACCTTCCTTGCGCATTTCGGGAATGAGCAGTGCACCGCTGGCGGAAGCATCGGCCACCGAGGAGCCCGAAATGCCGGCGAGGAAAACATTGGTCCCGACATTGACGACACCGGAACTGCCACGGACCCGGCCGAGCAAGGATGTGAACAGATCCACCACGCGCGTGGTGATGCCGCCGCTGTTCATGACCGATGCAGCGAGGATGAAGAACGGCACTGCGAGCAGCGGGAATGAATCGATGCCATTGACCATCTTCTGCGCCAGGATGAAACCGGGCATGCCCCAGATCATGACGACCAGAAGCGCGGAAAGGCCAAGTGCGATTGCGACCGGAATCGCCAGCAGAGCGAGGGCGAGAAAGGTGGCCGATAGGACGAGCAGCATCGTCATGAGGCAGACTCCTCACTGGGCACGCCTTTGCGGGTTTCCGGTGCAGATCCGCAAGCGACAGCCGTTCGCACAAGGCGCTCGAGGATGAAAAGCAGGCCGAGGAAGCAGAAGGCCAGCAAGGCACCGTAGAACCAGTCGAAGCTGATGCCCGTTGCAGGCGCGATCTTCTGACCGACGATGATCATCAACTGGCGCGCGTAAATGGCAAGGACAACCAGGAACACGGCCGTGGCGATGTCGACCACGACGTTGAGACGGCCCATGCTGCGCTTCCCCAGCCGGTCGTGAAGAAGGTCGATGACGATCAGCTCGCGGCGGCTGATCAGGACTGCCGACCCGGTAAAAGTCAGCCAGATGAAGAGGATCCGGGAAATTTCCGCCAGCCCCGGAGTTGGTGCCCCGAGGAAGTAGCGGCTGAACACCTGCACGCAGACAAGCAGGACGATCGCAAACAGCGCGGCCCCCACCACCAAGTCCAGCAGGCGGCGCAAGAGGTTGCCGAAGCGTTCAAACAACTGGATCATCCGTTTGCCTCTGGAAATCGGCCTGCCGCCGCGTTGGTCGGCAGGCCCGCCTTTCACTTAACGGCCCGAATTTTTTCAATATAGGGCTGCAGCGCGGCGTCGTATTTCGCACCGGCAACCTTGGTCATGAATTCCTGGAGATCGGGTTTGTGCACGACCACGCCCTGGCCAACAAGATCCTCCAGCACCTTGGCTTGCGATTCATCGGTATACTGACGGTACCAATCTGCGCTGGCATCCGCGCTCTTGGCGAAAGCATCCTGCGCACGCTTGTCCAAGCCCTGGTACCACGGCTCGCCGCACATGAACCCCATCGTCTCGGCCATGTGGTTGGTCATCAGCAGATGCTTGGCCACCTCATAGAAACGCTGGTCCTTGATGGCGACCAGCGGCTGTTCGACGCCGTCGACGACACCCTGCTGGATGGCGGTATAGACCTCCTCGAACGGTATCGTCGCAGGATTCGTGCCGAGCGCCTGGATCGATTCGATATAGGCCGGAATACCGGGAGCGCGGATCTTTCGACCTTGTATGTCGGCCAGGCTTTCGGCCGGCTTGGTCAATAGAAACTGGCGGAAGCCGTGGAAGGCAGGCCCGAGCACCCGAAAGCCGGCATCCTTGGCAATCGTATCGAGGATTTCCTTGCCGACCGGCCCGCGCCAGATGCGAAAGAAATGGTCCTCGTCGTGATAGAGATAGGCGACGCCTTCGACATTCGCGGCGGGATGGAACGAGCCGAGATCGCCCACGCTTTCATACATGCATTCGAGCACGCCACCCTTGATCTGCTCGACCATCTCGTCGACCGTTCCGAGCTGCGAGGACGGGAAGAGCTGGATGGAAACGTCGCCCCCAAGCTCGGCCTCCATTTTCTCCTTGAACACTTCCATGGCCTTGGTGTCGGGGCTGTCAGGCGAGCCGGCCCCTCCTATACGGATCGTGACGCCCGCTTGCGCCGACGCGGTTGTAAGCGCCGCCGCAAACACAGCCGCAAGGATCGATCTCAACATGTCAGGTTCCCCTTTCTTATGGTTCTTTGGATTCCGATCCCGGCCGGTGCTCGCGTCGAGACAGGTTTCTTTTTGCCGTCAGGTCAGCTCCGTGATCACCTCGTCCAATGTGTCGACGATGATGTCGATCTCTTCTTCGCTGACGACGTAGGGCGGAGTGATCTGGATGTGATCGCCCCCCTTGCCGAAATTGGCTCCCGGAACGCCGCCACCGACGATGACGCCACGCTCGCGCATGAGCGCGACAAGGCGCGAGGTGAATGCTTTTTCGACAGGGAACGGTTGTCTCGTCGAGCGGTCGGCAACGAATTCGACACCGGCGTACAGCCCCTTGCCCCGCACGTCTCCGACACAGCTATGCCGCTGCTGCAGCTCCTGCAGCCGGCTCGAAAGATATTTGCCGATCTCGCCCGGCCGAGCGAACAGCCCCTCACGGGTCATGATGTCGAAGACCTGCTGTCCAATGAAGCACGAAGCCGGATGCCCACTGTAGGTGAAGCCGTGAACGAAGCGCTTGCGATTGCTGCGGAAGAAATCCGTGATCCGCTCGTTGACCAGGACTGCGCCAAGCGGCGCATAGCCGCTGCCGATGGCCTTCCCGCAGGTGATCATGTCGGGGGTCACGTCCCAATCGCTTATGGCGAAGGGCTTGCCGGTGCGGCCATAGCCCGCGAGTACCTCGTCGGCAATGAAGAGCACGCCATAGCGATCACAGATTTCGCGCACGCGCTTGTAGTAGTCTTTGTGCGGCACCAGCCCGGCTGCCGTCGTGCCGACAATCGTTTCGGCGAAGAATGCGGCGACCGTCTCCGGCCCTTCCAGATTGATCGCCTTTTCCAGCTCGTCGGCGCAATCGAGGGTGCAGCCACCATTGTCCCGGCAATAGGCGCAGCGATACTCATAGGGCGGCGCGATGTGGATCACCGGAAGTAGATAAGGCGTGTAAGGAGTGCGCCAGCTGGTGCGGCCAGATAGCGACAGCGTTGCAATGGTGACCCCATGATAGCTCTGCCAGCGCGAGATGATCTTGTGGCGCTGCGCGTCGCCGCGATCGAGGTGATACTGGCGCGCCAGCTTCAGCGCCGTCTCGTTGGCTTCGGAACCCCCGGAGACGAAATAGACGGAGTCGATGCCCTGGGGGGCGACCGAGAGGATGGAGGTGGCGAGTTTTTCCTGCCACGGATGCGAGAAGGTGGCTGTATAGGCGAATGTCACGGTGTCGCCGGCCTTCGCCAGCGCATCGTAGATCTCGGTCCGGCCATGACCGATGCCGACCACTCCGGCGCTGCCCATGCCGTCCAGATAAGCCTTGCCGGTATCGTCATAGACATAGACGCCGCTGCCGCGCGCCATCATGGGAAGCTCGGAGGCGTAATCCCTCGAAAAGACCGACGACATTGACAATTCCAAGCCTCCCAATGGCAAAAGCATCTTGGAATGCACCCGTCGTGTCAATATCGATTATTGATAAATGATATTTTTACCTGATGAGCTTGATCTGCGGACGATTGCCGCTACCGTGCCGATTGATGGCTACGGGCTGTTGCCCCTGGCGCGGGACCATGGAATTTCATCGATGATCAAGCGCGAAGGCGCAATATCTGGCAATACCCATGCCAGCCTCGAGCGGGAAATCGGGGAGGCATTGCGCTCGGCTGTCGTCGAGGGAGAGTTCGCGCCTGGTACGCGCCTTATAGAACTCGACCTTGCAGCGCGCTTCAATGTCAGCCAGGGCACCATTCGCGCCGCATTGAAGGACCTCCAGGCTCAGGGATTGATCGAATATCGCCCGAGGCGAGGCAATTTCGTCATCACCGTGGAGAAGGCCGACATCTACGAGATCTCGATGCTGCGCGATTCATTGGAGGCACTCGGTGCACGGCTCGCCGCCAAGAGGATCAATGACGACGGCCGCAAGGCGCTGCAAAAGCTGCTCCAGGCCATGCAGGCCGCTGCGGATGCCGGAAATCGCAAGAAGCTCGTGGAACTCGATTTCGAATTCCATCGCACCGTCATCGATATCTCGGGGCATCGTCGGCTGATGGACATCTACAACAAGCTGGAAGGACAGACGCGCATGTTCCTCCAGCTGACCGACCAGTTCTACCACGATCCGCGCGAGATACCCGGCCTGCACGAACCTCTGATCGCGGCGATCGTCAGCGGAGACGCGGACACGGCATTCCAATTGGCCATACGCCATGCAGACGCCGACGCAGAGGAGTTGGTGGCGAGCATGTCGCAGGCGGATCGATAGGTCTGCGGACCTGTCGGAACAGCGGATCGCTCATCTGGTCTCCAGTGTCAGCCCCGAGATATCGATCTCCGGAGAGCGCCGACCGATGATATCGGCCACGATGCGCCCACAACCGCAGGCCTGCGTCCAGCCGTTCGAGCCCTGACCCGCATTGAGGAAGAGATTGGCGATCGGTGTGCTGCCAAGAAAAGGCGGACCGTCGGGTGTCATCGGGCGCAGGCCGGACCAGAAGGTCGCCGCTTCATAGTCGGCGGCGAACGGAAACAGTGTCTCGCTGATCTCCCGGATGACCTGCGCCATGCCGGCCGGCACGCCCCTGTCGTAGCCGCCCAGTTCGGCCATACCTGCCACGCGCAGCCGGTTGCCGAGCCGGCTTGCCATGATCTTGGTGTGTTCGTCCATGATCGCACAGCCAGGCGCCATCTCGTCCCGGACGATTGGCGCGGTCAGGGAATAGCCTTTCAGGGGGTACACCGGCAGACTGACCCCGATCGGCGAAAGCAGCAACGGCGCCTCCGCGCCCAGCGCCACGACATAGGCATCGGCAGTGAAACTGCCGGACGAAGTGTCGACGCTCTCGACCTTGCCGCCGAAGACGCTGATATTGCGGATGGTCGTGCCGTAGCGGAACAGCACGCCGCGTCCAGCCAATCGCCCAGCCAGCGTGCTGGTGAAGCGGTGGCAGTCGCCGACCTCATCGTCAGGAAGATAAAGTCCGCCGGCAAAAGGCTTTCTCGCGTGCAGGAGGCATGGCTCGATCCGTGCGGCCTCCCGGGCGTCGACGAGGCGGTGGTCGATGCCCAGTTCACTCAGCACAGCACTCGACCGCGTTCCACCCTCTAGTTCCTGCTGGGTGACGAAAGTCTGCAGCACGCCGCCTGTCCGCTCGTCGTAGGAGATGCCGGTGTCCTGTCGAAGTTTGACAAGCCGGGCTTTGCTGTAATGGGCGATGCGCTGCATGCGTTGCTTGTTGACCGCGAAGCGCTGTGGCGAACAGTTCAGCACGAATTGCAGCAGCCAGCGCCACTGCCGGCTGCTGAACCGTGGGCGGAAAACCAACGGTCCACTGCTCGTCAGCATCCATTTCAGCACTTTGAATGGCATGCCCGGCGCCGCCCAAGGCCCCGCGAAGCTTGGACAGACACCGCCGGCGTTGCCGAAACTCGCCTCAAGCGCCGGGCCAGGCTGCCGGTCGATGACCTCGACGTCGTGCCCGTCCTCGCTGAGGAAGTGCGCGAGCGTGACCCCAACCACACCGGCACCAAGCACGACTATCTTCATGAGCCCGCCGCCTGAAAATCGGTGACAATCGGATATCGCTCAGGCGGCCAGCGCCGCGCGGTCGATCGAAAAGCCGTATTTCCTGTCGAGCCCGAGCGCCTCGATGACGCGAACGCCCTTGACCAGCGCCTCCCCTTGCAGGGACGTCAGCGGCTTGCGCAGGGCACCGACCGGCATGCCCAGCGCCTTCATCAGCGATTTCACCGCCACCGGATTGATTGCCGAATAGGTGTAGTGCAACAGCGGCAGAAGGTTCAGATACGCTTCCTTGAAGTCGCCGGCCTCGACATGGCTGTTCCACGGCCTGGAGATCACGGCCAGTTCCGCCGGCGCGATATTGCCGGTCATGTTGGCCGTGCCGTGCCCGCCAAGGCTCATCGTGGGTACAACCAGGCCGAGATTGGGGCTGTCGCAACACATCACCGAAACGTCCGGCCGACCGGCGAGCACCTGCGCCACCTGGCCGACGCGAGCAGTCGATTCTTTGTGAATGACATAGTTCGGATGCTTGAAGATGCGCAGCAACTGCTCCCAATGCAGGTCGGTCTTCACGCGCGGCGGATTGTTGTAGACTCCCAGCGGCAGGTCGGTTGCGTCCGCGACTTCGAGGAAGAAGCTTTCGATGTCAGATTCCGGCGCGCAGATATAGGACGGCGCGGCAAGGATCGCGCCGTCGGCCCCATTGTCCCTCGCGAAGCGCACATTGGCGATGGTTGTGTCGGTGTTGTTGCCGGTGCAGCCGTAGAAGATCGCCATATCGGCAGTCTTCATCTTCGAGCACTCGACAATGATGGCTCGCTTCTCCTCCGGCGAAAGCATCGATGTTTCGCCGGTCGAACCCATGATCAGCACAGCGGCCGTGCCATGCCTGCGCTGGAAGTCGAGCAATGAACGGAAGGCGCCGAAATCGACAGCGCCATTCTCGTTGAAGGGCGTGACCAGGGCGACGAACGAGCCGGAAATCTTGAGCTTCGGCATGCGAGATCCTCCAAGTTGATTTCTCTGCGACAGTCAGGGTCTGGAAGCCTGTTCGCTTGTCTCGACGGAGCGCGTCGGACTTGAGCGATGCCTTGCTCCGATCCCGACGTCTTCCGGATCAACGCCGCTCTTCTCCAGCCAGGAAAAGACAGGCGGCAGTCGGTCGGCGATCGATTCCACCACGACATCGATGAAGACCGGCTCGTCCGAAGCGAAGGCAGCGGCAAGCGCCTGCTCCAGCTCTGTCGACGTCTGTACCCGGAAGCTGCGTATGCCATAGACCTGGGCGAGTTTGCTCATGTCGAGGCTGCTAAAGTCGACGCCGAAGGTCCCTTCATTGTCCTGGCCAACGCTCTGCACTCTTTGCAACGCCTTGATCCAGCCAAAGCAGGCGTTGTTGAAATGGATCAGCACCGCCGGAACCTTCAGGCGAGCAATCGTCTCCAGTTCGCCTGCCGACATGCCGAGCGAACCGTCACCGAACAGCGCCACCGAGCGCATTTCCGGACAGGCAAAATGCGCGCCGACGACCGCCGGAATGGCGTAGCCCAGCCCTCCAAAGAAGCGCGGGATCACCAGTTTCGAGCGCGGGTGATCGAGACGCAGGAAACGTGTCGAATAGGGCGTCGGCGTGCCTGCGTCGGAAATGACGTTGCACGGCCCACTGAGATGCCCAGTCAAAGCGTCGATGACCCGCTCCGGCAGGAGCGGCGCTTGCACGCTTTTCAGCCTGGGTTCGGTCCCTCGCCAGAATTCCTTGCGGCGACCATTGATCTCGGCGATCCATTCCTCGCGTGCGTCGGGCACAGCCACAGGTGCCCGCGCGTAAAGATCGGACAGGACCGCCTGAGCGTCGCCGACCATCGCGAGGTCAACGTCGTAGGTGTTGGCGATGATGCCGGGATCGATGTCGATTTGAATGATCCTGGTCGTTGAGTTGTCTGTCGGCAACTTCCAGTTCATGGTCGCGACCGAACCCATGCGGCAGCCGACATAGATGGCAAGATCGGCCTGCCGAAGCGCCCAAAGCGCATGGGGATGAAAGCCATTGTCGCCGATGATGCCGATGGCCAGCCGATGGTCATCGGGGATGACACCTTGACCGGTGATGGTGGTCACCACCGGGATCATCAGTTTTTCGGCCAGCCGGGTCAGCATGTCACCCGCTTGCGATCGGTTGACGCCACCACCGGCGACGATCAACGGGCGCTTCGATCCATGCAGTGTCTCGAGTGCCATCTCGACGTCACTCGCAGCCGCATGTACCCGGCTGGAAGGGGCGCTCCGGCAGCGCTGCTCGACATGCAGGGAGGCGCTGTCCGGCAGGGTCTCGTAGAGTATGTCTTCTGGCAGCGAGAGGACGACCGCACCAGGCCTGCCTCCCGTCGCCAACCGGAAGGCGCGCCGCACCACTTCGGGCAGCTTCTGGATGCTGCCCAACGCCTCCGCTCCCTTGGCGATGGGCTTGAACAGCTCTGCCACCGGCAATTCGGTCAGCGTTCCACGACCCATGCCTGGTTGCGGTATGTCGTTGACGAGCAGAATCAGCGGCACCGACGATTGCGTCGCCTCCGCGACGCCGGGTAGGCCGTACATAGCGCCCGCACCGCTTGGCACTTCGGCCACTCCCGGCTTGCCGATAAGACGGGCATAGCAGTCCGCCATGAAGACAGCCGAGCGCTCGTCGCGGCAGGTTACGTGACGCAGCCGTCCACCGTTTGCCTTCAGCGCCTGATAAAGCGCGACATTGGTGTCGCCGGGCACGCCGAAGATCACCTCCACACCGTAGCCGACGAGCATTTCGACAAGGGCGGTTGCACCGTTCATGATCGTTCCTGCTCCTGCCTTCCGCTGGTCGGCCCCTCGTTCAAGCCTGTTCGAACACACGCGGCCGCGACGCATTCATGAAGAGATTGATCATCGTGTTGATATCGAACACAGGCAGACCGGAGATGTTCGCGATGAAAGTGCTGAAGGGGCACATATTGGTGCATTCCAGCACGATGGCACCGGCATCGGGGCAGTCGCGCAGGAAGTCGCGCGTCATGTCTTCCATCTCCGCTCGCAGCACATCGAAATCCAGCTCCGTCTGGTTGCCGATATAGACTTGCGGGAACTTCGCATCGGGCTTCATGCCCTGGACATGGATGCGGAGGTTCTTCTGCGACCAGCCGACACCCTGGAAGTGGCGATCGTTCATATGCTGCCTGCGCTCGGTGAACACGCCGACGGTCCGGTTCTTGCCGATGAGCGCGCTGGCAACAGGAACCTGTAGAAGGGCGGAAGCAAAGACCGGTATGTTGACCGCCTCGGCCAGTTTCCTCTGGAATGGCGCCAGGAAACCGCAGCTCGTCGTGATCCCCTTGACGCCCTCACGCTCGAGTTCCCGTGCGGCGGCTATAAACGGTTCCAGCAATTCGGGATCGGGATCATCACCCATGATCCTGACCGGCAGCGCACCCTGTACTGTCTTGTAACGAACTGGAAAATCGTAGGATCGGGCGTTGCCGATATCGCCTGCGGGACGCGGAAAACGCGTGTCCAGCATGATGACACCGATGACTTCCCCGTAGTTGGTGAACCCGCCTTTCAGCTTCATATCCGCTCCGTCAGCAAGACAACTCTATCCGGACCGGAAAATCTTTTAGGACCTCAATCGCTGCAGAGTATCCTTGAGGGATTGGCCGGCTCACGTCGAAACGGGGCAGAATATTTCAGCATCGCGAAGGTGCTGAAATACAATAATCCGGCCTCTTCAATGTTTCTTTTTTGTAGCGGCACGTCTTGCCCGCCGGTTTTCCACGGAGTTCGAGCCAACCTAAAAAAAATCGAACAAGAACGACCCTTTCATTAGGATCGACTTGCCATTCTATTTCAAAAAAACTGCGGCCACCTCAATGGATCGGCCCGGAAATCGGAAATGGCGCAAGCGCCCAAGGTGGTGGTCATCGGCGCAGGAATTGTCGGCGTATCGGTCGCCTATTTCCTGGCCCGCGCGGGCATCCGCGCCGTCCTGATCGATTCTTCATCGCCATCGGCTGGCGCCACCGGCTCGTCCGACGGAGCCATCTCTGTTGCCAGCAAGCAACCCGGCATGTTGATGGCCTTTGCCCAGCAGGCGCGCGGCCTCTATGCGCGTCTTTCCGACGAGGGCGTTCTGGCCGGTCTCTATCAGCGCCGCCCGACCTACCTCATTGCCAGGTCCGCCGAAGAGATGGCGCTGCTCGAACTCCATGCTTCCGATTTGAGATCGGCGGGGGAAGCGATCGAAATCGCCGACCGTGCGGGACTTGTCGGGCAGATTCTCGATCTCGGAGAATGCGTCCATGGCGGTGTCATCGTGCAGAACGACGGCCATGCGCTCGGCTACCAGATAACCGAACGCCTGCTGCGTCTGGCCGAGCTCGACGTGCTGCGCAACTGCGCGTGTCAGCGCCTGGTGCGAGCCGAAAACAAGGTAACCGGCATCGTCACGTCTCAAGGCGAGATCGCCGCCGACTTCGTTGTGGTGGCGGCGGGCCTGGAGTCCGGGCGTTTGTGCGGCTTCAGCAAGGCGATTTTTCCGCGCAAAGGTCAGATCATCATCACCGACAGCGCTCGACCGGGAGAAGCGGCCTTCAATGGCCAGGTCATGGCCGCCACATACATCGCCGCCAAGCGACGCGGCGCCAAGACACCACCATCGCCCATTGGCCTGGTCATCGACCCTCTGCTGACCGGTCAGTTCCTGATCGGAGGCACACGTGAGGACAATCGCGTCGATACCGGCACCGATATCGGCGCCATCTCGGCAATCCTGCGGGAAGCGATCGAGCTCTATCCGCCGCTGATGACACGACGGGTTATCCGTACCTTCTCCGGCGTGCGCAGCGCCTCACACGATGGAATTCCGATCGTCGGCTTTCATCCGGAGGTCGACAATCTTTTGATTGCCACCGGTTTCGAGGGCGATGGCATCTGCCTCGGCCCCCTGACCGGTAGCATCGTCGCCGACCTGCTTCTTGGCAGGGACCATGAGGTGGACATCGCCGCATTCGACCCCACAAGGCTGGCGCCGAGCGGAGTGGCGGCGTGAACGGAACGCTCTATTGGCGCGACCGCGCAATCCCGTTCTCCAGCGGCCAGACAGTTGCTTCGGCTCTGATGCTCGCCGGCGTCACCGACTTCGGCGCGTATTCGAGCCACACACGGGCCCGCTATTTCTGCGGCATCGGCGCTTGTCAGTCCTGCCTCGTCTCGGATCAGGACGGCCCCCCTTTAGAAGCCTGTATCACGATCGCCTGCGCCGGCATGCGCCTGAGACCCTTCAGGGAAACAGAAGATGCCTGAGATGTCTGTCCTCATCGTCGGCGGTGGACCGGCAGGCATCTCCGCGGCAGCGGCCCTGGCCGAGCGCGGTCATTCCGTCACCCTTGTCGAACAAAGGGACCGGCTGGGCGGTGCAATTTATCGCCAAGCTGCCGCTCCAGGCATCTCTCTGTTGAGCCGTCGCCATGAACACAACTGGGCGGGTTTGACTCGGCGGCTGGAAGCAGTTGCCGCCAGCGTGCGGATCTGCTTTCGAACCGTGTTCATCGGCATCGACGATACCGGCCAGGTGCTGCTCGATGACCGCGCGACAGGACATGTCCGGCTGGTCAGGCCCAGAGCCTTGCTGTTCGCCGTCGGCGCGATGGAGCATATCGAACCTTTCGAGGGATGGGACCTGCCGGGGGTCGTCTCCGCCGGCGGCGCCCAGATGATTTTGAAGGAAACAGGTCGTTTCATGGACGGCCGCGCGCTGGTTGCCGGCTCTGGACCCCTGTCCTTCGCGGTTGCGGCTCAACTTGCGGCAGCCAACCGGCCTCCGCTCGCGCTGCTCGAGCAGGGCACGCCCTGGCGCAGCCCGTGGGCCGGGCTTCAACTGCTGGCCAACCCCGCGGCGGCATTCGAAACCCTATCCTACGCCCGTTTGTTGGTTCTCTCCGGTGTCCGCTACCGCACCGGGGTCAGGGTTTTGAAGGCAACAGCACGGGGCAATCGACTTGCGGTCGAAGTACGCGGCGGGCAGGCAAAAATCCGTGACTACGAGGTGGATACACTCGTCATCGGAAACGGCCTGCGGCCGAACGATGTCGGCCTGCCGAGAGGCTCCGATCTCGACGGTTTTCCCATTGCGAAAGCGGGAGACTGCCGTGAAGTCCTCGGTGCCGACGCGGCAATTGCCGACGGCGCTTTCGCCGCCGAACGTCTCGATGCCGTCCTGAAGGGCGAAAGGACTGCCTCCAAGGAGCCGCGTGCTGTTGTCCGGGCGCGGAAACTGCAAGCCCTGCTTGGGACGCTGACGGGGTCCGAACCGGCTTCCATCGAGGATCGGACAATTCTCTGCCGCTGCGACGGTTCGCGAAAAGCCGATCTGGACGCGCTCGGGACCGGCAGATCAGCCTTCGAAACGCGTCTGGTTGGGCGCTTCTGCATGGGCTCCTGCCAAGGTCGCTTCTGCCGCGCCAATGTCGCCAGGCTAGCCGGGTTCGATCCGGTTAGCCTCGAAGGGCGGGGGCGAGGCTATCCGAGATGGCCCATCCGTCCGGTCTCGGTAGCCGCTCTCTGCGCTGCGGAAATCGAAGAAGATCCTTTCCAAAGACGCCTTGAAACCCCGGACTGAGAGAAGAGCCATGAGCCCCATCGTCCCGACGCCCGCCCGTGCAGCCGGCACCGTCGCCGATCTCCCGATCGGCATCTTGATGCTCGACACGCATTTTCATCGCTTCAGAGGCGATGTCGGCAACGCCATGACTTGGTCGATACCCGTTCAATTCAAGATCGTTAAGGATGCCCGGCCCGAACGCGTGGTCGAAGGCGGTGCAGAAGGCCTGCTTGAGCCATTCATCACGGCCGCCAACGAGCTTGTCGAGACCGGTGTGTGCGGCATCGCCACGAGTTGCGGTTTTCTGGCCGTCTTTCAGGAAGAGCTCTCGTCAGCGCTCCCGGTTCCGGTGGCGACGAGCAGCCTGCTGCAGATACCGCTTGTCCAACAGATCCTGCCCGCCGAAAAGCGTGTCGGGGTGCTTACCTACTCTTCCGATTCGCTCGGACCTCGCCATTTCGCCGCCGCCGGCGCGCCGGAAGACACGCCGACGGTGGGACTGCCGGCCAACAGTCTCTTTCGCCGGTATTACGGCGACCGCCACGGCAAGGGCGACCTCCAGGTGCTGGAGGCGGAAGTAATCGCCGCGGCATCCCAGTTGGTGGGCGACAATCCAGACGTCGGCGCGATCGTTTGCGAATGCACCAATATGCCACCGCACTCGCCAGCCGTCGCGCGGGCCACCGGGCTTCCGGTCTTCGACGTTGTGAACTTCATCGAATGGTTCGCACTCGGCCTGAAACCGCGCCGCTTCGTTCAAGCAGCCTTTTAGCGAGATGGGCGTCATGACCGACAAGGCGAGAAAAACGGCCATCATCACCGCTGCCGGTTCGGGGCTCGGCGCGGGATGTGCGCGTTATTTGGCAAAGAGAGGCTGGCGGCTGGCACTTTTGGCCCGCTCCGATCAGGTGATCGAGCTTGCCCGGGAATTGGACGGGATCGCCGTATGTGGCGACATCACCAACGCAAGCGATCTTCGCCATCTGGTCGACACAGCTGTCGAGGAATTCGGCATGATCGACGGCGCGGTGATCAGTACCGGCCATCCGAGAAAGGGCGAACTGCTCGGCCTGACGTCACAGGAATGGCACACCGGGCTTGATTTGACCGTCATGCCGCTTGCCGTCCTGCTGGGTCTGCTGTTGCCCGTGTTCCGCAAATCGGGCGGCGGATCGATCGTGACGATATCCTCACATGCGGCTGTCCAACCCAACAGGAAATTCGCTGTCTCCGGCGCGCTGCGCGCCGCTCTGTCCAACTACACCCGGCTGGTGGCGCGCGAATATGCGGGTGACGGTGTGCGGGTCAATTCGATCATGCCCGGCTTTATCGACAACCGTCCCATCGACCAGGACTGGCTAGCCAAGATTCCCGCCGGCCGCTACGGCACGGTCGATGAACTGGCCGGCGTCGTCGAGTTCTTCCTGTCCGACCAGTCAGGCTACGTCACCGGCCAGAACCTGCTCGTTGACGGTGGTTTGGTGGCAGGTATCTGACCGTGTCGCTGGCGGCATCGATGATCCAAGAATGCCGATAGGATGGACATACGATTTTGTATAGTCTCTCGCCAAAATATCGTCACGATGCCAACGTCGTCCATACTAAATAAACAAGATAACCGGCGAGTTCATTCAAGAAAAATGGGAGTATCAAGATGGATGAATCAAGAAGAAATCTTCTGACTGGTCTTCCTGTCATGGGTGTTGCTGCAGCAATGGCGGCCTCCGCCGTGTCTCCTGCTCGGGCACAGGATGCGGCGGCGGGCGGAGATGCTTGGGACCGGATCATGAAGGCCGGCGTCATCCGCTTCGGCGCCGCCAACAGCGAGCCATGGTATTTCAAGGATACCAGCGGCAGCTCCGATCCGGGCGGCGTGGAGTCCAACGGCGTCATCTGGCGCGGCGTCGGACCCGCTACAGCCAAGATGCTGGCGGATGCCATGGGCATAAAGCTCCAGCTCGTCGAGACCACCTGGGCGACGGCGGTGGCTGGCCTGCAAGCAGGCCAATTCGACGTGATGCTATCCCTTGACGGTACGCCGCTGCGCGCGCTTGCGATCGACTTCCTGACCACTCAGATGGCCTGGAACCCCTTCAACCTTCTGGTCACAGATGACATCAAGGTTACGAAGTGGTCCGAGCTCGATAAACCCGACTTCGCCGTAGCGGTCATGCTAGGCACATCGATGGACCAGTTCATCTCCAAGCTGCTGCCCAAGGCCAATATCGTCCGCTTTCAGGAAGCTTCGCAGACCTATGCCGCCTTCCAGGGCGGCCGTGTCCAGGGCATCACCGGGGCAGGGCCGGAGATGGATCTGTTGCGCGAAAGGCTGAAGATGGGCACCGTCGTCATCCCGAAGCCGCTGTTCGCCATTCCCTCTGGCGGCGGCCTGCCCTACGAGACCAATCCGCGCCTGCGCGACTATCTCAGCACCGCGATCGCCTATCTCTACCATTCCAGTGAAATCCAGAACGCCTATGAGGATTATGCCCGTTGGAGAGGCCTCGATCCCTCCAAGACCGTACCGCTGATGCGCGAACGGATGATCTGAGAAAGCATGAACTATACTTGGGATTTCAGCGTCGTTCTGCGCAGCAGTGACATGCTGGTCAGCGGTCTTGTCGCGACCCTGAAGCTGACGGCGACCACGGTGGCGATCGCGGTCCCGCTCGGCTTTGCTCTATCGATCGTGCTGCTGTCGAAATACCGCTTTCCGTATTTCATCGCACGCGGTTTTGTCGATTTCTTCCGCACCTCGGCGCTGCTGGTCCTGATCATCTGGTTTTACTTCGCTTTCCCGATCCTGACCGGCATTCGTCTCAGCTCATTCCAGGCCGCGGCGCTGGCACTTGGTCTCCAGAATGCCGCCTATCTGGCCGAGGTCTTTCGCGCCGGCATTTCCTCCGTCGCTGTCGGACAGTGGGAGGCGGCGCGGGCGCTTGGTCTGCATCTGGGGCAGATGTTCTGGCTGGTTATCGCACCGCAGGCCCTGCGCACGATCGTGCCGGTGTTGGTCAACGTGCTCAGCGAGATCGTCAAGGGCACCGCGCTGGCGGCGGGTATCGCATACGGCGAACTGGCCTATCAGGCGTCGCTGATTTCCTCGACCACCTACCGTCCGCTTGAAACCTATACGATCATCGCCGGCATCTACTTCGTCGTCATCTTCACCCTGAACCAGCTGGCCGCCTATCTGGAAAGAAGGCTTTCCGTTTCGGGAGGCCACGCATGAACAATTTCGGCTGGGATTTCTCCAGCATCTGGAAGAACGCTCCCTATCTGCTGAGAGGTTTCGAAGGCACACTCATTCTGGCGGCGGTCTGTCTTGTGCTCGGCACATTGGTGGGCCTGCTGCTCGGCATCGCCCTGTCCTCGAACCGGAAAGTGGTGCGGCTGCCGGCCCAGGGCTTTATCGGCATCTTTCGCAACACGCCCTCCATGGTGCAACTGTTGTGGATCTACTATGCGCTGCCGGTCCTGATCGGCATGCAGTTGACGCCCTTCATCGCGGCGGTGATCGCATTTTCACTCTACAGCGCCAGCTATATCGCCGGCATCTTCAAGGGAGGCATCGCCTCCATCTCCAAGGGCCAGTACGAGGCGGCGCGGTCGCTAGCCCTGTCGCGCTGGCAGACCTTGAGGCTGGTGGTCTTGCCCCAGGCAGTTCGCAAGATGATCCCGCCCTTCGCCAATCAGGCGATGGAGATCATCAAGCTGACCACCATCGCCTCGCTGATCGCCTATAGCGAACTTGTCCTCAACACGAAGAATGTTGCCGACCAGGAGTTCAGGCCGATCGAAGCCTATACGACGCTGGCGATCTTCTTTTCGCTCATTCTGATCCCGCTCGCCTATCTCACGCTTTATCTCGAAAGGCGCTTCTCGAAATAGGCCGGGATCTTCTTTGAAACCACGCAGGAGGCAGGCATGACGACGATGCTGTGGATCGACGGCCAATGGCAGGAAGGGGAGGCAGGGCAGTGGCGTCCTGTCCATGATCCGGCCACCGGCGAAGCCTGCGGTAAGGTTGCCAAAGCCGAGATCGCCGACATCGACAGGGCCGTCGATGCCGCAGCAACGGCCTTCAGGACGTGGCGGCTGACGAGCCCATATGACCGTTCCGCCATCCTGCGCCGGGCTGCCAACATTATCCGCGACAGGGCGCAGGATATCGCCGCCATGATCACGCGCGAGCAGGGCAAGCCGACCGTCGAAGCGTTGTCGGAGGTGTCGGTCACCGCCGATCTCATCGACTGGAGCGCCGAGGAGGGCCGTCGCACCTATGGCCGCATCATACCGGGCCGTGCGCACGACGTGCGCCAGATGGTCTTGAAGGAACCGGTCGGCGTGGTCGCGGCATTCAGCCCATGGAACTTTCCGATCAACACGGCGGCGCACAAGGTTGCCGCCGCTCTTGCCGCCGGCTGCACCGTGATCCTGAAGGCGGCGGAAGAGACGCCGAGCGCGCCCGCGGCCATGGCAGAAGCATTCGCCGAGGCAGGCTTGCCTGCTGGCGCGCTCAATCTTCTCTTTGGCGCGCCGAACGAGATCTCGGAACGGCTGATCGCCGATCCGCGCGTGAAGAAACTGTCCTTCACGGGCTCGACGGCCGTCGGTCGCCAGTTGGCATCGCTTGCCGGGCAACATCTCACCAAGATCACGATGGAACTGGGCGGTCATGCCCCGGCGATCGTCTTCGAAGACGCCAACTGGCAGCGCGCCGCCGCGATTCTCAGCAGCAAGAAATACCGCAATGCCGGCCAGGTCTGCGGCTCGCCGACACGCATTCTCGTCCACAGCAGGCTGTTCGATCGGTTCACCGATCATTTCGTCTGTCACACGGCCGGGATGAAAGTGGGCAACGGCATGGATAAAGGCACCGTCATGGGGCCGCTCGCCAACAGCCGCCGCATCGCGGCGATGGAAGCCATGGTGGCGGACTCTGTCGCCAAGGGCGCGCATCTGCGCCATGGCGGCGCACGCATCGGCAATCAGGGCAATTTCTTCGAACCGACCGTGATCTCCGACGTCCCGACCGATGCCATGGCCATGAATGTCGAACCATTCGGGCCGTTGGCGCTGATCAACCGCTTCGACGATTTCGACGAGGCACTGGCGGAGGCAAATCGCCTGCCCTACGGGTTGGCTTCCTATGCCTATACCTCTTCCGCCAGGACCGCAGCCGAGATCACCGATCGCATCGAGGCCGGCATGATCTCGATCAATCACCATGGCCTTGGTTTGCCCGAACATCCCTTTGGTGGGGTCAAAGACAGCGGCTTCGGTTCCGAAGGTGGCACCGAGGGAGTCGATGCCTATCTCGCGGTGAAGTTCGCCACCCAGGTCGGCCTTGACGCCTGATCCGGTGACACGCCGTCACGGATGAAAATCCCGGCGCTTACTGCTCCACCACGGTGTTGCCGGGCGTGAAGTACAGGGAGAAATTTTTGGCGCATAGATCGCGTAGCAACGAAATATACGGGTTCTTCGCTAGATAGCGCGACTCTCCGAAATAGACCGGGATTTCCTTCAACTCGTCCAGCAAGACCGTGGAAAGATTGTCGCCAATGCCGTCGAGCGTCCATCCGGGCAGGATCGTGAAGCCAAGGCCTTTTTCCACGCAACGCTTGACGCTCGAGCTTGATGAGGCCGAGATCGCGACCTGCGGTGCCTTGCCGTCCTGGCGCATCAGGTCCAGCGCCATGTTGCGCAGCATGTGACCGGGTTCGAACGTCACATAAGGCCGCCCGTCCGCCCAGTCGGCCAGCGACGGCAAACTGGAGGGCGCGGGCCAGTCGGATGGGTAGACCAGGAACAATTTGTAGGCGCCGAGTGTATGCTGCACGACCTCGTCGCCAACATAGGGTCTCTCGGTGATGAAGGCATCGACCTGGCCGATCTTGATCAGATCGACAAGCGCCACATCCCGCTCGTAGCAGACGATCTGGACGTCCGGATGGATTTCGTTGAAATCGCTGATCACCTGCGGCAGCAGATAATAGAAGATCGCCTGCGGCATACCGAGCCGGATAACCGGTCGCTCCTTGTCGACCAGCGTGTTGAGGCGGCTGAGCATGGCGTCCAGCTCGGGCACCAGAAGATGGTAGAGCGTCTTGCCCCGTGCCGTCAGCATGGTCGATTTCGCGCCTTGCTCGGAAATGACGAGCTTTTCGCCAAGGATCTGTTCAAACCTGCGAATATGGTTGGCGACCGACTGGTAAGATATGTTCAGCTTGCGAGCCGCTCCGGAATAGGAGCCTTCCTTGGCAACCAGATGGAATGTTTGAACCAGGGTTAGGCTGACGTCTTTCATCCAGGTCCTTCCAAAGAGAGCCAGGCCGGCTGCATCGGCATGTCGCACGCCCGAACGGGTAGACGCTTTTCGAACGGAGTCCTACCAGAGCGCCATTCCAAACTCCATTGGGATCGCGATCCGACGCTGTTCTCCCGGGACGGGATGTTCCAAGCTTTTCGCTACACTCCGAAGTTAAATTTGTATTCTGATCGATTTCTTCGGCGGCTAGCCTTCGAAATGGATCGGTTCCGGTCACGCACCGAGTGCTTCAGAGATCTGACGGAAAATCGGCATGAACTACAAATACATCATTGTTGGCGGCGGATCGGCGGGCTGCGTTCTTGCAAATCGACTGACGCGGTCCGGCAAGGATACTGTCTGCCTGATCGAGGCCGGTCCCGACACCCCGCCGGAAGATGTGCCACGCTCGATCTACGGCGATTCCTTCCTGCCGGATTATTTCCAGCCCAATCGCTACTGGACCGAATTGACCGCCTTCGCCGATCCCGTCGGTAACCGCTCGCCGAAAGAGGTCCAGGCCGAGATGAAGCCGCGTCGTTACGAGCAGGCGCGCGTGATGGGCGGCGGTTCCACAGTCAACGGCCAGGTCGCCATTCGCGGTATCCCTTCCGACTATGACGAATGGGAAAAGCTCGGGGCCGAGGGTTGGTCCTATGAAGCCTGCCTGCCGTTTTTCCAGAGGCTTGAGAACGACATCGATTTCCCAGAGACCAACGGCCAGCGACCAGGGCCGATCCCGATCCGGCGAACCTTCCCGAAGCACTGGAGCAAGTTCGCGCTGGCGATGCGCGACTCGGTCGCGGCGCGAGGCATTCCCTATGTCGACAACTGCCATGCCGAGCCAACGGACAGCTGTTTCCCGTTCACCCGCAACAACATCTACGATCACAGGGTCTCGTCCGCCGCCGGCTATCTCGACGAGGCGACACGCTCGCGCAGGAACCTGACCATCCTGAGTGACAGTTTCGTCGAAGCCATCGAATTCGAGGGCAAGATCGCGACAGGCGTCAAGGTAAGGCGCAATGGCCAGGTGCAGACATTCAAAGGCGAGGAGATCATCCTGTCGGCGGGCGCGATCCATTCGCCGGCCATGCTGCTCAGGGCCGGTATAGGTCCTGGCCATCATTTGCAGGACATGGGCATACCGGTGCTGGCGGACCGCCCGGGCGTCGGACACAACCTGCAAGATCACCCGCTGATCGGCTTCGCTGTGTATCTGCACCCGACGGGAATGATGGAGAACTACGTCAAGAGCAACCTGCTGATGCACATGCGCTGGAGTTCCGGCCACGCCGGCTGCCCCTCGACCGACATGAAGCTCACCGTTTCCGGCCGCTTCGCTTGGAGCGAGCTGGGCAAGCGTCTGGCCATGGTCAATTTCGGTCCGAACAAGGCCTTTTCGAAAGGCTACCTTCAGCTGCGGGAACCCGGTGCGGGCAAGCATCCTTTCGTCGCGTTCAACTACCTGTCGGACCCCCGCGACCTCGACCGGATGAAATCCACCGCCCTCTGGGTGAGCGACATTCTGAGCAAGGCGCCGGCAAGCGAATTCGTCCGCAGCCATTGGCCGGGCATCTATGCGGATTCGATCCGAAATCTGGCAGCCAAGACCCGCCTGAACGACCTCAAGACCCGCGTGGCGGCCTCGTTTCTCGATTTCGGCGGCGCGGCGCGCAGCTTTGTTCTCGGCAAGGCTGTCGACAGCCGCTTTACCCTCGAAAAGGTTCTGAACGACGAACGTGTCCTCGAGAATTGGATCCGCACCGGCGTACAGGGCGACTGGCACGCATGCGGTACGTGCAGGATGGGAAGGCCGAACGATCCGGCGGCGGTCGTAGACAGCGAAGGCAGGGTCTACGGGGTAAACGGCCTTCGCGTGGTCGATGCTTCCGTGATGCCTTCCGTCCCCTGTGCAACGACCAACCTGTCGACCATGATGATTGCCGAGAAGATGGCTCATCATATCCAGAACCAGACCGTCACGGTCGCCGCCTGAATTGCGGGAAGCGAGAAGGAAGACCGGAAATGACCCGCCTTGCAGGACGGCCAGGAGCCATCAGCTACGGCCACGATATCGGCATCCTGATGATCGACTGCTTCAATCCGTTCGTGCCGGGTGACGTCGGCAACGCGTACACCTACGACTATCCGGTCCTGTATCATAAGGTTCCGGAGGTCACGATCCAGAGGCTGGTCGAAGAGGGCGACCTCACGCTGAGGTCGAACATCATCGAGGCCGCGCGCTTTCTGGAAGCGCAAGGCGTGAAAGCCATCACCAGCGATTGCGGCTACATGCTGCACTTCCAGGAGATGGTGCGGGAATCGGTGAATATACCGGTCATGTTGTCCAGCCTGCTCCAACTCCCCTTCATTTCCTCCATTTTGGCGCCATCGCAAGCGATTGGAATTGTCTGCGCCAATGCCCAGAGCCTGACGGAAGAGATGCTGACGAAAGCCTTCCCGGCCAGGGACAAGGCCATCTTCGTCAGCGGTATGGAGAACCAGCCGGAATTCCGTTCGGCCATCCTGAGGGAGGAAGGGTCCATCGACCCGGAGCTGGTCGAGCACGAGCTGGTCGAGGCCGGCTGCGAACTGGTGCGGAAAAATCCGGCAATTGGCGCGGTGCTGCTCGAATGCTCGAACCTGCCTCCCTATGCCAAGGCACTGCAGGAAAGGATCCGACTTCCGGTGTTCGATTTCACCACGATGATCGACTATGTCCGGGCTGCTTGTCAGCGTCGGCGTTTCGAAGGGGCATATTGAACAGCCGCAGGTGGTTGGCTCGGTTTGGCCTGCCGCCTGTCAAGCGATCGCACCCGAAGCAAGGTATGCCGGGTTCATTCGTTCTCGCCGCGCGGTGCGATCAACGTCCCGATCTCGCGCGCGGCAGAAGCCGCGTGGCGTCGCACGGTCGCCTGGTCGAGGGAGCTGTAGGTTGTTGCCACATAGGGCACGGTCAGCGCCGCGACGGAGTCGCCATATCGCCCGAGAATGGGAAAGGCGAGATCGGTGATCCCGGGCTGGAGCCCGTCCGGCTGCTCTTCGAAGCCCCGCTCCCGGATAATCCCGAGTGTCGCTTTGGCGGCCGCGCGCTCATGCGGTTCACCATCGAGCCATTTCTCGGCGATCGCTTCCGGCTGAAATGCCATCAACGCCCGGCCGGTCGCGGTGGCGAACAACGGAAATTCGGCCCCGACGCGAACGCGGAAGCCGAACGGTGCCGGACTCTCGACCTGCGCCAGGATGAGAACGCGGCCCGCCGAATGAATGCCGAGATTGCAGGATTGCTGGAGTTCATCGGAGAGGCGCCGCATCTGCGGCAGCGCGATCTGGACGAGCCCACGCAGCGGCTCGTGCCGGTGTGCCAGCTCGAACATCGTCATCGACAGGAAATACAGGCCTCCCGGCCGCTCACGATAGATGTAGCCGCGCGCTTCCAATGCCTGCAGCACGCGGTAGATCTGGTGGATCGAGCGGCCCACGGCCTCGGATATCTGGCCCTGGCTCAGACCGTCCTTCTGGTTGGCGAGCAACTCGATGATATCGAAGGCTTTCTCCAGCGCGGGGACCGAATAATCCGGCGTCTCCACGCTATCCTTCCTGGCCATGTCCTTACCTCGCCGACGCCCGAATCAGGATTTCGTCCCACACTATAGAGCGCGGCGTCACGAAACAGGCACCGATCCAATCATGCGGCCGAGCCCATCGCCTCGACCATCAATTTCGCGATGCGCCGGTTTATGTCGTCGGGCACCGGCTGCGCGCCGGGAACGAGTCCGGTCCCCGAGACGACGCGCTCGAGCGAAAGCGCCTGCAGCATGAAACCGAGATCCATCGACTCGATCGAATTGCCCTTCGGTTCGCGGCCGGCCAGGTTGAACATACGGCCGTCGGCCACAAGGATCAGGTGATGCCCGTCTGAAAAGTCGAGGCGTTCAAGCGCCTCGTCGAGAGAGGTGGTCTTGACCGCCTGCGCGCGCAACCCTTCGACGTCGATCTCCCATGGGAAATGCCCGGAGTTGGCAAGCACAGCGCCGTTCCTCATAGCGCCGGCGACATGCGCCGGCAGAACGCCATTGCGGCCGGTCGCGGTGATGAAGACCTCGGCCCAGGGAGCCAGCGTGTCCAGCGCGGCGACGCGAAAACCGTCGAGCGCGGCTTCGAGTGCCTTGATCTCATCGACCTCCACGACCGCGACCCGTCCGCCCAAGGCACGCAGATACTGCGCAATGCCGCGCCCGCACCAGCCGTATCCAATGACGCAGAAGCGTCTGCCCGGAACCATCAGATTGGTGATGCGCATGAAGCTCTCGACCACCGACTGGCCTACGGCGTGCTTGTTCTCGCCGATCTGCTTGAGCGGACTGTCGTTGATGACGATGGAAGGAAACGGGATCTTGCCGCCGAGTTCGCCGCGCAGGCGGTCGCCGCCGGACGTCGTTTCCTCGGTGCCGCCGAGAATGGAACCAGCCATCCCGCGGGCCACCGCTCCGGCGGCAAGGTCGGCGCCGTTGTCGAGCAGTATGTCGGGTGCGGCATCAAGTATCCGTCCGAGATTGGCATGATGTTCGGCCAGCGTGTCGTCACGACGGCCGATGATGCCGATGCCCTGGCTTTTCAGGAAGGCAACGATGTCGTCCTGGGTCGAGCCGTGATTGCCTGTTCCGACGATCTCGGCGCCTCCGGTGTGCAACACTTCGAGCAGCACGGCTGTCTTCGGCTCGATGTGAAGCGAGACGCCGATGCGCCGACCCGCAAACGGTCGCACCGTCTCGAATTCGGATCGCAGACCGGCAAGCAATGACATGCGCGAGCGTATCCACTCGGTTCGCAAACGACCGCGCTCGAGCAGGTCTGTCTGAGTCATGTCCTGGCTGCCTGTCGTCATCATCGTTCGCCTCCAAATCTCAGCGCTTGCAAAAAAGATTTTTGTATGTGACGAATTTGATGCCTGGCCGTCAAGCCATTTGTGGCCAGAGGTCCAACGGCGCCGTGGGAAGCGCCGCCATCCGCCCGAATGCTCGGCCGGAGAAGCAGGGAGTGGGAAATGGGAAGCTTCGATATAGCGATCGTCGTGCTCTATCTGGCGGTCGTCACCGCCATCGGCCTGTTTTATGCGCGCACCATCAAGACCGAGGAGGACTACATCGTCGCCGGCCGCCGCATGGGGCCGCTATGGCTGACCATTTCAGCTTTCGCCTCATGGACCGGGCTGGCAGGCCTCTTCGGCACGCCGGAAATGGTGGTTCGCTACGGCATTTCAGGGACGTGGTGGTGGTTCACCTTCCCGATCGGCTTACTGTTGATGGGCATCTTCATTGCCAAGATCGTGCGCCAGCGCATGCATGTGACGACGCCTGACATCGTGGCGAGCGACTATCCCAACTCCGTACGCGTCGCCGCCTCGCTGGTGACAAGCTGGAATTATCTCGCCTGGGCCGCGGCACAGGTGTTCGGCATCAGCATGATTTTCACGCTGTTTTCCGGCATGGACCCGACCACCGGCGCGATCGTCGCCTACCTTGTGGTCATCGTCTACACCATGCTCGGCGGCTTCCTTGCCGTGGTGGCAACCGACGTGCTGCAGGCCATCATCTTCCTGATCGTCATCGGCGTCGTTGCGCCGCTGATCGTCGTCTTCGGTCCCGGCGTCTCAGGCGTCTACGAAGCGACCCGCAACATTCCTGATTTCTACAACCTGTTCGGCAACGTGCCGCCCGCGACGCTTTTCGTGTGGTTCCTGCTTTTGCCGGCAGGTTTCATCGACACCATCGGCTTCCAGCGCGTCTTTGCCGCCAACTCGCCCGAGACCGCGCGCAGGGGACTGATCAACGGCTTCGTGCTGATGGCGATCTTCGGCGTCATCCTGACGTTTCTTGGCATCGCGGCCAAGGCGCTGCTGCCGGCTGACGCCAACCCGGTGAACGCCATGCCGGACCTGATGCGGCAACTGCTCCCCTCCGGGCTCATCGGCCTTCTGGTCGCGGCTTTCCTGGCGGTGGCGATGTCGACCGCGAGCACGACGTTGCTGGTCACCGCGACGACCTTGCAGCGCGACGTGATCTCGCGCTTTCGCCCGGATGCGTCCGATGGCGAGAGGCTGTGGACCAGCCGCATCCTCCTGCTTCTCCTCGGTCTGATCGCCCTTGCCGTCGCCTTGACGGTGCCAAGCGTGGTGACCATCCTGATGCTCGGCTTCTCTGTCTATGTACCGGGGCTGCTGCTGCCGGTGTTGTCCGCCACTTTCAACTGGCGCATCCCGGTCTGGTCGATGCTGACGACGATCATCGTCGGCGCCGGTTCGACCGCGGTGTTGGTGCTCGCCGGCGAGCCCGGTGGCGTCCCGGCGTCGCTCGTGGGCTTTATCCTGTCCGCCATCCCCTTTGTCGCCGGCCTGGCGGCCCGCCCGAAAAAGCAGCGGACAGCATAGGAGAAGACAGATGATCGCATGCCGTTTTGATGAACTTTCGAAGGCTGACCAGGATCTTGTTACCGCTGCCTCTGAAGCACGTGAAAAAGCCTATACGCCTTACTCGAACCACAAGGTCGGCTCGGCCATCCGCACCAAAACAGGCAGGATATTTGCGGCGTGCAATGTCGAGATCGTCACCCTGCAGCAATCGGTTCATGCCGAACGCAACGCGGCGATGATGATGGCCGCCGCCGGCGAACGCCAGATCGAGGCGATCGTGTGCCACGGGCCTTACTCGGGCGTGCCTTGCGCCGAGTGTCGGCAGGTGATCTGGGAGTTCTGCTGCGACGACCCGGAGGTCCGGATCATCGGTTCGACACTCGACGGCGAAATCGAGCTTATGAGCATCGGCGAAATCTATCCGAGTCCTTACGGGCCTGAAACCAAAGGGATAGATCCTCGAAAATTCTAGAAAGCCGGCTTCTTATTCACAATCCAGCCCGATATCGAGGATCGGCGCACTGTGGGTCAGCCAGCCCACGGAGATCATGTCGACACCGGCCGCGGCGATTGCCGGCGCGGTCGCCGGAGTGACCCGGCCCGAAGCCTCGGTGACCGCCCGTCCGCCGACCAGCTGTACGGCCTGCCTCAGCATATCCGGAGCCATGTTGTCGAGCAGCACTGCATCCGCGCCAAGCTCGAGCGCTTCCTGCAGTTGCGCGAGCGTGTCCACCTCGATTTCGATCTTGACCAGATGGCCGGCATTGGCCCTGGCTCGCTCGATTGCCGGGCGGATACCACCCGCGATCGCGATATGGTTGTCCTTGATCAGCATCGCATCATCGAGGCCGAAGCGGTGGTTCGAGCCGCCGCCCGCCCGCACGGCATATTTTTCCAATGCGCGCAGGCCGGGCGTGGTTTTGCGCGTGCACACGATCTTTGCCTTGTGGCCACGCACCGCATCGACGATGCCGGCCGTGGCGGAGGCGATGCCACTGAGGTGCGACAGGAAGTTGAGCGCCACACGTTCGGCGGTCAGAAGTCCGCGCGCCGGTCCGGCGAGGGTTGCGATGACGTCGCCGGCTTCTAGTCGGCTTCCATCCGCGCGTTCGACTTTCACGACGATTTCGGGATCGATCAAGGTGAAGGCGAGGGCTGCCAGGTCGAGGCCGGCGACAACGCCTTGCTGACGCGCGGCCAGGACCATTTTTCCGGAAGCGTCCGACGGTACGATCGCTTGAGTGGTGATATCGCCGGCACGGCCGAGATCCTCCAGCAAGGCAGCTCGAACCACCGGCTCGAGCATGAGTCGGGGCAAAGGGGACAGCGACATGGGTCAGGCACTCCGCGCCAAGGGTAGAGGATCGAATTCGGCGGCTGCGGCCAGAGCCCTCTCGAGGGTCAGCTGCGAGCGGCGGGCTGTCGCAGCTTGATCAGGAAAATCGCTGCGAAAATGCGCGCCGCGGCTTTCCTCCCGCCGAAGCGCCGAGACAGTCATCATCAGCGCGACCGCTGCCGGGTCGGCGCAAGCGCTCCCGCCGATCGCCAGAGGCGCCAGACGGAGGATCGCATTGCCCAGGCCTTCGGCGGTTCGCACGACACCAAGGCTGTCCGAGACGATGTCGCGGACGACTCCAGGGTCCGGCGGCGGCGGCAACGCAGTCGAAGACGTCTTGACGATACGCGACGACGTTGCCGAAGCCATGCTGTGCGCCACCCATTCAGCGGACACCGCAGCCTCGGTCAGCGAATTGCTGGCAAGCCGGTTGGCGCCATGCAGCCCGGTCGACGCGACTTCACCACAGGCCCACAGGCCGGGCACGGAACTGCGGCCCTCGTCATCCACCGCTATGCCGCCCATGTGGTAATGGACGGCGGGGCGTACCGGGATCGGCTCACGTGACGGATCGATCCCGGCTTCGCGGCAGAAAGCGGCGATGGCTGGGAACCGCTCCGCAAAGCGGGTGCCGAGACAACCGCGCGTATCGAGAAAGACCCTGTGCCCGCGGCCAAGATGCCGGGATACTTCGCGCGCCACGATATCGCGGGGAGCGAGTTCGCCGCCGGGCAGGTCTGCAAGGAAGCGCTCGCCTTTCTCATCGATCAGCACGGCGCCTTCACCGCGCACCGCCTCGCTCACGAGCCGCATCGGGCGCACCGGTCCATCGAACGCCGTAGGGTGGAACTGCACGAATTCGAGGTCGGCGAGTTCAGCGCCCGCGCGGGCGGCAAGCGCCAGGCCTTGCCCAAAGCAGCCGAGAGGATTTGTCGTGTCGTGGTAGAGGCCGCCGATGCCGCCGGTGGCGAGCACGATGCGATTGGTT
The DNA here is from genome assembly GCF_042739215.1 of Mesorhizobium sp. NPDC059054. Lineage (NCBI taxonomy): Bacteria > Pseudomonadati > Pseudomonadota > Alphaproteobacteria > Hyphomicrobiales > Phyllobacteriaceae > Mesorhizobium > Mesorhizobium sp. NPDC059054. The sequence continues at coordinate 750,027 of NZ_JBHYHV010000004.1, forward strand.
GCAAACACCACGCCGCCGGTTTCGCTGGCCGCCACGACCCCGGCGACAGTCCCGTCCTCGACGACAAGCCTGCGTGCTGCGAAATTTTCAAGCACCGCAATGGAAGGCGCGGCACGCACGGCTGCAACCAGCGCCCGAATGAGTTCCCGGCCTGTGGCGTCGCCTCCGGCATGGACGATGCGTCGGCGGCTATGCGCGGCTTCGAGACCGAGAGCCAGGCCCCCATCCACCATGCGGTCGAAGGCAACACCGAGCCGTTCCAGCTTTTCAATGATTTTGGGAGCCTTTCCGAGGATGCGCTCCACGACGGAGACATCGCACATGCCGTCGCCGGCCCTGCGTGTATCGGCCGAATGCAGCGCCGGGGAATCATCGCTGCCGAGCGCGGCCGCCATTCCACCTTGCGCGAGAGCGCTCGACGCCTCGGCGCCGAGTGCGGTGGCAGACATCAGCACGACCGGCTGCGGCGCAAGTTCCAGTGCCGTCATCAGACCGGCGATGCCCGCACCGACGACAACGGGCCGGTTGGCGAGGTGATTGAGATCGGGATTCATACTGCGAGCATCCGCTCCACCGCGAGACGGGCGCGGACCGCAACGGCCGGATCGATCGTCACCGGATGACGCATCTCCTCCAGCGCCGTGCGGATATTGGCAAGCGTGATGCGCTTCATGTGCGGACAAAGATTGCAGGGACGGATGAATTCGACCTCGGGGTGGTCGATGGCGACATTGTCGCTCATCGAGCACTCCGTCATCAGCACGACGCGCGCGGGTTTTTCCTGACCGACATAGTCGGACATCGCCGCGGTCGAGCCGGCGAAATCCGCTTCGGCCACGACCTCCGGAGGGCACTCGGGATGAGCAAGCACGATAATGCCGGGATGGGCGGCGCGCAGTTCGCGAATATCGTCCGGCGTGAAGCGCTCGTGCACCTCGCAGTGGCCTTTCCAGGCAATGATCTCGACATTGGTCTGATTGGCGATGTTCTGCGCCAGATATTCGTCGGGCAGCATCATGACGCACGGCACGCCGAGTGATTCCACGACGGCCTTGGCGTTGCCCGAAGTGCAGCAGATGTCGGACTCGGCCTTCACCGCTGCCGATGTGTTGACATAGGTGACGACGGGAATACCCGGATGACGCTGCCGCATCAGCCGGATATCGTCCGGCGTGATGGAATCGGCCAGCGAGCAGCCGGCGCCCATGTCCGGGATCAGCACGGTCTTTGCCGGATTGAGCAGCTTGGCGGTCTCGGCCATAAAGTGCACGCCGGCAAGGACGATTACATCGGCCTCGACATCCATCGCCTTGCGCGCCAGCGCCAGGCTGTCGCCGACGATGTCGGCCACACAGTGGAAGATCTCCGGCGTCTGGTAATTATGCGCCAGGATGACGGCATTGCGCTCGCGCTTGAGGCGCAGGATCGCATCGATATCGCCGGAGAAGACCGGCCATTCGATGGCCGGGATGAAGCTCGCAACACGACTGTGCAATGCGGCTGCGGCAGAGGAGGTGGCGGTCATGTCAATCCTTATTATGCTCATGTGGAGTATAATAAGGACATATGCTTACCATGAGCATAAGGGGTGTCAAGAGCGGATCTGTTATTTGGTGCCGGCCGACGGCCTTTCGTCGAGCACGGCGTGGCGAAAGCGGAACAGCTTCGCCGGTCGTCCACCGGTGTCGGAAGACATCTGGCCGGTCTCTTCAACGAGATCCTGCTGTTCGATCAGCCTTCGGAAATTCTGCTTGTGGACGGTGACACCGGCCAGGGCCTCGACCGTTCGCTGCAGCTGCAGCAGCGTGAAGACCGGCGGCATCAGTTCAAAGACGACCGGCCGGTATTTGATCTTGGAACGCAGCCGCGCAATTCCCGTGGCCAGGATGCGGCGATGGTCGGCGATCATCGCCGGACCGGGTATCAGCGCGCCGTTCGCATCGCGTCCACGCATCGCCTCTTCCACCAGCCCGGCTTCATAGAGAAGCTCGTAGCGCTGCAGGCAGAACTCCTCGTTCCAATCGTGTTCGTCGATGCCAAAGGCGATCGCTGCCCTGCGACGCCGTTCTCCGCGCAAAGCCGCGTCGACGGCCCCGCTGGCCCACGCCAAAAGTCGCGGTTGGAGGATCTCGGTCACCAGCTGAGGGATACCGGCCCGGCGATCCTCCCACGGAAAGAAGTCGTACCAACTGCGCCACGCACGTTCTGGAGAGCCTGCGACCTGGTCCATGCGCGCCAAGGCCAGATAGCTGATGGAGATCACCCGCTCCTGGCGTTCGTCACCGATCCGATCGCGGTCGGCAAATGTATAAAGCTGTTCGATATATCCGAGCCGGTGACCGGTCTGCTGCTCCACCCATGTTCTCAGACCGAACTGCAGCGATCGGTGTGCAAGTTCAAAAGGGCCTGAAGGCAGGCCGTTTGCCTCGCCGATGGTTAGGACACGGGGCTCCTGGCCGGCCACGGCCACGACAACGGCGATGAGGTCCACGCTTACGTCATGGTCCTTGCCGGCCCGTTCGCGCTTCCCTGTTCTTGTCGCGTTATCCTGCATGTTTTCCTGAGATATATCAGTTCTGATACATCGTTTCGCCAGTGTCCAGTACGAGAAGATCGGCTCTTTGTGCGAATCCCGTTCGAGGAACTCTAGAGCAATTCCGGCAGAAGTGCGCAGCGGTTTTACGTCCGGGATTGCTCGACAAACAGGAGCTAGGGCAGTGCCGCGATTCAGCGAAAGGCGGAAATGTTCCGGCGGCTGGAAAGTGAAAAGCAGGTGGAGGCGATCGTTGTGCTGCAAGAGCCGAGGGGGTCCGCATCGTCCTCGACAAACCGCCTGAACCGAAGCGTACATGGCAAGAGAAGGCTCGGCGCTTCGGAAACGCTCGAGCTCGTTCTACGAGAAGCTGCGGGACCGCGAAAAACACCTCGCCAAGCGTTCGCGCGGTGCGCGAACCGTTGGTTTTCCATTTAATGAGGAAATGCTGAAGCGGCCGAACCGATCAGGCAAGGTTCAGTAAGACAAGAATAAAGAGAAGTTACGTGCGTTTGGCAGACCTGGCAGCGACCTACTCTCCCGCGTCTTGAGACGAAGTACCATTGGCGCTGGAGCGTTTCACGGCCGAGTTCGGAATGGGATCGGGTGCAGCCGCTCCGCCATAACCACCAGGTCGGCGAAACGCACGTATGAGAAGCTGTTTTTGTGCTTGTGGCGATTGCAGTTTTGTTACGGGCTATTGCCCGCAAGCGCGACTGCGCGTCGCCGGTCATCCGGCGCCCTCGCGGAGCATAGGCCCTTTAGGGGCCGCTCATGCGTGAGCGCTGGTGATGAGCATTAGGAATGAGAACGATCAAGCCGATCGAACTATTAGTACCGGTAAGCTTCAAGCGTTGCCGCTCTTCCACACCCGGCCTATCAACGTGGTCG
>NZ_JBHYHV010000005.1:0-28421 GCF_042739215.1 Mesorhizobium sp. NPDC059054
TTCGGCGTCAGCGGCAAACGGTCAAGCACCACAAAGGCCGCAGGAACCATGTGATCCGGAAGGCACCCGGACAAATGCCTTCGCAACAGTGCCGCGAACCGGCTCAAATCCTCGAACTTTGACGGATCATGCGCAAAATCTGCATACTCCCCCACGGCATGATGCGGGAGGTACAGATCTTTTGGCGCACTCCAGTTCTCCGGCAGGAAGAGAACGTCCAGTTCTCCATATGGAGAATTGTGTGACCAGGTCGCAACCACGCGGTGACCGGTCGTCTCACCGAGCGAGATCAATGCCTCGACATGAATGGGGTCGCGGCCAATGTTCTCAACGTATTTGGCAAGGCCAGTTTCATCGTAATCAGCGATGAGGGATAGATCGTCGCATAGATGCGCATTCGGGAAATTACAAAGGCGAAATCCATTCGGATGGCTTGCAGCGGCAGCCGCAATGGAAGTGACATCCTTTACGGAATTTCCCCAATAAATTTTGGGCAGATGCGCCGCAGATTGGGATGACCCATCGCCCTTTCTTAAAACGACGTCATACCGATATCGACTGAGCTCGTTGGAGGACAATCCCCGCTTGATCCGGATATCGACCCCGGAGACTCCATCGACGACATCTTGCAACGCAACGAAGAAACGCGGGTCCAGCGCAATTTCTTTCTCAAGCACGAGACGTCGCTCGACAGCCGAACGAACGGATTCAAGCGATGGCTTCCCTTTCGTATTTGTAAGCTCGACGGCGGTGGAAAAATACCGAAGCAAAGGCAAGCTGCGGATGTCGCCAAGGAATATTGCACCTTCCGGCCCCAATAGGCCTATCGCCTGGCGTATTACATCGACGAAATACTGGGGTGTCGGGAAATACTGTGCAACCGAATTGATAACGATTGCATCGAACGCGCCCGCTGGCAAACCATCGACGACATTCGCTTCCTGGCAACGAAGATGGGTACGATTTGACAAGCCCGGCAGTGCGGCAATCTGGTCCTGCAGCCTGTCAATAATGCGCGGGGAAAAGTCGACACCCCAATATTCGGTACAGTTCGGGGCAAGGCGCGAAAGCAGCAGCCCTGTACCAACTCCGATCTCCAGAATCTTCTTGGGCTGCAGGTCCAGAATTCGGGCGACGGTCGCGTCTCGCCACTCTTCCATTTCATTCAATGGGATAGGTTGACCATCATAGCTGCTGTCCCAGCCATGAAAATCATCTCCAAAAGGGGCAGATGACTGCTGGCTGTTTTCTTCCTGATAGACTTCCTGCCATCCCGCTACGGTTTGACTTTCACGCTTGACGTCCCGGGCCGATCGGGACCGCGGGACCACATAGGCAACCAGCCGCTTGTCACCGGATGCCTCCTGGCGTGCCACGACAACGGCCTCGCGCACGCCAGGATAAGCCGTCAATTGCGCCTCGATCTCGCCGAGTTCGATCCGGAAGCCACGGATCTTCACCTGATCATCGTTGCGGCCAAGGAATTCCAGGTTGCCGTCCGCCATCCAGCGGACGAGATCCCCGCTCCGGTAGACCCGGGCGCCGGGAACCGTGCTGAACGGATCGGCCACGAACCGCTCCGCCGTCAGCACCGGCTGGTTCAGATAGCCGCGCGCGACCCCTGCCCCGCCGATCCACAATTCCCCGGCGACACCGACAGGGCAAAGCCCGCCATGAGCGTCGACAACATAGACATGCGTGTTCGAGATCGGACGCCCGATCGGAACAGTCGGGCTCCAGAATTGTGGTTCGCCTTCCTCGAGCGGATAAGCGCAGGCCGTTACAGTGGTCTCGGTCGGCCCATAAAGATTGTAAACCTGGAAGTCTGGCCAGCTTGAGCCGAAGCTCTTGCTGGACAAGGCCTCGCCTCCGACGAGAACCAGGCGAAGCGCTGGCAGCCGGTTCAAATCCTGTGCGAATGTCCCGGCAAAATATGCAGGCGTGAAGTTGGCGATGGAAACCGAGAACCTGCGCATGTTCTCGATCAGTTGCTCTCCGCCCCATATCTCGTTGCCCCGGACGATCAGCGTCGCGCCTGCCAACAGCGATAGAAACGCCTGCTCGGCAGACGGGTCGAAGCTGATGCTGGCTAACTGCAACACCCGGTCGGAAGGACTGATCGCATATCTGGCAATGCCGTCTTCCACATCGGCAACCAGGCTTTTGTGCTCGATCATGACGCCTTTTGGCCTGCCGGTTGAGCCGGAGGTGTAGATCACATAGGCCAGATGCCTGCAGGTCAGCCCGAGTGCCGATCGCTGCGGATTGGCATCGCAACCGCTCGCCCCTGCCGTGGCCGTCAGATCGAGCAGCGGGCACTGCTGGCTTCCCGCTTCAAGCATCGTGGCGACAAGCCCTGATGTCCTTGCATCCGCAAGCACCGCCACCGGCGCGCTGTCCGACAGCATGAAGGCGAGGCGATCCATGGGATAGGATGGATCCAGCGGGACATAGGCTCCCCCCGCCTTCAGGACACCGAGCAAGCCGATGATCATCAGCGGCGACCGCTCGACACAGATGCCAACCCGCGCATCAGGGCGCACGCCAAGCTCGATCAGCCGGTGCGCGACACGATTGGCCCGTATGTTCAGCTCGCCATAGCTGATCTCTTCATCGTCGCAGATCAGCGCGATCGCATCCGGCGACCGCACTGCCTGGGCCTCGAACAGCTCATGGATGCAGGCGTCCTCCGCAAAGGCTGCCGCAGTGTCATTCCATTCCTCGAGAAGAAGCCGGCGCTCCTGCGGTCCAAGCAAGTCAATCCGGCCGACCGGCAGCGATTTCTGTCCAGGGTCGCAGCCGGCTCCCGCGAGAGCGAACAAATGACCCGTAATGATGTCTACCTGACTGGGATCAAGAAGCGCCGCACGGTAGAACCATCGAATGGCTCCGTCCCGTTCTCGGATCTCCAGGGTTAAACATCCGCCAGGCGTATCGAGCGCGTCACAGGGGTCGCCAGGCCCGTCGCCTTTCTGCGAGGCAATGACATTGACCGCCACGGACCAGGGACAGACAGTATGGAGAGATCGATTTGCGTCCAACTGCGGATAGCGGTTCACCAGGTCGAGCGGGTAACTGCTACCGTTCTTGGCCAGAGCTTCCCGTTCAGCACGAACTGCGGCAATGACCTCGTCAAAGTTCGAAGCGAGACTGATACCCAACTCCATTGGGACGAGGCGTGCCAATGCCGGAGAGAGCAGAGGGGTGGGTATGCCAGCGTTCCAGCCGATCTGGAACTCCTGCGTCGTGCACACACGCGCAAGATAAATCCCCAGGCTTGCTGTGAGGTGATCTATCCGCAAACCTGCGTCAAGTTTGTCCAATGCTGCGCAATGTTGCCACGCCGTAACCTCCATGCCGGCATCCTCACGAGGATCGCGCTTTTGGAGGAAAGGCAGCCATGGCGAACTGAAACGCTCCAGTCGTTCCAGCCAGAATTCTTCCCGAACCGCCAGGGTCTGATGGACTTCCTGTAACGTGCGGCATTCAGCGTCGCTGAGAATGGGCAAGCTGTCGCCAATATTGAGGCCCAGATCGCATGCCAAAGCGCACGGGTCTGTTTTGGCGCCCCCGGCTTTCGTCAGTTTGCTGACGACAACGTCCTGGCTATGCGTCGAAATCCGCCAGCCAGCCGGGGCAATATCCAGCAATGTGCCCGGCACGGCTCCCGAATTTTTCTCCTGTACATCAAGCTGTCCCACACTGACGGCGATCTCAGGATGATAGATTTTCGCGCACGTCAGGGGATTCACCCGCCCGACACCATAGTCCATGGCACGGACCAGTCTGGATGCATCCTGCGCCGGACGATCCCAGCGAAAAAAGCCGGCCGCGTCCGGGCGCCTGTAGCGCGACGAAAACATTCGGTCTGAAGAACTTTGAGGACGCGCTTGCAGGCCTGCGCCGTTCAGCCCGGCAAGCAGAATGTCGAATCCTGCCTCGGCTTCCTGGTAACATTTGAGATTCAGGCTGATCGCGGTTTCATCGTCCGCGATGGCAAAGTGGCGCTGGACCAGAATGTCACCCGCATCGACCATGCCAAGCATCCGATGCCAGGTGACGCCATGTCGCGTTTCCCCTGACAATATCGCCCATGATGTCGCATGCCTGCCGGAGTAACGCGGCAACGGACTATCGTGATAGTTGATTGCTCCGGCTGACAGGCGCGCGAGCAGCGAAGCCGGCAGGACTTGTGGATTTACGATCGAGAAAAGCCAGCCCACCTTTTCGACGGACAGCCATTGATCGAGCTCTGGAACCGAGCCCAGCAGTTGAAGATTTTCACTCCTGGCCCAATTCGCGAAAAGATCATCGCAGGCAAGTACGGCCCGGATCCGATATCCTTCAATACGAAGGCGAAGCGCACAGTGGATCGCGAACGATCCACTGCCTACGATCACACAGGTGCAATCGACATCCATACAAACCTTGTCATTCCCGTGCTCGCATCGTTCCGCTTCGGTCAAAGTATTTCTCACAGATCTTTGACAATGCCGAAATATTCACAAAACACCCGATTCAAACAAACCGTTAATTGCAACAGTGTCGGAACACTGAGAATATAATTAATTATTTCCCCATAAATATTTCAAATTTTTGAGTGACATAATATTCAATACTCGGCGTATCTGATCCGCCAGTCACAAATTTTCTGCCACAAATTCGAAAAATGGTGCTGCCCGGCCACCATGGTGGCCGGGCGACGCCAGAGGACGATGCTTCGCGAACCGGGCATCTGCGAAGGTTCGACGACGGCCCGGGCCGTCACACCGTCGATGTTATGGTTTGGGGCCGGTTGCCCGCTTGAAGTGCTTAGAAAGGCGAGTCGGGATAGAAAAACTCCTTGGCATTCGACTTGTCGATCAGCACCGATGGCACGATGTTCTTGGCAGGCAGCTTCTCACCCTTCAGGCGCGCCTCGGCTGTCATCTTGACCGCGTCATAGATGAACTTCGGTGAGTAGCTGACATCGGCCTGGATGCGAGGGTCGGTTCCATCCATGATGACCTTGACCATGTCCTTGGCGCCAGCGCCACCGAAGATCACCTTGATGTCCTTGCGTCCGGCCTGATCGATTGCCTTGATGGCACCGAAGGCCATGTCGTCGTCAGCCGCCCAGAACGCATCGATGTTCTTGAAGCGGGTCAGGAAGTCCTGCGTCACCTTATACGCGTCGTCGCGGTTCCAGTTAGCGTACTGCGCATCCAACAACTTAATGTCCGGATGCTCCTTGAGCACTGCGTTGAAGGCATCCATGCGCTCGTTGTCGAGCGTCGTGGCGATGCCGCGAAGCGCGACGACATTGCCCTTGCCGTTGAGCTGCTTGGCTATGTACTCGGCGGGAAGTTTGCCGAAGGCGGTGTTGTCGCCAGCGACGTAAGCGTCCTGGATCGACGGGTCAGTCAGACCGCGGTCGACCACGGTGATATAGGCACCTTTCGCCTTGACGTCGGCGACCGGCTTGGTGAGGGCGGCTGACTCGAACGGGAAGACAACCAGCGCGTTGATCTTGTTCACGGTCGAAAGGTCGCGCAGCTGGTCTGCCTGCTCCGTCGCGTTGGCGGCGGTCTTGATGGTAACCTTCAGGTCGGGGTTTGCCGCCTCGAGTTCGGTCTTGGCCCGCGCGGCCCAATAGTTGATGCCGCCCATGAAACTGTGCGTAGCGGCCGGAATTGACACGCCAAGGTTGACCTTTTCGGCGGCCATGGCGGGCAACGCCATCAGGGCGGCGGCGGCGACTGTGGCTTTCAATGCGACACGTCTGCAAATCGCTTTCACTTTGTCTCTCCTTGAGTTTCTTTTATTGGTGGTGCTGTGGATCACGACCGCCGGTTCCGTTGTAATAGAGCGACGATGATGATGACGTAGCCCTGCACCGCCGCGTTCAGGTAGACGCTGATGATGCTGGTCAGATTTAGAATGTTGCTGATGACGGACAGCAGAATGGCACCGACCACTGTACCGGCGATCGAGCCAGCTCCGCCCTTCAAAGCGGTGCCCCCGACAATGACGGCAGCGATCGCCTCCAGTTCCCAAAGCAAGCCGGTTGTTGGCGAAGCCGAACCGAGGCGTGGCACGTAAAGCAGCGTCGCTATGCCAACACACATGCCTAGCAGCATGTAAGTCTTGAGCTTTACCCAGTCCACGTCAACGGCGGCATAACGGGCTACCTGCTCGTTGGAACCAATTGCTTGCACATAGCGGCCATAAGCAGTGCGGTTCAGGATCAGCGCGCCGGCAAGCGCTACGCCCACGAACACCCAGACAGGGATCGGCAAGCCAAGGAAGTAGCCGTAATAGACAGGCGCGTAGAGGTCTGCCAGCGCGTTATCAAGCGTGATCGCACCGCCGCCGGAAAAGTAGGTCAGGTAAGCGCGGTAGATCCCGAGCGTGCCGAGTGTAACGATGAACGGCTCGATGCGGCCTTTCGTGATCAACAGACCGTGGATCATGCCGAAGAAGCCGCCGAGAACGACCGCGGAAACCGCACCGATGAGAACGGCCAGCAATGGCGATCCGACATGCTGCCCGGCCCAGTTTATCAGCATGATGACGCAGCCGGCGATCAGCGCCGCCATCGAACCGACCGAGAGATCGATGCCCCCGGAGATAATGACGAAACACATGCCGACGGCGATGATGCCGATGAAGGCGGTGCGGGTCAGCACATTGAGAATGTTTTCGGTCGTAGCGAAGTCACCGTTCAGGGAGGTGCCGACAATGCAGAGAAGGATCAGGCCAGCAAGTGGCCCATAACTCTGGATCCGATCGCGCCAGGCTGCCGCCTTGGACTGACGTGAGCGCGTTGCGTCCGTGGCGTCTTTTGCGGTCTCAGGCGTCGACATGTGCGGTCCCCGTGGCGTGTGCGATCAGTTCCTGCTCAGTCAGCTTGTCCCCGTGCACTTCTGCAGAGAAATGCCCGGCGCGCATTACCACCACGCGATGAGCGAGGCCGATCAACTCGAGCAGCTCGGAAGAGATGATGACAACCGCCAACCCCTTTTCGGCCAGCCGGTTGATGAGGTGATAAATGTCTCGCTTGGCGCCGATATCGACGCCGCGCGTCGGCTCGTCGAGCACAACCACTTTAGGCTCGGGATGCAGCACCTTGGCCAACGCCAACTTCTGCTGATTGCCGCCGGACAAGGCTGATGCCTTGTTGCGGAGCGTGCCGGTACGGATGCCGAATTCATTCACCGCGACCTCCAGGGCGCGGTCTTCACTTGCTGGCTTAAGCAGCGGATTCGCGTAACGCTCCAGCGCCATCAGGGTAAGGTTTTCGCGAAGATGAAAGTTGACGTGCAGGCCTTTTCCCTTGCGGTCCTCGCTCAGATAGGTGAGTCCGTGGTCGGCCGCTTCGCGGGGCGAGCGGAAGATGACGTCCTTGCCAGCCAATTGGACTTTGCCGCTTGCCTTCCGCAAGCCGAGGATACCCTCGAAGAGTTCGGTGCGGCCGGCGCCGACCAGCCCGGCAAATCCGAGGATTTCGCCGGAGCGGACTTCGAAGTTGATGTTCGAGGCCCAACCCGGGACAGAAAAATCCCTGACCCGCAGCATCGGAGCGGTTTCAGCGGGCACTGGCGCGCGGGGCGGATAGAGATCACTCACCTCACGCCCGATCATCATGTTGGCCATGTGCCTGCGCGTGATATCCTTGGTGGGCGAGCGTCCGACGAAGCGTCCGTCGCGCATGACGATCACCTCATCGGTAATGCGCTCCACCTCATCCAGTTTATGCGAAATGTAGATGATGGTGACGCCGTTGTCCCGCATCTGGTCGATCAGCTTGAACAGCCTGCCTGTCTCCGAGGGGGTCAGGGTGGCCGTCGGCTCATCCATGATCAGCAGCCGGGCATTGCGTGCCAGCGCCTTGGCGATCTCGACCAACTGTTTCTCGGCCACGATGAGACGGCTAACCTTCGTTGCCGGATCGATGGTCAGCCCAACCTGCCCGAGCACGCCGGCCGCGGCCGCATGCATCGCCTTGTCGTCGAGCAGAAGCCCGCGCCTTATCTCATGACCCAGAAAGATGTTGTCGGAGATTGTCAGGTCGTCGGCGAGATTGAACTCCTGATGGATCAGGACGATGCCTTCGTCCTCCGCCTTGCGCGAACTGGCGAAGGTCACGGGCTTGCCGTTCACCCGGATTTCGCCTGATGTCTGCGGCTGGTAACCAGCCAGGATTTTCATCAGCGTGGATTTGCCGGCTCCATTTTCGCCGAGCAGCCCGTATACCTTGCCCGGTTCGAGCGCGAAGCTGATGCCGTGGAGAACACGCACGGCACCGAATTCCTTGACCACATTGTCGAATTCGACCGCCAGGCCGGCTTGAGCGGAAGTATTCATTGCATAGTCTCCCCATCTCGCAAGGATTCCCGTACCGCCAGTACGCCGGCGCCGATCGTCCCGGCGTCGCTGACGAAGGGAAGCGGCGCGACTTCCAGATGACGTGCCGACAATGCGGTCGAGCGCAGGTTGACGCGCTGGCGGATGGCGGCGAGAAAGAGTGGGCCGAGGTTGGCCATGCTCCCTCCGACAAAGACGTGCGACGGGTTGAAGAAATTGACCACGGACGCCAGCATCTGTCCGACAAGGCCACCGGCACGGATAATGATCCGGTCGGCGGTCGGGTCGCCGGCCCGGCTTGCCTCGCGCAGGGCTTCCGCTCCAATCTCACCATGCCTTTCCATCCACGCTTTCAGGAAAGGACTTTCACCACGCCGCACAGCCTCATGGGCCAACTCCGCTATTGCCGGACCTCCCGCCATGGCTTCAACGCAGCCGCGATTGCCGCAGGTACAAAGGGGACCGTTTTCGTCGACGCTGATGTGGCCGACATCACCCGCCGAACCGGTGTGTCCGCGATAGATTTCGCCGCTGCAGACAATGCCACAACCTATACCGGTGCCAACCTTGATGACCAGGAAGTTGCGGTGCTGGCGGCGCAGACGCCACAACACGCCGAGTGCCATCACGTTGGCATCGTTATCGATGTAGCAAGGTGCAGCCGTGAAGTCGCGCATGTAGTCGCGGATGGAGAAGCTGTCCCAATTGGGCATCAGCGGCGGGGTGACCAGCTGGCCGGTGGCGAAGTTCACCGGCCCGGGAACACCCATTCCAATCGCAAGAAGCGAGCCGTCGCCGCCATGTTGCCTCAACAGAGCCGTCAGGTTGGTGCGAACACGCGAGAGCACTGCGCCGGGCCCCTCGCGAACATCGGTTGCTTCTCGGTGGCGGGTAACGACGCTCATGTCCGGTTTGAGCAACGCAATATCCATGCCCTTTGCACCGATATCGATCCCCGCAACAAGCCCCAGATCCGGATGCAATCTGAGGGCTTGAGGTCGACGGCCACCTGTCGACGGCCTTTGTCCAGTCTCCTCTACCAGACCCTGTGCGACCAGTTCCGCGATCAGCCCATTTGTCTTGCTGCGCGATAGACCAAGCAAGGTTGCCAGGCCTTGGCGCGAGCTGCCGTACATCCAGAAGGCGCCTTCCAACAGGTGGCGTTCGCGACGGCTTAAATTTCTCCAGGGGATTGGAATGCCGACCCTCCCTTGTCGACAAGCCACAGACTTAGAACAATCTTTTCGTATATGAGTAAAACTTACAAGGCCAATCTTCGGCCATATTAAAGCCGAAGTTTCGATCGGTTTCACCCCATCGATGGATTTGCCACGGCATTCTGCAGGCTTGCCGGAAGGCACAACTGTTTGAGTTCCTTGGCGGTCGCGGGCGCCCAGGCAAGGAGCGCTGCATCCGAAATTGCCCCATTGCCCTTGCGACCCGGACAAGCCTGAAGCGGTGAGACGGGATTGAAATTGCATCCGGCTGCCTCAGGAAGCCTGTGCGGTGAGCGCGAATGAACAATGCCGAAGGAATGAAGGCTGCTGTATTCAGCGGAGGCACGTGGTTGGCAACGAAATTCCGGAATTGGCGCACCGATCGCCACAAGGTCGATGAATGATGGTTCCGAAGCAACCTTGCCGCCGGAGACCTGCGAGGCGGCAGCTTTCAGCGCGCGGCTTTTGCGGGTTGGAAGCATGGCGGTGAGCAGCGCCTATGGACAGCGATGCGTCATCTGGGGAGTTCGATTTTCCTGCGGTGCCGGCTGCAGCGGCAGACCTCGCCTTGATGCGCTGCCTGTGGTCAGCCATCGCCAGATCATAGGCTGGCAACGCCCTGCCGTCAGATGCAGTGCCGACCATTCGGGAAAATGTGCGCCAATTCCGGGCGCGACATGCGCGGCCATGCGCGCACATGCCCCACATCGAGATGAACGAAGGGAGATCCTGAAGTCGAATAGTAGCCGGACAATAGAAAATTTGGATCAACGTTTGAAATGAGGACGCAAAGCGGACACTTCAAGCACTACCGCCAATTCTACGATCTGGTCATTGGTTTGACTCATACGACTACGCAACATTTTGCGTTCGTCTCGTCTCAACGTCCCGCTTGCGCGAAGATCGCATATCTTTAGCCCCCCACTTCGTTAATCTGTTTTGGCTTGAAGCCCTCTTTTCCCATTGCAGCCCATAGTTCCCGCGTCCGTTCGCTCTCTTCGTTTTTGAGCTTGTTCGCCATCCAGAGCAGCGCGCCATAGATTATGGCGCGATCGTCATTGGTCAACTCAACGATGCCGGCTTTGACGACGAGACCGCCGAGCTCAATGAGCTGTTTCGTACGCTTCCGGCGCTCGACCTGCCATGCGCGCATGTCAAGCCGCGCCAGTGCCGCCTGTCGGCGATTGCGTGCCGCCCGGTTGTGTTGGAGCGCCGCCAGTATCGCGGTCAGATGGTGTTGCAGGCCGCCGTGATCCGCCACGAAAGAAGGCGGCACCACGCCTGGCCCATGCCTCCCGCTTGGTGACATCCTTCGTCTCGGCCAGCACTAGCAGTGCACCGGCGAGTTCTTCGGCGCTGAAACTGTCGCCACCGGTGGCAATCACCAGTTCGCCCAGTTGCTGCACCTTGCGTGTTTTGATGTATTTTGCCTTGTCCTCCAGCGCCTTCAGTTCGCTGTCGTAGTCACGTGGCTTACGCATGCGGCGATCTCCTTCCTTGCGGCAAGCTGCCTATGAAATGAGGGTAACCGAGCGCCTCGCAAAAGGCTGCCATGTCACTAAGCCGGTCTGGGACACGCCGGTCCATCCCGAGATTTTTTCGAGGGAGGGCGCGCTTATACGTCGTTCCGACGTGCGCTCGGATGTGCTGATGATCAGGGCGCGATGGCGATCTATCATCTTCACGTCAAGGTCATTGGCCGGAAGAGCGGCTCAAGTGCGGTGGCGTCTGCTGCCTACCGGTCGGCCTCGCGACTGCGCGACGAGCGGATCGAACGCAGCCATGACTTCTCTGCCAAACGTGGCGTCGTCCATTCTGAGGTGCTGTTGCCCGATGGTGCACCCGAGCACTGGCGTGGTCGTGAACGGCTCTGGAACAATGTCGAGGCCTTCGAGAAACGCATGGACGCGCAGCTTGCTCGCGAGGTGGAATTCGCCCTGCCCCGCGAGTTGAGCCTGGCCCAAGGTATCGAACTGGCTCGCGACTTTGTGCAGGCGCAGTTCGTCGAGGCCGGCATGATCGCCGATCTCAACGTGCATTGGGATATCGGTGAAGATGGTGTGGCGAAACCCCATGCCCATGTCATGCTCACCATGCGCTCGGTCGACGAGAACGGATTTGGTCCCAAGGTGCGGGACTGGAACCGCACGGAGATGATCGGGCGCTGGCGCGAACGCTGGGCCGAGCTTGCCAATGAGCGCTTGGCCGATCTCGATATCGACGTCCGCATCGACCATCGCAGCCTGGAAGCACAGGGCATCGCGCTGGAACCTCAGAGCCAGATCGGTGCATCGGCACAGCGTATAGAAGCCGAGGCTGTCGACGTTGCCGACCGCGCCGAACTGCATCGCGAGATTGCGCGCAACAACGGCGCGCAAATCCTCGCCAACCCCGCTTTGGCATTGGACGCCATCACACAGCAGCAATCGACCTTTACGCGGCGCGACATGGCAATGTTCGCGCACCGCCATAGTGATGGACTGGAGCAGTTCAACGCGGTGATGAACGCATTGGGAAATTCACCCGACCTGGTCGAACTCGGAAGCGACGGCCGCGGCATGGAGCGCTTCACAACACGCGACATGATCGCGGCCGAACAGCGTTTGCACGCAGCAGCGGAACGCATGGCCGAACGCGAGCGCCATGCGGTCAGAGATCGGGATCGAGATATAGCGCTGGCGCGGGCCGAGGCGAACAGTCTAAGACTGTCGGGCGAGCAGCAGGATGCGCTGACCCATATCACCGATGGGCGTGATCTTGCGCTCGTGATCGGCCATGCCGGAACGGGAAAGAGCGCGATGCTCGGCGTGGCACGCGAGGCATGGGAGGCCGCCGGCTACCGCGTCCGCGGCGCCGCCCTTTCCGGCATTGCCGCCGAGAATCTCGAAAGTGGATCGGGTGTATCATCGCGCACCATCGCCAGCATGGAACATGGCTGGTCGAACGATCGTGATTTGCTCTCCTCGCGCGATGTGCTGATCATCGATGAGGCCGGCATGGTCGGCACGCGCCAGTTGGAGCGCGTACTGTCCCATGCGGCCGCAGTTGGCGCGAAAGTCGTTCTGGTCGGTGACCCGCAACAGTTGCAAGCCATCGAGGCGGGCGCCGCATTGCGCGCGATCCACGAACGTCATGGCGGCGCTGAAATCGGTGAGGTGCGGCGTCAGCGCGATGGCTGGCAACGCGACGCCACACGCGATCTGGCAACCGCCAGGATCGGCAATGCCCTTAAAGCATACCGAGCCCACGACATGGTGCACGAGGCGGCAACGCGCGAGCAGGCCAGACAGGATCTGATCGAGCGTTGGGACCGCGAGCGGCAGCGACAATCAGGCCAAAGCCGCATCATCCTCACGCACACCAATGATGAGGTTCGCATCCTCAACGAGGCAGCGCGTGATCGCATACGCGAAGCAGGCGATTTAGGTGACGAGGTCCGTGTCACTGTCGACCGTAGCATGCGCCACTTCGCCAGCGGCGATCGCATCATGTTCCTGCAGAACGATCGCGGGCTTGGCGTGAAGAACGGCACGCTCGGCACCATCGAAAAGGTCGACACGCGGACCATGACGGTGCGCACCGACGACGGCCGTTCTGTCTCCTTCGATTTCAAGGATTATGATCGCATCGACCATGGTTATGCGGCAACCATCCATAAGGCGCAGGGCATGACGGTTGATCGCACTCATGTGCTCGCCACACCGGGCATGGATGCGCATGGCACCTATGTCGCCCTGTCGCGCCATCGTGACGGTGTAGATCTCCATTACGGCAACGATGATTTTGCCAATCCGGACCGGCTCGCGCGCACGCTCTCGCGCGACCGCGCCAAGGATATGGCATCGGATTACGAGACGGCGGATCCGGCCCGGCTCTATGCCGAACGGCGCGGCATTACCTTCACTGAACGTGTCGCTGAGATCATAAGGCGCATCCTGCCGGAAAGGCTGCGCGACCGCATCAGCGGCTTGCTCTCGCCGAGCCAGGAAAGTCGGCGCGAGCCGACAAGAGAAGATGTAGGCGAAGAAGCGCGTCGTGATTTTGCGAAGCCGGACGTTACCGCGTCGCAAGATCCGGATGCGGTGATGCGCAAAGCCCGCACCGATGCCCTCACCCGCCATGCCCGTGCAGTCGACGCCATTCTCATCGCTGGAGATGCGAACGACAAAATTAGTCCCGACCGGATGGGCGAACTCGACAAGGCTCGACAAGCCTTCGACAAAGTGCGGCCGCATGGCTGGCGCGATGCCGAGGCGGCTTACGTCAAACATCCAGAACTCGCTCACGAAGCGGCCACAGGCAAGGTCAATCGCGCCATTCGCGCGCTGCAACTCGAAACGGAAATCCGCAACGAACGCAGCAACGATGCGAGCCTCGATCTGAACGCCAGAGCCGCGCGCTTCGTCGAACGCTGGCAAAAGCTCGATCAGACCAGCCAGCGTCAGTACCGGGCCGCTGACATGGCCAGCTATCGGGCGACCCGCTCACAGATGGGCGACATGGCTAAAAGCCTCGAACGCGATCCGCAGCTTGAATCCATCCTTGCCAACCACAAGAAAGCGCTCGGCATCGGGATGGAAACCGGCCGCCGTCTCGGTGCCGAGCTCGCCTTCACGCACGGTATCGATCTCGGCAGGGGACGTGGCATCGGACTGTAAGCCGTCCGATTTACAGCCGGCGCTTCGCTATGACCGCACCGTGAAATTACGCGCCTTGCGGGCGTGCAAGGTCCTGCTCATCTGGTTTCCATCGCAGCCAGAGACATCCAGTAGCAGGCAGGACGACCATGCGAGAACCAGACCGTATCATCCGTCTCAGATCCGTTCTGTCGCGGACGGGGCTTACCCGCTCCACCCTCTACCGCAAGATCGCCGAAGGCTCCTTCCCGGCTCAGATCAAGATCAGCGTCAATGGTGCTGGGTGGCATGAATCCGAAATCAATCGCTGGGTTGAAGATCCGGTTCGTTGGAGGCGGAAAGGTGGAGCTGACGGTTAGGCGGTTCAATCTCATTGAGGTCGGTCGTCCCCGACAACGAGTCTTGCGTCACCCGTCGCTTGACTGACGCGCAAGGCGAACGCCTACGCCACCGCCGTTTAGCACGGCTTTGCCCTCCGTCACGCGCCCGCGGTTGTTGGCGGGAGCAGCTGCGGCGCGCAGGACACGGCCATTCGACGTCTCGACGCGGCAGAGCCAGTCGAGCGAAGCTCCGCAAGACGACCCAACAGTTCGACTGTGCGAGGAGTGGCAGAAGGCTCGCAAGTATACACTGGCGCGGGAGGCTGACGTTGGACGAAAAGTTTCTCACCCCCGAGGAAGTCTCGAAGCGCTATCGCGGTGGCGTTTCGGTTGGAACGCTTCGGAACTGGCGGACGATGAATATCGGCCCATCGTTCGTTAAGGTCGGCAAAGCCGTCCTCTGTCCAGTCGACGAGCTTGAAGCGTGGGACGAAAGAATAGAGTGAGCTGCCGTGCAGCAAGGCGACTCCCTGAACGCACCGATGATCACCCGTGATGATCACGAGGAACATGCCCCACTCACCGGCACCAGCTTCAACTCGATCCAGAGAAGTTGGCGAATTACCAATATGATAATAAACTTGGGAGACTGCTGCACAAACACCCGCGCTAAGAACCGCCGGCAGTCCAACGCAGCAGGCCATTCCAAAGCTTGCCGTAGTGCTCCCACCCTAGAAGTTGCGGCGACGCCCAGTCTTGGGCGCAATCCGTGGCGTACGCAACGGCCCTGCCATCACCGTAACTGCCGACAGCAATGATTGGGTCACCTCGCTCGGATTTCACCAGCACTGTGGCACCGGCCTTCGCAGTCAGACGATTGTAGCCGAAGACGTGCGGCCATTCACGTGGCAAACCGTCAACAATCGGATGCCTCAGCGCGGGATCGAGCGTGAGATTCACCCCCTCCGGGATCTCCACACGATCATCATAGGGCTGCATCGTCACCGGCAAAAGCTCTTCGATAGGCGTGTCCTTATAGCGCGCCTTGGCCTGGAAGCCGGTAAAGCTGAAATATCCGCCAATCATGATGAAGCCACCTCCGGTGGCCACGTACTGTTCTATGAGCTTCAGGGAATTCACCGTTCGGTTGAGGTAATCCTGGTGAAGCAGCATCGTGTTCGATCCGATGTCGCTGAGGATTACCACGTCGTATCGCCGGATGCCTTCGATGGTAGATGGGAACTGCTCGTGCACGATGTGGCAGGCGACATGCGTGAAACGGTGGCCCTGCGCCTCGAACAGATTGCGAACCGGCGTCGCGAACTCCGTGTAGCGCGTGAGCTCGAGCGCATCGAGACCTTTGTGCTCTATCATATGGACGATGTTGGTCTCGCCGACAAACAGAACGGAAAGCGATTCCTTGTTCATGGCCCCTCGATTATCCTGCGGTGATGAAACTAGCCCTTGACGGCTCCGCTGGTGGTGCCCTGAGCGATGTACTTCTGCACGAAGAAGCCGACGATGATGATCGGCAACATCGTCACCGTGGCTGCGGCGCTGCTTTTGCCCCAGTCGCCCGCCATCTCCCCGGCGAGCTTCGAGATACCGACCGGCAGCGTGTAGGTGTCGAGCCGGGTGAGCTGCAGGACGAATAGCAGCTCGTTCCAGGAGTACTGGGCACACAGCACCGTGCATGCGGCAATGCCCGGGAGCACCATCGGCACGACGATGAACCAGAAGGTCTGCATCTTGGTGCAGCCGTCGACCGTGGCCGCGTCGATGACCTCGGAGGGGAGTTCCTTGAGGATACTCATGAACAACCAGATCACGAAAGCGAGGTTCAGGGACGTGTGCGCGAGAACCGGACCAAGATACGAACCCTGCAAGTCGAGCAGGTAGAGCATCGAGGAGAGCGGGAGCAGCATGGTGATCGGCGGGATCATCTTTACCCATAGAAAGATGTTTGCAATCTTGCCGGCTTGCTTGAGTCCGAAATACACCAATCCGTATGCGGCGAAGAGCCCGAAGACAATCGACAGCAATGTCGTCATGCTGGTGATGGCAATCGAGTTCCTGTAGTAGGCGAGATAGTCGTCCGTGAGGAAGATCTTGCGATAGTTCGACAGCGTCGGCTCGAAAACGAGCGATGGGGGATTCTTGAAGATGTCGAGCCTGCGCTTGAACGAGTTGAGGACGACCAGGACGATCGGCACCGCGGACCAGAGGCCGAAGAGGACAAGCACGGCATACTTGGTCACCGACCGGACGGCGCGGCCAACCGTCATCGCGCCACCCTCGCCGGTGCGTTCTCATCATTGAAGAAGCGCATCAGAGGCGTGAACACGATGGCGAGCAGCGCCATCATGAACAGCGAGATGGTAATGGCGTATCCTGTGGCGTGGTAGTCGAAGCCCTGCCGGAAGGCGTAGATGCTGAGCGACAGCGTCGAATCGGCCGGCCCGCCTTTGGTGAGGCCGAAGATGATGTCGAAGACACGAAAAGCATCCATGCCGCGAATGATCGTGATAACGATAAGCACGCGCACGATCAGCGGCAGCGTTATCTGGATCAGCGTGCGGATCGGTCCGGCGCCGTCGACCTCCGCCGCCTCGTAGATTTCCTTCGATATTGAGGACAGGCCTGACGTCACGACCAGAAGTACGAAGGGCGTCGTCTGCCAGACGTCGACGACAACGATGCTGAACAGCGCCCAGCCCGGCTGCGTCAGGCCGCCGAAGACGTGGTCGAGGCCGACCAACCCGAGCAGGTAGTACACGAGCCCGTAGGAGGGATCGAGCATGTGCGTCCAGATCAGCGCGATGATGATCGGCGAGACGAGCAGCGGCATCGTGTAGACGGTGCGGAAGAAACTCGCGAGGCCACTCGGGATGGTCATCAGCATGACCGCGATCAGCGTGCCGATGACCAGCTCGAGCGCGAGCGCGGACACCGAGAAGACGATCGTCGTAACGAGTGCCTTTATGGCTTGGCGGTCGCCGAAGAAATGGAGGTAGTTATCGAGGAAGATGAAGCGCGCGGAAGCCTCCGCTCCAACCTTGTAGTCGAAGAAGCTCATGACGACCGCGTAGGCGAGCGGCACGATCATGGCGATGAACACGACAAGCGCGGCGGGCGCGATTAGCAGTACCCCCAGGGTGCGATCGCTTCTAAGGTGGTTTGATCGGCCGGATATCACCGTGTTCGCCTTGTCGAGATTTGAACCGGGAGGGACGTGCATTTCAATCGATCCGGCCCGAACCTATGGATAGAGCGGCGCGAGATCGGCCCGTGCGGCTTCGAACTCGGCCTTCGGGTCGGCATCTTTCACCACGATTGCTGAAAGCGCCGCGCCGATCCGATCGTTGACCTTGGGTGCATTTGGATCGCTCGGCAACGTGCCCGAAGTGGCGAGCGCTTCACCTACGGCGCCGAGGAATCCGAGCTTGGCGACAATCTCCGGGTTCTTGCTGACCGAAGTGCGCCCGCCGATCTCGGGCATGATCTCGAGATTGAGCCGGGTGAGCTGCGCTTTGCTGGTAAGCCATCCCGAAAGCTGAAAGGCTTCCGCCTTATGCGGGCTGTTCGCCGCCACGCACCAGCAGAAGAAGTTCATCGCGCCATAGGGCTTCTTGCCGTCGGGCGCGGGTATTGCCGAATAGCCGAGTTTGCCGACAACACGGCTGTTCTCGTGATTCTCGAGATCCGCCGCGATACCGGAGAGGACGATGGCCATTGGCGAGTCGCCAAGCTGGATCTGCTTGTTGGTGTCGCCCCAGTGCCAATTGTTGCTGCCGCGCACGGCGTACTGGTTGAGCTCCTTCCACATCGTGGCCGCCTGGATCGCTTCCTTACTTGCGATGTTGAGCTTGCCGTCGGCGGTGAAGTAGTCGCCGCCGAGCGAGCGCATCAGCGATGCCCAAATCTCGACCGGCGCTCCGGCCTGCTGGGCGGGAAGCGCGACGCCTGTCCCCTTCTCGCTGAAGTGCTTGGCGGCCGCGACGAGCTCCGACCAGTTCTTGGGCGGCGCAATGCCCTCGGCGTCGAGCATCTCCTTGTTGTAGACGAAGATCGCAACGGCCGGGTTCGTCGGCAAGCCGTAGAACTTGCCGTCTACGGTGGCGCCGTTGATCATGTCCTTGGCGAAGTCGCTGATATCGAAATCCGGACCGATGTACTTCTGGTCGGTCAAGAACTCATCGACCGGATGCAGGTAGCCGGATGTCACGTATTCCTTCAACCAGGTGTCGTGCACCATCACCAGGTCGTACTGGCCGGTTTCGCCGGAAAGGCTCGACACCTGCTTCTGTTTGAGCTGACTCCAGTCTACGGCGTCGAGGTTGACCTTGATGCCGGTCTCCTCCGTGAACCGCTTCATCAGCTCGGCCTGGGCGTCGGCGCTTTGCCCCGACCAGCGCGACACAGTAAGCGTTACGTCCTGCTGTGCCATCGCCGAGGTTCCGGTTATGGCGGCAAGCAGCATCGCCGACATTGCGACTGTAAGCTTCCTCATGGATAGTCCTCCCTTTGCTTCCACTTACGCCAGTTTTACCAACTCTCCATTCGCCGCGGACGCGTATGCCGCGCTGGTGACCTCGGCGACTTTCACCCCGTCCTCAAAAGTGATGTCGAACGGAATGTCCTTCTTGAGCCGGCGGATCACGTCGCTAATCTCGCGCTTGAAATGGATCGCGTGCGCGGGCCAGCTCGTGTAGTCGTGCGGATCGGAGGAATCCGGCTTGATCTGCGGTTCGATCCATCCGCCAAGTTTCGGGTCGGCGGTCGGCTTCTCAGTGTAGACCGCCACCTTGGGCGCCTTGGAGGTGAGTTCCACGATCATCGTCCCTTCGGACCCGTAGATCTCCATTGTGTTCTTCATGCCGACGTCGATGTTGATGCTCCATGACGTGTTCAGCTCACCGAGCACGCCATTCTGGAAGCGCAGCATGGTGATCGCGTTGTCCTCGACGTTGAGCTGGGTCTTGACGGTCTTCGCGGTCATAGCGAAGACACTCTCGACGTCACCCAGGAACCATCGCATCAGGTCGATGGCATGGACTCCTTCGTCGATAAGCGCGCCGCCGGCGGCCTTCTTTGCATCGAGGATCCAGTCGCACATGTATGGCGGACAACCGAGTTCCTTGGGCCCGATCGAGCTTAGGAAGGAGCGGATCGACACGATCTTGCCGAGAACGCCGGTGTCGAAGATCGCCTTGGCGCGCTCGGCCTCGGGGATGAGACGGCTGTTGAAGCCGGTCGTGTGGCGGATACCGGCCTTCTCAACGGCGGCCAGCATTTCCCTAGCCTCGCTGTAGCTCGCGGCGAGAGGTTTTTCGCAAAACAGATCTATGCCGGCGGCGGCGGTATCGAGCACCATCTGCCGGTGCTCGGAGGTCACCGAGTGGATAAAGACGAAATCGAGGTCCTTCCGCTCCAGGAGCTTGCGGTAGTCCTGATAGAACTCGCCGCCATACTTTTTCTGCGACGCCCGCCCGCGGGCCTCGTCCTTTTCCGAAATCGCGACGATCTCGACGTCTTCGGGCTGCTCCAGCAGCGCTTTCAGGCGCATATCGGCATGAATGTGATCGAAACTGATCATTGCGACCTTGAGCTTGGTCATGCTTGTCCCCATGCGGAAGAAATCTCAATCGACCGACCAGCCTTGACCGACCGGTAGGCGGCATCGACCAGTTCCATGACCCGAAGGCCGTCCTCGCCGCTCGACCGGCAGGGCATGCCGTTCTCGAGGCAATCGAGGAAATGGGCCATCATGCCGAGGTGGCCGTCCTTGATGAAATGGTCATCGACGGCGTGATAGTGAATCGCATTCGAGCCGCCCTCGCTGTCGCGGCCGAGAACGGATCGGATGGGATGGCCGTAGAGCGTATCGACGAACCCGTGGCCACTCGTGCCATAGACCTCGTAGCGACCGTCGAAGCCGCCGGGCAGCGACCAGCTATCCTCGCTCTGGGCCAGCTTGCCGTCGTCGTAGCGGACGATGAGGACCGACGTGTCCTCGACCGGAAATTTGTGCACGAAGGTCCCGGCATCGGCGTAAATACTGACCGGCCTCGCACCGCCCGCGAACCATTGCAGGAAGGCCAGTCCGTGGACGGCCATGTCGATGATCACCCCGCCGCCCGACTGCTTGGGATCGGAGAACCAGCTCGCGTGCGGTCCGCCGACGCCATGCATCGACTTCAGGCGGAAGATGTGGCCGTAGAGACCCTGGTCGACCAGCGCCTTGAAGGCGATGAGGGAGGGCACGAACGGCACATTCTCGGCGTAAAAGACAGTGCGGCCACGCTTCGCCGCAGCGTCGAGGATGGCGCCGGCATCTGCCACGTTCGTTGCGAGCGGCTTGATGACGATCACGTCCTTGCCGGCTTCTATCGCCGCGACCGCGATCTTGCGGTGCAGATGGTTCGGCGTGACGATATCGACGAGGCGGATGTCCGGGTCTTCGATCAGCTGCCGATAGCTGTCGTAGACCTTCCGGATACCGGTTTCCCTGGCGGTCGCGTCGGCATTGGCGCGATGACCTGAGGCGATGCCGACGAGATCGTAGCCGGGGAGCTTCTGAAAGGACGGGATATGGACGAGCTTCGACCAGAAGCCTGCGCCGACGATGCCTACTCCGATTGCCATGTCTTTCGATTGCTCCATCACAGCTTCATGATCTTGCCGGTCCGCATGGATTTGCTTGCGAGCAGGAGCGCCCGGATGGCCTCGCGGCCTTCTTCGCCGGTCGGCATTGGCTTTGCCTTGCCGAGGAGCGTATTGATGAAATGGCGGGCCTCGCCCTGGTAGCCGTACTTCCAGAGGATGCCCATGTTGCTCCAGCCCTGAGGTCTGGAGCTCTCATTGCGTCGATTGCGGATGTAGAAGCTACCGCCCTGCTTCTCCATCAGGTCGATGGAGATGGTGCCGTTGGTGCCGTAGACCTGGACGGTCAGATCCCCATAGCCGCTGGTCCAGGAACCATAGAGGTTCCCCATTGTGCCGTTCCTGAAACGGAAGTGCGCCATGACGTTGTCCGCGGTGCCGTAGCGCTTGGCTCCATCGAGGACGAAAGCACCGCCGCTGGCGTACACCGTGGCGAAGTCGCCGTTGTACCAGCGGAAGAGATCGAAAGTGTGGGAGAGTGAGTCGATGAGCACTCCGCCGCCGATCTTCGGATCGTAGAACCAATCGGCTGATGGCACCCAACCGAACAGCGACGAGGTGATGCCGACGACGTCGCCGATCTCGCCCTCGTCGAGCCACTTCTTGGCTTCGCCGAACGGCGGGGTGAAGCGGAGCATGAAGCCTATCTGCAGAACGACTCCTGCGTTCTTCACCGCCGCGACCATCGCGTCGCAGTCCTCAAGCGTGAGGGCCATCGGCTTCTGGCAAAAGATGTGCTTGCCGGCCTCCGCGGCCTTGATGGTTATCGCCGCATGCGTGGGGGTGGGCGTGCAGATTACCACCGCATGGATCGCGTCGTCGGCAAGAAGCTCCTCGTACGTCGCGTAAACCTTCTCCATTCCGTACTTCGACTTTACCGTGTCGGCCGCAGCGCGGTTTACATCGGTCACCGCTAAGAGCTTAGCCTGCGGCAACTCCGCGTAGGCGTCGCACATCACATGGGCGATGCGCCCCGCCCCGATGACCCCTAGTGTCACCTGCTCCATACTCAAACTCCCGTTTCCATGATGCTGACTTCCCTTCTGAGGGCAGAGGAGGCATGAGCCGCCTCGATGATCGCCAGCGCCTTGAGGCCGTCGCGACCGTCGACTCCGGGTCTGGCTTTCGTCCGAATTGCCCGCGCGAACTCGATCACCAAGTTGCGGTAGGAGATCATCTGGCGGTCATCGCCCTTCCAGTCGAAATACTGACGACCGGCAATGCCGCGACCCGATACTTCCAACTGCGGGCTCTTCTGGTGATGGACGTGAATCTCGCCGAGCGTTCCGACGATCAGGCACTCCTCCGGGCTCGCCATCGGGCTGTACCAGTCGGCGGCGTGCCAAGTGCTCTCGATCGTAACAATCTCGCTTTTGTCTGTGGTGATGACGCAAACGCCGTAGTCGTCGAGGTCGATCTTGTGATCCGTGAGACGGGCGATCTTGCCGTATACGGTTCGGCCCTCGCTGCCGAGCAGATAGCGCATCGCATCCGTGTAATGGACCGCATGATCGAGGAACCCGCCGCCGCCCGCGAGCTTCGGGTCGACATACCAGCCGGGAGTCTTCGATGTCGGTGTGTCGGTCACATATTGCAGTGGACACCGGATCGACATCTTCATTGTCAGAGGGCGACCGATCACGCCGTTCGCGATCATCTCCCGCACCTTCTGGTAAGCCGGCAGGTAGCGAACATGGTAAGCCAGCATAAACACGACGCCGGCCTTGTCCGCCGCCTTCACCATCGCGTCGGCTTCGGCAACAGTCATCGCGATCGGCTTGTCGAGGAGGACGTGCTTTCCGGCCGCCGCGCAGGCGAGGACATCGTCGCGATGGGCAGCCGTGTAAGACATCACCAGCACGCCATCAAGCGAGGAGTCGGCCAGCAGTTCGGCACGCGAGCCGGCAACAGCGCCAATGCCGAATTGGCGGGCATAGTCGGCCGCGTATGCCTGGCGCGGATCGTAGACCGAGACGAGCTCGACGCCGTCGATCCCTCTGGTGATGTAGTCCGCCATCGGGAACGCATGGTAGTGGTTGTGGAGGCCGAGGACGCCAAGTCGCACGGGGTCGGTCATCGCATCCCTCCCACCTGTCTCGCCGGCATGTCCGCGGCAGGCGCCCGCTCCATCAGGAACCCACCGAGCTGTTCGAGGGTCGGACTGTCGCCCTCGGTCACGTAGAAACCCGCCACTCCCGCTGCGATGACCAGGCCTTGCTCGACATCCAGCCCCGCGAGGCGGGCGAAGCAGTAGCCGGCGTTGAAATTGTCACCGCCGCCGGTCGAAAGCCGCGGCCGCTCGACATAGAACGTGTCCTCCTCCACGACTCCGTTCCGGGTCCAGGCCTTCGCGGCCCGAGCATGGCGAACGATCAGCGTGTGTACGTCCACTGCGGCGAAGAGCGCCTCGCCGGCCGTGCCGACATCCGACTCATGCTCATCGCCGCCAAGCACCGCGTTTAGCGCCAGCGCCTCGTTCGCGTTGAGGCACATCACCGTCTCGCACCGCGCCGTGAGGCGGCCGACGAGCGCCGCTAGGCGCCGGAATTCCTGAGCCGTCCGCCGGCTGCTGTCGGCGAGGTCGAAAAGGGCGATTCGCGGCGCTCCAATCGCCATATGTGGAAGAATGTCCCGTTCGACACCCTCCCAGATCTCGGTGGCGCGGTCGATCTCACCCCAGTTCGCAAATCCGATCGCGTCGGCATCGCGATAGAGATCAATCAGGCGCGACAGACCTAGCGTCCTTGCAATCTCCTGCCATCCAATCGTCCGCAGCAAGTCGCTCTTGGCGAGCAGGATCTTCCCATCTTCGAACTCGAGCGCCATGCTGTGGGACGGATTAGCGAAGCTGTGCAGTTCGCAGTTGCCGTCCATCGACGCGAAGTGCGGATCAGGCACGGGGCATCCCAGCATGCCGATGCACCTCACGTGCACGCCCAACCGGGCGAGCGCGTGGGCGGCGATCGGCATATTGCCGCCGATCTTTGTCGTGACTTCGGTGAGTTCGAAACTCGCATTGCGTGTCGCCAGTTGCGTAAGGCTTTGGCCAAAGCTGGCTTTCGACCGATAGTGCTCCGCGCCGCTCTCGCTGTGCTCTCTGACTATCCTCACGATCGAATCGATGAATCCATCGAAGCCGATCGTCATCGACTTGCCCGCAGCCCCCACCTCGCCCCGCCCAATTTTGTCAACAACCTGTTTCACCAGTTCCTGCCGCATTGGCCCGACTTCGTCCCAGACGCTTCCAGCTCGTTTGCCGGCCGAAACCTGATCTTGTCGCCACGCGCTTTCTCGGCGAGCATCTTGACTTCAGCCACAGTTACCGTATTCTGATTAAATCCATTACGCAAGCGTTTGCGTAAATCGTTATCTGAGGAACGTTTTCACTGAACGCTTTCAGCCGCAAGGCCTCCACAAATCGCCGGGTGACGATCATCGACATCGCGCAGATGGCCGGGGTGTCTACGGGCACGGTTTCGCGCGTCGTCAACGAACGCGACGGGGTCGGCCAAGAAACGCGCGAGCGGGTGCTCGCGCTGATTGCCGAGCAGGGCTACCAGGCGAGCTTCTTCGCCAAGAACCTTGCGACAAAGCAGGCGTACGCCATTGGAGTCGTTTTCCCGGTGCTTCCGTCCGAACTGGTCATGCATCCGGTCTTCCCCGAACTGCTTGGCGCGGTCGGCGACGTCGTGGGGGAGGCGGACTACAGCCTGATGCTGCTGAGCGTGCCCGCAGATTACCGGAACGGTCGCGTTCTTGCCGAGGTCACGCGCGGCAGGCTCGATGGTCTCATCCTTACCGATGTCCGGGTCGGCGACGACTTGCTCGACCAACTCGTCGAGCGCAGATTCCCCGCGGTCGTCGTCGGGCATCGCGACGACCGGGTCCTCTGGGTCGATTGCGATCACGATCAGGCGGTCTTCGAGTTGACCGCGCAGTTGATCGGATCCGGCCACAAGCAGATTGCGTTCGTGAACGGACCGCTCGACCTCAGCGTTTGCATCCTCCGACGCGATGGGTATCGGCGGGCACTCGAAAAGCACGGACTGGCGCATCGCATCGAACTCGAGCGGCAGGGGCCGTTCACGGCGAGGCACGGTTTTGAATCGCTGCAGGACTTGCTCAACGCTCCGGCAGCGGTGCGACCGACAGCCGTCGTCGCCGCCAGCGACGTGATTGCAGCCGGTTGCCTCGATGCCGCGCGCGTTCGACGGCTACGCGTGCCGCATGACATCGCTGTCACCGGATTTGACGACCAGCCCTTAGCAGCACACGTGCAGCCGTCGCTAACCACTGCACGGATGCCGATCGGCGAGATGGGGCGGAATGCGGCGGAGATGCTCCTCCGCCTGATCGAGGGCGAAGAGGTGCGACCGCGGTCGCTGGTGCTTCCGAGCGAGCTGGTGGTGCGGGAATCATCCGGGGCGAGAGCGAGGTGGATATTTTGAAGGTCGTCGTTGTCCCAAAGCCCGGGCAGGTGGAGGTCCGGCAGATCCCTCGTCCCTCCGTCCGGCCTGGGCAGGTGTTGGTGGAGACCCATCTCAGCGCCATCAGCGCCGGCACCGAGCTTGCCGTGCTCGCGGGCAACCTTCCCGGCGTCCATGGTGGGGCGATCCGGTATCCGCTCGTGCCTGGCTACGAAAATGTCGGTCGCGTCGTCGAGGTCGCGCCGGCCGTGAGTGGCCTGCGCGAGGGCGACTGGGTCGTCTGCGAGGGCGCGCCGAGCTTCCCGGGTCTGCACTCGTGCTGGGGAGCGCATAGTGAGCTTGTCGCCGTGCCCGAGGACGAGGCGTTTCGGCTACCGGAAGGGCTCGAGCCGGAAACGTCGATTTTCATGGTCCTGACGTCGATAGCCTTGCACGCCCTCCAGCGAGCAACCGTATCGCTCGGCGACGACGTTGTCGTCCTCGGGCAAGGTACAGTCGGCCTGATCGCTCTCCAGATCGCCCGGGCAATGGGTGCGCGCAGTGTCGTCGCCGTCGACCGGATTGCGAGCCGGCTCGATGTTGCGAAGTTGCTGGGCGCGACCGCGGTTGTCAAGGCGCAGTCTGTAGCGGAGGCGGAAGCTCGGCTGTCGGCGCTGAGCGCCGGACGAGGGGCCGACGTCGTGATCGAGGCGGGCGGCTCGGCGGAGCTCGCCGGGGCCGCTGGTCGGTTGGCGTGCGAGCGTGGCCGACTCGTGCTCGCAGGCATGTACGCGCGTCCGATCATCTTCGATTATTGGGATCTGTTCGCACGCGAGCTAGACGTCATCGTCTCGCGCCAGGCCGGCCCGAAGCTGGAACTGCCGGACCCCTATTATCGCTGGACATGGCGACGGACGCACGAGCAGAGCCTGCAATTGCTGGCCCGAGGCGAGGTCCGGGTCGCCCCTTTGATCACGCACCGTCTCCCAGTCGAGAGGATCGGGGAAGGCTACGAGGCGCTCCAGACCCGGCCGGACACAGCGATCAAGGTACTGGTCGAATGGCGTTGATCCGTGGCATCGCCGTCAACCCCGCCGTCGACGACTGGGAGCCCGGCGCGCTCGTGATCGATGAGCGCCCATCTCGTGCCTGCCCGCGCCGGGGCATCCGGAATCGAGACCACTTGCTTCCCCACCAAAGCATCGAAGCGCCCCCGCAAACGAAAGGACCACACCATGGCGTTGAACAAGGACATCGCCGTCAACCTCTGGACCGTTTATGGTTGGGAGCCTGACACGCTCACGATCGACGAGCGCGTATTCTCGCGGCTTGCCCGCGCCGGTGCCTCCGGAATCGAGATCGGTTTTGACGACGAGCGCTGGACCTTCGACTGGGCGCTCGGCATGAAGCAGGAACTCGAGGATGCGCTCCAACGCAATGGGTTGCGAGTGAGCGGTATCGCGCTGCGCCATTTCTTCACCCACAATCCTGCTTCACAGTCCGCGGACGTGCGCGGGCGCGCTCTGCGCGCCATGCGCGATGGCTTCCGCGTCGCGCGCGAGTTCGGCGTGGAGACCGTGATCGTCGTCCCCGGCTCGCAGGAGCGGCGTGTTTCCTACGAGGCCACGTACGACGCTGCAGTGCAGACGCTAATGCAGGCAGCTCGGTACGCCGAGTCCGACGGAGTTACGATCACCGTCGAGAACGTTCCCATCGGCTTCCTGCAGAGTCCACGCGAGTTCCGAGCCCTGCTCGACGACGTGGGATCGCCGGCCGTGAAAGCTTGTCTCGATTTAGGCAATGCCTTGGCCGACAAGCAACCTTTTCCGGAGAACTGGGTCCTGGAACTCGGCAACCGGATCGGGCTTGTACATGCCAAAGACCACGGGCGCGGTCCCGGTGGCGGGACCCGCACCTGTGGCGACGGTGATGTACCCTGGAGTGAATGCCTGCAGACACTCCAGGAGGTCGGTTATAGGGGCAGGCTTGTCGTCGAGACGCCGCCAAACGAGGGCACCAACGTAGCGTTCGAGGACGGTTTGTCCGCCGCCGAGCGAAGCGTCCGCTTCCTCGCCGAAATATTGGAACGCACCCCCGCCATCGAAAGGACGACCCAGCTGTGACCGACGCCCGCTTCGGAGTTTCGGCCTCAACCCCTTATCGATTGATGATCTTGCCGCTGCGCGCCGAATTGTCGGGCACGCAGCAGCACGCTAAACACGCATCCGGGATCTGCCGGTGATAAGTGATGTCATCAAGCGGCTCGCTGCGGACAGGCAAGACAAGCCAGCCACGGGCGCTCCTCGGCACCCCAGGCCCAGAAAAGGCCGGCAAAGGTGATGTCCAGCACGATCAGCGAGGAGGTGAGGAACGCCACCTCCCTACCGAGCAGACCGAAGCCGCTGTCGATGTAGGAGGTGAAGGTCTCGAGGAGGCGATCGATGACGCCGACGTCGTTCATGGCGACACCGGCAGACTGATCGGCGGATTGACGGTTTCAGGGTCTCATTGCCCTGCACGCCATTGCCAAGCCCCTTGGATTTCGGAGCGATCGGATGCTCGGGCTCCCCGGTCCGAAGGAAACGACGGCGGTTTTGAGCCCACGCCTTTTTGCAGGCAGGATCGCCGGCGGCCGCGATGCCGACATTACGGCAGCGCGCAAGTTCGGCAGTTTCTGGCTCGCCGCCCGGATGCCGGAGGAAGTGGGAGGCGGCGTCCTCGGTGCCTCTGCCGCGGCGGGGCAGGGGGGGGCGCACGACGCGGCGGCCAAAAAAAAAAAAAAAACAAACAAGGCGGGGAGCTTCGTGCCCCCCCCAAACGATCCCACCCAGC
>NZ_JBHYHV010000005.1:28431-248873 GCF_042739215.1 Mesorhizobium sp. NPDC059054
GCGGGAGTTTTCGCTCTTTCTTGCCCCCTCTAGGGGGGGGGGAGGGGGGGGGGTTTTTCCCTCCTTCCCCCCCCCCCCCCCCCCCCCCCCACCCCCCCCCCCCCCCCCCCGCCGACGGCAAGAACAGCAATCATCCGGGCGGCGATCTTCGCAACCATCGCAAGCGGTCCACCCAGTCGTGGAATATCTCGGTGGACGGGCTGTAGCTGCGGCCAGTCATGAAACGACCGAACTGCTCGCGGGCCTGCTCTTCGGCGGCCGCATGCCGCGCTTCTTCCAGCGCGGCCGCGCGGCCCTCGGCTGTCCGCCGTTCCTTGTACCAGCGTTCCCCGAACTCGCCGAAACTCTTCGCTTCCTTCAGGCGGCGTCTCTGTCGCTGCTTCTCCTAAGCAGGCGAGATTCCCGCCCTCACCATACGGCGCGCATCGAGACACAATTCTCTCGCGCGGACGAGTGTTACGCCGTCCGGCCCGTATTGTCCGAGCGTTACGGTCTCGCGACGGCCGTTGATCCGGTAGTCGTACCGGAAGGTCAGCGCGCCGGAGCTCTTGACCAGGACGTACATACCGTCACGGTCGGTGACCTTGCAGTCTTTTGCCTTATATTTCAGATACCTAAGCGCCGTGTCCGTCAGCAAGGTGACCTCCATTTCCGGCGGAAATTGATCGACTTGCAGCCTAAAAAGACCGTCGAGCAAAATTCGGCCGCTTAAACGCTGCTTTCCCCAACAAATTCAGCGCGTTATCTTCCGAAAAAAGACCGTCATCAGCCGAATTGGGCTGACGGTAAGCGCTCGGAAAAGAAAACGGTCAGAAGGACCGTCGGAGCGGTCCTTTTGCACGCGATAGTTCCCGATAGATGGGGAAAATTTATACTTTTCAAATCAGGTACTTAGAGTTGGTTTCCGACGGTTCACGATAGGCCGCGAAGGACACCACGTTCGCGCCAGCAGACGAATGCCAACCGACCGCCCTGCTTTGGCCTTGCGCCTAAACTCGCTGGCATCGAAGGTATTCCGATATTTAGGATGTCGCGGCGTGATCGACGAAGCGTAGTCGCATGCGGCCCGAAATACTGCCTCCAGGCGCGAGGCATTGCACGCCATGTCCGGACGCCCCACGAGCCATCTTGTTGAATGCGTCGTCCACATTGCTCACCGGCTCGACACAAAAATAGCCCTCTTGGTCAGGCGCGAAGAGCACAAGCTTGTCGAGGGCTTCGTCTGCTTCAAGGACAAGGCTGTAGCCGCGACTTGGCCAAGTCAAGATTGCCTGGCGGCCCCACTGCGAAAAGCAATGATCGAGAACCATACCTTCAAGCTTGCGACCAGCCGAGAAGTCCCATTCTGGCGGCGTTGGTTGTGGATCGCTCGATTCTCCCGACTCCGGCTGCGACCATACCAGCGGGTTTACTGCTCTTACAGTTGTGTCATCGTCTTTTGGGAAAAACGGGTGAAAGCCGATGCCGATCGGCATCGGCTTTTGCCCGGCGTTTGTCACCGTCAACTCTACCTCGAGCCAGTTTGGCGACAGCCGAAATCTCTGTTGAACGTTGTATTTGAAGGGAAATCCGGTAACGCCAGTATGCTCGAGCACCAGATCCAGACTGGCCTTAGCCTTATAGCTTGTCTGCCAAGGTGAAACCCACCCGTCACCGTGGATCGGTGTCGTTTGGCTATGATGGGTTCTCGGGAGCCGATATGTATTGCCAAGGAAACTGAACTGCCCACCGAGCACGGGACCCGAATAGGGCACGAGAGCAAAGCATCCCATGACAAGTGGCTCTGCCTCGTTCACGACGTCGAGGTCGACCGGACGCAGCAAGTCGCGGAATCGGCCACCGCGCCAAACCTGCCATGCGCGGATCGACCCACATTCGGGCTGGATCACCAGCGAGCTTGTTTTCGTCCTTAAGTGTTGCATCACCGCTGGTGTCCGTGTTCTGGGTAGCGATCGATTCCAGCTGCACCGATCGGGCAGCGTTTCTGGAACCATGCGTGCGCATAACAAAATGAGCTAAAAGCAGCCTTGCCCACTCCGGCGGGGCTATGGGCAACAGGTCAGGCAGGGCTGTAGGCAATGCAGTCGATCTCGACTTTGGCGTCAATCATGATACGCGACTCGACAGTGGAGCGCGCAGGTGGATGCATTGGAAAGAAGGTGGCGTAGGTCGCGTTGAATCGACCAAAGTCTCTTGGGTCATCGAGCCAGACGTTGACCTTCACGACATCATCGAGTGTGCAGCCGGCTTCTTTCAAAACAGCTTCGATGTTGCGAAGGACCTGCGACGTTTGTGCCTCGATTCCTCCATCAACGAGGCGACCGTAGTCATCGAATGCGACTTGACCAGAGACAAAAACGAAATCGCCCGCGCGCATTGCTTTTGAAAACGGTAGCCCGTGCGCACCCGTGCCGCCAATCGGTGTCTTGTTTCTCAGCGACGACAACGCGGGCGCCGCCAGCGCTGACCGCTTCGACGACACCAAGGCCGATGCCAGCTCCACTTCCGGTAACAATGACGATTCTGCCGGAAAGCGAGGTGGGCAAATCTTCTTTGTAACCACGTGTCATCCTCTCATAGCGCAATGCAAAAATGTATCCAACGAGCAGCGGCCAATACCGACATACTACGCAAATGTCAAAAAATAATGTATGATTTATGATCATTGAGGCACGAAAATTTCGCTTCGCCCCGAATCCGAGTTCCGGTAAATACCGACGACGCTCAATGTTTCTGTCGAGGAGGTAGCTGAGACCGATCTGGCCGCTCATCAGGCCCGCCGGGACGCCGAGGATGAACGCGTTGGCTATTCCGTAGCTATGCAGGCGGAACGGGTCGCCGCCGCCTGTGAGCAGGAACTGGTAGACGCCCTGACGGCTACGCCCGCCACGACGCTTGGTGGCGTAGCGGGCAAGCTCGATGTGGTCATGCGTGAAGGCGAATACTTCGGGGACTGTACGGATTTCCCCTGGCCACTGGTGCGCTCGGCACTTGATGACATTGTGCGAATAGCGCGGCATGGAAGCGCTTTATGATAATGCCCGCCGGGGACCGCCGTTTCAATCGGAAAGCCTCCACCTGAGAACACGTGACGGCAAAGCCCGCCATCATGCGCTCGCACCGGAAGCTGCTTTGTCTGTGACGCTTGCTGGACGTTCCCTTCGGAACCGAGAGGTTCGGAAAAGCCTTGGTTGCTTGGAAGCAAGTAAGGCTTTGTGGGATCGCAGGCGCGGCGGCCTTGAGCTTGCGGCGCACCTTCTCCATGGCCGACGGCAGAACCCAGTTCTTGAAAGGTGCGCCGTTGCGCAGTCCTCCGGGCTTGCGAGCCAGCACCGGCACATAGTGCCAGGGATCGTAGACCACCTCGTTGCGGCCGAAGCAGCGGGCGTGTTCTCCAACGACCGCGCCGTCCTGGCGGATGACAATGCGATCGGCATAGGCATGGATCTCGACCGGTCGACCGACGGCACGCGACAGCATCGAGTATTTATTGTTGTCGAAGCGCACTGTGCAGGTCTTCGACACGGAGGCCGGAATGCAGTGGAAGCCGTCGAAGCGGCCGGCATAGGGAATGAAGCTGGTCCGCTCCTCCTCGAACTTCCCATACCGTGCGCGTGCCCTGATCGGGATGCTTGTGCGCCTTTGCGTAGGCGACGCACTTGTCGGCCAGCCCGCCGTTCAGGTCCTCCAGGGTCTTGAAGCGCAGCCTCGGCGTGAAGAAGCGCTCGCGCACCAGATCGCGTCGACCGCCGTCTTCATGTTGTCGTAGATGCCACGTGTGCAGGCGCCGCGGAAGAAGGCGAACGCCCGGTCATGTGCGTCGAACACCATCTCCTGCATCTCGCGCGGATAGGCCCGAACGAAGAACATGCGGGTATGACAGAGTCGCATGGTCGCGCCTCGTTGTGGGCTATGCCATCGGCCGATCCATTAATGCGCGCCTGACCACGGCAGCCCTTAAGATGGCGATCGCCCGCAGACGGCCGCCACCCGGCTGCATTCATCATTCCGATTGCGGGGCTCAATACGCAGCGGAGATTTATCGACAGGTCCTGGCAGACGCCGATCTGATCGGGTCGATGGGCGCAAGGGCAATCCCTATGACAATGCCAAGGCCGAGAGCTTCATGAAGACGCTCAAGGTCGAGGCCGTTTACCCGATGGCGTTCGAAACCTTCGAGGACGTCATCGAGTATCTTCCTCACTTAATCGAGGAAGCCTACAACAAGCGAAGGCTATGGCGAGGCTATCACGCGCGCCTTGCCTGATGCTGTCCAGGTTGCTGATCGCTGGCACTTCATGGAGAACGCCAGCAGGGCGTTCCTCGACGCCGTGCGCGCCGTCGCCCGAGGCGAGCGCAGCGACGTCTTCCGGACCCGCGAGAGTTCGCTGGAACTCCACTTGCCCCAGCGCGCAGTGGGACAGTGGAGCCAGGAATGCAACCGATCTCTGGCGCAAGCTCAAAGGTCAGGGCTTCCGTGGGTCCCTGCGCGTCGTCGGCGAATGGGCGACCCGCCAGCGCCGAGCCGAGAAGGCGGATGCCGGCACGCTGACGCGCGGCCCCTCGGCCCGCACCATCGCGCGGCTGATGACAATCGGCCGCGACAACCTCTCGAAGGCCGAATAGTGATCGTCGCCGCCGTCGAAGGCCGCGTCACGGCCCTCGTCGAGGCGCGCGAGACCATCGCAGACTTCCATGCCTTGGTCCGCAGCAAGGATCCCGAAGGACTCCCCAGGTGGATCGAGCGTACGCTGCAAAGCCTCGTCGCCTCCTTTGCACGCGGCGTCGTTAAAGACGAGGCGGCCGTGTGTACCGCAATCGCGTTACCCTGGTCGAACGGCCAGACCGAGGGGCAGGTAACCAAGCTCAAGCTCGTCAAGCGCCAGATGTACGGCCGAGCGAAGATTGACCTGCTCCAAGCTCGCTTGATCGGTTCCGTATGATCGCGAGATGCGGCGAGAGTGCGCCAGACCCCCATTCCATGCCGATTGACATCTTGGCCCACATTGTGCTGATAGCTGTGCGTCGGGGCGGAGCCGGAGAGCTAGATGTGCGACGAGCATCGGTCCGAAATCGAAGAAGCGTCAATCCTAGCGCGAGACAGGCGTGAGCCGCTCCCGGCGGCTGCCACATCGCGTCGACGGTTCCTAAAGGGCGTCGCCATGTCCGCGGCTTCCTTCGCCGTGCCCTGGTCGCTGGCAGCCCCCACGCCAGGGAGCGCGGCGCCGATCGCGCGCGACTCGGGATGGGCCGAACATTCCCTTACCGAATCGATCGGAAGCGCGGCGACGCCCAGAGCCACCGGGGCGCAGCCCTTTACAATTGATGCGCCGGCGAACCCCAATGGGCCGGTTTTCCATCTGGCTGATTTCGGTGCCATTGCCGATGGTGTCGAGCCTCCGGTCGATGGACCGGACCGCAACCTGGCTGCGTTACAGGCCGCGCTCGACCAGTGCCGTAAGACAAAGGCGGCCAGGCTCGTCGTCGGCAGGGGCATCTACCGCTGCACTTCCGGCGAATCGATTGTCTTCGATGGGTTCAGTGACTTCACCTTCGATGGCGGCGGGGCGACGTTTCTCTTCCACCTGATCGAAGGTGGCGAAGGCATCTCGATCAAGAACTGCCGACGATCGGTGTTCTCCAACTTCAATCTGGACTGGGATTGCGCGATCGATCCGCCTGCTTGGGTAGGCAGAGTTACCGAACTGGCCGACGATCAATCGAATTTCGTGATGCGCTTCGAGACGGCTGCGCCGCTCGATCCCAAGGTTTGGGTCACGATGAACCCGCTCGATGAAGAGCTGCGTGCGCCGGGCGCCGGCACGGAGTTCGACGGCTTCGCACCCACCAAGATTGAGAAGCTCGATGAGCAAACGGTGCGCGTGTGGCCAACCGAACCCATCAACCCCATCGTAGGCCGCCTTTACCTACTGCGCCATTACACCTACGAAAAGCACGCCGTTGTCATGGTCGGCAATTCCCATCTCTCGTTGCGCAACGTGAACATCTACACGTTTCCCGGCGAGGGATTCGTCACTGGCGGCGATCAGCATCACTTCGAGCTGGTCGACTGCCGCATCGCCCCTCCTGCCAACGAGCTCCGATCCATCACCACCACGGCCGACGGATTTCATGTCGGGCAGTCGCAAGGCTTCATCCGGCTTGAGCGGTGCGAGTTTAGCTTCATGGGCGACGACTGCGTGAACATTCACGACAACATCCACATGGGCGTCCGCCGCGTGGATGACTACACCCTGGTCGCAACCAACTTCATCGATTGGCGAACTCCTTTCTCGGCTGGCGATCCAGTCGAGCTCCGCAAGGCTGATCTATCGCCGA
Source organism: Mesorhizobium sp. NPDC059054 (assembly GCF_042739215.1). NCBI lineage: Bacteria > Pseudomonadati > Pseudomonadota > Alphaproteobacteria > Hyphomicrobiales > Phyllobacteriaceae > Mesorhizobium > Mesorhizobium sp. NPDC059054. The sequence goes on from NZ_JBHYHV010000005.1 coordinate 34,771, forward strand.
CCGGCTTTACCGCCAAGCTGAAATCAGTCGCCGTGGACTCCGAGAAGAGCGAAGCCACACTGATCTTCAGCCAGAAGCTTCCCACGCGCATCGCCAATGACGCCATTCTCTTCAATCGACGCTATGGTTCACGCAATGTCATTGTTCGCAATTGCTACTTCCACGAGAATCGGGCGCGAGGCATCTTGTGCAACAGCGCCGACTGGCTCGTCGAAGATAACCGTTTCTTTCATAACCAGTTCGCGGCCATGCTGATGCAACCATACGCGTTCCCTTTCGACGCAGAGGGCTTCGGCGCGCGCAACGTCATCATCCGGGGGAACAAGTTCGAGTCATCCAATTCCTACGGAGCCGACGATGGACCAGTCATTCAGTTAGACACGAAGGTGGTCGGCGACGCCAGCACTGCGTATCCTCTGTTCGATGGAGTGTTGCTTGAGAAGAACGAATTTACAGAAATGCCGGGCCCCGTAGTACAAGCCTCCTCGTTCAAGAACCTGGTGATCAGGAACAACCGCGTGACGAATCTCAAGGAGGCGCCGGTTGCAGAGAAGATGCGCGGCAGCATTCGCGCCGAGCTGGGGACTGGCCTGTGGGTGGAAGGCAATAGCTGGACGACGCAGGAGGACATCGAACCTCCACGGCTCTACTACAACGCTGATACGGTCCGCTCGATCGCCTGTCGGGCCAATGTGTTAAAGACCTGACGCCAAGGCGACGCATAGGTCCGGCCGCCGCGACAAGGATCTTGCGGTTGCACACCACCCACGTAAAGCTTTGAAGAATATGGCGGCTGGAGTTCTGGGGGAGCATGAGGATTTTGTGGGCGGGCTGTTGATTTGCACTGAGAGCTAACCCGGGATTGCGGGAAAATATCACTGAGAATTGACCCATGTTTCAATCATCCCCTGTGGTTTCAGCGGGGGCTCTGGAGCGATCGACATGGCGTTACTGAGCGTAATCCGACGCTGGCATTTTCAGGATGATCTATCGATCCGAGAGATATGCCGCAGGACGGGCCTATCGCGGAATACTATCCGCAAATACCTGCGTGGCGGCGACGTGCAGCCGAGACTGAAGGCACCGGAGCGACCGAGCAAGCTTGATCCGTTTGCAGATCATTTATCGGTCTGGCTGAAGACGGAATCCAAAAAGAGCCGCAAGCAGAAACGGACGATGAAGCAGTTGTATTCTGATCTTGTGAGCCTCGGCTATGACGGCTCCTTCCACCTGCTGAGCAAACTCTACGAGCGCACCAGCGTCATTATCACCATCAATCTCAGCTTCAGCGAATGGGCTAGCGTCTTCGGCGATGCCAAGATGACAACCGCGCTTGGCGCACGAACCCAAAATGACAGAGGAGAAACGGAGGAACTTGACCACCACGACTGACAGGAACGATACTTAAAGGCGGGTCACTTCTCGGCGCAAAGCCCGGGTCAGCTCTCAGTGCAAATCAACACCTCTGCATCTGCCAGCAAGACGGTGCTGCCGCCCAGCGTGTCGAAGAACAGTGCCTCCAGCGCCGTCGCGTCGCGACGCGCGCAGGTCAGCTCATCGATGCCGGTCGAGCTATAACGGTCGATGCCGATGAACAGGCCGCGAAACGGCATGAGGCACCACGCTACGCCCGAACGACGCCGACGGAGAACGCGGCTCGTGGCTTCTCAGCCTTCTCCAGCACGACCGGCGCGAACGTGTCTTTCCGCGCGACCTGCTTGTTGCCCACCTTCTCGAACCAGACACACCAGACGGCATCCTCCTCCAGCATGGCCGTCTTCCCGACCTGTTCGACCGTCATGATCGGCCCGTCTGACTTCACCCGCACAAGATCGCCGGGCTTGAATTCGGTAACATCCATTCTCCGCGGTCCTTCTCGATACCTATCTGTCCTCGCCAGGAACCGGAGAAGGTCACAAGAAGCCCGCTCACGTCCCCATCACCATGGGTGGAGGCACGCACGTGCTAGGAGATCGCCCCGTGCCCAACGTCAATATGTATGGATATATATATGGTGTACCGACCCTGCAGGCCGATGACGGAGCCCACGATTACCGTGCCGCAGCCGAGGCGGCCGCCGATTTCAAGCGACAGCGCTCCAAAGGGAAAGCTGAACGCGAGAAAACCCAGGGAGACTGCAATGGCGATCGGAGCAAGTCCGGCGAAGATGGAAGCGGAGTCGTGGTGGAAGAAGATACCGATGTCATATGAAGCGTCCTGTTGAAACTCGCCGGGTTCTCCCTGCCGGGAACCTCGCGGCACAGGACGCGTTGGATGACGGTAACGCCTACGGCAGCCTCACCAAGTCGGCTGCGATGAAATGAATGGCGGCGCTCTGCGATATGGTCGACTGCCCCAATGCCCGGCACTAGTTTTCGCACCATCGGATTTTTATCAAGCAACAACATACGGAATAACCAAGACCCGTCCCTAAACACCCATCCGATTTGCACGCTATGATACGCTATTCCCGCACGGAGCGATGACGGGACTTCCATCTTTCAAGATCTATTGCTTTCTATCTCCTGAACCTTCAAGTGATAGGAGAAAAGCATGGCGTTATCCTACACCCCACTCCGACGGACTATCCGACGCCAGCAGTTGCGGCAGATGATCCCGCTGGCCGACAGCACGATCTACGAAATGGAGCAGCGTGGTGAATTTCCCCGCCGCTTTGCGCTATCGCCTAGATGCATCGTCTGGGACTTAGCTGAAGTTGAGGCCTGGCTGCTGGCGCGCCGCGCCTTGCCGATCCGACGCGCTCAGCACCCGGACGTTTCAAATCGGAAAACGCGGCCAGTCAAAGGGCAGGATCAAGCTCCATCAGAGGCATAGCCGGCGGCAAGAGCACGGGTGTGTGTTTACGTCCCTCCACCCAAGCGTCTATGATGTCCGACCATTCCTGCATCATGTAACGACGCTGGACCTCGTACTCCGCCTTGTTGTAGACCCCGCGCGATGAACGTCCGTCCTCGTGCGCCAAGCACTTCTCGATCCAATCGCTGTTAAAGCCTAGCTCGTTAAGCAGCGTAGAGCCCGTGCGCCGCAGGTCATGGACGGTGAACGGCTCCAGCGGCAGCCCATCCTTCTTGGCCTGCTCAACGACCGCATAGGTCACGCGATTGAAGGTGGCGCGCGACATCGGAGCATCGGCGTCGTACCTGGACGGAAGCAGATATCGCGAGTTGCTCGCACAGGTCTTGAGCGCGATCATGATGTCGAGAGTCTGGCGGGAGAGATAAACGTTGTGAGCCTTCGATCGCTTCATGCGCTCCTTCGGGATCGTCCAGACTGCATTCTCGAAATCCACCTCATCCCAAACTGCATCCTGCAGCTCGCTCTTTCGCACCATCGTCAGCAGATACAGTTTCATCCCCAACCGGATGGTCGGCAGCGTCGCGATGTTCTCGAGCTGCCTGAGCATGATCCGGATTTCGGTAGGAGATAGCGAGCGATCCTTCGGTACGAAGGTCGCGATTGATGCCGGGCCGACGTCGTCGGCTGGGTTTGCAACTTTTTCGCCGTGCAGGATGGCGAACCCGTAGATTTGTTTCAGGATGTCCCGAACATGGATCGCCGTCGCCGGCGCGCCGCGATCGACGATCTTCCCGCAATGCGCACGCAGATCGTCCGGCGTGATCTCCGTGAGAAGCCGATTGCGCCATACTGGAAGGAGTTCCCTTTCGAAGATCGAACGCCTCATCGCCCGCGTGCTGTCAGCCATCGGCGCATTCAGGAGCCATTTCTCTCCGAACTCGCCGAAGCTCTTGGCTTCCTTGATCCGTCGCTTCTCGCGTTGCTTCTCGATCGCGGGTGAGCGCCCTTCGCTGACGGCCCTTCTTGCATCAATGCAGAGTTCGCGAGCTCGGGCCAGTGAGATTCCGTCGCGCCCGTACTTTCCTAGGTAGACAGTCTCGCGCCGTCCATTCAGGCGGTAGTCGAGTCGAAAGGATATCGCTCCCGAAGGCATGACGCGAACGTACATGCCGTCCCGATCCGCGACCTTGTACATCTTGCTCTGTGGCTTCAGGGCCTTGATCGCAGCATCCGTCAGCATTCCGCGACACCTCCAAAAAGTACCGTCATCCGGTTTTGGGCGGCCCTGTGCGGAAAATATGGCTTAGTATCAGTTACTTACAGCCAAAAAAGTACCGTCAAGGACCTCATCTGCCCTGACGGTACTTCGGATTTTGGAGCTGATCAATATGGGCGAGACCCGTCACGCGGACCGTCACGCCTGATCTGTGCCCACCGATAGATATCGATAGATGCTGAGGTAATTTTTCTTTTTGACCAATGGGTTATGGAGAACTGTGGCGTAGTTTCGGATACCCTCGGATGGACAAAAATCATTCCCACTCGATCGTGCCCGGCGGCTTCGAGGTCACGTCGTAGACGACACGGTTGATGCCGCGCACTTCGTTGATGATGCGGGTGGCGGCGCGGCCGAGGAATTCCATGTCGTAGTGGTAAAAATCTGCCGTCATGCCGTCGACCGAGGTGACGGCGCGCAAGGCGCAGACGAACTCATAGGTGCGGCCGTCGCCCATCACGCCCACCGTCTGCACCGGCAGCAGCACCGCGAAAGCCTGCCAGATGGCGTCGTAGAGGCCGGCCTTGCGGATCTCGTCAAGGTAGATCGCATCGGCTTCGCGCAGGATCTCCAGCTTCTCGCGGGTAATGCCGCCCGGACAGCGGATGGCAAGGCCTGGTCCCGGGAAGGGATGGCGGCCGATGAAGCTGTCTGGCAGGCCTAGCTCGCGGCCAAGCACGCGCACCTCGTCCTTGAACAGTTCACGCAGCGGCTCGACGAGCTGCATGTTCATGCGCTCGGGCAGGCCGCCGACATTGTGGTGCGACTTGATGGTCGATGAGGTGGCGCCGGTGAAGGACACGCTCTCGATGACATCGGGATAAAGCGTACCCTGCGCCAGGAATTCAGCGCCCCCGAGTTTCTTGGCCTCTTCCTCGAACACCTCGATGAACAGGCGGCCGATGGTCTTGCGCTTCTTTTCCGGATCGCTTTCGCCTTCCAGCGCGGAGATGAAGCGATCCGAGGCGTCGACCAGGATCAGCGGCAGATTGTAGTGCTCGCGGAACATGGTGACGACGTCCGCCGCCTCGTTCTTGCGCATCAGGCCGTGGTCGACCAGAATGCAGGTGAGCTGGTCGCCGACCGCTTCGTGGATCAGCAGCGCCGCGACGGAAGAATCGACGCCTCCCGACAACGCGCAGATCACCTTGCCTTTGCCGACCTGCTTGCGGATCGCCTCGACGGCGTGCTCGCGATAGGCCTTCATGGTCCAGTCGCCCTGGATGCCGGCGATCTTATGCACGAAATTGCGTAAGAGCTTGGCGCCGTCCGGCGTGTGCACGACTTCCGGATGGAACTGGACGGCGTAGAACTTGCGCTCTTCATCGGCGATCGCCGCGAACGGCGCGCCGGTCGACGTACCGACGACCTTGAAGCCCGGCGGAATGGCGGTGACGCGATCGCCGTGGCTCATCCACACCTGGTGGCGGGTGCCCTTTGCCCAGACGTCGTCGAAGAGCGCGCAATCCTGCTCGACCTCGAGGAAGGCCCGGCCGAATTCGCGGTGATGGCCGCCTTCGACCTTGCCGCCAAGCTGGGCACACATGGTCTGTTCGCCGTAGCAGATGCCGAGCACCGGGATGCCGGCCGTGAAGACCGCGTCAGGGGCGCGCGGGCTGCCGATGTCGACGGTGGAATGTGGGCTTCCCGACAGGATGACCGCCTTGGGATTGATCCGCCGGAAGCCTTCGTCGGCCGACTGGAACGGCACGATTTCGCAATAGACGCCGGCTTCGCGCAAGCGCCTGGCGATCAGCTGCGTGACCTGGCTGCCGAAGTCGATGATGAGAACTGTGTGGGGATGTGTCGTCATGGCGAGCCTTTAAAGAAAGAACCGATTCGACGCAATGGGCTCGCTGGAGCGGAATGCGGACAAGATGGACCGGTATGCCGCTCTCGTGTCGCGGCAGTGTCCGCCGTCAAAGGTCCAGCGTGCCGTCGGCAAGCGCCACGCTGAGCAGGTCGACGGCGGCGGCCAGCTTCTCGTCTATGACGTGGAGATATTCGGTCCAGTCGCCGACATGCCTCAGTTCCGCAGCGCCGTCGGAAATGCCGCGCAGCGCAATCAAAGGCAAGGAGAACAGCTGGCAGGCGCGCAGCACGGCGAAGGTCTCCATATCGACCATGTCTTCGGCAACGGTATCGTAGGCGGCACCCGATACGATGTTGGCGCCGGTGGAGAGTGCCGCGCCTTCGATGCCGGCGATGCGATGACCGAGCGGCAAGGTTGCCGGCAGGTCGAGAAACGGCGTGACGCCTCTCTCGAAGCCGAGCGCGGAAGCATCCATGTCGCGATAGGATACCGACGTCGCCTGGTAGATGCCGGTCTGCTCCAGCCGGCGCGAACCGGCGGAGCCGAGCGAGACGATCAAATCAGGCAACCGGTCGGCGGCCTGCAGCCATGCGAATTCGGCGCCCAGCCGTACGCCGGCTTCGACCGGGCCGACGCCGGTCATCAACGGCTTGAACAGGCGCTTGAGGTGCGGGCCGTACTCGGCATCCGCCGCCATGACGAACAGGACCTTGCGTCCGGCGAGAGCGACAAGCAGGTCTGCGGAATTCTGGTTCATCGACTTAAACACCTGAGGACATGGCGCACGGCGTGGTTTCGGCCTGCGTAACGTCTCGTCGTGTCAGTTGCGCGACGAAATCGTGAGCCGGCAGCTCACCCTTCGATGCCTTCACGTCCGGTCACCGTCATCATGGTGCCGGTCATTGTGGCGATCAGCTTGGCCTCGCCGTCGGCGGCGAAGGCGTAGGCCTGGCCGTCGGCAACGATGATGGTGCGGCCGGGCTTGGTGACCGAGCCACGGAACAGGAAGCGTTCGCCTTTGCCCGGCGCCAGGAGATTCACCTTGAACTCGATGGTCAGAACGCCGGAATTTTCCGGCATCAGCGAATAGGCGGCATAGCCGCAGGCTGAATCCAGCGCCGTCGAAATCACGCCGGCGTGCAGGAAGCCATGCTGCTGCGTAAGCTCGGCCGAATAGGGCATCTCGATCTCGATGATGCCCGGGGTAACCAGCGTCAGTTCGGCGCCGATCGTGGCCATGGCCTGCTGACGCGAGAACGAGGTCCTGACGCGCTCCTCATAATTCGGGGCCGGTACGATCTTGGCTGCCATGATGCTTGCCCCCAAGGTTATCTTGCACGTGCAATAGAGCCCGCGACTTTTCAGGAAATATGTTCTAGCCGGCTTACCGCAGAGCCACCCCACAGGCAATGCCTATGCTGCATTGCAACATAGGCCAACGGATCACGCAACCTTGCGCAGGGCGCAGAAATAGAAGCCGTCGGTGCCGCTCAGCGCCGGCGACAGCGAAATGCCGAATTGCGGGCCGAGACGCGCCGCGGCCTCATGGCCCGGGAAACGCGCCTGCCACAGCGCGGCGTGGTCGACCGGCGTGAAGCTCTTGTGACGGGCCAGAAAGCTTGAGACCTGCTCGCCGTTTTCGTCCGGGAAAACCGAGCAGGTGACGTAGACCAGCAGGCCGCCGGGTTTCACGAAACTGTTGGCCACATCGAGAATGGCCGATTGTTCCGCCTTGCGCGCATCGAGCTGGCGGTTGGTCAGCCGCCATTTGGCGTCCGGCCGGCGCCGCCAGGTGCCTGAACCGGTGCATGGCGCATCGACCAGCACGATATCCATGTGGCTGGCCAGAGGCGCCAGTTCCTGCTCGCGCGCGACGACCTGGATGTTACGGTTTTCGGAGCGGCGCATACGGTCGAAGATCGGCGCCAGGCGCTGCTTTTCCGCGTCATGCGCGAAGACCTGGCCTTTGTTCTCCATCGCCGCCGACAGCGCCAGCGACTTGCCGCCGGCGCCGGCGCAATAGTCGAGCACCTGCATGCCGGGTTTTGCGTCGGCGAGTTCCGCGGCGATCTGCGAGCCCTCGTCCTGGACTTCGAACCAGCCCTTTTGGAAGGCGGGTTCGGCCTGGACATTCGGGTGCCGGCCGTCACCGGCGATCGGCGCGATGCGGATACCCTGAGTGGCGAGACGCGCCGGTTCGGCGCCCGTCTCGGCGAGTTCCGCCAGAACCTTGGCGCGATTGGCCTGCAAGGTGTTCGTGCGCAGGTCGAGTGGCGGGCGCGCTGCTAGGGCTGCCCCCTCTTCCACCCATGTTTCGCCGAAAGCTTCTTTCAGCAGCGGCACGCACCAGTCGGGGCTATCGGCCTGCACCTCGTCCGGTGCGTCGGCCAGTCTGCGCCCGGCAACGGTCGCCAGTTCGGCATCGCTCAGCAAGGGCGGCGCGAATTTGTCGCCTGCGAGCGCGGCATTCAGCGACTGCGCCGTCTGCCCCCATTCCAGCAAAAGCGCGCCGAAGCCGACCGCGCGCGGCGTCTCATCATCGAACAGCCAGCCGGCACTGCGTTTGCGGCGCAAGGCGTCATAGACGATGTTGCCGACCGCGGCACGATCGCCGCCGCCGGCAAAGCGGTGTGAGAGGCCCCAGTCGCGCAAGGCATCGGCCGCCGGACGATGCCGGCGATTGATGTCCTCCAAAACTTCGATGGCTGCCGCCAGCCTTCCGCCCAGTCGCATTCGTCCGCCGCGTAGGATTGATTTCGTTTCTGCTCTAAAGGGCGCAACCCGAATGCACAAGGCGTTGAACTGGCGCAATATCCCCCGCTTTAAAACGGTTCGGCTTAAGCTTACGCTCCCGCTTGCGATTCGCGGCTCTTGCCAGGAGCTGGCAGGGCCCTTTCGAGGAGAGGGACTATGAAATCTTATCTGGCTGAAGTTCTGGGTACATTTCTGTTGGTGTTCATCGGCACCGCCTCGGTGGTGACCGGCGGGTTCGGCGGCGCCTTGCCGCTTGGACAGGAAGGCATCGGCCTTGCTTTCGGCATCGGCCTTATCGCCGCCGCCTACGCGATCGGACCGATTTCCGGCGCGCATCTCAACCCGGCGGTGACACTGGGCGTTTTCCTGGCCGGTCGCTTGCCGGCCAAGGATGTGATCCCTTACTGGATCGCCCAGATCATCGGCGCCATCATCGCTTCGCTGGCGCTGTGGATCATCGTTTCGGGACAGGTCGGCGGCCATACCGGCGGCTTCGGAGCGAACGGCTGGGACGAGACGAAATGGGGCATGAGCTCCGCGTTCCTGTGGGAACTGATCGGCACGTTCACGTTCGTGACGGTCATTCTCGGCGTCACCAGCGGCAAGCACACGACAGCCTTTGCCGGCCTCGTCATCGGCCTGACGCTTTCAGCGTTGCACTTCGCGATCATCCCGGTGACCGGAACCTCGCTCAACCCGGCACGTTCGATCGGCCCGGCGCTGTTCACCGGCGGCGCGGCCATCAGCCAGCTCTGGCTGTTCATCGTTGCGCCACTGATCGGCGGCGCCATTGCCGGCGTCGTCGCCAAGACCGGCATGTTCGAGAAGGACTAAGGACACGAAGGCAAGGCGCTCACCTGGGCGCCTTGCCAACCTTCCAATAAGAAACAGGCGCGGATCGCTCCGCGCCTGTTTTATTTTGATCAGCTTGAACTCAGACGAGATCGAAGCGGTCGGCGTTCATCACCTTGGTCCAGGCCGCCACGAAGTCCTTCGCGAACTTCTCCCTGGAATCCGCGCTGCCATAGACTTCGGCGAAGGCACGCAGTTGCGAGTGCGAGCCGAAGATCAGATCGACGCGGGTGCCGGTCCACTTGGGCGCCTTGGTCTTGCGGTCGCGGCCTTCATAGACGCCGTCGCCCGCTGGCTGCCATTCGGTTGCCATGTCGAGCAGGTTGACGAAGAAATCGTTCGTCAGCGTGCCGGGCTTGTCGGTGAACACGCCGTGCTTGGAACCACCGGCATTCGCGCCGAGCACACGCAGGCCGCCGACGAGCACCGTCAGTTCCGGCCCCGTCAACCGCAGCAGTTGCGCCCGGTCCACCAGAGCTTCCTCCGGCTTCATGAACTGGTGCTTCTTGCCGATGTAATTGCGGAAACCGTCAGCGCGCGGCTCAAGCGGAGCAAAGGACTGCACGTCGGTCTGATCCTGCGAGGCATCGGTACGGCCCGGTGCGAACGGCACCGTCACGTCGACGCCGGCGTCGCGGGCGGCCTTCTCGACCGCGGCGCTGCCGCCAAGCACGATCAGATCGGCCAGCGATACCTTCTTGCCCCCGGTGGCCGAAGCGTTGAATTCGTCGCGGATCGCTTCGAGCTTGCCAAGCACGGTCTTGAGCTCGGCCGGCTGGTTGACTTCCCAATCCTTCTGCGGCGCAAGACGAATGCGGGCACCATTGGCGCCGCCGCGCTTGTCCGAGCCACGGAAAGTCGAAGCCGACGCCCAGGCGGTAGAGACCAGTTGCTGCACGGAGAGGCCGGAGGCGAGGATCTTCGCCTTCAGCGCGGCGATGTCCTGCTCGTTGACCAGCGCATGATCGACGGCGGGAACCGGATCCTGCCAGATCAGCGTCTCCTGCGGGACCAGCGAACCGAGATAGCGGACGCGCGGACCCATATCGCGATGGGTGAGCTTGAACCAGGCGCGGGCGAAAGCGTCGGCGAACTGGTCCGGGTTCTCATAGAAGCGGCGCGAGATCTTCTCGTATTCCGGGTCGAACCGCAGCGACAGGTCTGTCGTCAGCATGGTCGGCAGATGCTTCTTCGATGGATCGTAAGCATCCGGAATGGTGGCTTCGGCATTCTTTGCCTTCCACTGCTTGGCACCCGCCGGGCTCGCCGTCAGTTCCCATTCGTATTCGAACAGGTTCTTGAAGAAGAGGTTGCTCCACTGCGTCGGCGTCTGCGTCCAGGTCACTTCCGGGCCGCCGGTGATGGAGTCGGCACCAACGCCGGTACCGTGCTTGCTCTTCCAGCCGAGGCCCTGATCCTCAATGGCGCCACCCTCCGGAGCGGGGCCAATCAGCGACGGATCGCCGGCGCCATGCGTCTTGCCGAAGCTGTGACCGCCGGCGATCAGCGCCACGGTCTCTTCGTCGTTCATCGCCATGCGGAAGAACGTCTCGCGGATGTCCCTCGCCGCCGCAATCGGATCGGGATTGCCGTTCGGGCCTTCCGGGTTGACGTAGATCAGGCCCATCTGCACGGCGCCCAGCGGCTCGGACAGCTGGCGTTCGCCGCTGTAGCGTTCGTCGCCAAGCCAGGTGCCTTCCGGGCCCCAGTAAAGCTCTTCCGGCTCCCAGACGTCGGCGCGGCCGCCCGCGTAGCCGAAAGTCTTGAAGCCCATCGATTCCAGCGCGACGTTGCCGGTCAGGATCAAAAGATCTGCCCAGGAGAGCTTGCGGCCGTATTTCTGCTTGATTGGCCACAGCAGGCGGCGAGCCTTGTCGAGGTTTGCGTTGTCCGGCCAGGAATTCAGCGGAGCGAAACGCTGCTGACCGGCGCCCGCGCCGCCGCGGCCGTCGGTGATGCGATAGGTGCCGGCGCTGTGCCAGGCCATTCGGATGAACATGCCGCCGTAATGCCCGAAGTCGGCCGGCCACCAGTCCTGCGAATCCGTCATCAGCGCCGTCAGGTCCGCGATGACCGCGTTCAGATCGAGGCTTTCGAACTCCTTGGCGTAGTCAAAGGTCTCGCCCATGGGATCGGACAGGCCTGAGTTGTTGTGCAGGACCTGGACGTCCAGCTGTTCGGGCCACCAGTCGCGATTCTTCGGTCCATGGCCGCTGAACGGGCATTTGCCTGCGCTTTTGTCGTCGGTCTTTGCGTCCATTTCTTTCTCCAATCCTGAACTTCAAACGAGGCCAAACCCCATGCCCTTTCGCGGGGCGCGCGGCAGACGTTGATCTGGAGAGAGGCTGACGATGGCTGCCTCCCTCGTAAATGGGTGGGTTGCCGAAGAGCTGCCGCAGAGGCGCCCGCCGAATTGTGGAACAGAGACAGCGTAAGGGGTCCATTCTATAAAAGCAAATTGCCTTTTGTGTTTTTTACGATAGGTTTTTCTTATGATAAAACTCACACTGCGGCAGATGCAGTATTTCGAAACGCTGGTGCAGACACTGCATTTCGGACGCGCTGCGGTGCTATGCGGAATCAGCCAGCCGGCGCTTTCCGCGCAGATCGCCGACATGGAGGAAAAGCTCGGCTGCAAGCTGTTCGACCGCACGGGCCGCAACGCGATCCTGACGCCGGAAGCGCTGACGCTTTTGCCGCTGATTACGCGGGCGCTGGCAGCCACGCGCGACGTGGAAGAAGCAGCTGTGGCGGGACGCGGTTCTCTGGAGGGTCGCTTCCGACTCGGCATCATCCCGACGGTGGCGCCCTATCTGCTGCCCTCGATCCTGCCGGAACTGCGGCGGCTCTACCCCGAGTTGCGGCTTGAGCTGCGCGAGGCGGTGACAGACACGTTGGCTGAAGAAGCCGCGCTTGGCAGCCTCGACGCCTTCATTGCGGCGCTGCCGCTCGACCAGCCGGGATTGACCGCCGAAGCCCTGTTCGAGGATCGCTTCTTCCTGGCAGTGCCGCGCGCGGAACCCGACCTCGTGGCGCCCCCTGTACCACCGGAAAGCCCGGTGCTGGAAAGACTGATGCTTCTCGAAGAAGGCCATTGCCTGCGCGAACAGGCGCTGCAGCTGTGCGGCAGCGTGCGCCCGACCGCCATGGCGAATTACGGCGCGACCAGCCTGACCACGCTTCTGCAGATGGTCGGACACGGCTTTGGTGTGACGCTGGTGCCGGAGATGGCGGTGGCGCCGACGGCAGCACTGCCCGACCTTCGCGTGGTGCCCTTCACCGAGCCGATGCCTTCACGCATCGTCGCGTTGGCCTGGCGCCGCAACGGCCACCGCCAGGCGGAATGCAAGGCGCTGGCCCAGGTATTGAAAGGCGTGCGAGCGGAACCGGGAACCCCTCCCAAGGATTAGGCTGATGGTGGCTTTCGCGGCGACCCGGCTCGAACAGACGGTCGGCCTCGGACGCGCGGGCATTTGTCTTTCGTATTGCACTCAGCTCAGTTCTTGAGCGAGTCCGATGAGAAGCCCTTCAGGCCCACGGATGTAGCAGAGCCGATACGCGTCCTTGTACTGGACGACTTCGCCTACGAGCTGCGCGCCGCGCGCGCGGAGCCTTTCAAGGGTCTCGTCGATATCGTCCACGGCAAACATGACGCGGAGGTAGCCCAAGGCGTTGACCGGAGCGTTCCGGTGGTCTGCAACGACAGGCGGCCTCAGGAAGCGGGAGAGCTCAAGCCGGCTGTGGCCGTCCGGTGTGCGCATCATGGCAATCTCGACATGCTGGTCGCCCAGTCCAGTGACACGTCCGGCCCATTCTCCTTCGATCGTGGCCCGCCCTTCGAGCTCGAGGCCGAGTTCGCGAAAGAAATCAATCGTCCCTCCGAGATCTTCGACGACGATTCCTACGTTGTCCATCCGCTTGAGCGCCATGTTTCCAATCTCCAAGGTATCGCCTGACAACGGCCGCTCGAGAGCGCCGCGCGTCCTCTGCGGACGCGGAAAGGTCACTCTAACACTTGTATCTGGCCTGCGATCCTTTCCGAAAATCGTTTCCGATTTTCGGAGTCATGCAGCGGCGGCGCGCAGCAGCATGCCGAAGAGGTCGCGCGGTTCGTCAGGATCGGCAAGCAGGTCGAGTTCCTCATACAGGCCGGTGGCGTGGAGCTGGTCGCGCACGTAACGCAGCGCCGAGAAGTCCTCGGTGGCAAAGCCGACCGAGTCGAACAGCGTGATCTGCTTGTCGCTGGTCCGGCCCGAAGCCTTGCCTGCCATCACCTGCCACAGTTCGGTCACCGGATGATCGCCATCCAGCTGCTGGATCTCGCCCTCGATGCGCGTCTGCGGCGGGAACTCCACGAAGATGTCGGAGCGCAGCAGGATGTCGCGATGCAGCTCGGTCTTGCCCGGACAGTCGCCGCCGACCGCATTGATGTGCACGCCCGAGCCCACCATGTTGTCGGTCAGGATCGTCGCATACTGCTTGTCGGCGGTCACCGTGGTGATGACATCGGCCCCCTCCACCGCTTCCTGGCCGGAAGCGCAGACGGTGATGTCGAAACCCATGCCGGCGAGGTTCTTGGCACAGCGGCGCGAGGCCGACGGGTCGATGTCGTAAAGGCGCAGCCTGTCGATGCCGGTGATGGCCTTGAAGGCGATCGCCTGGAACTCCGACTGCGCGCCATTGCCGATGATGGTCATGGTGCGGGCACCCTTCGGCGCCAGGTACTTTGCGACGAGCGCCGAAGTGGCTGCGGTGCGCAGCGCCGTCAGGATGGTCATTTCGGTCAGCAGCATCGGATAGCCGGAGCCGACATCGGCAAGCACACCGAAAGCGGTCACGGTCTGCAGGCCCTCGCGCGTGTTCTTCGGGTGGCCGTTGACATATTTGAAGCCGTAGAGATGGCCGTCGCTGGTCGGCATCAGCTCGATGACGCCGTCATGGCTGTGCGAGGCGACACGCGGCGTCTTGTCGAACAGCTCCCAGCGGCGGAAGTCCTCCTCGATATAGGTGGCAAGCTCGGTCAGGAAGCGTTCCACGCCGATGGCCAGCACCAGCTTCATCATGGAATCGACGCTCACGAACGGAACGATGTTCAGCTTGGCTGCGGTCATGTTCAGAAGCTCCTGGTCGGACGGTCCATGATGCGGCGGCCCATGAGGCTCGCCGTCAGATCGACCATCAAGGTGGCGGTACGGCCGCGCTCATCAAGGAAGGGATTGAGTTCGACAAGATCGAGGCTCGTGACCAGACCGCTGTCGGACAGCATCTCCATGACCAGGTGCGCCTCGCGCAAGGTGGCACCGCCCGGCACCGTGGTGCCGACCGCCGGTGCAATCGACGGGTCGAGGAAATCGACATCGAGGCTGACATGCAGAAGGCCGTTCTCTTCGGCGACACGCGCGAGGAAAGCCCTGAGCAACGGCGCGATGCCGTGTTCGTCGATGGCACGCATGTCATGCACGGTCACGCCGGCCTCGTTGAGCGCCTGGCGCTCGGCCGCATCGACGCTGCGCAGGCCGAGCGTGCAGATGCGCTTCGGTTCCACACGCACCGGCAGGTTCGGGAAGAAGCCGTCAAAGCCCGGCAGGCCGCTGGCATAGGCAAGCGGCACGCCATGCAGATTGCCGCTGGTGGTGGAGTCGAGTGTGTGGAAGTCGGGATGCGCGTCCAGCCACAGGACGAAAAGGGGGCGGCCTGTTTCCGCGGCGCGACGGGCGACACCGGACAGCGTCCCGGCGGAGATGGCATGATCGCCGCCAAGGAAGATCGGCATGGCATCCTTGCTGGCATGATAGGCGGCCTCGGCAATCGCGGCCGTCCAGGCAACGATCTCCGGCAGCTTCTTCAGCGCCGCGTTGCGATGAATGATCGGCTGGGCTGCAGCCGGCTGCACGGTACCCAGATCCTCGACCTGGTGCCCCAGCTCGGTCAGCGCCGAAACGAGACCTGCCGTGCGCAGCGCGCTCGGCCCCATCTCGCATCCCAGACGCCCGGCGCCGTCCTGCTCCGGCGCCCCCAGTATCCTGCAACGCATGACGTTCCTTCCCGACCTGTCTCGTTGCCGTGGAGTAAAGCGCAATCGACTGGCGGAATGAACAAACTGATTTGGCAGATATCGTTCATTGCCTTATCATTTCGGCAATATCGAATGCCAATATGGACAGTGACAGGATTCCAGCATGGACTCACTCGACGAAAAGCTGGTGACGCTGCTCAGGCATGACGGCCGTCGCTCCATCTCCGATCTCGCGGTCGATCTCGGCGTGTCGCGCGCAACGGTGCGCGCGCGCATCGAACGGCTGGAACGGCAGGGTGAAATCCTCGGCTACACCGTGATCCTGCGGGCGGATGCGCTGGAACAACGCGTGCGCGGCATCATGATGATCGAGGTCGAAGGCCATGCCGCCGACCGGGTGGTGCGGGCGCTGGGCGGCTTCCCGGAAATCTCGGCCATTCACACCACCAATGGCCGCTGGGACCTCGTCGTCGAATTGAACACAGAAACGTTGACACAGCTCGACGCCGTGCTGCGCAAGGTGCGGTTCATTCCGGCCATCACCGGTTCGGAGACCACCCTGCTGCTCGCGACGCCACGCTCGACGCGGGCGCGACTTTAAAGCCCCAGTTCCTCGACCATGGCATCGCGCATGACGAACTTCTGCGCTTTGCCGGTCACCGTCATCGGCAGGCTGTCCTTGAAGCGGATGTAGCGCGGCACCTTGTAGTGCGAGATCTGGCCGGCGCAGAACGTCTTCACGTCGTCCTCGCTCATCGTCTCGCCCGGCTTCAGCACGATCCAGGCTGCGATCTCCTCGCCATATTTCGCATCGGGCACGCCGAAGACCTGCACTTCCTTCACCTTCGGATGCCGGTAGAGGAATTCCTCGACCTCACGCGGATAGACGTTCTCGCCACCGCGGATGACCATGTCCTTCACGCGGCCGACGATGTTGCAGAAGCCTTCCTCGTCGATGGTGGCGAGGTCGCCCGTATGCATCCAGCCTTCCGGGTCGATCGCCTCGTCGGTCTTTTCCTGGTCCTCCCAGTAGCCCTTCATCACCGAATAGCCGCGCGTGCACAGTTCGCCGCGTTCGCCGACCGGCACGGTCCCGCCTTCGGCATCCACCACCTTGACCTCGACATGCGGATGGATGCGACCGACGGTCGATACCCGCTTCTCGAGCGGATCGTCGACGCCGCTCTGGAACGAGACAGGGCTGGTTTCGGTCATGCCATAGGCGATCGTGACCTCCGACATGTTCATGAGCGCGATGACCTTCTTCATCACCTCGATCGGGCACGGCGAGCCGGCCATGATGCCAGTGCGCAGCGACGACAGGTCGAAGCTCTTGAAATCGGGATGGTCGAGCATGGCGACAAACATGGTCGGCACACCGTAGAGGCCGGTGCAGCGCTCGTCGGATATGGCTTTCAGCGTCACGCCGGGGTCGAAGCCCTCACCCGGGAAAACCATGGTGGCGCCCTTGGACACACAGCCCATCGAGCCCATCGACATGCCGAAGCAGTGATAGAAGGGCACGGGAATGCAGAGCCTGTCATGCGAAGTCAGCCGGATCGCGGCGGTGACGAAATTACCGTTGTTGACGATGTTCGCGTGCGTCAACGTGGCGCCTTTCGGCGCACCGGTGGTGCCACTGGTGAACTGGATGTTGATGGCATCGTCCGGTGTCAGCGTCGCGCTGATCCGATCGAGCGCTGCGCGGTCGGCGTCGGCGCCCATGGCGAGCACATCGCCGAAATTGAACATGCCGGGCGAAACCTCCTCGCCCATGCGGATGACGGTCTTCAACGCCGGAAGTTTCTTCGCAGCGAGTTTACCGGGCTCGGCGCTGTCGATCTCCGGCGCCAGCGTGCGGATCATGCCGAGATAGTCGGAGGTCTTGAACTGCGCGGCGGTGACCAGTGCCTTGCAGCAGACCTTGTTCAGTGCATATTCGAGTTCGGCAAGCCGGTAGGCCGGGTTGATATTCACGAGGATCAGGCCGACGCGCGCGGTGGCGTATTGCGTCACCAGCCATTCCCACCGGTTTGGCGACCAGATGCCGACGCGGTCGCCTTTCACCAACCCAAGCTTCATCAGCCCTGCAGCGAAGTCGTCGACAACGCTCGCCAGTTCGTCCCACGAGAAGCGCTTGTCCTGGCTGGAGAATACCGCGGCATCGCGTGGCCCGTAGGCATGCACCGTGTCGGCCAGCAGTTGCGGAATGGTCTTGTCGAGCAGCGGCTGCAGACGCTCACCTGAGACATGCGACAGCCCTTCCCTCGGGGCAATGAAGACGACACCCGCCTGTACCGAGCTCGACGGTCGTGTACCTTTCAGTTCGTCCGGGTTGATCGCCATGACTTGCTCCTCCACTTGCGATGGAAGGCTAGCAGCCAGCCACCGATCCGAAAATCAGGCCAAAAGTCTGATGATGCAAGCTGAGAAAAGGGGAGTCTGGCGGTGCGTCCTTCGAGGCTCGCTTCGCTCGCTCCTCAGGATGAGGGACGTTGTGCATGGCCTTTCATCCTGAAACGCCGCAGAATAGAGAGAGTTCGCGCTAACCGCCCTCATCCTGAGGTGCTCGCCCGCACGTCGATTGGAAGCATAGTGTTGTCCTTTGCGGGCGAGCCTCGAAGGACGCACCGAAAGGCCCGATGGTTCAGCCAACCGAAGCCGCGACCCTTACAGCGATGTCGGCAACGAGGGCCGCATCGGCCGGTTTGCGTTCCTTTTTCGAGGCAACGAGGCAGGCCTGCGACTTCAGCACGATGCCGTCCGACAGGATCTTCAGGTGGTTTGCCTTCAGCGTCGAACCGGTCGTGGTGATGTCGACGATGATGTCGGCGGAGCCTGACGCCGGCGCACCTTCGGTCGCGCCCAGGCTTTCGACGATGCGATAGACCTGGATGCCGTGCTTGGCGGTGAAGAACTGCTGCGTCAGCCGCCAGTATTTGGTGGCGATGCGCAGCCTGCGGCCATGGCGCTGGCGGAAGTCGGCAGCGACGTCGTCGAGATCGGCCATGGTGTCGACGTCGAACCAGATATCCGGCACCGCCACCACGACATCGGCATGGCCGAAGCCGAGCCGCGCGGCAATCTCGGCACGCGACTGCCAGTCCGCGAGGTTTTCGCGCAACAGATCCTCGCCGGTGATTCCGAGGTCGACAGCGCCCTGCCCGATCTCGCCGGCAATCTCCGAAGCCGACAGGAAGGCCACTTCGATGTCGCCGCGATCGGCGATGCGGGCGTGATATTTGCGGTCGTCTTCCGGCAGGCTGACGGCAAGGCCGGCCTTGGCCAGCACTTCCAGCGCCTGTTCCTTCAGCCGTCCCTTGGAGGGGATCGCCAGCGTCACGGTCATGATGCGTCACCCCGCAGCGTCTCGATGCGATCGAGCCAGACCGAAAAACCGACGCCCGGGATCTGCCCCTTGGCGCCGAGCAGCGTCAGCAGGCGGTCGTAACGTCCGCCGCCGACCAGCGGGCGGTCGCTGTCGCCGGAAGCGATCTCGAAGACGAGCCCCGTATAATAGTCGAGCGGACGGCCGAAGGCGGCATCGTAATGCACCGTGTTGCCCGTCAGGCCATGGCCAGCGACCGCTTCGGCACGGGAGGCAAAAGTGTCGAGCGCAGAGCCAAGCGTCAGCCCCGCATTCGAGGCAAAAGCCTGCAGGGCCTCGGTGGCCTGCGACAGCGGCACATGGATGGCGAGAAACGTCTTCAGCGCAGCGAAGGCCTCATCGGACAACCGTACCGAACGCAGTTGCGCCTTCTCGATCAGCCGGCGCGCGATGTCGGCCGGAGTCCGGCTTGCGGAAGCGGAAAGGCCGAGTTTTTCCATGTCGCCCGCGATGTGGGTCGTCAGGGCATCAAGATCGGCGTCCAACGCCAGCGTGGCGACCGGCGGCGGCAGTTGGCCATTGCGCGGCGGATTGGCAAGGTCGGCAAGTGCCGCCTCCAGCATCGCTTTCGAACCGAAGGCGCGGGCAAGCCGCATGCGCCAACCGCGCGGCAGGCCAAGCGCTGCCAGCACCGCCTCAAAAATGGCCTGGTCGCCCAGCGTGACCGAAAGCGCGCGCTTCGGCAGCACCCGCGACAGCAAGGCGTGGGCGTCGGCCACGCTGCGGGCGTCGGCCGCGGCAGTGTCGCCATCGCCGAGGTCCTCGATGCCGGCCTGGAAGAACTCGTTGCCGCCTTCGCGGCGCTGGCGGAAGACCTCGCCGAGATAGCCGTAGCGACGTGGCGTGCCGGCCTGGCTGGCAATATGGTCGAGGCAGACCGGAATGGTGAATTCGGGACGCAGGCAGAGCGTCTGTCCGGTCTCACTTTCGGTCAGGAAGATGCGGCGACGCAGGTCCTCGCCAGCCATGTCCAGGAACGGGTCGGCAGGCTGAAGCACCGCGACGTCGACAAGGCCGACGCCACGCTGCTCGAGCAGCGCCACCACTTCGTCCGCAAAGGCAGGAGCCCCCCTCATGACGTCACCTTCTGCATGAGCTCGATGCGGTTGCCGAACGGATCATAGACATGGATGCGCCGGTAACCTTCGAGCGGCACGTCCGTAGCCGTCCGGTAACCGGCCTTCGTCGCCGCGGCCTCCAGCCGCTTCACATCATCGACCAGGAAGGCCGGATGCGCCTTGGCGGCAGGGTGAAAGTCGGGATCGACGCCGAGATGCACCTTGACCGCAGCGCCTTCGAACCAGCAGCCGCCGCGCCTGGCGAGATCGTCGGGTTTCGCCACTTCGGTCAGGCCCAGAATGCCGGTATAAAATGCGCGTGCATCGGGCTCACGCCCGGCCGGCATGGCAAGCTGGACGTGATCGATGCCAAGCAGGGTCATTGGCGCTCGGCGGCCTGCGCGGCGAGAATTTTCTTCACCTCGGCGACCAGGTTGGCTTCCTTCACCGTGACCTGGCCCGGCCGTGCTTCCTTGTATTCGGCATGATCGGCGATCGCCGCCGCCTGCCTGGCGCCTTCGATCAGGTCTTTCAACTGGACCTCGCCGGCCTCGCGTTCGCTCGATCCCTGGATGACCGCGACGGGTGAACCGCGACGGTCGGCATATTTAAGTTGCGCCTTCATGCCGGCGCCGCCGAGATAGAGCTCGGCACGGATACCGGCCTGACGCAGTTCCGATACCATCTTCTGGTAGCGGCCAAGGCTTTCCGTATCCTTGTCCATCACCAGCACGATCACCGGCTGCAGGATGTCGGATGTGTCGAGCTTGCCGAGGTTCTTCAGCGCCGTCATCAGGCGCGAAACGCCGATGGAGAAGCCGGTTGCCGGCACCGGTTCGCCGCGGAAGCGCGAGACCAGCCCATCATAACGTCCGCCGCCACCGACCGAGCCGAAGCGTACGATCTTGCCTTCGTCGTTGGGGATCTCGGCCAGTAGCTCGGCCTCGTAGACCGGGCCGGTGTAATATTCGAGGCCGCGCACGATGGAGGGATCGATCTTGACCCGTGTGTCGAGATAACCGGCTGCCGCGACCATCGCGCCGATGTCCTGCAATTCCTGTACGCCTTCGGCGCCGCGTTCCGACCCGGCGACGGCCTCCCGCATCTTGGCCAGCGTGTCGGCGAGATCGCCGGTGCCCGGCGCGGTCAAAAGCAGCACGCGATCGGACTGCGCGGCATCCAGTCCGGCACCCTTGGTGAAATCGCCGCTCTCGTCGAGGCGACCCTTGCCGAGCAGCGCGCGCACGCCGTCCGGCCCGACCTTGTCGAGCTTGTCGATGGCGCGCAACACGGTAAGCCGGCGGCCGGCATTGTCGTCGCCGCCAAGGCCGATCGCTTCCAGCACGCCGTCGAGCACCTTACGGTTGTTGACGCGGATGGCGTAGTCGCCGCGCTTGATGCCGAGCGCTTCCATCACATCGGCCATCATCATGGCCATTTCGGCATCGGCCGCCACGCCCGGCGTGCCGACCGTGTCGGCGTCGAACTGCATGAACTGGCGGAAACGGCCGGGGCCCGGCTTCTCGTTGCGGAACACCCAGCCCGAGCGGTAGCTGCGATAGGGCTTGGGCAGGCGCTCGTAATTCTCGGCGACGAAGCGCGCCATCGGCGCGGTCAGATCATAGCGCAGCGACAGCCACTGCTCGTCGTCGTCCTGGAAGGAGAAGACGCCTTCATTGGGACGATCCTGATCCGGCAGGAACTTGCCCAGCGCATCGGTGTATTCGATCAGCGGCTGATCAACCGGCTCGAAACCGTATAGCTCGTAGACCGCGCGAATGGTCGCCATCATCTTCTCGACGGCGCGGATGTCCTCGGCGCTGCGGTCGACAAGGCCGCGCGGCAGCCGCGCCTTCATCTTTTCCGGTTTGTCGGCCATGGTCGTGAACTCGCTGTCGATGGCATGTGCATGTCGAAAACTGCCGCTTTCGCGGCGCGGTTGTCCTAACCGATGCAGGCAGGTGCGGCAAGGCGTTTGCCCGCGACAACACTTTGCAGCAAGGCAGCGGTTTCGCGACGGCAAAACGGCGGGAATGCCCGCCTCCAAGTCCACCCGCTAACCACTCGTCAACCATTGCGGCCAAATGCGCCCAAAACGCACCAATTTGGCCATTATCGCAGCATCGTGCCGACATAATCCTTGCCGATAAGCGCCCTGGAACCAAGGACTTGCACCCGAAATGGCAACGGCGCGGAAAATCGAGCTTCTGGATGAACGGGTCATGACCGCTCAGGTCATACCGCTGCGCCGCCCCGAGGTCGTCGCGTCCGCGATCAGCCAGCATGCGGGGCCGTTCGAGGTTCCGGCCGCTGAACGCAAAAGCTCCGGCATCGGCGACATCCTGATCACCGGCCTGCTGGTGATCTACCCGGCGCTCGCCACCATCACCGCGATCGTCATCGGGCTGATGCTGTCGCGCGGCTGAGCCCCTTCCCGCAACTGGCTGCGGCAACGAAGGACGCCGCCGGCCAGACTGGACAGCATCGGCAGTGTGCGGCATCCATGCGATGCGGGTTAGGCTCGGATGAATCTCGCGATTCGTCGATGAGAGGCACTGCTGATGCTTCAGGTCCGCGTGCTGACACCACGCCAACGCTGCGAAGCCGCCATCAAGGCGATTGAAGCCGATCCCACGACGGCCAATCTGGTGATCCTGCGCGGCACGGCACTCGACGGCAAAGGGGACGTCCTGCTCTTCGATGTAGCCCGCGAAACCGCGAACGCCATTGTCGATGCGCTGCGTTCGCTCGGCATCGAGGATACGGGTTCGATATCGCTGCATGACAATGTGACGGTGATCTCGCAGGCCGCCGATCAGGCGCAGGCCGCGGCCGGCGGCCATCCCGCGGATGCCGTGATCTGGGATGAGATCGAGGACCAGGCACAGGAGGACGCCGAGCTTTCCTGGTCGTTCCTGACCTTCCTGGTTCTGGCCACGCTGATTGCCAGCATCGGGCGCTATGTCGACCAGCCCATTCTCATCATCGGAGCCATGGTGGTCGGTCCGGACTTCGCCCCGGTGGCGGCGATCTGCCTGGCCATCGCCCGGCGCCGATGGTCCCTTCTGCGGCCTGCCTCGGCCACGCTGCTTGGCGGCTTCGCTCTGGCCACCGCCATTGCCTGGCTGGTGTGGGCGGTCGCCTATGCGGCCGGCTTCGTCGATTTTACCGCAGCGACCAGCGGCCCGCAGACCCAGTTCATCGTCAAGCCGGACGCGTGGTCCTTGATCATCGCGCTGCTGGCCGGCTGTGCAGGCGTGCTCTCGCTGACGGCAGCGAAGTCATCAGCCCTGGTCGGCGTCTTCATTTCCATCACCACCGTTCCGGCAGTTGGCACGATAGCGCTCACGCTCGCCGTCGGCGCGTGGGATGAAGCCCGGGCCGCACTGGTCCAACTGGCAGTCAATGTCGTCGGAATGATCATCGCCGGCACAGCCACGCTCATGGTGCAGCAGCGCACGCTGCGCCATCCTCGGAAGAGCCTGGTTGCAAAAGCACGGGGCCGCCAGGTCAAGCAGGCGACGAGACGGCGAAGCTGAGAAAGTCGCGAAGTCGGCGAGATCACCTAGACAGGTCGTCTGAGCTGCGCCCGTTCTTTCTCGACCTCGGCACGGCAGACGCAGCCTTCGATGTGGTCGTTGACCATGCCCATGGCCTGCATGAAGGCATAGACCGTGGTCGGGCCGACAAAGGTCCAGCCCCGCTTCTTCAGTTCCTTCGAGATGCGCGTCGACACCGCCGTGGTCGGGTTGGCGCGCAGATGGGTGATGTCGACCACCTTTGGCCGCTCATCCGGTCCCGGTTCGAATGACCAGAACCAGGCAGCGAGTGATCCTGCCTCCTTCACCAGTTCCTGCGCACGTTTGGCATTGTTGATGGTGGAGACGATCTTGCCGCGATGGCGGATGATGCCGGCGTTGCCCAGCAGCCGCTCGACATCGGCGTCGGTAAAACGCGCGACCCTGTCGAAATCGAAGCCCTCGAACGCTTCGCGGAAGGCCTCCCGCTTGCGCAGGATGGTGAGCCATGACAGCCCCGACTGGAAACCCTCCAGGCAGATCTTCTCGAACAACCGGCGGTCGCCGGTTACCGGCCGACCCCATTCATGGTCATGATAATGCTGGTAGTCGGGCAGATTGCCGTGCCAGGCACACCGGGTGATGCCATCCACCCCAGTGATCAAACCATTGTTGTCGCCCATCTGAAATCCATTCGTTAACGCCTGGAAGGCCTGCTTTACCGGGGCTTTACCAGATTCCTGAACCGGCCGGTAACCACACCAAAAGGTTTACTGACAAAGCCGCATTTTAACGGTTCGCGATTCACCATTCGCTTGCCGCCTGTGGACAACATGCCGATCGAAGCCGCGAGCAACACCCGTTTCCTGCGCGGTGCGACGATCGAGTTGAGAGTCCCATGCGAACAACCATGAGAAAGATGTTTCTGCCCCTGTTCGGCGCGATCGGCGCGCTGGCAGCGGTTGCCGCCCCTGCCCTTGCCAATGACCGTTATGCCGAGCGTCCACCGGTGATGGTGAGCCCGGATCTCTCGGCTCCCTGGGTGACGCAGCTTGGGCGCGCGCCGGGCGTGGTCCGGTCGAGCCGCGGCTATGCCGTTCAGCAGCCGCAATGGGGACAGCCGCAGGTACGCTACCGCCAGGTCGCCCCACAGGGCCAATATTACCGCCAGGCCCAGCCGCGTGTTCAGTATCGCCAGGCGCAGCCGCAAGCAGGAACCGACCGTGTGCGCACTGCCGCGGTACCAGGCAGGCCGGCACGGCGGACGGTGGCACGGCCACAGATCAACCCAATCTACCTGCCACAGGAAGTCGCCTTCAACGGCAAGGAAAAGCCGGGCACCATCATCATCGATACCACGCAGAACTTCCTCTATCTGGTAGGCGATGGTGGCAAGGCGCGGCGCTACGGTGTCGGCACCGGCAAGCCGGGCTTCGAATGGGCTGGCACGCACAAGGTCAGCCAGAAGCGTGAATGGCCGGACTGGCGCCCGCCGAGCGAAATGATCGCACGCGAAAAGGCCAAGGGCCGCTATCTGCCGACCTTCCTGGCCGGCGGCATCGAGAACCCGCTCGGCGCGCGCGCGCTCTATCTCGGCTCGACACTTTACCGTATCCACGGCACCAACCAGCCCTGGACGATCGGCGGCGCGGTGTCCTCCGGTTGCATCCGCATGCGCAACGAGGATGTCGTAGACCTCTATGACCGGGTTAAGGTAGGCACGACGGTCGTCGTGATGTAGTATTTTCACGCTGAGTCGGCCTTGCTTCGCCGACCGACGAAATAACGGGGGACGGGCCTTGTGGGGACATGGCCAGTCCGGAAAGGGCAGCCGGTCATGCCGCGCTGCCCTTTCTGTTTTGTCCTTCTGACCCGATTTTTTGGCCGCCAGAGGCCATAATCGACTAAGGCAGGACGGATTCAGCCTCCCAACGGCGGCGTTCTCCTGCTATGTCGCCCGCAACCGACAAATCCGGAAGTTTGCCCATGTCCACCACCGACAGCCGCTACCTGAAGGGTGGCCCCGTCGCCAAACGCATCATCGAAAGCGTCCGCATCGCCGCCGAAGAGGCACGCGCCGAAGGCTTTCCGCCAAAGCTGGTCTCGATCACCGTCGGCGATGTCGACGCCGTCGACGTCTATGTGCGCAACCAGCGCGCCAAGGCCGGCCAGGCCGGCATCGATTTCGAGGAGCGCCGCTTTCCGGCCGATGTCACCGCGCGCGAACTCGAGGCGGCCATCCACGGCATGAATGCCGATCCGCGCGTTACCGGCATCATCATCCAGCGCCCTGTGCCCTCGCACATCCCGATCAAGGCGCTGCAGAGCGCGGTGCACCCGCTGAAGGATGTCGAGGGCATGCATCCGGCCTCGATCGGCAACATCGTCTACAACCAGCTCGACCTGGCGCCCTGTACGGCCGCCGCTTCCGTCGAACTGCTCAAGGAAACCGGGCTCGACCTGAAGGGCCTCGAAGTCGTGGTCGTCGGCCATTCGGAGATCGTCGGCAAGCCGATCGCCTTCCTTTTGATGAGCGAAGGCGCCACAGTCACCGTCTGCCATCATATGACGCGTTCGCTGGCGGTGCACGCGCGCCGGGCCGACGCGCTGTTCGTGGCGGTCGGCAAGCCGCGCCTGATCAAGGCCGACATGGTGAAACCGGGCGCCGCCGTCATCGACATCGGCATCAATTCGGAAACGCTGCCGGACGGCACCACCCGCATCGTCGGCGACGTCGACACCGAAAGCGTCAAGGACGTGGCGTCCTGGATCACTCCGGTGCCGGGCGGCGTCGGCCCGATCACGGTTTCGATCCTGCTGCGCAACACGATGGTGGCACTCAATCGCCAGCGCGACCTCTACCGCGCCAGCTATGCCGTCGGCGAACAGCCCGGCCAGATTGCCGCCGAATAGCATCCGGCGAGCCGCGGCTCCCAACGCGGCAAGCTAGACCAGGTCAAAGGCCGCGCGGCTGTCGCTCCTGATCGGCCGCCAGACCTGGATGTCGCGTGGAGCTTCCAGCACCTCGTCGAGCGCCGCGTGCCATTCCTCGCGGTATGGGCGCTTCAGCTGCACGTCGAGCACGTCCTGATGATCGACCCAGGTCTCGTGCAGCAATAGCCGCAATGGATCTTCCGGGTCCTGGTGCAAGGTGGCCGAGATGAACATCTCCTCATGCCGCATCGTGTCCAGGACACCGTTGAGCAGCGCCATGAACCGATCCTGTTGCTGTGGGCGGACGCGGAAGCCGATGATGTAGGTGATGGCCACTGTCTTCTCCTGTCTGGGCTTGATGGCGTGCAAAATGCCAGAGCGGGCGACAGCAGCAATGACCTCGGAGGTAATGAAAACGGATAAGCCTCGGCAACTGAACAGACGTTGGCAGCAGACGGTGCATTAACGCGGCAGCAGCTCCGCAACGAACTGGCGCAGGCTGGTTTCGACGAAATCCTCGACACGCCCCTGCGGATCGAAGCCCCACCACAACAGCGAACCCTGCCACTGCGAGGCCATCAGCAAGCCAATATTGCGCGGTGCGGTCACCACATCTGAAAAACACGCATCGAGCGCGGTCGAGAGACGTTTGCGCCAGGCCGCGCCGCGCGCCCGCAGCACTGGGTCACGCAGGTCCTCGCGCAGCACCAACAGGCCTTCGGCATAGGCTTCGATCTCGCCATAACCGCGCGACAGATCGACCAGCAGGTCGACGGCGCCGTCCGGCGTCCTGGCGACGGAGGCGCCAAGCTCTTCGGTGCGCGCGTCCAAACGGTCCCAGGCGGCCAGAAGAGCGGCCTGTTTTAGCCCGACCTTGGTCTTGAAACGTTGAACCAGCGTTGCGGGGGAGAGACCGCAGGCGCGCGCCAGGCTTTCGAAGGTCAGCGCCTCGGGACCGCGTTCATGGATCAGCCCGAGCGCGATCTCCAGCACCTTCTCGTCGGACAACGTTTTCGGTCGCGGCATGTTGATTTCCGATTAATAAGTGAATATTCATTTATATATTATTTCACACATCCATCAAAAGCAGAAGCCCAGGAGGTTTCAATGGCACTTGCAGGGTCGCTTGCCGGAAAGACGGCGCTTGTCGCGGGCGCAACACGCGGCGCGGGCCGCGGAATAGCGGTTGAATTGGGGGCAGTCGGCGCCACGGTCTACGTCACCGGGCGCACCACACGGCAGCAGCAATCCGAATACCGGCGTCCAGAGACGATCGAACAGACTGCGGAACTGGTCACGTCCGCCGGCGGCAAAGGCATCGCCGTTCAGGTCGACCACCTCGTTTCGGACGAGGTCGCGGCACTGGTGCAGCGCATTCGCGCGGAGCAGGGCCGCCTCGACATCCTGGTCAACGATATCTGGGGCGGCGAGACCTATGTCGAATGGAACAAGCCTGTCTGGGAACACGATCTCGCCAAGGGCCTGCGCATGCTGCACCTGGCCATCGATACGCATCTGATCACCGCACACCACGCACTGCCCTTGCTGATCGAAAAGCCCGGCGGGCTGCTGGTGGAAGTGACGGACGGGACGGCCGAATACAATGCCAGCCATTATCGCCTCTCCCCTTTCTACGATCTTGCCAAGGTGGCGGTGAACCGCATGGGCTGGACGCATGCCAAGGACCTTGCCCCGCATAACGCCACCGCGATCTCGCTGACACCCGGATGGCTGCGTTCCGAAATCATGTTGGAGACCTATGGCGTCAGGGAAGAGAACTGGCGCGACGCAACAGCGAACGTGCCGCATTTCGTCATTTCGGAAACGCCGCATTTCGTCGGGCGAGCCGTCGCAGCGCTCGCGGCCGATCCGGACCGCGCACGCTGGAACGGCCAGTCCTTGTCCAGCGGACAACTGGCGAAGGTGTATGGCTTCACCGACCTCGACGGGTCGCAACCCGATGCCTGGCGTTACATCGCCGAGGTCGAGGAGCCCGGCAAGCCGGCCGATGCCACCGGCTACCGCTAGTCAAGCGGCTTTGCCGACGCGCAGCTCGGCGGGCGGCTCGCCGCCATAGGCCCAGTCGAGCAGCTTCACCGTATGCACCACCGGCAGCTTCGCGGCAGACCCGATCTGCGTGATGCAGCCGATATTGCCGGTGGCGACCACTTCGGCGCCGGTGGCGGTGATGTTCTTGACCTTGCGCTCGAGCAGGCGGGCCGAGATCTCCGGCTGCAGGATGTTGTAGGTGCCGGCGGAGCCGCAGCAGAGATGGCCTTCGCGTGGCTCCTTCACCACGAAACCGGCACGGGCAAGCAGATCCTTCGGCTGCCGCGTGATCTTTTGGCCATGCTGCATCGAGCAGGCGGAGTGATAGGCAACGACCGTGCCCGGCTTGCGTGCGGGCTCCGGCAGGTCGAGCGTGGTCAGATATTCCGTCACATCCCTGGCCAGCGCCGACACTTTCGCCGCCTTTTCGGCGTAGGCCGGATCCAGCCGCAGCATGAAGCCGTAGTCCTTGATCGTCGTGCCGCAGCCCGATGCCGTGATGACGATGGCGTCCAGCCCTTCGCCCTCGATCTCCCGCATCCAGGCATCAACATTGCGGCGCGCGGAGGCGAGTGCTGCTTCCTCGCGGCCCATGTGATGGACCAACGCGCCGCAGCAACCCTCGCCCTCGGGCATCACCACGTCGATGCCGAGCCTGTTGAGCAGAGAGACAGTCGCTTCGTTGATGCCAGGCTCCAGCACCTGCTGTGCGCAGCCGGTGAGCAATGCAACCCGCCCTCGTCTCTGCCCGTTCGCAGCGCTGCGCACGCCGGGGCTGGCCAGCGGCGAAGGCACCGGCACGCTGGCGGGCGCCAGCTTCAGCATGGCTGCCAGCGGCTTCAGCGCGTTGCTGTTCTCGAACAGACCCGTGAACGGCCGGCCGAGCCTTGCCAGTTTCAGCGCGGCGCGAAACCGCGCCGGATGCGGCAGCACGAAGGCGAGCACGGAGCGGATCAGCCGGTCGGCCAGCGGACGCTTGTATGTCTTGTCGATATGAGCGCGCGCATGGTCGACCAGATGCATGTAGTTGACGCCCGAGGGGCAGGTCGTCATGCAGGCCAGGCAGGACAGGCAGCGATCGACATGGGTGACGATCTCCTTGTCGGCCGGACGGCCGTTCTCCAGCATGTCCTTGATCAGGTAGATGCGCCCTCGAGGGCTGTCGAGTTCGTTGCCCAGCGTCACATAGGTCGGACAGGTGGCGGTGCAGAAGCCGCAATGCACGCATTTGCGCAGGATCTTCTCCGATTCCGCGACATGCGGATCGGCAAGCTGGTCGGCGGTGAACGAAGTCTGCATTGCTAAGCCATCCGGCCGGGATTGAGGATCTGTTTTGGATCGAATTCGGCCTTGAGCCGATCGGCAAGAGCCGCCAACGCAGGCGGCTGTGGCTCGAACACCGGCATGGCTGCACGGACACCGGGCGCGGCGCGGACGAGCGTCGCATGGCCGCCGCCGAAATGTTTCACCGCGCCCCGCACCAGCCGGTCTTCGGGTTCGCCCATTTCCATGCTGAGCCAGATCAGGCCGCCCTGCCAGTCGTAGAACACCTCCACCGCAGACTGCATGCGCAGCGCCATCACCATGGCATGGCTATCGGCCGGCGCCATCGACACGCGCCAGAGCGGCTTGTCGGAACCTGCGAACGGTACGCAATCGCGGATATCGCGCCAGATCGCGCCGGACGCCTCGCCCTCGATCTCCAGCAATTGACCGGCGTTTCGCAGCAGATCCTTCAGCGCGCCAATGCGATAGGTCACCGAAGGACCAAACCCCTCGACGCGCAGCAAGGTTGCTGCCTCGCTGCCCAGCGCGCCCTCGGCAACCCTTGCTGCGATGCGTTCAGGCAGATGCGCCGCGCTCGACACTTCGGCACTCGAGCCGAGCGCCATCGACATGGCGGCGGCCGCCTTGTCGTCGAGAAGGCCACGCACGGCCAGCGTCACCTCGGTCTCCGCCGCCGGCAGAACCTTGAAGGTGACATCGGTGAACACCGCAAGCGTGCCCCAGGACCCCGCCATCGCTTTGGAAAGATCGTAGCCGGTGACGTTCTTGACGACACGGCCGCCGGATTTGAAAGCCTCGCCGCGGCCCGACACGGCATGGATGCCGAGGATGTGGTCGCGCGCCGCGCCTGCCTTCAGCCGCCGGGGACCGGACAGGTTGGCGGCAAGCACGCTGCCGATCGTACCCCTGCCGGGCTCTTCGCCAAGCAGCCGGCCATAATCCATTGGCTCGAAAGCAAGTTGCTGGCCATTTTCGGCAAGCAGCTTTTCGATCTCCGCCAGCGGTGTTCCGGCATGTGCCGACAGCACCAGTTCCGCCGGCTCGTAGAGTGTGATGCCGGTGAGTTTTGAGAGATCGAGCGTGTGTTCGGTCTGCAGAGGGCGGCCGATGGCGCGCTTGGAGCCGTGGCCAACGACCTCCAGCGGCGCCTCTTCGGCAACCGCCCATTGCACGGCGGAAAGCACTTCGGCGGGCGACGTTGGAGTGAAGGTGGTCATGCGCCGGTGGTTCCAGGATTTCTTGCGGCCACGCCGCAGAGCAATGCGTTTGGCGAGAAGCCCCCCTCTCCGTCTCGGGCTACGCCCGATCCACCTCTCCCCCGCTTTGCGGGGGCGAGGAACCCAAGCTGGAAAAGCGCCGCCGCCGCAACCGCGGTTCCTCGCCCCTGCCGAAGGCGGGGGAGAGGTGGCGCCGCGAAGCGGCGACGGAGAGGGGGACGGTTCTCATATGCCGAGAGAGTGAAATTCATGATCATTCCTCCCCTCTTCCAGCATGCTCCGCACGCGCGAAAACGAACTTGAGATCAGCACTGGCGATATCACCGGCAAGCCGGCCATCGAGAACCGCAAGAATGGTTTCACAGACTGCACCAATATTCTTCAGCGCATCGCCACTCCAGAATCGGAGGACGGAATAGCCGTTAACCTGCATGAATTCGTCACGACGCTTGTCGGAGTCGCTGTCGACGTGTTGGCTGCCATCGAGTTCAATGACCAGCTTCGCCTGTCGACAGACGAAATCCGCATAGTAAGGCCCGAGGGGCACTTGCCTGCTGAACTTGTAACCGCCGAGCTTCTTTGCTTTCAATTCGCTCCAGAGGGTAGCTTCGGCCACATTACCGCCGTGCCGCAACTCGCGAGCCCTGGCGATGTGGTTCGGAGAACGGCGAGGGGAAGTGTGCGAAGTCCCCCTCTCCGTCTCGGGCTGCGCCCGAGCCACCTCTCCCCCGCTCTGCGGGGGCGAGGAACCCAAGTCCTGATGGCTCGAACCGATCACAGGCGATGCTCCCGCAATTTCTCCAGCACCGCCTCGCCGCGTGGCGAGAGCCGGTAGCCGGTTTCGAGGCTCTCGGTCAGGCCTAGTTCCTTCAGCTTGCGCACGTCCTGCTTGAATTTCAGCTTCTCAACCCCGGCGGCCCGGGCCAGCTCGGCAGCCGATGTGCCCGGATGGGCGCCGATAGCGCTCAGGATCGACGGGAAATAACCTGGTTTCGCCCGGTCCCAGCGTTCGAAGCGGGCTGCCAGTCCGTGCCAATCCGCCTCGGAGAGCTTCCCTTCGCTTCGCAGGCCGATGCGCTGGTCCGGCTCGATGCCATCAAGGGCGATCCTGTAGAGCGTTCGATCGCCATCCGAACGCAAGTCGGCCAGCAGTGCAGAGCGATCGGCAAAGCCGGCAGCCTTCGCATCGGCTTCGCTCAAATCCCGTTCCTCGACTGGCTCGACCGCAGCGATGCGCACCACGCCGGCCGCCGTGCGCAGACCGGTGCCGGCTTTCACCGTTGGGCGCTGCCAGCGCCGGAAGGCAAGCGTGACATCGCCACGCGCAACAGCTTCGAGGATGGCCTGCCTGAACAGCATCCTCAAAACCTCGGAATGTCGGGAAACGCGACCTGGCCGCGATGCACATGCATGCGGCCGAGTTCGGCGCAGCGGCGCAGTTGCGGAAACACCTTGCCGGGATTGAGCAGATGGTTAGGGTCGAAAGCGCATTTCACCCGCATCTGCTGGTCGAGATCGGCCTCGTTGAACATCTCCGGCATCAGATCGCGCTTTTCGACGCCGACGCCATGCTCGCCGGTCAGGACGCCGCCGACCTCGACGCAAAGCCGCAGGATGTCGGCGCCGAACTTCTCGGCCTTGTCCAGTTCGCCCGGCACATTGGCATCATAGAGGATGAGCGGATGCAGATTGCCGTCGCCGGCGTGGAAGACATTGGCGACACGCAGGCCATAGGTATCGGAAAGGGAGCGCATGCCGGCCAGCACGCGCGGCAGTTCCTTGCGCGGAATGGTGCCGTCCATGCAGTAATAGTCCGGCGAGATGCGCCCGACCGCCGGGAAGGCCGCCTTGCGGCCGGCCCAGAAACGCAAGCGCTCTTCTTCCGATTGCGAGATGCGGCAGGTGGTCGAGCCGTTGTTGATGGCGATCGTCTCGACGGCACCGATCAGGTGATCGACCTCGACCACCGGTCCGTCGAGCTCGACGATCAGCAGTGCCTCGCATTCCAAAGGATAGCCCGCCTGCACAAAATCCTCGGCGGCGTGGATCGCCGGTCGGTCCATCATTTCCATGCCGCCGGGAATGATGCCGGCGCCGATGATGTCGGCCACGCATTGGCCGCCCTGCTCGCTGGTCGGGAAGCCGATCAGCAGGGCGCGCGCCGTCTCCGGCTTCTTCAGGATGCGCACCGTCACTTCGGTGACGACGCCGAGAAGGCCCTCCGAACCGGTCATCAGGCCGAGCAGATCATAACCTTCGGCGTCGAGATGCTTGCCACCGAGCCGCACCACCTCGCCATTCATCAGCACCATCTCGATGCCCAGAACGTTGTTGGCGGTGAGGCCGTATTTCAGGCAGTGCACGCCGCCGGAGTTCTCCGCGACATTGCCGCCGATCGAGCAGGCGATCTGCGAGGACGGGTCCGGCGCGTAGTAGAAGCCCTCCTGCTCCACCGCATAGGTGATGCCGAGATTGGTGACGCCGGGCTGCGCGGTGACGGTGCGGTTGGGGTAGTCGATACCGAGGATGCGATTGAAGCGGCTCATGACCAGCAGGACCGCGTCTTCCAGTGGCAAGGCACCGCCGGACAGCGAAGTGCCGGCGCCGCGCGGCACGACGCGGATGTTGCGTTCGTTGCAATATTTCAGCACCCGCGACACCTGCGCCACCGTCTCAGGCAACACCACGACGAGGGGGAGTTGGCGATAGGCGGTCAGCCCGTCGCTTTCGAAGCCGCGCATCTCATTGACGGTTTCGACGACGCCTTCGCCCGGCACGATCGACCTGAGATCGGCGACGATGGTGGCACGCCGTCCAAGCGTCGCCTCATCCGGCTTCGGCATGGCAAGACCGGACATGATGCCTCCCTGCGCTTGACTGTAAAAAATGCACTGACTGGTAAAAGCTTTTTACCAATTCGACACGGTGCATGCAAATGATGCTTTCGGCCAAAGCAGGCGCCGTCATGCGCGCACCTTTCCGCGCGTCAATCTGACGCTGGCAGACAGGATCGAAGATACTGCGCTATTCGCCTGCGTGGCTCGCGGGTTCGCCATGCAGGCGCTGCACGCGGCGCACGCCCCACCAGACGAGCAGGACAGCGATCGGCACGGACGCGGCCGTGACCACCTCCGGTGCAAAGGCATGGCCGAAGAAGGACGCACCCTTGGCGAGATAGCCGATCAGCCCGACGACGTAATAAGACACAGCCGCCACCGACAGGCCTTCCACCGTCTGCTGCAGACGCAGTTGCAGGCGGGCACGGTTGTTCATCGAGGCGAGAAGGTCGCGGTTCTGCTTCTCGACTTCGACATCCACCCAGGTGCGCAACAGCGTGGTGGCGCGTGTCAGCTTGCGCGACAGGTTTGCCTGCCGCTCCTCGACCGAGCGGCATGTGCGCATGGCCGGCGCGACGCGGCGCTGCAGGAAGCCGCCCCAGGTGTCATAGCCCGGCACCACCTCTTCATCGAGCGCTTGCAGACGCTCGCTGACGATACCGTCATAGGCGCGGCTGGCGCCGAAACGATAGAGGCTGGAAGCAGCGTCCGCCTCCAGTTCGGCGGCGAGTTCGGTGAGATCGGCCAGCAAGGTCTGGCTGTCGCGGGTTTCCGTCCCCTTCATCTCGCGCGTGATGACGGCGAGCTTGTCTTCGATGCGACGCACCCGCGCCGACAGCGACTGCGCCAGCGGCAGGCCGAGCATCGCAAGCGTGCGATAGGTCTCGATATCGAGCAGGCGCTGCGACAGGGCGCCGGTGCTGGCCGGCGTCAGCGCGCGGTTGAGCACCAGGATGCGTGTCAGCCCGTCACCATCCTGGCGGAAGTCGGCGATGATCGCCGCGGCGCCGCGCTCCACCAGCGAAAAGCACAGGCTGGTGGGGTCGAAGCTGTCGACCAGCTTCTCGTTGGCCGCGGTCCAGTTGCGGATCTCCAGTCGGATGCCGGAAATCACCGTGCCGGGCGGCGAGAAGCCATTGCCGAACGGCGTGTCCTCATGCGCGCGCCCGCTCTCGTCGAGCGGCCCTTCCCACAGATAGGTCGAGAATTCGGTATGGCGCTCCCAGCGCAGCGAGCCCTTGCCCCATTTCATGGCGTGGAGGCGCGCCTGGCTGCCGGGGGCGGCGATGCCCAGCCGGCGCGAAAGCTCGGACAGCACGGCGTGGTCGACGCTGGCGCCGCCTTCGGTCATGAAGGAGAGCTGGATCAGGACCCGCGGCGTTTCGACCAGCGGGTGCGGGCGAGCGTGCACCTCGCCCAGCGCGCTCGGGCGGCCTTCATGCGCAGGAAAACCCAGGACGCTGCCGATGGCACGCGGCCGGAATTCGAGATTGGACTGGTCGTCCGACACGGCAGTTCCCCCAAGGTTCTGAACCCTGTCTTTTTCAAAGCTCTAGGAGCAATCCCTGGCCGTGACAATGAAAAGTGCCGCCTCGACGGCAAGCGCCGCCCTTGCCAGGCGAATGCGCCAATGCGGTAAATTGGATAGATTAATTGACCAGTTGGCAAGATTGCCGCTATTCTAGGCGGCATAGCATTTTCTCGGACACTTCCTTGGGCGACATCTTTTCCCGCATCGATCATTCGCGCACCGCCGACGAGGTGGTGGCGCAGATCGAGGCCTTGATCCTGGAAGGCGTGCTGCGTCCGGGCGACCGGCTGCCGGGCGAACGCGACCTCGCCCGCCAGTTCGAAGTGTCCCGACCGATCCTACGCGACGCGCTGAAGGCGCTGGAAACGCGCTGTCTGCTGCAGACCCGGCACGGCGGCGGCACCCATGTCGCCGACGTCATCGGCCAAGTGTTCTCCAAGCCGGTGATGGAGCTGATCTCCACTCACCGTAAAGCTGCCGCCGACTATCTGGAATACCGCCGCGAGATCGAAGGCATCGCCGCCGAATATGCAGCCCGGCGCGCGACGCCGGACGATCTCGCCTTGCTCGACCGCATCATGGCGCGCATGGACGAGGCGCACCGCACCGGCGATTTCCAGAACGAAGCCGACATCGACGTCGAATTCCACAATGCCGTCGGCGAATGCGCGCACAACATCATCCTGCTGCACACGTTGCGGTCCTGCTACCGCCTGCTCTCGGAAGGTGTGTTCCAGAACCGGTTGCTGGTGTTCACCTTGCCCGGCGCGCGCGACGAGCTGCTGGCCCAGCACCGCGCCATCCATGCCTCTGTCAAATCAGGCAACCCGGCTGCGGCGCGCAAGGCGGCGATGGACCACATCACCTATGTCGAACGCTCCATGGTGGAAGCCGAACGCACCGGCGACTGGCAACGCGTGTCGCGGCTTCGATTGAAACAACGTGGCGGGGATCAGGAACCCGGCCGCAAACGCAATGAAACAGGCGCGGCGGCGCGCGAAAGCGGGAAGGCGAAATGAGCATGCTTCTTACCATCGACGATCTCAAGCAGCAGGCTCGCCAGCGCGTGCCCAAGATGTTCTTCGACTATGCCGATTCCGGCGCCTGGACGGAGAGCACCTACCGCGCCAACGAAGAAGACTTCGGCAAGATCAAGCTGCGCCAGCGCGTGCTGGTCGACATGGACAACCGCTCGCTGGCCTCGACCATGATCGGCGAGGCCGTCTCCATGCCCGTGGCGCTGGCGCCGACCGGTTCGACCGGCATGCAGCACGCCGACGGCGAGATGCTGGCGGCGCAGGCGGCGGAGGAATTCGGCGTGCCGTTCACGCTCTCGACCATGAGCATCTGCTCGATCGAGGACGTCGCCTCGGTGACAAGGAAGCCGTTCTGGTTCCAGCTCTACGTGATGCGCGACAAGGATTTCGTGCTCAACCTCATCGATCGCGCCAAGGCGGCCAAATGTTCGGCGCTGGTGCTGACGCTCGACCTGCAGATCCTGGCGCAGCGTCACAAGGATGTGCGCAACGGCCTGTCGGCTCCGCCGAAGCTGACCCTGCCGAACCTGATCGATATGGCGATCCGTCCCGGCTGGTGCTTCGGCATGCTCGGCACCAAGCGCCGCACCTTCCGCAATATCGTCGGCCATGCCAAGGGCGTGGGCGACCTCGCTTCGCTGTCGTCCTGGACGAACGAGCAGTTCGACCCGCGCCTGTCCTGGGACGATGTGGAATGGATCCGGCAGCGCTGGGGCGGCAAGCTGATCCTGAAGGGCATCCTCGACAAGGAAGACGCGGTGCTGGCGGCAAAGACAGGCGCCGACGCCATCATCATCTCCAACCATGGCGGCCGCCAGCTCGACGGTGCCCCCTCCTCCATCGCAGTGCTGGAAGAGATCGTCGACACCGTCGGCGACCAGATCGAAGTCCACATGGATGGCGGCATCCGCTCGGGTCAGGATGTGCTTAAAGCGCTGTGCCTCGGCGCCAAGGGCACCTATATCGGACGTCCGTTCCTCTACGGGCTGGGTGCGGCCGGCAAGAAAGGTGTGACGCTGGCGCTGGAGATCATCCGCAAGGAGCTCGACCTGACATTGGCGCTGTGCGGCAAACGCGACATCAAGGATGTCGGCAAGGACATGCTTTACCGCTAAGAGGTCCAGATCGAAATTCGAATCGACTTGAAAGCGGCTTCTGCCTTGACCGACGGCATCCATTTCCTTGACGCCCGCGCGCCGGACGGCATGCGCCTTTACGCCATCGGCGACGTGCACGGCCGCCTCGACCTGCTGTCCGGCATGCACAGGACCATCGCAGCCGAGATCGAACGCGACCGGCCGGCCGACTGGCGCATCATCCATCTCGGCGACTACGTCGATCGCGGCCCGGATTCGAGGGGCGTCATCGATTTCCTGATCGCCGCGCAGCAGCGCGATCCGCGCATCATCGCGCTGGCCGGCAACCACGATATCGGCTTCCGGGATTTCCTGGCCATGCCGGCCGCCGACGGGCTGTTCTCGCGTTATGGCGGCCGCGAGACGGCGCTATCCTACGGCGTGGCGATCGACTTCGCCGATCCGGCCTCACTCGAACAAGGCTGGAAGGATCTGGTCAGCGCCGTTTCGCCCGAGCAGAAACAGTTCCTGCACGATCTACCCTATTCGATCTCATTCGGCGATTTCTTCTTCTGCCACGCAGGCGTACGCCCCGGCATCGCACTTGACCGCCAGGCGCATGAAGACCTGATCTGGGTCCGTGCCGTCTTCCTCGACCATCCGGGACTGTATGAAAAGGTGATCGTGCACGGTCATACGCCGCAGGCGGAGGCCGAACTGATGCCCAACCGCGTCAACGTCGACACCGCCGCTTACCAGAGCGGCAGGCTGACGGCACTGGTGGTCGATGGTGGGGACAAGCGGATCCTGACGGAGAGCGGGAAAGCATAGGACATCAAGCGTTTATTCAGTCACGCTACGCCTGAATTTTCGCGACATCACACGATGACGGTTCCATCGGGTTCATCGCGATCGAAACGCATCGAGTTGTCACGAGCCACTTCTTCTCGAATGGTGGCCGTGATCGCGTCCCATCGATCGATAGCGCCGATCTCAACTTTGGATCGTCGGGCGACGAGCAGAAGAACCGCCTGTATCATTTGCGTGAAACGGCCAAGTTTGTCGGATGCATCCCTGATGCCTTCGTACCGCAGGCGCACATAGTACTCCACCCAATCATAGCGCCCGGGCTTGGCACTGCGATGGTAGATCAGCACATCCGGATCGATCGAACTCATCATGAGGCCGGTCTGAGTCGCCATTCGCTGGGCATCCACGCTGTCGACATAGACAAGGATATCGAGGCCTTTATGCGCCGGCTTTCTCGCATCCTCGTTGAAGCCGGCTTCGGCAATCAACTCGCTGAGCCGAAGTATCAAATGATGAGACACCCGCAATGCCGAGCGCGTGTCGTTCATTGTCAAAAGGAAACCCAATTTCATCGGTTGCGCTCAACCATCCCAGGAGCTTTCGAACGGCCTGTTTCATTTCGCACAAGCGACTGTCAAAAAATTGCGTGTCATCCGGACTAACACTCAGCCTCAGCAACATCGTTTGCCTGACTTCGAGCCGGACCATCCCTGCGTCCACTGCATTCTACAAATCCGGGATGGAGTTGCCAGCAATTCGCAGACCATCGATGCGAGGAGAGTTTGGGCCAGACCGGCGCTCTTCCCGACCCAGCTTTTCGAAAACATGGTCCTTGGCCTTGCTGATCGCCGTTTGCAGATCATCACCCAGACCCAGCCCAGCCGCGATGGCGCTGGCAAGCATGCAGCCGGTGCCACGCATGCTGACATCGAGGCGCAGCGCTTCGAAACGTGACGGCTTCGCGCCGGCACGCAAGAGAAGGTCGACCGAGCGATCGCCGTCTGCATGACCGCCCTTGACCAGCAAAGCCGACATGCCGCTTTCGAACAGCGGTCCTGCCTGGCTGATGATGCCGTCCTCGTCTGTCGCCACCGTCTCATCGCCCAGCAGCGCAAGTTCCGGCAGATTGGGCGTGACCAATGTGCAGAGCGGCATCAGGCGGCGTTTCAATATCTCGACGGCGTCCGTGGCGAGCAGCGCGCGACCCGACGTCGAGGCAAGGACGGGATCGAGCACCACCGGCAGCGGCAGGCGGCTGGCCAGTACAGAGGCAACCGCGGTTATGGCATCCGCGCTGCCCAGCATGCCGATCTTGACCGCGGCGATTGCGTTGGCGGCAAACGCCGCCCGCATCTGTGCGGCGATGAGATCCGGCGGCATCTGTTCGACCCGCTCAACCGCGTCATGGGTTTGCACGGTTACCGCGGTTACCGCGAGGCAAGCACGCAGGCCGAAGGCGGCAACCGTCTCGACGTCGCGCGCAACGCCGGCGCCACCGCTGGAATCCGAACCGGCGACGACCAGGACATGCCGGTCCGGCGTCACCGCCATAACGCCGTGGCCGCCAGCCATTCCCGGGTGCGCGCTTCCGGATCGGCATTGCGGGTGATGTCGGTGACGACGGCGGCGCTGTCGGCACCTTGCGCGAACACACCTGGGATACGCTCGACGGTCAATCCACCGATGGCGACAAGCGGCAGCTCACCCGCCCGGCGTTTCCATTCGGCGATGCGATCGAGCCCCTGCGGCGCCCATTTCATGGCCTTCAGGACAGTCGGATAGACCGGGCCCAGCGCGACATAGTCGGGCTCCGCCGCAAGCGCCGTTTCCAGTTCGAGATGATCATGCGTGCTTAGCCCCAGCCTCAGCCCGGCGCGGCGGATCGCCCCGACATCGGCCTCGGCCAGATCCTCCTGGCCGAGATGGACGAAGTCGCAGCCCTCGTCGATGGCGAGCTGCCAATGGTCGTTGACGATGAGCTGGCAGTGATGGCGTTCGCAGGTCACCCTGGCGGCACGGATCTCGGCGCGCAAAACCTCATCCGGCGTATCCTTGACGCGCAGCTGCACCAGCTTCACGCCAAGCGGCACCAGCCGCTCGATCCAGGCGGCGGAATCGACGATAAGGTAGAAGGGATCGAGTTTCATGAGAAGGCTGCCATGCCGATGACAGGGGTGGAAGGAACGGCCATGTCGCGCGGTTCAAGCGGACCAGCGAGGAAGGCCTCCCG
Source organism: Mesorhizobium sp. NPDC059054 (assembly GCF_042739215.1). Taxonomy (NCBI): domain Bacteria; kingdom Pseudomonadati; phylum Pseudomonadota; class Alphaproteobacteria; order Hyphomicrobiales; family Phyllobacteriaceae; genus Mesorhizobium; species Mesorhizobium sp. NPDC059054. Next base: position 75,271 of record NZ_JBHYHV010000005.1, read on the forward strand.
CCCGGCCTCGATCGCCTTGGCGAAAGCGCCGGCCATAGCGACCGGATCGCCAGCCTTGGCGACGGCGGTGTTGAGCAACACGGCGTCGTAGCCGAGCTCCATGACGGCGGCCGCATGCGACGGGCGGCCGATGCCGGCATCGACGATCAGCGGCACATCGGGGAAATGGCCGCGCAGCGACCGCAGCGCATCGACATTCTGCGGCCCGCGTGCCGAGCCGATCGGCGCGCACCAGGGCATCAGCAATTTGCAGCCGGCTTCCAGCAGCCGTTCGGCGACGACCAGATCGTCGGTGGTATAAGGGAACACCTCGAAGCCCTCCCCACTCAGGATGCCCGCCGCCTCGACCAGGCCGAAAACGTCCGGCTGCAAGGTGTCGTGGTTGCCGATGACTTCCAGCTTGATCCAGTTGGTGGCGAAGACCTCGCGCGCCATCTGCGCGGTGGTGACGGCCTCCTTCACCGAATGGCAGCCGGCCGTGTTGGGCAGCACGCGCACGCCGAGCGACTGGATGAGAGACCAGAACTGCCCGCCCGTCTTGCCACCGGCGCTCTCGCGCCGCAGCGAAACCGTCACGATCTCGTTCCGCGCCGCCTCGACCGCATCGGCCATGATCGCCGGTGACGGGTAAAGCGCGGTGCCAAGCAGCAGGCGTGATGAGAATTCTTGTCCGTAGAGTTCGAGCATGATCAGGCTCCGGCAGAAGAACGGAGAGCTGGTCCTGAGACCAAGGTGCGTGAAGCACCCCCACCCCTAACCCCTCCCCTCAAGGGGGAGGGGGAACTCGGGTGCTGGGCACATCGATGGATCGAAGCAAGCTGCGAGAAGGCAAGCGTGTTCCCCTCCCCCTTGAGGGGAGGGGTTAGGGGTGGGGGTAACCTCGTCATGGCTCACCCTCCCTTCATGGGCGACAGGATTTCGATGCGGTCGCCGTCGGCGATGCGGCAGGTGTCGCGTTCCCTGGCCGGCACCACTTCGCCGTTGAGCGCGGTCGCCAGCCAGCCACCCTCATAGTCGAGTTCGGCGAGCAGTGCCGCCAGCGTGCCGGCACCGACCTCGCGGCTTTCGCCGTTAATGATGAGCCGCATGGGCGAGCTCCCTTTGCGAATGGAAGATCATGTCGGCCGCCTGCCTCGCCATTGCCGGCGCCAGCAGGAAGCCGTGGCGGTACAGACCGTTGATACTGATTTGGTTTCCCTTGCGGCTGACGCGTGGCAGGTTGTTGGTGAAAGCCGGGCGCACGCCGACGCCTGCCTCGACGATCTCGGCCTCGCCGAAAGCCGGGTGCAGCGCATAGGCGGCCCCGAGCAGTTCCATCATCGAACGCGCGGTGACCGGCTCGCTGGCGTCACTTTCGATCATGGTCGCGCCGACCATGAACAGGTGATCGGCGCGCGGCACGACATAGACGGGAAAGCGCGGATGCAGCAGCCGGACGGGGCGCGCCAGCGAGACGTCCGGCGCATGCAGCAGCAACATCTCGCCACGCACGCCCCGCAAATCCGGGACGCTCGCTGCGATGCCGGTGCAGTCGGCCTCGATGTCGACCGTTTCCGGCACACGCACCGCGCCGTAACCGAATTCGAAGCGCACGCCCATGCCGACCAGCCTGTCCTTGAGGGTAGTCAAGGCGCGGCGCGGATCGAGATGCGCTTCCTCGGCGAAGAACAGCCCGCGTCGGAAGCGGCCGGCAAGATCCGGCTCGAGCGCGGCGACCGCCTCTTCGCCAATCGTCGCGAACCCGGCCGTGCGCCGTGCGAAACGGTCGAGCTCGCCCGTATCCCGCGCCGGCGCCACCACCAGTGTGCCGGCGCGCACGACATGGCCGGGCAGCACTTCCTCCCACCAGTCGAGCGCGAGGCGGCCCAATGTGACGACCGCCTGTTCCGCACTCTCGCGCTCGCACCAGGGCGCCAGCATGCCACCGGCAGCCCATGAGGCGCTGCCGGCGAGGCGATGCCGCTTTTCGATGACGGTGACGTCGGCGCCGCGCGACGCCAGCTCGAAAGCCAGCGTCAACCCGGCGACGCCGGCACCTTTGACCAGCGCTTTCATGACCGGTCCGTCCCCGCCTCCGTTGTTTCGACGGAAGCGGCGGTGTCGAGAGGCAAATAGAGATCGCCACCGACGCGGAACTTTTCCGCCATCGCCGCCATGCCCTCTTTCTGCGCGTCCGCGCGGATGTCGTGCGAGATGCGCATGGAGCAGAATTTCGGTCCGCACATGGAGCAGAAATGCGCCACCTTGTGCGCCTCCTTGGGCAAGGTCTCGTCGTGGAAGGCGCGCGCGGTTTCGGGGTCGAGCGAGAGGTTGAACTGGTCCTCCCAGCGGAACTCGAAGCGCGCACGGGACAGAGCGTCGTCCCTGACCTTGGCGGCAGGATGGCCCTTGGCGAGATCGGCGGCGTGGGCCGCGATCTTATAGGTGATAACGCCGACCTTCACGTCGTTGCGGTCGGGCAGGCCGAGATGCTCCTTCGGCGTGACGTAGCAGAGCATCGCCGTGCCGAACCACCCGATCATGGCGGCGCCGATGCCGCTGGTGATGTGGTCGTAGCCCGGCGCGATGTCCGTGGTGAGCGGCCCGAGCGTGTAGAACGGCGCCTCGCCGCAGACGGCGAGCTGCTTGTCCATGTTCTCCTTGATCTTGTGCATCGGCACATGGCCGGGGCCTTCGATCATCACCTGGCAATCCTTGGCCCAGGCGATCTGCGTGAGCTCGCCCAGCGTCTCCAATTCGGCGAACTGCGCGGCATCGTTGGCGTCGGCGATCGAGCCGGGGCGCAGGCCGTCGCCCAGCGAGAACGACACGTCATAGGCGCGGCAGATGTCGCAGATGTCCTCGAAATGCTCGTAGAGGAAGCTTTCCTTGTGATGATAGAGGCACCACTTGGCCATGATCGAGCCGCCGCGGCTGACGATACCGGTGACACGGTCGACGGTGAGCGGGATATAGGGCAGCCGCACGCCGGCATGGATGGTGAAATAGTCGACGCCCTGCTCCGCCTGCTCGATTAGCGTGTCGCGGAACACCTCCCAGGTGAGATCCTCGGCAACGCCGCCGACCTTTTCCAGCGCCTGGTAGAGCGGAACGGTGCCGATCGGCACCGGTGAGTTGCGCAGGATCCAGTCGCGAATGTTGTGGATGTTGCGGCCGGTGGAAAGGTCCATCACCGTGTCGGCGCCCCAGCGGGTCGCCCAGACCATCTTTTCCACCTCTTCCGCCATGGACGAGGTGACGGCCGAGTTGCCGATGTTGGCGTTGATCTTGACCAGGAAATTGCGGCCGATGATCATCGGCTCGGCTTCCGGATGGTTGATGTTGGCCGGGATGATGGCGCGGCCGCGCGCGACCTCGTCGCGCACGAATTCCGGCGTGACATAGTCGGGGACTGCCGCGCCGAAGCTTTCGCCGTCGCGCTGCAGTTTGGTGTGCACCGCCTGGCGGCCAAGATTCTCACGGATGGCGATGAATTCCATTTCGGGCGTGATGATGCCGGCGCGTGCATAGGCGAGCTGGGTGACGGCGCGCCCGTCCTTTGCCCTGAACGGCTGGTTGCGCACCGGGAATTCCGGTGTCAGCCGCTCGCCGGAGACGAAGCCATTGTCCTCCGGCTTGACCAGCCGGCCTTCGTAACGCTCGACATCGCCGCGCGCGACGACCCACTCTTCGCGCAGGCGCGGCAGGCCACGCTCGATATCGGTCTGCACGTTGGTGTCGGTGTAGGGCCCGGACGAATCGTAGACCGTGACCGGCGGCTCGCCGGCGGTCGGATGCACGGAAATCTCGCGCATCGGCACGCGCAGGCCGGGGTGGATGACGCCCGGCTTATGGACCTTGCGCGATGCCGGCAATTCGCCAACGGTGACGGTGGGGGTATGGATATTCATGAGCGAGCCTCCTTCGCGAGAAGACCCAGTCCGCGCATGAGGAGGGAGCGACGCTTCGCTGAATGGAATACGGGCTCTTTGCCCGAAAACCGAAGCCGAAGAAATGCCGGCCCGCGAAGCGTTCCACCGTCCCTACGCCAGTATGAACTGGATCAGGTTCAACGGGTCACTGCGCGTTCAGCAGTATCTCAGCCCCTTGTCGGGACCCCCCTGGTGAGCTTCAAGGGTGAACGACAAGCGCCCTTTTTGTCAACAGGGTTGCGAGCAGAAGGTGAAAGTACGCCTTCGCGGGTTGGCTCCACCTATGGCAAACGCAGGTTGTTTCCCTGGGCATCGAACACATGCGGGGCTGTGGAAAAGGACAATGGAAGCGTATCGCCGGAACGAACCGATGAGCGCTCCTGTGCCGGTACGATCAGCGCGGTTCCGTCCTGGGTCACGGCGTAGATGAGCGTGGACCCGCCGAGATTTTCGGTGATTTCCACCTTGGCGCTGAACACCGGATTCGCGGCGTCGATCCTGATGGCTTCCGGACGTAGGCCGATTGTGACCGGACTGCCTGCTTGCGGCAGCCGCGCAAAGGGTCCGGGAATGGACTGCGGTCGGGAAAAGGCTGGACACGCGACCTGAAGGCCATGTGCCGAGGCGCTTTCCACCTTGCCGGACAGCAAGGTCATACGTGGGCTGCCGATGAAGCCGGCGACGAAAAGGTTGGCTGGGTTGTCGTAGAGATCGATGGGGGTTCCGATCTGCTCCACCAACCCGCCACGAAGGACGACGATCCTGTCCGCAAGTGTCATCGCCTCGACCTGATCATGCGTAACGTAGATCATTGTTGCGCCGATCTCGCGATGGATCTTGGCGATCTCGACACGCATCTGGGTGCGAAGCTCGGCATCCAGATTGGAGAGAGGCTCGTCGAACAGAAAGATCTTGGGTTTGCGCACGATGGCGCGGCCAATGGCGACACGCTGCCGCTGGCCACCGGAGAGTTGCTTTGGTTTGCGTTCGAGCAGTGCTTCGATCTGCAGGATGCGAGCGGCCTCCGCAACACGCGCCTTGATCTCAGCCTTCGGCACCTTGTTGACCTGCATGCCGAAGGCGATGTTGTCGAAGACCGACATATGCGGGAACAGAGCATAGGACTGGAAGACCATCGCGACGTGGCGATCGGCCGGATCGGCATGGGTTAGATCCTCCCCATCGATCGAGATCGAGCCCTCGCTCGTTTCTTCGAGGCCCGCGATCATGCGAAGCAAGGTCGACTTGCCACAACCCGAAGGGCCGACAAAGACGACGAATTCTCCCTTCATGGCCTCGATCGAGACTCCTTTGACCACCTGAACGGAGCCGAATTGCTTGGTAACGTGATCGATCCTGAGAAAAGTCATGGGACAGAACTGTTGCTCCGGGTTTTCTTGCGGGGATGGCGGCGGGCCGAATGGCCTCGCCATTCGGCGGTCGTTCAGCCGCGCGCCCATGCGGGCAGCCAATCGCCATGTGCTGCGATCAGCCTGTCGACGAGGGTCCAGATCTGATCGAGATCGAGTTCGGCCGCAGTGTGCGGATCCATCATTGCCGCATGGTAGATGTGTTCACGGTTTTCCGTTGTCAGCGCCCTGACGGTGAGCTCCTGCACGTTAATGTTGGTGCGGATGAGTGCGGTCAGTTGCGGCGGCAGATCGCCGACGACGGTTGGCTGGATGCCGTTTGCATCGACGAGGCAAGGCACTTCCGCAACGCAATTGTCCGGCAGCGAGGTGATCGAGCCATTGTTGCGCTGGTTGCCGTAGATGGTCGACGGCTCGCCGGTCCAGACCGAATTCATGATGGAAGAGGCATATTCGTGGCTCTCCTTGATGTCGATCGTGCTGGCGCCTTTCAGCGTCTTGGATTCCTCCTTCCAGCGGGCGATCTGCTCGACACAGCGTTTTGGATACTCATCGAGCGGGATGCCGAATTTCTCGATGAGGTCGGCACGGCCGTCTTTGATGAAATAGGGCGTATATTCCGCGAAGTGCTCGGAGCTTTCAGTGACGAAGTAGCCGAGCCGCGTCAGCATTTCATAGCGGACCTTGTTCGGGCAGCGCGGGTTCCAGTGACTTGGTTTCGGGAAGCGCCCTTCGCGGTAGCCCCGCACCAGGTCGGGATAGAGATTGCGATAGCTGCCGTCCGCCTGGCGATGTTCGAAGGTCAGGAAGAACGCCATGTGATTGATGCCGGCGGCGCGGTAGCGGATTTCCGAAACCGGGATATCGAGATCGCGCGACAGTTCGTAGGCGGTGCCCTGAACGGAATGGCACAGCCCCACCTGCCTGATTGACGGATACTTCTCGGCGATTGCCCAAATGTTGATCGCCATCGGATTCACATATTGCAGCAGGATCGCGTCGGGGCAGACCTGAAGCATGTCCTCACATATGTTCCAGAGATGCGGCACTGTCCGCAATCCGCGCATGATACCGCCAACGCCGAGCGTGTCGGCAATCGTCTGACGCAGGCCGAATTGCTTGGGGACCTCGAAGTCGGTCACCGTGCAGGGCTCGTAGCCTCCGATCTGAAAGGCGACAACGACGAAATCCGCTCCTTCCAATGCCTTGCGCTGGTTGGAATGGGTTTCAATGACGGCATTGGCGCCAAGCGCCTGCACAAGTTTGCCGGCAACGACTTCGCTCTCCTTCAGCCGCTCGGGATTGATGTCCATCAACGCGATCACCGCGTCCTGGAGCGCGGGGCGATACAGCACATCGCCGATGATGTTCTTCATGAAAACGGTGGAGCCGGCTCCGATGAAAGTGATCTTTGGGCGTCGCATTGCGGGTTCTCGGTGGGATGAAAAGGGATTGTGAAGGTTCCTCCGACGTCAGGGAGAGAACGCCGGAGGAAGATCCTGCCGCGGGAGAGATGCGCCAGGGATTCGAATTGAGAAGCTCGCCCGGCCTTGTTGTTGGAGCGTGATCTTTTCCGAAAACCGGGTCCACGTTTCGGGATCACGCTCTAGCTAGAGCATGCCATTGGCCTGGTCGTTGGCTTCCTTGAGGATGGTTGCGGGATCACCCTTGCCAAGCAGGACGTTCTCGATGGCCGTCGTCAGGATCGCCGATATCTCGGAAGCGCGATCGGAGATCGGGAACGGAAAAGTGGTTTCCGGTGTCGCCAGCTGGACAAAGGCGGACACGTCCAGCCCCTTCGCCTTGTGTGCCTCCTCGGCCGCCTTTGCTGCTTCGGGACGAGCCGGGAAGACGACGCCCGATTTGCCGACGATGGTCTGGCATTCCGATCCGCCGAGATACTTCACCCATTTCCAGGCTTCGTCCTTGTGCTGGGATCCGGACCAGATGCTGTCGGACAGACCGTTGAACATCGAGCGGCGGCCATCCGGTCCCTGCGGCAAAGGTGCAAAGCCGAATTCAGCCTTCGAGGTGTCCCGATAGGAGGAGATGTTCCACGAGCCATCCGGAACGATGGCCGCCTTTCCGGCAGCGAAGATCGCGGTGGCGTTCAGCCTGCCGGTCTGCTCCTGGCTAAGCGCGAAGCCCTTCTTCAAGGCAAGATCGCGTATCCAGGTCAGCGTTTCGGCAAGCGCCGGGCTGTCATAGCCATACTGCTTGCCCCACGGCTTATCGATCGGCTTGAACCCGTCGGAGACGGCGAGGAAACTCCATTGCGTCTGGCCGTAACCGTCAACGGTGTTGGTTGCCCAGCCATAGACGGAAACCTTGGACTTGTCGAAACCGGTTTCGTCACCGCGCTTGCCGTTTTGATCCACGCTGAGGCGCGCGACGATCTTCTCGAGCGAACCACCATCCTTCGGGTTCCAGGTGAGGTTCTTGAGCTCTTCCTCGCTGATGCCGGCATCGGCGACCATCTTCTTGTTGTAGATAAGGGCGATCGTGTCCCAATCCTTCGGCAAGCCATATTGCCGGTCGTCCTTGTTCCAGCTTTCGGCAAGACCTGGGAGATAGGCCTTCATCTCCACCTTGTCGGCCGCGATACGGTCCGTCAGGTCATCCATCACACCGTTCGCCAGGAATTCCGGGAAGCGGCTGAGATGGTTGACGAACACGTCCGGCGCCGTGCCTGCGACAAAGGACGTGCTCAGCGTGGTCCAGTAATTGTCCCAGCTGTCCTGTTTGATGTTGATCTTGATGCCGGGATTTTCAGCTTCGAACTTGTCGGCGCATTGGCGATAGACGGGAGCCTGGTTGGCGTCCCACATGGCATAGTTCAAGGTCACATCCTCGGCCCAGGCAAACGAGGATCCGAGCGTGGTAAGCGCGGTTGCGGTGGCAAAAACGCCCGTCAGGTGTCTTTTCCCCATCAGATATTCTTTCATTGTCTCTCCTCCACTTTTCGATTCCACGGCTGGCCGGCTACTTCAGGCCGCTGGTCTGCAGCGACTCCACGATTTGCCGGCCGAATACGATGAGCATGGCGATGACGGGCAGGATCGACAGCACGATCGCTGCCATGAGCCCGCTCCAGTCGGGATTGCCCCGGCCCGTCTGGCTCATGAAATCGGACAGGGCGACCGCCATGACACGAACGCCGGGGTCGCGCCCCACCAGGAAGGGCCAGAAGAACTCGTTCCAGGAATTGATGGACAGCAGGATCGCCAGCGTAGCGATCGGACCTTTCTGGATGGGCAGTGCGACGCGCCAGAAGATCTGAAACTGGGACGCCCCCTCGAGCCGCGCCGCCTCGTCCAGCTCTTTCGGCGCGGAAAGGAAGAACTGGCGCAGGAAGAACACAGCGAAAGGCGTCATCAGGATGGTCGGGGCAACCAGCCCGGCAAAGCTGTTCAGGAGACCAAGCTGCTTGATGAGGACAAAGTTCGGGATGAACAGCACCACGCTCGGGATCATGGTGGCGGCAAGGAAGGCGAAAAACAGCTTGTTGCGGCCCGGAAAGTTCATGCGGGCAAAAGCGTAGCCGGCCAGCGCCGAAAAGAAGATCTGCCCTGTGACCGTCAGCGCCGTGTAGATGACGCTGTTTCGCAGTGCGAGCATGAAGTCGATCGGTGAAGCGCGGAATGCCGACACCTCGATGGTCGAAGGCAGGCCCATCACGCGCAGGAAGTTCCCGGGCGTATAGGCATTCGGCAACAGGCTCGAAGCGCTGGTGTAGACGTCGTCCGGATAAGTGAGGCCGATCTTGAGCGCCATCCACAGCGGCAGCAGGGATATGAAAACGAACACCGCCAGGACGGGATAACCCAGGACAGCCTGTGGAGTGAGCTTCTTCATCGCGGCCTCAATCCAGATCCGACTGATCTGCCCGCAACACCCGCATCTGCAGGAGCGTGATGAGGATCAGCGTGGCGAACAGCACGACGGAAATCGCCGACGCGTATCCCATCCTGTTGAATTTGAAGGCGTTCTCGTAGATGTACCAGAGAATGACACGGGTCGAATTGGACGGGCCGCCCGCAGTCGCCACGGCCACGACGTCGAAGACCTGAAACGAACCGATGAGGCTGGTCACCACGACAAAAGCCAACACGGGACGCAGCAACGGCAGGGTGATGCGGCGGAACATCGTCCACTCCCCCGCCCCCTCCAGCCGGGCTGCTTCGTAAAGATAGCCAGGGATGGCCTGAAGGCCGGCATAGAACAGCAGTGCGGTCAGGCCCGTATGCCTCCAGGTGGAGATGGCAGCCACCGACACCATCGCCTGATCCGGAGAGGCGAGAAAACCTTGCGGCGAGACACCGAAGAAGGTGAGGAATGCATTCACGAGGCCGAGGATCGGATCCAGCATCATCATCCAGACGAGCGCGGCGACCACATTGGAGATGAGATAAGGCGCGATGATCGTCGCCCTCAGCCAGACGGCGCGCGCCAGCCGGTCCGAGAGCACTGCCAGCAACAGGCCGAGCACGGTTTGCAGCGGAATGTTGTAGAGGACATAGGCCAGCGTCACCTTGGCCGAATGCCAGAAATTCCCGTCCGAGAGCAGCGTCGCATAGTTGCCAAGCCCGACGAATTTCGGTGCACGCATCAGGTTCCAGTCGGTCAGGCTGATCTCGACGGCGCGAACGGTGGGCACCAGGTAGAAGATCAGGAAACCGACAAAGGCCGGGGCCACGAAGAGATAGCCGATCAAGGCCTCCTTCCGCCGCCTCTGACGCAATGAAACGTTCCTCGCACGTCCCGGCATACGATCTCCACCCAATCGACCTTTACACGTGTTAGCCTTCAGAATTTTCATTCCTAACACGTGTTAGCAATGCATAATGACGAAAAGCCGTTGTTGTCAAGCAGCGTCTTCGGTTGTAGGTCATATCCAGGGCGAAGCGACTGAATGCGTTGACAAAAGTCAGTGCGGCTCAAGCGCCCGGAGGCTGCCGATGAGTTCCACCCGTGTGACCAGTCATGATGTGGCACGCCGCGCCGGCGTATCCCGTGCGACGGTATCGCTGGTCCTGAACCGTTCGGAAAGCGTGGTTCTCAGCAAGGAGACCCGTGAACGCGTGATGCAGGCTGCTGCGGAACTCGGTTACAAGCCCAATTCGGCCGGCCGCATGCTGGTGAGCGGCCTCACGGAAACGATAGGGCTCGTGGTCTCCGATCCTTCGATCCTGCTGGTCGACCAATACATTCCGCAGGTCCTCTACGGTATCGAAAAGGCTAACCGCGAGATGGGCTTCCACGTCCTGGTCGAGGGGCTTGAAGCCCACGGCAAAGGCGGAGCCTATGACAATCTCGTGGAATCGCGGCGCATCGACGGTTTGATCGTAGTCAACCCGCGTGCCGGCGACGAAGCGCTGTTCGCCCTCATCGACAAGAACTTTCCTGTCGTCCTTGTCGGCTCAGTCCGCCACCCATCCGAGATGTCGGTGACGTTCACCACGCGCGAGGCAATCAAGGCAGCCGTCGATCACGTCGTCGGCCTCGGCCACAAGCGGATCGGGGCCATAACGTTTTCGCCACGAGGCTTCGTAGCGACCGATGCGCGATTGACTGCACTGGAACGCAGCCTGCAAGACCACGGACTTTCACTGGACAAGGATGCGGTGGAAGAGGGCGATTTCAGTGCCGAAAGCGGCTACGCGGCAGCAACAGCACTCTTGCGTCGTCGCCCGGACATCACCGCACTTTTTGCGGGCAACGACACGATTGCCATCGGCGTCCTCAACGCAGCGCAGGAACAAGGCCGCCGCGTTCCGGACGACCTTTCCATCATCGGATTCGACGATCTGCCCTTCGCTCCGTGGCTGACGCCCCCGTTGACCACGATCAAGACGGATGGCGTCCGACAAGGGACAATCGCTGCTCAAATGCTGTTCGCGCGACTGAACCACAAGCCCCTGGAAAACAAGCGTGTGCGGTTGGCGCCGCAACTGGTGGTGCGCCACTCAACGGGACCTGCGCGGCTGTGACAGTCGGGAAACGAGCCTTCGGAGCCGACAGCTGTCGACGCGATCCAAGTCACGCAGATCTTGGCTAAATCGACCGGGCGCGAGGCTGTGCCCGCGCACATTGACGGCCTGTTCAGTCGGAAACGGCCGTCTGGAGGGGCTTCTCAGTGCGAGGCGGAGACCACGCCGTAGCCGTCGACGGCGATATGGTTGTTGGCTGCATCGGCTGCGTAGATGCCGAGACCGCACACAACGATCGCGGACAGCATGAAGAAGGACAGAAGCGCTGCTTTCACGGAGGTCATCTCAAATTGAGCCTTCTGTATTGTCCTGCAAAGGAACGGTTACGAATGTGTTGAAACGCACACGTCGCGGCGGTGTTTCTGCACATTTGCGTGTCTGGACGATGCTTGTTTCGGCTTGTGTGACGCTTGTGCCACAGTGGGACACCGGCGCCGCCAAGCCAGCCGCCGCCTTCTAGGAAATCGGGCCGACACAGGCCAAGCCCGAAATGCGCCGTCCACAGCGGAATCCGGCGGGCGTGCCAAATTTGCCACGCGGACGTTGCGGAAGCTTAGGGGCGCGTTTTCAGGTGACAGGAACGGCGCCCGACCACGCCTCGTCATCGTTCCCTGAAAACCGCCAGAGCCCGCTATCCATCTTCTCCGGTGCAATCGAAATTGTTTCGGAGACTGACTATATTTGTTTGAAACCGTTTCATTTGATGATCAACTAAAAGTAAACAAAATTAAAAATCGACCATCCGAAGAAATTTCTCATATTAAACAAATATATATATAAACCAAATCAATTGAAACTGTTTCATATGAAATCATTATTCCGAAATAGAACACGAACATGTGATCACTCGTTGCTGTCTGGATACACATCAACTTAAGTGACGCGACGTAATATCATTCAACGCCATTTGAGCTTAAAAATATTCAGGGTGCGAGGTTGATCGTACATACTCGGAACCCAGTATCGATAGGGGATTACAGTGAACATCAGAACGCTTCTTTTAGGTTCGACTGCGGCTTTGATTGCCGTATCAGGCGCGCGCGCCGCTGACGCGGTCGTCGTCGCCGAGCCGGAACCCGCTGAATACGTCAAGATCTGCGACGTCTACGGCGCCGGCTATTTCTACATACCTGGCACCGAGACCTGCCTGCGCGTCGGCGGATATATCCGCTACGACGCTGCGCTTGGGGATCGAGGCACTTTCGATGGCGCCAAGACCAACGACCGCCTCAATGGCAAGGAACAGGATACCTGGAACAAGAACACCCGCTTCACGCTGAAGACCTGGACCGGTCAGGAGACCGAACTCGGCACCCTGAAGACCTACACCGAGACCCGCTTCAACTTTGGCAACGACAACAGCAATGCCGACGCCCGCAACAGAGGCATTTCGCTGAACTTCGCCTGGATCCAGCTCGGCGGCCTGCGCGTCGGTAAGGACGAGTCGGCCTACGACACCTTCATCGGCTATGCCGGCAACGTCATCCAGGACACGATCGTTCCTTACGGCGAATTCGACACGAACCTGATCAGCTACACCTTCGACGCCGGCAACGGCTTCTCGGCACTCGTCTCGCTGGAACAGGGCTCGGGCAGCTATGATACCTTCGTGAAGGACGGGGCTGGCAACTGGGTTCCGGGCATCGTCGACAACACCATCGACAGCTACGCTCCGAACGTCGTGGTCGGCGCCAAGTACAGCCAGGGCTGGGGCGGCATCACCGGTGTCGTCGCCTACAACCCCAGCTGGGAAGAATGGGCCGGCAAGGTACGCCTCGACGTGAACGCCACCGATCAGATCTCCCTGTGGGTCATGGGCGGCTATGGCACCGACGACAATGCCGCGCGCAGCTTCTACAAACCATGGGGCGGTAACTGGGCCGTCTGGGGCGGCGGCGCCTACAAATTCAACGAGAAAACCACGTTCAATCTCCAGGCTTCGTATGACGAGCAGGAGAACCTGGGTATCGCCGCCAACGTCGCTTATCAGCTGGTTCAGGGCTTCACCGTCACGGCCGAAGTTGACTACCTCAACGAAGGCAAGCGCGGCGATGCCGACTGGCTCGGCGACTGGACCACGACAGACAAGAAGAGCAGCGTTGGCGGCATCCTCCGCTTCCAGCGCGACTTCTAGGAAGTTTCTCCTTTAGCGGGTGCCGGTTTGACCTCCAGTCATTCGCTCTTTTTATCGAGGTGAGAAATCACCTGAGATCGGCCTGGACTGTCTTGGCCGATCTCCTCGAAAGTTCTCGGCCCGGTCCTCCCGGGCAGGCCGAACGAAACAGGACCGCAGGTTGGGACATCCTGATGCCGTCGTCCCACGAGCAACTTCGGCTCGACCTTTTCGGCGCAGACGACATCGATGATCCAGCTGATCCGCGGCCGCCACCCCTGTCGGCCGCGGCTCAGCTTTGGCTGCAAGAGACACTTCGGAACGTTGCAGCCGAAGCCGGCCGTAACATTTCCGTGTTGCGGGAACTCCCTTTCCCTGCCTGCATTTTTCGTTTGCCGGATCGGGAACTCCGGCGAGGTCAACACCACCAAATGGAAGCGGATGATCGATCAGTGGAGCATGCTGTGGGAGGGACCTCGTCTGTTCCCATTCACGACAAAGCGATCTTCTTTTCTTCCAGGCCTCTTCGGAAGCTTTCGGGGTGCCGCGACTTCAGTGGGTGATATGCGGACAGGTCGACAATGGAAGAACAGGAAAACCCGATCACAATTTTCGAAGACATGGGGGAGATAGTCAGACGTCTACAAGATATCTACGAAATCGCACTGCAGGGTACGGGCCTCTCGCTGGCAGAAGGCGCGACCCTGTACCGGATAGCGCACGGTGGCGCCAACAGTCAGAAGATGCTGGCCGACAAACTGCGGATCGAAACACCAACCTTTGCACGGCTGGCCAGAAGGCTTGAGATCAGGGGACTGATCCGGCGCTTCGAAGATGACAGCGACCGCCGCGTCAAGCAGCTTTTCGTTACCACCGAAGGTATGGCGCTGGTCTCGAAACTGACCGAGAAAGTCGCCGCCGATACAGCGCAATTGCTGGCCTGCTTCGGTCGGGCCGAGCTGGAAGCCACGAAAGCGGTTGTCAGAGGCATCTCGACAAATATCGGTGCCCTTGCGCGCGACAGAGTACGATAGCGGCATCCCACACCACCGGCGCATTCCCGTTTGCCACCCAGACACATTGGGCGGCAGCGCTTTTGCGCCGATATCGGCCGGTCGCGAATGTACAGGACGGCCCTCTTCCACTACCTTCGCTGCCGACACCGTCAAACCTGCAATGATCTCCGTCGCTTAAGGAACACATGGCTCTCGATCACCACACGACAATACCGTTCTGGACCTGGGCAGCGCCGGCGGCGGCACTCGTGCTGGTGGCCCTCAAATATGCAGGGCTGGTTTCAGACGATTCGACGCTGGTGATCATCCTTGCAGCAATTGCGCTCGGTGCGTCGGTGTTTGCGTCCGTGCATCACGCGGAGATCCTGGCGCTGAGGGTCGGCGAGCCGATGGGCTCGATCATCCTGGCCGCCGCGGTAACGATCCTGGAAGTCGGGTTGATCGTCTCCATCATGCTTGCCGGCTCGGAGGGGAGCGAGTCCGTGGCGCGCGACACGGTATTTTCGGCGCTGATGATCGTGCTCAACTGCGTGATCGGACTTTGCCTGGTGTTCGGCGGCCGACGGCATCACGAGCAGACGTTTCAGCTCAATGCCGCGTCCGCCTCGCTTGCCGTGCTCGGCACGCTGGCAGTCATCGTGCTGGTGCTGCCGAATTTCGTCTCGGCGGGCGGCCCGCAGCAATTCTCGTCCATCCAGTTGCTGGTCGTCGGCGTGGTCCTGCTGGTTCTCTACGCGGTCTTCGTCTTCATCCAGACGATCAAGCATCGCGACTATTTCATGGACGTTCCCGTCGCCGGACAGGACCCCGACGAGGCGCCTCTCGAACCACCCACATCCAAGGTGACGTTGGTGAGTGCCGTGATGCTTCCGCTCTCGCTGCTCGTCGTGATCCTGTTGGCGAAGGTGCTGTCGCATCCGCTTGAGAGCCTTGTCGCGGCCGCCGGCCTTCCCCAGGCTGTCGTCGGTGTCGTGATCGCAACGCTGGTGCTGTTGCCCGAAGGCATCGCCTCGGTACGCGCCGCGCTTCTGAACCGGCTGCAGAATAGCGTGAACCTCGTGCTCGGCTCAGCGCTCGCCAGCATCGGCATGACGATCCCGGTTGTCGCCGCCGTCGCCGTGCTGACGGAACGCAAGCTGGTCCTGGGCCTCAGCCCCGCCACCACGGTCCTGCTGCTGCTGACGCTGTTCGTCAGCACGATCACGCTCGGAACCGGACGCACCACCGTGCTGCAAGGCGCGGTGCATCTCGGCATCTTCGTCATCTTCCTGTTGATCACGGCGGTGCCATAAACAACAAGCCACCGGGTGCTCTGTCAGCGACCGTGGAAAGCCACGTGCAACTGCCGCACTTGTTCCGCAAGCTCGGGAACCGGACCTTCGACCGCAATGCCTTCGACGACGCTTTCGATCGGCAAGGCCCGAACCCGGGAAGCACTCACCCCAAGCTCGGCGAGCCAGGTGGTCAGCTGTTTCGTCGAACTGGCATAGACGATACGGCCCAGCCCCACCCAGCCATGAGCTGCGGAACACATCGGGCAGTGTTCGCCTGACGTGTAGACGGTCGCGACAGCACGCTCTTCCGGCGTCATGTTGTTGGCGGCCCAGCGCGCGATCGCGAACTCGGGATGCTGGGTATGATCGCCGCCCGCGACATGGTTGTGATCTTCGAACAGCACATCGCCAGCGCCGGACACCAGGATCGAGCCGAAAGGTTCGTCGCCCGTGTCCAGGGCGGTTCTCGCCAGGTCGACACAGCGGCGCAGGTGCTTCAGGTCAACGTCGTTCATCGCGGCATCCAATTCTCAAACGGTGACGATCTTGCCAGCCGGAGGCATCCGCGACCGGCATTCCCCGGCTGGCGGACAATTCTAACTGGACTGCGGCTTGTCTGCCACCCAAACGCTCAGATTGTGGCTACCCACGCCCTGGCGATAGCAAGGCCTGACTGGTCGGCCAGCGCGGCATTGCGGGCAGCCTCGGCGGGAAGCCGCTCCGGCCAATCGGGCCAGCGCGCCGTTACGGTTTCGGCAAAGGCAGTTGTCCAGTAGTCGACCACAGCTCGATCGGCCTCGAAATGGAACTGGAAGGCGTAGACGGCGCGGCCGAGACGGAAGGCCTGGTTCTCGGCCACCATGCTCGAGGCCAGCCGCACGGCGCTGGGCGGCAAGGTGAAGGTGTCGTCGTGCCACTGGAAGATAGGGAAGGCCACCGGCATTGCGCCGAGAACCGCGTCGGTCTTGGCCGCGTCGGTCAAGGTCACGCCGTGCCAGCCGAATTCGGAGGCGCCGCCGACCTGGTTCATGCCGCCGAAGGCACGCGCCAGAAGCTGGCTGCCGAGGCAGATGCCGAGCACCGAGCGATCCTTATGCGCGAAGTCGCGGATAAGGTCGAGCAATTCGGGAAAATAGGGATGGCTGTCGTCGGCAAGCGCATTCTGGCCGCCTCCGAACATCACCAGCGCGTCATGTTCGCTGGCGTCCTTCGGCAACCGGTCGCCAAGATAGGCCTTGCGAACATCGATCTCGGCCTTGGCTTCGGCGAGCGCCGCTCCGACGTTGCCGAGGTCCGTGCCCTGGTAATTCTCGACGACAAGAACCCGCATGACCATCCTGACATGAATTGCACTGGTGGTTGCGTATCATGGCAGCAAAGCACTGGCCAAGCGCCGGTGCCGGACAGGAACGGAAAAAGCCTATGCCACTGCAGAACCGGGTCGATCCATTCGGCGCCATCCACGCCGTGCCGGAACGCGGACTGTTCACCGGCAATCGCGGCATCATCCACGATCCGGAAACGAAGACGCTGCTGAAGAAACGCTGGGCGCTGCCGGCCTGGATCATCTGCGTCTGCGAGTATCAGGGTCGCAGGCGCGAGCCGATGGGACGCAACCGGCCTGGGGGCAAAGCCGGCTGGACCGAGCTGTTCTTTCTCGACGAGCCGACCGCACTCGCCGCCGGACACCGGCCCTGCTTCTTCTGCCAGCGGGCACGGGCGAGCGAATTCCTCGGCTGTTTTGGCGAGGCCGTCGCCATCGCGCAGCCACGTGCGCCGCAGGTGGACGCGCGGCTGCACAAGGAACGTTTCGCTTCGTCCCGCAAGCCTCTGCCACCGATGCAAGCGGAAGAGATCGCACGCCTGCCGGATGGCGCTATGGTCGCCATCGGCGGCGTGCCTTTCGCCGTGCGTGGCGGTGTATTGCTGCGCTGGAGCTTTGCGGGATACGGAAAGCCGGTCGGCATCGAGACCGCAACAGGAGGCAGCACATCGCTTGCGCTCATCACCCCTGCAACAACGGTTGCCGTGCTTGCGGCCGGCTTCGCGCCGATCTGGCATGCCAGTGCGAGAGGTGATCAGGCGCCGTAGTCGGGCAAGATCGTTCCCGTCACGCGCGCAGGCGGATCAGCGGCCGTGACTTTTCCTGGACAACGCTCGGGCGCATGGCGATACGGCGCTCCTGCGCCTTGCCCCAGGCGGACATGACGCCGACCGCCTCGTTGAGGGTATGCCCAACATCCGTCACCGAATATTCGACCCTCTGCACCGCGCCGGGAAAAACCTCACGCCTGACCAGGCCATCGGCCTCCATCTCGCGCAGCTGCTGCGCCAGCACCTTTTCACTCACGCCCGGCAGCAGCCGGCGCAATTCGCCGAACCGGCGCGGCGCAAGATTGATCTCCCACAGGATGCCGGTCTTCCACTTGCCGCCGATGGCATTCAGCGCCGTGGCAAAACCGCATCCGTCGGTCTCGAGATGTTTCATGCCGTCCTCCGGTTCCGGTCGCGCCGGCCCGGTCCGCCGGGCCGGCACTTACTTCAAAGTGCGTAATTTACCCCCGGACTGGGAACGACCTATCACGACAACAGGTTTGACGAGAGGTATGGGCGCAAACCCGGTCGCGGCAAGGCGCACAAGGCGGCCTGGCCGATACCTCCTGACAGGATCGGCAGGAATGGACAGTATGAAAACGACGGAACGACCGGGATATCTCAAGACCAGAACCGCCCGCTGCGGCTGCGGCGGGCTGACTGTCATCGTCGCGGGCGAGCCACGCAGCGTCTATGCCTGCGCCTGCGTGGAATGCCAGCGCGCCACCGGCACCGCCTTTTCCTACCGTGCGGTCTTCGTCGAGGATGCGGTCGTCAGCGTGGAAGGTGAGCGCCGGACATGGCGTCGTACCGGAGATGTCGGGCGCTGGGTGGAGCAGACGTTCTGCCCGACCTGCGGCGCGCTGGTGTTCATGACTGGAGAAGGCTTGCCCGGCGCGGTCTCCATCTCGGTCGGCTGCTTTTCCGATCCGGACTTCGCACCGCCGGCGACGCTGTTTCGCGCCCGGCGCAAGCATCGCTGGTTCGATCCCGGGCCTCAGACGCGCATAAGCGAATAAGCGCTATTCCAGCGTTTCCTGACCGACCGAAGCGACATTCGGCAGATCGTAATAGTCGCCGGCGCATTCCGGATAGAGCTGACTTTCCATCCTGAGACCGGTTGGCCCGTCGATCGTGCCTGCCCATACCGAAAGCCGGTCGCTTTCGAAGCGGCGCCAGAACAGGTTGGAGCCGCACACCTTGCAGAAGCCGCGTTCGGCGATGTCCGAGGAGCGGAACCAGGTCAGCGTGTCGCCGTCGATCATCGCATCGGCGGCAGCCACCTGCGTTGCCGCCACATAGTGCCCTGAGGTCTTGCGACATTGCACACAATGGCAGGCGACGACCGGGCGCAGTTCGCCGCGCAGCTCATAGGTGGTGCCACCGCACAGGCAGCCGCCGCGCGTGATCTTGCTCATGCGTGCTCTCCATCAGCATCCGGCATGAAGCTAAGCGGACTGTTTGACTGGCGATGAGGCAAAACCGACGCCCGCACGTCGTTGCCGGCAATGCGTTCAGCCCTGCTTGACCTTCGGCAAGGCCTGCCGCATTGCTCGGCCATGCGCGCCAACTACAAAATGCAACGGCTGTTCGTGCCGGACGATCTGTCGGCCGGTGTCGAGTTCGAACCGGACGCCCAGCAGAGCCATTATCTGATGCATGTGCTTCGCCTCGGCGAAGGCGCCGAACTCCTGGCCTTCAACGGCCGCGACGGCGAATGGACGGCCGCGATCACCGCCAGGACCAAGAAGGCGGTGCGGCTGACCGTGCGGGCGCAGCAGAGGCTACAGCCACCACTGCCCGATCTCCTTTACTGCTTCGCGCCCCTGAAGGTCGGGCGGCAGGACTACCTGATCCAGAAAGCGGTGGAGATGGGCGCCGGCGTGTTGCAGCCGGTGCTGACCCAGCACACGCAAGGCAAGATCACGGCCGAGCGCATGCATGCCAACGCCATCGAAGCCGCCGAGCAATGCGGCGTGCTGGCGGTTCCGGCGGTGCGCGAGTCGGTGAAATTCGATCGGCTGCTCGCTGGCTGGGACAAGGAAAGACGGCTGGTGTTCTGCGACGAGGACGCCTCGACCAACAATCCGCTGCCGGCGCTGCAGGCGATTGCGGAAAAGAAGCTGGCACTGCTGGTCGGTCCTGAAGGCGGCTTTTCCGACGACGAACGCCGGATGCTGCGCGCCCTGCCCTTCGTCACCGCCATTCCGCTGGGGCCGCGCATCCTGCGCGCCGACACCGCCGCTGTCGCGGCGCTGGCGGTGATGCAGGCGACGGTCGGGGATTGGTAGGGCGCCCTACCCGACTTCCTTGTCCGGCCAGGGATTGACCCCGTCGCGCAGCCACAACAGCGTATCCAGCCAGAAACCGATGGCATGACGGTTGTGGAACAAGCTGAAGTGGCCGACCGTCTCCTGGCCTAGATCGGCGGGCTGGAGCAATACCTGTGTCCGCGGCCCGCCGCGATAGCGGTCGAGGATGGCGCGGATTGCCGGCACGGTGGCGATGTCGTCATCGGACATGGTGATGGCCAGAATCGACGCCGTCATCGCATCGAAGCGGCTGAGGACCGCTTCGCGCTCCCGTTGCGGATAGTTGTCTTCCAGATATGGCCGGCGAAAGGCCCATTCGTAGGCGACACCAGCCGGAAGGTCTTCCAGCCAGCCCAGGCGGCGACCGGGAAAATAGCCACACAGCGCCGTCAGCGCCGGCATCGCGACATGCCATTTCAGGAACAGACGGGTGCGATGTGCCGGCGCGTAGTGGCGCCAGCAGCCGAACTGCCCACCGATGGAGAGCAGGCGGTGGATGACCGGGGCATGGGCGGCCAGTCCGGGCAAGGCGCCGCCGACGCTATGACCGACAACGGAGACGGGAGAGGAACCATCGCGTGCGAGCACCCAGGCCAGCACCGCCTCGAAATCCTTTTCGCCCCACTCACGCCAGCGATAGCCACAGCCACGCAAGCTTGCCGGGCGCGAGGCACCGATGCCGCGATAGTCGTAGGTGACGACATCGAAGCCATGTGCGGCGAGGAAGCGGCCATAGCGGTGATAATAGCGGGCAAGCACGCCCGTGGCGGGATTGATGATGACGGTGCCGGCGGCCGTGCCGCGGATACGAGGCCAGAAATGGCCGCCCAAGATGATGCCGTCGGTAGAGATGATCTCGATCGGCCGGGCTTCCTGGATCAGCGCGGAGACGGTCATGGCAGGCCTCTCGTGGAGCACGAACACACGAGATTCCGCTTAGCGCAGATCGGCTTGTTGTTACACTCACTAGTCGGTATACATAGACACATGAAACCGACCGCGAACACGACCCGCGAGCGCATCGTCGCCGCAGCCTCCAAACTGTTCTATGGCCAGGGCGTGCGCGCTGTCTCCGTCGATGCCGTCGCCGAAAAAGCGGGGCTCACCAAGCGCACATTTTATTATCATTTCGCCAGCAAGGACGACCTGATCGCCGCCTATCTGGAGCGGCGCGACCAGCCCAATCTCGGCCTGTTCCGGCATTGGTTCACGGAGAGCGAGGGCGAGCTTGCTGACAAGGTCGCGGCCATCTTCCAGACGCTTGGGCAAGCGGCCAGGCGTCCGGCCTGGAAGGGTTGCGGTTTCCTGCGGACCGCCGCCGAACTTGCCGACATGCCGGGCCATCCGGCGATCCGCATCGGCATCGCCCACAAGAAGCGTTTTGAAGACTGGCTGAAGGCCGTTTTCGAAGCCGACGGCATTCAAGAGGCCGAGTTGCTGGCGCGACAGATCCTGCTTCTGCTCGACGGTTGTTTTGCCACGGTGCTGCTCAACCGCGACCCCTCCTACATGGAGAGCGCGGGCGCTGCGGCCGCCACACTTGTCAGGGCGGCGCAGGCGCAACGCTCCCTCTAGAGCGTTTCCACCTCTAGCGGAAACGCTCTAATCCCTATTTTTACGCAATTCCGGACGCAAAACCGCTGCGCACTTTTGCTGAAATTGCTTGGAGACAAAAAGCAATTGCGGCGCGATCAAATCCTGTTGACGATTGGCTCAGGATTTTTTGCTTGATCGTCTCCTGACATTTCGTTCACAAGCGCGCGGCGATCATCCGATCTGCCGCCTGGAGCATGATCCCGAAAAGTTGCAGACTTTTCGGGGAAAGATCATGCGACAAGACAAAGGGATAGAGTGGAAGGCGATTCACCTTTGATCGAATTCCGCTCCAAAAGGGGCTATATGGCACGCGACACGACCGATTTCCGACCCATCGAGGGTATGGACGAACTCGTCGACTACCTGGCCAAGGGCAACAAACCACGCTCCGAGTGGCGCATCGGCACCGAACACGAGAAATTCCCCTTCTATGTCGACGGCCATGCGCCGGTGCCTTATGGCGGCGATCGCGGCATCCGCTCGATCCTGGAAGGCATGCAGGACAAGCTCGGCTGGGATCCCATCCTGGACGAAGGTCGCATCATCGGCTTGGTCGAGCCGACCGGCCAAGGGGCGATTTCGCTGGAGCCCGGCGGGCAGTTCGAACTCTCCGGCGCGCCGCTGGAATCGATCCACCAGACCTGTCGCGAAGGCAACGCCCATCTGGCGCAGGTGCGCGAAATCGCCGAGCCGCTCGGCATCCGTTTCCTCGGCCTCGGCGGCAGCCCGAAATGGACGCTGGCCGAGACGCCGAAAATGCCGAAGTCGCGTTATGAGATCATGACGCGCTACATGCCCAAGGTCGGCACCAAGGGCCTCGACATGATGTACCGCACCTGCACGATCCAGGTGAACCTCGACTTCGAGAGCGAGGCGGACATGCGCCGCAAGATGCAGGTTTCGCTGAAGCTGCAGCCGCTTTCCACCGCGTTGTTCGCCAACTCGCCTTTCACCGAGGGCCGCCCGAATGGCCTGCAGAGCTGGCGCGGCGACATCTGGCGCGATACCGACAACCAGCGCTCCGGCCTGCTCGACTTCTGCTTCTCGCCGGAATTCGGCTTTGCCGACTATGTCGAATGGGCGCTCGACGTGCCGATGTATTTCGTCATCCGCGATGGCCGCTACCACGACATGACACACATCACCTTCCGCCAGTTCATGGACGGTGCGGCACGCAACGAGGTGCCGGACGGCTTGCCCACGATGGGCGACTGGGCAAATCATCTGTCGACGCTGTTCCCCGATGTTCGCCTCAAACGTTTCCTGGAAATGCGCGGCGCCGATGGCGGCCCGTGGCGGCGCATCTGCGCGCTGCCGGCCTTCTGGGTCGGCCTGCTTTATGACGAGGCAGCCCTCGACGCCGCCGAGGCGCTGACGCGCGACTGGAGCTACGAGGAAGTCAAGGCGATGCGCGATGCCGTTCCGGAAAAAGGCATCGGCGCGCCGTTCCGTTCGACCACGCTGCGGGACGTCGCCCGCGAAGTGCTGGCGCTGTCGCGCCTGGGCCTGAAGAACCGCAACAAGCTGAACCGCGACGGCTTCGACGAAACCTCGTTCCTGTCGACGCTGGACGAGGTGGTGGCGCGCGGTACAACCAGCGCCGAAGAGATGCTGGCCGCCTACCACACGCGCTGGGGCGACTCGATCGAGCCGGTGTTCCTGGAGTACGCGTATTAAACTGTAGGCAGGGCAATCGCATGCGGCCGGTCCGACCGCATGCTCCACTCCATCGATCACTTGATCGGAATCCAGATTTCGACCTCACCGAAGCCGGTGCCGGCGTCGAAACGCTCGTCATAGCGCTCGAAGTCGGGCGCACACGCCACCTCAAGATCCGATTCCGGCAGGGATTTGTTCCAGATCGTGTAGACGGTGCTGCGTATCGCGGAGATATGTCCCCGGTGCGTAAACACCGCGTATCGGCGGGCGGGAATTCGAATGCGGCTCAACTCCGCGGGGATGGCCGAGAAGTCACGGACTTCCACGCCGCAGATGTATTCGAAATTGCCCGCATCGTCGCCGTTGCAGCAAACGCCGTAGCACGTCCATCCGACCTGCCCGGGAATGCTGCCGATGGAGGGACCGAAACGCTGCCACTGCGCCGGAATGCCCTCATTGGTCTCAAAAGTATAGCGTTCGCCAAGGCCGGCAATCAGCAGGGTCTGACCGTCCTCGATGCGAGGAGCTTCCAATTCGACGAGAAGACTATGATCCATCCTGATCGGCTCCAAAAGTTTCAGGTTTTCGAGATGGCCTTGCGCGCGCACCTGCTCGGGCGTGAGACGGAAATGGTTGCGGAAGGCCCTGGAGAAAGCCTCATGCGAGCCGTAGCCGGCGTCCAGTGCCACGGTCAGAATGTCCGGCGCGCCGCCCGAGAGCGCTCGGGCAGCCTCGGCAAGGCGGCGGTTGCGCAGATATCCCATCACGGTGTGGCCAGTTGCGGCCCCGAAGACTCGCGACAGGTGAAAGCGCGAGACGCCACTCGCCTCCGCGACCTCCGCCAACGAAATGGCTTGCGCGAAGCGGTGCTCGATGAGCCATAGGGCTTTTCCTACAGGATCCATGCGCGCTCCCATGAAGACCTTTTCCTTATGGCCGATTCCAGAG
Source organism: Mesorhizobium sp. NPDC059054 (assembly GCF_042739215.1). Classification (NCBI taxonomy): domain Bacteria; kingdom Pseudomonadati; phylum Pseudomonadota; class Alphaproteobacteria; order Hyphomicrobiales; family Phyllobacteriaceae; genus Mesorhizobium; species Mesorhizobium sp. NPDC059054. The sequence continues at coordinate 99,554 of NZ_JBHYHV010000005.1, forward strand.
GCTGCCATTTGATCGCCGTTGCGCACGCATGATGTCCATATCGGACCGAACCGGACACGTCCCAAACCCAATGCCGTTCGTGAGACCGGATGCCGGAATCGTTTTCCTCTGCGCAAGAACGACCCAATTGCCCACTTCAATCCTCCCTGGAAAGGCACTACGCTTCTCCAAGGCGCATACGCTGCGGAGGAGACGATGCTGAACCTGTTCGACATGCTGAACCAGTCCCAGAACGGCAACGGCATGGAGGCGCTGGCGCGCCAGTTCAACCTGAACCAGCAGCAGACGCAAGCCGCGGTGGAAGCGCTGCTGCCGGCCTTCAGCCAGGGCCTGAAGCGCAACACGGCCGACCCCTATGGCGTCGGCACCTTCATGAATGCGATGGCCAGCGGCCAGTATGGCCAGTATTTCGACAATGCCGCGCAGGCCTTTTCACCGCAGGGTGTGCAACAAGGCAACGACGTGCTCGGCCAGTTGTTCGGCTCCAAGGACCTGTCGCGAGCTGTCGCCGCGCAGGCCGCGCAGGCCAGCGGCGTCGGCCAGCAGGTGCTGCAGCAGATGCTGCCCGTGCTGGCCTCGATGGTGATGGGCGGGCTGTTCAAGCAGACCACCAACCAGATGCAGGGAGCCGGCGGCTTCGGAGGCGGCAACAATCCGCTCGGCCAGATCATCGAGGAGATGATGCGGCAGGGCGGCGGCATGATGGGCGGGCAGCCGCAACAGCGCCAGGCGCCACAAGGCCAGAACCCGTTCGGCAACAACCCGCTGGGCGACAATCCACTCGGCAAGGTGCTGCAGGATATGTTCGGCGGCGGCGCGCAGCAACAGGCGCCGCAACCGCAACAGCAGCCGCAAAACCCCTTCGGCGACAACAATCCCTGGGGCAAGATCCTGCAGGACATGCTGGGCGGCGCACAGCAGGCGCCGGATCCCGGCCCGCAACGCCGCGCTCCGGAACCCGCGCCGAATCCGAGCGGACAGGCGCGCAACCCCTATGACGATATTTTCGGCAAGATGTTCGAGACCGGCCGCCAGCAGCGCGACGACTATCAGCAGGGCGTGGAAAGCATCTTCGACCAGTTCCTGAAAGGCATGGACCGACGATAGGCAAAAGCACCGGCGCTGCCCTGCCCGCAAGGAGGCGATAGCAGCGCCAAGTCTCGACGCCTGTGAATTGATCTCACAGATCTTTTACCTGCTGCCACTCTGTTTCACGAAACGACGGACCTCTATCTAGCCGCCATTGGCAGATGGAGACTCCTAAGATGGAATATCGCAACCTCGGCAAATCGGGTCTGAGAGTGCCCGCCCTTTCCTTCGGCGCAGGCACGTTTGCCGGTTCGGGGCCACTGTTCAGTGCCTGGGGCAATACCGGCGTCGAGGAAGCCCGCCGGCTGGTGGACATCTGCCTGGAGGCCGGCGTCAATCTGTTCGACACCGCCGACGTCTATTCCGATGGTGCATCGGAGACGGTGCTCGGCGAGGCGATCAAGGGCCGGCGCAACGACGTGCTGATTTCGACCAAGGCCAGCCTGCCGCTGGGCGACGGGCCGAACCAGTGGGGATCGTCGCGCAGCCGGCTGATCGACGCGGTGGACGCCGCCCTCGGCCGGCTCGGCACCGACCATATCGACATCTTCCAGTTGCACGCCTTCGATGCGCACACGCCTGTCGAGGAAGTGCTGTCCACGCTCGACGGCCTCGTGCGTGCCGGCAAGCTGCGTTACATCGGCGTCTCCAACTTCTCCGGCTGGCAGATCATGAAATCGCTGGCAACGGCGGACCGGCACGGCTGGTCGCGCTATGTCGCCAACCAGGTCTATTACTCGCTGGTCGGCCGCGACTATGAGTGGGACCTGATGCCGCTTGGCCAGGACCAGGGCCTGGGTGCACTGGTGTGGAGCCCGCTCGGGTGGGGCCGCCTGACCGGCAAGATCAGCCGCAATGCGCCGGTCCCTGCCGGCAGCCGGTTGCATGAGACCGCCAGCTTCGGCCCGCCGGTGGAGGACGAACACCTCTATCGCGTCGTCGATGCGCTGCAGGACGTGGCCAAGGAAACCGGCAAAAGCGTGCCGCAGATCGCCATCAACTGGCTGCTGCAGCGGCCAACGGTGTCATCCGTCATCATCGGCGCGCGCAACGAGGAGCAGTTGCGGCAGAACCTCGGTGCCGTCGGCTGGTCGCTGACGACCGAACAGGTCGCCAGGCTCGACGCGGCAAGCACTGTGACCGCACCCTACCCGCACTTCCCCTATCACCGGCAGGAAGGCTTCGCGCGCCTCAACCCGCCGGCGGTGTGAAAATTTCCTTCTCCCCGTTTGCGGGGTGAGAAAAGCTGCTTCGATGCAGCGCCTCCAAAAGAAAAAGCCCGGTCCGTGGGGGGACCGGGCGGTGCGCAGGTCCCGGCTGGGTCGAGCCGGAAGGGAGTGGGAAACCTGCAGCAACCCTTGCTCTGCTGCGTCTCGCTGGAGGCCGGGACGCGAGCGGGAAAGATCAAGCTGCCTTGCGGACGCGCTCGCTGGTGATCGAACGCAGCTTCACCGTCGGGTCCGAGCCGAAGGGCACGTCGATGGCAACAGAAAGGTCGGCGCGGGTCAGGCCGATATCGGCAAGCTCCGAATCCGACATTTCGCCGAGACGGTAGAAGGTGCGTCGGTTTTGCCAGGCATGGAAAAAGCCGATCACTCGGTTGAACACACGCGTCGCAGCAGCCGGGGTCGCGGTGATGCGCGCACTCTCAGGGGCGAAATCATACGTGGTCATGGCTCTTCTCCTCGAAACCGCGCGCGACAGGGCTCGGGGTCACCGAAAATGGCGGCCCGCTGCCGTTTCACACGCGCTCATATGGACGATTAGATAAATGCCACGTCGCGATTGATTAATCCAACGAATGTTTTTAATCTCTATCATCAACTATGATGATGGATGGATGCCATGAAAGCGCCGCTCGATCTCGACCAGTTGCAAACCTTCATCTCGATCGCAGACACAGGATCCTTCACCCGCGCCGCCGAAGAAGTGCACCGCACGCAGTCGGCGGTGTCGATGCAGATGCGGCGGCTGGAGGAGCGCATCGGCAAGCCGCTGTTCGAAAAGGACGGCCGCTCCAACAAGCTGACCGAGGATGGCGACCGCCTTTTGTCCTATGCCCGCCGGCTGATCTATCTGAACCGCGAAACGCTTTCCGCCTTCGACGACAACCGGCTGGAAGGCACCATCCGCATCGGCACGCCGGACGATTATGCCGACCGTTTCCTGCCCGAGATCATGGCGCGCTTCGCCCGTTCCAATCCGCGCGTGGAACTGACCGTCACCTGCGAGCCGACGCCCGGCCTAGTGGAACAGATCAAGCGCGGTCATCTCGACCTTGCGCTGGTCACCCACAACGACGCGCGCGGCCAGTCGGAGGTGGTGCGGCGCGAGCCTTTGCTGTGGGTCACTTCGGCCAACCACGCCACTCATGAGGAAGAAGTGCTGCCCATGGCCTTCGGCCGGCCGAACTGCATCTGGCGCCGCGCCGCCTGCGACGTGCTGGACGAGATGCACCGCGACTACCGCATCCTGTTCTCGTCCTTTTCGGCAACGGTTATCGCTGCGGCCGTGCTGTCTGGATTGGCGATCTCGGTGCTGCCGGAATGCGCACTGCGCCCCGGCATGCGGGTGCTGGGCGAAGCCGACGGCTTCGGCCTGCTGCCGGATTGCCGCATCGGCCTGATGCGCGGACAGACCAGCAGGCCGGAGATCGTCGAGGCATTGGCGCGTCACATCGCCGAAAGCCTCGACAACATCTCGGTGCCGATGAACGAGGAGGCCGGCAGTTTCGACTTCGCCTCGCTCGCCTTCATCAAGATGAAGCGCACCAAGCCCAGCCAGATCATGCCCGGCTGGTAAGACAAGGCCGATCATGTTTTAGCGCCGGCCGCCGCGCACCACCAGTACGTTGCCGATCGCGACCAGCGCCAGGCCGACGATGGCGAATGCGGTCCACTTGTAGCCTTCGAGCACTGTCGAGACCAGCAGCGCGAAGATCGGGAACATCACCGTGGCATAGCCGGCACGCGCGGCCCCGATGCGGCCGAGCAGGGTAAGATAGGCGGCAAAACCCATGATGGTGGACACAACCGCCAGGAACAGCAGCGAGCCGAAATAGGCCGCCGTCGGCTCTACCGCGAAAGCGCGGCCCATCACCAAAGCCAGGATCGCCGACCACAGCGTGCCGTAGAACATACCCCAGGCGTTCATCGAGACGAGCGGCAGGCCCTTGCGCATGCCAGCGGCCGAAATCACGTTGCCGATGCAGAAGCTGAGCGTGCCGGCGACGCAGAAGCCAAGGCCGACCAGCGTGCCGCCGCCGAGATCGTGGCCGACAATCTCGGGCAGGAACATCAATGCGATGCCGCAGAAGCCGGTGAGCCCGCCGAGCAGGATGCGCGGCGACGGCTTTTCACGCATGACCACGGCGCCGAGCAGCATGTTCATGACCGAGGCCAGCGAGAAGACTACCGACAGAAGCCCCGAAACCAGATAGCCGGCCCCGTAGTAGAACAGCAGGAAATTGGACGAGAACATCAGCACGCCGAGCGCCACGAAGCGCATATGGTCGGCCAGCGGGAAGCGCAGCCGGCCGCGCTTCAGCACCACCCAGCCGAACATCAGCACAGTGGCGATGGCGAACCGCCAGACGATGTTGACCTCGTTGGCGACCGTACCGACCTGGAACTCGATGGCATACCAGGACAGGCTCCAGGCAATGACGGTAAGCGCATAAAGACCGTAGTCGAGCGGCTCGAAGGGGCGCTCGCTGGCGCTACGCGCCGCGACGGGTGCTGCTTCAGGCGGCCGGGATTGCTGCATGTTCATGGATGTCTTGATTTCTGAGAGTGCGCATGGGTAGGCCCATGAGCCGAGCGCGTCCATCGCATTCGTGTGGTCCAGCAATCCCCAAGTCCTATGGAAGGACTTGACCCATCCCCCATCCAGCGCGCCAATCGGCGGATGAGTGATTTTTTCGAAGACGATTCGAGGCCGGGCGCGACAAACGCCACCGAATACACGGTGAGCGAGATTTCCGGCGCGCTGAAGCGCACGGTGGAAGACACGTTCGGCAATGTCCGCGTACGCGGCGAGATCTCCGGCTATCGCGGACCGCATTCTTCTGGCCATGCCTATTTCGCGTTGAAGGACGATCGTTCCCGGCTGGATGCAGTGGTGTGGAAAGGCACGATGAGCAGGCTGCGCTTCCGCCCCGAAGAGGGCATGGAGGTGATCGCGTCCGGCAAACTCACCACTTATCCCGGCAAGTCGAACTATCAGATCGTCATCGACAATCTGGAACCCGCCGGCGCCGGCGCATTGATGGCGATGCTGGAGGAGCGCAAGCGTCGCCTCGCGGCCGAAGGCCTGTTCGACCCGGGCCGCAAGCAACTTTTGCCATACATGCCCATGGTGATCGGCGTCGTCACCTCGCCCACCGGCGCGGTCATCCGCGATATCCTGCACCGCATCCGCGACCGCTTCCCGCTGCATGTTCTGGTGTGGCCGGTGCGTGTCCAGGGCGAAACGGCCGGCATGGAAGCGACCGTCGCGGTCGAAGGCTTCAACAGCCTGGAGCCGGGCGGGCCGATCCCACGCCCTGACCTGATCATCGTGGCGCGCGGTGGCGGCAGCCTGGAAGATCTGTGGGGTTTCAACGACGAGGGGCTGGCACGCGCCGTTGCGGCTTCCGACATCCCTGTCATTTCGGCGGTCGGCCACGAGACCGACTGGACGTTGATCGACCTTGCCGCCGACATGCGTGCACCGACGCCCACGGGTGCGGCTGAAATCGCCGTGCCGGTGAAAGCCGAACTGGAGGCAACGCTGGCCAATCTGTCGGCCAGGCTTGCCGCAGCCCTTTCGCGCGGCATCGACCGCCGCCGCCAGGCGGCCCGGGCGGCGGCACGGGCTTTGCCCTCGCCGGACCAGTTGCTGGCTATGCCGAGACGCCGTTTCGACGAGGCGGAAAACCGGCTCGGCCGAGCACTGTCGGTGGCGATCGAGCGCAAGCGCGGCCGCCTCGGCGCCATCCGGCTGACGCCGGCGACGCTGTCGCGGCGCATGGACGAGGCACGGCGGCTGATCGCGCGTGACCTCGCCCGCGCGCAGGCTGCATTCCTCGGCATCGTACGCGAGCGCCGCGCGCGCTTCATGCGCACAGCCGCAAGGCTGACACCCGCCCCCATCGCCCGCCGACAGAAACTGCAGAGCGACGCGCTGGCGATCCTTGCACGCCGTAAGGACCAGGCAATGACGGTGCGGCTGGACCGGCTGCGTGCGCGCCTCACGCAGGCCGATCGCCTGCTGTCGACACTGAAACTGTCGGAACAGGCGATCCTGGAGCGCGGCTACGCACTGGTGCTGGATGCCAACGGAACGCTGGTGAAGCGGGCGGCGGAAGTGACGCCAGGAGCGGCGCTGGAACTGCGCTTTGCCGACGGTTCAGCGCATGCGACGGCTGAGGGTGGCGGCCCGGCGCCTGGCCCTGCAACGCCCAGGCCAGCCAGGACGTCGCCGAAGGAGAAAAGCGCCAGCAGCCAGGGATCGTTGTTCTAACAGCCTATGCAGCGGCTAGAGCGCCGGCAGATCATCCTGTGTGGCGTCATTGGGCAACCGGGTAAGGCCCGTCTTCAAAAACCGTGTCGTGATATCCTTTGCTGCCGACATCCCGCGCCAGCGGGCTGCGAAAATCCTTTCCAGCACGAAGGCAGTCGAGCACGTGGCGAAAATCGTATTTTGGTCGCCAGCCCAGTTCGGACCTTGCCCGTTCGTTGACGTAGACGCGGTCGATATGTGGGAACAGGGACCAACTGCGCTTTCCAAACAGCGCTTCACAATCGGGAAAAAGCTGCTGGACCACCTCCGGCGCGTTTTTACGTAGCGCGGCTAGATGATCCCGGGTGAACGGCGTGGTCGCAGAAACAATATAGCGCCCAAAACCGATGCTCCGCGCTCTTTCCAAGGCCAGCAGATGCGCGCTGACGACGTCTTCGAGATCGACGCGGCGATTGAGCAGTTCGTTTGCCTGGGCATTGGCCGCTCCATAATTGTCGCGGATCGCGGGATCGTCATCCACTTCCGGAAAGAAACGTGACGTTCTCAAGATGATGACAGGCAGTCCATGCTTGCGCGCGAAGAGCTCACACAGGGCTTCAGCGCCGAGTTTGGTGGCGCCGTAGATGTTCTTGGTGACCGGAACGACATCCTCGGTCACCCAGGCGGCTGGCTCTCCGTTGGCCGGCGTCAGAGCCGAGCCGAAGGCGCTCGTCGTGCTGGTGAAGATGAAGGAGCCGACGCCCTCTGCGACCGCTTCATCGAGCAAGGCAAGAGTACCGGCAAGGTTCGTATCGAGAAACGCCTGGTAGTTGTGGGTCGCGACATGCGGCTTGTGCAACGTCGCCGCGTGAAGGACCGCATGCACGCCGTGGATCACCTCCCTGATGAACGCACGATCGCCAATAGACCCAACGTGATCGGTGAACGCCGACGGCTTGATGTCCACGCCACGCACCGGACGTCCCGCGGAACGCAGGCTTCGCATCAGCGCTTCGCCCAGATGCCCGGCGCTGCCGGTCACGAGTATCGTCATTGCTGCCTGACCCTAGAGCGTTGCCGATCACGCACCGGCTTCCTCAAAGACAAGTTGCCGTCCAAGCGTTTTGCGAACCGGGCAAAGCCGCGCCGCCGCGAAGAGGGTCTTGCGGTCGACTTCGGTAATCTCATCGCCCAGGTCAATCTTCGACCGAAAAGTAGCGCTGCCGGGGTCTTTCCTGTCGAGTTCGATCTGAATACGGATACGCTTCAGCGGAATGCCGCGTTCTTTCGCCACCAGTCTCAAGGTGATTGCCGTGCAACTCGCCAGTGCAGCTTCCAGGAGTTCGTGCGGTCGAAATCCTTGACCCATCCCCTTTGGCTCGGTGGTGTCTGCGTCAAAAGAATAGACGTCGTTCGAAATACGTGTCTGCGTCGATGCCTCGACATTAACCGCGGTTATCATTCTGGCTCTTCCTCGTTCACTTCGATCTTTCGCAGGCGTCCTTTGGCGACAGGCAGGACATGCTCGAGCCTAAGCTGCGCCAGTTGCAGGCCAATTGGTCTGAACGGATCGACCCAGACAACCTCCTCTATCTCGGCGGCTGGCTGGATGGGCACGCAGAGACCGTTGCAGCACCGGGCGATCTCAGGTCCCTGATGATGTCCTGGCACCTTCCACGCCTTTCCTCATCCATGAACGCGGCCCGGAGGCTGTTGTCTGCCAGCACCAATTGCTCCTCCGGGGTCAGGCCGAGGGCCGCGGCCGTGCGGATGAAATTCTCATTCACATGCCCGCCGAAATAAGCCGGATCATCGGAATTGACGGTGACGCAGAGCCCAGCATGCAGAAGTCGCCGTAGATTGTGCTGTTCGAGGCTGGGAAACACTTTCAGCGCAACATTCGAGAGCGGGCATACCGTCAGCGGGATTCCGCTATCAGCGAGGCGCCGCATCAAGACGGGATCGGCTTCACACTGGACGCCATGATCGATGCGGTCGACGCCCAACCTGTCGACAGCTTCGCCCACATAGTCAGACGGCCCTTCCTCGCCGGCATGTGCCGTCGTCCTCCAGCCAAGTGTACGGGCCGACGCGAAAACTTCCGCGAACGGTCCGGGTGGATAGCCCTTTTCCGGTCCACCCATCCCAAGCGCCAATATCTCGTCTCGCCAGGGACGCGCAGCCTCGATGGCGGCGAAGGCCTCGTCGAGGGGCTTGTGGCGCCGGACACAGAGGATCATGCCACCAGTGATGTCGAGCTGCGACCGGGCGTCCGCATAGGCGCCGCTGATGCCTTCCATGACCGCCTCGAACGGCACTCCGCGCTCGGTATGGTCGGCAGGGGTGATGTAGACTTCGGCATGTACGACATTGTCCTCCCTGACACGGGAGAGATATGCGAGCGTCAATTCGTAGAAATCGCGCTCGGTGCGCAGGACGGTCAGGCCAGCCCAGTAGATTTCCAGAAATGACTGGAGATCGGAGAAGCGATACGCAGCCAGGATGTCGGCCATGGACCGGTAAGGTATCGCAACATCGTTGCGGCGGGCGAAATCGAGGAGCATGTCCGGCTCCAGAGTTCCCTCCACATGCACGTGTAGCTCAGCTTTTGGAACGGCCTTGATGTCAAACTGCTGAGAATTCATCGATAACACTCTTTCGTCAGGCACGTTTAGCCTCAGCGTTTTCACGCTCCCCCGGGCAAGGTAGGCTTCAACTAACAGCCCCCGACGAAAAACGACGACGCATAAAATATGCGAAAGATGACGGGGCAAGGCGACCGCCACGCGGACGCTAAGCGATGGTGGTAGCAAGACGTGCGGGAGTACCGTCAGCAAGCATGATGCGTTCCCAGAGCACCCGCCCCGGCAGGATGGTTAGGTCCTCATCACTGTTTGGGCCCGTATCGACCTCAAGAGAACCGACCCGCCCATCATGCCATCCAAGATCGTCGAGAGCAGTGTCTGCCGCCAGAATTTCCGGCGAGGCATAGACAAGCAATGACTTGCCCAGGAACGTGGGTAGGTCGGCTCGCCATTCGGCCTGTCTTGGCCGGGACGCGGCAAGCAGGCGATGCGTCTGGTCGCAAACCAGGTGAACCTTTTGTGCGGAGGATTCCACAAGACGCTTCAGCCAGGCATCTTGTGCTGAACCGAATGGAGCCATGAGCAACTGACATGCCACAACCCACTGTGCTTCGGAGAAGTCGAGAATTCCGCGTTCCCAGCGTGACACGGTCGCCTGATCCACGTCCATCAGTTCAGCGAGGTGGCTTTGCTTCATCTGGCGAAGCAGTCGCATTCTCCGCAGCCTGCGACCTTGATCATTCGGTAGCATCTCTCAATTCATCCACTTTTCCCGCGGGAAGCTCTTTCTCTACAATGGCGTCGACAATGACGGCGGGGCCATAATTGTTTTCGTATGGTCGCCGACCGAATGGCAGCGGCGGTGATCCACCTGATTTGGTGGCACGGCGCTCATGCGCATCCGCTCCGCAAGAACCGAGCCCACCGCTTCTTTATCAGTGATAAATAATATCGCAAGACCAATCTGGCCAGCGCGGATTGGGTTGAGCCCCCTAACCTCGCCCGTTGAGAGATTGGCTTACATATGCCTGGCAAAAATCGTTGGCGGTTCGCACGACATGGCGACCGCAAAGCTCTCCTCCTTTGGGAGAGGATTGGCTGGGGATATGTCAGCCCGCGCGCCCTCAGAGCGCGCCAACACGACGGGCTGTTCAGGGCCTTGCCTGTGGCAGCGTCATTTGCCAGAGCGAAGTTGCAAGGCTTCTGGCTGGTGGCTGACCCGGGTGTTTCGTGGCCGCGATCATACCGAACTCGGCGCGGCCTGCCGGACGCGCAAAGGACGCTCTAAGTTTTGACTTGGGGAAGCGAGATCAAGCTGCCTTGTCTGCGGCCGGCTTGTCGGTGTCGGTCTCGGCCTCGACGGCTTCTTCGAGACGCGAAGCGATCAATTCCTGGATATCGCCGACCTCTTCCTGGAGGTCTTCCAGCGGGATGCCCGCTTCGGCGGCTTTGGCGGCGCACTGCTTGGCCAGGACTTCGGCATGCTTTTCGATCTTCACCGCTTCGGACGGAGCGCAGCATTCCTTGCCGATCCAGTCCTGCAGAAATTCGATCGCGTGTTCGCTCATAATTGAACTACCCGTTTCGGTTCTTCCCGGCTTGCCAGCGCTATCAGCGCGGCGGGCCGGTGTCCTTAGAGCGTTTCCGTTTTTCACGGAAACGCGGAAACGCTCTATCTTTTTTTTGCAATTCCGGACGCAAAACCGCTAGGCACTTTTGCTGGAATTGCTCTGTTTCAATTGAAACCGAGTCGCAAGCTCACGGCAACCTTACCGGCACCAAAGAACAAGACCTGATTTCAGTGATTGGTTTGCGGGGCATCCACCCGGCGAAAAAGAAGTGGTACCGTTGGCTGGGATCGAACCAGCGACCTCCGGATCCACAATCCGGCGCTCTAACCATCTGAGCTACAACGGCACTCATGCCCGTCGATGATCGCAACACCAGCTCCACTCGTGTCAGCCGCGCTCCGTCATCCGGCGAAGCGTCCATACGGGCAATCGGATCGTAATTCAAGGCTCTTGCGAAGGCAAAGGCCCGATCACCCACATCCGTATTCACCAGGACGCCCGAACCCCGACCTTACAAAGGGGCTGCCGGCACATTCCACTCGAACCCAAGCCTCTCCCGACACGCAATACCGATTTTCGGAAGAGGTCCCACCTCTCTTTTACTTAGTTCATGATCCTCTCCGAAAATCCGATTTTCGGGGTCATGCACTCAAGAAAAAGGCCGGCGGGAGGAGGAGCCGGCCTTTTTCCAATATGAAGCCGGTGGGAGGAGGAACCGGCTTTTCCCTGGAGCGGAGGGAGGAGGAACCACCCCAGGTATCTCTTGCCCGATAAAGCTAGGAAGCCGGTGTGATGCTTACAAGATCACCGGCGGGCCCTTGCCATTTTGCCGCACTTTCCGGCGTGCATCGTGCTTTCCGAAAATCGATCCCGATTTTCGGATCGATGCATCAGGCAGCCTTGGAGACGTCCTTGAAGGCCTTCTCGAAAGCGGTCTTGTACGGCTTGGAAACGTCTTCAGCGGCCTTGGAGGCAGCAGCCTGAAATTCCTTGGCCTGCTCGACGGCGGTCTCGACGCGCTTGCGCAGGAAGGAGGTCTGCAGCTCGACGACTTCCGACAGCGACTTGGCGCTGACGAGGGCTTCGAGGTGCGAGAAATTGGCTTCGGCATTGGCGCGCAGCGTGGCGATCGCCTTCAGCGACAGGTCGCTCGAAGTGGTCTTGGCGGTCTCGTAGCTGGTCTCGAAAGCCTTCTTGGCTTCCTCGGCGCCGGTCTTCAGCTTGGCGAAGGTTTCTTTCGACTGCTCGACGCCCTTCTCGGCGAAAGCGCGAACCTGATCAGCGGCCTGCGAAGCATCGAAGGTCGGGAATTCGGTGGTTTCAGCGGTCTTGGTCTTGGACATTTTCCATCCTCATTGTGGACGGGCACATTCGCCGTCTCTGGCGCCGTGCCGTCTCGTTCATTTCTGTTAACACCATAGCATTTCCTATTGTGCAGTGCAATATTTATGTTGCATCGCAACATTTCCAAAGAGAAACAATAGGATGCCGCGTTAACCAAAAGCCTCACTTTTCAAGTGGCCTGGCTTCTGGCTTGTGGACCTTGCGGCGGCACCCATTTATTAACGAAGCATTAACCGCGGCCATCTCCTGGAGGATCGCCAGAGCGCATGCCGTCCGAGAGCTATTCGTTCCTCGATGTTGCCGTCCTCGATGAGGTGCGGACGCGTTTCGCTGCCGGCGACGCGCTCCTCATCCTGTCGGCCGAGCTCGACCAGGTGCTATGGGCGAACGGCCCGGGCGCCGCCCTGCTTGGCCATGCCGATATCGAGGCTGCGATCGGCGCGCCGGCCAATCTGCCGCCGGTGGCGAAGCGGCAGATCTCGGCGACCGCCGGCTTCCCGGCCATTGGCCGCAACCGTGCCCTACTGGTACGGCTTTCCAGGGGCATGACAACGCAGGCGATCGGCTTCCAGGCCAGTGCGGTCACCATGCCGGATGGCGAGGCGGCGATCCTGCTTTCGGTGCCAGCCGCACAGAGTGGCTCACGCAGCACGGCCGAGATCGCCGAACGCGCCATCAGCGGCTTCACCGCCGATGGCCAGTTCCTCGCCTTCGTCGACGGCCACGGTAACATCGAAGCCGCATCGGAAGGATTTTCAGCGCTCGGCATCACCACCGAAACGCTTGGCTCGCTGGCAACCGAAACCAGCCATGAGCATGACCGCACGCTGAAGCGGCGCCTGCAGGCGGGAACGCGTACCCTGCCCGCCGGCATGGCCAGGCTGACGGACGATCCGACACGCCATCTCCTGGTGGTCATCGATGACGGGGAAGCTGGCCAGGTTGGGACGGCTCCTGCCGTTACGAACTCCGCCAGCACTCTATCGCCCTCGGCGGAGCAGCCTGCAGCCACTGCAGCGGAAGGCTGGCGTGCGGCCGATGACAGCGCTCCAATAAACGCGGCATCGAGCGACCAGCATCATGATGGCTGGTATTTCAGCGACACCGAGGAAGGCGGCGAGGATCGTACGCCATCCGAATCGGCCGAAACGACGCCGACCGCCAAGCCGGCCATCGACCGCGGCGCGGCCCCGGTGCGCTTCGTCTGGCGTACCGACGAGGCCGGCCGCTTCAGTGCGATTTCACCGGAATTCACCGCCGTTGTCGGGGAAGCGGCGGCCGACGTCATCGGCCGCCGTTTCAAGGACGTGGCAACAACCTTCGGCTTCGACCCCTCCGGCGAGATCGCCGGGTTGCTGGAGCGACGCGATACCTGGTCTGGCCGTTCGGTCGCGTGGCCGATCGCCGGCAGCAGCCTCAAAGTGCCGGTCGACCTCGCTGCCCTGCCCGTCTACGATCGCAACCGCAACTTCGAAGGGTTTCGCGGCTTCGGCGTCGCCCGGCTGGCGGACGCCACCGAAGATCACGAAAAGGTCGGCGAGGCGCTGACACCGGGCTGGACGCCGTCCGAAACGGCATCCGCTTCCGCCGCACCGACCAATCCGGTCGTGCCGGAAGCGAAGCAGCCTTCGTCGAACGAAGACGCGACCCAAGACCATCCGTTCCATGGCGAGGCGCCGGCATTGGCCATCGCTCCGACACCGGAGCGTCGTTTCACCGATAAGGTGATACGGCTGGCCGAACACCGGACGCCTGCCAACGACAAGGGGCTGTCGAACGTCGAGCGAACCGCCTTCCGCGAGATCGGCGAGCGCCTGAAGAAGGACAGTGCCGCGGAAACCGGCAAGGCCCCGCAAGCCAGGACTGTTCCCGGAAGCCCGGCTCCATCCGCGCCTGAGACGGATAGCCGCGCTACGGCGCCACAGACGGACAAGATCGAAACGACGGCGGCATCCGATCGTGACGGCGAAGCCGCGAAACCTGCCGACGCTGCTCGGCCCGAACACAAGATCGAAGCCGAGACCCCGCCTGCTGTTGCGTCCACTGGCGAGCGGCAGCCGCCGCTGGACGATGACAGGACAAACGCGGTGGAGCCGAAAGCCTCCATCGCGCAAGGCGAGATAGGTTTGGCGGATGAGACGGTTGTCGCCGAAGACGATAGCGCAGCGCTGACCGAAGCGCAGGAAGCCGAAGACATCGAAGACCTTGCCCGACTCGACGGCGCGGATGCCGAGCAGATTTCCGAAATCGAGGACGCCGTTGCGACGTCCGAGATATGGGCGGAATCCGAGTCACAGGTTGCTGTTTCTGGTGAATCTTCGGACCCAGGCGCTCAGCCTGCAGCCAAGCCGGCTGCGCCGCGCTCGCTGCTGGCCTTTGCTACCCCCGACGAAGACAAGGCGGACGGAGATAACAGACCAGCGCATGCGCTGGATGACGCCGGCGATGTCAGGGCGGCAGCCGCGAAGGCGGCACAAAAGCGCCGCGACGCGGCTCATGGAGAGACAAAAGAACCGGCTGAAGACGAAGCCGACCTGGCCCGCCTGGAAGACGATGGCGACCTGACGCACCCGCGCGACGAAACGGAAGTGCCCATTGCCGCAGAGGCCGTGCAGCCGGTTCCCGCGCCGCCGACGCTCTCGCCCGCCCACCGCGTCGCACCGCCGCTGCAGGCGGGCGGCTTCGTGCCCGCTGCCTTCTCCATCGGCGAAACGGTGCCCGACACCTCGCTTGTGGGCAGGCTGCCTGTGCCGCTGCTCATCCATTCCGGCGACAGGTTGCATTATGCCAATGCGGAATTCCTGACCCTGACCGGCTATGCCGACCTTGCCGCGCTCGAAGCAGCCGGCGGACTGGATGCACTGTTCGCCGATGCCTACGCCAGCGACGACGCGCCCGATCATTCAGACCACAAGCTGCGGCTCAAGAAAGCCGATGGCGAGGAAGTCCCGGTCGATGCGGTGCTGCGTTCCGTACCCTGGGGCAAAGGCAAGGCGCTGATGCTGGTGCTGAATGCCACCACGGAAAGCCAACCGGGACGGGTCGTGCCATTTCCGTCCGCCGAGCCCGACAATGCCGAACTCAAGGCACGCATCGCCGAAATGCGGACCATCATAGATACCGCCACCGACGGCGTCGTTCTGATCGACCGCGACGGCACCATCCGTTCGATCAGCCGGCCGGCAGAAGCCCTGTTCGGCTTCGACGGCGACGACGTCGCCGGCAAGCCGTTCGCCTCGCTGTTCGCCATCGAAAGCCAGAAGGCGGCGCGCGATTACCTCGCCGGGCTTTCCGACAACGGCGTGGCCAGCGTGCTCAACGACGGCCGCGAAGTGATCGGCCGTGAGGCCGAGGGCCGTTTCATTCCGCTGTTCATGACCATTGGCCGCCTGCCTGGCGACAGCGGCTATTGCGCGGTCGTGCGAGACATCACTCAGTGGAAGCGAGCCGAAGAAGAGCTCACCCAGGCGCGTGCCGTGGCCGAGCGGGCGTCCTCGCAGAAGACCGATTTCCTCGCCCGCATCAGCCACGAAATCCGCACGCCGCTCAACGCCATCATCGGCTTTTCCGAACTGATGGTGGACGAGAAATTCGGACCGATCGCCAACGAGCGCTATCGCGACTATCTGCGCGACATCAATCGCTCCGGCAACCATGTGCTCGACCTGGTCAACGACCTGCTCGACATTTCCAAGATCGAGGCCGGCCAGCAGGAGATGGACTATGAGGCGGTGTCGCTCAACGACACGCTCGCCGAAGCCGTCGCGCTGATGCAGCCGCAAGCCAATCGTGAACGGGTGATCATCCGCTCATCCTTCGCCTCGCGCCTGCCGGAGGTGGTGGCCGACCTGCGCTCGATCCGCCAGATCGCGCTCAACGTCCTGTCCAACGCCGTGCGCTATACGCAGGCCGGCGGCCAGGTGATCGTCTCCACAGCCTATGAAACCTCTGGTGATGTTGTGATGCGGGTGCGCGATACCGGCGTCGGAATGACCCAGGTCGAAATCGAGCATGCGCTGAAGCCATTCAAGCAGGTCAATGCGTTGAAGCGCGGGCGCAATGACGGCACCGGCCTCGGCCTGCCGTTGACCAAGGCGATGGTGGAAGCCAACCGCGCCAGGTTCACCATCAACTCGACACCGGGTGAAGGCACGCTTGTGGAAGTTGCTTTCCCGTCGACACGCGTGCTGGCTGACTGACCGCAAATAGAACAAGAAAAAGGCGCCCGACGGGCGCCTGAAAAGAATGTCACAACGGGCTTGAGCGATACTGTTCCCGCCTCCAGCAATTCCAGGAAAAGTGTAACGGTTTTCCGTCCGGAATTGCGTAGAAACAAAGAATTAGAGCGTTTCCGCGTTTCCGTAAAAACGGAAATGCTCTAATGGGAATGGGATTTCTCCCTCAAGTTACCCGCGACTATCAGGGCCGGGTCGTAAACAAATCCTTACCCGGTCCCGGAAAAATTTACGAAAGTGTACCATTCCTGAAAACGCGGTAAATTTGGGCGCTACGCTTTATTTACCTTGTTCTCAGCCACAACCTGCTGGCTCAGCTCCGCAATTCCGGTCGATCCCTGAACAGGTCGAGCGCCTCGGGATTGGCGAGCGCTTCCTTGTTCTTGACGGCGCGGCCATGGACGACATCGCGCACGGCAAGCTCGGTGATCTTGCCTGACTTGGTGCGTGGAATGTCGGTGACGGCAACGATCTTGGCCGGCACATGGCGCGGGCTGGCACCGATGCGGATCTTCGCCTTGATCTTCTTTTCCAGCTCTTCGTCGAGGGTGACATCCGGAGCCAGCCGCACGAACAGCACCACGCGCACGTCGTCGTCGAAATCCTGGCCGATGCAGATCGCCTCAAGGATTTCGGGCATCTGCTCGACCTGGTTGTAGATCTCGGCCGTGCCGATGCGCACCCCGCCAGGGTTCAGTGTAGCATCCGAGCGGCCGTGGATGATCATGCCTCCATGCGCCGTCCATTCGGCAAAGTCGCCATGGCACCAGATATTGTCGAAACGCTCGAAATAGGCGCCGTGGTATTTCTTGCCATCAGGGTCGTTCCAGAAACCGATCGGCATGGCCGGGAATGCCTTGGCGCAGACCAGCTCACCCTTTTCCTGCCGCACCGGCTGGCCATCGTCGTTCCAGACATCGACGGCCAGGCCAAGTCCCGGCCCCTGGATCTCACCCTCCCAAACCGGTTCGGTCGGCACACCCAATACGAAGCAGGAGACGATGTCGGTGCCGCCGGAGATCGAAGCGAGGTGGATATCCTGTTTGATACCTTCGTAGACGAAGCGGAAGCCTTCCGGAGACAGCGGCGAACCAGTGGAGGAAATGGTGCGCACGGTGGAAAGATCATGCGTGGTGATTGGCTTCAGCTCCGCCTTGCGCACGGAATCAATGAACTTCGCCGAGGTGCCGAAATAGGTCATCTTCTCGGCATCGGCGAAGTCGAACAGCACATTGCCCGAAGGGTGGAAGGGCGAGCCGTCATAGAGCAGCAGCGTGGCGCCGCAGGACAGGCCCGAAACCAGCCAGTTCCACATCATCCAGCCGCAGGTGGTGAAATAGAAGAAGCGATCGCCATCGATTAGGCCGGCATGCAGGCGCAGTTCCTTGACGTGCTGGATCAGCGTGCCGCCCGCCGAATGCACGATGCATTTCGGGATGCCGGTCGTGCCGGAGGAGAACAGGATATAGAGCGGGTGCGCGAAAGGCAGCCGCTCGAAGGTGACGGCCTTGGCCGCGAAAGGCTGCAGTGCCGTCTCCAGCGCCTCCGCCCCCTCGATGATGGCGGCGACATCTTCCGCAGTACCGAGATAATCGACCACCAGCACCTTGCGCAGGCTCTTCAGTTTCGAAGTGACCGCAACCACCTTGTCCGCGACCTCGATGGCCTTGCCGGCATACCAGTAACCGTCCGGAACGATGAACACGACCGGTTCGATCTGGCCAAAACGGTCGAGCACACCCTGTTCGCCAAAATCGGGTGAGCAGGACGACCACACAGCGCCGATTGAGGTGGCGGCAAGCATGGCGGCAACCGTTTCGGGCATGTTCGGCATCATCGCGGCGATGCGGTCGCCCTGCTTGACGCCGAGCTTCACGAACAGTTGCTGTAGCTGTGAGACCCTGGCGTGCAGTTCATCCCATGACAGGCGCCGCTCGACCTTGTCCTCGCCGCGAAAAACGAGCGCATTGGAGGAACCTGTCTTTTTCAGCAGGTTTTCCGCAAAATTCAGCCGGGCATCGGGAAAGAACCTGGCACCCGGCATTCTGTCGCCATCGGCCAGCACCGTCTCGCCCCTGTCGCCGACGACATCGCAGAATTCCCATACCAGACCCCAGAACGCCTCGCGGTCGGCAACCGACCAGCTGTGCAGATCGCGATAACTGGCGAATTCCAGCCCGCTCACCCGCTCCGCCGCGCGCGTGAATTCCGTCAACGGCGCCGAGGCGATCCGTGCCTCCGACGGGGTCCAAAGGGGTGTATCTGCGACCATGAATGTTCCTCCCGTGGCGTCACCCGTTAAGCATACTGCATTGCAACAACGCAAGATCAGCGTATTGCGACAGCATGTGTGCTATCGCCATCGCATGGTCACAAAGACTTGAAATGCAGCCGCCAGGGTTTACACCCCTCAATGCGGTTGAACTAAAACGCTAAGGACCAGATGCCATCACCCCTGATCTGGCGTGCCATTTGGGCGGTTTCGATTGCGGTCATCGTCGCCGTCGTGGCGTTCGTGGCCGTACCCTATTTTGCGTCCAACCGCATCGTGCGCGACCGCATCGCCTGGGAAATGAGCGCCTGGAGCGGCTTTCGCGTCACCATCGAGGGCACGCCCGAAATCTCGATCTGGCCGCAGTTCCGCGCGACGCTGTCGGGCGTCACGCTGTCGAAATGGAGCGACGACAAGGCCCCGCCGGTCATGCAGGCCGAAAGGGTCGATATCGATCTTTCGGCCATGGCCGCGCTGCGTGGCGATGTCGTGTTCTCCGGCGTGCAGCTGATCAAGCCGATCTTCCGAATCCAGCCGGCCGAGCACGGGTTGCTGTTGCCCCCGGCGCCGTCCGGTGGACGCGTTGCCCGCGCCATCGACGCAGCCAGGGAAACCGTCAAAGCCAATCCTGACAAGCCCAATGCCGTCAGGCTGCCAACCGAAGGCTTCGGCAGCATCGAATTCCGTGACGGCCGTGTCATAGCCAGCATCGACGGTGCCGAGGAAGACGTGGTGACCGGCCTGTCCGGCATGGTCGACTGGGAGGCACTCAACACCTCCGGTTCAGTTTCGGCCAGCGGCACCTGGCGCGGCGAGAACGTGTCCGTCGAGGCCAATTCGCCGCAACCGATGCTGCTGCTCGCCGGAGGTGCCGCGCCCTTCACCGTGTCGCTGAAGGCGCCGCCGGCCAACTTCTCGTTCGAAGGCAACGGCAATTTTTCGGCAAAGTCGTTCTTCGACGGCCAGGCAAAATTCTCGGCTCCGTCGCTGCGTCGGGCGCTGTGGTGGCTGCGAGCCGGCATTGCCCCAGGCGCCACCACCGGGCCCGTCTCGGTAACCAGCAAGGTCACGGGCAACACCGACCGGGTGAAATTCGACAATGCCGAGATCAATGTCGACAAGAACCCGGGAACCGGCGCGCTTGACCTCTCCTTCTCCGAGGGGTTGCCGGTTATCTCCGGCACACTGGCCTTCGACACGGTGAACCTTGCCGCCTTCCTGGCTGCCTTCACCACCAATGCAGCCACACCTGGCGATCTTGATGCGATCGACACATCCTTCGCCGACCGGTTCAATCTCGACCTCAGGCTATCGGCGGCGCACGCAACGGCCGGGCCGATCCAGCTTGCCGATGTTGCCGCCACGGCACAGGTGAAAACTGGCCTTGCGGTGTTCGATATTTCCGATGCCGCCGCCTTTGGCGGCAACATCCAGGCCGGCGTGCGCTTCGACCTGCGCCCGGAAGGCACGCAGGTGGAGATGAAGCTGCTGGCATCCGACGTCAACGGCGCCGACTTCGCGTCCGCAGCCGGCATGACGCGGCTGATGCCGACGGGAACCGGCACCGTATCGCTGATCCTGAAAGGTCCCGGCAAATCGTGGAACTCGATCCTGCAGAATGCCGACGGCTCCGCTTCCGCCACCTTCGGTCCAGGCAATCTGACGTCGCTGAACCTGCCGGCCTTCCTGAAACGCACGGATGAGGGCGGGTTCTTCGCACTCGACGAAGTATCAGACGGCACCTTGCCGATCGACGGCGCCGAGCTCAAGGCCAACATTGCCAAGGGCGTGGCCCGCATCGACCGCGCGGAGGCAAAGTCGGGCCAGACCAAGATCTGGCTGTCGGGCATCGTGCCCTATGCGGGACGCGGCCTGGCGCTTTCGGGCGGTATTGTCCAGCCAAAGCCGGCGGCCCAGCCGGCACCGGCGCCCCAGCCGACACCAACTGACCAGCCGGACCAGGCCCAACCGGGCACCGCGCCCGACGGTCAGACAGAGACCGGCCAGACCACGGCTGCTACGCCGCCTCCCGCCACGCCGCCAGCGCCAGCCACACCGGGCAAGGATGGCAACGAGGCGACCTTCTTCGTCGGCGGAACCTGGACCACGCCATTCGTATCACCGATCGCGCGGCGCAAGGCTGGCGAATAGAAGAGGCAGCCGAGGCCGCTTTTCGTTTGCGCTACCCGCGCAACGCCGCCTGTTCGTCGCGCAGGCGCTGCACTTCACGGCGCTTGTTGACGACCGAAGCGATGATGACGCCGGTGGCCACGATCGCGATCAGGATCGTGCAGGCGGCGTTGATCTCCGGCGTCACGCCGAGGCGGACCTGGCTATAGATCTTCATCGGCAGGGTGGTCGCCCCCGGCCCCGAGGTGAAGGACGAGGTCACCAGGTCGTCCAGCGACAGGGTGAAGGCGAGCATCCAGCCCGATACGATGGCAGGCAGAATGACCGGCAGCGTCACCTGGAAGAAGGTAGCCACCGGCGACGCACCGAGATCCATCGCCGCTTCTTCGAGCGACCGGTCGAAAGTGACGAGGCGCGACTGCACCACGACCGCGACGAAGCACATGGTGAAGGAGATGTGCGCCAGCGTCAGCGTGAAGAAACCGCGGTCGAGGCCGACCGCGACGAACAGGAGCAGCAGCGACAGGCCGGTGATGACTTCCGGCATGACGAGCGGCGCAAACACCATGCCCGAAAACAGCACACGGCCGCGGAAGCGCGTGTAGCGGGTCAGCGCAAGCGCTGCCAGCGTACCCAGCACAGTCGCCACGGTTGCCGAAATCAGCCCAACGCGGATAGTCACCCAGGCCGCGTCGATCAGCGCCTGGTTCTGGAACAGCGACACGTACCATTTGGTCGAGAAGCCGCCCCAGACGGTGACGAGCTTCGATTCGTTGAAGGAGAAGATCACCAGAAGCACGATGGGCAGGTAGAGGAACGCGAAGCCCAGCGTGACCGAAGTGATGTTGAAACGGCTCCAGGTCGTGTTCATGTCAGCGCCCCTGCTCCTGTGCGCGCGCTTGGGCGTGCTGGAAGATGACGATTGGAACGATCAGCACCAGCAGCAGCAGCACCGCCACCGCCGACGACACCGGCCAGTCACGATTGGCGTTGAACTCGTTCCAGAGCGTTCGGCCGATCATCAGTGTCTGCGAACCGCCGAGCAGATCCGGAATGACGAATTCGCCGACAGCCGGGATGAAAACCAGCAGGCAGCCGGCCAGAACGCCGGGCAGCGACATCGGGAAGGTGATCTTCCAGAAGGCGGTGATGGGCGGACAGCCAAGGTCCTGGGCCGCCTCCACCAGCGAATAGTCCATCTTTTCCAGCGCGGAATAGAGCGGCAGCACCATGAATGGCAGATAGGAATAGACGATGCCGATGAAGATCGCAGTATAGGTGTTGAGGATGATCAGCGGCTCGCTGATGATGCCGGTGCTCATCAAAAGCTGGTTGAGCAGGCCCTCCGGCTTCAGGATGCCGATCCAGGCATAGACGCGGATCAGGAACGACGTCCAGAACGGCAGGATGACCAGCATCAGCAGGGTCGGCCGGAGCGTGGCCGGCGCCCGCGACATGCCATAGGCGATCGGATAGCCGACAAGCAGGGTAAGGAGGGTCGATATGCCTGCGACAATGACGCTGGTGATATAGGCGTTGAGATAAAGTGGATCCTCGGTGAGGAAGAGGTAGTTGTCGAAGTTCAGTTCTCTGAGCTGGCCGACGATGCCCGAGATGCCGCCGCTGAAATCGAGCGCCGGCGTATAGGGCGGCATCGCGATCGCAGTCTGCGACAGCGAGATCTTGAAGACGATGAAGAAGGGAACGAGGAAGAAGACCAGCAGGAAGGCGTAGGGAATGATGATGACCAGCTTGCCCGTGAAACTGGTCGCCTGCTGGGGCGCTGCCTGCGCTTGAGCGGTACCGTTCGCGGTCGTGGTGGCAGAAAGTGTAGCACCCGCCATGGTCGCCCCCTTACCGTGTCAGCACGACGCCGGCGTCGGGCCGGAAAGAAACCCAGGCGCGGTCGTTCCAGGTCAACGGGTCGTCCGAGATACGCGCGGCATTCATGCTCTGCGCACGCACGATCTGCCCATCGCTCAGCTTGACGTGATAGACGGTCATGTCGCCGAGATAGGCGATGTCGTAAATCTCGCCCTCCAGCGCGTTGGTCGAACCTTCCGGCTTGGCCGAGGAAATGCGGATCTTCTCGGGGCGAATGGCGAAGGAGACATCGGCGCCAGCGGTCGCATCGCCGGCATTCTCGACCAGGATCTGCGCGCCGGTCGAACCGGTAATTCTCGCGGTCCTCTCGGTACGCTCGGCAACCTTGCCTTCGAACATGTTCACATTGCCGACGAAGTTGGCGACGAAGCGCGAGGTCGGCGCCTCATAGACCTCGGCGGGAGTGGCCACCTGCATGACCTCCCCCTTGTCCATGATGGCGATCCGGTCGGCCATGGTCATGGCCTCTTCCTGGTCGTGGGTGACGACGACGAAAGTCAGGCCGAGTTGCTGCTGCAGATCCATCAATTCGAACTGGGTTTCCTCGCGCAGCTTCTTGTCGAGCGCGCCGAGCGGTTCGTCGAGCAGCAGCACCTTCGGGCGCTTGGCGACGGAACGGGCGAGCGCGACGCGCTGGCGCTGGCCGCCAGAAAGCTGGTGCGGCTTGCGTTTCGCGAAAGGCTCGAGCTTGACCAGCTTCAGCATCTCGGCGACGCGTTTTTCGACATCGGCCTTGGGCATGCCTTCCTGCTTCAGGCCGAAGGCGATGTTCTTTTCCACCGTCATATGCGGGAACAGCGCATAGGACTGGAACATCATATTGACCGGACGCCGGTAGGGCGGCGTTCCTGCAAGGTTCTCGCCATCCAGCAGGATGCGGCCTGAAGTCGGCTGTTCGAAGCCTGCCAGCATGCGCAACAGCGTGGACTTGCCGCAGCCCGACGCGCCGAGCAGCGCGAAGAACTCACGCTCGTAGATGGTCAGCGACAAATTGTTGACGGCGGTGAAATCACCGAACCGCTTGGTGACGTTTTCGAACTGGATATAGGGCTTCGCGTTCGGATCGTTCCACGGCGCAAAGTCTCTACGGATGCTGCCCAGCGATTTCATGTCCCACTCCCGTTCTCGTGTCCCCTGGCGTGACCCCGAAAATCGGCATCGATCTTCGGGAAGGAGGGACG
The DNA here is from genome assembly GCF_042739215.1 of Mesorhizobium sp. NPDC059054. Lineage (NCBI taxonomy): Bacteria > Pseudomonadati > Pseudomonadota > Alphaproteobacteria > Hyphomicrobiales > Phyllobacteriaceae > Mesorhizobium > Mesorhizobium sp. NPDC059054. Next base: position 123,326 of record NZ_JBHYHV010000005.1, read on the forward strand.
GCATCCGCCGCCCGTCATGCGCCAACTCAAAGTGTCAGAGCGTCCTTTGCGCGTCCGAATGGACGGCGCGGCTCTAAGAGAACCCCGGCAGCCAGACTGCCGGGGTTCTCTGGAGTGCTTATTGTCCCGTGATGACCTTGGTCCAGATGCGCGTGATGGTGCGCTGGGTCTTGGGGTCGTATGGCTTGACGGTGAACAGCTTCTTCAGCGTCTCCTCGTCGGGATAGATCGTGGGATCGCCGGTGATCTCCTTGTTGATCAGCGGTTGCGAGGCCTTGTTGCCGTTGGCGTAGAAGACATAGTCAGACGACTTGGCGATCACCTCGGGCTTCATCATGTAGTTGATGAACTCGAGCGCTTCGGCCGGATGCTTGGCGTCGGCCGGGATGGCCATCTGGTCGAACCACATCTCGGCGCCTTCCTTCGGGATCGTATAGGCGATCTCGACGCCGGCCTTGGCTTCCTCGGCGCGATTGCGAGCCTGGAACAGGTCGCCGGAGAAGCCGACGGCCAGGCAAATGTCGCCGTTGGCGAGCGCGTTGATGTATTCAGACGAATGGAACTTGCGGACGGACGGACGGATGCTCAGCATCAGCTCTTCCGCCTTGGCGAGGTCCTCGGCCTTGTTCGAGCTCGGATCGATCTTCAGATAGTTGAGCGCGGTCGGCAGGATGTCGGTTGGCGAATCCAGCATCATCACGCCGCATCCCTTGAGCTTCTCGAGGTTCTCCGGCTTGAACACCGTATCCCAGCTGTCGATCGTGTCGACGCCGAGCGCTTCCTTGATCTTCTTGGTGTTGTAGCCGATGCCGGTGGTGCCCCACATGTAGTTGACCGAATATTCGTTGCCCGGATCGAAGGCAGCCACGCGTTCCTGAACGACGTCCCACATGTTCTTCAGGTTCGGCAGCTTCGACTTGTCGAGCTTCTGGTAGACGCCGGCCGCGATCTGGCGGACCAGGAACGGCGTGGCGGTCGGCACGACAACGTCATAGCCTGAGCCGCCGGCCAGCAGCTTGGTTTCCAGGATCTCGTTGGAATCGTAGACATCGTAGACGACCTTGATGCCGGTTTCCTTGGTGAAGTCGGCGATGATCGACTGGTCGATGTAGTCCGACCAGTTGTAGACGTTGACGACACGTTCCTGTGCCTGGGTCCCCGCCGCGGGCAACGTCAACAGGACGGCCGTAGCCGCCAGCCAGATCGCTTTGCGGATCATTTTCTTCACACTCCCTTTGTCAGTGTTCCCGTACCGACAGATGGCATCACGGCCATCGTCCGGCATGTATTGCTAAACGGTGTCCCGGCAACGCACGACGACAACGGCCTGCCCAAGCGACGGGGCCGGGAACGCGTGCGATGGAAAGAAGAGGCGCTGCAGCGCGCAGGCTGCCTGGAGATATTACCGCCCGTTGCTGCCTGACTGGCAGGTCGTGGCGGTGAGGCTCGGTCCTGGTTTGGCCGGCTGTGTCACGTGGCAAGATGCGCCTGTCTTGTTGTTGCCGTATTCCCAGCCTGCCCGTCGCGCAGCAGGCTTGTCAATGGGCAAAGATGTTCCAATCGCTCCTGACAATCAAATCTCATTTGCATGTCAGGTAGGCGACGGAATTCCGGTGGTGCCGGGTCGCGCCGGCCGCGACTGACGCCGCAGTTCCAGGCCGATATGGACGAGCAGCGCGGCAACGACCACGACACCGCCAATCATGGTGCGGGCCGAAGGCACCTCGTCGTGCACAAGCCAGACCCAGATCGGTCCGAGGATCGGCTCGAACGTGCCAAGCAGCGCCGCCACGGCGGCCGGAACCAGTCTGGCGCCGGTAGCGAAGAAGGCCAGGCCCACGCCGAGATTGATGACGCCGAAGGCGAAAAGAAAGCCCATGTCGCGTGGCGAAACCGCGAACTGCGTGACCTGCGATGCAGCGAAAAGGGCCGCAAGGATCGTGCCGAGGCACGTGGCCGGCGTCATGCGCACCTGGGCGAAGCGGCGGGTTATCACGGTGGCGACCGAAAACATGAAAGCGATGAGCAGCGCCAGCCCGTCACCGATCGGCGACACCGCGCCGCCCAGCGATTCCGAAACCATGATGGCGACGCCGATGATCACACCCGCGATCGCCGCCCAGGTGGCAGCCGAGACTTTTTCGCGGAACAGCAGCCAGCTCAGCAACGCCGCCAGCAGCGGCACGCCGGCCTGCATGAGCAGGATGTTGGCGACCTTGGTGTAGGCGAGCGCAACGACGAAACAGGTCGAAGCGGTGGCGAAACAGACGGCCACCGCAAGGCCCGGCAGGCCCATGTCGCGGAACAGTTTCAGGGTTCCGCGCGGACCGTCGCGCCACGCCATGAAGGCAATCAGGAAGGCCGCCGCCCAGATCGAGCGCCAGAACACCACCGCCCAGCTGTCATCGACAGCAATGAAACGCGCAATCGTGCCGCCGAGGCTCCACATCAGGGCGGACAGGAACACCAGCAGATAGCCGATGCGCTCCTCGCGCGATGCCGATGGTAGAGCGGACACGGTAGCGTTCATGGCCCACTATTGCCCTTCTTAAGGCGATGCATCGTGCGGGAGACGACAGAATTTGCCGATTTCCAGGCGGCCGAGCGTGGAAGAAACGACGCGGGCATTCAAGGGCCGAACCGCCCGCATCGCTTGAGCCAATCCAGGGTTCACTCCGGCAGCGGGGCAGCCTGACCAGGCGACTTGGCGTATCCGAGCGCCTCCACGATCAGGCCGTCCCTGACGCGCATCAGGTTGACGCCGCGTACCGAGCCACCATCGCCGAAATTGAAGCGCCAACGGATGACGGCGTTGTCCCCCATTGCCGTGATATCCTCGAGTTCGAAATAGGAAACACGATCGGTGGCGATGGCGTGCCAAAAGGCAAGGCAGGCTTCGCGCCCTTCATAGCGGGTGCCGTTGGGCGCAGGCTGGATCGATTCCATGACGCAGTCCTCGGCAATCAGGTCGTCGAGAATCGCGGGCTGATGTTCCTGGAATGCCTGGTTGAACCGCTGCATGATTTCAAATGTGTCATTCGATTGCATGTCTTCCTCCCTACGTGAACAGACAGGTCTGTCTATCAATTGAAATATACAGACCTGTCTGTTAGCGTCAATCCCATGCAAAAGGCTCCTGACACCAACGACAGTTCCCCTGCCCGCCGCCGCCTGCTGGATACAGCGACCCGGCTTTTCTATGCTGAAGGCATCCATGCCGTCGGCATCGACCGCATCATCGCCGAGGCAGGCGTGGCCAAGGCGACATTCTACAAGCACTTCCCCTCGAAGGACGATCTCGTCGTCGCCCATATCGAAGAGCAGGACCGGCTTGGCCGCGCCTATGTCGCGGCACTACCGGCCAGTCCACCGCGCGAGATGATCGCTGCGATCCTGGGACGCATCGGCGACGCGGCGACCGATGCCGACTATCGGGGCTGTGTGTTTCTCAATGCGGCGGCGGAATATCCGGACCCGGCCAGCCCGGTGCGGCGTGCCATCGATGCACGCCGTGTGTGGTATCGCGACAGCCTGCAGAAACTCTGTGCCGCCAGCGGCGATCCATCTCCCGCGATGACGGCCGGCCTGCTTGTCGCGCTGTCGGACGGCCTGCTGGAGGGGGCCTATCTGGACGATCCGGCCAGGATCCCTTCGCTGATCGAAGAAGCCCTCGCCAAACTCCTGCCCAAAGCCTGACCCGGCCGCCGCCGATCTTCCGCCGAAGGGCAAAGAGGGCCACTACTTCGCCTGCTTCAATGCCTCCAACAGCACCGCGTCCTTGCCGGCGGCATAACTGGCGAATGTTTGCGTGACAGGGACCGCAGGCGCCAGGGATCCGGACGGCGTGCCGTAGACATAGTTGAGGAAAAAACACGTGGTGAGCTGCGCCAGGCTGCAGCCATCTTCCCAGTCGTGGTAGGCGGTGGTGTAGCGGACCGCCAGCCTGGAATTCGGCAAGATGACGTTGCCGCCCTCGCCCCAGAACCTGGACCTGTCGCCCATCGGCTCCCCCATCAGGATACCACGCGAGCCGGCATGATACTTCAACATCGCCGCGGTGCTGAGTGCCGCGGAAAAGGTGTTCCCGCTGGTGAGGATCAGCACCTTCCCGTCCTGCGGCAGGAGCCCAGGCAATTGCTTCGAGAAATCGGCACTTAGCGTGTAGTCGCCCCCCGGATCGAAACGCAGATCGACAACCGCATTTTTGATCTGGCGCGTCTTGGCCTCGGCCAGCACGTCGGCGAGATAGCCGTGCAGGGATTTGCCGTCCTGATCGCGCACCCGGTTGATCTGTATGTAGAGGGTGCTGCCATCGGCCAGATAGTCATGCCAGAAAAACTGATCGGGCCGCGTCAGCGCCGGTGGCACCTGACTGCCCTGCAGCACATGGGTCCAGGAACCGCTGTCATCCGGCATGGGAACGGGGCTCAGATAGCGCTTCGGCCAGAATGTCCTGGTCAGCTGCTCCGGCGTGCCAGGCTCAGCGGCGAGTGTATGTGACGCCTGCGTTCCGTCGCGCAGGCGCAGGACCAACGCAGCGGAGTCCGCCTTTTCGACAAGGCCGGCGGCATGAAGCAGTTCTGGCGAGGCAAGCAGGTTCGGCGAAAGCTCGCGCGCCAGATTGGCAGGCCCGCCGACATAGGCGCCCAGTCCTTCCACCAGTTGCTCTGCCGAATGGCCGTCGAGCGTCATGACCTGTGCCCCCAGGAGATCACGCTGGTCCGGACGCGCCGACACCACGAACAACCCGTCGGCAAACCATCCGAAACGCAGCGGCAAGGCGTTGAAGCCGTGACCACCGACCAGCGCCATCACGCTGGTGTGGCCATTGTCGGCCAGAGCCACGGCGCGGGCAGCGCCCATCGCAAAGCCGGCGCGGTCGAGGTCGGACGCGCGGCCGGAAAGCTCGCCTATCGCAGCGTTGAACGCCGAACGCGTCTTATCGGTGAAGCTGCGTTCGACTTCAGGCAAGCGACGCAGCAGCGCGAGATCCTGCTGGTTCTTTTCGGCCTGGGACGCAGCCGGCGAGAACGTCACCGCCGGGTAAGACTTGAAGGTCGGATAGAGAATGAAGGCGGCAGGAGCGACCACGAGGATCAGGACCACGGCAAGGAAAATAGCGACGCGCTTCAACCAGCGCCGCACGGGACGATCGGTACCAGCCATCGGTTCCCTCACCGGTTACACAACGTCGAGCGGCAAGATGATGACAGAGCCCAGAGGCGTCAATGTCAGTGACGGCTAAAATGCCACCTCTGCTGAAGCGATCCTGACGACAACTGCCATTGCCGGCGAGGCTCTGCTCTGCAACCGCCGCCGGATCTTTACTGGAAATCGAAGGCGCTCAGTCCCGTCACCATTTCGTCGAGCCCCAACGGGCGGGTGACCGGCGGCTCGGCACGCGACAGGCAGCCGGAGCGCTCGCACAGGCGGCATGCCGGCCCAACCGGCGTCGCCTTCACGGCGCCCGCCTTGCCGCCCAGGGCCAATGCCGGAAGCGCCGCGCCATAGACGATCTCGTCACGGAAGGCGATGTCGCAGCCGAGCAGGATAGCGGTGCGGCGCGGTCGCTCCGAAAAAGCGCCCTGCGGTCCTTCCAGTGTGCGCGCGACAGTGAGGAACTCGGCGCCGTCCGGCATTTCAACCGCCTCGACAAAGATCTGACCAGGCTGGGTGAAGGCAGCATGCACGGCCAGTTTCGGACAGCCGCCGCCGAAGCGGCTGTGCGGAAAACCCTGCGCGCCGGCGCGGCGGAAACGGTTGCCGGCATTGTCGACCTCCAGCATGAAGAACGGCACGCCGGAAGCGCCCTGACGCTGCAGCATGGTTAGCCGGTTGGCCGCCTGCTCGAAAGAGACGCCGAAGCGCGAACGCAGCACATCGACATCGTAGCGGGCACGCTGGGCGGCGGAGAGAAAGGCCTGGTACGGCATCATCAGCGCATGCGCTACGTAGCGGCCAAGCTCGAAGCGGGCGAGCCGCCTGGCTTCGTCGGACGACAGTTTGAGCGCCGCGATCTCTGCCGCCACCGCCACCTGCATGCGGATGAGGCTCGCTTCCATCGCCACCTCGCGCAACTGATCGAAAGGCGACAGACGTTCCGACAGGAACAGGCGCTGCGAATGACGGTCATAACGGCGACGCCAATTGGGCATGGTCGCGACCGGAAGCACCTTGACGACGATGCCGTGTTCGCGCCGCAGCCATTCCTTCAAAGCGCCGAGCAGGTCATCGCCAGGACCAAGCAACGTCGTGAAGGCTTCGGCCTCCTCTTCGAGCATCGGGAAATGGTTTTGTCGGCGCTCGAACACCTCATGCACCTCGTCGATGGGCAGGCGTGCGCCGGAAAGCGCGGTGGTATGGCCTTCGCGGGCAAGCAGTTCCGTAAGATCCGACAGGCGTTCGGCCTGTTCGCGATAGGCGCGGAACAGCTTGATGACAGCCGCCGCCGCATTGGGCGCGGCCTCGGCGATCTCGACCAGTTCCTGGTCGCCCGGCAACTCGCCGGCCAGAAGCGGGTCGGTGAAGACTTCCCGCAATGCCGAGATCGAACCGCGCGCTTCGCCCTGCAGTTCGTCCGGCTCGACCTTGTAGACGGAAGCGAGCTTGAGGATGAGCTGAACTGTAAGCGGACGCTGGTTGCGTTCGATCAGGTTGAGATAGGAAGGCGAAATGCCCAGCCCCTCGGCCATGGCCGTCTGGGTCAGCCCCTTCTGGTTGCGGATGCGGCGGATGCGCGGCCCGGCGAAGATCTTCTGCTCAGCCATATCGTGTCAGCCATTTTACAAAACTTGACATCGAAATCATGCAATTCCGGCGTCTCTTGCCTTTACAGATTTTACAAATTTACAGCGCCGCATTGTCAAACACAACACAGATTTTCCCTTATTTTCTGGTCAAAATCGTGAATTCACTGGGTAGTTTTCGCACCGCAATGTAAATCAAGTCACAGGAAATCGCCACAAACCGAAGAATACGAGGCGGTTTCGCGAAACGCAATTTGACAAGCGGAGCAGACAATGACCGATTTTTACAACCTCGTCCCCTCGGCCGCAGAAGGCCGGTTCGACGGCGTCGAACGGCCCTATTCGCCGGAGGATGTAAAGCGGCTGCGCGGCTCCGTGCAGATCAAGTACAGCCTTGCCGAGATGGGCGCGAACCGCCTGTGGAAGCTCATCCAGGAGGAAGACTTCGTCAACGCGCTCGGCGCGCTCTCCGGCAACCAGGCCATGCAGATGGTCCGTGCCGGCCTCAAGGCGATCTATCTGTCGGGTTGGCAGGTCGCGGCGGATGCCAATACAGCTTCCGCCATGTATCCGGACCAGTCGCTCTACCCGGCGAACGCGGCACCGGAACTGGCCAAGCGCATCAACCGCACGCTGCAGCGCGCCGACCAGATCGAGACCTCCGAAGGCAAGGGCCTTTCGGTCGATACCTGGTTCGCGCCGATCGTCGCCGACGCTGAGGCCGGCTTCGGCGGGCCATTGAATGCCTTCGAGATCATGAAGGCCTTCATCGAAGCCGGCGCCGCGGGCGTCCACTTCGAGGATCAGCTGGCATCGGAAAAGAAATGCGGCCATCTCGGCGGCAAGGTGTTGATCCCGACCGCCGCGCATATCCGCAACCTGAACGCTGCACGGCTTGCCGCCGACGTGATGGGCGTGCCGACACTGATCGTCGCCCGTACCGACGCCGAGGCTGCCAAGCTGCTCACCTCCGACATCGACGAGCGCGACCAGCCCTTCGTCGACAAGGATGCCGGTCGTACCGTGGAAGGCTTCTACCAGGTGAAGAACGGCATCGAGCCCTGCATCGCCCGTGCCATCGCCTACGCGCCGCATTGCGACCTGATCTGGATGGAGACCGGCAAGCCGGACCTCGCCCAGGCCAGGAAGTTCGCAGAAGCCGTGCACAAGGCGCATCCGGGCAAGAAGCTGGCCTATAACTGCTCGCCGTCGTTCAACTGGAAGAAGAACCTCGACGACGCCACGATCGCCAAGTTCCAGCGCGAACTGGGTGCGATGGGCTACAAGTTCCAGTTCATCACGCTGGCTGGCTTCCACCAGCTCAACTTCGGCATGTTCGAACTGGCTCGCGGCTACAAGGATCGCCAGATGGCTGCCTATTCGGAGCTGCAGGAAGCGGAATTCGCGGCCGAGGCCAACGGCTACACCGCAACCAAGCACCAGCGCGAAGTCGGCACCGGCTATTTCGATGCCGTCTCGATGGCGATCACCGGCGGCAAGTCATCGACGACAGCCATGCACGACTCGACCGAGCACGAACAGTTCCGCCCGGCCGCCGAGTAAGCCCGACCGCATATCATCCCCGGCGCGGACGTGCCGGGGCGGCAACAGAGGAACCGCCGAGAAGGCGAAGGAACATTCGAGGAGAATAACGATGGCACCGCGTACCCGTGTCAAGGAAAGAGCCGAAGAACAGGCCACCACCATGAGTGCCGACCAGCAGGCGGTGATCCGGATCGTGGCCAACGATCTGCACCGCCTCAACCAGTCGGTCATGAAGGCGGTCGAGGCGGGCGTTTCGGTCGAACTGGTTCGTTCGGCCCGCCATCATGGCGGCGACGGCAACTGGGGTGATCTTTTGATCCCGGTGATCGTCACGCAGCAAAGTCACGGCTGACGAAAGTCAATACTTACCAAATAAAAGCAAAAAACCGCCCTGCGGACAGCCGCGGGGCGGTTTTTTGTTTTGCGGGTGCTTTTATCGGACGATCGCCTGCGACTTTAGTTGCATGGCTGCCACTAATATTATTGTGATCCGCAAACGGGCCGGCTAGTACAGCCGCACGCTTGACATAGGCGATGGCCTCAACCCATTGTCCGGCGTGAGTACAACCTAGCATTGAATTATGGACAAACAGCGCAAGCCCATTTTTCTGAGACACGACGAGAACGACATGACGGTTGCTGACGAAACCCCACCAGCACGTGACGGACCCAGGCTGGACTTCAGCAAGGTGCTGGTCGTGAGCCGGTCTCCGATCAACCGTATCGTCGTCTCAAGGATCATCGAGCAAAGCGGACTGAAGGCGATCGCGGAATCGCCCGAGACGGCCCCGGCGGCGTTGACGGATGTCATTCCCGGAGCCGTAATTCTGGATGGGGGGCCCGAAAACGGTGACTGCGATACGGTGCTTTCAGGTGTTGCGGCAATTCGCGGAATGATCGGCAGGTCGGCGCCTTGCATCGTCTTCCTTTCCAACCGCACAGGCACGATCGACAGCCTTGCCTTGCCGCGCGCGGTGGATTTCGTGGTGGCCAAGCCGATCACGCCCGATCGGCTGCAGCAGATCATCGATCGCCTTAAGAGCGGCACCAGGACGTAGCGCCGGCCGCTACGCACTTTTCCTGGAATACACCAGGAGGCGGCGGACAGCCTCAGATCTTGCCGGAAACCGAGCCGATATCCGAAAGCAGCCCCGGCAATTCGCCGAGATGGCCGATCTCGCGAAAACGCGACGCGCCTGTCGGTGCTTCCACGTGCTCGATCACCCAGGTCAGTTCGTGCGGCACGAAGACGCCCCAACTGCCTGCCTCGATTGCCGGGACGACGTCCGATTTCAGCGAATTGCCGACCATCATCGCATGCTCGGCACCGTCGCCATGGCGCGCGAAGATGCGTTCATAGGTCGGGCGCGACTTGTCGGACACGATTTCGACGGCCTGGAAGAAGTCGCCGAGGCCGGATTGGGCGAGCTTGCGTTCCTGATCGAACAAATCGCCCTTGGTGATCAGCACCAGGCGGTAGCGCCCGGCCAGCGCCTCCAGCGTGTCGTGCACATGCGGTAGCGTCTCGATCGGATGGCTCAGCATCTCGCGCCCGGCAGCCAGGATCCTGCCGATGACTTCGCTCGGTACCTTCCCACCGGTGACATCGATCGCCGTTTCGATCATCGACAGCGTGAAGCCCTTGATGCCGAAACCGTAGGTGCCGAGATTGCGTCTTTCAGCCTCCAGAAGCCGTTCCAGAAGATGCTCCTTTTCGGCGTGCTCGGAGAGCAGCTCGGCGAAATGGCGCTCGGTCAGCCGGAAGAACTGTTCGTTCTGCCAGAGCGTGTCGTCGGCATCGAAACCGATGATGGTCAGGGTGTTCGTCGACGTGGTCATGCGGAGCATCTAGGGCGAAAAACAGCCCAAAACCAGCGCTTTGGAACGCATGTGCCAGCAAAAACGCCCATGATCCCCCCTTTTCTTCCCTCCGAGGGCACGGCTATACTCGGCAATCTGCAACCACAATCTGGTGATTGATGCCGCCTGCCAAGAAGGAAGTCCGTCCGTCGAGCCGGGGGACGCGAACCCGCGCGCCTGCCTTTCTGAAAAACCTCAGGGGAGTGAAGAGCTTCAAGGAGGCGAGCATCTGGCTGGAATCGCGTGGTATCGAAGACATCGAATGCATCACGCCGGACCAGGCCGGCGTCGCCCGCGGCAAGATGATGCCGTCTTCCAAATTCACCTCGAACACCTCGCTGGCGCTGCCTTCCGCACCCTTCATGATGACGATCTCCGGACAATATCCGGAAGACGGCAACGGCTTCGAATATCCGGAAGACGATGGTGACCTGAAGCTTGTGCCCGACCTTTCGACGCTGACCGTCGTGCCTTGGGAGGAAGACCCCACCGCTGCCGTCATTTGCGACCTTGTTCATCAGGACGGCCGCGCGGTCGAATTCACGCCACGCAACGTGCTGAAGCGCGTGGTCGCCGCCTATGACCGGCATGGCTTGCGGCCCGTCGTCGCGCCGGAGATCGAGTTCTATCTGGTGCGCAAGAACCCGGACCCGGACTATCCGCTGACCCCGCCGGTCGGCCGCTCGGGCCGGCCGATCGCCGGCGGTTCGGGTTATTCGATCGCCGGCGTCAACGAATATGACGAACTGATCGATGACATCTATCATTTCTCGGAAGCTCAGGGCCTCGAAATCGATACGCTGATCCACGAGGAAGGCGCCGGTCAGCTCGAGATCAACCTGCGCCATGGCGACCCCATCGAACTGGCCGACCAGGTCTTCCTGTTCAAGCGCACCTTGCGCGAAGCGGCGCTGAAGCACGACGTCTACGCCACCTTCATGGCCAAGCCCATCCAGGGTCAGCCGGGTTCGGCCATGCATATCCACCAGTCGATCGTCGACAAGAAGACCGGCAGGAACATCTTCTCGGCGGAAGACGGCACCGAGACGGAGGCCTTCTTCCATTTCATCGGCGGCATGCAAAAGCACGTGCCGAATGCGCTGGTCATGTTCGCACCCTACGTCAACTCCTACAGGCGCCTCACGCAGGCGGCATCCGCCCCGGTCAACAACAAATGGGGCTACGACAACCGCACCACGGCTTTCCGCGTGCCGCGTTCGGACCCCAATGCGCGCCGCGTTGAAAACCGCATCCCGTCGTCGGACGCCAACCCATATCTGGCGCTCGCCGCATCGCTTGCCTGCGGCCTGATCGGCATCAACAACAAGGTGCCGGCCGAACCGCCGGTGCTGACCACCGCCAACGAGGATGAGATCGACCTGCCGCGCGGCCTGCTCGAAGCCGTCGATCTTTTCGAGAGCGACGAGGAACTGGCCGCCATGCTCGGCCGCCCATTCGCAGCCACCTATGCGGCGATCAAGCGTGCGGAATTCGAGACCTTCATGGAAGTGATCAGTCCATGGGAGCGGGAGTATCTGTTGCTGAATGTCTAGGGAGTGAATAGCGAATAGTGAGTAGCAAATAGTGGCTACCGGCCACTAACGTCTTCCAGCTATTCGCTATTTCCACACCTCGCCCTGATCCCCACTCACTATTCGCTACTCACTATTCGCTCATGAAATACCAATCCCCCGTCTCCCCCGGCCGTTCCTGGTATGAAGACAGCGCCGGGCCGCGTCCTGAGTATCCTTCGCTGGACGGCGACCGGCAGGCCGACGTCGTCATCATAGGCGGTGGCTTCACCGGCCTTTCGGCCGCCGTGCATCTGGCCAAGGCCGGCAGCAATGTCGTGCTGATCGAAAGCCATCGTTTCGGCGATGGCGCATCTGGCCGCAATGGCGGCCAGATGGGCACCGGCCAGCGTGCCTGGGCCGAAGAGATGGAGAGCGAATATGGCTTTACCCGAGCCAAGGCGCTGTTCGATCTCGCCGAAGAAGCCAAGGCGCATCTTCTCGAATTCTCTTCGGCAAACGGCATCGAGATCGACTACATGCCCGGCCAGCTGTCGGTGGCGCACAAGCAGCGCTACGTCGATGACTACAAGGCGCATGCCGAGATCATGGCGACGCGCTTCGACTATCCGCACATCAAATTCATGGACGCCAGGGAAACCGGCGAGCGGCTGGGCTCCACGCTTTATTACGGCGGCAGCCGCGACACAGGCACCGGCCATATCCATCCGCTGAAACTGGTGATCGGCACGGCGCGTGTAGCCGCCGCTGCCGGTGCGAATATCTTCGAAAAGACACCGGCCACCGGCATCTCGGCGCAAGGCGGCAAGGTGAAGGTGACGACGGCACGCGGCACCATCACGGCCGACAAGTGCCTGGTTGCCGCCAACGCCTACGGTGGCAATCTGGAACCCGTCAGCGCATCCCATATCATGCCGATCGGTTCGTTCATCGGTGCCACCGTGCCGTTGGGCGACGAGCTGAAGGTGCTGCCGGGTGGCGAGTCGGTCGATGATTCCCGTTTCGTGGTGCGTTATTTCCGCAAATCGAAAGACAACCGGCTGCTGTTCGGCGGGCGCGAGGTCTATGCCGTCAACGATCCGAAGGACATCCACATCCACATCCGCAAGCAGATCGCCGAAATCTATCCGGCCCTGAAAGATATCGAGATCACGCATGGCTGGGGCGGCTATGTCGGCATCACCGTGCCGCGCAAGCCCTTCGTGCGCGAGGTGATGCCGAATGTCATCTCCGTCGGCGGCTATTCCGGCCACGGCGTCATGCTGTCGAACTTCTTCGGCAAGCTCTATGCCGAGACGGTGGCGGGCAATCGCGATCGGCTGAAATTGATCGAGGACCTGAAGATACCGCCATTTCCCGGAGGACGTCGCTTCCGCGCGCCGCTCCTGTTCCTGGCACTCAACTGGTTCGCGCTGCGCGACCGGATCTAGAGCAGCAAACCCGGCCCGCTAGGCACTCCTGGCCTTCGGTCCGACAGCATTCGCCAAAGGCAACTGCAAACGGACACGCGTGCCTTTCCAGGCGCCGTCGATGATTTCGATGCTGCCGCCATGCAGGCGCGCGATCTCGCGGGCAAGGTTAAGACCCAGGCCCGCGCCGGTCGAACGCGGGCGCAGCCGGTAGAATGGGTCGAACACGCGTTCGCGCTCTTCCGGGGGAATGCCCGGCCCCTCGTCTTGGATCTCCAGCCCGCCCTTATCGTCGACCAGAACGGTGATGGTGCCCGAACCGCCGCCGTGCTCGATGGCGTTACGTAGAAGATTGGCCACGGCTCGTTCGATCTGCTGCGGCCGAACGCTGACCAGAACCCTGCCCTCGGCCGGTTCGAACGACAGTTCGTAGCCGGCCTCCAGCGCCAGCGGCGCGAAATCGACGGCAAGCGTCCTTGCCAGAGCAACCAGATCGACCACTTCGCGCGGACCGGCCGAATGGTCGAGCACCTGTCGATCCAACAATTGCTGAGCCAGATGCGACAAGCGCTCGATATCCTTCAAAAGGCGCCGGCTCTCCGGATCCTCGCGCAACAGTTCTGCACGCGTGCGCAATATGGCGATCGGCGTGCGCAGTTCGTGCGCCGCATCCGTAAGGAAACGATTACGCTTCTCGTAGCCTTCGCCCAGCCTGGCAAGCGCACGGTTGAAGGCCTGCACCAGCGGCGCAACCTCCTGCGGCACCCGTTCGGTCGGCAATTGCACGGCACGATTGTCGATGTCGATGGCGCTGGCTTCATCGGCAGTGGCGACGAGCCCGGCGAGCGAGCGGCGTACGACTGCAGGTGTCGTCACCAGTGTGGTGAAGCCCATCACGATGAAGATCGGCAACAGCATGACGATGGTAAGGATGACCAGGATCGGCCCCACGCGCAGCCAGTTGGTGGTGCCGTCGGGATTGCGGGCGAGCTCGATCTGCAGGTCGATATTGACCTCGACACCGTCGTTCTCGTCCCGGGAGGACAGGGTGGAGGCGAGCACGCCGACGCGGCCGGCCGGCGTATCCAGATTGGCATAGGAGGCAGCCGGACGCAGATCGTTCTGTGCGAAATCCAGAGCAGCGCGATCTATGTTCTTGAGCAACCCGTCGCCGCCACCGGCGTAAACCGGAGGAACGTTGCCCTGCCGCAGTTCCTGACCTGCCTGGTCACGCACCACGAACCAGAGGTTCGGAAAACTCCGACGGAAATTGTTGAGCTCCTCTGTATCCCTGAGCACAAGCTGCCCATTGCCGTCGCGGCTGAGCGCCTTGCCGACGACGACAGCCGCCTCTTCATTGTCGACCAGAAGGCGCGGCTGCGCGATGAAGAACACCAAGGTGAGTAGGCCGAGGAAGACAAGCAGCATGGCCGCCTGCAGCAGGATAAGCCTGCGCACCAGCACCCATTGCAGCGAACGCGGACGCGGCTTCTTCATGTCACGGCGCGCAGAAGATAGCCGAGATTGCGGATCGCTCTTATCTCGACCCCCGCATTGACCTCATCGAGCTTGCGCCGCAGCCGGGAAAGATGGGAATCCAGCGCATTGGAGCCGATTTCGTCATCCATGGCGTAGACCGATTCCTCCAACGTCGAGCGCAGCACCGCCCGGCCAGGACGACGGATCAGGGCTTCCAGCGCCAGCTGTTCGCGGCGCAGCAATTCCAGCGGCTTGTCGCCGACCAGCGCCTCGCGATGGCGAAAATCATAGGTCAGCCGGCCAACCGCGACGAGGTCAGAACGCAAGACCGCCGGACGGCGCTGCAAGGCGCGCAGCCGCGCCATCAGTTCCTCCACGGCGAAGGGCTTGGCCAGATAATCGTCGGCGCCGCCGTCAAGGCCGGCGACACGGTCGTCCAGCCCGCCGAGTGCCGTCAGCATCAGGATCGGCGCGTCGACGCGGCTGGCTCTCAGCTTCGGGATCAGGTCGAGCCCCTCGCCATCGGGCAAACGGCGGTCGAGGACGAGCGCATCATAAGGGCCGAAGGCGGCAGCGGCTTCGGCATCCGCGATGGTCGCGACATGATCGACAATGACATGCCGACGCTCCAGCGCCGTCTTCAGCACCGAAGCCATCTCCGGCTCGTCTTCGAGCAGCAGAATTCGCATTGTCCTTCGCCCACAGATTGCCGCCGAGGCGGCTTTCCCTCACTCGCACTCAAGCTTCGGCTTGCGGAAGCTGGTCACATACCAGCCCTTCCCCCAGCGGCGCGCGTAAAATGTGTAGAAACACTCCTGTTCCTCGACATAACCCGGCGTCACCGTCTCTTCGTAGCGCGTGCCACGCCGGGTGTCCTTGATCTCGCCGCTGGTCGATCCCGGAACGACGCTGGTCGAGACTTTGCGCCACTGATAGGCGCGCTCGTCGCGGCTCAGCTCGAGCACGGTGGAGGGCGGCCCATAATCGACGATGACTTCCTCGACCGGCCGGCCGACATAGTTCTTCATGATGTCGGAAGCGCAGCCGACAAGAAAGATCGCCGCGGCAAATGCCGCGACGCAGCATGCGGCACGAATGTTATGAGAAGGCATGATGGATCCCGTGTAGTGTCCCTGCTCCGCTGCTAACCTCGCTAGATTACCCGGACATTGCAGGAAAAGACGGGACAATCACCCGGCGCCTAACGGCGATTTGGGATATCCAACTGATTCGCCAGACGCCCCTTTATAGTAAGTCACCACTTACAAAATCCTTGCAAAAAGCATTTTTACGAGCCGCGACAATAAAATTTGCGCATAAGTTTTGTTCGAATGGTTGTCGTTTAAGCTTGAAAGGCGCATAGATGCCACAATCGTCTGCAAGATGATCCAGACTGGGCATTGTGAAACTAGAGCTTCGCATTGGCCGGAGGGATTTCGGGACCGACGCTGATCATGGCGCTGCCCTTGATCGAAGAACGTCGGCCGTGTTCAGGGGTAACCAGAACCTCAGATGCTCAAGTTGGTCCAGTTCTGTTTCGCGGACGGCGGGACCGTCGACACCATAAGCGATCGGGCCCAAAGCGGTCAGCGGAGGCCGCGTTGAAAAGGCCGCTCGGTTTCCGAGCACCCAGGCCGCACCGCATCTCGATGCAGTTCGGCTACAATACACGGCCGTCCTTCTGGCAGAAAGTGCAGGCGCAATCTCATCTGGTGATTGCCGCCGTTGGCACGGTGGCGCTGCTCAGCGTCGCCGGCACAGCGCTATGGCTGGCGCTGCCGTCGGGCGAGCGACAAGCTTTCGCCAAGCATCCTGTCACCGCGGAAGCTTCTGCCTCCGAACAGAGCCCTGAACCGGCGCAGGTTGCGGAACAAAAGCCAGAGGCAGATCCCACACCGGCGGCAGCCGCGGCCAAGGGCCCACAGGTCAAGCCGGCCTCCGTGCAAACGGCAGCTGCCAGCGCCGAGCTTTCCAAGAGCGACCCACGCTGGACCAACCCGGACGGCACGCCAAAACCGCAGACGACCGCGGCGATCCAGGAAGCTGCCAAGGCCGTGGCGGTCGCCAAGCCCGGTCAAGACGACCCGGATGCGACCGAACAAGCCTATGCGGAACCGGAAAACGGGAGTTCCCCGGCCGACGCGGCAATAGTCGATCCGCCGGTGCCGCAGGCAAAGCCGGACAAGGCCGCGACCGCGGGCATCCCGGTTGTGGAAGAACCGGAAAAGAATGCAGAGCCGGCCAAGGCAAGCGGCAACGGGACTATCCTGCGCTCGGTGACGATGCGTTCAGGTCCCAAGAAAGGCGCCGGCGTCATCACCACGGTGCCAGCCAAGTCCAGCGTCGACGTGATCTCCTGCGGCAAGCACAGATGGTGCGAGATCGTCTACCAGAACAAGCGCGGCTGGATCTACCAAGGTTTCCTCAACCGCGGATGACGGCGTTCCTTCTCCCCTTGAGGGAGAAGGAAAGGACCGCCTCAAATACACCTTCCTCCATCCACCTCCAGCGCCACGCCGGTGATGAATTCGGCTTCGTCGGAGGCCAGCCATAGCGCGGCGTTGGCGATGTCGAGCGGTGTCGACAGTCGCCCGAGCGGAATGGAGGCACGGAACTTCGCACGCAGTTCAGGTGTGTCCTCGCCCATGAACTGAGCCAGCATTCCGGTTTCTCCGGCGACAGGGCAGAGACAATTGACGCGGATGTTCTTCGGCGCAAGTTCGACAGCCATCGATTTGGTGGCGGTGATCGCCCAGCCCTTCGAGGCGTTGTACCAGGTCAGCCCCGGACGTGGCCGCAAGCCCGCCGTGGAGGCCGTGGTCAGGATGACGCCGCCACCCTGCCGCTCCATGATCGGCACCACCGCAACGGCGGCGTGATAGATCGCTTTCATGTTGACGGCGGTGATCAGGTCGAAAGTGGCCTCGTCCACCGCCAGCATGTCGCCGTTGCGATGCGTGTAGCCTGCGTTGTTGACCATGATGTCGACGCGGCCAAATGTGTTCTTGGCGGCATAGACCATCTCCTCGACTTCCGAGCGGCTGGAAACATCGCTGGCAACGGCAATTGCCGAAGAACCGATCTCGGCGGCGACACGCTCGGCCCCCTTGCCGTTCAGGTCGGCCACCACCACCTTGGCCCCCTCCTCGGCAAAGCGCTTGGCCATGCCTTCGCCGAATCCGGAAGCAGCGCCGGTGATGATCGCAACCTTGTCCTTCAAACGCATCTTTTGTCCTTATGCAGAAATTCCCGTCAGCGGGAGATGGCCGCCCCCTGCAACCGCCGATACTAGAGCGTTTCCGTTTTTCACGGAAACGCGGAAACGCTCTAACTTTTTGTTTTTACGCAATTCCGGACGCAAAACCGCTACGCACTTTTGCTGGAATTGCTCTGAAGCGCAGAACGCGCTTTAGCCATGATTGAACACGACCGTCTTTGTCGCCGACATGTCGTAGAGCGCCTCGAAGCCCTTCTCGCGGCCGTGGCCGGAACGCTTGAACCCACCGAAAGGCAGCTCGATGCCACCGCCGGCGCCGTAACCGTTGACGAACACCTGGCCGGAGCGCACGCGTTTGGCCAGACGGTGTTGGCGTGCGCCGTCCCTGGTCCAGATGCCGGCGACAAGGCCGAATTCCGTGCCGTTTGCGAGCTTCACCGCCTCGTCCTCACTGTCGAAGGCAAACAAAGTGAGCACCGGGCCGAACACCTCTTCCTGCGCGATGGTGGAAGCGGGATCGACGGAGCCGAACAGCGCAGGCGCGAAATAATAACCGCTGGCCGGCGCATCCTTGGCAATCGAACCCCGCGCCAGCACAGGAATGCCGGCCTTCTCGGCATCCGCCACCATGCCGGCGACGCGCGTCTGCTGACGCGGATTGATCAGCGCACCGAGATCGAGATCGGCATCGTGCGGACCGGCGACCAGTTTCGAGAAACGTTCGGCGAGAGCCTCGGCGACCTCGTCATAGACCGGCCGTTCCACCAGCACGCGGCTGCCGGCCGAGCAGGTCTGCCCGCCGTTCTGGATGATGGCGTTGACCAGCACAGGCAATGCCTTTTCCAGGTCCGCATCGGCAAATACCAGTTGCGGCGACTTGCCGCCGAGTTCCATGGTCACGCCGCGATTGTTCATCGCCGCCGCCTGTTGGATCGCTGTGCCGGTGGCCGGCGAGCCGGTGAAGGTGACGTAGTCGACATCGGGATGGCCCGACAAAAGCGCGCCCGCCTCGCGGCCATAGCCGGTGATGACATTGAAGACACCTTCCGGAATACCAGCTTCCAGCGCCAACTCGGCCATGCGGATGGCGGTCAGCGAGGCATCCTCGGCCGGCTTCACCACCAGCGTGTTGCCCATGGCAAGCGCGGCTCCGGCGACGCGTGCCAGGATCTGCAAGGGGTAATTCCATGGAATGATGCCGGCGACCACACCATGCGGCTCGCGCAGTGTCAGTGCAGTGTAACCATCCAGGAAGGGAATGGTGTCGCCATGGATCTTATCGGCGGCGCCGCCGTAGAATTCATAATAACGCATGGTGGCGGTAACATCCGCCTTGCCCTGGCGTGCCGGCTTGCCGGTGTCGCGTGATTCCAGTGCGGCGAGTTCGGCGCCGTGTTTCTCCACCAGATGGGACAGTCGGGTCAGACAGCGGCCGCGTTCCACCGCTGGCATTTTCGCCCAGGGGCCGTCCTCGAACGCGTGGCGTGCGCTTGCCACCGCCAGATCGACATCGGCCTGGCCTGAGGCCGGGATGGATGCGAAAACCTGGCCGTCCGAAGGAGAGGCGACATCGATGCGCAGGCCCGAAACGGCATCAAGCGCCTTGCCGCCGATGATCTGGCGAAAGCTGCGGCCTTCCGCAACCGTGCTCGAAAGATGTCCGTCCATCCTGAATTCTCCCGTGGTCTTCCGGCCAATGCGCCCCAGAGCAATTCCAGGAAAAGTGTGTAGCGGTTTTCCGTCCGGAATTGCGTTAAAACAAATAGCTAGGGCGTTTCCGTGAAAAACGGAAACGCTCTAGTCGGCAAACATGATAGCCGCGGCACTATTGCGCAAGGAACAGCAATCTTGCTGGACCAGTGCCCAACACGATGCTGTGACACCATAGCACTGGAAAAATTAAATCGATTAGATTATATCGGCTCCCGTCGCATTGCGGCAGTGTTGTTAGCGCATCATGACCAACGCCCCCGACCCCCGAAGGTTGCTGAGCGCAGGTAGCGCGAGATCGGACGAAGCATGACCAGCCAGATCATCCCCGTCGACCCGTTCGACTTCATCATTTTCGGCGGCACCGGCGATTTGTCGGAACGCAAGCTCCTGCCGGCACTCTATTATCGCCAGCGAGACCATCAGTTCTCGGAGCCGACCAGGATCATCGGTACATCGCGAACCAAGATGAGCGACGACGAATTCCGCGCTTTCGCAAAGAAGGCGATCGAGAGCCATGTCGCCGCGGCCGATATCGACGCCAAGGAACTGGACATCTTCCTTGCCCGGCTTTCCTACGTACCGGCTGATGCCACCAGCGGCACCGGCTTCGACGCATTGAAAAAGGCGATCGGCGATTCCAAGGCGATCCGCGCCTTCTACATGGCGGTTTCGCCGTCGCTGTTCGGCTCGATCTCAGACCAGCTCAAGCAGCACAAGCTGATCACGCCGACCTCGCGCATCGTCGTGGAAAAGCCGATCGGACGCGACCTCGCTTCGGCCAAGGCGCTCAACGACCTGGTCGGCGACGATTTCGACGAAAGCCAGATCTTCCGCATCGATCACTATCTCGGCAAGGAGACGGTGCAGAACCTGATGGCGCTGCGCTTCGCCAACGCGCTCTACGAGCCGTTGTGGAACTCGGCCCATATCGACCACGTGCAGATCACGGTGGCCGAGACCGTCGGCCTGGAAGACCGTGTCACCTACTACGACAAGGCCGGTGCGCTGCGCGACATGGTGCAGAACCACATGCTGCAGTTGCTCTGCCTCGTCGCCATGGAGGTGCCCTCTTCGATGGATGCGGACGCCGTGCGCGACGAGAAGCTGAAGGTGCTGCGCGCGCTGAAGCGCATCAACGGCACCGAGGCACCGAAGCAGACCGTGCGCGGCCAGTACCGCGCCGGCGCTTCCGCCGGCGGCCCGGTGAAGGGTTATGTCGAGGAACTCGGCGCCGAGAGCAACACCGAGACCTTCGTCGCCATCAAGGCCGAGATCGCCAACTGGCGCTGGGCCGGCGTGCCGTTCTACCTGCGCACCGGCAAGCGGCTGGCATCGCGCGTTTCCGAGATCGTCATCGAGTTCAAGCCGATCCCGCATTCGATCTTCAACGGCGACAATGCCGGGCCGATCTTCGCCAACCAGCTGGTCATCCGCCTGCAGCCAAACGAAGGCGTCAAGCAGTACATCATGATCAAGGATCCGGGCCCGGGCGGCATGCGCCTGCGCCAGATCTCGCTCGACATGAGCTTCGCGCAGCAGTTCAGGGGCCGCGCACCCGATGCCTATGAACGCCTGATCATGGACGTCATCCGCGGCAACCAGACGCTGTTCATGCGCCGTGACGAGGTCGAGGCGGCCTGGAAATGGATCGATCCGATCCAGAACGCCTGGGAAAATGCCCGCCAGGACGCGCAGGGCTACACCGCCGGCACCTGGGGACCATCCGCCTCGATCGCGCTGATCGAGCGTGACGGTCGCACCTGGCACGAGAGCATTTGACGATGGCCGGGAATTATCGCCGCAACGACTTCGCAGATCGGGAAAGCCTGGCCGCCGCTCTTGCCGAAGCCGTCGCCGGCAGACTGTCGGCTGAAATCCGTGCCACGCAGGCAGCAAGCCTCGCCGTCTCCGGCGGCTCGACGCCCGCGCGCTTCTTCGAAGTGCTGTCGAACACCGACATCGCCTGGGACAGCGTCAACCTGACCCTGATCGACGAGCGTTATGTTCCCGACACCTCGCCGCGTTCCAATGCCGGGCTGGTCAAGGCCAGGCTCAAGCAGAACAAGGCGGCCAACGCCCGCTTCCTGCCGCTCTACGGCAGCGGCGAGCTCGATGCGGATTTGAAGGATGCCGAGCACTTCCTGACCACCTTCTTCAACCCGCCGGATGTGGCCATCCTCGGCATGGGCAATGACGGCCACACCGCCTCGTTCTTCCCGGATGCGAAGGAACTCGAGCACCTGCTCGATCCGGCATCGCGCGACGAGGTCGCCGCCGTCCATGCCGACAGCGCCGGCGAGCTGCGGCTGACGCTGACGCTTTCGCTGATCCGCCGGGCGCGCTTCATCGCCCTGCACATCGAAGGCGCGGAAAAGCTGGCAACACTTGAAAAGGCGCTGGCGCCGGGGTCGACGCTGCCGATCCGCCGCGTCATCGACGCAGCGACAAGCCCGGTCGAGATCTTCTGGGCCCCCTGATTGTGAATGGCGAGGGCCGGACCGTCTGAGGCCTTCGCGAAAGGACGATAGCCATGACAGCCAGATCCGATATCGAAGCCATCACCAACCGCATCCGCGAGCGCTCCCGAGCCAGCCGCGAGACCTATCTCGGTCGCATCGGCGAAGCGTCGGGCCGCGCCGCCAATCGCGGAGTACTGTCCTGCGGCAACCTCGCGCACGGCTTCGCCGTCTGCAGCCCTTCGGAAAAGGTCGCACTCGGCGCCGACCGCGTGCCGAACCTCGGCATCATCACCTCCTATAACGACATGCTGTCGGCCCATCAGCCGTTCGAGACCTATCCGCAACTCATCAAGCAGGCAGCGACGGAGGCCGGCGGCATCGCCCAGGTCGCCGGCGGCGTGCCGGCCATGTGCGATGGCGTCACCCAGGGCCAGCCCGGCATGGAATTGTCGCTGTTTTCGCGCGACGTGATTGCCATGGCTGCCGCGATCGGACTTTCGCACAACATGTTCGACGCTGCCGTCTATCTCGGAGTCTGCGACAAGATCGTACCCGGCCTGGTGATCGCAGCCCTCACCTTCGGCCATCTTCCCGCCGTCTTCATTCCGGCGGGCCCGATGACCTCCGGCATCCCGAACGACGAGAAGGCGCGCGTGCGCCAGCTCTACGCCGAAGGCAAATGCGGCCGCGCTGAACTGCTCGAGGCCGAGTCCAAGTCCTATCACGGCCCAGGCACCTGCACCTTCTACGGCACGGCCAATTCCAACCAGATGCTGATGGAGATCATGGGCCTGCACACGCCGGGCGCCTCCTTCGTCAATCCAGGCACGCCGCTGCGCGACGCGCTGACCCGGGAAGCCACCAAGCGGGCGCTGAGCCTGACGGCGATGGGCAATGCCTATACCCCGGTCGGCCGCATGATCGACGAGCGTTCCTTCGTCAACGGCATCGTCGGCCTGCACGCCACCGGCGGCTCGACCAACCACACCATCCACCTGATCGCGATGGCAGCCGCAGCCGGCATCAAGCTGACCTGGCAGGACATTTCGGACCTTTCCGAAGCCGTACCGCTGCTCGCCCGTGTCTATCCGAACGGGCTTTCCGATGTGAACCATTTCCACGCCGCCGGCGGCCTCGGCTTCATGATCCGCGAACTGCTAGACGAAGGCCTGCTGCATGAGGACGTGCAGACGGTGTGGGGCGAAGGCCTGCGTCCTTACACGGTCGAGGCGAAGCTCGGTGCCGATGGTTCCGTCATGCGTGAAGCCGCGCCGGCAGCAAGCGGCGATGAGAAGGTGCTGGTGCCGGTGAAACAGGCTTTCCAGTCGACCGGCGGCCTCAAGGTGCTTGCCGGCAATCTCGGCCACGCCATCATCAAGACCTCGGCCGTGAAGCCGGAGCGGCGCATCATCGAAGCGCCGGCCAGGGTGTTCCATAGCCAGCAGGGGCTGAACGACGCCTTCAAGGCCGGCGAGCTGACCGGCGATTTCGTCGCCGTCATCCGCTTCCAGGGCCCGAAGGCCAATGGCATGCCGGAACTGCACAAGCTGACCACGGTGCTCGGCATCCTGCAGGACCGCGGCCAGCGCGTGGCGCTCGTCACCGACGGTCGCATGTCGGGCGCTTCCGGCAAGGTGCCGGCTGCCATCCACGTCACCCCGGAGGCTCTCGAAGACGGCCCGATCGCTCGCGTGCATGACGGCGACATCGTCAGGCTCGACGGCGAGGCCGGTACGCTGGAAGTGCTGGTTCCGGCCGGCGAATTCGCCGTGCGGCCCGCAGCCTCCGCCGACCTGTCCGAGCACGAATTCGGACTTGGCCGCGAGCTGTTCGCCGGCTTCCGCCAGATGGCCGGTCGCGCAGACCACGGCGCGAGCGCGTTTGGGTGAACGCATTTCCTTCTCCCCTTGTGGGAGAAGGTGGATCGGCGCGCCAGCGCCGAGACGAATGAGGGGTGTTGGAAGAAACGGCAAACGTTGTGTCTAGCCACAGCTAAGCAGCACTCCGTCCAGCACCCCTCATCCGCCTTCGCTCCGCTCAGGCACCTTCTCCCACAAGGGGAGAAGGTTAGACCCTGACACTTACGGCACCGTCACCTCGGCTCGTTCGCCGGCTTTCACCGTGACCGGAACCTCAGTCTTGACATCATCGTCGCCGCGGATCGCCACCACGACATAGTCGCCGGCCGGCAGCGTCGACTGATGTGTCTCGCCATATGAGTTGCCGAAGGGCTGCCGTTTGCCTTCGATATCCTTCTTGGCGCCGTAGACCTCGATTTCCTTGGCACCCTTCGCATCGGCCGCCAGCACACCCGCATCGAGCACGACATTGACGTCGGTCTTTTCACCGACCTTCACGGTGAAGGGGATTTCGGCGGCCGCCTCGTCCATCTTGGCCATGACGACGTAGTTGCCGGGCGGCAGCTCGAACTTCTGGTCCGGTCCGTACGAAGTCGAGACATCGTCGCGCTGCCCGTCGAGGTTCTTCTCGGCCTTGAAGACGCGTACGACGAGGCCACCGGAATCCACCTTCTTGCCTTCCACGTAGAAGGCGTTGGTCACCACCTTGCCGACGCCGACGGCAATGTCCTTCTCAATCGTCTCACCGGCCTTGAGAGTGACCTTTTCGGTCGTCGTGCCCTCGCCGACCTTGACGGTGATTTCCTGTTCGCCGGCCGGAAAGACGGCCTTCATCTGCCCGTAATAAGTGGTCGTGCCATCACCGGGATACTTGACCTGGATGGCAGCGCCATCGGCGATCTCCGAGCCTTCGCTGGCGTGGGCACGCACGATCAGCGTTCCGGCATCCATCACATAGCGCGGCGCGGCGACCTTGTCGGCTTCGATCGTGACCGCCTGTTCGCGTTCGACATGGCCGACCTTGGCGACAAGCACGTATTTGCCAGGTTCGGCATTGCCTTTCCACACACCATAGTCGGTCGAGGCATAATCGCCGCGGCTGCCGTCGGCATTCGCCTTGTAGAGCACCCAGGACTGGCCGATATCCGTGGTGATGTCGGGGCTGCCTTCGGCCAGGGTCAGCGCCGGCACCAGATTGAATTCCACCTTTTCCGGCTCGGGCGCGGGCGCCGGCTTGGGCTCGGCCGCCGGTTTCTCGGCGACGGTCTGCTTGAGCGCTTCCTCAAGGCCGGCCGCGTCGGTCGCCTGGATATATTTGCCGCCGGTGTTTTCGGCGAGGCACGCCACCCCCCTTCCCTCGTCCGCCGTCAGGCCGAACCCGACGACATGCGCGGTGAAATCGACACCCGCCGCCTTCAATTCCTTGCCGAGCGCACATGGGTCGGCATTGCAGGTCTCGAGGCCGTCGGTGATCAGCACGACGGTTGCCTTCTCTTCGGTGTATTTCAGCGCCTCGGCCGCCTTGCGAACGGCCGCAGTCAGCGGCGTCTTGCCGAGGAATTTCATGGAATCGGCGGCAGCGGTGATGGCACCTGCCGTGCCGGCCGCCGGCGGAACGACGAGCTCGATGTCCTCGCAACTGCCTTTCTCGCGGTGGCCATAAGCCATCAGGCCGAGTTCCCTGTCTGCGGGAAGCGACTGTAGCACCGTGCGCAGCGACTGGCGCGCGATCTCCAGCTTCGGCTTGCCATCGATCTGGCCCCACATCGAGCCGGACGCATCGAGAACGATGATGGTGCGATCGGCCGCCAGCGCAGGCGCCGCAAACAAAAGCGCCGTCACGACAGCCGCGATCCATCTGGCAAAAATTGACATGGTATCCCCTCGTGAGCCTGGCTCGATCCGACGAAGCGGCGAAGATAGCGGTTCGTCGAGAGGAAGGGAATCTGCAATAGGCGATGAAATAATCGGTAAGTGCGCAGGCGCTAGCGCTCTCCGGCACGGGCGCGATGCAGTGCCTCCGCATAGGCGGAGAGGCCAGCCACGACGACCTGACGCTGATCGTCGGACAGATGCAGAAAAGCCGCCGCTACCTGGCCATGCCCGAAACGGTTGATCGCGGCCAGCGTCGCCTTGCCGCGCTCGGTCAACCTCAGGAGCTTCGAACGGGCATCGCCCGGGTTCGTCCGTTCTTCGATCTCTCCGGCATCGATCAATTTGCGCAGCATCCGGCTGACACTCGATTTCTCAAGGTTGAGGATTTCCCCCAGCGCACCTGCCGTCAAACCGTCATCGGCGCCGATCTCGATGATCGAATGGACTGCTGACGGAGGCAGGTCTGTACCCGCCACGGTTGGCTTCATGAAGCCAAGTTCCCGCACGATCCGGCGCGAGGAATCGCGTACCTTCCGGATCTCCGACGTTTCGCTTTCGCTCACCACGATGATTCCTTGCGTCTTATTAGTTGTATGATACAACTTTATTCTCTGGATCCAAACCGGCAAAGCGGAATCATCATGTCACCCAACGCCCCGAATTTCAGCGCCAGGAGAGAAGCGGGCCGGATGGAAGGACAGATCTGCCTGGTCACCGGAGGCGGTAGCGGCATCGGGAGAGCGACAGCGCTTCGAATGGCGGAATCCGGAGCAGCAGCCGTCATTATCGCGGGCCGTCGCGATGAAGAAGGAGAAGCTGTCGCACAGGCCTGCCGTGCGGCTGGTGCCGAAGGCCTTTTTCTTCGCACGGATGTAACACGGGAAGAAGACGTCAGGCATCTCATACAGACCATTGTCGAGCGGTTCGGCAAGCTGGACACGGCCTTCAACAATGCGGGCTACCAGGAACGGCCCGCACCCTTGGAAGAGCAGGACACCGATGTCTTCGACGCTGTCTTCGACACCAATGTACGCTCGGTCTTCCTGTCTCTCAAACATCAACTTGCCGTCATGCTGGCACAACAAAGCGGAAGGATCGTCATCAACACCTCGGTCAGCGGCATCCGCAATCCCAATCCCGGCTTTGCGCTCTACTCGGCATCCAAAGCGGCCGCGATTTCCCTGATGCGCTCCGCGGCCATGACCTATGCTCCCCACGGCGTGCGCATCAATGCCGTCGCGCCGGGCCGCGTGGTGACCGACATGATGATGAAGGCTGCGGCCGGTGTCGGAAGCATGGAAGCTGTGGCTGCCGGCCTGCCGCTGCGCCGCATGGGCCAGCCCGAGGACGTGGCCGAAGCGGTTGTCTGGCTCGCCTCCGACCAATCCGCTTACATTGTCGGGCATGTCCTGGCCGCCGATGGCGGTTTCCTGGCGACTTGAGAGACGCTCGCATCAATACGTCGTGCGTCGCTCCTCGCTTGGCGGGCGGCCGAACTGCAGTCGGTAGCTCTGCGCGAAATAGGAATGCGAGGTGAAGCCGGTGGCGATCGCCACGTCGAGGATCGGCATATTGGTCTGGCGCAGCAATTCGCGGGCGCGCTCGAGTCTCAGCCGCATGTAGTAGCGCCCCGGCGTCACGGTGAGATGCCTGAGGAACAGCCGCTCCACCTGGCGCACAGAAAGCCCGGCCGACTTGGCGAGCTGTACCGCCGACAAAGGCTCGTCGAGATGGTCGGCCATCAGCTCGACGATCTTGCGCAGCTTCTCCGACTTGCCGGTCAGGTCGCGCTCCGGTCCGACACGCTGGCGGTCGCCGGCCGAGCGGATGCGCTCGTGCTGGAACTGGTTGGCCACGGCGTTGGCAAGGTTGGCGCCGAAATCGGTGCGCACGATCTCCAACATCAGGTCGATCGAGGTGGTGCCGCCGGCGCTGGTATAGCGCTTGCGGTCGATCTCGAAGACATTGCCGGTGCATTCGATGTCCGGGAAACGCTCCATGAAGCCGGCGCGGTTCTCCCAGTGGATGGTGCAGCGGTGACCCTCGAGCTGACCGGCTTCGGCCAGAACATAGGAGCCGACCGACAGTGCACCCAGCACTCCGCCGCGCCGACCCCAGGCGCGCAGGGCACCGAGCACCTTCGACTTGCCGGGGAATTCCAGGTTGAGCGCGGCACAGACGAACAGGATATCGACCGGCGGCACGTCGGCCACGGCATAATCGACCTTCAGCGGCAGGTCGTTGGAAGCGGTAACGGCATCGCCGTCCGGCGAGACGGTGGTCCAGCCGTAGAAATCATGACCAAGCAAGCGGTTGGCTGAGCGCACGACATCGATCGCCGCCGCCACGGAAAACATCGGAAACTTGTCGACCAGCAGGAAGGCGAAGCGCCTGCCGCCTTGAACGGCGTCCGTCATGATGGGCCGTTCTATAGGAACAGGAGGCGTCGGCAAAGCTCGGCTCTTTTAATGGCAGCGATCAAAAGGATGGTCGGTCGAGACCGGCGGCAAGATAGGCGGAAATGACGGTGTTGGCCATCAGCATGGCGATCGTCATCGGGCCGACGCCGCCCGGCACCGGCGTGATGGCACTCGCAACGGCCGCAGCTTCCGCATAGGCGACATCGCCGACGAGGCGCGTCTTGCCTTCACCCTTTTCAGGTGCGGGAATGCGGTTGATGCCGACGTCGATGACGGTGGCACCCGGCTTGACCCAATCGCCCTTGATCATTTCCGGCCGGCCGACGGCGGCCACCAGAATGTCGGCCGTGCGGGCAAGTGCTGGCAGATCCTTCGTGCGGCTGTGCGCGATGGTGACTGTGCAATTGGCGGCAAGCAGCAGGTTCGCCATCGGCTTGCCGACGATGTTGGAGCGGCCGACGACCACTGCGTTCAGTCCCGACAGGTCCTTGCCGCGCACACGCTCGATCAGCAGCATCGAACCGGCTGGCGTGCAGGGCACGAAGGCGGTTTCAAGCTCGCCGGCGCCGAGCTTGCCGACATTGATGAAGTGGAAGCCGTCGACATCCTTTTCCGGCGCGATGGCCTGGATGACCTTGCCGGCGTCGATGTGGTCCGGCAGCGGCAATTGCACCAGGATGCCGTGAATGGCCGGATCCGCATTGAGGTCGGCAATGATGCCGAGCAGTTCGGCCTCACTTGTCTGAGCCTTCAGCGTGTGCTGCACGGAATGGAAACCGCATTCCTTGGCGGTGCGGGACTTCGAGGCGACATAGACCTGGCTTGCCGGATCCTCGCCGACGATGACCACTGCGAGGCCCGGCTTGGTGCCGGCAAGGGCTGCCGTCAGCGCCTTGACCTTGCCGACCACATCCTCGGCCACCTTCTTTCCGTCGATCACGTCAGCCATGCTTCACCCGTAGCCAAATCACATTCGCGCCAAAACAGACGGCGCGACATTCTCACGAAAATCGGCCGCTGCAATCCCGTCAAAACGCCGTCGCATGCCGTAAACTCGAAACCCGCACGCCGTGGACCGTTTTTATCGATCCTCCCTGCGAGCGGAGGCACAGTCGCACCATGCACTTTCCAAGCCACTGATAAAGAACATGTTTTCGACCCATTAGGCCAGCCTCACAGACTTGTGATCGAACTTTCCGGCACGTGCGCGGTTTCCACGCAGTTGCATCGCTAGAGCGTTTCCGCTTTTCGCGGAAACCGGGAACGCTCTGGTTCTTTTTACGCAATTCCGGACGCAAAACCGCTGCGCACTTTTGCTGGAATTGCCCCAAGCACGGAGACCTCCCATGTTCAAGACGATCCTCGTCGCCACGGTTCTCACTGCAGGACTGGCGACCTCCGCAATGGCCCAAGGCAGTGATAGCCAATGGGGCGACTGGTCGTGGTGGCACGGCAACACCGACACCACGACAACGGGCAGCATCAACAGCGTGTCGCCGACTGCGCCTGGCGCTCCGGTAACCACTGGCGCGAACGGCCCCTGCGCAGACACCGGCATGGGTCCTGACGCGAATGCCGGCATCAACGTCAACGATCAGTATTGCGGCAAATAAGCTGCCACTTCGTTTTCCAAGCGGCCGCGCAAGCACCTCGCTTTCGCGGCCGAGGCCTTGCTAGCGGCTGGCCCCGGCAAGGATTTCCTTGCCCGTCAGCTTCTGACGCATGACACGCCATAAGAAAAGCGGGTTGCCGACGACATAGCGGCGCCACAGCCGGCCTGGCTCGATCACAAACCGAAACACCCATTCGAGCCTGGATTTGCGTACCCACAGCGGCGCGCGCGGCACCGAACCGCTCAGGAAATCGAGCAGCGCGCCGACGGCGAATGGCAGCGTGCAGTGGCGTTGGTCGAGATTTCCGGCAATCCACAACTCCTGGCGCGGCACGCCCATGGCAACCAGCAGGATATCCGGCCGAAGCTCCGCCAGTCGTTCGATGATCTGGGGCTCTTCCGCAGTGGAAAAGAAGCCGTCGTGAACGACGACGATCTTGTGCTGCGGTGCCAGTTCCCGGAGCCTTTTGCCGGCGCCTTCAGCGTTTTCGCGCGTAGCGCCGAGCAGGCCGACGGTGAGCGGCTCCTTGATCGCCTTGAGTAGCCCCGGCACGAGATCAGTGCCGTTGAGATTGGCCGGGAATTTCTCGCCATAGAGCAGTTTGGCGGCGATATCGACACCGATGCCGTCCGGTAAAACCAGGAAATCACCCAGCGCCGCGGCAAAACCGTCGTCCGCGCAGGCGATGTTGGCATTGTGGGCGTTGAGGAAGGTGATTTTGGTGAACTGCCTGTCGCGCACCAGTTGGGTGAGCGACAACAACGCCTCATCCCAGCTGAGACTCGCCACCGGAATTCCCAGGATCGATTTTGTGTACCCCATGCCGGAGTCCCTGATAGCAGGCCTCTCGGCTGCCTGCCGCTTGATCATGGCCCGCACCGCCGCCAGTGCGAACATCTGAAGCGTTCCCGCCTTCGGCACGGGCATCGCTGACCTAGCGATGACGCAGACAGGAGAAGCCCCATTATCTTTCCGCATCCAGCATTAACAAGGGTCAGTGAAGCGATGATTAAGAGGATCGAGGCTCGATTCCATCTCTGCTTTTGGGAGGAGAAGGCAGGCAACAAGCTCTTCCACCACCCCGCTTGACCGTCTATGGAATGGCTTTCGGGAGGCTTTCCATGACCATCAAGCTTATTCTCGCCGGTTGCGGCAATATGGGTTACGCCATGCTGGCCGGCTGGCTGAAATCCGCCAAGCTGAAAGCGGCGGAGGTGCTGGTGGTGGAACCTGCCGATGCGCTGCGAACCCGTGCGGAAGCCCTGGGCTGCCCAGCGGTGGCCGATGCCGCGAACATTCCTGCAGGTACAAATCCTGTGCTTGTCGTGCTGGCCGTCAAGCCGCAGGTGATCCGCGAAGTGACGGCGGCCTACACTATATTCGGCAATGGAGAGACGACCTTCGTCAGCGTCGCCGCCGGCACGCCGGTCGCCACCTTCACGAGCATTCTTGGCGCCCGCACGCCGATCGTGCGCTGCATGCCGAACACGCCAGCCGCCATCGGCAAGGGCATGATGGTGCTGTTCTCCAACAGCCTGGTTTCCGAAGCAGCCAAAAGCTTCGTGGCAGACCTGCTCTCCGCCAGCGGCGCTGTCGCAACGATCGACGACGAAGCGCTGATGGATGCGGTAACGGCGGTATCCGGTTCCGGCCCCGCCTATATCTTCCATTTCATCGAATGCCTGACCGCCGCGGGCGAACAGGCTGGCCTGCCCACAGAGACAGCGAAGCTGCTTGCCATGCAGACCGTTTATGGCGCCGCCACGCTCGCGGCCGAAAGCGGCGAAGAGCCTGGCCTGCTGCGCCAGCAGGTAACCAGTCCTAACGGCACCACGGCGGCGGCCCTTGGCGTCTTGATGGGCGGCGACCGGCTGAAGGACCTCGTCACCGAAGCCGTCGAGGCGGCGCGGGTACGCTCGGTGGAACTGGGGAAGTGACCTCCGGAGCAGAATGACAAGACCCGAACCACTGAAGGTCGGCGATCCGGTCAGGATCCTGGTCGACGAAACGGAAATCTCGGGACAGGTGCTGGCGCTTGCCGATTGGCAGTGGATTCTCGTGCAGACAGATGACGGCCGCCTCTGGCTGGACGTGGTGATGAATGTTTCCGCTGCCTATTGGTCACAGCTCGTGCTGCTGGATTCCAGCACGAACGCGGAAGACCCGCATGCCATCTCAGAAATCGCGCGTGCGGTGGCATGGCACCCGCGCCGCGTGGATGTCGTGGATGTCCCGGGCGCCGAGCGGCTTGGCAGGCCGAGCGAACGACTGACGAGGCTCTGAACGGAACTCAGCCGTAGAGCATCTCGTCCTGTTGCCTGCGCAAGGCATAAAGCCGCGTCGAACTGTCCGGAGCTGCGTTGTCGGCGGTGAGCAGCTCACCCTTCTTCACAGGCTTCAACACCTTGCCGCCCTCGAGCAGGCCGACCGGCACGGCGCGCTCAGCGCGCGCTTCCTCGACCGCCATCGTCCAGGAGCGATAGCAGGTCTCGCCGATGGCATCGAACGTCTCACCGGCGGCGAGGTCGCGCTTGGCGACCGCGCAGACCTCGGCGACGGGACGCGGCAGCGGCACCATATCGGGCTTGCCGTAAAGCATGATGCGGGCTGCCGTCAGCGGCACTTCGAGCGAGGTCAGGTGATAGGGCCGGAACAGGCCGTAATACGGTCCCTTGCCGACATGCAGGTCGTCCAGCCGCTCGATGACGCGCGGATGCGTGGCTTCGACGATGACGAAGACGCCGGGCGCCACGCCCTTGCCGATGGTGTAATCGACCACGCCTTTCCTCGACAGCACGCCGCCATCGGCGCGCGGGATCAGCACCTTGGCCAGTTCGTCGCGGTTAGCGGCGGGACCGTGCATGCCGGGCCTGTCCGGGACAAGGCCGGTGGCGTTGGCGATGGCGCACATCTCGACCATGGTCTTGGAGCCGTCGACGAACTCGACCAGCATGCGCGGGTTCATGTTGCGGCGTTCGGCCTCGGCGCGATAGTCGTCCGGCACCGCATCATGGTTGAGCGGATTGTTCTTGCCTTTGCCGGCAGCGACGACCGTGCAGCCGAGCGCGGATACGAATTCGATCAGTTCCATGCAGGAAGACGGCTCATCGCCGGCGCCGAGCGAATAGACGACGCCGAGCCGGTCGGCCTCTTTCTTCAGCAGGCAGCCGATGGTGACGTCGGCCTCGACATTCATCATCACCAGGTGTTTGCCGTGTTCCATCGCCGACAGGCAGAAATCGGCGGCGACGCCAGGCTTGCCGGTGGCGTCGATGACGACGTCGACCAGCGGGTTGGTGACCAGCATGTCGTTGGAGGTGATGGCGATCCTGCCAGCCTCGATCGCCGCGGTGACCTGCGCCTGGTTTTCGGCTTCGCGCGCCATCGCCTCGTCGCCATAGGCGATGCGGATCGCTTCGCGCGCCGTGTGGGGGCGTCGGGTGGAAATGGCACAGACCTCGATGCCCGGCATCAGCATGCCTTGCGTGACCAGGTCGGTGCCCATTTCGCCGGAGCCGATGACGCCGATGCGCACGGGCCTGCCCTCGTCGGCGCGCCTGGCGAGATCGCGGGCAAGTCCGGTCAGGGCGACATTGGTCATGAACTGGTTCCGATGAATCTGGAGCGTTTCCATTTTCACGGAAACGTGGAAACGCTCTAACTCTTTGTTTCTACGCAATTCCGACCGGAAAACCGTTGCACGCTTTTCCTGGAATTGCTCCAGCTCTTGCCGGAAACGGCCGGACCTTGTCAACAAACCGCCGGACAACCGAACGCGCCACGGCGTTGTGATGACTGAACCTTACGTCTGGATCATTGGGAAACCAACGCTGCCCGCCTATGGAATAATCCCGCCTCGAGCGAACCGACGGAGCGACCCATGCGCATTCTCGTCTTCCAGCATGTCGATGTCGAACACCCCGGCATCTTCCGCGACTTCTGGGCCGAGCAGGGGCATGAATGGGTGCCGGTCGAGCTCGATATCGGCGAGCCGATCCCTTCCTTCGATGGTTTCGACCTGCTCGCCGTGTTCGGCGGACCGATGGATGTCTGGCAGGAAGAGGCGCATCCCTGGCTGGTGCCCGAGAAGGCGGCGATCCGGCGCTGGGTGACCGAGCTCGGACGACCCTATCTCGGCATCTGCCTCGGCCACCAGCTGCTGGGTGCAGCACTTGGCGGCACGGTCGGCCTGATGGGCAAGCCGGAAGTCGGGCTTGCGTCGGTCGCGCTGACCGCAGCCGGGCGCAAGGATCCGATCTTTGCAGGGCTCGGGCCGACGGTCGACTGCCTGCAATGGCACGGTGCCGAAATCGCACGCCTGCCCGAAGGCGCCGAGATCCTGGCAAGCAATGCCGCCTGCGCGACACAGGCGATCCGCTGGGGTGAGCACGCCTATGGTTTCCAGTATCATCTGGAAGCCATGGAAACGACGGTGGCCGACTGGGCTGCGATCCCCGAATACAAACAGAGCCTGGAAAAGGTCATGGGCGCCGGCGCCGCCGTGAGGCTGGGGGCAGAGATGGCGCCACGGCTTGGCGATTTCCGCAAGGCGGCGAAAAGGCTGAACGACAATCTGATGGCGGTTGTCGCCGCATTGTAAGGCGTCATCGCCGTAGAGGGACGACCCCTTGACCGCTGCCGGCGGC
Source organism: Mesorhizobium sp. NPDC059054 (assembly GCF_042739215.1). NCBI lineage: Bacteria > Pseudomonadati > Pseudomonadota > Alphaproteobacteria > Hyphomicrobiales > Phyllobacteriaceae > Mesorhizobium > Mesorhizobium sp. NPDC059054. The sequence continues at coordinate 157,699 of NZ_JBHYHV010000005.1, forward strand.
CCTTATGAAATCCTTATTTTTTGCCATCGCCTTCTCTCTCGAACCCTTATGCCGGGGCTCCTAACTTCCCGGCTGCACACGCTCCAAGGCGCGGTGCGAAAGGAACGAGACATGTACAGCTATTATCTCCCCGATGACGACGACCGCATGCCCCATGCCGTCGCCCGTAGCATGCAGAACAGGCAGGACGAGCCGCTGATGTTCGTGCGGCTTTTCCTGGTGGTCGCGATCTTCTTCGCCGTGATTACCTGTTTCCATCAGTTCATCGGGTGATCGGCGATGCGCGATTCCCTGATTTCGGAGCCTCCTTCCGCGACCCACCGTTTCCTGGTCGGACGCGACGGCGACGGGCGCTGGATCGCCCGCGATGAACTCGGCCTGACCGGCGGCGTCTTCGCCGACAGGGCATCGGCGATCCATTTCGCCGAGACCGAAAGCGATCACAAGGCCGGCTGCGTCAGCCTCGCCCCGGACGGCGCCCGGCTTTCGCTCTTCAACTGAACGGGACCGGCCGGCGGCGCTGCGCCACGCCCCCAAGGCTCGCCGCCGGCCGGCCCGAAACCGGGCCAGCAAAAGAGAACCCCATGCACATCGACAGAACCCGCTTCAAAGGCGCCATCGCGGCGCTGCCGACCCCGTTCCGCAAAGGCGCGGTCGACATGGCCGCCTTCGATTTCCTGATCCGCTGGCAGATCGACCAGGGCATAAACGGCGTCGTCGTCTGCGGCACCACCGGCGAAGCGCCGACGCTGACGCATGACGAACGCCTGTCCGTAACGCGCCGCTGCGTCGAAACCGTCGCCGGCCAGATCCCGGTGATCGCCGGCACCGGCTCGAACAACACAGATGAGACGATTGCCGCGACGCTCGCCGCCGCTGCCTGCGGCGCCGATGCCGCCCTTGTCGTGACGCCTTATTACAACAAGCCCGGCCAGGAGGGTCTCTACCGCCATTTCGCGGCGATCGCGCAGGCGGCGACCATCCCGCTCATCCTCTACAACGTGCCGTCGCGCACCGGCGTCGACCTGCTGCCGGACACGGTGCGCAGACTGGCGGCCTTTCCGACGATCATCGGCATCAAGGATGCCACCGGCGACCTCGACCGGCCCGAGCGCACCGCCAGGCTTGCCGGAGCGGACTTCCTGCAGTTTTCCGGGCACGATGCCACCGCACTTGCCTTCAACACGATCTGCGGCGCCGGCACGATTTCGGTCGCCGCCAATGTGGCGCCCGGCCTCTGCGCCGAGATGCACCGTGCCTGCCGCGATGGCGACCTGCTGTCGGCCCGTACGATCCGGCACCGGCTGGAGCCACTGATTGCCGCGCTGGAGCATGAAACCAACCCGGTGCCGGTGAAATACGCGCTGCACCGCCTGCTTGGGCTGAGCCCGGAAGTGCGCCTGCCGCTGACGGCAGCACAGCCGGAAACCGAAGCCGCCATCGAACAGGCGATCACCGCTTTGTTCCCGTTCGATTTCGACCAGCCCCGCCGTGTCGTCGCGCGACGATAAAGGGCGAGACAGCAGGGTGTTACCCACAACTCAAGACCGCAAATTTCAGAAAAATATCAGAATCCGGACCTTGCCTCGTCAGGCCATCCGCCCGATGAAACGTGAGGCCTGCCGTTGCGACTGCTTCGGCGGACCGATGTCACATTCCGGCCCCAACGGTCCCCCGCTCAGCTGACGCTGGGCGGGCTTTTTCGCGTTTATGACCGGAAATGAAAACCCTGGTCCGGAGCCGGGACAGATGGTTCGCGAGGGCCTCTGAGCGCACCGAGTTTCGCTTACCGACAGGAAACGAAGTTGCCTGATATTGATGTATCGGATATTCGAACGTTGGGCACTTTGCCCGCAAAATCCAATTGGGAGAGGCTCGCCATGACACGCAAGACGGTTATCAAGTTCGGGAAGGTGGAAAACGCCGATGCCAGCGACTTGCCGGGCTGGGTGGTGGTCGAAGGAAAGCCGACGATGAAGACCGCCGTCCAGCACACCACTGAGGACGGCAAGGTTCTGTCAGGCACGTGGCAGGCGACCCCAGGCACCTATCACGCAACCTATACCGACTACGAATTCGTCCACATGATCGCCGGCCGCATCATCATCACTCCGGACGGTGGCGAGCCAGTTGAAGTCGGTCCGGGCGATGCGTTTGTCGTGGAAGCCGACTTCAAGGGCACCTGGAAGATCATCGAGCCGGTGACGAAGCACTTCGTCGTCACTGTCGGATCATAACGACACGACAGGCTTGCGCCATCCGCGCTTGGCTGTCGGCGAGCGCAATCAGGCATCAAGGTCCGCTCAGCTTCGGCTGGGCGGGCCTTTTTGCGTGGGATGACGAGTGCCGGCGCGGTTGTCCCCCGCAAGGGAAATGGGGGCGCCGCGCCCTACTCCTGGCTTGCCTCGAACAACGGGCGGTGTTTCGCTAGCGCCTGGCCGGCGAACTCGGTGAAGGCGCTGACGCGGGCTGTGCGGCGCAGGTCCTCATGGGTGAGGATCCACAGCGCGGTTGCCATCTCGGCGACCGGGGAACCGATGCGCACGAGGCCGGGCGTCCGTTCGCCGAGATAACATGGCAGACCGACAAGGCCGAGGCCGGCAACCGCTGCCTCGCGAGCCGCGACCAGCGAGTCGCAACGCAGCACCGAAGCCGCCCCAGGCAGTGTGGCGCGCATCCATCTGGCGACGCTCGAACCGGCCAGCGCATCGCTGAGGCCGATCCAGTGTTCGTCCGTCACCACCATATCGTCGGTCGGTTCGAGACCGCGTTCCTGAAGATAGGAAGGAGCGGCATAGATGGCGAAGGCGATGCCTGAGATACGGCGGCCGACCAATGTCTCGGGCGGATCCATTGCAGGGCGCACGGCGACATCGGCGTCGCGGTGGGTGAGATTGGCAAATGCATTCGCCGTGGCCACCTCAAGCAGCACACCGGGGTGACGCTCACGGAAGGCCGCCAGGATCGACGGCAGCACGGAAGCCATCAGCGTGTCGGTGGTGGTGATGCGCAGACTGCCTTCGAGACGCAGGTCCTGTCCGGTCAGGCGGCGCTCAAGTTCGGTGACGGTTTCCGCCATCTGCCTTGACACTGCAAGCAGTTCCTCGCCGCCGGCCGTCAGCGTGTAGCCGGTTGGCAGGCGGTCGAACAGGCGCACGCCGAGCTTCTGCTCAAACGCGCCGACCCGCCGCAACACGGTGGTGTGATTGACGCCGAGCGAACGCGCCGCAGCGGCGAGCGAACTCGTCTCCGCCACCGCCAGCACGAAGCGCAGATCTTCCCAGTCGATACGATAGTTGCTGTGCATGATTGCACAAACCTAACGCAGGATCGCGCATCAGGCGAGCGTTTCCGCAATGCCTTTTCGATGACCTCGAATGCGGTCGTCAGCTCGAGCTCGTAGCCAGGGCATCCCTCGCTGCGCAATCCGCCATTTCAAGGCATGTGCATTTTTGCAGAACGAGACAGCGAACTGACAGATCGAACTGCAACACAGCACAGTCTACCTAGGATGCAACGATCGGACAGGCCGGTCGAAGGAGACCACCAGATGACCCCCATCCAGCTCTACACCTACCAGACGCCGAACGGCCACAAGGCCTCGATCATGCTCGAAGAAACCGGCCTGCCCTATGACGTCCAGATCGTCGACATCGAAGCCGGCGAACAGAAGACGCCGGAGTTCCTGGCACTCAATCCCAACAACAAGATCCCGGTCATCGTCGATCCGGACAAGGGCCGCACCATCTTCGAATCCGGTGCGATCCTGCACTATCTCGCCGAACGCTCCGGTGTGCTGGTGCCGGCCTCGGACGCCGAACGTTTCCAGGTGCAGAGCTGGACCCTGTTCCAGGCCGCGCATGTCGGCCCGACACTGGGGCAACTCTGGAACTACAAGATTTTCGCGCCGGAGAAGATCCCCTATGTCATCGGCCGCTTCGAGGCGGAAGCAAACCGGGTCCTCCGTGTGCTGGAAAGCCAGCTGTCACGCCACGCCCACATCGTCGGCGAATCCTATTCGATCGCCGATGTGATGACCTGGCCCTGGATCCATGCCGGGCTCACCAAGCTCGGACTTTCGCTCGACGCGACGCCCAGCCTGGCCCGCTGGTACATGGCGATCGGCGCACGGCCCGCTGTCCTGCGCGGCCTCGTCGTACCTCGGCTGCCCAGCCGCGCCTGACCCCAACATCCCTCGTCATTCTGTTCAAAAGGAGGCTCCCATGGAGACCTTGTTCGTACCCCTGTCCCTGTTCGCCGGCGGTCTGCTCGCCGTCCAGGCCGGCGCCAATGCGCAGCTCTCGAAGGCCATCGGCTCGCCATTTGCAGCAACCACACTGCAGCTCACCGTCGGCACCGGGCTGCTGCTCTTGATTGCCCTGTTCACCGGCACGCTCGCCGCACTCGGCGCCCTGCCCCAGGCCGAGTGGTGGCACCTGGTTGGCGGCACCGCTTCGGCGATCTATGTCGTCTCGACCATCGTGCTCTTTCCCCGCCTCGGCGCCGTCGTCTCGGTCGGCCTGTTCATCGCCGGCCAGATGCTCGCCTCGCTCGCCCTCGACAGCTTCGGCCTGCTCGGCGTGACGCAGACCGGCCTGCAGGCGGGAGCCGCCGTCGGTACCCTCGTCGTGCTTGCCGGCGTCGCCATGATCGTCTTCGGCCAGGGCGGCAAGGACAACCTGAAAGCCGACAAATTGGGCTGGATCGCGCTGGCGCTCGTTGCCGGTGCGGTGCTGCCGGTCCAGGGCGCGGTCAACGCATTGCTGCGGCACGATCTCGGCGGAGCGCCTTTCGCGGTCGGCGCCATCTCGTTCTTCGTCGCCACGCTGGCAATGGCCGCGGTGATGTTGCTGGTACTGGCCTTCCGCAAGACGCCGAACCCAACCCTTGGCGGCGTGCAGACCATGCCCTGGTGGGGCTGGCTCGGCGGCTTCGCCGGAGCAATCTACGTCACCACCGTGTTCACCGCGATCCCAGTGATCGGCGCGGCGGCGGCAGTAGGCTTCACCGTTGCCGGCCAGCAGGTCGCCAGTGTCTTCGTCGACCGGTATGGCTGGTTCCGCCTGCCGCAAAGGCCAGTGTCTGGCCTGCGCCTCGTTGGTGTGGTGCTGCTTCTCGCCGGCGTTGCCATCATCAAGCTGGTCTGAACCGGAACGGCGATCCGTCGATCGTCTACCCGGCCAGATATAGACGGATCATCCTGATCAGCTCGTCGCGGACCTGCGCTTCACGCAGCGTGCCGCGACGAGCCGCGTTGTGGATTACGCCATCGATGGCATCCGACAAGACAAGGCCGACCATCGCAGGATCCCTGTCATGCGGCCGGTAGGCCGCCGCCGCTTCCGCGTAGAAAGCAATATACTGCCGTTCGATCTGGCTGTTCTGATCGCGGTAGGCTTCAAGGCCCGGCGCCTCGTCCAGGAGCACCCGATGCAGGCCAGGATGGATGCTGTGGGCCTCGATGATGTTGGCCACCAGCGTCTTAGCGAAATCGGCTAGAGGCTGCCGTTTCGCCAAGGCGGTTCTCACTGCGGCGAGGCTGTCGTCCAGATGATGGCGACGGATCGCCCCCACCAGCGAGACCTTGTCGGGGAAATACTGGTAGAGCGAGCCGACACTAACGCCTGCCGCCTCGGCAACCTTGTTGGTGGTGAACCCGGCCCATCCCCGATCGCTCAGAATGCGAGCCCCGGCCTCGACGATCGCGTCCACCGTTGCTCGGGACCGCGCCTGTCGCGGTTCCTTGCGCATCGACGGCTGCCTTCTTGCAATGCGAGTAGACAATTTCGCACCCTCGCCAAAATATAGAGACGTTACTCACATTTTTGCGGCAGGGATAGGTTTCGGTCATGCGTGAGATGCTTCGCACCCTTTACGGCTACCAGGCCTGGGCAAACAACGACTTGTTCGAAAAGCTCATGCTGCTCGACCCGCAAGCGCAAACGGTGGAACTTCACACGGCACTTCGGCTGATCAGCCACCATCACGTCGTGGCCGAGATCTTCGAAGCGCATCTCAGCGGTACGAAACATCGCCACACATCGGACAACACGACGGAGACGCCGACGCTGGACGCGCTTCGCACATCGGTGACGGCGACCGACAAATGGTATCAGCAATTCGTGCTTGAGGTCGCTGCCGATCAACTCGACGAACCAGTCGCCTTCACCTTCACCGATGGCGACAAGGGTCGCATGACCAGGCACGAAATGCTTCTGCATGTCGCCCTGCATTCAGCGATCCACCGCGGCGAGGTCAGCCGCATCCTGTGGCAGCTTTCGATCACGCCACCCTGGGACACGTTCGCGGTCTATCTGCATCAGACACAGCCGTCGCGCCGCCAGCGGGAGTTGCTGCCGACCGGGTGACACCCGCACTCAGGCGCTTCCTTTGGCAAGGCTGTCTGGCTCCCCGTTCAGCCAGCCGGTTTCCTCAAGAACGGTCCTCGCCAGTTCCGCCGGCGTCCGGCCGTCCGTCGGCACCACGATCAGGCCTTCAGCGCTTTCACCGGCCATGCGCCTTGCCTGGCGAAGCGAGCGCTCGGCTTGTGCCTGGGCGCCCGTGCCGATTTCGCGCTGCGCCAGGCGTGCAAGCAAAGCGGGTTCGCTGACAGCGAGGCGCACGACGGTGATCTCGGCATCGGGTATGGCGGCCAGGATCCATCGCCGATCGAAGGCAAGATGTTGCATGACGCCCGACATGATCAGGCGCGTATGTCCCAACGCCCGGTATGTCGACCAGATCGCCGCCAGATTGATGCTGCTGACGTCGATTGTGCCTGGCCATACCCGATCAAGTTCTTCGACCGTTGGACGCGGGAACACCCTGTCGAGTTCGTCGGTTTCGACAACCGCGTGCGTTGCCTGCGCGGCAGCGAGCTGTGCACTCAGCTCCCAGCAGAGCGTGGACTTGCCGACCCCCGCCGGCCCGGTAATCAGCAAAAGCTGCATGGCCTCCGTCTCTCCACTCGGTTCAGGATGAGCTGAACTCCCGATCCAGTAGTCCCATGATGATGTCGTCTTGCCATGCGCCGTTGACAAACGCAGCCTCGCGCTCCCTGCCTTCTTCGACGAACCCGCATTTGCGATAACAGGCGATGGCGCGCGCATTGTTCGACAGCACCCTGAGGCCGATGCGGTGGAAGATGCGGCCAAAGGCATAGGACAAAACGAGCCGGATCGCTTCGGTACCGTATCCCTTACCGAGACAGGAAGGGTCGTCGATGCCGATGGCCAGGGCAGCTCTCTTGTCCTGCATGTTGATGCCATGCAGACGGACATGTCCGATGAACTGTCCCGCGTCGATCACCCAGGCATAGTCTTGCTGCGTTATGAAACGGATGGCAGCCTCGGCGTGGCTGCGCGTGAAGGGTGCAACCGGATCGAATGTGCCGCCATAGGCCTCGACGATCTGCTTGTGCCTTCCCAGGTCGAGACGCGTTTCCACGTCCTGAGGCACCGGTCTGCGAAGAACGATCCGGGTGCTTCTCAGCTCTGGAACGTACAGTTCTGACATTTCAACCCAGCGCGTCGAGTGCCTGGCGCTGCCGATGCATCTCCAGGAACACGCGATAGTCGCGGTCGAAACGGTTGCGTGAAGCCGGGTTCGGCCGCCGCTCACGGCCGGGCTGGCGCATGGCGGCGCAGGCTTCGGCCAGGCTCGGATGAAGTCCGGCTGCTGCCGCAGCCGACATCGCCGTGCCGAGCAGCACGGCATCACCGCTTTCCGATTCCAGCACCATGCAGCCGGTGGCATCGGCGTAGAGTTCCATCAGCAGCGGATTGCGGGTGTGGCCACCGGTAACGTGCAGCGTGTCGATGACATAACCGTTGGCGTTGAGGGCTTCGAGCACGTGCCGCACGCCGAGCGCGATCGCCACGGCGCTGCGCCAGTAAAGCCGGGCCAGGCTGTCAAAGGAGGAGTCCAGCGTCAGCCCGCTGATGACGCCCAGCGCATGCGGGTCGGCCAGCGGCGAACGGTTGCCGTGAAAATCCGGCAGCACGTGCAGCCGGGAGGCGAGGTCCAGCCCCTCCTCGGCACGCAGGGCCATGACGCGTTCGACGATGCGCTTGTGCGTGGCCGCATCGGGTTCGCCGCCATGCCAGCGGATGACGTGGTCGAGCAGTGCCCCCGTCGCCGACTGGCCGCCCTCGCTCAGCCAGAGGCCCGGCAGGGCAGCGCCGAAATAAGGCCCCCAGACACCGGCGAAACCGCACGGCTCGGCCGACATCGCCATGACACAGCTCGAGGTGCCGGCAATCAGCGCGAGATGCCGGTCGATATCGTTGAGGCCGCCAATGACGCCGAGCGCGCCGGCGAAGGCATCGATAAGACCCGCGCCGACACGGCAATTCACCGTGAGGCCGAGCGCGGCGGCAGCCTCCTCCGTCAAGGGGCCGAGATCGCTGCCGACCGCGCTGGCCCGGTCCGGCAGGGAACCGTGTTCGAAAATGTCGGCCAGGCCCACAGCCTCGAAGAAATCCGGACGCCAGCCGGCTTCTTCATGGGCAAGAAAGGTCCATTTGGCGGTGAGCGTGCACTGCGAGCGGGCAAGCGAGCCGCAGGCCTTGAAGGTGAGGAAATCCGCAAGGTCGAAAAGCTGGCCGGTGCGCGCCCAGGCATCCGGCAGATGCCGCTTCACCCACATCAGCTTGGGCGTCGCCATCTCCGGCGACATGACGCCGCCGACGTGGTCGAGCACGCGGTGACCGGTGGCCGTGCATTCGTCGGCCTCGGCCAAGGCGCGATGGTCCATCCAGACGATGGTGTCCCAGCGTTCGCCGCCTTTCTTCGAGACGCCGACCTGTTCGCCGTTGCGGCCACGGAACACGTTGGAACAGGTGGCGTCGAAGGAGATGCCGATGACATCTTCCGCCGCCACGCCGGCAGCCTGCCGGGCGGCACGCATCGCCTCGCAGGCGGCGGCCCAGATGTTTTCCGAGTCCTGCTCGTAGTGGCCGGCACTGGCCTGGTTCATGGCGATCGGCCGCTCGGCGCGGGCGAGCAATTGGCCGTCGCGATCGAACAGGCCGGCGCGCGCGCTGCCGGTGCCGACATCGATGGCGGCGAGCACCGGCGCCATCAGCGCGACTGGACCCGTCGCGTGGCCGTCGGGGCCAATGTTTCCAAGGACCCACAGGCCCGTTCCGGCTGTGGCAAAGAGGTCAGAAAGGAAGCATCGGCGCGCAGCATGACGCGCACTCTATATGCGCGTTTTGCCCCGCGCTACCGCCTCGATCACGTGGACGACAGGTTCAGAGTTTCCCAGCCAGATAACGCGTCAGCGTCTCGCGCGCCCCCACCTCCCAGATCGTTTTCAGGGCGTGCGAGAAGGCAGCCGCAAAGGCCGGTGAATGGCCGACTTCGCCATAGATGTCTTCCATCGCCAGCCAGGACGACGGGTCGGCCTTGGCGGCGCGCGCTGTCGCCTGCATGCGCTCCCAGCTGGGATCGTTGGGCTCGATGACCGCGCCGGAATCGGTGGTGCCGAAGCAGTATCGGCACCAGAAGGCGGATTCGAGCGCCAGGCCCGCGACGCCGGCGCCGGTTTTCAGGCGGGCGGCGATGGTGGGGATGATGAATTTCGGCTGACGGTTGGAACCGTCGAGACAAAGCCGGCGCACCGTGTCGCCGATCTTGGGGTTGGAGAAGCGGCGCTCGATCAGCTGGTAATAGTCCTCGAGGTCGGTGTCCGGCACCGGCGGCACGGTCGGGATGATCTCGTCATGCTCGAGCCTGGCGAGGAAACCACGCACCAGCGGTTCCTGCATCGCCTCATGCACGAAATGGATGTCCATCAGCCCGGCCGGATAGGCGATGGCGGCATGGCCGCCATTGAGGATGCGGATCTTCATCAGCTCATAGGGCGACACGTCGGGCACGAACTGCACGCCGACCTTTTCCAGCGCCGGGCGGCCGGCCGGAAAATTGTCCTCCAGCACCCATTGCCGGAACGGCTCGCAGAACACCGGCCAGTTGTCGTCGACGCCGAAATCCGTCGCCAATATGCCGCGTTCGCGATCGGTGGTGGCCGGCGTGATGCGGTCGACCATGCCGTTCGGAAAGGCGACGTTGCCGGCGACCCATTCGGCGAGGTCGCGGTCAAACAGGCGGGCAAGGCCGATCACGCCATCGGAGGTGACGCGGCCATTGTGGGGGATGTTGTCGCAGGACATCACCGTGAACGGCCGGACGCGTGCGTCGCGCCGGCGGACCAGCCCGGCAAGGATCAGGCCGAACACCGTCTTCGGGCGTTCCGGGTCATTGGCATCGGCGATGATGTCGGGGTGTTCGGGGTTGAAATAACCCGAGGCCGGGTCGATGAAATAGCCGCCTTCGGTGATGGTCAGCGAGACGATGCGGATCGCAGGATCGGCCAGCCTGTCGATGATCGCGGCCGTCTCGCCGGGCACCAGGAAGTCGATCATCGCGCCCGTCACATGGGCGACCATATGGCCTTCGTCCTGCTCGACCACGGTGGTCAGCCAGTCCTGCTCGGCCAGCCTGGCGCGACCGGCCTTCTCGCCCTCGAACACCCCGGCGCCGATCAGCGCCCAGTCATGGCCTTCACCCGTATTGAAGAGATCATCGAGATAGACGGCCTGGTGCGCGCGGTGGAAGTTGCCCACGCCGAAATGCACGATGCCGGCCTTGAGGCTTTCGCGCCTGTAAGCGGGGGTGGCCACCTTCGCGGGCAGCTTGTCCAGATTGGCGAGCGAGAGTTTTGTCGTCATGTCAAAACGCCTTTCGTAGAGACCTTTCCTTCTCCCCGTTCACGGGGAGAAGGTGGCCCGAAGGGTCGGATGAGGGGCGGTGCCAACTTTTGCCAGGACGGCGCAGCCCCTCACCTGCCTGCCGGCATCCTCCCCCCGTGAACGGGGAGAAGATGCTGTATTCAACTCATCCACTGACCGCCATCGACGTTGTAGGTCTGGGCGACGATGTATTCGGCCTCGCTGCTGGCCAGGAACACCGCCATGCCGGTCAGGTCTTCCGCGCGGCCCATGCGCCCGTAAGGCACACTCTCGCCGACCAGCTTCTTCTTTTCGCCGAGCGGCCGGTTCTCATATCTGGCGAAGAGGGAATCGACATGGTCCCAGTGCTCGCCGTCGACCACGCCCGGCGCGATCGCATTGACGTTGATGCCGTGCTTGATGAGATCGAGCCCGGCCGATTGGGTCAGCGAAATGACCGCTGCCTTGGTGGCGCAGTAGACCGCGACCAGCGCTTCGCCGCGACGGCCGGCCTGGCTTGCCATGTTGATGATCCTGCCGCCCTTGCCCCTGGCGATCATCGATTTCGCCGCCGCCTGCAGCATGAACAGCGTGCCGGCGACATTGACCGTAAACAGCCGGTCGTAGCTGGCGCGGCTGATCTCGACGATGGGTGCGGCATCGAACAAAGCGGCGTTGTTGATGAGGATATCGAGCCCGCCTGCCCTTTTCTCCACCGCGGCAATCGCGGCATCGATCGAGGCCTGGTCGGTGACGTCGAGCCGCACCGCATAGGCAGCCGGCCCGATCTCGGCCGCGGTCTTTTCGGCGGCCTTCAGGTTGATGTCGGCGATCGCCACCGTCGCCCCTTCGCGCACATAGGCTTCGGCGAAGGCGCGGCCGATGCCGCGCGCCGAACCGGTAATCAGCGCGGACTTGTCTTTCAGGCGCATGATTACAACGCCTTTCCGTCGGCGTCGAAGCGGTGCAGCTTGGCCGGGTCCGGCGTCAGATGGACGATGTCGCCATGGCGAACCCCGATCTCGCCGTCGGCGCGCACATTGATGGTGCCGACATCATCGGTGTGCACATGCAGGAAGGTGTCGGCGCCGAGATGTTCGGCAACGCCGACCTTGCCGCGCCATTCGCCGCTGTTGGAGGCGATCTTGAGATGTTCGGGCCGGATGCCGATGGTGGCTGCATTGTGCTTGGCGGCGGCCGCGCCGGTGACGAGATTCATCTTCGGCGAGCCGATGAAACCGGCGACGAACAGGTTCTTCGGGCTGCGGTAGAGGTCCAGCGGCGAACCGACCTGCTCGATGTTGCCGGCATTCAACACCACGATCTTGTCGGCCATGGTCATGGCCTCGACCTGGTCGTGGGTCACGTAGATCATCGTCGTCTTGAGCTGGTTGTGCAGCTCCGATATCTCGAGGCGCATGGTGCCGCGCAGTGCCGCATCGAGGTTCGACAACGGTTCGTCGAACAAGAACGCCGAGGGCTGGCGCACGATGGCGCGGCCGATGGCGACACGCTGGCGCTGGCCGCCGGAAAGCTGGCCGGGGCGGCGGTCGAGATAGTTGGTCAGGTTCAGTACGCGGGCGGCATCGCCGACCTTCTTGTCGATCACCGCCTGGCTTTCGCCGGCCATCTTGAGCGGGAAGGCGATGTTCTTCGCCACCGTCATGTGCGGATAGAGGGCATAGGATTGGAACACCATGGCCAGCTTGCGCTTGGCCGGCGCTTCATCGGTGACGTCGCGGCCGTCGATGGAGATGGTGCCGCCGCTGGTGTCCTCCAGCCCGGCGATGAGACGAAGCAGCGTGGACTTGCCGCAGCCGGATGGCCCGACGAACACGACGAACTCGCCGTCCTCGATGTCGAGGTCGATGTTGGGAATGATCGACGTCGTCCCGAAGGACTTGGAGACATTCCTGAGAGCGATCTTACCCATTTTGTCCTCCCTTTTGCTGCTTCCTGACGATCCGGCGCTTCATCATTTCACGGCACCGAAAGTCAGGCCGCGCACCAGCTGTTTCTGGCTGAACCAGCCCATGATCAGGATGGGCGCGATGGCCAGCGTCGATGCCGCCGAAAGCTTCGCCCAGAACAGACCCTGCGGACTGGAGAAGGACGAGATGAAGGCGGTGAGCGGGGCAGCGTTGGTGGTGGTGAGCCGGATGGTCCAGAACGCCTCGTTCCAGGCCAGGATGATGTTGAGCAGCATGGTGGAGGCGATGCCCGGCACCGCCATCGGCGTCAGCACGTAAAAGATCTCACCCCACAAGGAGGCGCCGTCCATGCGCGCGGCCTCCAGGATCTCGCCCGGAATCTCGCGGAAGTAGGTGTAGAGCATCCAGATGACGATCGGCAGGTTGATCAGCATCAGCATCACGGTCATGCCGATGCGGCTGTCGAGCAGGCCGAGATTGCGGAAGATGAGATAGATCGGAAACAGCACCGCAACTGCCGGCATCATCTTGGTGGACAGCATCCACATCAGCACATCCTTGGTGCGCTTGGTGGGCGAAAACGCCATCGACCAGGCGGCCGGGATGGCGACCAGCAGGGCCAGCACCGTCGAGCCCAGCGACAGGATCACCGAATTCATGAACGGCTTGAAGTAATTGTACTGCGACTGGACTTCCGAATAGCTCTCCAGCGTGCCCGACGGGATCAGGCTGAAGCCCTGGATCGCCTCCTGCTCCGACTTGAAGGAGGTGATGATGGTGTAGAGGATCGGGAAGAAGATCACCAGCGCGACCGCCCAGGCCGCAATGGTTGCGATCGTCTTGTGCCGGTTGGTGACGGCGCGTGCCATTGCAGCCTCCTACTTGTCCAGGTTCTTGCCGACGGCGCGCATGGCGAAGAAGGCAACGATGTTGGCAAGGATGACGGCGATGATGCCGCCGGCGGACGCCTGGCCGATTTTGTATTCGAGCAGGGCCTTCTGGTAGACAAGGAACGGCAGGTTGGTGGATGCATAGCCCGGCCCGCCATTGGTGGTGACGAGGATCTCGGCATAGACCGAAAGCAGGAAGATCGTCTGGATCAGCACCACCACGGTCATGGCGCGCGAGAGGTGCGGCAGCGTCAGGTACCAGAAACGCGAAAGAATGCCGGCGCCATCCATTTCAGCCGCCTCCTTCTGTTCGCCATCCAGCGATTGCAGCGAGGTGAGCAGGATCAGCGTGGCGAAAGGCAGCCACTGCCAGGCGACAATGATGATGATCGAGAACAGCGGATATTGCGCGAACCAGTCGATCGGTTGCGCGCCGAAGAACCGGGCTATGTCGGCGAACACACCATAGCCCGGGTGCATGATCATGTTCTTCCACACCAATGCTGCCACCGGCGGCATGACGAAGAACGGCGAGATGACCAGGATGCGTACGAAACCCTGCCCCCACATCGGCTGATCGAGCAGCAATGCGAGCAATATGCCACCGACGATGGTGATGGCCAGCACCGCGACGACGAGGATCAACGTGTTGAGGATGGCGGTGATGAAGGCCGGGTTGTTGAAGAACAGCGCGTAGTTCGAGAAGCCGATGAAGCCGTCGCGGATCGGGTTCAGCGGGTTGTACTGCTGGAAGGAGAACCACAGCGTGATCGCCAGCGGCACCGCCATCCATACCAGCAGGAGCAGCACCGAGGGTGCGGCCATGAAACGCGCAAGCGTACGGGTCTGTTTGGTTGCCATGGTCTCCTCCAACCAGTTCCCAAGAGCCGTCACGTGGCTATCGCCGCCGTGACGGCGGGTAGCCTTTCGATATCCCGGCCGCGCAACGGCCGGGTGAGAGGGAACAGATTACCGCATCTTTTCCAAAGTGGCCGCCCGGACCGGGAAGACCCGGACGGCCAAGGCACCAGGATGTCCTTGGCATCAGAAGATGCCTTGGACACCGGGAGGAGCCCTTGGGCATCGGTGGATGCCCTTGTGAGTTGGGCGCCCAGAGGCTGCCCTTATTGAATATAACCGCCTTCGGTCATCGCGGCCTTTGCAGCGTCCTGTGCCTGCTTCAGCGCATCGTCCACCGACATCTGGCCGGCAAGAGCCGCCGAGAAGAGCTGGCCGACTGTCGTGCCGAGGCCCTGGAATTCGGGAATCGCCACGAACTGCACGCCGACATAAGGCACCGGCTTGACCGTCGGCTTGGTCGGGTCGGCGGAATTGATGGAGTCCAGCGTCATCTTGGCGAAGGGTGCCGCCTTCTCATATTCCGGATTGGCGTAGAGCGAGCTGCGGGTGCCGGGCGGCACGTTGGCCCAGCCTTCCTTCGAAGCCACGAGGTCGAGATAACCCTTGCCGGTTGCCCAGGCGACAAACTTCTCGGCCGACGCCGCCTTCTGCGTGCCAGCCGGAATGCCGAGCGACCAGGCCCATAGCCAGTTGCCGCGCCTGCCGAGGCCGTTGTCCGGCGCCAGCGCATAGCCGACCTTGTCGGCGACCTTCGAGTTCTTCGGATCGGACACGAAGGAGGCAGCCACGGTGGCGTCGATCCACATGCCGCACTTGCCCTGCTGGAACAGCGCGAGGTTCTCGTTGAAGCCGTTGGAGGAGGCGCCGTCCGGTCCGTCGGCCTTCATCAGGTCGACATAGAACTGCAGCGTGTTCTTCCATTCCGGCTGATCGAACTGCGGGTTCCACTGCTCGTCGAACCAGCGCGCGCCGAAGGAGTTCGACATGGCGGTGAGAAATGCCATGTTCTCACCCCAGCCGGCCTTGCCGCGCAGGCACACGCCGTTCACGCCGTTGGCCTTGTCGGTCATCTTGTCGGCGGCCTCCTTGATGAAGGTCCAGGTCGGCGCATCGGGCATCTTGAGGCCGGCCTTCTCCATCAGGTCCTTGCGGTACATGACGAAGGAGCTCTCGCCGTAGAAGGGCGCGGCGTAAAGCTTGCCGTCGACGGAAAGACCACCGGCGATCGCGGGGATGATGTCCTTCTGGTCGTAGTCGTCGCCGAGATTGTCCAGCGGCAGCAGCCAGTTCTGTTTCGCCCAGATCGGCACCTCATAGGTGCCGATGGTCATCACGTCATACTGGCCACCCTTGGTGGCGATGTCGGTGGTGACGCGTTCGCGCAGCACATTCTCTTCCAGCGTGACCCAGTTGAGCTGGATGTCGGGGTTCTTCTTGGTGAAGTCCTCCGTCAGTTTCTGCATGCGGATCATGTCGCCATTGTTGACGGTGGCGATGGTGATCGTCTCGGCATGCGCGGCGAACGCAAAAGCGCTGGCCGAACACAGCCCCAGGACGAGGGTGCGCAGGTTCATCGATTCCTCCCAAAAAGCCAAAGTGAGCATTTGCCTTAGCTGTGAGCAATTATTCATTCTTCGAGATTTATGTCAAGCCGGAATCCGGCGAGGGTTCGCGAACTCTCCTTCTCCCTTGCGAACGAAGGTGGCCGAGCCCGGCGGCCCAGCCGCCGCTGGCGAGGTCGGATGAGGGGTGTTGGACGGAACGCGACCGATGTGACCTTGATGAAGGGGCTGAAACGTCGCGTTTCTTCCAGCACCCCTCATCCGACTCGGCGCTGCTCCGGCGGCAAAGCCGCCGTTGCCGAGCCACCTTCTCCCACAAGGGGAAGAAGGAATTGGCGCCTAGACTGCCGCCGCCAGCAGGCTCTCGGCGGTGCGCTCGTCGGTGATCAGGCCATTGACGAGACGCCGCGTCACTGCGGCGAGGATGCCGGGCAGCTTGCGTTCACCCATGGCCAGCGCCACCACCAGCGAGCGTTCCCGCGATGGCAGCGGCGCGGAAGCGACGCGGTCATTGGTGATGCCCTCGATCAGGCGGCCATCGCGGTCGAAGGCCCAGCCGACGATCTCGCCGACGGCGCCGGCCTTCTGCAACGCCTTGAGATCGGCCTCGGTGATGAAGCCGTCTTCCAGCAGCGGCGCCTGCGGGCCAAGGTCGCCGACGCCGACAAAGGTGATGTCGGCCTGTGCTGCCAGCGCCAGCGTTGGCTGGATAAGCTGCTGGCTGTGCAGCATTTTCCGCTCCTCCGGCGAAGAGGCGATCGCCGGTAGCGGCATCGGGAAGCTGCGCGCCTTGATGGTGTCGGCCATGGTGAAGATGACGTTGTAGAAGGCGGCCGAACCGTCCGGCGAGATGTTGCCGGTGAGCGAGACCACCTTGTGCTGCGGGCACTCCATCGGCGGCAGTTGTTCGATCGCCGCCTTCAGCGTGCGGCCGGTGCCGATTGCCATGATGACCGGCTCAGGCCGGCGCAGCCACTTCTCGATCTCCACCGCCGCGGCCTGGGCGACACCGATGGTCGAGGAGGTGGAATCGGGATCGCTCGGCGTCACCTCGACCAGATCGAGCGCGAAGCGGGATTTCAGCCGGGCAGCAAGATCGAGGCAATTGGCGATGGGATGATCGACCCGGACCTTGATCAACCCTTCGGACATCGCCAGCGACACCAGCCGCTGAGCGGTCTGGCGAGAGATGCCGAGCTTCGTTGCGATCTGATCCTGCGTGTTGCCGGCGACATAATACAGCCAGCCGGCACGCGCGGCATCGTCAAGCCTGGGATTGCTGGTTTCGGACCGGGCACTCATTGCGGGCACTTCACGGAGACTGTCTCCCTGCTACTGTCGCAGGGTTTTGAAGAATGCGCAATCGCTCACGGGATAGACAATTGTTCAGGCCTATTCTGTGCGGTTCCGGAATGGATCCCCGACACTCGCCGCGCCCTGCAGCCGCTTCCGAGGTCGAGAATGACGAACTTCCAATGCCCCGGCGCAATCCCAAACGCTGGCGCCATTGCAAAAGCTGGTGTCGTCGCCAACGCCGGGGATTGGCGCGGGACGCCCATCACCTCGTCATCCTCGGCCCCGCAGGGAGCGAGGCGACCGGAGGGTGTCGGGGATCCATTCCGGAACGTTGATGATACCAAAGCGGTCCAGAGCAATGGATGCAGCAACCCTCCAAAAATGCAGACTGCCTGCCCCCTTCCCGGCAGGTTCCTACAATTTTTGTAGCTAGAAATCCCGGAGCGAAAACCACCATCTCCTGATTTCCTTCGGTTTTTCGACTTGGCACGCAGCATGCAGGTGCAGTGCAGCATGAACAAGATCGACCTCCTCCCCCTGCCCCCCGTGGAGTGCTTCATCGATTTCGATGGCACGATCTCGCTGGAAGACACGACAGACCTTTTGCTCTCGCAGTTTGCGCAGCCGGCATGGCGCACCATTGAGGCTGCCTGGGAACGTGGCGCGATCGGTTCGCGCGAATGCATGTCCCGGCAGGTCGAGCTATTGCGTGTCGAGCCGGTCATGCTCGACCTTTTCGCCAACTGCCTGCGCATCGACCCCGGCTTCGCCCCCTTCGCCGAGGCGCTGCAAGCCAGCGGCGTCAGCATCACCATCGTCTCCGATGGGCTGGACCGCGTCATTGCCCACGCGCTCAGGGATTACGGCCTCGCCCTGCCGGTCCTAGCCAACGAACTCATCCATGCCGGCGGTGACCACTGGCAGCTCGGCTGCCCGCACGCGTCCGAAAACTGCCGCGCCAGCTCCGCGCACTGCAAATGCGCCAGTTTCGACCGAGCGCCAGACAGCGCGCTGCGCGTGCTGATCGGCGACGGCCGCTCCGATTTCTGCGCCGCGTCCATCGCCGACATGGTGTTCGCGAAAGGCAAGCTCGCCGACCATTGCCGCGCCAACGGCATCACCTACCGCAGCTTCGGCAACTTCACCGACCTGCCGCCGCTCTTCTCCGACTGGCTGGCCAACGCCATGGCCGTCCAGTCCACCCCTCTTCTGTAACAAGGATCTGATCCATGCCCACCAACGCCGCCCTTCGGCTCGATGCCGGCAACGATTCCGGGTTCGAGCTCAGCGAGGCAGATCTGCTCGCGCTCGAAGCAGAATATTGCTCGCATGGCGACACCGTGCACTACACGGACTTCCCCAAGATCTTCGACCGCTGCGAAGGCTCCTACATGTTCGATGCGGCCGGCACGCCGTTCCTCGATCTGCAGATGTGGTATTCGGCGGTCAATTTCGGCTACGCCAACCAGCGTCTCAACAACGCGCTGAAGCGCCAGATCGACAAGCTGCCCCAGGTCGCCAGCCAATATCTGCATCGCGAGAAGATCGAACTCGCCGCGTTGATCGCGCGCGATGCCGAGCAGAAATTCGGCCACAAGGGCCGCGTGCATTTCAACGTCGGCGGCGCCCAGGCGATCGAGGACTCGCTGAAGCTGGTGCGCAACGCCTCGAAAGGCAAGAGCCTGATGTTCGCCTTCGAGGGCGGCTATCATGGCCGCACGCTGGGCGCCTCGGCCATCACCTCGTCCTACCGCTATCGCCGCCGCTACGGCCATTTCGGCGAACGCGCGCAGTTCGTGCCATTCCCCTACCACTTCCGTGCCCCCAAGGGCATGAACAAGGAAGAATATGGCCTGCATTGCGTGCGCCAGTTCGAGCGCCTGTTCGAAAGCGAATATCAGGGCGTGTGGGACCCGAAGGCCGGCGAGGCCGAATATGCGGCCTTCTATGTCGAGCCGCTGCAGGGCACCGGCGGCTATATCGTCCCGCCGATGAACTTCTTCACCGAACTGAAGAAGGTGCTCGACCGCCACAACATCCTGATGGTGGTGGACGAGATCCAGATGGGCTTCTACCGCACCGGCAAGCTGTGGTCGATCGAGCACTTCGGCGTCAATCCCGATGTCGTCGTCTTCGGCAAGGCGTTGACCAACGGCCTCAACCCCCTGTCCGGCGTATGGGCGCGCGAAGAGCTGATCAATCCGGGCGCCTTCCCGCCCGGCTCGACCCACTCGACCTTCAACGCCAATCCGCTCGGCACCGCCGTCGCGCTCGAAGCCATGAAGATGATGGCCGAGGACGACTATGAAACGACGGTGCCGGAAAAGGGCGCCTATTTCCTGCGCGGCCTTGAAGAGCTGAAGCGCCGTCACAAGATCGTCGGCGAAGTCGATGGCCTCGGCCTGGCGCTGCGCATCGAGATCTGCGAGCCGCATGACAGCTACACGCCGTCCAAGGCGCTGGTCGACCGCATGGTGGACGAGGCGCTGAAGGGCGATCTCGTGCACAACGGCCAGACCTATGGCCTGGTGCTCGACATCGGCGGCTACTTCAAGAACGTCATCACGCTGGCGCCGTCGCTGACCATCAGCCATGCCGAGATCGACCTCGCAATCGCGCTGCTCGACCAGCTCTTCACCCGCGTGACCAAAACCCACCTAGCCGAGGGATGAATGTATGCGCCTACGCATCGTCGATCTCGACGGCGCCGTGACGGGACAGGGATTCCACAGCACCCGGACCGAACCAGCCGACATCGTGCCAGCCGGGGACCTCGCGCCCCGGCTGCGCATCGTTGCGAGTAGGCATGCGCTCGGCGAACTCGGCAAGCGGGTCGGTCCGCGCAGGGATGGCAGGACCGAGGTGATCTTCTACGGCTCCGGCGACTTCCATCACCTCACTGACCTGTTCCTTGGCCGGACCGAGGAACCGGTGACGGTGATCCAGTTCGACAATCATCCCGACTGGGTGACGTTCCCCGCAACGTCCAACTGCGGCGGCTGGGTCAACCGCACGCTGGAGCGGCGCAATGTGACCCGCGTCATCACCATCGGCCCGACCAGCACCGACCTCACGCTGCCGCAAATCAAGTCGGCCAACCTCCAGGCGATCCGCGACGGCCGCCTCGAAATGTATGCCTGGCGCGTGCCGACGACGCAGCTTGTCGGCAAGGCAGTCGAAAAAGGCGGCGCCAGCACTTTTGGCGATGGCTTCGCCAAGCGGCTTATCTGGCGCAACCTCGCAGACGAAGACTGGGAGGCCTTCGTCGGCGAGCTGATTTCCCGGCTCGGGCCGGAAGCGCTGTGGATCACCTTCGACAAGGACGTTCTGGCCACCAGCGAAGCGGTGACCAACTGGGACCAGGGCGCCATGCGGCTCGACCAGGTGCTGCACGCCATCGAACGGCTGGCCGCGCACCGGCGCGTCCTCGGCGTCGACGTCTGCGGTGACTATTCGCGGCCAGAGTTCCGCGATCCGTTCCGCTACACGCTGGCCAGGCTCGACCATCCGCGCCAGCCGAAATTCGACGCCGGGATGGCCGCCGTCAACGACACGACCAACGCCCGCATCGTGGCAAGGCTCGAACAGGTGCTGGCATGAGCACCGAGCTGATCATCCTGTTCGTGCTCTCGATCGCCTGCGATGTGTTCGGCCAGATCGCTTTCAAGTTCGGAGCCGACGCGCTGCCGGAATTTTCCGCCCAGCGCTGGCAACCTTTCGCCCGTGCCCTCTTCGCCGACCGCTGGGTCGGCCTCGGGCTCATCATCTATGTCGCCGAGTTCATCATCTGGGTGCGCATACTGACGCTTGCGCCGCTCGGCATCGCCTTTCCCCTCGCCAGTCTCAACATCCTCGCCATCACGCTTGCCGGGCGGCTCTGGCTGGGGGAAGAGACCGGCCCTTCTCAATGGCTCGGCGCGCTGCTCATCACGGCAGGCGTCATTCTCGTCGCAGGTACGATCTGATGGTTGAAACATCCACGAAACTGAAATCCAAAGACCGCACCATCTTCTTCCCGCGCGGCGACGTCGGCGTGTTGCTTCTGCACGGCCTCGGCGGCACGCCGATCGAGATGAACAACGTGGCACGCAATTTCGCCGAGCGCGGCCATACGGTAATGTGCCCGATGCTGGCCGGGCATTGCGGCACGGAAGCTGACCTGATCGCCACCAACTGGAAGGACTGGTACGCCAGCGCGGAAGACGCTTTGACCACGCTGGAGCAGCGCTGCCGGGTGGTGCTGGTCGGCGGGCTCTCGATGGGCGCCGTGCTCGCCGCCATGCTGGCAGCGCGCCAGCCGCAGCGCGTGCACGGCCTCATCATGTTCGCGCCGACGCTCTGGTACGACGGCTGGTCTATCCCCTGGTACCGTTTCCTGCTCAAGCTGTTCATCAACACGCCGAGCGGCCGCAAATACCGTTTTGTCGAACAGGAGCCCTATGGGCTGAAGGACGAGCGGCTGCGCATGGTTCTGGCGCAGTCGATGTTCTCCGGCGATTCCACCGCGGCCGGGCTCGAAGCGACGCCCGCGCTGGCGCTGCGCGAACTGTGGCGGTTGGTCGACGCGCTGAAGCCGGAACTGCCGGAGCTGCGCCAGCCGACGATGGTGGTGCATGCCCGCGAGGACGACATCGCCAGCCTGTCGAACATGGAGTATTTCCAGCGCCATCTCGGCGGCACGGTCGAATCCCTGGTGCTCGACGACAGCTATCACCTGGTCACGCTCGACCGGCAGCGCCGCCTGGTCATCGCAAGAGCCGCCGCCTTCGTCGAAAGCGTGGCACAGTCCCATCAACGCGCGGGTTCGCATGACCATGGAAGCCTTCAGGTCGTCGCCTGACGCGATGCCGATATCAGGCGCGATCGTGGCGGGATTGTCCTCGCTCGATCCGGCCTCGTGGCCTCAGACGAGTTGCAGCGATGCCGAAGGCATCCACTATCACGCCGCCTGCGAGGTCTCAGCCGCGGCGGACGGTAGCGCGCCGCTGGCCGTAACCGTGAACGATGCCCGTGGGCTGGCGATGGCAGCCCCCCTGTTTTCGCTGACCTACCGGCTCGACACCCCATTCCAGGGGACGCTCGGTGCCTGGACTGGGCGCCTGGTCGACCAGTTTCCGGGGTTGCTGGCACTCGACCTGCTCGGCGTCGGTTCGCCGACGGCCGACCATTGCCATTTCGTGCGCCGCGACTGGCTTTCGACCAGCGAAAGCACCACGGCGCATGCCACGCTGATCGATGCAGTGGAGAGGGAAGCGCGTAGGTGTAAAGCGGCTGTCATCGTGTTCAAGGATGTCGCGCCCGAGGACGAGATGCTGGTCGGCAATCTGCTTGCCGCCAAGGGCTTCACGCGGCTGGCCAGCCTGCCGGTGGCCGTAGCCGATGCCGGCGACAGTGAAGACGCCTATCTGGCGCGGCTTTCGAATGCCACGCGCAAGGACATCAGGCGCAAGCTGAAAAGCCGGAACGCCGTCCGCATCGAACGGCGCAACGACATCGCCGGGCTGGAGGACGAAATCGCCGCGCTCTATCGCTCGACGCAGGAGAACAGCAAGTTGCGCTATGGCGATTTCGAGGAATTGCCGCGTTCCTACTTCGCGGAAATCGCGCAGCGTCTCGGCAAGGACGCAGTGTTCCAGCTCTATTGGATCGGCGACAGGCTGGCCGCGTTCAACCTGCTGCTCGTCGGTGCCGACCGCGTGATCGACAAGTTCCTCGGCATGGCCTACCCGCTGGCGCGCGAGCACAATCTCTATGTGGTGAGCTGGATGGAGAATCTGCGGTTCTGCAGGGAGATCGGAAGGCCGCTTTTGCAGACCGGCCAGACCGCCTATGCCTCCAAGCTGCGCATGGGCAGCCGGCTGGTGCCTTCGGCCATCTTCGCCAAGCACACGAACGGGTTGCTCAACCGCGGCCTCGCGGCAATCGCGCCCTGGCTGGCGCTCGACCGCTGGGATCCAGACCTGCGCGAGGCACGCGCTAGGACCAAGGCGGGTGAACAATGACCATGTCGGCCACAAGCACTTCCGGCCTGCGCGGCATTATCGCGGGCTTCGTCGTCGTCGACACGGCAACGCAGATCGCCTTCAAATGGGCGAGCGAACGCATCGGCGCCGGCGCGCTCGACATCGTCTGGGTGCTGGCGGCGCTGACGACGCCGGCGCTCTGGCTGGCGGTATTCTTCTATGCCCTTACTTTCGTCCTGTGGATGCTGATATTGGCGCGCATGGACCTCGGCCGCGCCTTTCCGCTTTCAGCGCTCACCTATGTCACCGTGCCGGCGGCGGGCATGCTTTTGTTCGGCGAACATCTCTCCTGGCCGCAGACAGCGGGCATTGCGCTTATCATCTCCGGCGTCCTGCTGATCGGCCGAGGAAAACCGGAATGACGAACCCTGTTCCCCACCAACTGGTGCGGACGCTCGCCTGCCTGGCTGGGCTGCTGCTCACGGCAAGCGTGCATGCAGCACAGGGTGACATCACGACAACCTGGCTCACCCATGACGGCCAGGGCGTAGTCGAGATCGCCCCTTGCGACGGCAAGCTGTGCGGTCACATCGTCTGGCTGAAGACGCCGACAGACGACAAGGGTGCTGCGCTGACCGACCAGAACAACCCCAACAGCAAGCTGCGCAAGCGGCCGATCTGCGGCCTTGCGGTGCTGAGCGGGCTCAGCCCAGACAAGTCGGGCGGCTGGGACGGCGGTAAGATCTACGATCCCGAGGAGGGCGACACCTATGACGCGGCGCTGAAGCTGGCTGGCTCCGACAAGCTGACCGTTACCGGCTATCTCGGCGTCAAGGCATTCGGCCAGACCTTCACCTGGAAACGATACGCCCTGCCGGCCGCGCAGCGCTGCTCCCCGGCGGCACAGCAATGAAACCGCGACCACAACAGGAGGCGTCGTGTTCAACGGGCTGACCCTGCGCTGGCGCCTGGTGCTTGCCTTCCTGGCGGTGTCCGTGCCGCCCGTGCTGATCGCGTCCTATGTCGCGGCGGTGCTGATCTCATCCAGCTTCAAGCATAATGTCGAACGCTGGCTGGGCCGTGCCGCCGACTTCCTGGTCAGCGAAACGATGAGCAGCGAGGACGAGGCCGACCGCGCCGCATCGATCCTTGCTGCCTCGCTGCCGGCGCATGGCGGCCCGCTGACCGGCGAGGTCAACGAAAACTCCACCTCGCTGCGCGTCTATTCGGACCTGCTTTCCACCGTCGGCTATGATCTGGTGCTGATCTACGACGACAATGGAAACACGCTCTACCGTTATGGCAGCGCCACGCTTGATATGCCGCTGCCGCGCAGTTCGACGCGTTCGGTCTTCACCGCAAGCAAGGACGACCGGCCGGCGCTGGTTGTCGGCGCGGCACGGCTGTTCGAACGCGACGGGCAGGTGCTGCACGTTCTGGTCGCCAACCAGCTCGACGATTCCTTCTTCGCCGCACCCCGCGCCAAGACGGCGATCATCATCCATGCCTATCGCCTGCAGGGAAACACGCTGATCCCGCTCGTGCGCGAAGGACGTGGCGATCCGCTGACGGTATCCGACGACGTTCTGGCCATCCTGAACAGGGGTGACAGCTACACCGTGGTGCCGGACAAGGGCAGCGGCGGCCTGGCCACCGGCTACGGCGCCATTCGCGACGATGCCGGCCGCCTGGTCGGCATCGTCACCTTCGGCCTTGCCGCGCGTCGGCCGGTGTTCGAGCAACTGATCGACTGGCGGCTGTTCACCATCCTGGCGCTGATTGCCTCCAGCCTTTCCATCACCGTCGGCATCGTTCTGGCCCGTCGTCTGACCGGACCGCTGCAGAGCCTGAAGCGCGGCCTGCGCGAGGTCGCTTCCGGCAACTACCGCCTGCAACTGTCCGAAGGCGACGGTCCGGAATTCGCCGAAGTGGCGAGCGGCTTCAACGTCATGACGCGCCAGCTGGAGCGGCTGCGGCAGATGGAAGGCGAGATGCGGCGGCGCGAGCAACTGGCGGCACTCGGCGAGGCGGCGGCCGTCATCGCGCATGAGATCCGCAATCCCCTCGGCATCATCAAGACGTCGAGCCAGGTGGTGGCCCAGCGCAGCTATCTCACCCAGCCAGACGAACGGCTGCTGGGGTTCATCCTCGACGAGGTCAACCGCATCGACCGGCTGGTCACCGAGGTGCTCGACTATGTGCGGCCGAACCGGCCGACCATGCGTATCCTCGCGCTGGATGAGATCGTGCACAGGGCGATCGATTTCATGACGCCGGAACTCGACAAGCGCGGCATCACCCGTGAGCTCACGGTGGCGAGCGGCTTGATGGTGGAAGCCGATGGCGACCAGATACACCAGGTGATCATCAACCTCGTGCTCAACGCCATGGAAGCGCTGGCCGATGGCGGCAAGCTGACAGTCAACGCGCATGCCGATGACGAGGCGTCGGAAGCCGTGCTGACCATCGCCGACAACGGTATCGGCATGGAACCCGACGTGGTCAACCGCATGTTCGACCCGTTCTTCACCACCAAGACCAAGGGCACCGGCCTCGGGCTGGCCAAGGTGCTGTCCGTGATCGAACATCATGGCGGGGCGATCACCTGCACCAGTGCATTGGAGAGCGGCACCAGCATCGTTATACGTTTGCCGTTGAACCAGAAAAAGGGCGCAGATGGCTAGCCTGCACTTCTCATACTCGATGCGGCCTGCGCCGGTTCAAGAAGCCGACAGGGTAGGAGCCGTGCGCAGGCGCGATGCGGGGCATCGCGCAAGCGCGGTGACGCACACTGTCGACTTCTTCAACCGGCCCTCCGGGTTGCCTTTCGGCGGGCGCCTACGGCGTCGGGTGGCTCGACCGTATGTCCCTATACGCTCTTCGCCCCTCGACGCCGTATCCGCCTCGCCCAAAGCGCAACGCAGGCCACATGGAGTATGAGAAGTGCAGGCTGGTTCGATCCTGGTCGTTGACGACGAGCCTCGCCTTGCCGAGACGCTGGCGTTGGCGCTGGAAGGCGGCGGCCTTTCCAGCGATTTCGTGACCAGCGCCGACAGCGCGCTGGAGCGGATCGAAAATGGCGATTTCGGGCTGGTGATCACCGACCTCAGGATGCCCGGCCGCAACGGCCGCGACCTTCTGCAGGAATTGCGCAGCAAACGCCCCGACCTGCCCGTGGTGGTGATGACGGCCTACGCATCGCTGCGCGACGCGGTCGCCCTGGTGAAGGAAGGCGCCTTCGACTACATCTCGAAACCCTTCGAGATCGATGACGTCATCGCGACCGCCAGGCGGGCGCTGCGGCTGACGCAGATGGTCAACGAAAACCGCCGCCTGCGCGCGGAACTGGAAGACCGATACAGTTTCGGCAATCTGATCGGTTCCAGTCCGGCCTTCGCGGAGGTGCTGCGGCAGATCGCGGAAGTCTGCGCAAGCCGCGCCACCGTGCTGATCCAGGGCGAGAGCGGAACCGGCAAGGAACTGGTCGCCCGTGCAATCCATTTCAACAGCCCGAGGCGGGACAGCCCCTTCATCGCCATCAATTGCTCGGCGATCCCCGAACACCTCCTGGAAAGCGAATTGTTCGGTCACGCCAAGGGCGCCTTCACCGGCGCCGTTGCCGCGCGCGACGGCCGTTTCGTGACCGCCAATGGCGGCACGTTGTTCCTGGATGAAATCGGCGACCTGCCCGCCTCGCTGCAGCCCAAGCTGCTGAGGGCGCTGCAGGACCAGACCTTCGAGCCGGTCGGCTCCGACCGCAGCGTCAAGGTGGATGTCCGCATCATCGCCGCCACGCATCGCGACCTCGAAGCGGCGATGGACGAAGGCGATTTTCGCGAGGACCTTTATTACCGGCTGGCCGTCTATCCGATCCGCGTGCCGGCGCTGCGCGAACGCAAGGAAGACATTCTGCCGATCGCCTGCCATTTCCTCAATCATTTCGCTACCGAAATGACCAAGAAGATCCCGGGCTTTGCGCCCGAAGCCGAGGCGGCTCTTTCTGCCTATCAATGGCCCGGCAACATCCGTGAACTGCAGAACGCCATTGAGCGGGCAACCATCGTGGCATCCCGCAACGTGATCACCCCGCAGGATCTGCCGGGTTATGTCACGCGTGCGAAACGGCAGGCAGCGACGACCCCTGCCGTGCCATCCGATCTCGATAGCGAGATGGAACGCATCGAGCGCGATTTCATCCTCGCCGCCCTGCAGGAGAGCGACGGCGTGCAGGTGAAGGCAGCCGAGCGGCTGGGTATTGCGGAACGAAGTCTTTGGCATCGGGTCAAAAAACTTGGTATCAAGATCGCCAAGACAGCGAAGTGAGGTTCGTTTTGCGTTGGTTCTCCCGACCCGGCCGCGAAGGCAGCGGTCTGTTCAATTCGGCTTTGCTGGCAGCCGCCATTGGCGTTGCCTCGCCGGTTTCCGCACAGGCTGCCGATAACGTCAGCGAACAGCCGGTTGCCTCCAACGACCCCTGGATCATCAGCGTCGGCGGCATGATGACGGTGAGCCCGAAATGGGATGGCTCATCGCGCTATGGCCTCGGCGGCATGCCTTCGATCTCGTTCCGCCGCGCCTCGGAGCCGCAGACCTTCTCCGCACCCGACGACAATTTCGACATCACCTTCTTCACCGGCAAGCGTTTCGCCATCGGCCCGGTCGCCAGCCTGCGCCCCGGCCGCTCCAGCGAAGGCGGCCGCCTGGAAGGGCTCGATACCTACCCCTGGACGGTGGAAGCCGGTGTCTTCGCCGAATTCTGGCCGATCGAGGATCAGTTGCGGCTGCGTGGAGAACTGCGCCACGGGCTGCGTTCCAATGACGGCTTCAGCGCCGACCTGATGGCCGATTATGTGCAGAACTACGGCCAGCTGACGCTGTCTGGCGGCCCACGCCTGGTGCTGGCCGACGACAATGTCATGAATCTCAAATATGGCGTCTCGCCGGAAGCGGCGCTGCGCAACGGCACCGTGGCTGCTTTCGATCCCAAGGGCGGTCTCGTCAGTGTCGGCCTTTCGGCGGCGCAGAGCTATGTATGGTCGAAGGAATGGACGACCACCCTCTACCAGCGCTTCGACTATATGGTCGGCGACGCCGCCGACAGCCCGATCGTCAAGGATCTCGGCTCGCGCAACCAGTTCACCTTCGGCGTCGGGGCGACGTATTCGTTCACGGCGGAGTAAGCCGTCAGCCCTTTCGACCTCGGCTGATCCCTCGAATCAAGCCTGCTCGAAAAAGCCTCGCAGCAGGCGGGCGATCGCTTCCGGCTTCTCCTCCGGAAAGAAGTGGCCGCCATCGACAGGCTCGCCGCGCGCGTCTTTCGCCCAGCGGTTCCATATGCCCAGCGGTCCCCCGGCCTCTTCATACCAGCTCGCTAGGCCGCCATGCGCGTTCCACAGCGCCAGCAGCGGACAAGCGATCCGCCGTCCCGCATCCAGATCGGCCCGGTCGTGCTCCCGGTCGACGGTGGCGGCGGCGCGATATTCCTCGCAGATCGCGTGGATATGCGCCGGATCGCGCAGCGCGGCGATATAGGCGTCCCGCACGGCACGCGGGAAAACACCGGGCGGCGATCCCCATTCGTCCAGCGCATTGTCGACGACCGCCTCCGGTGCGGCGGCGATCAGCCGCTCGGGCAGCGGCGCCTGCTGCGCCAGCAGCGAGAACGGCCAGAACGCCAGGGCAAGGCGCGCATCCGCGCGGTCCCAGACTTCGAAAGTGGGGATGATGTCGAGCACCGCCACCTTGGCCACCGCATCGGGATGGTCGAGCGCGGCACGATAGGCAACCCGGCCGCCACGGTCATGACCCGCCATCGCAAAGCGGTGATGCCCGAGTGCCGCCATCGCCTCGATGAGCGTCGCCGCCATGGCGCGTTTCGACATGGTTGCATGTCCTTGGGCAGCAGACGGGCAATCGCTGGCGCCATAACCCGGCAGATCGGCGGCAATGACGGTGAAATCCCGTGCGAGCGTCGGACCGATGTCGCGCCACATCAGGCTCGTCTCAGGGAAACCATGCAGCAGGAGCAGTGCCGGCCCCGATCCGCCCTGATGCACGAACACGCCGCCCTGCGCCGTCTCGACCCTGCAGCTCTCGAACCCGATCATCGTCCGTTCCATGGAAGACAGAACGCACGGCGCGCGGATTTCGTTCATCGAATTGCCGATGGCAAATGCTGGCTTCAGCCGATGCCGTGCTTCTTCAGAAGTTCCTGCTCGTCGCCCGCGACCCAGCCGAAGACCTTCGGCTGGCCGTCCAGCGTCTGCATGAGGTAGTGCACTTCGAAATCGATCGACAGGTCCGGCTGATCCTTGCGGGTATAGGTTGCCGCCCAGGCGACATGGGCGATTGAATGGTGCTCATCGATGGGGGTGACACGGATATCGCGTATCCGCATCGCCTTCGTGCCGATCTCCCGATAGTGCGCGTAGCCGTGCGCCAGAGTCCGCTTGAGCTGGTCGTCGTTCCTGCCGGTCATCACCCCGCGCGGCGATGCCGCGATGAATTGAGGAGCGTAGAGCGCCGCCAGTTCATCCTCATCGATGTTGCCGGCGAGTGACTGGTTGAAAAAGCCTGCGTAGCGTTCGAAGAACTTCTTGATGCTCGGTTCCATCATCAGTCTCCCTGGTTCCGCTGGACGCGAAAGCTCTGCAGGACATCGAGGTTCCATTTATCGATGGCGCCTGGCGTGCCTGCTGGCGGATCGCCTTTTCCACAGGGACATTAGAGCAATTTTCCCGAGACTTGGAGCACGCACGCTCAACGGTTGTGGTAGCGCGCCTCATCGCTATCCGCTTGGCGCAAATCGTGACGATCGCCCTCGGGGACCATCGTCGCATGTTAGTCGTCAAGCCAGACCGTCTCCAGGAACATGCAGAAGGTCGGGTGCATCTCCATGCCCTTGACCTGAGGCGCGGTGTGGTTGAACAGGCTGCGCCAGAATGGCTGGATCATGATACCGGACGACTGCAGGATGGCCTCGATGTCGGCCATCACCACCCTGCGTTTGTCCGGATCCGGTATTGCCAGCGCTTCTGTCAGCCTGGCATCGAACACCTTGTCGGCGAAAGCAGTCTCATTCCAGGCGCCCCCAGACTTGTAGGCGAGGCTCAGAACCTGGACACCCAAGGGCCGCATCGCCCAGTTGGTGAGCGAATAGGGGAATTTCGTCCAGTCGTTCCAGTAGGTCGAGCCCGGCAGAACAGTTCGCTTCACCTTGAAGCCGGCCTCGCGCAGCTGAGCCGCGATCGCGTCGCCCGTGTTCTTTTCCCATTCCTCGTCGACCGTGACGATCTCGTGCCCGAAGTCGAGTTGGCCGGCCTCAGCCATCAGTGTCTTGGCCCGGTCGAGATCACGGCCGATCGGAGGCAGTTTGGCGTATTCGGGGTGGATGGGGCAGACATGATGGTTTTCGGCAGGCGTTCCACGACCGCCATAGCCGAGCTTCAACACAGCATCGTTGTCGACCGCCAGTTGCAGTGCGTTGCGCACGCGCGGGTCGTCATACGGCTTGTTGGCAAGATTGATCCGCGCCACGATGGTTCCGGCGGTGATCGCCTCGGACCTTACCAGGCGCATGTCGTCGAGAACCGAGACAAAATCACCTGTCGTCTCGTAGTTGGCCTGCACCTCGCCGGACTCGAATGCACTTGCCATCGCTGATGGATCGGTGCCGTAGTCGATGAATTCGACCCCGTCCAGAAATGCTTCGCCACCCCACCACGCCCCGTTCACCCGACGCTTCAGCACCGCGCGCTGCCCGACATCGTAGCTGACCAGTTCGAATGCGCCGGTGCCGATCGGGTTCTTGACCAGGTCCGCGCCCGTTTC
Source organism: Mesorhizobium sp. NPDC059054 (assembly GCF_042739215.1). Lineage (NCBI taxonomy): Bacteria > Pseudomonadati > Pseudomonadota > Alphaproteobacteria > Hyphomicrobiales > Phyllobacteriaceae > Mesorhizobium > Mesorhizobium sp. NPDC059054. Next base: position 188,765 of record NZ_JBHYHV010000005.1, read on the forward strand.
GTCGAATGTCGGATGCACCAGAAGCGCCGGATATTCGGCCATACCCGGTATGATGGAGATGTCAGGCGCGCCGAGCCGCAGCTTGATCGTGTGATCATCCACCTTTTCGACAGCACCTTCCCTCGCCTTGCCGGTGTCCGCATCGATCAGGGACGCCATATGCGTGGTCATGGAATTACCTTCGACCTTGCTGTCGCACCATCGACGAATATTGAAGATCACGTCGTCGGCATTGAAAGCGTCACCATTGTTCCAGGTCACGCCCTTGCGGACGTGCAGGACATATTCGGTGGCGTCGTCGTTGGTTTCCCAGCTTTCCAGCAATATCGGCTCGAAGGTCGCCTGCCGCGTATACCTGACCAGCGGTTCGACGACCTGCCGGGCGACATTCGACATTTCCGACCAATCGAACAAGCGGGGATCCTTGAGTGGTTTGACGAACATCGCGATTTTCAGCGTTCCGCCTTTCTTCGGAGTCGGTGCCTCCTGCGCCATGGCCGGAACCGAGATACCGAGCATGGCATAGGCCACGGCAGTCGACGCACCGATCGCGCTCGCGATCGCCAGAAACTCACGGCGGTCGTATCGCCCCTCGCGTGCAGCCTGTGCCAGCCGCTCCACAGAAGCGGGAACCGGCGACCCGTTGCGCCTGAGAAACGTCATGCTTGCCTCCTTGAGTGAACCGCGATGGCAACGCCTGGGCGGGAGTGCCCGCTCACGCTGCTCGGCCGTAGAAGCCGAACCTCTCCTCCGGACTGAACATCACACCCTGCCGTTCGTAGTAGGAGAAGACCGCGATAATGCGCTCGCGGTCACCCGCTACCGGCGTAACCCGGTGCGCCGTGTTCTTGCCCCTGAAGATGTTCAGTGTTCCCGGCTTGAGGCGCGTAGTCTTGACGAGAGAATCGCGACCTTCGAGCAATTGGGCGACGCCGGGATAGTTCGGGTCGGTGTCGGAGCGCAGGTCGGTTCGGTATTCGAAGGCGCCGCCTTCGTCGGGCGCCTGCAACAGCAGTGTGGTGGTGAATTCCGATCGGTCGAAGTGCCAGTTCAGAGCCTCGCCCGCGCGGTAGGCCATCACATTGGCGCGCGCCAGCGGATCGTCCATCACATAGAGCGCCTGCTTATCCATCGTTGCCGCCAGGAAAGTCGCGAGTGGCGCATATTCGTAGATTGCGAGCACGATGCTTTCGGGCATCTGGTCGGCGCACAGCGTGTGACTGACGGTTTCAACCTTGCGCAGCGCCGGGTGGTCGGCCGGCAGTTCAGGAATCTGCGGCTTGAAATAGATGTTGTGCACCCGACGATGCTCGTGGGAGCGGCTGTCCATGGCGGGCTTGATCTCCGCTGCCGCCCGCTCGGCAACACCGGGCAGCAGAAACCCCTCGAGATCGAACATGCCATTCGCGACAAGCGCCTCTCGCGACTTAGCCACGAGGGCGTTCCATTCGTCGCTGCCGGGACGGTCGAGAGGGAAACGGTCGAGATCGATGATGTGCTTCATGGCTTCCTCCAAAGGCTGTGATCCACATGTGGCCGCAATTAAATCTTCGCTTCAGCGGGCGAAATTATTAGGGTTGCGAAAGAAAACCTTATGGAGGGAGTTATGGAGCGGCTTCCGCCCCTGAATGCGCTGAAGGCCTTCGAGGTTGCCGCACGGACCGGCAACTTCACGCTTGCAGCCCGAGAACTGGGCGTCTCGTCGGCTGCCGTCAGCCAGCAGGTGCGCAACCTGGAAGATTATTTCGGCAAGAAGCTGTTTCTGCGCACGGGCAACCGCATCGCATTGACCGACGCAGGCCACGCGGTTTACCCGCAGACGGCGCGCGCGCTGGGCGACATCGCAGCGGTCACCGCCCGCATCCTGTCGGACGAAGTGCGGATGCGCCTGGTCGTCAGCGCCCCGTCTTCTCTCGCGGAAAACTGGCTTGCGCCTCGGCTGTCTGCGCTTTTGGACAGCTATCCGCGCATCGCGATCGATATTCGCGTCGAGGAAGATCCGATCGACGTCATGCGGCAGGGCGTCGACATCCGCATCAGCTACGGCGACTACCACTATCCCGAACTCGTGAAGGTGCGGCTTCTGCATGACGAGGTTCTGCCCGTCTGCTCACCGGAACTGTCGCGCGGTCTCGGCAACGATGCCAGCCTCATCGATGTCCACGAAAGCGCGTTCATCCACACCAATTGGGGGCCGAACTATGCCTCGCACCCGACATGGTCGGAGTGGTTCGCGGCACAGGGTAGCGCGCGCCGACCTGATCCATCGCGCGGCAGACGCGTAGGCCTGTCCAGCCTGGCCATTTCCTCAGCCCGGCTTGGACTGGGCATAGCACTTGGACAACACGCCCTTGCACGCGCCGATCTCGAAGCTGGCCGCCTCGTCGCGCTATCGTCGACGACGGTCAGGCTCGGTCATCCCTATTGCGCGTTCGTGCCGCCCGCAAAAACCAGCCGCGCCGACGTCAAACGACTCATTGATCTTCTAAAAGCAGATGGATTCAGCCAACCGGCAGACATGACGTAAGGATGCCGCCGCTTGCGCCTTCAATCGAGCGATCGCCACATTGCGTGACGGATCGTCATATATCCTGCCTTTTGGTAGGCAGCCGCCGCTGCGTGATTTCCTTCGAGAAAGCTGAGGCCGATTCCGGCCGCGCCCCATCCACGGCATTTCGTTTCGGCCGCCTCGAGCAGCATCGAAGCCAGACCTTTCCTGCGAAACTGCGGCAACACGAAGAGGGTGTCTATTGTGGCCTGCTGCCGCAACGGGAGCAGCGCACCCTTCGTCGAGCCGGGATGGTAGATCGACAGAAAGCCTCGCCGTTCATCGCCTTTCGCAGCGATAAGAAACGCCTCGCTCTGCAGGCATGCTTCGATGTTAAGACCCGATGAGCCCTCGCGGTAGTGGCCATTGCTACGGATAAGCGTTGTCATTTCATCGTTGAGCGTGCTCAAGTTTTCGCGCAGGAAATCGAGGTCCGATGGAACCGCGTCCCTGACACCTATCTCTGTCAGTGTACCGGGCATCACCCTCACTCTCCTGCTCTCGCCATAGCATAGGCATTCGGCTTCGGAAGCGGCCGGTCAAGGGACGATCCTTTGATGGCGGCGAACCAGGCGCCCTCGACCATGCGGGCTGCCGAACGCGCCGACTTCTCGACACCGTTGAGACTGCCGATGTCGCGGCTGATCTCGGAACCATGCGCGTTCATCGCCCAGAACCATAGGCCTTGCTGCGGTCCGGCATCGTGCAGATAGATGCGGCCGACGCTGCCGTCATAACCGTCGGCGTCGGCAACATAGTCGGCTTCACGATCCGCCTGCCGCCAATTCAGACGCAGGGAAAAAGCTTCGCTCTCCGCGACCTTCGCAGGTTCGGTCATAGTCGTTCTCCATCGGTTTGATGGCAACAGATTGCCATCGCGATGGAGAGCCCGTCAAGGATTTTGTTCCTATTTTGTTCTCATGCGAACAGCTCCTGACTCGACACCGAGATGCTCGAATCGTCACAACGCCATCGAACGACCGGCGTCGCGAGTCTGCCTCGTTTCTCAGGGCGAACCGTGCAATCCGGGAGCCTTCCCGTAGGGAGGCAGACCGTGCAGGCTGCGCACAGTGACAAGGCGGTTTGTTGATTCTATTGGGAGAAATCGTGCAGTTCGATGCCGCATGTTCGAACCCGCAGGATTCGCAAGGAGCGACTGTCCGTCGGCCGTTCAGGCCGCCCCATCGGAGCCGTAAGCAAAGCGAACTGGCGTGAGATAGGAGAATGGTGCTGCCAGAGAGGATTGAACTCTCGACCTCTCCCTTACCAAGGGAGTGCTCTACCACTGAGCTACGGCAGCATCGTGAATGCGGCGCCTTCTGCCACAATGAATCGCCAAGCGCAAGTTGCTATAATAGCTATTTCCAAGAGACGTTCAGACATGGCCGCGCCACAATGTCGGTTATGCCTTGTTAAGGACTACGCGAGACCATGAACGACAAGACCAAGCCGGAATCGCAGGGTGACCGCCGCAAGGCCAGGCTGGCGGATGCCCTGCGTGCGAACCTGCAGAAGCGCAAGGCGCAGCTCAGGTCGCGCCGCACCGGCGAAGCCGACACCAGACCTGAAGGGTTGGCCGCATCGAAGGAACCGAAAAAAGAAAAGTAAGGGAATCAAGTGCCGGCCATTGTTGCGCCGACTTCACGAAATCCTAATGCGCTCGGAGCGCATTAGGGCCTTTGATTTTGAGCATGTCGTTATCGCAAAACCGCTGCACACTTTTGCGCGGCATGCTCTATTTCTTGAACCGGACCGACCAATGGTTTAGAGGGCGGCCCAAACACAACCGATTTAAGCCGGCTTCCCGGCCGAGGGACACTCTTTCATGGATCGCATCAGGATCGTCGGCGGCCGCGAGCTCGCCGGCACCATCCCCATCTCCGGCGCCAAGAACGCTGCCCTGCCCTTGATGATTGCTGCGCTGATGACCGGCGACACGCTGACGCTGGAGAACGTGCCGCATCTGGCCGACGTCGAGCAGCTCATCCGCATCCTCGGCAATCACGGCGTCGACTATTCGGTGAACGGCAAGCGCGATCATCAGAACGGCAATGGCGGCGGCTATTCGCGCACCATCAACTTCACGGCGCGCGACATCGTCGATACCACCGCCCCTTATGAGCTGGTCTCCAAGATGCGCGCCTCGTTCTGGGTGATCGGCCCGCTGCTGGCCCGCATGGGCGAAGCGCGTGTGTCGCTGCCCGGTGGCTGCGCCATCGGTACCCGCCCGGTCGATCTCTTCATCGACGGGCTGCAGGCGCTGGGCGCCGATATCGACGTCGACAATGGCTATGTCATCGCCAAGGCCAAGAACCGGCTGAAGGGCAACCGCTACGTCTTCCCGAAAGTCTCCGTCGGCGCCACCCATGTGCTGATGATGGCGGCGTCTCTGGCGCGCGGCGAGACCGTACTGGAAAACGCCGCCCGCGAGCCGGAAGTCGTCAACCTCGCCGAATGCCTGAACGCCATGGGCGCCAAGATCCACGGCGCCGGCACCTCGACCATCACCATCGATGGCGTAGACCAGCTTTCCGGTGCCAGCGTGCGGGTCATACCCGACCGCATCGAAACCGGCACCTATGCGATGGCTGTCGCCATGGCCGGCGGCGATGTGCTCCTGAAGGACGCCCAGCCTGATCTGCTGCAGAACGCGCTCGACGTGATCGCCCAGACGGGCGCCGAGATCACACCGACCAACGAAGGCATCCGCGTCAAGCGCAACGGCGCCGGCATCTCGCCGGTCGACGTCACCACCGAGCCGTTCCCTGGCTTCCCGACCGACCTGCAGGCGCAGTTCATGGGCCTGATGACCAAGGCCAAGGGCAAGTCGCGCATCACCGAGACGATCTTCGAAAACCGCTTCATGCATGTGCAGGAACTGGCCCGTCTCGGCGCGCACATCACGCTTTCCGGTCAGACGGCGATCGTCGAGGGCGTCTCGAAGCTGAAGGGCGCGCCCGTGATGGCGACCGACCTGCGCGCCTCGGTCTCGCTGGTCATCGCCGGCCTCGCCGCCGAAGGCGAGACCACCGTCAACCGCATCTACCATCTCGACCGCGGCTTCGAGCGGCTGGAAGACAAGCTGTCGGGCTGCGGCGCGGTGATTGAGCGGATCAGCGGCTAAGTAGGCAGTAGGCAGTCGTCAGTAGGGGAATAGGGCAGTAAGGCAAAAGAAAGCCAGCGGTATCACCGGATACTGCCAGCTTTCTTGTTTCCCTACTGCCGACTGCCTACTTCCCTACTGCCTTAGTCCTTCAATCCCTTATTCCCCTACCGCCCTCCTCTCCCGGTTGCGCCCGCCAGAAAGACCGCCTAACAGAAGGTGAGACAACAAAACCTTCGCAGGTGCGGTATCCGCATGGACGCTTTGAAGTTATTGGCGCTGGACGACCAGGATCTGGGCATCATTTCGGCCCATGTCCAGGATGCCGTCATGAAGGTGGGCGACCTCGAATATCTGCCCACGTGGAAGCGCTTCGTCATGCCGATGAACCGCTTTGCCTGGGAGGTGCGGTCCGGTTTCTTCCGCAAGCACAATGAACGCCGGCAAAGCGTGCTGCATTTCGAGCGCGTGCAGGCGGTGAAGACCAGCGGCATCGCCCGTGACAAGGCGGACGAGGTGCTTTCGCTGCTTGCCGTCAGTTTCATCCCGATCGCGCCGCCGGCCGGCATCATCGAACTGATCTTCTCCGGCAACGGCACCATCATGCTGGAAGTCGAATATGTCGAGGCGCGCCTCGCCGATCTCGGTGGCGCCTGGCAAGCCTCCTCGCGCCCGGCGCACAGGGGCTGACGGATGGCGGTCACGCTCAATTCAGCCGATGCGGATTTCGAAGCACGCTTCACCGCGTTCCTTGCCACCAAGCGCGAGGTTTCGGCCGATGTCGAGGCTGTGGTGCGTGATATCATCGCCCGCGTGCGCATCGAGGGCGACAAGGCGCTGATCGATTACACACAGCGCTTCGACAAGGCGGATCTCGACACACTCGGCATCGCCGTTTCCCGCGCCGACATCGAGGCAGCTTATGCCGCGGCCGACCCGGACACGGTGGAAGCGCTGAAGTTCGCCCGCGACCGTATCCGTTCGCACCATCAGCGTCAGCTGCCGAAGGACGATCGTTACACCGATACGCTCGGGGTCGAACTCGGCTCGCGCTGGACGGCGGTCGAGGCGGTCGGGCTCTATGTGCCGGGCGGTACGGCGAGCTATCCAAGTTCGGTGCTGATGAATGCCGTACCGGCCAGGGTGGCCGGTGTGGAACGCATCGTCATCGTGGTTCCGGCCTCGGGCGGCGTCATCAGCCCGCTGGTGCTGGTGGCGGCCGATCTCGCCGGCGTTTCCGAAATCTACCGCATCGGCGGTGCCCAGGCGGTTGCCGCCCTTGCCTATGGTACGGAAACCATCCGCCCAGTGGCCAAAATCGTCGGCCCCGGCAATGCCTATGTGGCGGCCGCCAAGCGCCAGGTCTTCGGAACCGTGGGCATCGACATGATCGCCGGCCCGTCCGAAGTGCTGGTGATCGCCGACGGCAAGAACGATCCCGACTGGATCGCCGCCGACCTTCTGGCGCAGGCCGAACACGACGCCTCGGCGCAGTCGATCCTGATCACCGACGATGCCGCCTTTGCGGCGGCTGTGGAAGTGGCGATGCAGCGCCAACTGGCCACCTTGCCGCGTGGCGAAATCGCCGCGGCAAGCTGGCGTGACTTCGGCGGCATCATTCTGGTCGGCAATCTGGACGATGCGCTGCCACTGGCCGACCGCATTGCCGCCGAACATGTCGAACTGGCAGTCGATGAGCCCAAAGCTCTCCTTGCCCGCCTGCGCAATGCCGGTTCAGTCTTTCTCGGCCGCCATACGCCGGAAGCCATCGGCGATTATGTCGCGGGTTCCAACCATGTACTGCCGACGGCGCGTTCGGCGCGCTTCTCGTCAGGCCTTTCCGTGCTCGATTTCGTCAAGCGCATGTCGGTGCTGAAGCTCGGGCCGGAGCAGCTGCGGCAGCTCGCGCCAGCGGCAATCGCGCTTGCCAGGGCCGAAGGGCTCGACGCGCATGGCCGCTCCGTTTCCATCCGGCTGAACATGTAGGCGGATATGTCGGGAGCCGGGCCAAACAACGCGAGGCTGATCGACGTCGAACTCGACGAAACGATCGGCCGCTCGACGCCCGACGTTGAACATGAGCGGGCGGTGGCCATCTTCGACCTGATCGAGGAAAACTCCTTCAGCCCCGTCAACGATGACGGCAGCGGCCCCTACAAGCTGAAACTCTCCCTTGCCGAATCGCGTCTGGTCTTTGCCATCAGCCGCGAGGATGGCGCGGACGTCGTCACCCATATCCTGTCGCTGACGCCGTTCCGGCGCATCGTGAAGGACTACTATCTGATCTGCGAAAGCTACTACGACGCCATCCGCTCCTCGACGCCGAGCCACATCGAGGCGATCGACATGGGCCGGCGCGGCCTGCACAATGAAGGCTCGCAGACCTTGATGGACCGGCTGGCGGGCAAGATCGAAATCGACTTCGACACGGCCAGGCGGCTGTTCACGCTGGTCTGCGTGCTGCACTGGCGTGGGTGACTTGAAACAGGCCGGAGAACAGGCCTGAGCACAAGCCGATTAAGCTTGTTCACAAAGCGGCGATAATCATATAGGTTCCGCGCCAAATTCCGGCCGGCCCGCCGGGAATCCATCCAAGCAAAGGTATCGAATGCCGAAGGAAGAAGTCCTCGAGTTTCCGGGTGTGGTGACAGAATTGTTGCCCAATGCGATGTTCCGCGTGAAGCTCGAAAACGAACACGAAATCATTGCCCACACGGCTGGGCGCATGCGCAAGAACCGTATCCGCGTTCTGACGGGCGACAAGGTTCTGGTCGAGATGACGCCCTATGACCTGACCAAGGGCCGCATCACCTATCGCTTCAAGTAAATTATCGTAGCGGGCCAGATGCGATGAGCACCATGCACAAGCTCGTGCTTGCCTCGGGATCGCCCCGCCGGATCGAGCTGCTGCAGCAGGCCGGCATCGAGCCCGACCGTATCTTGCCCGCGGATATCGACGAGACGCCGCAGCGCGCCGAACATCCGCGTTCGCTGGCCAAGCGACTCTCCCGGGAAAAGGCGGAAAAGGCTTTTGCTTCGCTGCAGGGCGAAACCGAGCCCGAGCGCGGCTATGTGCTGGCCGCCGACACGGTGGTGGCCGTGGGCCGGCGGATCCTGCCGAAGGCGGAAACCAGCGACGATGCCGCCTTTTGCCTGCAGCTGCTCTCCGGCCGCTCGCATCGGGTCTATACCGGCATCTGCCTGGTCACACCCGACGGCAAACATCGTCAGCGGCTGGTGGAAACGCGCGTGCGCTTCAAGCGTCTGCCACGGGTCGAAATCGACCGCTACGTCGCTTCCGGCGAATGGCGCGGCAAGGCCGGCGGCTATGGCGTGCAGGGACTGGCCGGCGCCTTTGTCGTCAAAATGACCGGTTCCTATTCCAACATCGTTGGCCTGCCCCTCTACGAGACCACCGCGCTGCTTGCCGGCGAAGGTTTCGACACCCATCGCGGCTGGCCGGAACGCGGGCTTTCGTAACGCATCGGCCCGAAAACCGGAATCGATTTTCGGAAGGCATGATGCGCAAAAGATGGCGCAGCACGAGAAGAAACCATGGCTAGCAACGACAGCACCGTGACGCCACTGCGTCCGAAGCGGCCCTGCCCCGAATGCGGGCGACCCTCGGCGCGCGATACCTATCCGTTCTGCTCGACGCGCTGCAAGGACATCGACCTCAACCGCTGGCTCAAGGGCGTCTATGTGATCCCTGGCGACGACGGCGAAGCGGAAGACGCGCTACCCGGCAACATGCCGGGCAAGACCTCGGATGATGCCCAAGATTGACAGGTCAGAGCATTGCAGACGCAGGCAAAGCCCGGATCTTTCAGGCGTTTCAACGCCATAGATGTTTTCCCGGCGAAATCGACACAGCGGTGCTGGACAGGCAGGAATCTCATGCTATAACCCGCTCGCTTTCGGGCTGCGGCCCGGCAAGCAGGCAAGGTCTAGATCATGGATTCCAGGTCGCGGATTTCGCCAAGATGCCCAGGTAGCTCAGTTGGTAGAGCATGCGACTGAAAATCGCAGTGTCGGTGGTTCGATTCCGCCCCTGGGCACCATTTCCCCTTCCCACAGCTTCCCACCACGTCTCACAATTATTATAAATCAACGAGTTAGCCGAGTGCGACTACTCGTGGTGACCCACCGCATGCCATTGCAACGCATCGGTTTGTGGGTAACGATCCGGGTATTACCCATTACCGGGAGGGTCGTTACCCATGTCGCTCTCTGACTTCGCCTGTAAGAACGCCAAGTCTAAAGACAAGCCGTATCGCCTTGCTGATGGCGACGGCCTCTATCTTCTTGTCCAGAAAAGCGGCTCCAAGCTCTGGCAATTGCGATATCGCTACCTGGATAAAGAAAATATCCTCTCTTTTGGAAAATACCCGTTGGTGTCGCTTCTCGATGCAAGAGAGAAGCGAGATGAAGCCAAGAGACTACTTATTGCCGGCATCAATCCTTCCACAAAACGGAAAGAAGAGAAAATCGCCGCCATCACGGAAGCACGCACCACCTTCGGCCTGATCGCCGAGGAATATGTTAGGCGGATGGAGGAACGGAACGCTGCTGCGGCCACCGTCACCAAAACCAAATGGCTGCTCGAAGACTTGGCCAGTTCACTCTCTAAGCGTCCCATTAAAGAAGTCACCTCAGCCGAGATTCTCCAACTCCTCCAGAAGATCGAGAAGAGTGGTCGAAGAGAGACGGCGCGGCGTTTACGCGGCGGGATCGGTAGCGTTTTCCGACTGGCGATTGTCACCCTCAGGGCCGAGACCGACCCTACCCTAGCCCTCAAGGGCGCGCTTCAGCCGCCGATAGCCAACGGTCGTGCCGCAATCCTCGATGAAAGGAAATTCGGCCAGTTCCTCATAGCGATCGATGAATACGACGGCTGGCCGACTCTCAAAGCCGCCCTCCAGTTCCTCGCTCTCACCTGTGTCCGTCCTGGCGAGGTACGGGGGGCGATCCGCGACGAGTTTGATCGAGAGAGGGCTGTGTGGCACATCCCGGCCGAACGCATGAAGATGCGTACTCCGCACGATGTACCGCTTTCCAAACAGGCGCTGCGCGTCTTGGACGAGGTCTGGCCACTTTCCGAGCACGGGGGCTTAGTTTTTCCTTCAATCCGTTCTACGAAGCGTCCGCTTTCCGAAAACGCCATGAATGCCGCGCTGCGGCGTATGGGCTACGGCAAGGATGAAGTGACCGCCCACGGCTTCCGGGTGACCGCCAGCACCATCCTCAACGCTCGCAACTACGACCCAGACGTAATTGAGGCGGTTCTGGCGCATCAGGACAAGAACACCATCCGGCGAACCTACAACCGCGCGACGTATTGGGAGCAGCGGAGGACGCTGATGCAGGAGTGGGGGGATTTGTTAGACGCGCTAAGAGTCGAACCGTTGGTCTTGCGCCCATTCGACCGCGGGACTGCAACTGCCAGGTTGACATGATCGCCTCTGCCGGCGCGAGCCCTCAAGCTCATTGAGAAGATTCGCGTGAGAGATTGCCTATGCCGTCACTGCCGTCATAGGACTGAGTTCACCGCTGGCAACGGAGGCAATGATGTTATAGTCTTCCCGCATGAAGCTGTTGAATCATGAAGTGATCCGCGGCTTGACCTGCAACTTGTTGCCATTCCCAATATTTCTTGCGGAAAGAGGCGAGCGACGACCAAATCTTCGCAAACTCCAGGTTCCGCTCGCACTGTTCACGATAGAAGATCTGTGCGGCGTCGAAACAGGCCTGGAGAATCTCCGGACTGAATAATCGCAACTGAGCGCCTGCGCCAAGAATACGCTTTAACGCGTCAGGATTTTTCGCATCGTAGCTGTATAAAGAATGAGCGGCAGAAGCTTTAGCAGCTATATCGAAGGCGATTTGGTACGAATGAGGCAATTGTTGGAACTTCTCGTGACTTACAAAGAAATGTCCCATCATAGCATTTCCGGCGAGTCCAGGATAATAATAGTAGGGCGCTATTCTACCAAATCCAAGCTTTTCATCATCATATGGAGAAATCCATTCAACTGCATCAATAGCCCCAGACTCGAGCGCTTGATAAAGCTCAGCCCCGGGTATTTGCACAGGAACTGCTCCTAACCTCTGTAATATTTGACCAGCCAATCCACCGATGCGGATCTTTAAGCCCCTTAGGTCGTCAATTGTAGAGATTTCCTTTCTGAACCATGCCCCCATGCGAGGTCCCGTGTTACCCGCCGGGAACGAAATCAGGCCATATTTTCCGACGTATTCATTATAAAGACCCTGCCCGCCCCCCTCATAAAGCCAAGCATTGAGACCATCAGTGTTGAATCCGAATGGCACACCCGTTCCGAGTGCCCATGTAAGATCCTTCCCTTGATTATAGAATCCCGGCGATTGGCACGCCTCTACAGCGCCATTCTGTACCGCATCAATTGCCTGCAGGGCAGGCACCACTTCACCCGCCGCAAACAGCTGCACGGAGAAATTTCCATCTGTAAGCGCTGATAAGTTCTCGGCGAACACTTTCGCCGCTCCGAACGTGATGTTTAATGATTTTGGAAACGACGAAACGAGCCGCCATTGAATTTTTGGTGCCGCACGAGCGTTGTTTGATGGATAGCTCGCGACTGAAAGTGGCAGGGCTTTCAACAAATCACGGCGCTTCACTGGACATATCCCTGTGCGAACTTCAACGCGCAGAGTTTCAATATGCGCAGTGAGGCAGAAAATCAATCGAACACTATATATCGTTCGATCGATCGCTGGCTCAGTGGATGATATAAGCAGCGCTCAGTTGCGTCGAATCAACGATGAAAAGGACTATCCGCCCTTTGGCCGGCAAGTCTATAAAGAGGTGCCGAGAATGGGATTTCTTGATTTCTTCTACCCTTCGGAAGACAACCTCCTATTGCATGGCCGAGTCTATGGTGAAAAAAATCTCGGTCGACCGGTTGTGTGCCTTCCAGGGATCAATCGCAATGTGAGGGATTTCCACGAGTTAGCGCTGTATTTATCGACAGCCCTACGAAATCCACGAAAGGTGATTGCCCTTGACTATCGTGGTCGTGGCAGATCGGCAAACGACGAAAATATAAGTAACTACAATATAACCGTTGAAGCCCGCGATGTCCTCACTGGCTTGGATTTCCTCGGTGTCGAGGAAGCAGCATTTATCGGCACTTCGCGAGGTGGCTTGGTTATACACATTCTTGCGGTATTGAAACCTTCAATTTTGAAAGCAGTCGTTCTCAACGATTCTGGACCGAAGTTCGAGCCCCAAGGGCTCGCAGAAATCAAAACCCGTATCGACCAAGCGCCATGGCCAAAAAGCTTCGCAGAGGCTGTCGAGAAGCAGCAAATGATCAACGCGACGGATTTTCCTTCTTTTGGAAGCTCCGACTGGAAGCGCCTAGTCACCTGCATGTATCGAGAAACGGAAGATGGAACGCTCGTTCCTGACTTGGACTTAAAGTTGTTGGCGAGGCTCACCGCCGAAAACGTTAAACCTCTTCCGGATTTGTGGGAACAGTTCCAACTGCTGTCGACCATCCCACTGTTGGTAGTGCGCGGTGAGAATTCACGCTTGATATCCACTGCCATCATGAATGAAATGCACTATCGTCATTCAGGCATGGAAGCGATTACTGTACTGGGGCAAGGCCACCCGCCCCTGCTTGAAACAGGGGATTTGCCAAAGATTATTGCAGATTTTATAGATCGGTCCGAGGCTCGGAAATAGGGATTCGCACCTGATTAGCAGTCGACCGCTACGCCAAAAATTCCCGATAAGCAGCAACCAAAGCTCTTCGAATATTCGATCTATTTTCTTTTATATATTTCGCTTGATTGAACGAGACAATTCCTCTTTTTGTCGGCTTGGAATCTTTCGCCAAGACATCATTGCGAACAGGGGAAGTAGATGTAATAAGCATACAATTTATTGTAAAAACAAACGCACTTGCTACACTATCTCTGTTAAGCCCAGGTGACGCTCTACACAATTCGTCGACATACAATTTTGAGATGTGGTCATAGTATTTTGAAATATGCTCATACCACTCCGCAGGAGAAGTTGCCAACTGGGTGAGAATTTGGACATACGCGATCTTATTCGCGTCTCCGGACTCCATATAGTCCAAGAGCGGATCCAGATAGGCAAATATTAGATCCGAGTAATCGGGGACACCGGGTCGCTCAACGAGCACATCAAAAGCTTGCTTTCTCAAGATAGCGATATCATTCGCCCTTCTCTCAATGAGGGCCAACATTATCTGATGCTTGCTTCCAAAAGCTCCGAGCAATCCACCACTTGTTAGGGCGGCGCTATCCGCAATTTCACGAATTCCAGTGCCGTGATAACCATTTTTCGCAAATAGCAACTCAGCAGCATCCAAACAGGCATTGCGCGTTGCTTCCGAACGTTGCGCTTGCGTAAGTCGTGTTCGCATGTCGTTCCTCTCATTCGCTCCGGTCGGGCGCTGTGTCTAACTTATATATCGAACGATAGATATATGCTGTTCGTTCGGTTGACATGTGAGTTCCAATTGTCTATCGACCCGAACAGTCATTTGAATCCCTACGGAGCGGTATTCGTGACCGGGTGTCAAATTCAGGCTCAGCTATCGCGTATCCGTCCGCTTCTTTTTGCGGATTCTGATACAGCTTCGAAGCTTGTTTCGACGCAACCTCCCGATGAAGCCACAGATTCGGCTTTGGCGCTCTTTTATACCTCCAGTCAATCGGGACGGTATAGCTCGCTACCTCCCCAGGAACATCGTCGGTGGCGGTTTGGCACAACACATGTTGAAGCGAGAAGCACCTTTATAGGCGTCACAGCCACCCGTGGGATCTCTGCGCTCCCGGCAACGAGAAGTGCTTTTCTGCAAGGAGAGAGGAATCCGGCATGTTTCGAGCCTTGGTTGTCGAAGACCAAAACTTGATGCGACTAGCATTGATGGAACAAATTCAAGGATGCATAGAAAATTGCATCGTCCTTGGGGCAGAGACGTTAGAACTCGCTACGCGTGAACTTTCAAAAGACAATTATGACCTTGTTGTAGTTGATCCCGGTTTGCCCGGCATTGACCCGACCGCAGTCAAGGATCGAGTCTCCGTGGTCGATAAAATTATACAGGCATCACCAAGCGCGATTCACGTTGTAGTAACGGGATCAGATTCGGATTCTGAATCGCAAGAATGCCGGCGATTGGGTGCGGCGGGCTATCTTGGAAAGACTGGCCTGGAGCCAGGTGTATTTCGAGAAGTTCTTAAAGACATTTCGACGAAGGGCTTCTCAATCAGGCTTTCCAGAATTGCGATGGCTACCCCGGATTATAGATACTCTGGACTAACACCGCGAGAACAACAAATTGTCGACATGATGGTTCGTCGCGAACGAGGCACGAAGAAGAAGACAATCTATGAAATTATGTCAGATCGACTAGGAATTGATGCGGCCACTTCTGAAAAATACTACAAACAAGCAAGAGCTAAGCTTTTACGAATTGGCCATAGACTGCCGAATGGCTTGTAATCGTTGGGACGCTCGAATTGAGGTCGTTAGTGCAATATAAACTCATTGCTTCAGCGTTCGCGGCAACGATCTCGTTTCTCAATATCCAAGCTCGGGCGGCAATCTACGATGCCCCAGACTCGATTACTGTTCAAAATCAGTCAGGCGCTAGGTTGATGGTTTATACGATCGAAGACCTTAAAAAGCAATTCCATCAACAAACATACAAAACTCGAACACCCTGGACAAAAGAAGACGAAAGAATTGTTTTTCGCGGACCATTACTGAGAGATGTACTTTCAAAAAGCGGTATCTATAATGGTATCAACATCAAGATTATTGCGTACGATGACTTTACTTCGGATATCCTCAGTGAAGAGATAGAGCAATACGATCCGATACTAGCCGTCGAGCAGAGCTGTACAGATAGCGATCGTACGAAAGGGAATTGCGACTCCAATCAGGATTTCCGGTCCATCACCATGCTCGAAAAGGGACCTATTTTTGTAGTCTGGCCCTTTGATCGCCTGCCGCATGGGTACATTCCCGCGCGAAATTCTATTTGGGTTTTCTTTCCGGTTGTCCTCCGACAGCAGCAATGACGTTAAGAGTTAGCCGTCTCCTTGCCATTCTTCCTTACGTCGGATTGGCCACTGCACTACTGTTTTGCACCTGGGCCTTTCTACAGTCCGAACATTATCGGCGCCAGACTGATGAAATGCTGAGTCAAACCTACGAAATTCAGTGGAGAGCTGCACAAATCCGAGAGCGATTGGTGCGAGTCAATAGTTATATCCGCATTGCAAGCGAAACAGGGAAACTTGATCCCGACGTGCGTAGGCAGATTACCCTTGTGCGTGTTAATCTCGAGCAATTGCTCGCCCTATACTATATTGATCGCTTTCTTTCTAAAAAATATGTCATATCTCTTTTAAAAATAAAAAATGGTATCGAGAACATATCTGATTCACTGACCACCGGAACATTCGATTTCACTACGACTTCTCTCGATATGAATGATATCGAAAAGAGTATGTACGAAGTGTCCGGCGCAACGGTAAATCATGGTACCGCCCTTCAGGGTACTGCTCAGATTGATAGTGCCGCTTCTCGCAACTTGCTTTTCTTTGCAATTACGCTCGGCCTGGTCGCAGTTTTCTATTTTCTCATGCACCAGCGCTACGCTTTCGTCAGCCGACGTGATCAGCATTTGCGTTCCTTCGCGTCGCTCTTTGCCCATATGACACGCTCGCGCGTCACTGCCCTTCGTCTGTTTTTGGAAACCAGAGGTCCGCATAGTCCGCTTTCCGAGGAGATGCTGACGGCAGCTCAGAGCGCAGCGAATGAACTTGAAGCAATCAATGACGGACTTCTAAGGATCGCCTTTCACACAGCAGATTGGGAATCGAAACCGCTTGGTGAGATCTTGCACGAAGCCGTCCGATTGCGAAAAGGAGCCATCGAGCCATCGATTACTATCGACAAAGCAGTCTTTCCCGTACCGATGCCAACCTTCCAATTTCACCTATTGGTGAATGAACTCCTTCAGAACGCGGAGACTGCCGTCAAGAATAAGACGTTGCCCGAGATAGCCGTGCGGGCAGAGTTCAAAAAGCCGCGATTTTTCGGGCGGTCTGCCATTCTTTTGCAGATCTCCGATAATGGCGTTGGGATGACGCCGGAGGTTTGTGCGAAGGCGACGGCTGCCTTCTTCTCTACAAAAGCCGGAAATCATGTGGGACTAGGTCTCACAGGATGCGCACAAATGGCTGCAACGTTTCGAGGTAAACTAACCATCGTCAGTAGCCCCAATTGCGGCACCGTCATACAAGTCCGCATACCAACTAGACCTCGTTTGGGTTTATGACCCGCATCATCTAAGACGGCTGTCTCATCCAGAACGAGAGCCTCAGCCGAACTACGCTTCGTTACAGCTCTAGAGAAACACCGCGTGCTTCGAAGCTCTGCCCAACTGAAGGAACGGGCACGGCTATCGCTACCGCGGAACCAGCCAGCGAGCGAGATCAGCTTTTTCATAAGGGATGCTATTAAAATGCTTCCCCCAAATTTGATCATGGATGCAGGTATCCGAAAGAAGTTGATCAAAATTGTCATTAACCAAAAAACCACTTGCCGGGGTGTTTACTTCATCAGAAGTTCTCGGATAATCCTCTCCGGCGAGACAGCTAGTCGACGTCTCAAATAAGCTGCCGCATTGCTGCAACCATGCATTTTCGATCGGGTCCAGCGCAGTTAACGTTCCGCTCTCATTCGCAACCACAAAAGATCTAAGTCCATATTTCTTCAAGTTCCCTTCAAGCAACGGTGCCGTCTTGTCGAAATATGCTACATAAAGAGAAGACAGTAAGTCATTCTCATAGCATTCGGAATAAAGACTAGGGACGAGAGATCCGTGGAGTCTGGCACCCACCTCCACCATACGGAGGCCCTTAGGACCGTCGAGAAACTCCATATGCGCAGCACCTTGCCGAATTCCGAGTGCTTTACAACATTGCTTCGCTAGTTCGATAAGGTGGATGAATTTTGGATGCGAAGGGTTCTCTAAAATCAGGAATCGCTTGACGTTGGGCGCTGACCAATACCCCATGTCGCAAAGCCGAACATAACGGCTGATGGCCGACACAACAAGCTCACCGTTTCTCGCTACAAGGTCAACGACGTACTCGGTGCCTGAAATATACTCCTGGACCAGAAAACGTTCGTTGTGCCGCCACGTGCAATTAAATGCTCCCCAATCTACAAGCTGGATGGCGTTCTCCAGCTCCTCAAAATTGCGGCAAAATCGTAGTCCCTCTCCACCCGCAGCGTCTACGGGTTTGAGGATATAGGGCCCCTCAGGGATTCTTTCGACGATCGACCTGAGATCGTCTCCCTTGCTGATCCCGATAGTTTTGATATGGGGCAGACCGGCTGCAGAGAGCTGCTTCTGCATAGCCTCCTTGTTTCGTCGAAATCTGGTAGTTTCAGGATCGTTACCCGGTAATTGATATCCTGCGCAAATTTGGTCAGCTTCCTCCACGCCAATTTCTCCGCCAGCCATCACAGCGTCGAATGGTTGGGAGGCAGGATCGGGGAGCTCGTCCAAAGACAAGTAAATTTCGGTGTATAGGCTGCGATCAAAGTCACGCTCCCGATTTTTCATATCGGTGGAAAGTTTTCCTACCTTTTCCATGTCGATAAAGGCGAAACATTCAACGCCCCGCCGTAATAAAAAGTTGGCCAGGATATTATGATTAACCACTGGATTGACGAGAAGACATCTTGGCATCGTACTACTCCAGATTAACTTGAATTAATTCTGCTTTTTGCACTACGGCGATTGCTGCATGGCAACTATGTGGAGCCAGTACATCTCGAACCCATATATCGCGAGACGGCGATAGCATGTGTACGAGGTTCCAGTGCCCGCTATCTGGCTGAATACGTTGGATTTTGCCAATGTCTGATGAGATCGAACCTCCCATCAGCTTGATGCTAGCCTCTATCCTAGCCCACTGAAGCAAGGGGCTCTGGCCTGAAAATAGAGAGCGCCCGCTGACTTTGTTCACGCGTAAGGACCATTCTGCGTCACGGGTCCGGTTTTCGATATCGACGCCGATATTCCTGCGGGAAACTGCGGCGAGCCCCCAGTCGACGGCATATCCCAAGCTTAGATGCAGGTCGGAGTATCCCCCAGAGAAACACGGCCTCCCAGAGGGACGTGTCGTCACTTCGAGTGTAAGCCCAATTCTTCCTGCCGCCGTGTCTACAAGCTGAGAAAGCGCCCTATAGGCAAGCGTCCGACGTTTTTCCTTTAACGAGCAGAAATTGATTGGTCGACAGTGCGCCACTTCCGGCAGAGCAAAGAAACCGTACCAAATCGGTGATTCCAAGCCACTGGTCAATTTCGCAAACCGAAAGCTGACGGCAAATTGTGGAAGTCGCAAGTCGATACACGAAGGGAAAAAACGCTCTCCAGAATTTCACAAAGATGGCGCACGGAAAATATGCGCTCCTGAACTGATGTAGCGCAATCCCGTGTTGTTAGAGTATCATTTCGGATTACTACACCGCCGATACTGGTCGGCCGACTGACTATCAAATTTTTAGTGAAGAGCGACTTTGGAGAAAGAGAATTGAAATAATTTGCGGGCTCAAAGTCGGCCAAATCGTACCTTCGAAGGTCGAAGTAATAAAGTGGCGTCCAGAACCCATGAACTTGCCGCTCAAGGACCAAAAGCCCGGCGTGAGCTTCCGAGATTCTGAATTTGTGAAAACCTTGTTCCTGCTCTACTCCAGCTCGGATCATAAGCGGACCTAAAGGCCCCCCGATGCCAAAGCCGACATCACAGAGCCAAAGATCGCCATCGAGTTCGGCGAACAATACCATGTGGGCTCGGGGACTTGGTCGCTCGTCCTCTCGTGCAATCTTGGCCATTCCAAACTGGGAGGAAATGTTGAGGGACTGCAGCATTCGTTGCAGCAACGCGTTTTGTTGAGAACACCCGCCGGCTCGACCGCGAACAAGGAATTTTTCGAGTATTGAATCAATGTCTACAGTTGGAGCTGTTCCCAAAAAATAGTCCAGCATCTCGAAAGGAAATGCACGAATATGCCCTTCCATAACTGAGGTTAAGACCTGCAGCTTGCTGTCAGCCGCGACCTGCTGGTAGCCCACCTTCGACAAGTAGCGCCCAAGCCACACTTCGCTGCCTAGAGCTCCGCTTTGGTTTCCGTTTTTAAGCATCGCCTCGAACCGCTAGATAATTTGTTCTCCATTGCCGACGCAGAAAACGGAACCAGTCGTATTCGTTCGGCGCATCGCAATATCAACGACCAACTGAGCGACGTGGTCGGTAGAAAGAATCCGACGTGTCGGAATCTCTCGCAAAATGTCCTTCTTGCTGCCCGCCGCAAAAGCCTCAAACATCTCGGTCTCGACAAAGCCAGGAGCAACACAGTTCACGAGCACGTCGAAGCGTCCGACCTCTTTGGCAAGCCCTTTCGAGAACCGCTCAATAGCCACCTTTGAGCATCCGTAAGCTGAATTACCCGGCTTTACTTTTTGAGCGGCGCTAGATGAAATATTTACTATATTTCCTTGACGCCTCATCAACATGTCTTCAATAAATGTCAGAGAATAATTGACTGTGCCCATGAAATTATTATTCATGAGCTCAAAGATGCGTTGTCGACCATTATCCACAAGAAGGCCATCCAGCGCTAATCCGGCATTATTAATCAAAATCGTAGGAGTGCCGTGCTGAACCACAATGGAGCGGAATTCTTGAACTGAATTAATATCCGATCCGTCCACCCGATGCGTAAGTATCTGGTTATCTGATTGTGATCGGACCGCCTCCGCTGCAAGCACGTCACTCCGATAGGTCGCGAAAACCAGAATCCCCATGCCGGCAAGCATCTCGGAAACACGGCGGCCGATACCTTTCACGCCGCCTGTTACAATCGCACACTCCTTCATGCTGCCCGCCTTCCACTTATCACACAGGCCAGCATCCCATGGGTACTCATCCCCTCCTCGGAGCGATAAATGTAGGAAAACGCGAGACTTCTCGAAGTCCTTTCCCCCAATCTTAAAGCTAGAGTCAAACGCATACCCTTCAGAACGGGGAATCCGAACACGGTTCGCCTGATCTCAATTCCATTGACCTCCGGTATAGCTTGCCATCGCCTAAATCGCTCCACTGCAAACCCCACTAGGCAGGCGCCAGGCACAATCGCCTGCTCTGGAAAATGTATCTCAAAAAGAGGGGCCTGCTTGGCGACACGCAACTGGAAAAGGTATTCAGATTCGCCCATCTCTTCTGCTTCGACTTCTAATAGAGAACTTAGGGCCTCAAACATCCTGCGCCTCCATTCTTTTGAGATATTGATCTGGGTATTGCTCAGTCAATACTAGTCCGCATGCCAGAATCACATCCCTAAGTATTACAAATACAGGCCACACATCGGGATAAGTCACCGCGGAAATTGACAGAATAAAACAACTAAGAAAAATGGCGGACCAAATTACAGCAATATGGACGTTTATTTTAACAAATATGGGATCATTCCAAATCTCAGGCGGATTATCCGGCCTCGAATACTGTAAAGTGTATGGTTTTCCCGCGATAATTGATGTTGATGCAACAATAAAGTACGCACCAGAGACAAATACAACGGGATATTTCGTGAAAACCGTCGGTCCGATTGAGTACTCGACCAGAACGGACGTCAAAAAATAAGAGGCAGCGGTCCAATCTATTAGAAAGCCTTTTCTCAAATTATCCGCTGATATCACCACCAACAATAATATACATGTTATTGCGGAATAGTATCTATCTCCATCAAGCACATCTAATATAAAAGGATATAATGCCCAAATAAAAAATGGTTTAAGTATCCTCAGCACGGCAACCTCCAGGGTGCCTGTACCACGTAAATAACTGCACCATCGCCACCAACCTCTATCCCTGACGTCTCCACTGTTTTGATGGTTACGCTAAAAAACGCATCGTTTTTCGTCACTGAACCGACCAGCAAGCGTACTTGAGCTAATCGATCAATTTTGGCCTGCCGTATACTTGCCGGAATGAAGCGATTGCCGGAATTTAAATTTGAAGCAAACAACCGGCTTGTCGCACGCACCGCAAATTGGTGCAGGGTCTCGACCGCAACTACCCACTCACCGTACTGTGCGCGCAGTTTCTCTGAACGATTCCAATTGTGTGGCGCATAGCAATCATAGCCGCTCGGTCCGACAAAAACAGTCGGACACAAGTCCAGGTAATTTGATGCAATATCGGACGCGCGGACAGATGCATTCATTGTAAAACACCTTACAAGCCAAAACGTTTTGCGATCTTGTAATGGCCAAAACTGCGTCCAGCGAAGAAACCAGCAACAATTCCTGATGTTAAACTATCAATCGCCTGAAATGACACTTGTCGCGACCAATCTGTATCCACAGCTGACTTGTAACCGAACCAGAATTTGATCGAAAAGAAGACCATACTGACAATAAGTACGCTCACATCCCCAGGTATAATAAGGTGATCTTGTTCTCGACGGATCCCAGTGCCCGTGACCAGGGTTACGCGATAAAGAACTACAGCCGTGATACCAAACCCAGTGACCCAGGCAATTGTAGTCAGTGCTCCAAGATTTTCCCTGGTTACCAACCCATAGACTGACGATAGCAGGAAAACAGCGGGTAAAATAAAGATACCCCTGACCGACGCCTTCCCTTCGAAGCAAGAGGCCAACCCAAGATAGAGAACTACTGTGAAAACCACATACACCCACTGGGGGGTGTTCTTAAGTATCTCAATCATCTTTATCGCTCCCTTGAATGACTATACCGTCTCCACGGAGGTCGATAACATTCCTAGTCTTCGTGCGCCAATTCTTTTGGAGGGCCTCTCGGCCGCTGACCTTAAGGGTAACCACGCCCCTGGATACACCTTCCTCGATTTCGACGATTGTCATGAGCGCGCTTAGCGCATCGGCTGACAAAGTTGGCTCTTGGTCAACATCAGCGTCGATAGCTACGGTCATGAGATCTTGACCGCATTCCTGTGTCTCAAGAATAATCTGAAGGTTCTCAACGCACCCCGTCTTGTTTTCGATCACACGGCAGACAGAGTCGTAGCTGACGGCGTTACCAACCAGATTGAATGTTGAGTCGCTTCGCCCGCCGATAATCAATCCTGCTCCGGCGCCTTCCTTATATGGAGGGATAATGCGGCCGCGGTCTCCAATCTTATAGCGCACAACTGGAACTATGGGCGTGGTCAAGTCGGTTACTAATATACTGCCATCGTCGTCCGTTTCGAAGAAATACCAGTCCTCAAGCACCTCATGGACGCCACTCGGCATCGACGGGGTACTTATTGCGGCATAGCCGTATTCGATCCCTCCAAAGAGGCTATAATATTCAGCACCTTTCCAGATACGCTTTATTATATCCCGCTTTCGTGGATAGAATGGTTCGCCGGTATAGACGATCTTTCTTATGTTCAACTCGACACCGTGAATTTCGGAATTCAGGGCAAATTGAACAACGCTCGGAGGCGTTCCGATGACTGTATTTAACCCCAAATCTCGAAAAAAACGGAGAAGCTCCCGATTACATTGGATGGAATCCAATACACCGATGGGAAGAATTGTCGCGCCAATAGGTTCAAGAAACCTGTTGGCGGCTTCGTACACCACTCCCAGCCCTCCTGGCCGAAAGAGATTTGCGGCGACATCGTCTTCATTGAACACGTTCGAGAGCAGATAAACATAAAATTCGTATGGATAGGTACCTTCGGACACATCATTCCAAATACGATGACCGAGTACCAACGGCTCTGAGGTTGTCCCGGACGTGGCGATTATGTATCCACTTTTGAAGTGCCCCCCGAGGGCAAGAGATCGGCTAATCTCCCGTAGATCGGTTTTGGTCGTGACCGGATATTTGAGACGAAAATCTTCCAGCGTCTCCACAGAAGGCATGTTTGTGAGATTGCCGACCTCATTGTAGGCGGCAATCATCTGATTAAAGCGCCCGTGATTGAAGTTCGTAGCTTTCATAACAACGAATTTCCCAGCTTGGCTTCAGATGGCCGATATTTCGCGGAGATCGACAACCGCAGGCCGCTTGGATCTTCGACTCGTGTGTATTTTGTCTCTTCCCAGCACATTCAACTGCACTGCACCGCGCCTGATATCCTCTGAAATTTCCTTAATCGAACTAACCTCGGCCAGAACACTTTTCGCAATTTCACTGTTCTCGGAAATGTCGAGATCCAGAACAATATCCATTTGATCTTGACCACTTTCACCACTCCGTAAGATCAATTGAATATTGCGATCATCCGCATGGACGGAAACACCAGCATGTCTTACCTTTTGCACGATAGTCTCAAATTTGATCAACGCTCCTCCGCAATTGAAAGCGTTATCGCTGCGTCCACGAAGTTCTAATTGGGACGAGCCATCCGGCAGACTTACAAGGCTGCCCCGGTCACCGATGCGGTAGCGGATAATGGGGACCAACGGCCCCTTCAAATCGGTAATGTAGAGGTTGTCATCGTTGTCGACCTCTACGACAAACCAATCCTCGAAAAGGTGGTGACGATTGGTCTCGAATGTCGGTAATCCCACACATGCTAGGCCGAATTCGGTAGCCCCATAGAGACTGTAGAAGCTCGCCGCCGGCCAAATCGACCGAATGTATTCTCTTTTACTCGGGTAAAAAGCTTCGCTGGAAAAGACGACTTTTCTAATATTAATGTTTACTGCAAGCTGAGCGGAATTTCTCGCAAACTCGACAATACTTGATGGAGATCCAATCAAAGTGTTCAAGCCGAGGCGCTGGAAAAGCTGGAAGTGCGGGCGGTCATTTTGGAATGAATCCATCCGGCCGATCGGCAATATTGTTGCTCCTGTTGGCTCCAAAAATCTGCAAGCGCCTTCGTAGAGCAAGCCAAATCCGCCAGGGAAGAATAGATTTGCGATAACGTCTTCTGACCGAAAGATATTCTCGCTTATAAAGTTGTAGAATTGGCGGGGATAGGAGTCGTCCGTAGGATTTTTCCATATCCGATTTGCCATCACAACGGGTGTAGATGTCGTTCCAGACGTCGAAACGATGTAGCAGCCAGTGAGTTGCCCCCTCTTGAGCAGGTCCTCTCCAGCTGAACGTAGAAATTCGCGATCGGTAACAGGATAGGCGGCACAGAAATGCTCGTAGCTGGAGACTTCCGGCAAATTTCGCTCGGGCGTAGCCTCATTATACGTCGCGATCATCAGGTTGAATTTGGAGACGTCGAACCGAGAATGAGACTTCATTTCCACAGCCCTAACCTCTCGCTCTGCGTTTCCACTTCGCGACCTCATGAACAACTCTCCAAGACCACAGTGGCAGCAAGGCCCCCCATCCCGAATGAGTTTTTCAAGATATTCCTTGGCCTGGCATCGACAGTTTTGCGAACGACTGTAACGTCGCAAGCTGGATCCTGATGTTGGATGTTTATGGTTCCAGGAATGAAACCCTCGAGGGAAGAAATGAGACAGTTTAAAGTTTCCATTGCACCGGCTGCTGCAATCATGTGGCCATGGATTGACTTGTTGGCTGTGACGGGGATTGGACGGCCAAAAACGGTGTTGATGGCCCTGGACTCATGAAAATCGTTAAGTTGTGTCGACGTACCGTGAGCATTCACGAGATCGATGTCTGTGGCATCAAGTCCGGCATCCCGTATTGCGCGCCTCATCGAAAGTTCCATTTCGCGCGATTCCAGATGGGGCTTCACGATATGCGACGCATTCAGACTTGCGCCGTATCCTGCAATTCTCAGCAGAGGCGCTCGACCGCTGCTCTCAACATGCTTCTTTCGCTCCAGCACAAACAAAACAGCGCCTTCCGCCGGAATGTACCCTGAACGCCATTTATCAAATGGTCTTGATCTCTCCTCTGGGGGAACGGTGCCGTCCGACGCAATTACGTCTGCTGCTTCAAGCCCGATAAAGTGCTCGGGAGAAATCTTTGCAGAAACACCCCCGACGATTGCGGCGTCCAGCCTACCCCTCCTGATCGCTTGAAACCCTGTCCCGATTGCTTGCAGGGACGCGGAGCAGAGCCCAATATGGCTAAATGCTGGCCCCTCAAATCCAAGAGCATCCTGCACCTGCTTCAGCGCTGAAACTGGGCTGTAATTTATGAAATCACCGATCCTGAAGTTGCGAGATATTACCTTTGCTCGCTCTTCTAAACTCGTGGCGTCCGGCTCGGCTTCCAATATACATTTCGTAATCTGGACGACATCGGCCACCGGCTCATCCGCTCCGAGAAAGCAGCCGATACGATCCTTCTCATATTGATCTAGTTGGAACCCTTCGTGCGCTCGAAGCGACTTTAGAGCGGCTCTTACATACAGGATATCACCGATGACGGGAGCTCCACTGGAAGGCCAGCGTATCTTCTCGTTGCCCAACTCAGGCACACCAGCATGCTTAACCTTGAACGAGTCGGTATCGTATTTATGAATTTTGCGAATGCCCGATTTCCCCGTCCGAAGCGCTCGCTCTATTTCTTCATAAGTCACTCCAATTGGGGTCACGGCACCGAAGGCGCTTACCACGACATCATTCCCGTCAGTTGCCATAACTCGCACCTCGCACCGCCTGGCTCGCAATGGTATCTCGGCACTTCTCAAAAAGTACCGCTCCCATCCCGACAGATGTTCCGATCCCATTGAGAATAATAGACGCCCCGATCGGGACAGACGTATCCGCTATCGTTAAAATAAAATCGACAAGATTGTTTGGTTGCCCAGTATATCCTGTATACTTTTTATACGATAATATTTTTGGGTTTGCGAAGAACTTCCGGACAGCAGACCTCTCTTTTTCACCAGATTCTTCTATTCCATTGTCATAGCAAACAACAAAAATCGGCTTCGAAGCTAAATCCGAGAAATAACGGTCGTAGAATGCCAACCAATCGGCATCGTTGACTTGGACTTTATCGTGAAATTTTGTACTCGCCCGGTGCAGAAGCGCAAAAGGGGAAGCACCTCGATCTTGAACTCGCTGCTGCGGCTCCAACAGAATTGAAGCTGCAGCAGCGGAAGGCAGGATGCCGGACGTACCATCGCGCTCGCGTAACAACCCCATTCTCGAAAACGCGAGATGATTATCGAGGCTTGCCATATTTCCACAGGCGCTAAGGATAGCTCCATCCAGGCACCCATCTGCAATTTTTGCAGCAGCTTCCTCAATCATGCATATGCCACCCAGAGACATTCGCTGTATTGGATATCCTCCTCCGCGCAGCTGAAAGTACTTCGAGATGTGATACAAAGCATTGGTAGGTAGTTTTTTAAAAAGGGCGAGCGGGTGCACTCGTTCCCGCAATTGACCAATGCGAGACAATACCGCGCTAACAGTAGGTGGCTGATCCCACTCGCGGCGATGGACGAGGTCCCAAAGCTCAGTCGGGAACTCCCGCTCCCGCTCAGCGCTTGTAAAGACGCCAATATTCTCACGAGTTTTTCCGTCTATAGGGCCCTTCTCTTCCGCTAACGCAAAAGCATCTATTGCAGTCAACAGGCATTGAATCGCTGCGTCGTTAAGAATTGATCTATCTTCTCTCGCGACTAGCCGAACCACATTCTTTCGATATTCCTCCACCGGAATCGCGTTTCCTAAGAACGATTCATGATGCTGAAACTCTTTGCTTAAAATTTCCGCGGCCGACTCTGTTGTTCGCCCCCGCGCCAGTAGTCCTACACCGGTGACCGCAACGTTGGACATCAGTTCAGCCGTTCACAATTTGAGTGACGCGGCGCGAAAGTACAACTGGTGTAAAGTAACGACCAAGATCCTTAGGCTCGATTGGTTTTACCTCCTCCTCCAATCCCAACGCGTCGCAAACACGCTTCCACCCACTCGGAGTCCAGTTCGTACCGTCGAAATATTCCTTTGTCGTACTCATCGCATTGAACGGCCACAAATTTTCAGGAGTTATCTTTTCTGATATATTACTTTTTAGTTCATAACATAGATCTATATAATCTATGGAACTAAATCCATATTCAGCGAGAGGATTATTGTCTCCTATTTCTGAAATATTATCTATATATAGAACATTTGCCGCTATTTTCTTTACCGTATCGAGATACATCGTCAATCCCTCCAACTACAACTTCATAAGCGATGCTTTCAATCTGCCAGCAAGGCGACCTTGGTTTCGCATGCCAACAGCGCCTCGAAAGTACGATTAACGGCCACGCGGACAACGATAGTAAGTTGAATGCAAAAAAATAGGGATGACATCACCCCTATTTTTTCCCAGCGACGGCATCTATTCTGGTAAAGACTCGCAACTATGACATGGAAATTTTTATCACGAATTTATATGAAGCATGATTGGAAATAAATATCCAATTATATTTATATAATACTTATGCATCGTATATTTTAAGGTAACTTCTCGGCAATCAAAACATCGTCGGCATGAGAGCACACTGATGCGTGAATTTGGCCAGAGATTGGTATGGTCTCAAGACAGTGCTTCCGGTGAAATTCACCAGGAGATTATTTTCGCCCTTATCAAGACATCCGACCTGAAAAGGACTGAGGAAATCAATCTTGGGCGCGCGGCATCGCTAAGAAAAAAAATCGAGAATGAAGGCAAATGGAATAATCCCATTCTCCTTGAACGTGAGAGCAAGGCGGTTATGGATGGGAACCATCGGCTATGGGTCGCGCACAATCTCGGTCTCCAGTGCGTGCCATGCATCTTGCTGTATTACGGAAACCGTCACCTACAGCTGTCCAGTTGGTCCAAGGGACAGGCAGTTTCACCAAACCAGGTAGTTTCCGCTGGCCTGACAGGGGCCCTCCTAGGCTACAAGACGACCAAGCATGATCTTCTGCTTGATCTGTCCTACCCCACCTATTCGCTGGATGAGTTGTTGTAGTCCCGTCAACTAGGATCGATCGGCCGTGCACTCAATGAGCGAGTCTTTGATCGCCAACCACATGATCGACGAGTTCAGATGGTCGGAACCCGAGACCTCAGCATATATGCCCATCTTGGACAAGCGGGTCCGCTCGTTGCTTGCACATCAGCAAGATCTACACCGTTGGGTCGGCTGTTTTGGTTCACCGTTGCATTTGATCTTTCCCGAGATTGCCTTTGCAAATGGTCAACGCTGGCTCACTAGGCTAAGAGCAATTATGGAGCAGGTTGACGTGCGGTTTGGCATGAAAGCTTGCAAAAGCGATGCACTCACGATGGCCCTTTCGCTCTCCGGCACTGGAATGGACGTGTCGAGTGCAGGCGAATTACTAGCGTCATTGCGGAACTATACACCTCGGGAACGGGTTTCTTTTACAGGGCCTGATAAGCCCGATCATGAACTCGCCCTTTGCCTCGCGCACGACATCTCCGTGAGCATTGACAGTTTTTCCGAGTTGGACCGCTTTATACAAATACAAACTGCCATGATGAGCAAAGGCAAACCCGTGTTGCGGTACCGGCCACCTTTGCAAATAAATTCTCGATTTGGTTTTACTGCGGATGAATTATTTCATGCGGCACAAAAACTGCATGCCAGCGGAATCATGATTGAGGGAGTAGCATTCCATCTTTCCGGCTACAGTAGCCTAGAACGTGTGTGTGTTGCCAAGGAGGCTCTTAAAATTCTCCAGCAACTCGCCAGTCGAGACATACACGTTCGGAGCCTTTCCCTTGGTGGCGGCTTCTTGGTCTCATACCTCGCACACCGTCCATCCACCGTCGAGCCACCAAAAACTTGGCAAAACAAGCGACTTCAAGGCGGATACTCCTATTTCTCAGATAGCGCTGCTGACAGACAAGCAGAGCAGATACTGTGCGAGCTCCTATCAGACTTGGGCTGCAAGTCGGTCATTGATGAGTTGAATCTGAAACTTATTGTAGAGCCTGGTCGAGCTTTAACGGACCAGTGTGGAGGAACTCTAATGCGAGTCCTGGGCGTTAAGCGAACCGCCCAGGAGATGGATTTGCTCATTTTGGATGGCATGAGTTTTTCGTTGTCCGAGACTTGGTTCAGTTCCGATTTTCTGCCCGAGCCCTTTTTAGTCCCACAGGGGTTACAAGCCCGCGAACCCGACAAGAGGACGTACGTGCTAGCAGGACGGTCTTGCCTCGAAAGTGACATGATTAGATGGACGGCCGTTGAGTTTTCGATCCGTCCCCGTCCCGGCGATCTAATCTATTTCCACAACACCGCAGGATATCAAATGGACTCGAACGAAAGTACTTTCCACCGCATTTCTGTACCCCGCAAAGTTGCTGTCTCGTTTGCAAACGGTCAACTCAATTGCCTACTCGACTCTGAAGTTGACGTTCGGAGCTTTGTCGTAGCGTGATCGTATCCTTTATGAGCGAACTTATCGGAAAAACCCCAATATTGCGGGTCCCTTTCCGGAACAATGGAGTAGAGCTTTTTATCAAACTCGAAGTGTTCAATCCCTGCGGATCAATGAAAGACCGCATGGCCTTGAGCATGCTTGATGCGGTTGAAAGGCGATCCGGTCGCCACGATGGCTTGAGGATCGTTGAGTCGTCCTCGGGCAATACTGCAACCGCGCTATCTATGCTGTGCGCCGAGCGTGAGTACAAATTTACAGCTGTCATGGATAGTCATGCGGCTCCCGATAAGGTCAGCGCCGTCCAGGCGTTGGGGGGCGAGGTCATGCTTATCGGCGGGGGCGGAAAGCTCGTTACTGCAGAACGAGATGAGATCGCTCATCAACTTGCCGACCAAGACGAGTGGACCTATTGCACGGAGCAGCATGACAATCCGGCAAATGCCGAAGGATATGCCAACCTTGCGCAGGAACTCCTCGACGATCTCGAAGGTAGTATTGACTGCTTGATCGGCGCAATCGGCACCGGAGGGTCGTTATGCGGTACAGCTCGCGAACTAAAAAAATCCCTACCTAGTATCCGTATTGTCGGAGTCGAACCTGAGGGCAGTATTATATTTGGAGGGCCTGCCAAATCCTATCTACAGTCCGGCACCGGAACGCCGGATGGTGCGAATGTGGGTCTGGTCATTGACTATGACGTTATTGACGAGGGGCGCAAGGTCAGCGACCCCAACGCATTTGCAACATGCAGAGTTCTTGCAGAAAATTTCGGCTTGATGGTCGGCGGATCGGCGGGAGGCTCGATCTTCGAAGCCATTCAATATTGCCTTGATGCGCCAAGGGGGAGTCGCGTTGTAACTCTGGCATGCGACACTGGGTTCAAATACATGGACAGTATCTTCAAAGATGACTGGCTTTATAATAAAATACCAGAGATCGATATGTATCGGAACAGCATACATCATCTCATAGTGCACAATACCGGGCTTCAAGAGAACAGATCTCTCGCGCGCATTAGGCGCATGAAAAGCTCGTAACTTTTCTTCTTTTCAAATCGACAAGGGGAAATCATGTCAATCAATCACCAACTTTGCCTTCGCAGGCGACCAGTTGGCATGGTCTGCGCTGATGATTTTTTTGTGATCGGTACCGCAATCCCCAAACTCGAAGAGGGTCAATTTCTGGTCAGAAACGAGTATATCTCCCTCGACCCAGCGATGCGTGGTTGGGTAGACGGGAAAAACTCATACTTCCCTCCTGTTGAACTCGGTTCGGTCATGCGTGGTATCACCGTCGGCCGTGTCGAACAGTCACGCCACCCTAGTTATTCAGAGGGCGACTATGTGACGGGGATGCTCAATGTGCAGCAGTATGCCATTTCCAACGGATTTCAAATTCGAGCAATTCAGCCCGATTTAGTTCCTCCACCATCATGGCTCGGTGGGCTCGGAATTCCTGGTGTCACGGCTTACTATGGATTGAAAGAAATTGGGCGGCCAAAACCCGGGGAAACACTACTCGTTTCGGCCGCCGCTGGCGCAGTCGGATCTATGGTTGGTCAAATTGGCAAGATTCTAGGGTGCCGGGTGATCGGTGTTGCCGGCAGCGTTACCAAGTGCGAGTACCTGATCAACAACCTCGGATTCGACGGAGCCATTAACTACCGAGCTGGGCCGATCAATGAGCGGCTATTCGACACCTGCCCCAACAAGATAGATGTCTACTTTGATAATGTGGGCGGCCGGATTTTCGACAGCGTACTGCCCCACATGAATTTGTATGGGCGAATCCCATTGTGTGGGATGATTTCCCATCGCTACGAAGCAGATCAGGCTGGATTTGAGAACTTTAGATTCCTTCTGACAAGTCGGCTAAAAATTGAAGGATTTATTGTTTCCGATTACGTTAAAAAGCTATTGCAGACCGTTGATATTCTCCTCGGATGGCATTTGGAAGGGAAGCTCTCATTCAAAGAAGATATCCGAGAGGGTGATCTTATGCATTTCCCTTTGCTCCTTAACGATTTGTTTGAGGGTAAGAATTTTGGAAAGTTGATAATGAAGATCTGAGGCGTGCTGCGCTTGGACACGACTGGTATGTGGCGGAGCTTCCAGCCGCGACCATGCCACCTCTGCCATTTCATCATTGGTCTTCCCACTTCGGCTCGTCTTCTAGCCTTTCATCTTTCGAAACAGCCATTTCTCGGCTAGGGAGAGCGAACCTATAAACGGGGAGCAAAAAGTGGCCGAAGATACCGAACATTCCAATGTTTCTATTGCAGAACTTACAGCGACGATCATTGGAGCATACGTTAGCAACAATCCAGTTCCTGTATCCGATCTGCCAATCGTCATTGCGAGCGTTGCCAACAGCTTGCGGCACATCAAACGGCCTCAGATTGAACCAGCATCTGAGCCCCCGAAGCCGGCCGTTTCGGTTAGGAGGTCGATCCACCACGACTATCTAATCAGTCTCGAGGACGGTCAGCAGTATCGCACCTTGAAGCGGCACCTGACGACGCTTGGCCTTACTCCAGAGGAATACCGTGCCAAGTGGAACCTACCGCCGGATTACCCGATGGTGGCGGCAAGCTATTCGGCACAACGGTCAGAACTTGCGAAGAAGTTGGGACTCGGTAGAAAACCTAGCATCAGGCGTCGCGGCAAAGGAAAAGCTGAGGCCTGATCTCACCGAGGCTCGCAGGATTTGTGAACGTGAGAGCGACGTGCGTCGGTCCCCTACCCTGCTCTCTGCCTTAGCAACGGAATAAGTCAGCGGTTCATAGGGCCCCGGTCCGGTATTCTTTCGGTTTCCAAGTTCCGCACAGATTTCGGCTGTCAGAGCGCCGAAAACCGGAGCTCTCTGGCGCCCTATCACCTATTCAAGATTCATCTCGAATTCGATGCGATGACGCGATCAGAACGCGTGTAGCGTGCTCTAGCTATTTGCGCCCCACCTGGTCATTTTATATCGACGAGGCAGCTCCCGATCAGGTTTCTAAGGGAACGGAGCTGACGGCAAATCCGCACGCTTCGCGCCAGCCAATGCTTTGCTTTTGTATTGCGCATTGAACGCTTCCTTCCCCCTTCCGGCCCAGAGCTTTCTCGCTCGTTCACCATCGTCCCTTTGCAGTTTGTCGGCGATCCAGAGCATCGCGCCGTAGATCATGGCACGATCGTCACCGACAAGGTCGACAATGCCAGATTTGACGACAAGTCCGCCGAGTTCGATGAGGTGTCGCGTGCGTTTACGGCGTTCGATCTGCCATGTACGCATGTCAAACCGCGCCAGTGCCGCCTGACAACGATTGCGCGCTGCCTGGTTGCGTTTGAGCGCGACCAGTGTCGCGGTCAGATGCTCTTGAAGATCGCCGCGATCTGCCACGAAAGAACGCCGCTCCACGCTTGGCCCAAGCATCCCGCCTGTCGGCATCTTTCGTCTCGGCCAGAACCAGCAGCGCACCAGCGAGTTCGTCGGCGCTGAAGCTGTCGGCGCCCGTGGCGATGACCAGTTCGCCCAGTTGCTGCACCTTGCGCGTTTTGAGTTCTGCAGCCTTGTCCTCCAGCGCTTTCAGTTCGGCGTCGTAGTCGCGTGGCTTGCGCATGGGGATGTCCTTCATCCAGAGAATTGTCGATGTTGCGATAATAACTGAGCGCCCCGCAGAAGGCTGCCATGTCATTGAGCCGGTCTGAGACACGCCGGTCCATCCCGAGAATTTTTCGAGGGAGGGCGCGCTTATACGTCGTTCCGACGTGCGCTTTATCGTGCTGATGATCCCATCGCGATGGCGATCTATCATCTTCACGTGAAGGTCATTGGCCGCAAGGCCGGCTCAAGTGCGGTGGCGTCTGCTGCGTACCGCTCGGCCTCACGGCTGCGCGACGAGCGGATCGAGCGCAGCCATGACTTCTCAGCCAAACGCGGCGTCGTGCATTCGCAGGTGCTGTTGCCTGATAATGCGCCCGAGCACTGGAGCGATCGCGAACGGCTTTGGAACGCTGTCGAAGCCTTCGAGACGCGCAAGGACGCGCAGCTTGCCCGCGAGGTGGAGTTCGCGCTGCCCCGCGAGTTGAGCCAAGCCCAAGCCATCGAACTGGCCCGCGACTTCGTGCAGGCGCAGTTTGTTGATGCCGGCATGATCGCTGATCTCAACGTGCATTGGGATATCGGCGAGGATGGCATGGCCAAACCTCATGCCCATGTCATGCTCGCCATGCGCTCGGTCGATGAGGACGGCTTTGGCCCGAAGGTGCGGGACTGGAACAGCACGCAGATGATCGAGCGCTGGCGCGAACGCTGGGCTGAGCTTGCCAATGAGCGTCTGGCTGATCTCGATATCGACGCCCGCATCGACCATCGCAGCCTGGAAGCACAGAGTATCGACCTCGAACCACAGAGCCAGATCGGCGCATCGGCACAGCGCATTGAGACACGTAGTGTCGAAGGTGAGGCTGTCGACGTCGCCGACCGCGCCGAACTGCATCGGGAGATCGCGCGCAACAACGGCGCGCGCATCCTTGCCGATCCCGCTGTGGCTTTGGATGCCATCACACAGCAGCAATCCACCTTCACGCGGCGCGACATGGCGCTGTTCGCACACCGCCACAGTGATGGACTGGAGCAGTTCAACGCGGTGATGAATGCCATCGCGAGTTCGCCCGACCTGGTCGAGCTCGGTAGCGACGGCCGCGGCATGGAGCGCTTCACCACGCGCGACATGATCGCGGCCGAACAGCGGATGTACTCTGCAGCCGAACGCATGGCCGAACGCGAAAGCCATGCGATCGACTACAACAACCAGGCAGCAGCGCTGGCACGTGCCGAACAGCGCGGCCTGCTGCTTTCCGGTGAGCTGCAGGACGCGGTGGCCCACGTCACGGATGGGCAAGATCTCGCGCTCGTCATCGGCCATGCCGGAACGGGAAAGAGCGCCATGCTCGGCGTGGCACGCGAGGCATGGGAAGCTGCCGGCTATCGCGTCCGCGGTGCTGCGCTTTCCGGCATCGCCACCGAGAATCTCGAAAGCGGATCCGGCATAGTCTCGCGCACCATCGCCAGCATGGAGCATGGCTGGCAGCAGGGCCGCGACATGCTGTCGGCACGCGATGTGCTGATCATCGATGAGGCAGGCATGGTCGGCACGCGCCAGATGGAGCGCGTGCTTTCCCATGCAACTGAGGCCGGCGCAAAGATCGTACTGGTCGGTGACCCGCAGCAGTTGCAGGCCATCGAGGCGGGTGCTGCCTTGCGGTCAATCCATGAGCGTCATGGCGGCGCAGAGATCGGCGAGGTACGCCGCCAGCGCGACGACTGGCAACGCGACGCAACACGCGATCTGGCAACCGCCAGGATCGGCAGTGCACTTGAAGCATACCGATCCCACGGCATGGTGCACGAAGCAGCAACCCGCAACGAAGCGCGAGAGGATTTGATCGAGCGCTGGGACCGCGAGCGGCAGCGGCAGCCAGACCGAAGCCGCATCATCCTCACGCACACCAATGATGAGGTGCGCATCCTCAACGAGGCAGCGCGCGAGCGCATGCGCGAGGCGGGTGATCTTGGCGATGAGGTCAGCGTCACCGTCGATCGCGGTAGGCGCCACTTCGCCAGCGGCGATCGCGTCATGTTCCTGCAAAACGAGCGCGGGCTTGGCGTGAAGAACGGCACGCTCGGCACCATCGAAAAGGTCGATACGTGGGCCATGACGGTGCGCACCGATGGCGGATCCGTTGCCTTCGACTTCAAGGACTATGACCGTGTCGACCATGGCTATGCAGCCACCATCCACAAGGCGCAGGGCATGACGGTTGATCGCACCTATGTACTTGCGACACCGGGCATGGATGCGCATAGCGCCTATGTCGCCCTGTCGCGCCATCGCGACGGTGTGAACCTGCATTACGGCAACGATGATTTTGCCAACCCAGACCGGCTCGCGCGCACACTGTCGCGCGACCGTGCCAAGGATATGGCATCGGATTACAAGCGGATCGACCCGGTGCGTGAATATGCCGAGCGGCGCGGCATCAGCTTCCGCGCTCGCGTCACTGAGATCGTACGCGGGATCGTGCCGCAGACGTTGCGCAACAGGATCGGCGGCCTGCTGGACGAATCGCGCTCCGCCGCGGTCGCAGCGTCACGCCAAGACAGCGGACAACGGCCGCAACGGGAGCGCGCCGGCAGGCAGGTTCAGCGCGGCACCCCGATGCCGGAACGAGAGGTGGCGCAGGACCCGGAAGCGATCTTGCGCAAGGCCCGCACCGACGCCCTCACCCGGCACGCGCGGGCCATCGTCGCCATTCTAAATACCGGAGACGTGTCCAACCCCGATCAAATGCGTGAACTGAACGAGGCCCGCAATGCCTTTGAAACGGTGCGGTCCGACGGATGGCGAGATGCCGAAGCGGCTTACACCAAGGACCCCAGGCTTGCCCGCGAGGCAGCGACTGGCAGGGTCAATCGCGCCATTCGTGCACTGCAACTCGAAACGGAAATTCGTACCGGAAGGCGCCGCGACGCCAGCATCGATCCTAGCCGCCGAGCCGAGCGCTTCGTGGAGCGTTGGCAAAAGCTCGCCCAGACCAGCGAGCGCCAATACAGACAGGGCGACATCGCCGGCTATAGGGCCACACGCTCCGCCCTGGGCGACATGGCCAAAAGCCTAGAACGCGATCCGCAGCTAGAATCCATCCTTGCCAATCACAAGAAGGCGCTCGGCATCTCTTTCGAATCGGGTCGCCGCCTCGGCGCTGAACTCGCCTTCATGCATGGCATCGATCTTGGCAGGGGCCGAGGTATCGGAATCTAGATCCAGCCTTTTTACCACCGCTTCTGCGCCACGCTACGACGCGACCAAAGCCGGTCTTGCATGGCCGTCTTAGCCTGCCCCATCTGGTCCCCACGACAGTCGGCAACAACCAGCAGGAGGCAGCCAGTCATGCGCGAACCGGATCGTATCATCCGTCTCAAGACCGTCCTTGCCCGAACCGGGCTGTCTAGATCCACCATCTATCGCAAGATCGCCGAGGGCACGTTCCCGGCCCAGATCAAGATCAGCGTCAATGGAGCAGGTTGGCACGAATCCGAGATCAATCTGTGGGTTGCCGATCCCATTCGATGGCGGCCAAAGGATGAGGCCGATGGGTCAGATTGAACCGGTAAAGTGCGAGAAACTGGATGGCACCTTACCGGTTCCGCCAATTGTCGCTTTGCGCTAGCCAGGCCGCGGGCTCCCCGCCACTCAACCTGGTACTCCCAATAACTTCTTGATGGCTGACGAAGCATCAAAACCGAGTATCTCGGCAAGTTTCATGAACTCAACGACATCTACACGTCGTTGTCCGCTTTCCAAGCGAGCTACAAACGATTGGTATTGGCCGAGCTTCGCTGCCAACTCGACTTGGGTAAGCCCTGCCGCTTCACGCTTCTTGATAAGTAGCGCGATCAGAGCTTTGTGCCGATCCGTACCAAGTGTATCGACCACTTAACCCCCCAACTGAATTCAGATGGGGGGTTCCTTTATATCTGATTTTCAGTTATCTTAAATTCAGATATTTCCTGATGCCGCCACGTTTGGCCGTATCCACCGACCACGCTCAGGCTTGGAGATCGGATCATGAGTGGTTCCGACGATGGGAGGATTTTGCCCTCGATCACCCGACGGCGATTGATGACGGGAGCGGCCGCGGCAAGTATCACGTGGCCATTCGGCCTCTCAGCGCATGAGAATACGCCGCGCAAGGTATTGCGAGAAGATCCTTCCTTTCGTTTGTGCGAGAGGTGGCGGGAAATGCACGATAATACACTGGCACTCTGCCGCAAGCAGCAATCGCTGGAGGCAGACCTCGTCAGGACGATTGGATTTCCAAGTATACAGGAGCGCCGTAGCAACGGCGGCGAAGTGACCATCCGTTCCATCAACGATTTGCCTGAAGACAATGCTATCCAGAGTCGGGCTTCTGCCGACCTTGCCGCCCACCAAGCGCGCTGGGATGCGATGGACGACCAGATCGGCTATTCGAGAATGGATGCAATGATCCGGCAATCAGAAGCTCTCGAACAGGCTATTTTGGATGATCTGCTACGATCGCCAGCCTTAACAATCGACGTCGTGCTGGCCAAGTTATCCGTCATCCTCTGCGAGGCAGAGAACAGGGAGGACCCCGACGATTTCCCATGGTCACACATCCGCGCAGTGCGGAATGATCTCGCACGCCTGCATGGCTTGGACATTGATACGCTCTGAAATCCGAAGGGCAGCGCAAATCCCAGAGGTGAAGCCTTGCTGGAACGTTTTCAAACCGGTCTGGCATCTAAAGACCAGGCTAACCCACATTCGGCTGACCGACATGTCGGCAGGCAAATCGCCACTGTGCGCGTCCAGTCGGACGTCTCGCAGGCGCAACTGGCCAGAGCGATCGGCATCAGCTTTCAGCAACTTCAAAAATACGAAAACGCGCGCAACCGGGTCAGCGCATCCATGCTCTATGAGATCGGCCGCGCGCTGGATGTTCCCGTCAGCCGCTTCTTCGACGGACTACCGGGCAATGGCGAAGCAACTGCCCTGCTCCTTCCGATCGACGAACGCCTGGAGTTCATCGCGAGCGCCGAAGGCAGGCGCGTTATCGAAGGGCTGATGCGTCTTCCTCCGCGCGTGCGCAACCGTATGTCGTCTCTCATCTCTGCTTTGGGAGAGGAAATCGATCCAGAGCAATGCCGATCCGGGCATAGATCGGTAAACTCCCCAGTCATTGCAACTACACCAGCT
Source organism: Mesorhizobium sp. NPDC059054 (assembly GCF_042739215.1). Classification (NCBI taxonomy): domain Bacteria; kingdom Pseudomonadati; phylum Pseudomonadota; class Alphaproteobacteria; order Hyphomicrobiales; family Phyllobacteriaceae; genus Mesorhizobium; species Mesorhizobium sp. NPDC059054. Next base: position 227,595 of record NZ_JBHYHV010000005.1, read on the forward strand.
CTGTCGCTTTAAAAACAGATCGATCGCATCCCATAGTTGGCACGTCACCAAAAGGGGCCGCTTCCGTCGAGCAATCTGCAGCTGCTACGATCGATGGATTGGTTGCGCAGCGCAAATTGATCAATACAGAGAAAATGCATTAACGGCTCCTCCAACAAGGTGAATGAGATGGCCGCCGTCATAAATATCTGCTTCAACGCTGAGCACGCCGATCGAATTTCCGCATTACAACGGAGTTTGGCGCAACAGGATGCAGCCAGGGTGACAAGGAACCCGCTTCGTGGCCGACACGCCGCAGACGCGACACAAATGGTTTCAGCACCGCAAACAGCGCCTCCGGCTCGCTCGCGACCTTCACCGTCAAATGCACCGCACCCCGATCATCGACGACGCACACCGCCGTCTCTTCGATCGCCACATCCAGTCCACAAAAGAACTCCATCAGCCGCCTCCTGCGTGGTTTGACGGCGGCAACTGTAGCAGGGGAACCCGCTGTGTCCGCTGGCGCCGGAGTCTGCCGATTACGGGCAGCAATCCCTCGGTCGTGAGTAAGCGTCCGGTCTCTGCACCCAGATTGGGTAGTGCATTCGAGTGACATATCGGACTCCTTCGTAGTATGGAGGATCTCCCGTGAATTTGGGACATCTCGAGAACCATGCGCGGCAATCTTATTGGGTTGTTCACGTCGAGGCGTGGTAGCGCAGCGGCCTGACGCGGACGGAATATTGCCGTGTGCATCGCCTGACGAAGGACACGCTCGATCGCTGGCTGAAGTACTTCGCAGGCAACGACGCGGCGCGCAAACACGCGGAATATCAGGCGGAATTGCGTCGTCAGAAGCGCCTGGAAGCGCGAGCGAAGCGGCAGAAACAGCGGGCTCGGCGGCGCTTCGCGGTGAGCACGGATGTGCGTAACCGCGCCGTCCAAGCGTACTGGGCAATGCATGTCGAGGCGATGAATTGGATGCGGCCTGCCGCGCTGAACATCGTGTGCATGTTCGATTGGCGATGGTATCGCTGCCCCAGTCGATCTTCCTCCACTTGCGGCGGCAATGCTCCCGGAGTTTTTCGAAGACGATACACTGTCGGCGGCTCTTTCGCAGGAGCGAAGCCAGGATATGATGCGATCTGCATGACCGAATCTTCCGCGCCGCCTATTCCGCGACACACAGCAGTACTTGCCGGCAATGTTGGCGAGCCGATCAAACTGACAGAGCTGATGCTCAACGGCGTAACCGCGGAAGCTGCGCGTGAGGGGCAAAACGTCAAAATCTGGACACGGCTTTATCTCACGTCTGACGATAAGCCTTTTCACCGGATTGTGGAGGGCCTGAACGCCCATATCGAGTATCGCGCCGCCCAGGTCGGGCATGTTGCAAGCCTGACGAGAGCTAGTTTTGTACTGCTTGTTGTTCATCCCGATAATACAGGTGATCTATGGCTGGATAAAGCGGCCGTCTCGATCAATATCCGGACCAAACGGGCCGTTGAAGCTGGCGAGCCTGTCTTTGAGAACGACATAGCAGACGTAACCGCAATGTCTTTTCCTCTTGTGGAGATCGGCAAAGAGGACAGAATCTTGTGCGTCTTCCGCGAGGGCTGGCGCTTTGCGCTGTTCTTCGATTTCAACCACGATGGGGATCTTTCGATCGAGAAAATGGAGCGGGATCTTGGCACGCTCTTTCGACGCCTCAAGTACCGTGATCTTTATGATGCCATTGCCGACGAGGCGATTTTCGGACGGCTTATCGACGCGGGTTGGTTTCCGTTTGTTGAAATACTGAGTGCGGAGTTCGGCGAACTGGTGAGAACTTGCCAGGCCGGTTTCGAGCTCGGAGAAGCCGAGAGCAAGCTGCTGGCGTCGTTTGGTACTGAGCGCATCGAGCGGATGTTTGTCCGTTGGATGGCAAAGCCGCATTTTGCCGGAAAGGAGCGCGTCCTGCGCTCGGCTCTGAACAATTTCGGCGCGGGCGACTCCGTCGCCGTACTTAAAATCGCCCTAACCGAGATTGAAGGCATCCTCCGGGATGCGTATCGCAACACGCACGGGAAGGGTGCGCGACTGAAGGCGCTGTTGAGATTTGCGGTTGAATCTGCCGAACTAAAATCGGGCGATCCCGATACGCTGCTCTTTCCAGCGGCGTTCGCCCGCTATCTGCAATCTCATACTTTTGCGGACTTCGATCCCGAGGCGCGGACCGGCAAGGCAAGCTCACGCCATGCGGTTGGGCACGGTGAGGCGGATGCCGAGAGCTATACGCAGGTGAGGGCGCTACAGGCCCTGCTGACGCTAGATCAGTTGGCCTTTTACACCTAGCCAGGGCGAGATTTTGAGGCGTGCTAATTTTCGGGCTATTTGAGGCTGTGCGACAGAAAGCCCTTTGCAGAAATGATGGATCTGTAAGCTCTTGACGGCAATCCGCACGACGCCGTACAGATTGCGACCTTCGAGATATTTGATCGTGAAGGCTGGTGCAACGAGTGTCGCGCGATCATACTCGTAACGTGTCCTTGACGGGTCGGCGTTCATACTGCCGAATGAGCGACGAGGCCTATTGCTACCCGCCTGATTTGGCGGTCCTGCGCGATCGTTTCGGATGAGTGGGCAGGCGCAATCCGCACGGCACGTTAGATAGAAACGCCGACCCGCGCTGTATTACGATCAGCAATGACCGGATCTTCCGAAGCTTCAGCCAAAACCTACTCGCCACTGGACCGGGAGATCGTCACCCTGGCCGCCGTCTGGGACCTGATCGGCTCGATGGTGCACTATGCCCATTTCGAAAAGAACCACCGGGTTTAAGACGCGATCCTGATGTTCAAAACCCAGGAAGCCAGCAAGCTCTTCCTGATCATGCTTGCCGACTTTCTTTCCCTCCCCCGCGACGGAACGTTCGGCCTTGTAAAACTTACAGGCGAAGGAAGTCTCGGTAAGACTTATCTCGGACATCTCCACCGGTTGGCATCCGCGCCCCTCTTTTCTGGCGACACCGGTTTGCTGTCGTCCTCGATCGAGATGTTCGCGCAATGGCTGGATGGGTTTGCCGTGGTGGAAAAAGTCTGGCTGCCCTCGATCGAGCGTGAAGGAACGCTGCGCGTACGGCGTATGAGCTACCTGAAGATTTGCGGGACGATCTCCAAGCATGGCTTCACGCGGCTCGGTGACATCGTGGGGAAGATACGTACGATCCTCGCCGACAACGGAACGGACATCGACGAAGGGCAATGCTATCTCGTCATCCCTGAATTTCAGGAATGGTTCCAGGACAACATCTTCATGGCATCCGCGACCACGGTCGCATGGCATCTCAATGAAATACGGTGGGGGATTTATCGCTATCTCAGGACGGAATTTGAGCGGTCCTATACGCCGACGAAAGTCCTGGCAGGCGCTCAAATGTACGGTTACGACGTACCTGCCGAAATCACCAATCCCCTGATCCGATCGATGTACTGGGATCTGATGAACGGCATGCGCACCGCTCCATTTTTCCCGAGATTCACTGTCAACCGCCATTTGCGCGAGTTGTACTGAAGACCTAGATATTGCGCTCCAACCGGGTTTGCGAATGGCAAGGAAAAGGCGGCCTTTTGCGTGCAGCCTATCCCAATTTTAGCGATAGCTCCGCGCTGGATACTCCATGTGGCGGGGAAGCCAATTTCGGCCTTCTTCCCGAGGCCGCCGGAGAGGCAGTCGCCAACAATCTTCTTTTGCACCTTGGCGCGGGAGCGCCAGGTGCGCGTTCGCTGCTGCATTTCCCGCGATCTCGCGGACGATCCCGGTGATCGCCTCCTTATCGGCAGCAGGTCAAAGAAGACCTGATCGGGCTGCTAGATTTTGCGCATGTTGGCCTTCATCGCCTCGCCACGTACCGACCATCTTCGTGTGGGGCTGCAAAGTTTCGGCCATGACATAGGCGAAGATGCGAAGGAGTACCGCATCCATTAAGCGGTTTCCGGTAGGTTCCTATCGCATGCTTACGCCGTTCGATGCTGTGCATGATCGACCAACACCCTGAGCAGATTTCCAACTTTCATCCAAAACTATTGGCTGAAGCCCGAGAGCAAGACGCTGCATGTCCGCTATTCATGAGCGCTAAGGCGTCATGATCAACATTAGCCGTGGGCTATGAACGAGAATCGCAGCATATTGCAAGCAACTGCGCTGTTCCAAAAGGCAAGGGGGCGGCTCAGCTCCCTATCAGGAAATCATCATGAGCATGGTGTTCGTGGGAGTTGATCCCGGGGTAATTGTATTCGCAGGTGACGGTGTCGCGACCGAGCCGGTCAGTGGTAACGTCGTCGGCTTGGTTTCAAAGCTTGTGCTCATGCCCGAGCTTCCTTGCATATTGGGTTTTACGGGGATGGCGGGAGCAGGCCGGTTTTTCGCATATGCAACCGAAGGGAAGTATGTGGATTTCGACTCGCTTCTCGAAGGCGTGGTTGATGATTGCCGTGAAATTCACGAGCGAGCCCTTGAGGAGTTGAACCTTCCTCATGCTTCCTACGCAAAAATGTGCATTGCGCTCGGCGGCTGGTCTGACCTTCGTCAGCAGTATGAAGCATATCGTTGCATGAGCTATCCGAAGGAAAGCCTGGTCCCCGGCGAAACGGAAGTCACGATCATTCCTCCGTGGACGCTTTCTCGGATCGAGTTCATGTGGGCGTCAAGTGCTCCTACAACAGCAACCATGGCTCGGTTGGGCGCGAATGATTGCGATGACCTGCTCGAAGCCGCAGTGCGATGGATTTGTGCAGGACGCCAAGACTGCGGTCGCGACGAAAATGGATTATTGGCGGCCATCGGTGGATATGTGCAGATTGCCATCCTCGACGATAATGGTGTGCGCTCTTGGATTCCCCATCGCTGGCCAGAGGATGAAATTGGTCGACCTCTCGATCCAACTAGGGGATTTCAATTACCTCAATGGTTAGAACGGGCTGATGAAGGCGTTATTGGAGCTTAGAGCTCCATTGGCCAGTAATGTGCTTGCGAAAGCACATCTCCCTCTCCGTAGTTCCCTTCCAAGTAGCTGTCTTCTGTCGCGTTCCGAGTTACATTCCCATTAGTTTGGGATTGTAGTCTTTTGCTAACTCCCCGTTCCAGGATCCAGTCGGCCGTTGGCGTCTTGTTGAATGGCCGCAACCCAGAATTCATAAGTCTCATGGTGCGCCTCGTTGAGGTAGTCTTCAGGCCAGTCATTTTTTCCAGAGATCATTAAAGTTAGGTGGCCTGCCAGTTCGCAGCACGCGCGCACCATTTTTTCTACTTCGCCATATGTGACATTTGCCTTGTTCACTTCCGGCCAAGTCAGATGAGCGATCTGCCCATTTCGGAATGACTGGATTCGGCCAAAGCTCTTGAAATCCACTTTCCGGTAAACGGCCAAGAATTTATCGAGTGCTTGGGCGCACGTAGACTGAACGTCTGTGCTTGGAAGCTGCTTTCCGGAATAGCACCGCGCCAACTCTTCCAGGGCGTTGGGATGCTTAAGAAACCGGTAAGCTGATTGCAAAGACATTTCGGACTCACGGTCCATGACAGCGAACAGCCGAACCATGGTCATCATGATCATTTCTTGCCGAATCTCGTCGGCGCGCTCTTTCGCATTTGCAATCTTGTCTCGCGTTTTTTTCAGCGCGTCGTTGGTGCCCGAATACATGCCGTAAGCGCGAGCGGCCATGCGGGTCCAAGCGTTCAATTCCGGTGCCATCCGTGCGAGCTGCTCGATTGTCGGTACAGGAAGATTGGCATTCATTTGGCACTTCCTCGGCAGCTTCGACTGATCCTGCTTCTCAAACAGGAAACGGCAGCGACGCTCTGTGTATCTCTCTCGACTACCTAGAGAAATCCTTTAGCGATGGCGAAAAGAATTAAGAACATCAATATCAATCATTGCTGTCCTCCCAGGCTTGACGGGGGGACCAGTGGCTAATCTTGAAGCATTTTTGATCCATAGGCGGGTTGGGTATGGACTGGAGTGAGTGTTTCAAAATTAAGGTCTATCGGCGAGCGATGGCGAAAGTCGCTTCGCGGCCTGCTCCCGGGGAGGTGTCAGTTTCTGCGCCGGATTCCTACAGCAACGACTTTTTCAAACTTGGTCTCATAGACAAAGCCAAACCCGACAGCTGGGCATTCCTCTTTCGTGAGCTGCTACCCGATGGTGTGCGAGGCCTGAGCTTCGATGGGGTTAAGCCCGGAGAAGCGGGGTTCGATCACGCCATATCTAATTCGGAGCTACGAAAATATGCCTTGCAAGCGTTATATTATTACAAGGGTTTCGAGTTTAGATATAGCTCGCCAATCTGGTTTTTGATCAGCACAACGTTGCGTATCCCGAAAATGCGAGTAGCGTGGTACTGGAGCGTACAGGCACTCTATAATCGCCGTCGCTTGGCTCGCCGTGACCGTATACGCGTGTTGAGAGTCTTTCTCGAAAACTCCGTCACCCAGGAAAGCTACGTGACCGGCCCTAATGGGCTTATGGCTGTCCTATATGGGACACGCTCTTTCAACCATCCATACAGCGATGCATCTTTCAACTACTATGACTTAGTTCTCGGATCTCTCGCCGAAACTGGTGATTTGCAACGCACCCCGGGCGGCTACAAACTGACCGGCAAGGGTTTGACGACCCTCGACCAATATGAGCAGGAAGAGCGTCGACACGAAGACAACGGGCGGGTTCAGTGGATTCTGGCCGGACTTACGGCAGTAGTGGGATTAATCGCGCTCATACAAGTTTTTGTGACCATTTGGGAAGAAATGAATCCCGACCCTGCGCCGGCACCCTTCCAGCAGCCGGTCTACCCGATTTCACCACCTAAGTTTTGAAGTGTTGAGGTCGGTATCGCTGACGTCTAACATAAATTCATCATCTTGTTGCTCGGTATTAATCTTCAATCATAAATGTATAGATATCACATGTATAAAATGAGGGGCGAATGGCTTACAGACTTCTGCCTGTCGTTGATCTGATGATCAATCGTGCGAATGATAGGCATGGTGAACTCGAAAACGAGACCGCTGCCATTGCTTGGTTGTTCAACAACAGAGAAGCGCACATGAAAGCGCTTGCCCGCGATATTGTGAAGGCGGGTGAGGTGTATGAGCCGCCCCTCGTATCACCCGATGGAGATAAGTTTGTCGTCTTCGACGGCAATCGCCGGGTTACGTGCCTTAAGGTCCTTGAATATCCACGGCGCGCGCCAAACGCGGAGCTTCAGCAGTTTTTCTCTACTCTCAAAGAGAAATGGAAAGGTGGTCCGTCCGATAAAATCATGTGTCAAATCGAACCGGACCGCGACCGTGTCGACGACATCCTGTTTCGCCGCCACACGGGCAGCCAATCCGGCGTAGGTCAGAGCACGTGGGATGACCGCATGAAGGCCAACTTTGTGAATCGCACCGGCAAGGGAAATGCAGTCAGTGTAGCTGACGAAGTCGAAAAGCGTTTAGCAGCTGCAGGCATGTCCCCATCCCGTCGGAAACTGCCACGTTCAACAATGAACCGGCTTCTGTCGTCGGAAGCTTTCCGCAACCGAGTTGGCTTCAGTATCAACCGAGGGCGCTTAGAATATACACATCGAGAACCTGTCGTACTGAAGGCGCTGCAACGCATTGCGGACGATCTTGCGAAACGCGAGATTGTGCTGGGAGATATATGGGACGTCGAAGGCAAGCGAGCCTATTTGGATAAACTGGAGGCGGACGGCTTACTGCCAAGCGCTAAAGATAGCCTTGTGAAGCCAAAGCCGAAAGTGGCACCGCATCCTGCCCCAAATCCCCCAGCACCGCGTTCGGCTCCAGAGCCCGCACCGATGCGAAGAGTCAATTTGATAAGTCGAACCGACTACGGGATTCCGTGGCCGGGACGCCTCCAGCGAGTTCGCGCGATCTGGGAGGAATTGCAGTTTCGCTTGGTTCTCACCGAGCATCCCAATGCGATCTCGGTGCTATTGCGGGTCCTGCTCGAACTCTCGGTTGATAATTACATCGAGCAAACGGAGCTGGTCGTTCTGAGCGACAAGCTTGCGACACGCGCTCTAAAGGTCGCGGAGGACCTTCATGAGAAGAGAAAGATCGACGCCAAGTATCTCAAGGAGATGAAGAAATTCCAGCACGATGATCGCCTGTTTTCAGCGGACACCTTACACCGCTACATCCATTCGAAAGACTTTGCGCCCTCACCGGAGCATTTGACGGCACTATGGGATGCGTTGGCTAATTTGATCGTCAATTGCTTGAAATTCTGAAAAATGCGAACGCGAACGTTGACCGCAAAATGTTGCGAAAGTTGTTGGTAGATGAAAGCGACTTGAATGTAATGCGTATCCATTACTGCTACCAAATCGGCTCTACATTTATCGCAATATCGAATCTAGAGAGTACAATAACTAGCCTCATGCTAATGTGCGATAAGATAAAAGTTGCGACAGTATTGGGAGATGATACAGAAACATGGCGGAAGCTTTTAGAAAAGCAATCGAACTTACAAAGCTCAACGCTCGGCAGCTTGATTTCCATTCTTGCCAAGCACGGAATTCAGACGTCCAACCTCGAATATCTTAAATGGGTCAAAAACAAACGAGATTTCTTTATCCATCGACTCTTTCACAATGGCGCATGGCCGGGCGACCTTGACGAACGCGGGGCTGATATCATGTATCGTCGCCTGCTTTATTTGGAGGTAATATTCGGTCGTGCGAGTAATCGCATCAGCAAGATCTTGGAAGATGCCGGTCTTCTGGCGATTATAGATTTCGGTGAGAGCGGATCTCTGCTTGTGAACACTGAATTTTTCACAGAAAATACTTCATGTGATCTGTGATTGCTGGGTGACTTCAAAAATCCATCAAGTATAAAATGCCGGCGTGCCTTAGTAACGCTTGAGGGGCACGCAGGCGCGACCATATCAAACTCAACACGCGGAATTTCATCATAATGGTCGGCCGCGTCACGGAGCCCATGCCAGTTGAAGCGTTGAAAGCCTACTACCGGCGTGTTCGCGATTCGTGACAATCAGAGCGGCAGGCGTTACAACGGCGTGTGGCGTCATAGTGTAATGGAAGCACCCCTGCCGATTAGAGGATTGCGTGTTGAAAGCAGGTAGTGTGGGTTCGAACCCCAACGGCGCCGCCAGTTCTTCCGTCACCGTCGGCCCAGTCCAGCCACTGAAGGATTTCCTCAGCTCTGTGGGTGAGGCGGTAGCCAATCTCAATACGGCTGTGGTTGGTCTCGATGCTGTTGAACAAGGCCACGAGAAGCCGGAAAAGTTGAACATTTCTTGGAAGCCGCATGACCGGACTGCTGCCGCTCGTAAATCACGAAGGTTTTTGGTCGAGGCTGTTCTCGTTCGCGTGGCCGAAGCGCTCTCTGAATTTGTGTTGGTTTCGGCGCGACTGCCTCGCTTTAGTTCTGTCCGTAGCGGTTGGGATAGCAAAACGTCGCGTGCAGAAAAACTTGCCGATGTAGCTGCTGAAGTGCTCGGTTCAGAAAGTTATCTCATCGCTGGTGCTGCGTTGCTAATTCACTGGCGAAATCGGGTGGTTCACCCACGCTCTCAGGCTTCGCTCCTGCCTCAACAAGAGAAGAACCTGCGGGCAGCATCCGAAGAGATCGAGAAAAATTTCGCAGGACTTTCGGTCGACCGACTACTCAAAGATTTTGAAATCGGCCAGCCAACCTTGAAGGATGTATCCAGCTTAATCGCGATGTCGATAAGGATGGCGCGGAAGGTGGATACGGCAATAAACAACTTATCGAACGACGACCTTGATGCGTTGCTGGAGCACTACGGTTTGAAGGCGCGAATCGCGGAGATCGAAGCTCAAACAACTCCGACCAAGCGTCACGCATCGATAGTTCGTATGCTCCAGTCTAACGCGCCTGGTTTGGTTCCCGCGTATGGTCGGTTGCATGGAAGTATCGCACGAGACGGTGGCTGAGTGTCGAATTGCTAGCAGTCGGCCTTCTGAGCCGCCTCTTTCGCAAAAGGAGGGCCCCGGAGGGCTATGGGGTAGACATAGTTCTCGTCATCACGCGGCACGGCGCGTCAAACACCGCCGATCGCCCGCCGCCGCCGCTGATTGCCGCCGATACTACTTCAGTGCACCGGTGGTATCGGCGTAGTCTGCGATACGAATAATAGCTGAGCAATATGCTGCCCACCCAGGGTGTGACCGCTTTGGAATGATTCTTGCCTGACCGCTTCTTGCGGCGCAGTTGGCAGGGCGGTCATTCAGGCTGCTCCCGCAACGGACCGCAACGCGCCGTATTGCGGCCGTGCGTCCCTAATTTCAATTGCCTGAAAGCGGACATTACCGGCTACGGAAACATGTTCCGGCGATTGCCCTATTCGAATACAGTAAATCCTGCGACGACCTCGCCATGGGCGGGGTCATAGACCACTGCCACCGCATGCCTTGCGCGGGTGAGACCAACATAGAGTTTTGCGCGAGTTTCAGCCTTCAAGGCTGATTGGGCATTCTTCAGCCAGTCCATCATTTCTTTGGTGGGATAGATAATGACGCTGTCGAAACCGAGGCCCTTGGACCGTCCGAACGTTAGCGCCGGCAGATCGGCAGATGCGATCTTGACGGTCGAACTCCATCGGAGCTGCGCCGGTCGCCTCGTCTCGAGATAACGGGGCAGATTCCTTCGCCGGACGATGACAAGACCCGCATCAACAGGGACCGGTTGCCTGCAGTCGGGACATTTGCAAGCGGTCGCGGCAGCCAATTTTGGATAGAGTTTCGACGACAATTCGCAGATAGCGGTGCTATTGCGGTGCGATGCCACGAGGCTGGTCACATCGATATCGCACGCTACTTTTCGGGGAAGCTCCGCACGAATGAAGTCAGCAATGCCGCCGTCCCTGTACTTTTTGAAACGGGCCTCCAGATGGGTGACATAGGTGACCTGTCGGGGATCACCCACCATGACGACGTTGGCAGGGCTTCTGAAAAGCGCCGTCAAAATGTCGAGGTCGTGGCCTGCCAGATCCTGCACCTCATCCACGAAAATAAACGGATAAATACGGGAAAGCCGCTCGATGACAGCGCCGTGCGATGCCTCGTTGCACCGTATCATCAGCCTCGACAGTTTGTCGGAATATACGCGATTTCGACGGTCGAAGTAGCAGCGTCTGAAATCTTTCTCACCCCAATACATGGGGCGGCCTTGCCGATCGCTCCCGCGAAAACCGGATCTCTGTGAAACCAGAATCATGCCGGCGACATCCCAATCGAACAACTTGCCTTGAAAGGGCTTGATGCCGTGCTCGATCAGCAGACTGAACCAGGTCTGGATATGCACGTTGCCCGGAACCGAGCCGTGGATTTCGAAAAATTTGCGCCGGATCTCTTCTTCGTTCGATTCCGTGTAGGTGGTGATGAGGACACGTTTTTGTTCAACCGCAAGCGCCTGCCTGACGAGGTAGGTGGTCTTCCCCGAGCCTGCCGCAGCTATGACGAGCTTATTCGGCCCGATCATTTGGCGATCGCATCCATAATATATTTTGGGTAACTGATTTTTGTCTTCGCCGAAAAAATCGTCAGCGCGCACTCGGTCTTGTTGTTCTTCATATAACGATGAAGGTCATCGAGATTATTCTTGGTGCCGAACAGCGTGTTGAGGTTCTCGACGCTATTGGACTTGACCAGTTTCGGCTCGAGGGTGTTGTAGTTGAAGGGCTTGCCACCGAAGACCAGGTCGCCCTTATCCACCACAGGATCATAGCAGATTTTGATATGATCGACGTTCTTGTATTTGGAGTACTTCTTTTCGAGGGCAGCTATATCGCCGTCATTGTCGGTCGTGACTACGACGGGGATTTTCAGCGCCGTCGCCAGTTCGAGAAAACGCAGGAACGAAAGTCCGACCGAGATGACATCGATCTCGTCGTCGATCGGCAACTTTCCCGCGTTAGCATCCATGTAGGCGCGCTGGACGACCAGTTCGTCCGCATCGCCCTCGACAAGGATCGACCTTTGCGACAGCACGAGACGCAGCGTGTCGTAGCCAGGCAGCTTATGGAAGAAGTCGCTCGCATCGAGATCCTTGATCCGTGTGACCTTCGCTTCCCGCAGCAATATTAGGTGGTGTAGTCCGAGTTTGTTCGCGACGAAGCTGCTATGAGTGGTGATGATGACCTGCTTGCCGCTATTGTCGGTGCTGATATCGCTGATGAGTTGGTTGAGCTTCGAGTGTGACAGGTGGTTTTCCGGCTCCTCGATCAGCAGTACGGTCGCTTCGCGGTTCTTCTTGCTGCTCAGCGCGAGGCGCGTCTTGACGATGCACTGCTCGCCCTTGCCGATATAGTGGAAAGGGACATCCTCGATATACGTCATGAGGCTGTTTTCCCAGGCATTGTGGGACGACATATCGACCGAAATGCTGACCTTTTTTCGGCTGATCTTCGCCGCTTCCGCCAATCTTTCATTGATAGCGCCGACATTGCCATCGGCCTTAAAGGCATCTTTCAGTTTGCGCTGGGCCTGGGATATCGCAACACGTTCCTTGTCTTCCAGAAATTCCCTGACGATGCGGGAGATGTACATATCCGAACCGCTCTGCACACGCGTGCTCGCTGAATCGATTAGGGCCGACTTGATAGGAATGGTGCGGGCCATCGCCGGTTGGCGGGAGAATTCCGACCATTGCACCTGATAGAATTCCAAGGGTATCGAGTTGATCTCCCTGTTCTTCAGCAACTCGGAATAGGCACCGTCATATTTCTTGTCGAACTCGATCGAGAAGAGGAGGCCGCGAGCCTTGTCGTTCTTCTCGGAATTCCCGTTCCCGCGCAGGTCTTCCAACTCATCACCATCACCGCCTAGAAACAGCTCGATCTGGATCTCCGGCGGATCGAGAGGTTTTTCCGCAGCGATGCTGTCCAGATACGCCCGCTCGATCTTCCTGTTAAAAAGATAGGGAGATAGTTCGTTGCGCAGGTATTTCCCGTTCAGCATGCCGGTCAGACATAGATGGACCGCCTCGAGCAGCGTCGATTTTCCGGTCTCGTTGTTGCCAACGATGATATTGACGCCCTGATTAAAATCGACTTCGAACCAACCTTCAAAGCATTTGAAATTCTTGATTTTGACCTTCTCGATATACATCGCTCACCCCAGTTTCCTCGAGGCAACCATAGCTTGCCCCAAAAAAGTCGGCGATCCAGAATCAGCGATTATTGTGCATCGATAGCGACGGGACTGATTTCAGAATCAGTAGATACTCTTATACGTCATGGGATTAACATCGCCGACCATGGGCCGAAAGCGGGCCGCAGTACTAAGGTTCTTTGACGTCTGCTCTCGCCTGTCCATACCCGGACATCGGACTATCGCCTGCGGCCCGGCTCAGGCCGAAATTGTGCGCCGGGTACACGGCAGCTTTCGGGCGCTCTGTAGTCCTGTGTGAACGTCCGACATGGGGTCGGAAGCGGACTACCCTCTAGAGAGCTATAGCGTAGACATAGTTCTGATCATCACCCGGTGCGGCGCACCCGACAGGATTCGAACTTTCTCCTGACTGTTGAGATAACTGCATAACGATGCGTCGGTTTTCGGAGTTCTCAGTTCGGGTTTGAATGACCGAAAGGACGGCGCAAAGCCGTCATTCGTTCGCGCCGTTAACAGCCGTAAGGTGGAACTCGTAGATTGGCACGTCGGTGCGCTCGCACACGCGCATAGAGGTGGCGAGACGCAGCCGTAACAGCCAGCCCGCGCGTACGGAACAGGAGGCCGCAAACCAATCCGAGATAAGAAGGCGAATGAGGCCCAATCCAACGCGCATCCGGAGACGCCGCTAGCACAGGTCTCAAGAGAGGCAATTTTCTGTGGAAAACGGAATCGAACCACCGGTATGATTTTAAATTGGGTAAATGCGCGGGTAACTAGGCTTATCCACACTTAATATTAATCAACGTATTCAAATATTTATCTGAATTATTCGGTTCCGCCCCTGGCACCATTTCTTCCATCTCACGCGGGTCCGCTTCGCTCACCGCTCCGGTAGGGCGGCCTGACCGGCCGACGGGCGGTCACCCTTGCAAATCCTCCGGGTTCGAATGCGCGCTACCGCGCATCACTCTCACAATCTTGAGTTCGCCATCTGGCGCTGCGCTGACCGGCACAATTCAATGCGTGAGACTATTCCAGGTCTAGAGCGTGCCCGCTGTTCGGTCGTGCCGTCGACGCGCGCTCGCGGAGTGTTGGTTCAATCACCACGGGCACGTCAAGGCGCTCCCCTTCAAGTCTCCTGACGAGAAGCGCGACGGCCTCGCGGCCCATGGCGGCGCCATGGAGGTCCAAGGCCGTGACGGGTACAGGATGGCTACGGGCGATCTCGCTGTCTGAAAGCGTGGACAGCATGAGCTCGCCCGGGATCGGGATGGCAAGGTCTTCCGCCGTCAGCGCCACACCGGCGGCAAACCGGCTCGTCGCGGCGATAATGGCATCGGGCCGTTGTGGAGAGGTCAGCTCGGTCCTTGCCGCCTGGCGTGCGGCCTCCGCGCCCCCGACCTCGTCCACAAGGACGGTGCGCACGCTGATGCCGGTCTCCGTGGCCCAGTCGCTGCACGCCCGTCTCGCCTCCACAAGCCAGCTGTTTTCGTCCCGACCGCAAAAGAACGATATGCTTCCGGCGCCGTTGCCGCGCAGATGGTCGAGCAAAGAACGGACACCATTATAGTCGTCGCGCCGAACGCTCCACTCAAAGGTGGGATCGTCGGGTTCCGGGTCGGCAAACACGAAGGGCACCTCCCGTTGCCTGAGCAGCGTGGCAACGGGATCGCTCCTGTGAGGGGCGACAACGATGCAACCGTCCATGGGCAGTGCCGACAAAGCCCCCTCCTTGAGCTCGGGAATGTGCAACAGGCCAAGTCCTCTGGACAGCGCCGCTGCCGCTGCCGCACCCGCCAGGCGGATATGATACTCGGTCCCGCTCATCGAACCGCGGATGGCGTCGCTCGGCCGGAACACGATGCCAAGGACACCGGTCTTCCCGGTTCGGAGGCTCCTGGCGACCGGGTCGGCTCGGTAGCCGACGCGTTCAACTGCGGCGAGAACCGCGGCACGCGTTTTCTCTCCCGTGCGCCCCTTGCCGTTCAGCACGTGGGAAACCGTCGTTATGGAGACGCCGGCGGCCTCCGCAACATCCTTGATCGTCGCTGACAATTCAGCCCTCATTGCTGGTTTTGAAAAGATTTGACATTGCCCAATCGTTTTGGCAACTTTGCCAAAACGTTTTATCAAATCCTGGGAGGATTTTTATGACGGCTCGTGCAGCCACCCAATCCGCATTGCCATCCGAGAAGGTCAATGCCGTGCCGCCGATGCGGGTCGCCATGGCAAGTCTGATCGGCACGGCAGTCGAGTGGTACGACTTTTTCCTGTTCGGGATCTGCGCCGCGCTGGTCTTTCCGCATGTGTTCTTCCCCGAAGCCGACCAGACCACGGCCCTTCTCGCCTCGTTCGGGACGTTCGGGGTTGCATTCCTTGCAAGGCCGCTCGGAGCCGCCTTGTTCGGGCATTTCGGAGACACGGTCGGACGCAAGGCGGCTCTCGTCACCACCCTTCTTCTGATGGGGATCGCCACCTTTCTCATCGGTCTCGTTCCCGGATATGCCACGATCGGCGTGTGGGGAGCGGTGATCCTGGTGATCCTCCGTCTCGCCCAGGGCGTGGCCATCGGTGGCGAATGGGGCGGCGCGGCATTGATGGCGATCGAACATTCTCCAAAGGGCAAGCGCGGCTTCTTCGGCGCGTTCAGCCAGATCGGCAATCCGATCGGCTTTTTCCTGTGCAACGCCGTGCTGCAGGTCGTCATTTTCCTGACCAGCGAAGCCGCGTTCCTGGAATGGGGATGGCGCATCGGCTTTCTGATGAGCGGAGTGCTGGTCGTTTTCGGTCTTTACGTGCGCCTGACCGTGACCGAATCGAAGGTCTTCCTCGAGACCAAGCAATCCGAAGCCAATGCCAGGAGGAAGAGCATCCCGTTTTCCGTTCTCTTTCGCGACCACTTCAAGGTGCTGGCGCTGACCGTGCTGTTGCAGGCAGCCTTTTCGTTCGGCGCCTATGCGCTGATTTCATTCTACGGCGCCTACACCAAGGGCACTTTGCACCTTCCAGCCAGTTGGGTGCTGATTTCCGGCATGATCGGCGCCGTCGCCAGCATCCCGGCATATTTCTTCTTCGCCACGCTCTCCGACCGGATTGGCCGAAAGGCCGTCTATGTGATCGGACTGCTGGGCTGGCTCGTGATCGCGTTCCCCTTCTACTGGCTCATCAACACCCAGACCCTGGCGGGCATGATCGTCGCCAGCATCCTTGCCTGGGCGGTGGGACATGCAGGCACCTATGCGGTGCAGTCCAGCTATCTCGCCGAGGCGTTTCCGACCGAGATCCGCTACACCGGCGTTTCGGTCAGCTACCAGCTTGCTTCGGTGATCTGGAGCGGACCGTCGAGCTTCATCGCCGTCTGGCTCTTTTCGAGCTTCGGGACGATCTATGCCGTGTCGGCGTTCGTCGCGGTCGGTGCGCTGCTGAGCCTCCTCAGTCTTATCAGCCTCAGGGAAACCTATCAGTCCGAGCTGAGCCCAAAATCCTGACGAAGGAGCGAGCGAACGATGTCTGTATCCAAGCAATCCATCACCAAGCAAAGCGCCAGCGGCCGCAAGGGCTCGGTTTCGGCTGCGAGGCAACAAAGCGCCGACGCCGGGATTGCCATGCTCGAGCTGGGCGGCAATGCGGTGGACGCCGCGGTCGCCGCAGGTCTGGTCGCCGGGGTCATCGAACCGATGGAGACCACGCTGGCCGGATCCGGTTTCATGCTGGTCCATTCGCCAGAGGAGCGAAAGACCTTCGCCGTGGAGTTCGCGCCCCGCGCGCCAGGCGCCGCATCCCCCGACATGTACCGTATCGATGCGAGCAGGAGCACGGATCGCGGCCTCGGGATCTCCACCGTTGTCGATGACGAGAACCTGGAAGGCATCAAGGCGGCTGGCGTGCCGGCGACCCTGTCGGGCCTGATAAAAGGACATGAGCGGTTCGGGAAATTGCCGCTCAGGACAGTCGTCGATCCGGCAATCGCGGTTGCCAGGGATGGATTTCCGGCGGATTCCTACTTCGCGCTTGAGACTCTGGCTAATCTTGCAGCCCTTCGCCGTAATCCGGGGGCGAGCGAGGTCTTCCTGTCGGATGGCGACCCGATCCCGGTTGCCCATCTTGGCGAAGCCAGTCTCGGAACGCCTCCGATGGTCAAGCAGGCACGGCTTGCAGACACGCTCACGATGATTGCCGAAGATGGCATAGCAGCTCTCACCCAGGGCGCGATCGGCAATGGTCTCGCCGAGACCGCCCGAGAATTGGGAGGGCTTCTCTCCAGAGACGACCTGCGCGAGGAAACGACGCGCATTGTCGAGGCACGGCGCCTCCGGTTCCGCGACCATGACGTCTGGGGGCCGAATGCGCCTTGCGGCACACTCACGCAATTTCAGATGCTCAAGCTCTGGGAGCGCCTGTTTCCGACCGGAGGCCCGCGGTCGGATACCGACGAGCGGCTGCAGCGTCTGGCCGATGTCAGCTGGCATGCTTTCGCCGACCGCTATCATTGGCTGGCGGATCCGGATTTCGTGCCGGTGCCGGAGCACGGTCTATTGTCCGACGCCTATATCGACGAAATCGCAACGCTGATCGAAACCGAGGCACCTGCACCCCGGAGCCTGCCGGGCGATCCATCGCCATGGGAGATGTTCGCCGGCATCGCGGCCCATGACCCGTGGGCGCATGACAGCTCCCGGAGGCGACGGCAGGAGTGGACAGCGGCCGGTTCTACCGAACCGACATCCGGCACGACACACGTCTCGGTCATCGATGCCCAGGGAATGGCGGTTTCGCTGACGCACACGGCCGCCAATCACTTCGGCAGCAAAGTGGTCTGTCGTCGGACCGGGCTGCTCTTCGACGGAGCCATGGGATGGTTCAACGCGCGCCCGAACGCAGCCAACAGCATTGCCGGCCTGAAACGCCCGCTCGCCAACATGGCTCCGATGATCCTGACGAAAGACGGCGAGGCCCGGGCCGCGCTGGGAGCGCCCGGCGGACGCCGGATCATAAGTGCCGTTGTCCAGTTGGCGATCAACATCATCGAAAGGCGCATGGATGCCGAAGGCAGCGTCCTTGCGGCCCGGATCGACGCTAGCGGCCCGGCGATCCTCGTATCGGAACGTCTGGCGCATAGCGTCAGGCATTGGGACCAGCAAAGATATCCGACGCGGCTTGTCGAAGAGCAGTTCGCGCCATTCGGCTACGAGTTAGCGCGGCCTGCCATCGTGCTCCGGAGCCCGGAGGGCGTGATATCGGGCGCGACCGATCCTTTTACAAAGGGATATTCATCGGCGATCTAGAGGTCTTCCGGGGCCGGAGAGCATTCTCTGCCCGGTCGGCTTCCAGGCGTCTCACGGCGCGTCCAGAAACCCGTTCAAGGACTTCGCCACCTTCTCGGGAAACTCCCAGAACATGTTGTGGCCGGCGCCCGCAAAGGCTTCGAATTTCGCGGCCGGATAGGCCTTCTTCAAAGCATCCTGGTGCTTGCTGTCGAACAGTTGGTCCTGATCGCCCCAGAAGATCATCACCGGTGCCTTGACGGTCGGCGCCAGGCTGCTGAAGTCATAGGCGGACAGCCCCCACATGACGCCGTGCCAGACCTGGATCGGAACCGCGGCGCTCTCGCCCCTCTCGCGGTCGATATAGTCCTTGTCCACAGGATTGGGGTTCCAGTACCAATCGGTCATGAACTTGCCGTTCGGGTCGATGGGTGCCTGCAGCGGCATGATGTTGTCCCACAGCCAGGAGCCGGGCCCGCCGCCGGGCTTCAACGAAGACGACACCAGAACGAGGTGATCGACCTTCTCGGGATGGGTCGCCGCCAGCATCTGCGCGGTCATCGATCCCAGCGAGTGCCCGACAACGTCAGCTTTCTTCACGCCCACGGCGTCCAGGAAGAGCGATGCGTCGTTTGCGAGGTCGGTGATGGCGTAGCAGCAATCCGGTGCGCTCGACTTTCCATGGCCGCGCAGGTCGATGGCGAAAACATGCCTCGATTTCAGATAGGGCGCCAGCAGCGACCAGCTGCGGCTGTTGTCGGTATAACCATGGATAACCAGCAGCGGCTTGCCGGCCGTGTCGCCCATCTCGACATAGGCGATCTTCTGGCCGTTCGGCAGATCGACGCTTTTCTTCGCGCTTGCCCATTCGGCCTGGCTCGGAACGGGTATCTCCTCCGCAACGGCCACAACAGGCACTGCCAGCAACAACACGGCCAAGGCCAAGCTGCGAATAGAACGCATCCCCTATCCTCCTCTGTTTCGGGAAGAATGCTGACAATCGCGGCCACGCCCTGTGCCGCTGGCGACATTGACGGTCGCACACGGCGTGCCTCTGCGGCGTATCGCCAGTTCACTCCGCCGCATGCCACAGATCGCGCCTGCCTTGTGCTGCCGATGCCGCGGGCGCTCTCACATCCGATACGCTATTGCGGTCGCTTCCAGCCCTGGCAACAGACCACAGCGGTCGAGCAATCCGGTCTGCGCATATTTCACCTTGTAGACACCGGAGGCTCCAATTGCCGCTGCTTCATCCTGCAGGGCTTTCAACGCGTCGGCACTCGAAGGCGTGGGAGCAATAAAGCTGTCAGCGCAAATCATGGCGCTCACCCGCTGCATGATCGATGCGTGCAGCGGCAGATCCGGCGCGACCGTGACATTCGCGCCGCTGCCGGCAATGTGGTTGCGCGACGGAGACGCGCAGCCAACCAGAACCAGGGCAATTGCGATACAGGCTACAGCAATGCGCATGAGGCCATCCCTCCGCGATACCATATCTATACAGACACGAGAGCGATTGGGTAATAGGTCGTGGTTCGCCTGCCAGAAGCAGCACAATGAATAGGATGATTTGAGGGAATGAACTAATTTTGAGGTAGGGAACCGGCAGGCGCCGTCCGCCGCGGCATTAGCCCTATCCACAATGCAGAAAAAGCAAAGCCCGTCTGCTCTTTTGTAGGCGTATGCCTGCAGACGGGCCTGCCCCCGTACGAGAGCAAGGCGACGATATCTCTCTGATCGGGCAATGAAATTGTACTTTGTGACAATGATCTTGCGAAACGGGAATCAGCTACGAATGAGGGCTGGCTACTCTGATTTTGCTGCTTCCCCAGACAGCTTTGCCGTTACCCCGCGCAGGCCCGACATGCCGAGTGCCGCGAGCGCGCAGAACAGGAGCAAAGCCGAACAGGCAATCAGCACCGCGGTCGAGCCGAAAGCATCCAGCGCGGCACCCGTGACGAGTGCTGCCGCGGGCGCGCCAAGCAGCACCAGGCTCATCGAGATGCCGATGACATTGGCACGCAGGTCTTTCGGCACGCTCGATTGCAGCAGGGTTGCGAACACCGGCGACAGCGGGCCGGCGGCAACGCCCAGCATGGCGCCCGAAGCGATCAGGATCGGCACGGACCGTCCAAACAGCAACAGGGCGACGCCGGCGGAGAGCCCGGCAAAGGCCACGCTGAAGATGCCGCGCAGCGACGGCGCCTGGCTGGCGAAGGCCAAGCCGACATTGGATGCGATAGCGCCTGCCGAAGCCGCGGCCAGGAACATGCCGAGCAAGGCTGCCGATCTCCCTTCCATGCGCAGGATTGCCGGCAGGGCAATGCTCTCGACGGCAACGAACACGCTGGTGCCGATGCCGGCCAGGATGAGGGCGGAACGCAAGGCCGGCTGGCCGAAGATGAAGCCGAGCCCCGCCTTCATCTGACCCAACGTCGACCCGGCGATGCGGCGCAACCGGAAACGCGGCAGGCTTGCCGCCACCAGCATGGCGGCAAGCAGATTGATCCCGGCGATGATCCACAACAGCACCGTCGTGCTGGTGACTGCGACCAGGAAAGCCGCGATCGCCGGCCCGGCTATCGCTGCGCCATTGTCGACCAGATCGTCGATCGCATTGGCGCGGATCAGCGGCAGGCGCGCCAACCGGGCGATCTCCGGCACGCGTGCCTCGATGGCAATGCCGCCGGGCCCGTCCAGGACGGCGCCAAGCAAGGCGAGCGTCGCCAGCACTCCGATGGTGAGCAGGCCGGCATCGTGGGCAGCGGGGGGGGGGAAAAAAAAAAACACCCCCCCCCCCCCCCCACCCACCCCCCCCCCCCCCCCCCCCCCCCCCCCCCCCCCCCCCCCCCCCCCCCCCCCACCCCCCCCCCCCCCCCCCCCCCCCCCTC
>NZ_JBHYHV010000005.1:248879-641256 GCF_042739215.1 Mesorhizobium sp. NPDC059054
CGGGGGGGGGGGTCCGGTGGGACCCGGAAGGGAAGGAGAAAAGAAAGGAGAGTGCGGCAAGCACGGGGGGGGGGAGAGGGAGGGGGGGGGGGGAAGGGACAAAAAAACCCCCCCCCCCCGCTCCCATCGCCACCGAGACCAGCGCCACGCGGCGGATGCCAACCTTTTCGGCAATGATGCCGCCGAAGGCCGAGCCGAAGATGGCCGGGAACAGCGTCAGCGCCGCGATGATGCCCATCCAGCTCGCGTTGCCCGACAAATCGTAGACCAGCCAGGGATAGACCACCGCGGTGATCGCGTTGGCGAGATTGACGGTGACGCTGGCAGCCTGGAGCCCGGTATAGGGCCATATGGTGCGCGCCGGGCGCAGTGCCTTTGGATCGTCTGCCATGGTGATGAACGGTTGCCTTGCAGCAGCGCGACCGCATAGCGCCTCGGATGTTTCAGGTCGTCGGCGCCGCGCCTGGCCGCAGAAAGCGCGTGATGAGGAGCCGCAGCATCGGCCGCTGCTCCAGGGGGTTGAAACCGGGATCGATGGCGACACGGCTGAAGACGCCGTCGATCAGTGCAGCGATCCAGCGGGCGCTGTCGGCCGGGTCGAGCGTCGGATCAACCTGGCCGCGGGCAGCGGCGTTGCGCAGAAGCGTGTTCAGGGACACCTGCAGTTCGTTGTCGTTCTTGGTGACGAGCTTGCCGATCTCTTCGTCGCGCATCGCTTCGGCCGCGATCTCCAGTGCCAGCTTGAGATAGGTGGGATCGGAAGCAAGCTCGAGCACGATGTCCATGAAGTCGAGCAGTTCGGCAAACAGGTCCGTCGACTGCACCGTGCCTTCGAAATAGTCGGCAGTCTGGCGCCGCTCTTCTTCGACGATGGCGGCGATGATCGCCTGCTTGTTCGGGAAATAATAAAAAAGATTCCCCGGGCTCATGCCGGCCTCGGCGCAGATCTCGGCGGTCGAGGTGCGATGGAACCCCTTGACCGCGAAACAGGTGACGGCTGCCTGCAATATCTGCTGGCGCTTCGCCTCATGCTTCTCGGGATCGACCTTGCGCATACCGCCTCAATTCCGCCCTTTTATTTCTAGACTACTCAGTCTAATAAATGGCGAACTATGGCCTGTCAACGCAGAAACTATTACATTTCCGCGCATTGACATTCGGCTGAGTCGTTAATTAGATCGACTAGTCTAATAATTTAATGAGCGGCAGGGACGCCGCAAATACAGGCGAATAGGACCCATGCGTTACGTTTCTCGCTTTGCCGGAGCGTTTCCGTTTTCCACGGAAACGCGGAAACGCTCTCGCTTTTTGGTTTTACGCAATTCCGGACGGAAAACCGCTTCGCACTTTTCCCGGAATTGCTTCAAGGCAGCGGCGGCATCCGTTTTCATCGTGGTGGCGGGCACCGGACCGCTGCTGGCCGAAGGGGCCGCCGCAGCGGCCCGGACGGATCTTTCCCAGCGCACTGTCTCGACCTTCATCGCGGAACGGCAGCCGGCCGAATGGACATTGACCTTCACCGGCGTTCTGGTGGCGCGCGACGAGATCGCTGTCGGAACGTCCTTGCAGGATCAGCGCATCGCTTCGGTCGAGGTGGAAGTCGGCGAGCACGTCAAGGCCGGCCAGGTGCTGGTCCAGTTGGAAACCGCGATGCTCGAGAACAAGCTGCGCGAAGCGGAAGGCCGCGTGGCGCGCAGCAAAGCCTCCCTTGCCCAGCAGGAGGCAACGCTGGCGCAGACCCAGTCGGCATTCGAACGCGCCGAGCGTCTGAGAATGACCCGGACGATTTCCGAGCAGGCTTATGAGGATCGCGCCTCCGCCGTTGCGGTAGCGAGGCAAGGCGTTGCCGTGCAGCGGGCGGAGAATGCCGAGGCACAGGCACAGCGTGCCGAGGCTGGGCGACAGCTGGAACGCGCAGCCATCCGCGCGCCGGCCGACGGTGTCGTTTCGGAACGCCTGGCCCGCGCCGGCGCGCAGGCAAGTGCCGAGCCTTTGATCCGCCTCATACGCGATGGCGCGGTCGAGTTCGCCGCCGAGGTTCCGGAAGCCGACCTGCCCGCATTGGCCATCGGCCAGCCGGTCAAGGTGAAGCTTGCCGGCCGTACCGTTGAGGTCAGTGGCAAGGTGCGCATCGTTGCCCCGAAGATCGACCGCGAAACCCGGCTGGGATCGGCGCAGATCACGCTCGACACCACGGAGCCGCTGTTTGTCGGAGCCTTCGGCAGGGCCGAAGTGATCTTCGCCAAACGCGAGGCCATCGTCGTCGCCGACAGCGCGCTGGTCTACGGACGCGGCACCGACGATTGCGCCGTCTTCGTCGTCAGTGACGGCCGCGTGCAGCGTCGCCCGGTCGAAACGGGCCTGCGCAGGAGCGGCAGGGTCGAGATCCGCGCCGGCCTCGAGCCCGGCGAACGCATTGTCGCCAAGGCGGGTGCGGCCCTGCGCGAGGGCGACGCCGTGACCACCGTCGACCTGGTGCAGGCCGGCAGCGTCAAGAAATGACAGGCCCCGAAAATCGAGATCGATTTTCGGAAGGACCACCGAGCTAAAAAATGCACACCAGCAACATTTCCGCCTGGGCGATCCGAAAGCCGGTCCCCACCATTGTCCTGTTCATCGTGCTGACCTTCGCGGGTCTCGCCGCCTTCATGCGGCTGCCGATCAACGCCAACCCCAACGTCACCTTCCCGATCGTGACGGTCACGGTGACGCAGTCGAGTGCCGCCCCGGCAGAACTGGAGACGCAGGTTACCAGGCGCGTCGAAGGTGCGGCGTCCGGCCTCGCAGGCGTCAACCACATCAAGTCGACCATCACGACCGGCTCCTCCACCACCGAGGTGGAATTCAAGATCGGCACCGATCCCGACCGCGCCACCAATGACGTGCGCGAGGCGATCCAGCAGATCCGCTCGGACCTGCCGCAATCGATCCAGGAACCAGTGATTGCGCGCGTCGACGTCGATGGCAGCGCCATCCTCTACTACACGGTCAGGGCGCCGCGCATGACGCCGGTCGAATTGTCGTGGTTCGTCGACGACACCATCAACCGCGAGCTGCTTGCCGTCAGCGGCGTCCAGAAGGTGCAGCGGCTGGGCGGCGTCGCCCGCGAAATCCGCGTCTCGCTCGACCCCGACAAGATGCTGGCGCTGGGCGTGACCGCCGACCAGGTCAATTCCGCCCTGCGCGACATCAATGCCAACATTCCAGGCGGCCGCGGCACCATTGGTGGGCGCGAGCAATCGATCCGCGCGCTCGGCAGCGTCAAGACGGTGGAGGAGCTGGCGCAGCTTTCCGTGCCGCTGCCGGACAAGCGCTGGGTAAAACTGGCCGACATCGCGACCGTCACCGACAGTTCGGCGGAACCGCGCTTCTTCGCGCGGCAGGACGGCGAGTCCACCGTTGGTTTCTCCGTGTCGCGCGGCAAGGGCTACAGCGACACCACCGTCGCCGACGCCACCCGTGCCCGCATCGCCGAAATCCAGGCGCGCTCGCCGGATATCGAGATCAAGGAACTGATCTCGACGGTCCAGTACACGATGGAAAGCTATGACGCGGCCTCCACCGCGCTGGTGGAAGGCGCGGTGCTGACGGTCATCGTGGTGTTCCTGTTCCTGCGCAACTGGCGCGCCACCATGATCTCGGCGCTGGCTATGCCGCTTTCCATCCTGCCGACCTTCGCGGCGATGGATTTGCTCGGCTTCACGCTGAACTCGATCAGCCTGCTGGCACTGACGCTGGTCATCGGCATCCTCGTCGACGACGCCATCGTCGAGATCGAGAACATCGAGCGCCACATCCATATGGGCAAGCGGCCCTATATCGCTTCGATCGAGGCCGCAGACGCCATCGGGCTGGCGGTGGTCGCCACCACGCTGACCATCGTCGCCATCTTCGCACCGGTGAGCTTCATCGGCGGCGCGGTCGGGCAATATTTCAAGCAGTTCGGCCTCACGGTCGCCATTGCCGTCATGTTCTCGCTGCTGGTCGCGCGCCTGCTCACGCCGCTGATGGCTGCCTATCTGATGCAGCCTGCGAAACAGGTCGATCATGACGTGAAGCCGTCCAGGATCGCGACCAGCTACACCTGGCTGCTCGCCTGGACGCTGGACCATCGCAAGACCGCGCTGGCGATCGTCGCGGTGATCTTCGCAGGTTCGGTCGCGCTGCTCACCATGCTGCCGACCGGCTTCCTGCCGACCAGCGACGGCAATCTCTCGCAAGTGAAAGTGACGCTGCCACCCGGCACGAGGCTCAACGAGACCGAGAGCGTGACCGATGGCATGGTCAAGCAGCTGTTGGCCCGGCCGGAAGTGGAAACGGTGCTGGTCACATCCGAAAATGTGAACGAGGCGAATTTCCTGATCCGGCTGACGCCACGCAGCGAGCGCAACGAGGACCGTAAGGGGTTCGAGGCGGCGGTGCGGCCGATCTTCGCCATGACGCCGGATATCCAGTTCACCTTCCTGTCGGACGGTGGCGGCAAGGAGGTCGCGATCAACCTTGTCGGCGAGGATACTCAGGTGCTGTCGGATGCGGCGCGCAAGCTCGAAATGGAAATGCGCGGCCTTCCTCAGCTCGCCAACGTGCTGTCGAGCGAGCCGCCGCTGGCGCCGGAACTGGTGGTGAAGCCTCGGCCGGACGAGGCGGCCCGCCTTGGCGTATCGTCGATGGCGCTCGGAACCGTCGCCCGTATCGCAACGCTCGGCGAGATCGATTCAGCCTCGGCGCAGTTCAATCTCGGCAATCGCCAGGTGCCGATCCGCGTGCTGCTGGACAGCTCCGCCCGGGCGGACCTGGAAGCGCTGCGCAAGCTGCGCGTCGGCACGTCGGGCGGCAAGATGGTGCCGCTCACTTCGGTGGCCGACATCAGCTTCGGTGCCGAGGAAGGCCAGATCGAGCGCCTCGACCGCAAGCGCCAGGTCGCCATCGAAGCCAATCTCGACAACAATGCCACGCTCGGCACCGCTATGGCGGCGATCATGGAGTTGCCGGCCTACAAGCAGCTGCCGGCCGGCGTCAGCCTCAAGGAGTATGGCGACACCGAATCCATGGCCGAGATGTTTCGCAACTTCGCGCTCGCGGTGCTGGCGGGCGTGCTCATGGTGATGGCCGTACTGGTCCTTTTGTTCAAGGATTTCCTGCAGCCGGTGACGATCCTGATCGCGCTGCCGCTGTCGCTGGGCGGCGCGGCGCTGGCGCTGCTCATCGCCGGCTCCGCGCTCGACCTGTCGTCGGTCATCGGCATCCTGATGCTGATGGGCATCGTCGGCAAGAACTCGATCCTGCTGGTCGACTATGCGATCGAAGCCAGGCGTGGGGGCCTCGACCGGCGCGCAGCTCTGATGAAGGCCGGCACGACCCGCGCACGGCCGATCATCATGACGACGATCGCCATGGTGGCCGGCATGGCGCCGGCGGCCATCGGTGTCGGCGCCGATGCCGGCTTCCGCGCACCGATGGCGATTGCGGTGATCGGCGGCCTGATCACCTCGACGCTGCTGTCGCTGGTGTTCGTGCCGGTGATGTTCACCGTTATGGACGATCTGAACGGATGGCTGGCACGCAGGCTGCGGCCGCTGACCTCAGTCACCGACGCCGATCGCGCCGCCGGGGAACTGCTTGCCGCAAAGCAGGCCGAGACGCCGAGCTCATAAGCCCCCAGTTGGGCTCGGTCGGAGGGCGCAGGGGTTCGATATCCCTGCGCCTTTCTTGCGGCGCCTCGTTCTTCCCCTTGCAGGCATTTGCCATGCGGTACGCCTCGATGCAGGGTCTGGATCGCCGCCCCTTCTTCCGCGTTCCGGAATGGATCCCCGACACTCTTCGGTCGCTGCGCTCCCTACGAGGTCGAGGATGACGGAGCTTGGCAGAGCGCTTCGGCCAATCTCCAACGTTGGCACCATCTCAACCTTCAACGCTGAAGATGAGCCGCGGTATTGCAACCTGCGTCATCCTCGACCTCGTGAGCGACCGCAGGGAGCGGAGAGTGTCGGGGATCCATTCCGGAACGCTGAAGGGAATGTCCCAGCACAACCCATGTGCGATTGCCCTGCCCCTGTGGGGAGAATGGGGCGCCCCAGCGCTCAATACCCCTGCGCCTCTCCTGCAACCGCGCGGCTGTCGATGGCGCCGTTGTAGCGTGCGCCGCCACCCTTCTGGATCTCACCCAGACTGCGTCCGCCGACCAGGATGCCAGCGGCCTGCCCCCAGGTCTTGCCTTCTTCCGAAACGCTCAGGCTGTAGCCCATTCCCGCCAGCAGCTTCAGCGTGTCGGGCGACAGGCCGTTGTCTTCGACATAGAGCGTGTCGGGCAACCACTGATGATGGATACGCGGCGCGTCGATCGCTTCCTGGATGTTCATGCCATGGTCGATCACGTTGAGGATCGCCTGCAGCGTGATGGTGATGATGCGCGAGCCACCAGGGCTGCCGATGACCATGAATGGCTTGCCGTCCTTGGCGACGACGGTCGGGCTCATCGAGGACAGCGGGGTCTTCTTCGGCGCGATCGCATTCGCCTCGCCCTGCACCAGGCCATAAAGATTGGGCACGCCTGGCTTCTGGGTGAAATCGTCCATCTCGTTGTTGAGCAGGATACCGGTGCCATCTGCCACCACGCCGGCGCCAAAGGCGCCGTTCAGCGTGTAGGTGACGGCAACCGCGTTGCCGTCCTTGTCGATAATCGAATAATGCGTCGTTTCCTTGCTCTCGCCGAAGCCCTCCGGCATCAGATCCTTCGAAACGCCGGCGCGGAACGGATCGATCTTGGCGCGGATCTGTGCCGCATAGCCTTTGTCGAGCAGCTTTTCGACCGGGTTCTGTACGAAGTCCGGATCGCCGAGCGCCGAGTTGCGATCGACATAGGCATAACGCATCGCCTCGGCCATCAGGTGCACCGTATCGGCCGAACCATAGCCGAGAAATCCGAGCGGATAGCCTTCGAGCACATTGAGGATTTCGCAGATGATGACGCCACCGGAGCTCGGCGGCGGCGAAGAAATGATCTCGTAGCCGCGATAATTGCAGGTGATGGGGGCGAGTTCGCGAACCTTGTACTGTTCGAAATCCGCCTTGGCGAGGATGCCGCCCTTGGCGCTCGATGCCGCGATGATGGTGTCGGCGATACCACCCTTGTAGAAGGCATCAGCCCCCTTCTCCGAGATCGTGGAGAGCGTGGCGGCGAGATTCGGCTGGACGAGCTTCTCGCCAATGCCGAAGGGTTTGCCGTCCGGCTTCAGGAAGATGGCAGCCGCCGCCGGGTCCTTGGCCAGCCGCTCGGCATCGGAGGCAAGAGCGGCTGCATCGCCCTGCTCCAGCGTGAAGCCATCGCCGGCAAGCCGGATCGCCGGCGCCATCAGGTCGGCGCGTGGCAAGGTGCCGTATTTCTCGCGCGCCATTTCCAGGCCCGCGACCGAACCCGGCACACCGACGGCCAGATAACCGTCGAGGCTGGCGCCTTTGATCGGGTTGCCGTCCTTGTCGAGATACATGGTCTTGGTGGCGGCAAGCGGTGCACGCTCGCGGAAATCGAGGAAGGTGGTCTTGCCTTCCTTGAAGCGGATGGTCATGAACCCGCCGCCGCCGATATTGCCGGCGATCGGATAGGTGACGGCGAGCGCGTAGCCGACGGCGACCGCCGCGTCGACGGCGTTACCGCCCTTTTTCAGCACTTCCACGCCGGCCTCGGTGGCCAGGCGCTGCGCGGTGACGACCATGCCGTTTTCGCCCTTGGCCGGCGCCGGTGAAGCGGCGATGGCAAGCTCAAGCGGCGCGAAGGCGAGCGCAACAACAAGGCTGACGGATATCAGCGCATGGCGGACTGGTTGCATGACCATTTCTCCAGAGATACCCCCGCCCTGGTGTGGTGATTTCGAAGTTCGCCAGATCCTCGATATAACGCCCGGAGCGAACTTCGAAATCACTACACCAGAAACTATGAGTTGCTAGTGTCCCCTTTGATTTTGAAATTCGCTCCCCGCCCGATATCAAAACTCTGGCGAATTTCAAAATCGGGACACTAGTGGTGATTCACGACGGGACCAATGACTCGCCCCAAACGCGTTTCGACGCAAGGCGCCATGTGCGGGAAATAATCGGCACAACGCGCAGCGGGACGAAGTTGGGGTCTGGATCGCCTTGCTGTCGTCGCCGTTTCGGAACGCTGGAAAAATGAGACCCTCAAGTGCTGGCCGAAACGACAGATCTCAATCCGGCAGGTTTTCGAGCAGGAAACGGATTTCGTTGCCGCCCATCGCCTTGCCGGTATCCTCGTCATTGAAGCCGGCCGTCAGCAAGGCGTCGGTGACCTGGACGAGCCCGGTGGTGTCGAACGGCATCGTGACGGCGCCATCGAAATCGGAGCCGAGCGCGACGTGGTCGATGCCGGCCATGTCGGCCGTATGCCGGATTGCTTCGGCGACAGCAGTTGCGTCCTTGCCGCAGACGGCGGTTTCCCAATAACCGATGCCGATCAACCCACCCTTGGCCGCCAGGGCTTTCAGTTGATCGTCGGACAGGTTGCGGTTGTTGTCGCAGGTGCCCTTCACCCCGGTGTGGGAAACCACCACGGGACGCGTTGAGACGGCGAGCGCATCGTCGATGGTGGCCGACGAGGCATGAGCGAGATCGAGGATCATGCCCTTTTCCTCCATGCGGCGGACCATCTCGCGGCCCTTGTCGGTCAGCCCGCCCTTGTCGACGCCATGCGCGGACCCACCCATCTCGCTGTCGAAGAAATGCGCCGGCGACATCATGCGGAAGCCTGCATCGAAGAGCGCGTCGACATTGGCCGGATCGCCCTCCAGCACCTGGGCGCCTTCGATGGCGAGCAGACCGGCAACAAGGCCGGACTCCACCTTGCGGCGATCGAGGAAACGGCGCAGGTCGCGCTTCGACCTGATGACGACGAAATGGCCATCGGAGCGCGCCGCCATGTCGTTCAGCCTGGCGGCCTGGTAAAGCGCACGCTCCTTGAGGCTGAAGATCGCTGAAATCGGCCAGCGCTGGCCGATCGCAAGCAGCGTGATGTTGTCGGTCGAACCGTCATTGTGCTCGATGTTCTGGCCACGCGGTGACTTGCTGACCACGGCAAAGACCTGCAGGGCGACGTTGCCCTCGTCCAGGCGCGGTATGTCGACCTGGCCACGGGTGCCACGCGCCAGGAGATCGCGGCCCCACAACAGCGGGTCGGCATGCAGATCGGCGATGGTCAGCGTCTCGTGCAGCGCCTTGGCCCTGTCCGACGCGGCACAAGGCGGAGGATTGATCACACCGTTCATCGCCTGCTCGACGCGCGCGGGCAGCACGAAGAAGAAAAAGCCGAGCCCGGCGACAATCAACACCACCAGCACCGCGAAAACGATCTTCAGGAAACGCCGCATCACGCCCTCCGCCACCACAAGGCAAACCCGCCACGCTTTTGCCGGCATCGCCCAAGCAGCGATCATTTCCCGGCAAAATCGGGAAGTCGAGGTGATGACGTTGCAGCCGGCGAGTTCTCAACCGGTTTAGTCGAGCGGGTCAGCCTCCTCGCTCGTCTCGCACCTGAAGGCCGCTGTGACCTAACCCTTGTAGACAAGGCCCTGCGGGTCGATCTCCGGCTTGCGGCCGGCAACGAGATCGGCCAGGAAGGCGCCGGAGCCGCAGGCCATCGTCCAGCCGACATGGCCGTGTCCGGTATCGAGATACAGGTTCCTGTACCTGGCGCGGCCGATCACCGGAACCGAATTCGGCATCATCGGCCTGAGACCCGACCACAGCTCCGCTTTCTTCTCGTCGAAAGCGCCGGGGAACAGGTCCTTCGCCGTCCGGAACATGGCGGTGAAATCGCGCGGGTGGTAGCTGCGGTCGAAACCGGTGAACTCGGCCGTCGAGGCGATGCGCAGGCGATTGCCGAGCCGCGAATAGGCGATCAGTTGGTCCTCGTCGGCGCCGCCCATGGTCGGTCCCTTGCTTTCGTCCTCCAGCGGCACCGTCGCGGTATAGCCCTTGACGGGATAGACTGGCAGGTCGATGCCGTAGCGACGACCGAGCAGACCGCTTTCCGGCCCCATCGAGATCACCACCGCATCGCCGGAAACCGGTCCGTTGGACGTCATCACGTTGCGGACGGTGTCGCCCTCGATGTCGAGGCCTTCCACCGTGGTTCCGTAGAGGAACTTCACGCCGAGCCTTTCGACGGCGAAAGCGGCGAGATTTTCGACGAACTGCCGGGAATCGCCGGTCTGGTCGATCGGTGAATAGACACCGCCGGCGATCTTGTCCCTGGCGCCGGCAAGGCCGGGCTCGATCTCGACCAGACGGTCGCGATCGACGATCTCGATCGGCAGGCCGTGTTTGGCCAGGAACTCGTAGTTCGCGGTGCCGTGCTCCAGGCTCTTCTGCGTGCGGAAGAAGTAAAGAATGCCCCGGCGTCGTTCGTCATAGGACAGGCCGGTATGCTGCTGCAGCGCATTGATGCAGTCGCGCGAATAGAGCGCGAGCCTTAGCTTCACCTCGCTGTTGGCGCGCAGGCGCTCCCGGGTGCATTGCCTGAGAAACCGTAGGCTCCAGGCAAGGAAATAAGGATCGAAACGCAGTCTCACCTTGATGCCGAGATCATGGTTGTAGAGCGCCCGCAGGAAGGTCTTCAGCGCGGCCGGCGAGGCCCAGGCGGTCGCATCGCCTGGCGAGACCAGGCCGGCATTGGAATAGCTGGTGCCGCGCGCCGCCGTCTCGTGACGTTCCACGACGGTGACCTCATGGCCGTCCCTGGCCAGGTAATAGGCCGCCGCCGTGCCGACAACGCCGGCGCCAAGAACCACAATCTTCAAAACCGTCTCCCCAACCAAGCGATCGCCTTCGGGATCACGCCGCTTGCCTTCGCCGCATGACCTTGTCCGAAAGGTCCGCACCTTTTGCTTCGCCGGCCTTCGGTTCCGGATCAGGCTTTGAGGCGCCCGCGACGCCGCGTCCTCATAACGGCAATCGGCCGGCATTTCGAGCCTCGACCTGATAGTCCAGATTTTACGGGGTTCAGTTGCGCGCGGAGTTCTTCCCTGCCAGCACGCGCTCCCACTCGAGCGCATCGCGCACGATGAGATCGAGATCGTCGCGGTGCGGCGCCCAGCCCAGTTCCCCACGGGCCAGATCGGCATTGGCGATGACGGATGCCGCATCGCCGGGACGGCGCGGTCCCATGGTGACAACGAAGTCGCGGCCACTGACACGGCGCACCGCCTCAATCACCTCGAGTACCGAATAGCCGTGGCCGTAACCGCAATTGGCGACGAGGTTGCCAGCACCGGCACGCAGCCGCTGCAGGGCCAGTCGATGCGCGGTCACGAGATCGCTGACATGGACATAGTCACGGAGGCAGGTTCCGTCGGGTGTCGGATAGTCGGTACCGAAAACCTCGAGCGAAGGCCGCTTGCCGAGCACAACTTCACTGGCCACCTTGATCAGATGCGTTGCGCGCGGCGAAGCCTGTCCCGTGCGGCCCCTGGCATCGGCACCGGCGACATTGAAATAGCGCAAGGCCGAGTAACGCAGGCCGTAGGCGGCGGCGGCATCGCGCAGCATCCACTCGCTCATCAGCTTGGACATGCCGTAAGGCGATTCTGGCATGGTAGTCGCGTCTTCCGTCACCGGCTCCAACCGGCTGCCGCCATAGACAGCCGCGGTCGAAGAGAAGATGAAATTCGCCACTCCGCCTCGAACCGCGGCTTCGATCAGCGAGCGGGTCTTGGAGGTGTTGTTCTCGTAATAGGCGAGCGGATCGGCCACCGATTCCGGAACGATGATGGAACCTGCGAAATGGATGATGGCGTCGATGCCATGCTCGCGAATGATTCTGGCGACAAGATCCTTGTCTCCGACATCGCCGACGACCAGCCTGGCTTCCGGCGCCACGGCCCAGTCGAAACCAGTCGATAGCCGGTCCAGGACGACGACCTCCTCTTCGCCGGCATCGAGAAGTTCCCAAACCATGTGACTGCCGATATAGCCGGCACCACCCGTCACCAACACGGCCATGCGGCCTACTCCCCTCTAAAATCCGCAAACACTCTCATGCGCAGGATTGTTGCAGACGCTAGCCGGAAAGCCTTAAGAAGCAATGTGACGGCTTCTGCCAATTTGCGATGCGATCTTTGATCCACATCAAGGGAATAGTTCACAGACCGTGTTCGTTAGATTTGGTCGATGGACATCCAAAGACTGGGCGTGGCATTTTGACCAAAGCTGGTACATGGACGCCGGACGGGGCTGTGACTATGATCCGGCCGCAAATTGGGAAGCACAGATGAACTATCAGCGGTTCTTCGAGGAAGCGATCGACCAGCTCCATGCGGAGCGCCGCTACCGGGTATTCGCCGATCTGGAACGCATCGCGGGCAAGTTTCCGCGCGCGATCTGGCGCGCCAATGGCCGTGCCCAGGAGATCACCGTCTGGTGCTCCAACGATTATCTCGGCATGGGCCAGCACCCCGATGTCATCGCCGCGATGCAGGCTGCTGCCGGCGGCATGGGCACGGGCGCGGGCGGCACCCGCAACATTTCCGGCACCAACCACCCGCTGGTGGAACTTGAGCTCGAGCTGGCCGACCTGCATGGCAAAGAGGCCGGGCTGGTCTTCACCTCCGGCTTCGTTTCCAATGAAGCAGGCATCTCGACCATCGCGCGGCTGCTGCCGAATTGCCTGATCCTGTCCGACGAGCTCAACCATGCCTCGATGATCGAAGGTATCCGCCGCTCGGGCGCCGAGAAGAAGATCTTCCGCCACAACGACGTGGCGCACCTGGAAAGCCTGCTGCAGAGCGCCGGGCGCGAGCGCGCCAAGCTGATCGTGTTCGAAAGCGTCTATTCCATGGATGGCGACATCGCGCCGATCGAGGCGATCGCCGACCTCGCCGACAAATACAACGCCATGACCTATATCGACGAGGTCCATGCCGTCGGCATGTACGGTCCGCACGGCGGCGGCATCACCGAGCAGGAAGGCCTGGTCGACCGCATCGACATCATCGAAGGCACGCTGGCCAAGGCGTTCGGCACGCTGGGCGGCTACATCACTGGCCCGCGCGCTGTCATCGACGCCGTGCGCTCCTACGCACCGGGCTTCATCTTCACCACGGCGCTGCCGCCGGCCATCGCGGCTGCAACCACAACCTCGATCCGCCACCTCAAGGCCTCGCAGGTCGAGCGCGACGGCCAGAGGCGCCAGGCCGAGCGCACCAAGCAGGTGCTGGCCGCTGCCGGCCTGCCGGTGATGAATTCCGCCACGCATATCGTACCGGTGCTGGTCGGCGAGCCCGAGCTTTGCAAGATGGCGAGCGATCGCCTGCTCGGCGTGCATGGCATCTATATCCAGCCGATCAACTATCCGACCGTGCCGCGCGGCACGGAGCGGCTGCGCATCACGCCGACGCCGTTCCATGACGACGCGCTGATCGACGGCCTGCGCGACGCGCTGGTCGAGACCTGGGATGCGCTCGGCATTCCCTACGGCTCCACCGGCCGCCCGGCCGTTACCGAGACCGAACGTGTCATCCCGCTGCTGGTGCCGAAGTCCGGCGGCTGAGCGGGATCGATCGCATGCAGAAATTACACGCGTAACGGGACGTTACACACTCTTGCCTGACGACGGCGACAGTAGTGCCGGCGACGGTCGACACCGAAGGCAGCTGGTTCCGCGATGCGGAACCAGCTGCCTTCGTTCATCTCATCATCCGCTTCGCTTTGTCTTGACCTCCGGTGTTCCCGCCGGGGGCTTTCTGCGTTCACGCAACAACGTTTAGGACCAACAATGGAACTCCTCGCGGATCCAGCCATCTGGACCGGCCTCATCACCCTTATCGTCCTCGAAATCGTCCTCGGCATCGACAATCTCGTCTTCATCGCGATCCTGGCCGACAAGCTGCCGTCACACCTGCGCAACAAAGCGCGCCTGATTGGCCTGTCGCTGGCATTGATGATGCGCATCGTGCTGCTGTTCTCGATCTCCTGGATCGTGACGCTGACTCAACCGCTGTTTTCGATCGCCCCGTTCTCGTTCTCGGGCCGCGACATCATCCTCATCCTCGGAGGCGTGTTCCTGCTCGCCAAGGGCACGCTGGAACTGCACGAACGCCTGGAGGGCGGACACAAGCCAAAGCGGGGCAAGGTGTTCCAGGCGGCCTTCTGGCAGGTCATCGTGCAGATCGTGGTGCTCGACGCCGTGTTTTCGCTGGACAGTGTCATCACCGCCGTCGGCATGGTCGACGAGCTCTGGGTGATGATCACCGCCGTCTGCGTGGCCATGGCCGTCATGACCGCCGCCTCCAGGCCGCTGATGGCGTTCGTCTCGAGGCACCCGACCGTGGTCATCCTCTGCCTCGGCTTCCTGCTGATGATCGGCTTCAGCCTCGTGGTCGAAGGTTTCGGTTTCCATATTCCGAAGGGCTATCTCTACGCTGCCATCGGCTTCTCGGTCCTGATCGAGGCGGCCAACCAGCTTGGTCGCCGCAACCGCGAAAAGGTCATCAGCACCGGCGATCTGCGCGAGCGGACATCCGAGGCCGTCTTCAGGCTGCTCGGCGGTCGCATCGGTGAACAGCCGCTGGGCGAGATCGTCGACGTGATTGCCGAGCAGGCGAGGCAAGGCGACCTGTTCAAGCCTGAAGAGAAGGAAATGATCCGCGGCGTGCTCGGCCTCGGCGAACGACCCGTCAGTTCCATCATGTCGCCGCGCAACGAGCTGGAATGGCTGAACCTCGACCAGGATGCAGAGACGCTGCGAACCAACATCCGCAGGCTCACGCATGGCCGCGTTGTCCTCGCGCGCGGCAGCGTCGAGGATTTCGTCGGCGTCGCCATCACCAATGATCTGTCCAATTCACTGCTCGACGGCAACGCAATCGACTGGGCGCGCATGACCCGGCAGCCGGTGATCGTGCACGAGGCGGCCAATGTGCTCGAGGTGATGGAGCAACTGCGCCGCTCGCCGGTGCAGATGGCCATGGTCGTCGACGAGCATGGCTCGCTCGAAGGCATCG
The DNA here is from genome assembly GCF_042739215.1 of Mesorhizobium sp. NPDC059054. Taxonomy (NCBI): domain Bacteria; kingdom Pseudomonadati; phylum Pseudomonadota; class Alphaproteobacteria; order Hyphomicrobiales; family Phyllobacteriaceae; genus Mesorhizobium; species Mesorhizobium sp. NPDC059054. Next base: position 263,888 of record NZ_JBHYHV010000005.1, read on the forward strand.
CGACACCGACCGACGTCCTGGAAGCCATCGCCGGCGAGTTCCCGGACATGGATGAAGAGGCTGCGGCGCTGGAACGCCAGGAGGACGGGGCGTGGCTGACCGACGGCTTCATCGACATCCGCCAGCTCAGCTGTGTCATCGAGAACGACCTGGTCGATGACACGAACCGCTATGCGACGCTCGCCGGCTATATCCTCACCGAACTCGGCCACCTGCCGAAGGAAGGTGAGGCGTTCGAGACGAACGGCTGGCGCTTCGAAGTGCTCTCGCTCGACAAGCGCCGCATTGGCAAGGTGCGTATCAGCGAACGCGTCGACGCGCGGGAACAGGAATGACGCCCGCCTCTTCCTTGGCCAAAATGGATGCTCCAGAGCGTTTCCGTTTTTCACTGAAACGCGGAAATGCTCTAACTTTTTGTTTTCACGCAATTCCGGACGGAAAACCGCTACGCACTTTTCCTGGAATTGCTCTAGGTTGGCGCCGGAGCCCTTAGACCGGATAACCTTCATGCCATTTCGTGCCATCGATGATCGTTTCAAGCCCCGGCTGAGAACGCTGATCCCGCTTGTCCTTGCAGTGGGCGGCCAGGTGATCACCGCAGCCGTCGCGCAGGCGGCGGAAAACGTCACCATTCCCCGGTATCAGCCGGAAATCGGCACCGTCCATACCTACCGCATCCAGAAGACGACCGAGACCGACATGTCGCTGTGGTTCGACAAGCCCGAAGCAGCCGCGATGGTGATGCGCGGAGATTTCCGCCAGCAGACCGCGGTGGTCTCGCGCGACGACAAGGGCATGCGGGTGCGCTGGGTGCTGTCGGCCGATCTTCCGCCGGCGGCCCTGAGCGTCGCGGATTCCTACCCGATGAATGCGCAATATCGGAATTCGCTCACCGCCTACGGCGTGCAGCAGCTGGAGGTCGAGACGGATCTGACCGGCTATCCGACTGCGTTGGCGGGAGCCGACCAGATTGTCGCCCATATGGAAAGCCTCATCGCCGCGCCTGGACCAGGTGGAGCGACGGTGCCGGCCGACAGCGTCGCCAGCCGCATGGTTCAGGCAATCAAGGACAACCCGCTCAAGGTGGTCGACGTGCTCATCCCCGAGGTCATCGCTCTCAGCCTGGGTCAGGCCTCGCAGGACGCCACCATCGAGGTCGGCAGCGCGTGGAGCGCAAAAGGCGACGAAAGCATCGGAGATGGAATCGTTTCCGCGACATCGGCATGGAAACTCGTGTCGACCGACAGCGCCAGGCGCATCGCCACCTTCAGCATGCTGCAGAGCTTCGATCCGGCGGCCCTCCAGGCGGCTACGAAAGCGCCAACCGAAAAGATAATCGCGGGCTTCGGCGAACGGGCGAAGCAACTGACGGATGAACAGATGACGCGGGTCCTAAGCCCGCAAAAATCCCGTGACCTGACGCTGGTCGTGTCGCTGCAGGACGGTTCGACAGTGGAAGCCCTGGACAGCGTGACGGTGGACAGTGCTGGCACGAAGCTCACCATCGTCGCCCATATCTGGCGCGACGACCAGTTGCCGACCCTGCCCGAGCCACCGGCGTGGAAGGCCAAGATCGTCTCGGCTCAGAGCGTCAGCCCGCTGGGACAGACCACGACGCAGCCTTCCGACCTGGAGGGGTTCAGCGGCGAGGCCAAGTCCGGCGCACCGGCAGAGCAACAAGCAGCGGCAGAACCACCGAAAGCCATCGCCCCGATCTCGCTCAAGATCGCGAAGGCTGAAACCACCAGGGACCCGCTTTACGGCGAAACCGTCGTGAGCGTCGTGCTGACACCGGACAGCGCCAAGGTCTTCGGCGATTTCACCCGCGCCGCGATCGGCCAAAAAACGCAGCTTCTGATCGGCGAGACAGTGATCCTGGAACCGGTTGTTCGTGAACCTATCCTTCAAGGCATGATCACGATCAACGGCTTCGATACGACAAAAGCCCAGGGTCTCGCGGAGCAACTGTCCGCCCCGAACGCAGCGATCACCGTGCGGCTGGCACCTTAGAGCGTCAACGCCGCGACCTCTCAGGTTCGCCCCTGCGGTTTCGCGCATGTTGTGATCGCGCCGCACACGTTGCGCGACAAATTCATTTCACTTCGATCGAGACCACGCCCTTGACGCTCCTGGCGCCACGAGCATCGCCTGGTACAACCAGCCGGAAGCCTTCGCCGGGAACCAGCGGCTTTCCGTCCTGCTCGGTGGCGAGGATGACGGCGCGGTTGCCGAAATCCGGCGCGATTTCGCCGATCGAAAAGGCGACGCTGTAGCCGTCATCCGCAGTGACCAGGAAGGTGTGCTTCAGGTCTTCGTGATGCTCCTGGCTGAGCCTGGACAGGCCTTTTTCCTGTAGCAGCGACCACAGGAGAACGCCCTTGTAGTGGCCTTTCTCCATCCCGTTCCTGGTCTTGAACGAGACGTCCAGCTCGGTTGCCGGCAACTTGTCGAGGTCCGCGGCGGTCAGTGTGCCCGTGGTGATGCCCGCACCTGAAAGCGCGATGCCGTCCGTGGCCAGGGCTGGTGTCGCCAGCAGGATCAGGATGGGCAGCAAGGCGCGAACGGTTTTCATACGGCAGCTCCGTTATACTCAGAGGGATATTACGAAGCTGCCTGCGAAAGGCAATCACGCGTCCTGGAAAATGTCAGTTACCGCGTATTCAGCCGTCGTTCCTGACCGAGCCGCGTCGCCTGTCCAGGATCAGGCGTTCCTGCGGCGCAGCATGAAAAAGGCCAGGCCGCCAGCGATGATGCCGCTTATCGCCCATTTGTAGGGAAGCACGTCGGCGGTCTCGCTGCGGATCGCACGCACCGCGACCGTGCCGGGACGCGTCTCGACGGAGCCATTGCCGGCAGCGATCTGCTCAGGCGAGACCACCCATTCCGCGCCGGTTTTCTTGTCGTAAACCATGAACCCGAAGCCGACGATGAGCGCGACCACCAAAGCCACGACGATTCTGGGAATGAACGACATCTTGTTTAGCTCCAACGCATCAGCAAGGCATGCAACGCCCCAAAGTGGTTCCGCTTGTCAGCGGAACCACTTTGGCACTTGGTTTTTCAGGCAATTCCGGAAAACAGGACCGCAATGCAGCGGTCGAGCCGTATCAGATGCTGCGCATCCAGCCGTGGTCGTCCTTGACGGTTCCGCGCTGCACGCCGACCAGCTTGGCGCGCAGCTGCGAGGTGACCTCGCCGTCGCCGCTGTTGCCGATCGAGAACGAGCCTTCGCGGAACTTCACCGTGCCGATGCCGGCGATGACGGCGGCGGTGCCGCAGGCGAACGCCTCGCGCAGCTTGCCGCTGGTTGCATCGGCCTGCCACTCGTCGAAGCTGTAGAGTCGTTCCTCGACCGTGTAGCCGGCTTCGGCGGCGAGTTTCATGATCGATGCACGCGTGATGCCGGGCAGGATGGTGCCGAGCGGCGGGGTGACGATGCGCTTGTCGTCCATGACGAAGAAGACGTTCATGCCGCCGAGCTCCTCGATCCAGCGGCGCTCGGCCGCGTCAAGGAAGACGACCTGGTCACAGCCGTTGCGGGTAGCCTCGGCCTGGGCAATCAGGCTGCCGGCATAGTTGCCGCCGCATTTGGCGGCACCGGTGCCGCCGGGCGCCGCGCGGGTATAATCATCCGACACCCAGACGCTCACTGCCTTGTAGCCGCCCTTGAAGTAGGCGCCGACCGGCGAAGCGATGACGCAGAAGATGTATTCCGTGGCCGGGCGCACGCCGAGGAAGGCTTCGCTGGCGAACATGAACGGACGCAGATAGAGGCTGCCATCGCCTTCCGGCACCCAGGCCGCGTCGGTGCGCACCAGCGTCTCGACCGCCTCGATGAACAGCTCTTCCGGGATCGCCGGCATCGCCATGCGCTCGGCTGAAAGATTGAGGCGGCGCGCATTCTCCTCCGGGCGGAACAGTGCCAGCCCGTCCGGGGTGCGGTAGGCCTTCATGCCTTCGAAGATCTCCTGGGCGTAGTGCAGCACCGCCGCCGCCGGGTCGATGGCGAAGGGTGCCCGTGCACGAACCTGCGCGTTGTGCCAGCCGCGTTCCACGGTCCAGGTGATCGTGACCATATGGTCGGAGAACACCTTGCCGAAGCCGGGATTGGCCATCAGCGCGGCGCGCGCCTCCAGCGAGGTCGGCGAGGCATGCGGGATCAGTTCAATGCGCGGCTTTGCAGTCGTCTGGGCAGTCATCTGGCGTACTTTCCTCAAGCCTTCCGTCGGGAACGGCAGATCTCGCCTTCTCAGAGGCACGTAATAATATTGCTCGTAACAATCTTGCGCGAAATTACAAGCGCCGCGTCCAGTCGGCGATGCGGGTCGCGGCTTCTTCAAGCTGGTCCAGCCGGCGCAGGAAGCACAATCTGAGGAATTTCTCGCCACCTGCTCCGAACGCGGTACCCGGCGCCAGCCCGACATTGGCATGGTCGACAATGTCGAACGCGGCAGCGCGGGAATCGTTCAAACCGTCAACGGAAAAGAACAGGTAGAAGGCGCCGGGCGGAACCGCGAAACGCACCTTGCCGGTCTGCCCGAGGATGCCGCAGACAAGATCGCGCGCCTGGCGTGCATGCGCAACCTGCCTGGCGACGAAAGCGTCGCCTTCATCGAGGGCAGCCACCGCCCCGCGCTGCATGAACTGCGCCACGCCGGAGGTCGAATACTGGATCAGGTTCTCGAACACCTGCTGCAGGGAAGGATGCGTCTTGATCCAGCCGACGCGCCAGCCGGTCATCGCCCAGTTCTTCGAGAAGCTGTTGACGAACAGAATGCGATCATCGTCGCGCATGATGTCGATGAAGGACGGCGCACGGCCACCATCATAGTGGAACAGCGCGTAGATCTCGTCGGCGATGACCCAGAGGCCCCTGGCGCGCGCGAGTTCGAGGATCGCCTGCAATGTTTCGCGGTCGGCGGTCCAGCCGGTCGGGTTCGACGGCGTGTTGACGAAGATCGCCCTGGTGCGTGGCGTGATCGCCGCCGCGATCTTTTCGACATCACAGGACCAGCCCCCGGAACCAGCATTGTCGGTGAGGTCGAGCACGACCGGCACAGGCACCGCGCCGCTGATACCGGCTGCCGCTGCAAAATTCGGCCATGCCGGCGACAGATAGATCACCTCGTCGCCCTTGCCAGCGACGGCATCGATCGCGAGCTGGATGGCGTGCATGCCGGAACCGGTGAGGATGAACTCCTCCGGCGCGAAGCTTTTGCCAAAGTGGCGCTCATAGTAGCTGGCGAGCGCCTGCCGTACCTCCGGGATGCCCTTCTGCCAGGTGTAGAAGGTCTCGCCGTTGCCGAGCGCACGGCTCGCGGCATCCGCGATGAAGGCAGGCGTCGGCAGGTCGCCCTCACCTGCCCAGAGCGGAATCATGCCATCACGGCCGCGGCCGTGGTTCATGACGGCAACAATGCCGCTTTCAGGTGCAGCGCGTGCTTCCGCGCGCAGGGTCTCGACCAGATCCATGGGTATCTTCCGGCTTGAAATTGTCCCGGAGTGCTATCGTGTTTGCCTTGCCCCGAAAATAGCAAAACCCGGCCGCAAGCGACCGGGTTCTTGGTCCAGAGGACTGAGATTACTTCTTGGCGAGCAGGTCGCGGATTTCGGTGAGCAGCGCGACGTCGGCCGGCGGCGCGGCCGGGGCTTCGGCAGGCTTCTGCTTTTCCAGCCGGCGGCGGACATTGTTGACCGCCTTGACCATCAGGAAAATGATCCAGGCGAGGATGATGAAGTTGATCACCACGGTGATGAAGGAACCATAGGCGAAGACGGCGCCTTGCTTCTTGGCTTCGGCCAGTGAAGTGGCCGTTACGGCCGAGGACAAGCCAAAAAAGTAGTTGTTGAAGTCCAGGCCTCCGAAGATCGCACCGACGATCGGCATGATGATGTCGTTGACCAGCGAGTCGACGATCTTTCCAAAGGCGGCGCCGATGATGACACCGACCGCCAGATCCATGACATTGCCTCTGGAGATGAACTCCTGAAATTCTTTCAGCATTTTGTCCTCCTTTTCGCGGCCCAACGCCGCGACCCTCGGCAACCGGCCCTTCTGCCGATTCGCAGAAACAATAACAAAAACGCACCGCAGCACGAGCAAAAACGAAACGTAGAGTTGCGATGCGTCGGCTGTGGGTCGCACCCAAGGTCGTAATGGACAGTTCTGTGAAGCTGTGATTGCCTCGAAGCGACAATTGGTCAGGGAGGAATATCCGGCGTGCAGGGCTGGTTCATCGTCATCATAGCGCTCGCCTATGTGACGCTGCTGTTCGCGGTCGCCAGCATCGGCGACCGGCGCGCCGCCGTGAGCGGACCCGGCCGGCCACGGCCGCTGATCTATGCGCTCAGCCTTGCCATCTACTGTACCTCCTGGACTTTCTTCGGTTCGGTCGGGCTGTCGTCCGGGCGCGGCTGGGAATTCCTCGGCATCTATATCGGCCCGGTGCTTTTGTTCACCTTCGGCTTTCCGCTGTTGTCGCGCATCGTGCGGCTGGCCAAGGCCGAAAAGATCACTTCGGTGGCCGACTTCCTCGGCGCCCGCTATGGCAAGAGCTTTACCGTGGCGGCGATCGCCACACTCATCGCAACCGTCGGCGCGGTGCCCTATATCGCGCTGCAGCTGAAGGCGATCTCCGGCTCAGTCAGCCTGATGGTCGAGCACTATTCCGGTTCGCCGCCTTCCTTCGATCCGTTCGTTTCCGACATATCGCTGATCGTGGCGATGCTGCTGGCTGTCTTCGCCGTGCTGTTCGGCACCCGCCACGCCGACGCCACCGAACACCAGGACGGCCTGGTGCTGGCGGTCGCCGTGGAATCGGTAGTGAAACTGGCCGCCTTCGTTGCCATTGGCCTGCTCGTCACTTTCCTGATCTTCGGCGGTCCCGGCGACATGCTCGACCGGCTCAGCGCCAACGCCCAGGTGCAGCAGGCGATGAGCTATCGGACCTCGCTTGCCACCTGGCTGGTGCTGACGGGCCTCAGCGCCTTCGCCATCGTGATGCTGCCACGCCAGTTCTACGTGATGATCGTGGAGAACCGCAGCCAGCGCGAATTGCGCACCGCTACGTGGGTGTTCCCGCTCTACCTCATCGCCATCAACCTGTTCGTGCTGCCGATCGCGCTGGCCGGGCTGACCGTTGTTGGCGATCGCACGTCGAGCGATCTCTACGTGCTGTCGCTCCCGCTGCTCGGCGGCCATGACGGGCTGGCGATGGCGGCCTTCATCGGCGGGCTTTCCGCAGCCACGGCCATGGTCATCGTGGAGAGCGTGGCGCTCGCCATCATGATCTCCAACGACCTCGTCATCCCCCTGTTCGTGCGCCGCGTGCTGAAGAACAGCGCATCGGAAAACGAGGACTGGTCGACGCTCATCCTCAATGTGCGGCGCGGCTCCATCTTCATCGTGCTGTTCATCGCCTTCCTCTACTACCGCGCCTCGACCGACAGCGCCCGCCTCTCCTCCATCGGCCTGATGTCGTTCGCGGCGATCGCACAGTTCGCGCCGGCCCTGATCGGTGGCCTGATCTGGCGACGCGCCAATGGAAGGGGTGCCGCGCTTGGCATGGTGGCAGGCATTGCGGTGTGGGCCTATACGCTGCTGTTTCCCTCGCTCGCAGCACCCGACAACGCCATCGTGGCCAACGGTTTGTTCGGCATCGAGGCGCTGAGGCCACAGGCCCTGTTCGGTACGGTCGCCGAACCGCTCAACCACGGCGTGATGTGGAGCCTGTCGATCAACGCGCTGTTTTTCATTCTGGGCTCCCTGTCACGCATTTCCGTGCCGCTGGAGCGCATCCAGGCCGCGATCTTCGTGCCGCGCGATACGGGCCCGATGCCCAGCCTGCGCCGCTTCCGCACCGCCACGACGGTCAACGACCTCAAGGACACGATCGGCCGTTACCTCGGCGTCGAGCGCACGGAACGGTCATTCCAGAGTTTCGAGCGCGACAACGGCATCACCCTGTACGGCAACGAGCAGGCCAGCATGGAGGTGATCCGCTTTTCCGAACAGTTGCTGGCGAGTGCTGTTGGCTCGTCTTCGGCACGGCTGATCCTGTCGCTCTTGTTTCGCCGCAACGACCGCGAATCCAAGGATGCGTTTCGCCTGCTCGACGATGCGACGGAAGCCCTCCAGCATAACCGTGACCTGCTTCAGATCGCGCTCGACCAGATGGAACAAGGGATCACCGTCTTCGACCGCGACTTCCGCCTGATCTGCTGGAATCGTCAGTACCGCGCCTTGTTCGACCTGCCTGACGACATGGGCCAGGTCGGCGTGTCGCTCGACCAGATCCTGCGCCATCTTGCCGATCGCGGCGACATCTTGCAGGAAACGCGGCTGACGGTGCTCGACCGGCTCGCGAATTTCGCCGGTCCCTGGCAGATGGAACTCAGGACCAGCGGCCGCATCCTGGAGCTGCGCTCGAACCCGATGCCGGATGGCGGGCTGGTCGCGACCTATGCCGACATCTCGGCACGCGTGGAGGCGGACCTTGCGCTGAAACGCGCCAATGAATCGCTGGAACAGCGCGTCAAGAGCCGCACCGCCGAGCTTACCCGCGTCAACGAAGAACTGGCGCAGGCGCAGATGCTGGCCGAGGAAGCCAATCTCGGCAAGACGCGCTTCCTGGCCGCCGCCGGCCACGACATTCTGCAGCCGCTGAATGCCGCGCGGCTCTATTGCGCCTCGCTGATCGAAAAGGCCGGCAAGGGCGTCGCCGGCCAGGCGGCGATGAACATCGAATCCTCGCTGGAATCGGTGGAAACCATCCTCGGTGCAGTGCTCGACATTTCCCGGCTCGACGCCGGCGCGATGAAACCGGAAGAAACGACGTTCCGGCTCGATGGCCTGCTTGCCCAGATCGGCACCGACTTCAAGCCGCTCGCCGCCAAGAAACAGCTGAAACTGACCATCGTGCCCTCATCGCTGTCAGTGACCACCGACCGCAACCTGCTGCGCCGCCTGATCCAGAACCTGGTTTCCAACGCGATCAAATACACCCGCAAGGGCCAGATCCTCGTCGGGGTGCGGCGGCGCGGCGAGCTGGCCGAGGTGCAGGTGATCGACACCGGCATCGGCATTGCCGGCGACAAGCTGAACACTGTGTTCCGCGAATTCACCCGGCTGGACGAGGGCGCGCGCGAGGCGCAAGGGCTGGGCCTCGGCCTTTCCATCGTGGATCGCATCGCGCGCGTGCTGAGGCTCGAGATCAGGCTGTTCTCCAATCAGGGCAAGGGCACCCGCTTCTCGATCGTGCTGCCGTTGGCAGAGGCTGCCGAAGCCGCGCCCGAAATTCGGCCACGCGCCCCAGCCCGCACCGGCTCGACGCTGGCCGGCCTGACGGTCGCCTGCATCGACAATGACGCGCGCATCCTGGAGGGCATGCGGCTCCTGATCGAAGGCTGGGGCTGCACGGTGACGACCTTTTCCGGCTCGGCCGATTTTCAGGCAAGAGGGGACAAGGCACCTCAACCCGACCTCATCCTGGCCGACTACCATCTCGATGGAGAAACCGGGCTCGACGTGATTGTCCGGCTGCGTCGGCATTACCGCGACGCGATACCTGCGGTCCTGGTGACGGCGGACCGTTCGGGCGAAGTGCGCATGGCGGCAGCCGAACTCGATGTTCCGGTGATCAACAAGCCGGTGAAACCCGCCGCGCTACGCACCATGATGGCGCGGGTGAAGCCATTGGCGCCGGCGGCGGAATAGACTCGCCAGCCCACGCTGCTCGCAGCGCAGGCCCCTCTCCGTCTCGGGCACGCGGCGGCGAAGCCGCCGCGCCCGAGCCACTCAGCGCTTACGCGCCAACGACCTTTTCTCGGTCTGAAGAAGGGCTGGATGCAGGGCGGAGCGCTTCAGCTTCCCTGCAGCGGATCGGTGCCGATCTTGGACAGCTGGATCACCGCCTGCGTGCGGCTGTCGACATCGAGCTTCTGCAGGATCGCCGAGACATGTGCCTTGATCGTGGCTTCCGAAACGTTGAGTTCGTAAGCAATCTGCTTGTTGAGCAGCCCTTCGCCCAGCATGCCGAGCACCCGCGTCTGCTGCGGGGTCAGCGTCTGCAGGCGCTTGATGAGGTCGGAGATTTCCGGGTCGCGCTCGACACCGAGATCGATGCCCGCGGGGGCGGCGATATCTCCGGCGAGAACGGACTTCACCGCGTCGCGTATCTCTTCCATGCTGGCGGATTTGGAGATGAAACCGGAGGCGCCGAGTTCCAGCGCGCGGCGGATGGTGACGGGATCGTCATGTGCCGAGACCACCACCATCGGCACCGACGGGTGGATGCCGCGCAAGGCAACCAGCCCCGAGAGACCGCTGGCGCCGGGCATCGACAGGTCGAGCAGCAGGAGATCGATATCCTCATTGGCGGTAACCAGCGCCTTGACGCTTTCGAAGTCGCCGGCCTCATGGATGACGCCAACGTCGCCAACGCCGGCAAGCGCGGCCTTGAGGGCACCGCGAAACAAGGGGTGATCGTCAGCGATGACGAAGCTGTAGCCTGCCGGCAAATGGTCCTCCCCGATCCCTGTCTTCTCCCGCAGGATCAAGCGGACTGGATTATGCGGTCACGGCCGACGTTTTCAAGCGGCAAAGATCGTGGCGATCGTTTTCCAACAGGCAGTCGTCCAGATGACTGCTCCATTATCATCAGCGTTCCGGAATGGATCCCCGACACTCTCCAGTCGCTTCGCTCCCTGCGAGGTCGAGGATGACGGAGTTTCTGCGCCTCGCGCAAATTGCGAACTCCGGCGCCACGTCAACGTTGGTGTGGCTCGCAATGTTGGAGATCAGTCAAACGCCCCTCGGCCCGTCATCCTCGACCTCGTGAGCGACCGAAGGGAGCGGAGAGTGTCGGGGATCCATTCCGGAACGCACGAGGAACAGTACCAGCCGGCATGAAACGGCTTCCGTCCAGCGCCGACCCAATCAGGTCTTCTGCAGTCCCGGCTTGGTCGGATCGCCGTCCTTTTCCATGTCCTTGACGATGCCCATGAAGCCGCGCACGAAACGCTCCATATAGCCCATCGTCTTGTTGAATTCCTCTTCGGAGGGCAGCTTGGATTCCAGCCGCGCCGCCAGCGAGTTCTCGAGCTTGGTGACACGCTCGTCCAGCGTCTTGATCGTGCCCTGCAGCCGGTCGACTTCGTCCTGGAAAGCACTGCGCTCGTCGGCGGCGACACGGCACACCAGTTGGCCGTCTCGCTCATTGCAGATCGACATCGCGCCGGTCTGCGTGTCCATGCGCACGTAACCTTCGTTGGTCTTTTCCAGCTTGAAGCGATTGGCGTCTTCGGCGAGCGCGGGAGCCGCGAGAAACCCGGCCAATGCGGCTGGAACGATGAGCCTTTCGATACGCATGGTGTTCTCCTTCAGCCGTTTCGCGCAGTGTGGTCGCGCTTTATGCCAGAAATGGGGAGAGCGCGGATCGCGCTCTTTCCCGGTCGCCACAATCGGACTATAGCGCTGCCATGTCACGATTTATCTACAAGATCGCGCCGCAGTCGTTGTGGCAGGAAGCCGAAGCCGCCGGCCGTTTCACCGGGGCACCAATCGACCTTGCCGACGGGTACATCCATTTCTCGACAGGCGCCCAGGTCAAGGAAACGGCAGCCCGCTATTTCGCCGGCCTGGACGACCTGGTGCTGGTGGCGCTCGACGAGGCGAAGCTCGGGCCGGCGCTGAAATACGAGGTTTCGCGCGGCGGCGACCTGTTCCCACATCTCTATGGCGAATTCACGCTCGATGCGGTTGCCTGGGTGAAGCCGCTGCCGCTCGACGCCGACGGCAACCATGTCTTCCCGCCGCTGGAGGCCGAATGAGCCTGATCGACCGCATCGGCCAGCAGGTCCTGTTCAGCTTCGATCCCGAGACCGCGCACGGACTTTCCATCACCGCCCTGCGCTGCGGCATGCCGGTGGCTTCGCGCCCACCGCGCGACGCACGCCTCAAGGTCAGCCTGTGCGGCCTGGATTTCCCGAACCCGCTCGGCATGGCCGCGGGTTACGACAAGAACGCCGAAGTGCCCGACGCGCTGCTTGGCCTCGGCTTCGGCTTTGCCGAGGTCGGCACGGTGACCCCACTGGCGCAGACAGGCAACCCGAAGCCGCGCATCTTCCGCCTGACCCGCGACGAGGCTGTGATCAACCGGCTGGGCTTCAACAATGAAGGCCATGACGCGGCCGAAAAACGCCTGCTGGCCCGCAGAGGGCGCGGTGGCATCGTCGGCGTGAACATCGGCGCCAACAAGGACAGCGCCGACCGTAGCGGCGACTATGAAAAGGGCGTCACACGCTTTGCGGCGCTGGCTTCCTATCTCACCGTCAATATCTCCTCGCCCAACACGCCCGGCCTGCGCAACATGCAGGCGCGCGAGCAATTGGGGGAACTGCTGTCGCGCGTCATGGCGGCGCGGTCCAAGGCGGCAAGCCAGCCGCCGGTGTTCCTGAAGATCGCCCCCGATCTGGTCGAGGCCGAGCTCGAGGACATCGCCGCGGAAGTCACCGAAAAGGCGGTGGACGGTGTCATCGTCTCCAACACGACGATAGTGCGCCCGACGCTGAAGAGCGCTGCCCATGCCGGCGAAGCGGGTGGGCTTTCCGGCAAGCCGCTGTTCGAACGCTCGACGGCGGTGCTGGCCAGGATGCGCAAGCTGCTCGGCCCGGACCGCGCCATCATCGGCGTCGGCGGCGTCGACTCCACCGAAACCGCGCTGGAAAAGATCCGCGCCGGCGCCGACCTCGTCCAGCTCTACACCGGCATGATCTATGCCGGCCCGTCGCTGCCAGGGCGCATCGTCACCGGCATGCTGCGCACGGTGGAGAAGGACGGCCTGAAATCCATCCGCAACCTGCGCGACAGCAGACTGGCCGACTGGCTGGCCAAGCCGATCTAGGAGCCCAAGATGAGCGCTTCACCAACACTCTCGGATGCCTTCATCCCCGAGCTTCCCAACTATTACAAAGGCAAGGTCCGCGAGAATTACGATCTGCCGGATGGCCGCCGCATCATCATCGCGACCGACCGTCTCAGCGCCTTCGATATCGTCCTGGCTTCGATCCCGTTCAAAGGCCAGGTCCTGACCCAGACGGCACGTTACTGGTTCGAGGAAACCGCGGATATCTGCCCGAACCATGTGCTGGATTATCCCGACCCCAATGTCGTCATCGGCACCCGGCTCGACATCCTGCCGGTCGAAATCGTCGTCCGCGGCTATCTTGCCGGAACCACCAGCACGTCGGTCCTGACGAAATACAGAAACGGCGAACGCGACATGTATGGCGTTCGCCTGCCCGATGGCCTTCGCGACAACGAGAAGCTTCCGCAGACGATCATCACGCCGACCAGCAAGGCCTTCGATGGGGGCCACGACGAGCCGCTGTCCCGTACGGAGATCCTCGAACGAGGCCTCCTGACGGAAGCGCAGTGGAAAACCGTCTCGGACTATGCCCTGGCGCTTTTCGCGCGCGGCCAGGCTCGTGCCGCGGAACGCGGTCTGATCCTGGTCGACACCAAATATGAGTTCGGCACGGACAGGGACGGAAGGATCGTTCTGGCCGATGAGATCCATACCCCCGACAGCAGCCGCTACTGGATCGCGGAAAGCTACGGGAAGAGTTTCGAAACCGGCGAGCGACCGCGCAGCTTCGACAAGGATTTCATCCGCGCCTGGGTGGCGGAGCGTTGCGATCCATACAAGGACGCCATTCCGGAAATCCCCGCGGAACTCATCCAACAGACGTCGGAGGTCTATAAACAGGCCTACGAAGTCATCACCGGGAAGGCCTTCGTCCCCGATCTTTCCGGCGCCACAGTGCTGGACCGGGTTCGCAGCAATCTGCGGCCGTACTTTTCCTGATACCGGCTTGAACGGGCAGGCCCGCCCTGCAATCCGGAACCGTTTCCAAGAAAGACGGACACCGCGAAAACTAACCTTTTGTTTTTTACGCAATTCCGGACGGAAAACCGCTGCACACTTTTCCTGGAATTGCTCCCAGAGCGTTTCCGTTTTTCACGGAAACGCGGAAACGCTCTGACCCTTTGTTTCACGCAATTCCGGACGGAAAACCGCTACGCACTTTTCCTGGAATTGCTCTTAGTCGTGCGCTGAAAGGTGCCGGACTGCAAGCACCGAGACGATCGTCAGCGCGCAACACAACATCAGGTAGAGGGCCACATAGGTGGGACGGCCATCACCATACTGGACAAGCGCCGAGGCGATGAGCGGCGTGGGTCCGGCGACGAGGACGCCGTTGAGTTCGCGTGTGACGGCTATTCCCGAGAAGCGGTAGCGGGTCGGGAACAGGTTGGCGAGGAAGGCTCCCTGTGCGCCCGCCATGCCACCGAATCCTATTCCATAGCAAAGGCCCATGGCGATCGCTGCCAGGACGATATTGCGCGTGTCGAGCGCCCAAAACAGCGGGAAGGCGAAGACAAATACGAACCCGGCGCCGAGCATATAGACTTTCGCGCTGCCGATCCGGTCGGCAAGCATGCCGAGCAGCGGCGCGCCGACGATGCCGCAGACGGTGGCGACCACCGTGGCGGTCAGGCTCGACGTCCGCGACATGCCGAGCGTGTTCGTCATGTAGCTGAGGGCAAACGCGCTCAGAATATAGGCATTTGCATTGTGGCCGGTGACCGTGAGAAACCCGAACACCACCTCCCGGGGGCTGCCACGCAAGAGGGCGCCGACCGGCACCTTCTGTTCGTGCCTGCGCGTTTCGGCGTTTTGCATTGCCGCCTTGTATTCGGGCGTCTCGTCCAACTGGTTGCGGATATAGAGGGCCACGACAAAGAGAAGAGCCGAAACGAGAAAAGGCACGCGCCAGAGCCAGCCTAGCAGCATCTCTTCCGGCACATAGGAAATCGCCAGGAACGCCAGGGTCGCCAGCATGATGCCGACGACGGTGGCAGCGTTCGGGATCGCGGTGTAGAAGGCGCGCTTGTCGGCCGGCGCATATTCGGCGACCAGCGTGATTGCGCCGGCGAGTTCTGCCCCTGCCCCGAACCCCTGCAGCAGCCGCAGCAGGATGAGAAGGATCGGTGCCAGAATGCCGACCTGGGCATGGACAGGCAGGAAGCCCATGGCGACGGTAGCCGCCCCCATCAGTGAGATCGACAAGATCAAGGCGGGCTTGCGGCCGAACCGGTCGCCGATATGCGAGATGACGAGGCCGCCAAGCGGGCGGATGAAATATCCCACGGCAAAGGTCGCGAAGGCGGCGAGCACCCCGTTGACCGGCGACAGATCGGGAAAGAAGAGCTTGCTTATGATCAGACCGGACGCCGCCCCGTAGAGCGCGTAGTCATACCATTCGATGACCGTGCCGACGGTCGCTGCCGTGACCGCGCGGCGAATGTTCGCGGCCTTCGCCGCTTCTTTCGCCGGCAGCGCGTCGCGCATGGTCGATTCGGTTTGCGTCATTGGTTTGCCTTCCGCCATCGTCTGCTCTTTTGCCCCGACCTCACATGATTCCAGTCTTGGCGAAGATTTCGACGGTCGATGTGCCTGCAAGGATCATCGAGCGCACCTCTTCCTCGCCCCGCACCTTGGCCAACGCACTTTCCAGCACCTTTGTCTCGTGCTTCCGGGGAACGATGACGACGCCGTCGATATCCCCGACGACGAGATCCCCCGGCTCGACGCGACAGCCATTTCCAAATTCGATCGGACAGCGATAGTCGATGACGCGGCCGCGAACGCGCTGGTCCTGGGCATAGGAGCCGTTCGAAAAAACGGGAAAGCCGAGCGCTAGAATCTCATGCGTGTCGCGGTGAAATCCATCGACGACCGCGCCGAGCCCGCCAAGGGCCCTCGCCTTGGTGCTCATCAGACCGCCCCAAAGCGCGTAGCGCGGGGAGGAGCCCGTGCAGATGTAGATCTCCCCCGGCCGCAGGCTGTCCAGCGCCTCGAACATCAGGCCAAAAGCACCGCTGTTTGCGCTTTCATCGCTGGCGCAGTCGGCTTCGAGCACCGGCATCGCACGTCCGACGATCTTCGTGCCGGGCACCTGCATTCTGATCGCCGGCGGAAGGAACTGATGCCTGAGGCCCAAGGCGTCCATCACGTCGCCGAGCACGGCGGTGAAGAGGTTCTCGCGAACGAGCTCGAAAGTCTTGGCATCGGCGTCGCTGATCTTCTGCGTCATTCTGTCGTTTTCTCCTGCTTATCGCGTTCAAGCCGGCCTTGTGCGGACGCAAAATGCGCTCGCATATGCCGGGAGGCGGCTTCGGGGTCGCCGGCAATGACGGCCTCCGCAATCTTGAGATGCAATTCAACGATCTCCGCCCATTCGGCATCGTTTTTCGCCTGCCAAAGGCCGGTGCGGCTCGACTCCAGCGATACATTCGCGATGCCGGCCAGAATGCATGCGAGCAGGACATTTCCGGTGGCGTTTGCGATCACCCGATGGAATGCCATGTCGTGCCGTGAAAAAGCATCGACGTCGCCGACGGAGGCTTCGAGCTTCGGCAAAAGCGCCTTCAGCGCCTCGATATCTTCATCGCGTCGATGACGCGCGGCAAGCACGACCGCCTGCTCTTCCAAAGGCCGGCGGACCTCAAGCACCTTCAGCATCGAGACCTGGCCCGTCACCAGGGCGTGATTGACGAGCACGGAAAACGGCCCCTCCGCGAGGGAATGGACTGTAGGCAGCTTGCCGCTGACGATCTGGATCAGCCCGCGTCCTGCAAGCGTATTGGTCGCCTCACGAACAGCCGGCCGGCTCACACCCAGAAAGCGTGCCAGTTCGACTTCGCTCGGCAGAGAATCGCCCGGCGACAGGCGGTTCTCGACGATATGGCGCACGATGTGGTCGGCCACCTGTTCGGACAGCCGCCTTTGCCTGAGCGGTTCGAGGGGAACATCGAGTTTAGACATGGCCGGTAAAATGCACGCATCGGTAAACCTGTCAACCTGTCAGACAGGATATCGACGATAAACCGCGACCGAGCCATGTTTCCGGCTGCGGCGACAATGCGGTGCCTGATCGTGCCGGCACATGTGATCCGTGAGCTCGCGTCAGCTGCGGGTCAGCCAAGGTGAATCGTTGCCTATGCAGTCTCTTTCGGGCCGTCGCCAAGCGGAGAGGGATAGCGCGAAAATAACGGGCAGCGACGGCCGAAGAGCCTATGCGCAAGGGCGCAGCGTCTAGAACGCCTGGCGTATCCGTCGCTGCATGATCGAATAGAGACTGATGCCGCGCACCAGCAGGAAGACATGCAGCGAGGCCCAGAGGCCATGATTGCCAAAGGCCGGCGTCAGCGTCAGCAAAGCCACGAGGAACACGCAGAACGACAGCAGCATCATGTTGCGCATGTCGCGTGACCAGGTGGCGCCGATGAAGACGCCATCCATCTGGAAGGCCAGCACGCCGCTCATTGCCGTGAAAGCTGCCCAGGGCAGATAGGTGTCGGCTATCGCGCGCACCGCATCCGAGGTGGTGACGACACCGACGAGCGCCGCCCCGCCGAACAGCAGCACCAGGGTCGCCGTGCCGGCCAGCCCGTAGCCCCACCACAAAGTAAGCCGCACGGCACGCCGGAACGAGCTTTCGGCCCGCGCGCCGATGGCGCGGCCGGCAAGCTGCTCGGCAGCCGTGGCGAAGCCGTCGAGGAAATAACCGGCAATCAGGAAGAAGTTCATCAAGACGGCATTGGCGGCAAGCGTGACGGTGCCGAACTGCGCGCCCTGGCGTGTGAACAGGGCAAAGGCGGCCAGCAGCGAGAAGGAGCGGATCATGATGTCGCGGTTCAGCGACATCATGTGTCTGTAGGCCGGCCAGTCGAGAATGCGACTCAAGGGCAGGCGCCCGATGCGCGCAAAGCGTCTGAGCACGATCGCCAGCCCCAGCAGCATGGCACAGAACTCGCCGATCAGCGTTGCCCAGGCGACGCCCGCCACGCCCCAGTTCAGCTCGAGCCCGAGCACGATGCACAGCGCGATGTTGATGCCGTTGAGCACGATCTGCAGGAACAGGCCGAGATTGCCCTCGCCGCGCCCGAGCACGTAGCCGAGGATGGCATAGTTGACGAGCGAAAAGGGTGCTGCCAGCAGGCGGATGCGGACGTAAGTGTCCATTGCTTCGCTGACGCGCGCATCGGCACCCATGAACTTCTGGCCAAGCAAGGATACGACCGGCGCGAGCGCTGCAAGAACGACGCCGGCGACGACGGCGATCAGCACCGCACGCCAGAACACGGCCTGCTCTTCGGCGCCGTCGCCGCGGCCGAAGGCCTGGGCGACCAGCCCGGTGGTACCGGAACGCAGGAAGTTGAAGGTGGTGAAGACCACGTCGAACGCCAGCGCACCCGCGGCAAGCCCGCCCAGCAAGGCGGCATCACCGAACTGGCCGACGACCGCGGTATCGACCAGGCCGAGCAGCGGTGTGGTGAGATAGGCGAGCGTCATCGGCACCGCGATGGCAAGCACCGAGCGGTTGGTGACGGAGAACGGCCGGCTCGCAGCCGCTGACGACGCCTGATCCAGCTTTCTCTCCTACGGAATGTCTTGAACGGGTGGCAGATGTGGCCCAATTTCGCCCTGCCACGCAACTGACATTGCGGCCCGGGCAATCGAATTGTCGTCCTGGCCCGAGGTATCCACCGTTTGCCCCTGCAGATCGCCCACCATCCCGACTATGACGCCGGTTTCGCCGTCAACCACCGTTTCCCGATGAGCAAATATCCGCTGCTGATGCAGGCGCTGGTCGCGCGCGGGCTGGCGGAAGCGCTGCATCAGCCGGGGCCGGCAGCGCCGCAATGGCTTAAGCTTGCGCATGACACGCTCTATGTCGATCAGGTCATCGGTTGCGCCGTGCCGGCCAGGATCGAGCGCGAGATCGGCTTTCCGGTCGGCCCCCGCGTTTCGCTGCGCGCCCAGCTTGCGGCGGCCGGCACGGTGCTGGCGGCGCGGCTGGCGCTCGAACACGGCATCGCCTGCAATGCCGCCGGCGGCAGCCACCATGCCAGGCGCGCGCAAGGCGCGGGCTTCTGCACCTTCAACGATGTCGCCGTTGCCGCGCTGACGCTCATCGAGGAAGGCCTTGTCGCCAATGTGCTGGTGGTCGACCTCGACGTGCATCAGGGCGACGGCACTGCCGATATCCTGCGTGACGAGACACGCGTCTTCACCTTTTCCATGCATGGCGAACGCAACTATCCGGTGCGCAAGATCGCATCCGATCTCGACATCGGCCTGCCTGACGGGATGCAGGACGATGCCTATCTGGAGCGGCTGGCCGATATCCTGCCGGAGCTTTCAGGCCGGCGGCACTGGGATCTTGTCTTCTACAATGCCGGTGTCGACGTGCATGCGGGGGACCGGCTCGGCCGGCTCTCGCTCAGCGATGCCGGCATCCGCGCCCGCGACAGGCTGGTGATCGAGCATTTCGGGGCGCGCGGCATGCCGCTGTGCGGCGTCATCGGCGGCGGCTATTCGACGGACGTGCCGACGCTTGCCGCCCGCCACGCCATCCTGTTCGAGGAGGCTGCCGCCGTGGCCTAGCGTTCAGGGACGCCCTTATTTGCGGTAGCTGGCCAGCCTGAGCAGGATGAAGGCCGGAATGACGATGGCCGCGCCGAGCAGGATGTAGCCGACGAAACGATCGACGGCACGGAAGCCGAGGTTCCACAGATCGACGAAGAAGTTGCGGATGCCATAGAGCACGTCGAACGGCGACCAGCCGAACGCGCTCATGACGATGCCGACGAGAAACGACACCACCAGCAGCTTCAAAAACACCTTGAGCGGGCTGTCGCCGAGAAAGCGGGTCAATGCGGACAAGGCTCTTCTCCTTCGAAGTTCCTCCGCTGAGATACGCGTTCGAGGCGCGCGCTTCAAGTTGCGGCTTTGTCATTGCCGGAAGCGCTGCGGCCATGCTAACGAGGCGACGCGCGGGTATGATGTAATGGTAGCCTGTCAGCTTCCCAAGCTGAACGCGCGGGTTCGATTCCCGCTACCCGCTCCAAATTTCACAATCCAACCAGACGCAAGATGCGCGCTGACGGCAGAGCGTTTCCGTGAAAAACGGAAACGCTCCAGCTCAACCTGCAAAACCGACACTAGCTCGCAAGAGCCCCGGATTTCCTGGCTGTCCAGGTGGCGATGTAGTCCATCAATCCGGGCGACAGGCAGTCATAGGGTTCAAGGCCGAGTTCTCTCAAGCGGGCGCGCACGCCATCCATTTCGGAGGGATCGACGCCCGACTCGATGATCGAGGAGACAAAGGCGGCAAATCCCGGTTCGGCCCATCCGCCTGTCTCGAAGCGCTCAGGATGGATGAAATCCAGCCCCTTGAACGGATGATCGCGCTCGACCGGACCATACATGTGCACGCCGCATTCCTTGCAGGCGTGTCTCTGGATCAGGGCGGAGGGGTCAACGACCGCCAACTTGTCACCGTTCTCGAGCACGGTGACATTCTCATGGGCAGCCACCGCGACAACGGAGAACCTGGCTCCTTGCGGCTTCCAGCACTTCGTGCAGCCGCAGGCATGGTTGTGGGCGATCTGCCCCTTGATTGCCACCTTCACCGGCCGGTCGCTGCATGCGCAGACAAGCGTGCCGCCGCCAAAGCCGGCATCGCCCGGCTTTATCCCGCCGTCGAGTGCCGGATGTATCGTTACCGAAATGGTCATGATTTCCTCCTCCACTTTCTTGCTTGCTGTCGCGGACATAGGTCGCCACCCCTCCATATATCACGACAGACCGGGCCGGCGGCAGGATCGGGGAAGAAAAAGAAGCGGCTAGATTCGCAACAGGGCGTCGGGTTTCACATTGGCGATCGAAGCGTATGTGTGTGTTTCCCGAACCCCAGGGAGCGGCAGGATGACGCGCTGCAGAAAGTCCTGGAACATTGCCATGTCGGCCATGCGCGCCTTCACGAGGTAATCGAAGCCGCCGACCACCATATGGCACTCGATGATCTCGGGCGCCTGCAGGACCGCTTCGGCGAACCGGTCGAAGACTTGCGGCGCCGTGTGGTCGAGCCTTACTTCGATGAAGACAAGCTGTGCCTGTCCGACTTTGACAGGATCGAGCACGGCGCGCACGGCCCTGATGAAGCCCTCCGTGAAAAGTCGCTTGATGCGCTGCGCCGTCCCGGTCGGCGACAAGCCCACGCGCTGTGCCAATTCCAGGTTCGTGCGGCGCCCATCCTCCTGCAGAAGGCGCAGCAGGGATCGGTCGATCTGGTCCAGGTCGCTCATTTCAGCATCCACACTTTTTTGCGCCTCAATGCGTGATAGTCACGCAAATTTCGAGAAAACAATATATTTCGTCACGCACATCAGTGGCAATAACTTGATTGGCAACTTTCATTCCAGTCAAGGAACGACACGTGACCTCACCTATGACGCGTCTCCAAGACGCCCACGCCAAGGGCGACATTCCAGTCCTCATCCTGAGTGAGGCCGAAGTGAAAACCTGCATGGACTTGCGGAAGCTTCTCGACGCACTGGCCGAGGGGTTCAGGGCGCTATCGGGACACAAGATCGTCTGTCCGGCGCGACCGCAACTCGACGTCCCCAACACCGGCTATTCGCTGGCGATGCCGGCCTGGATGGCGGGCATGCATCTGACCGTGAAGATCGTCAACGTCTTCGAAGGCAACATCGCCAAGGGCATTCCCAGCCATCTTGCCACCATCCATCTCTTCGATCCGGAAACGGGCATGCCGGTCTGCGTCATGGACGGCACCTACATCACCGCGGTGCGCACCTCCGGCTCGGCCGTGCTGTCCGTGCGCGAACTTGCCAGACGTGACGCAAAGGTCGTCACCGTGGTCGGCGCCGGGGTGCAGGCCGATCAGCACCTGCATCTTCTGCCGCTGGTACGCGATTTCGCCGAGATCCGTGTCGTTTCCAAGGAATTCGCGGACGCGGAGGCACTGGCAGCCCGACATCCCGGCGCCATCGCCGTGCGTGACATCGAGGCCGCGGTACGGTCTTCAGACGTCGTCTGCCTGGCGACCCACTCCTATCAACCGGTGATCTCGGCGGAATGGGTGAGGCCCGGCACCCATGTCTCGTCGGTTGGCGTCGCCCCGCCCGGCGGTGAAATGCCGGTCGACCTTATCAAACGGTCCAGCCTCTTCGTCGAGACCACCGAAGCTTTCGCCCCTACCCCTGTCGGCTCCTGCGAACTTGCGGGGCTCAACCCACAAACCGGAACCGAATTGGGCGAAATGCTGCTTGGGCTGCGGCCAGGACGGGTGAACAGCGAACAAGTCACTGTCTACAAGGCGATGGGTGTCGCCATGGAAGATATGGTTGCTGCCGACCTCGCCTATCGCGAAGCCACAAGGTGCGGATTGGGTCGCATGGTCGCGCTCTGAGGAAGCGATGTCCGAGGCATCGGGGCGCGGCAGCGCCACTATCCTTTGATCGATCCAGCGGCGAGGCATCCATTGGCCTCGCCGGTGTGGCCGCGTGAGCAACTTTCCCGGGATCGCTCGGATGCCGGATTGCCCATGCGACGGAACCGCTCGGGCGGCTCCCCTGCTACGCTGCGTTGGCCTGGCCTTCCGGACGCGGCGCGAGACCGGCGGCCTGCTCGCAGACCTCGATGTGCTTCGCCAGTGCCTGGTTCGTCAGCACCGCGCTGATCGTGGTGATGTCGCGGCCCTGGTAGCGCGGCATCTTCTGGATTTCCTTCAGCCGTTCCAGAAGTGAAATACGGGTCATGGCGTTGCTCCTTTGCTGATGACGGTATGCTCGGCAGCCGTACCGGCGGATGCCGTCGCATCCGCTGATCATTCCCTGGCGCCGAGGCTCATTGCCTCCCATGCCCCCGATAATGCGTCGCGAAAGCGGCCTATCAGGCCGCCTTCTTCCTGCCGGCAGCCGCCTTGGCCGCATTGAACGGAATTTCGACGTCGACGGCCAGCGTCGAGACCTGCTCGCCGCGTTCCATCTTCACGCTCACCTTGTCCTGGTCGATCTGCATATGCCTAGAGATCACGCGCAGGATCTCGTCCTTCAGCTTCGCCACCAGGTCCGAGCCGCCGGCGCTGGCGCGCTCATGTGCGAGCAGCACCTGCAGACGCTCGCGCGCCGCCGGCGCCGACTGCGTCTTGGAAAAGAACCGGAACAGATTCATGCCGCTTTCCTCCCGAAGAGCTTGCCGAAGAAGCTCCGCCTCTCGCCCGGAACCGAGACCGGCAGGGCTTCGCCCTTCAGCCTGCGTACCGCATCGAAATAGGCCCGCGACGGCGCGCTGCCTTCATCCGCCAGCGTGACCGGCGAGCCGAGGTTGGAGGCGCGCAGCACATCCATGCTTTCGGGAATGATGCCGAGCAGCGGAATCGACAGGATCTCCAGCACATCGTCCACTTTCAGCATGTCGCCACGCTCGGCACGCGCAGGGTCGTAGCGGGTCAAAAGCAGGTGCTTTTCCATACGCTCGCCATTCTCGGCCTTCAGCGTCTTGGAATCGAGCAGGCCGATGATACGGTCCGAATCGCGAACCGAGGAGACTTCCGGATTGGTCACCACGATCGCCACGTCGGCATGGCGCATGGCAAGCGTGGCGCCCCTCTCGATACCGGCCGGGCTGTCGCAGATCACCCAGTCGAATGCCTTTTTCAGCGCCGCGATGACCTTCTCCACGCCCTCGGGCGTGAGGTTGTCCTTGTCGCGCGTCTGCGAGGCAGGCAGCAGATAGAGCGTCTCCACCCGCTTGTCGCGGATCAGTGCCTGGGGGAGTTTCGCTTCGCCCTGAATGACGTTGACGAGGTCATAGACGACACGCCGTTCCGCCCCCATGACCAGGTCGAGATTGCGCAAGCCGACGTCGAAATCGACGACCACGACCTTTTCGCCGTTCTGCGCCAGTGCGGCGCCCAGCGCGGCCGAGGAGGTGGTCTTGCCCACACCGCCCTTGCCGGATGTCACCACGATAACCTTGCCCATTGACCTCTCCTTTATGGACCTCGTTAAGGTCAGCCTAGAATTGCCGTCTTGAGTGCATGGCCTTCCAGCCAGACCTGCACCGCTCGTCCCCGCAGATCCGGTTCCATGTCCTCCGCGGTCAGGTAGAAACCGTCGATCGCCATCATCTCGGCTTCCAGCTTGCGGCAGAAGATGCGCGCCGAACCGTTGCCGGTGGTGCCGGCGAGCGCTCGCCCTCTCAGCGTGCCGTAGACGTGGATCGAGCCGCCAGCGACGACTTCCGCGCCCGATGCGACCGAACCGACGATGGTGACGTCCCCCTCCGGGAAGAACACCGACTGGCCGGAGCGGACCGGTTCGGTGACGACCAGCGAACCGGTGGCCTGTACCGGCGGCCGGGCTGCCATGACCGTTTCCACCGCAGGAGCATCCTGCGCTTCGGCCGCCTCATCCGTCTCGCCTTCGGCCGGCGGCTCGAAATCCGAGGCCGGGCGCCCGTCGTTCATGGCTGGCGGCATGTCCGGTCCGAGCAGCGAGTGCCGCGCGCCTTCGATGCCCATGACGCGGACCTTGCGCTGGCCAAGATCGTCGACCAGCTTGCGCAGTTCCGCCTTGTTGATGTCGAGGCCGTCTACATCGAGCACCACGGGCCGCCGCAGGAAGAAGCCGGCGGAGCGTGCGGCGAGGTCGTCGAGCCCGGCCAGCCAATCCTCTAGAGGAAGCTCCGGGGCGAGCGACAGGGCAAGGAAGGACCGCCCCTTGAGGCGGATGGGCCGGGGTTTCGTTAACACGATGGTGATCTTGGTTAATTTTTGATTGCCAAGATGTATGGGCGAAATGGTTAACAAAAGGTTAACGCCATGCTCCCGAAGGAGGTTCGACACGCCCGGTCATATGCCACCAACGACACCGGATCTGCGGGCCGAAACGCAGGGGCCGCGCCGTTTTGCACGACCCGGGCACGAACAGATGGGGGTGCGCGGTTCCGAACGTAAAACCACGTCGATGCCGCATCAGGATTGACCTTCGGCTCTGAAAAGCCGGCCAACGATCCGGCTGGCTCAAAGGCGACAAGGCACTGATTCGGACTGGCCAGCACAGGCTCCGCCACGCAGTCCTGTCTCGCGCGCGGCCGATCCACTCGATCCGGCACCCACAGCCGGCTTCTTGCGACATGGAATGTGAGCAGTCTAGAATGCCCACGGACGGGTGGGGGCCTCGACAACCAGACAGCAATCGTCAGGGGCCCGCGACGATACATGCCCGAAGCCTTGCGTACCGTCGGCAGCCACATCGCGCTGGCCACCAACCTTCTCTGGCGCTTCGGTGCGCCTCTCAGCACCATCTGGATGGGAAGCTACCTCCTCAACATCCTGCTGCTGCGCGGTGCTGTCGAAGTCGGCCTCCATAGCCGGTTTGCGGGCCTGATCGCACTCGCGCCCATCATCCTGCTGCAGCTCCTGGTCTTCGCCGCGATGTTCATCGTCCTGCGCGACGGACTGCCGCTGCTGCGAAGACGGCATCAGATTGCCGAGACGGAAACCACCGAAGCCGAGACCCGCGACGGCGGCTTCTTCGCCGGCGCCCTGCTGGCCGTCCTCATCCCGTTCTACGGCTATTATGCAGGCTGGGGTTTCCTGTCGAACACCTTGCGCGACTATTCGAAACTGTTCCTCGACACCCAGATGAGCCGGATCGATTTCCTGAAGCCGGACAGTTTCGGTCCCACCGCCCTGGAGGTGGAGAGTTCTTTGTGGATCGTCGTCGCGGTCGTCATCATATGGGGGCTGCGTCGGATCGCAAAGGAACTCCACAAGCGCACCGGCAACCGCCTGTGGCCGCTGTTCATCGTCGCCTGCGAAACGGCGTGGGCGCTGCTCGGCCTCTATCTGATCGCGGGCTGGCAGGATCAGTTCGTCAAATGGCTTGCGCACTGGCCATCACCACAGGAGCTTCTGCGATCGCTGATCCCGGCGGCCCGCGCCGAGGTCGTCACCCCCGGAGCCCATCCGATGGACTGGCCCGCGGAATTCAAGCTCTCCGAGTGGCTGACATTGCTGTTCTGGTATTCGGCCTTGCCGCTGATCTGGTTCAACCTCGGCGCCATCATCTATGGCCATGATCTGAACATGATGACCAGCACGACCGAACGCGTGACGAGCAGTGCGCTGAAACGCTGGACCAGCCTGCCGAAACCGGTCACCGATTTCATCGGCTATTTCTGGGGCGGAGCGGTCAAGAGGTGGCACGCGGTCGTCAACGGGTTGATGCTGGCTGCCTCGGCCGGCGTCGCGCTCACCGTCTCCGTCATCCTATTGTGGCGTCTCGTCGACTGGCTGGGACGCTGGGCCTGGATCGGGGCGTCGCAGCTCATTGGTCCCCAGGACCAGTGGGTCTGGCGTCTCGCCGAACGGCCTTTGAACATCCTCTTTGGCGTTCCCGGCCAACCACAGGACGGCCTCATCGTCGTGGTCGTGCAGTTCTGCGTCCTCGCGGCTGGCCTGGAACTGGCCGGCCGTGCTCAGAGGCAAGCCGTCGCGCCCACGCCGCAGGGCTGAGCGGCGACCTATTCGGACTTGAAGGTGCGAATGGTCGGCTCGAGTTTGAATGCGAGGGCAGACGGGCGTGTTCCATAGCCCGAGACGTGCAAGGTCAGATTGTCGAGGGACGCTGTCGGCAGGCGGTAGATCTGGTCAAACGTCACCGGCCCAGTGCCCGAGACAGCGCCCGGATTGCAATTGCCGTTGTCCTTCCCGTCCGATGCCAGGATCTTGACCGCGCCGCGTATCCGATAGTCGTAGAGAGGCAGCCAGGTTTCTCCACCCGCTCCTTGCAGGCTGGCGCTGCAATCGATCCATGACTTCGCGGCCTCAGGCGAGCCCTCCAGATTGAAACGCACGAAAAGGAATGCGCGGTCCGGCTTGGCGTCGACAACCGCGGCCCGCGCTTCCCGCACACCGACACGAATGCCCGCCAATTCTGCTTCGGCAGCCTGGGCTGCAACGACATCCCATTCCCGTTGATGGCCAAGATCCTTGAAATCGGACCATGCGGTCAGGCCAAGCGTAGTCGCGAATAAAACGAGCGTAGCCCCGAGCCAGAAGATCCGTCTCATGGCTCGAGCCTCAGCGAAACCTGCCTGGCCGGCAGCACTTTCGGCGCGGGAAGGTGCACAGCGCTGTCCATGAGCATGCTGCCGCGCGCCATCAGCACCAGTTGCCCTCCCGCGATCTCGTCTTCGGGCAGTTCGAACACGGCAAATGCCTGCCCCTTCAGCCCCGGCTCGAACTGGGCCAAGGACAGGGCGCGCGGGAAGCTTTCGATACGGGCGGACTGGACGTACTGGCGACCTGTTGCGCCAAGCCAGATCGCCTCGACCTGCTGCGACTTCTCACGCGCGGAAATCGCAAGCTCGGCGACCAGGAAAATCGCAGAGGTGTCGCGAACGACCTCCTTGCCGAACTGCGCGTAGGAAATAGTGCCGCTCGACCTCAAGCCAGCCAGTTCGGCCGTAAAGAGACGCCCTTCCCCAACGCCGTTTTCACCGGCGCGGACACCGAAGGGTTGGAAGCTGCTGTCATAGCTCGGCAGCGTGTTCATCATCATGCCCAGCAATCCGCCGCCGAGCACGACGACCACGAGGTTGACGAAATGATTCATGCACCGCGCTCCGGCCGCGCGCTCAAGGTGCCACTCGGATGAAACTGCAGCCAGCTCGCCTTCGCATAGAGATTGTCCTTGAGCTTGAATTGCTGCGTGCTGAATCCGATCGTGACATCCTGTTCAGTCCAGCCCTCCGGAATGTCCCAGACGATCGAGACGAGTTCGCGGATGCGCGGGTGAAGCTGCTTCAGCGGTTCCTTGTCGCGGACGAGATAGACCTTGGGCGCAGGAAAAGTCATTCCGCCGGAAGAGAGAGCGGGCAGTTTCTCCGGCGATCCGAAAATCGAAACCTGACTCGAACCGGTCACACTCTCGAGCTGTCCCGTGAGGACGAGCTTCCGCTGCGAGCCGGTCGCTGAGGGCGCGGCATTCTCGATGGTAAGCTTGTATGGGACGAGGATAGCCCGCCCCACATTGACGGGCTCGCCAAAGGCGACCTGCGGCGGAGCGTCCGGAACACGCGCGTCTTCCACCTTCATCCACCAGGCGACGGCAATGGCGGCGAAGATACCGAGCGCGGCGAGCAGGCGGACCCAGATTTGACGGACTGTCGATCTCAGCGAATGTCGAACCATGAACATATAGAAGCGGATGCTTGGCGCTTCTTCAACCATTTTGACCGTGTCGCCACGCATGGGCCGCCTTGAAGCCTCACGCGTCAACGAGATGGCTCACACAGCCGGCAGGCCGTGCGCTGTCCACTCCCGATATCCTCGGATCGGCAGCCACCCGCACCAAACGTTGACATCGAGTCGATGTCATATACTAGATATCGACGTCGAGGTTCTCCCGAGTCGTTCGGTTCGGGAGCTAAGAGGGAAGTCGGTGCAAAGCCGGTGCTGCCCCCGCAACTGTAAGCAGTGAGCCCGCGTCGAAGAATGCCACTGGTGCCGCAACGCACCGGGAAGGCCGACAAGGGCAATGACCTGCAAGCCAGGAGACCTGCCGCGACAGACGAGAAACGAACCTCGGGCGGGGTGTCCCGGCGGTGCGCTTGGCTGGGCGTCGCTGCGTCCGAAATGGCCAATGCGTTCCCCCAAACTCCCCCGTCCACAACGCCACGGGGATGACATGGCCACGACTGCACTCTCCACGAAGGGAGTTCCCAAAATTCCACGCCTTGCCGAAAGCCACGGCTCGCCACACGCCGCCTACAAGGCGATCCGACGCAACGGCTCGGCGACGCCATATATGCATTTCATTGCCAACCGCCGCTGTGCGCGACTCGGAGCGCTGGCATGGGACTGAACATGCAGGGAAGACATGCCGGTGGGTTCGCTTCGTCGCAGCCGGAAGACGTGTTCCTGTCCTGGCTGCTGGCCCAACCCGGCGGCGCAGATCTCGCTGAGGCTGCGGAAATCGAGATCCGTAAACTGCAGCGATACCAGGGAAACCATCCCGGACCGCAAAAGCTTCTCGAACTGTTCGAAGGCTTGCGAGGGTCGGCCGTTCCGGGATTGACGATCCTGCCTCGGCAATGAGGCGCAAAGTCCTCATCCTCGGTATCGGTGCCGGCAATCCGGACTTCACGACGGTGCAGGCGATCGACGCCAAGGGCCATGTGACCTTGTTCTTCATCCCCAACAAGGGGATGAAGACGGATGAACTCGCCCGTGTTCGCGCGGAGATCATCGAGTGTTATGTGCGGGGTCGGCCGTTCCGCACTGCGCCGTTTCGAGAACCGGCCCGAAGTGACGATACAGCTGCGGCCGACCTTCGACTGGGTGGACTGTCCATCGAGGCAGTGGATGCTTCCGAAGCCGGTGCATTCCTCGTCTGGAGCGAACGGTCGCTTTACGAAACCGTGCAGCGAATTCTGCGACAGCTCCGATCGATGGGAGGCTTCGAGCTCGACCATGAAGTGATCCCGGGCAACAGCGACATCCAGGCGCTGGCGCCAGCGCACAAGGTCGCGCTCTGCAATATCGGCCGATCGATCCTGACGGCGACGGGGCGTTGCATCGCGAGCAGCTTCCCCAACAATGCGGAGAGCACCGTGTTCATGCTGGATGCGTCCGACCAGTTGGACGCCCCTGCCGGCGACATGCATTGGACCCTCTATGCGGGGATGCCGGACGACGTGCTTGTCTCGGGCAGGCTGCGCGACATCGTCGACGAACTCGAACGGGTTCGTGAAGAAGCGCTTCAGGGCCGAGGCTGGATCGTCGAGGCGATGCTTCGGAAAAAAGACCCGAACAGCGCTTCTTGAGAAGGCTGAGGTCCACACCGGTCGACCGCACGGCCAGATTCTTATTGCAAACAATTCTCATTTGCATCAAAGGTCAGATGCAAATGAGAATTGTTCGCAAAAAGGAACCGTCATGCCCGATGGAATGAGACGATCGATCCTGGCCGCAGCGATAGGAGCGGCGATCACTGCCGTGCTGGCGATCGCACCGGCATCCGCGCAGGAGAAGTTCAAGGTCGTGACCACCTTCACGGTGATCGCCGACATGGCAAAGAATGTCGCGGGTGACGCCGCGATCGTGGAATCGATCACCAAGCCGGGCGCCGAGATCCACAATTATGCGCCCACGCCGGGCGACATCCAGCGCGCGCAGGGCGCGAAACTCATCCTGTGGAACGGCCTCAATCTCGAACTGTGGTTCGAGAAGTTCTTCCAGAACCTGCATGACGTGCCGGGCGCAGTCGTTTCCGAAGCAGTCGAGCCTATGGGCATCGCCGAAGGACCCTATACCGGCAAGCCCAATCCACATGCCTGGATGTCGCCAAAGAATGCACTGATCTATGTCGACAACATCCGCGACGCCTTCACCAAATACGATCCGGCCAACGCCGACACCTACCGGGCCAATGCGGAAGCCTACAAGCAGAAGATCGAGGCGACGATCGCGCCGATCCGGCAGAAGCTCGAGGAAATCCCGCAAGACAAGCGCTGGCTGGTGTCCAGCGAAGGCGCCTTCAGCTATCTGGCGCGCGATTTCGGCATGCAGGAACTCTATCTGTGGCCGATCAATGCCGACCAGCAGGGCACGCCCCAGCAGGTCCGCAAGGTGATCGATGCCGTCAGGGCCAATGGCATCGTCGCGGTCTTCAGCGAAAGCACCGTTTCGGACAAGCCCGCGCGGCAGGTCGCCCGCGAGACGGGTGCCCATTACGGCGGCGTCCTTTATGTCGATTCACTGAGCGAGGCCGATGGGCCGGTGCCCACCTATATCGATCTGCTTCGCGTCACTTCCGATACGATAAGGCAGGGTCTGGCCGAAGGCATCTCGCAATGACGGCTCGCTTCAAGAGCTTCGCCCCATTGGCTTCAGAGACCGGCATCTCGGTCAGGGATGCGACCGTCACCTATCGCAACGGCCTGACGGCGATGCATGATGCCAGCTTCGAGATCCCGACCGGCACGATCACGGCGCTGGTCGGCGTCAACGGCTCGGGCAAGTCGACGCTGTTCAAGGCGATCATGGGTTTCGTGCATCTCGCCAAAGGCAGCATCCAGGTCCTCGGCATGCCTGTCGCCGAGGCGCTGCGCAAGAATCTGGTCGCCTATGTACCGCAGGCCGAAGAAGTCGACTGGAACTTTCCCGTTCTGGTCGAGGACGTCGTCATGATGGGCCGCTACGGCCATATGAACCTGATGCGGATACCCAAGGCCGCCGACCGCGAGGCGGTCTCGGCCGCCCTCGCCCGCGTCGGCATGACGGAATACCGGAAGCGCCAGATCGGCGAGTTGTCGGGCGGGCAGAAGAAGCGGGTGTTCCTTGCCCGCGCGCTCGCGCAGGATGGCCGCGTCATCCTGCTCGACGAGCCGTTCACCGGGGTGGACGTCAAGACCGAGGATGCCATCATCGGCCTGTTGCGCGCGCTGCGCGACGAGGGCCGCGTCATGCTGGTGTCCACGCATAATCTCGGCAGCGTGCCGGAATTCTGCGACCGCACCGTGCTGCTGAAGAACACCGTGCTCGCCTTCGGCCCGACCGCGGAGACCTTCACCCAGGCCAATCTGGAAAAGGCCTTCGGCGGCGTGCTGCGCCATTTCGTGCTCGGCGGCGCGGGACTGCATCAGGACGACGACCGGCGCCGCCTCGCCGTCATCACCGACGATGAGCGGCCGCTGGTCTTTTACGGCGAAAGCGGATCGATGCAGCAGAAGCTCCGGGAGGACAAGGAATGAGCGGGCTGCTCCTGGAGCCCTTCGGCTATCAGTACATGCTGAACGCCATGTGGGTGTCGGCGCTTGTCGGCGGCGTGTGCGCCTTCCTGTCATGCTATCTCATGCTGAAGGGCTGGTCGCTGATCGGCGACGCGCTTTCGCATTCGATCGTGCCGGGCGTTGCCGGCGCCTATATGCTGGGGCTTCCGTTCTCCATAGGCGCCTTCTTCTCCGGCGGCCTTGCCGCGGCGGCGATGCTGTTCCTCAACCAGCGCACCAAGCTGAAGGAGGACGCCATCATCGGCCTGATCTTCTCCTCCTTCTTCGGCCTCGGCCTGTTCATGGTGTCGCTGTCGCCGACCTCCGTGAACATCCAGACCATCGTGCTTGGCAATATCCTTGCCATCACGCCCGAAGACACGCTTCAGCTCGCCATCATCGGCTTCGTCTCGCTCGCCATCCTGCTGGTGAAGTGGAAGGACCTGATGGTCGTCTTCTTCGACGAGAGCCATGCGCGCTCGATCGGCCTCAACCCGGCGGCGCTCAAGATCATGTTCTTTACGCTGCTCTCGGCATCGACGGTCGCGGCACTTCAAACCGTCGGCGCCTTCCTGGTGATCTGCATGGTGGTGACGCCGGGCGCCACCGCCTATCTTTTGACCGACCGCTTCCCGCGCCTGCTTCTCATCGCCGTCGTCATCGGGTCGGTCACCAGCTTCGTCGGCGCCTATGCCAGCTACTTCCTTGACGGGGCCACCGGCGGCATCATCGTGGTGCTGCAGACGCTGATCTTCCTTGTCGCATTCTTCTTCGCGCCCAAGCACGGCATGCTGGCCGCACGACGCCGTGCCGCAAAGGCGCTGGAAAGGACAGCCTGATATGTTCGATGCCTTGCATGCGCCCTTCCAGTTCGACTTCATGATCAACGCGATGGTGATCGCGGCGCTGATTGCGATCCCAACCGCGCTGCTCTCCTGCTTCCTCGTGCTCAAGGGATGGTCGCTGATGGGCGACGCCATCAGCCACGCCGTCTTTCCCGGCGTGGTGTTCGCCTACATCGTCGGCCTGCCCTACGCGGTCGGCGCCTTCGCCGCCGGCATGATCTGCGCGCTCGCCACCGGCTTCCTCAAGGACAACAGCCGCATCAAGCAGGACACGGTGATGGGCATCGTGTTTTCGGGCATGTTCGGGCTCGGCCTGGTGCTCTACGTCAAGATCCAGTCCGAGGTTCACCTGGACCATATCCTGTTTGGCGACATATTGGGGATCGGCCTGCGCGATATCGCCGAAACGGCCGTCATAGCGGCAATCACCACGGGCATCATCGCGATCAAATGGCGGGATTTCCTGCTGCATGCCTTCGACCCTGCCCAGGCCAAGGCCGTCGGCTTGCGCGTCAACCTGCTGCATTACGGCCTGCTGTGCCTGATCTCGCTGACAATCGTCGGCGCGTTGAAGGCGGTCGGCATCATCCTTGCCATCGCCATGCTGATCGCGCCCGGCGCCATCGCCTTCCTGCTGACGACGCGTTTCAGCGTCATGCTCTGGCTGTCGGTCGTGATCGCCGTCGGCGCGTCGCTGCTGGGTGTCTACCTGTCATTCTTCATCGACAGCGCACCGGCGCCGACCATCGTTCTGCTGCTGACCGCGCTCTTCATTGCCGCCTTCCTCGTCACAACGTTGAAGGCAGCGCGAGCGGCAGCCAGCCATCCAACCGGCTGAAGGAGCCACGACTGCGTCGGGTTATGTTCGGCTTCGGCCCCGCCTCAGGGGCCGCACATAGATCTCGAGCTTGTGGCTGACGATGGCGAAACCGTGCTTGCGGGCGATCTCTTCCTGCAATCGCTCGATTTCCTCCGACTGGAACTCGATCACGCTGCCCGTTTCCACATTGATGAGATGATCGTGATGTTCGCGCGGCGTGGTCTCGTAGCGCGCGCGGCCGTCGCCGAAAGTATGGCGCTCAAGCACGCCCTTCTCGCGCAGCAGATTGACCGTGCGATAGACAGTCGCCAGCGAAATCGTCGGTTCGATCGCGGTGACGCGGCGGTGGAGTTCGACGACATCCGGGTGATCGCTTGAATCGAACAGAACCTGCATGATGATGCGGCGGGGGCCTGTAAGCCTCAGCCCGAATTCCTTGCAAAGGTCTGCAATGCTTTGTTCCAACCTGCGACTCTCCCGCTTGCTCCGGCCTTGAAGGTCTTCGCAGTCCTATCTCAGATGCGTCGCATTCGCAAAAGGCCTCCTGCCGCGCAAGAGGACACCTTCGCTCTGACCTCGGATTCGCTGCCGCTGGCATGACCAATGCGAAATCCGCATGTTGACATAAAGATGTCTTTATGTGATTAGTTTCAGTGACGTCGTTCCTGGAATGAAGAGTGTCGCAATAATGTCTTCGGTCGATGAACTCTTCGGCCCGCTGTCGTCGCGTCCCGACGGCTCGGAAATCCTCACCGCCCTCAAGGCTGCTGCGCGGGAGCGCATCCTTGTGCTCGACGGCGCGATGGGCACCCAGATCCAGGGGCTCGGTTTCGGCGAGGATCATTTCCGCGGCGACCGTTTCGGCGGCTGCGCCTGCCATCAGCAGGGCAACAACGACCTTTTGATCCTGTCCCAGCCGAAAGCGATCGAAGATATCCACTACGCCTATGCCAAGGCCGGCGCCGACATCATCGAGACCAACACCTTCTCCTCCACCTCGATCGCGCAGGCCGACTATGGTATGGAGGACATGGTCTATGACCTCAACCGCGACGGTGCACGGCTGGTGCGGCGCGCGATCCGCAGGGCGGAACAGGAAGACGGCAGGCGCCGTTTCGTCGCCGGTGCGCTCGGGCCGACCAACCGCACCGCATCGATTTCGCCGGACGTCAACAACCCTGGCTATCGCGCTGTCAGCTTCGACGATCTGCGCCTTGCCTATGGCGAGCAATTGCGCGGCCTGATCGACGGCGGCGCCGACATCATCCTGATCGAGACCATCTTCGACACCCTCAACGCCAAGGCGGCGATCTTCGCCTGCGAGGAGATCTACGCGGAGAAAGGCGTCCGGCTGCCGATCATGATTTCCGGCACGATCACGGACCTTTCCGGACGCACGCTTTCAGGCCAGACGCCGACTGCTTTCTGGCATTCCATCCGGCATGCCCAGCCCTTCACCATCGGCCTGAACTGCGCGCTGGGTGCGGCCGCGATGCGCCCGCATCTGGCCGAACTGTCGTCGGCCGCCGACACCTTCACCTGCGCCTACCCGAATGCCGGCCTGCCGAACGCCTTTGGCCAGTATGACGAAAGCCCGGACTTCATGGCGGCCCAGGTCGAGGAATTCGCGCGCGAAGGGCTGGTCAATGTGGTCGGCGGCTGCTGCGGCTCGACGCCGGAGCATATCGCGGCCATTGCCGAGGCGGTTGCCAGGCACGAGCCGCGGAGCCTGCCGAAGCGTTCGCCCCTGATGCGCCTGTCCGGTCTGGAGCCGTTCACGCTCACCAAGGATATTCCTTTCGTCAATGTCGGCGAACGCACCAATGTCACCGGCTCGGCCAAGTTCAGGAAGCTGATCACCGCTGGCGACTACGCGGCGGCGCTCGACGTCGCCCGCGATCAGGTCGCCAACGGCGCGCAGATCATCGACATCAACATGGACGAAGGCCTGATCGATTCGCAAAAGGCGATGGTCGAGTACCTCAACCTGATCGCCGCGGAACCCGATATCGCGCGCGTGCCGGTGATGATCGATTCCTCGAAATGGGACGTCATCGAAGCCGGCCTGAAATGCGTACAGGGCAAACCGATCGTCAATTCGATCTCGATGAAGGAAGGCGAAGCGGCCTTCCTGCATCACGCAAGGCTATGCCGCATGTATGGCGCAGCCGTGGTGGTGATGGCCTTCGACGAAATCGGCCAGGCGGACACCAAAACCCGCAAGGTCGAGATCTGCTCGAGAGCCTACAAGCTGCTCACCGAGCAGGCCGGCTTCGCGCCGGAAGACATCATCTTCGATCCGAACGTCTTTGCGATCGCCACCGGCATCGAGGAGCATGACAATTACGGCGTCGACTTCATCGAGGCGACGGGAGAGATCGTCAAGACGCTGCCGCATGTCCACATCTCCGGCGGCGTGTCGAACCTTTCCTTCTCGTTCCGCGGCAACGAGCCGGTGCGGGAAGCCATGCATGCCGTGTTCCTCTACCACGCCATCCAGCGCGGCATGGACATGGGCATCGTCAATGCCGGGCAATTGGCAGTCTATGAATCGATCGATCTGGAACTGCGCGAGGCCTGCGAGGACGTTGTGCTCAACCGCCAGCCCAAGACAGGCGGCACCGCGACCGAACGCATGCTCGAGATCGCCGAACGCTTCAAAGGCCACGGCGGCATGGAAGCCAGGGAGAAGGATCTCGCCTGGCGCGAATGGCCTGTCGAAAAACGGCTGGAGCATGCGCTCGTCAACGGCATCACCGAATTCATCGTCGAGGACACCGAAACCGCCCGCCAGGCGGCGGAGCGCCCTCTGCATGTGATCGAGGGGCCGCTGATGGCCGGCATGAATGTCGTCGGCGACCTGTTCGGCGCCGGCAAGATGTTCCTGCCGCAGGTGGTGAAGTCGGCGCGGGTGATGAAGCAGGCAGTGGCTGTGCTGCTGCCCTACATGGAGGCGGAAAAGGCGGCCAATGGCGGCGGCGAACGCCGGAGCGCCGGCAAGATCCTGATGGCCACCGTCAAGGGCGACGTCCACGACATCGGCAAGAACATCGTCGGCGTCGTGCTCGCCTGCAACAATTACGAGATCATCGATCTCGGCGTGATGGTGCCGGCGACCAAGATCCTGGAAACGGCGCGCAGTGAAAAGGTCGATGTGATCGGACTTTCCGGTCTCATCACCCCTTCGCTCGACGAGATGGTGCATGTGGCCTCGGAGATGGAGCGCGAGGGTTTCGACATCCCCCTGCTGATCGGCGGAGCCACGACCAGCCGTGTCCATACCGCGGTCAAGGTCCATCCGCGTTACCATCAGGGGCAGGCTGTCTACGTGACCGATGCCAGCCGCGCGGTCGGTGTCGTCTCCAGCCTGCTGTCGCCTGATATGAAGGCGGGTTATGTCGACACGATCCAGGCCGAATACCGCAAGGTGACCGAAGCGCATGAGCGCTCGGAGCGCGAAAAGCAGCGGCTGCCGCTGGCGAAGGCGCGCGCCAATGCGCACCGGATCGACTGGGCCAACTACCAGCCACCCAAGCCGTCGTTCCTGGGAACCAGGGTATTCGAAAGCTGGGACCTGGCCGAACTCGCCCGCTATATCGACTGGACGCCCTTTTTCCAGACCTGGGAGCTGAAGGGGCGCTATCCCAAGATCCTCGAAGACGAAAAGCAGGGCGCCGCGGCGCGGCAGCTGTTCGACGACGCGCAGGCAATGCTGAAGAAGATCATCGACGAAAAGTGGTTCGCGCCGAAAGCCGTTATCGGCTTCTGGCCCGCCAACACGATAGGCGACGACATCCGGCTGTTTGCGGACGAGGCCAGGAACAAGGAGCTGGCCACCTTCTTCACGTTGCGCCAGCAGCTGACAAAGCGCGACGGCAAGCCGAATGTCGCGCTTTCCGATTTCGTCGCGCCCCAGGACAGCGGCAAGCCTGACTACATCGGCGGTTTCGTCGTGACGGCCGGCATCGAGGAAATCGCCATCGCCGAGCGCTTCGAACGCGCCAATGACGACTACAATTCAATCCTTGTGAAAGCCTTGTCGGATCGTTTCGCGGAAGCCTTCGCCGAGCGCATGCACGAAAAGGTACGCAAGGAGTATTGGGGCTATGCTGCCGATGAGAACCTCGCGCCCGACGATCTGATCGGCGAGCCCTATCGCGGCATCCGCCCTGCCCCCGGCTATCCGGCCCAGCCCGATCACACCGAGAAGGTGACCTTGTTCAACCTTCTGGAGGCGGAGGAGCGGATTGGCGTGCGCCTGACCGAGAGCATGGCGATGTGGCCCGGCTCGTCGGTTTCCGGGCTCTACCTCGCGCAGCCCGAAAGCTATTATTTCGGCGTCGCAAAGGTCGAGCGCGATCAGGTCGGGGACTACGCAACACGCAAGGGCATGGCCGTGCGGGATGTCGAACGCTGGCTCGGACCGATCCTCAACTATGTTCCCACTCCGCTCGCCGAGGCTGCCGAGTAATTTCGGCCTGTCGCCTTTGCACAGCGCCGATGTCGCTTTCGTCATCGCAACGGCGCAGCGCTCATGATCAGATTGTGATGTTCAAGGTGCCGCTGCGGCGAAGGTCGCAGCGGATAATTGGGAAGCCGGTTTGATGCCGGCGCTGCCCCCGCAACGGTAGCGAAGTTCTGTTCCGACGACAGACCACTGGGCGAAGCCTGGGAAGGTGTCGGGACGGTCCGCAAGGACAGCTTCGAAGCCCGGAAACCAGCCCTGGACTTTTTGGAACTCGACTGATCGCGGTGGGCGGTCAAGAGGCAGAAAGCCGTGCGCCGGTCGAAGACCGTCCAACACGGCCATCTACCCTCCATCACCACCAGTTCAGTCCTTGCTACGAGGACAGGACATGGATACGCGCAATGAAATGCTGAGGCTCATCCGTGCGAGGCGCGATGGCTTCTCGCTGGAACAGCCCTTCTACACCGATCCGGATTTCTTCAAGCTCGACATGGAGCTGATCTGGTACCGCGACTGGCTCTTCGTCGGACACGACTGCGAAATCGTGAAGCCGGGCAGTTTCTTCACCGTCCAGATCGGCTCCTATCCGATCGTCCTGGTGCGCGACCGCGAAGGCAGGATCCGCGCCTTCCACAATTCCTGCCGCCATCGCGGCAGCCGCGTCTGCACCGTCGACAAGGGCGTCTCGGCCCGCTTGGTCTGCCCCTACCACCAATGGACTTACGATCTCGACGGCAAGCTTTTGTTTGCCCGGCAGATGGCCGAAGGTTTCGACCGCAACGACTATGGGCTGAAGCCGGTCGCCTGCGAAAGCGCCGGGGGCTACATCTTCGTGTGCCTGGCCGACCAGCCGGCCGACTTCGCGCCCTTCCGCCGGATGATGGAGCCCTATTTCCTGCCGCACCGCCTGACCGAGGCGAAGGTCGCCTTTGAAAGCACCATCGTCGAAAAGGGCAACTGGAAGCTGGTCTGGGAAAACAACCGCGAATGCTACCATTGCGCCGGCAATCACCCGGAACTGTGCAAGACCTTCCCGGAAGCCCCGATCGCCACCGGCGTGAACGGGGCCGAGAGCGATCCGGAAATGCTCGCCCATTGGGCCAGATGCGAGGCGGCCGGCCTGCCCTCGCGTTTCGCCATCGACACGGCCGGGCAATACCGCGCCACACGCGCGCCCTTGCTGCGCGACAGCGTCAGCTACACCATGAGCGGCAAGCCCGCCGTCGCCCGCAAACTGTCGGACAGCGTCAACGCAGACCGCATCGGTTCCCTGCTGCTCTATCACTACCCGACCACCTGGAACCATGTCCTGGGCGACCACGCGATCACCTTCCGCGTGTTGCCGATCAGCGCGGACGAGACAGCCGTGACCACCAAGTGGCTCGTCCACAAGGATGCCGTCGAAGGCGTCGACTACGATCTCGCCGAACTCACCCATGTCTGGACGGAGACCAACGACCAGGACCGCCGCATCGTCGAGGAGAATGCCTTCGGCATCAAATCGCCGGCCTATGAACCCGGGCCTTACTCGGAAGAGCATGAGGGTGGGGTCACGCAGTTCGTCGAGTGGTACACGAACTTCATCGAGCCACGCCTTGCCGAGGGCGAGCCGCACGCCCTTCGCAGCGTCGCCTGACGGGAGGCGCCGGTGAACGCGATGCCGGAATTTTCCCTCTACCGCCATCTCGACGAAATGGCGCCGTGGAACGACCGCCTGCAGGTGCTGGAGGTCATCGGGGTTAGCGACGAGGCGCCCCAGGTGAAGACTTTCACCTTCCGCTCGGACGCGCAGACCTGGTTCCGCTACAAGCCCGGGCAGTTCATCACGCTGGAACTGCCCGTCGGCGACGAACCACTGATGCGGACCTACACCTTGTCGTCCTCACCGTCGCGCCCGTTCTCCGTCGCGGTGACGGTGAAGGCGCAGCCCGGCAGCGTCGGCACCCACTGGATGTTCGACAACCTTGCGGTGGGAACGCGCATCCGCGCCTTCGGCCCTTCCGGCGACTTCACGCACCACAACCATCCAGCAGCCAGATATCTCTTCGTCTCGGCCGGCTCCGGCATCACGCCGATGATGTCGATGCTGCGCTGGCTGAACGACTGCGCGCCATGGACGGATGTGGCCTTCGTCAACTGCGCCAGACGGCCGGAGGAGATCATCTTCCGCAAGGAGCTCGAGCTGCTTGGCAGCCATATGCCCGGCCTCTCGCTCGGCTTCCTGATCGAGGAACGCTCGTCGCGTGAAAGCTGGTTCGGCCATATGGGCCGTCTCGATGCCGTTCGGCTACCGCTTCTGTCGCCCGACTTTCACGAACGCGAAGTGTTCTGCTGCGGGCCTGATCCGTTCATGCGCGCCGTGCACAACATGCTGGAAGCGACCGGCTTCGACATGGCGCACTACCACCAGGAGAGTTTCGGTGCTCCGCCGGTGGAGACGCCGCCTCCGGCAAAAGCCGAGGCCGGAGCCGCGCAGCCTGCCGAAGCGACATTGCCGCTGCGCTTCGCCAGTTCCGATATCGACAGCCACTGTGTCGCCGGCCAGACGGTGCTGCAGGCGGCACGCGCCAGCGGCGTTCGCATCCCGGCGGCCTGCGAGTTCGGCCTCTGCGGCACCTGTCGCGTCAGGAAGGTCTCCGGCGAGGTCGAGATGAACCACAATGGCGGCATCCTCGATGAGGAGATCGGCGAGGGATACATCCTCGCCTGCTGTTCGAAGCCGCTCACGGCCCTGGAGATCGAGGCATGAGACTAGTGTGGACACCCTCAGCCATGACGGTGAACGCCCCTGCCAAGCAGGAAGGTCAGATAGACCCCACCCAGCAGCGAGGCGAACAATCCGACGGGAAGCTGATAGGGAAAGACGATCATCCGTGACAGCCAGTCGGAGATCACCATCAAAAGTGTGCCGAGGATGATGGCGCCGGTCAGTTGCGCCCGGGCACGATCGAGCCCGATCATGCGGGCGAGATGCGGTGCGATGAGGCCGACAAAGCTGAGCGGGCCGACGAACTGCGAAGCGAGAGCGCTGGCGAACGCAGCGACAAGGATCAGCGTGTTGCGCACCGGGCGGACAGGAAGCCCCAGGGCAAGCGCCGTGCTCGGACCAAAGGACAGGATCTCCAGCCAGCGGGCGGCGAGCAGCAGCGGCACGGTGATCACGACAAGGCCGATCACGGCGATCGACGCCTCCAGGCCGGTCGCCTGGATCGTGGAGCCGGTGAGCCAGCCCAGCAGCCTGTAGGATTGCGCATTTCCCAGGGAGATGACCGCGGCAAGGATCGCGCTGCACAGCGCGTTCATGGCAATGCCGGCGAACAGAAGACGTTCGGGACCGAGATTGCCGCGTGCGCCGATCGCCAGGATCACGATGAGCGCAAGCAGGGCCCCGAGGCTCGAGCCGGTCAATTGCCAGCCCAGCCCGGCAGTTCCCGCCAAAAGCAGAACGGCCGCCAGACCAGCGCCGGCACCGGCGCCGATGCCCAGCACTTCCGGGCTCGCCAAGGGATTGGACGTCACGCGCTGGATGACCACGCCGGCAGCCGCAAGCATGCCGCCACAGGCCGCGGCAACGACAACGCGCGGCAAACGCCATGCCACCAGATCGGCCAGCAGGTCACCGGAGGCAAACGACCATCCGTCCAATCCCTGGCCGAGCGACAGGGCAACGACCGACGCAAGGATGCCCAACAGGCCGAGCAGGGCGGTCCGCCGCCACGGGTGCGCAGCGCGGCGCGGTGCGCTCCTGCTCTCCTGAAGCGAGGGCCATTCGAACAGGCGCAGACGCGGCAGCAGCCACAGCAGGAGCGGACCGCCCAGCAATGCGGTCGCGGCCCCCGTGGGCACCCGCTCGCCGCCTGCCCCGGCGGCAAGCTGCACCAGCCCGTCCGTCAACCACAGCAGCACCGCACCGATCAAGGGAGCAGCAATCAGCTTCTGCTTCAACGAGCGGGCTCCGGACAGCGTCGCCAGCACGGGGGCGGCGAGGCCGACAAAGCCGATGATGCCCACCTCGGCCACGACCGTGGTCGCCAGCCACACGGCGAGTGCGATCAACAAGAAACGACTGGTATTCAACGAGAGACCGAGACCGCGCGCCGAAACGTCATCCAGGCCGAGGATGGCGAGAGGCCGCAAAAGCACGATGGCAGCACAAAAACCGATCGCAAGCCGCCAGCCGATCGCGATGGCAGGGTCCCAGCCCTGCTGGACGAGGGAACCGCCACCCCAGATGAACAGCGAAAACAGATAGTCGCCATTGGCCAGGATCAGAGCGGCACCGGCGGCATTGGCGGTCAGCGCCACCATCATGCCGGCGAGCACGACAGAGACAGGCTCCAGGCCGCGACGCCAGGTCAGGGCAAGAATCAGTGCGACGGCGGCCGTACCGCCTGAGAAGGCTACCCCGGCGGAGTGATGCTCAACCAGAGCCGGCGCATGGAGCGTTGCCGAAGCCAGCGCCAGCTGTGCGCCGGCGGAAATGCCCAGGGTCGAGGGTTCGGCCAGCGGATTGCGCAATATGCGCTGCAAAAGCAGGCCCGAAAGTCCGAGCGCGGCACCGGCAAGCAGGGCAACCGCCGCCCGCGGCAACAGGCCGTAGAACAGGATGACACGATCGAGATTCACCGCTTGGCCGGGGTGTATTGCCGACCATTGCTGTCCCACTCTCTGGCCAAAAAGCAGGGCGGCCAGCAGCGCCATGGCGCCCCAGAAAAGCGTGGGCAAGGGAAGGCGCCTAGTCATGCGCGGCTTTCGCGGCGACCGCTTCGGCGAGCAGGCGCGCGAAACGGCGCGCTGACGGCAACCCGCCGAAGTGGTTGACCGGCTCGAGCACCGCGACACGCCCCTCGCGCACGGCGGGCAAGGCGTTCCACAGCGCATTGTCGGGCAGGCCGCGACTGACCTCCGCCGGCAATGGTCCAATGACGGTGATCGAAGCTTCGGGCACGCGGGCGAGCGCTTCGATGCCGACCGGCGCCGCCGCGCTGTAGCTGGTGTCGTCGCGCCACGCGTTGGCGATACCCAGCCGGGTCAGCACGTCGCCCGGCATGGAGTCGGCACCGAAAGCGCGAAAATGGCGGGCATCGCCAAGGCTGATCAGGAAGGCGGGCCGTGATGCGAAGGAACGCAGGGCCGTGCGCAGCTGCTGCAACTCGGCAGTCGTGTCGGCGACATAATGTTCGGCCTCGCCGCTCAGCCCCACGCGCTCGCCCAAGGCCAGCATCGACGACAATGCCAGCGGGTAAGGCGATTTGCCGGCTTCATAGATCGGTAATGTGAGGACCGGGCCAATCCGCTCCAGCGAGGGACGCTGATATTCGTAGAAGCCGGAAATCAGGATCAGATCGGGGGCGACGCTGCGAAGAAGCTCATAGTTCGGCGAGCCCCTGAGGCCAAGATCGACGACGCTGGCGGGAACAGCCGGCTCCACCGCGATGCGCGCGAATTGCCTGAGTTCCGTCGCGGCAAGCGGCACCGCGCCGATCGCCAGGGCTGTTTCGAGCACGCCCCAGTCGATGATGGCGAGGCGCTGCGGGCCGGCGGACACGAGCGCAGGCAGGAAGGCCGAGGCGGCGATGCCGAGGAACGCGCGCCGGCCGAGGCGGTGCAAGGTCCGATCCGCCGAGCCTTGCGCCGGCCGGCCATGGCTCGAAGGCTTAAAGGACATAGCTGATCGGCGCACCGGTTTGCGGATGCCTGGTGATGCCCATGGCCAGGCCATAGATGCTGTCCAGAACGGCGGGGTCGAGGATCCGATCAGGAGTACCGCGCGCGACGATCCTGCCTTGGCGCAGCGCGATCAATTCGTCGCAGAAGGATGCAGCCATGTTGATGTCGTGGAGCACGGCGACCACGGCGATGCCCTGTTCGCGGCTGAGCTGCCTGACCAGCGCCAGGATCTCGACCTGATGCGCGAGATCGAGCGCGGAGGTCGGCTCGTCGAGAAGCAGGCAACGCGCATCCTGCGCGAGCATCATGGCAAGCCAGGCACGCTGCCTCTCTCCACCCGACAGGCTGTCGACCATGCGGTCGGCGAGCGCCGTAAGCGACGTCTGCGTCAGCGCCCGGCTCACCTTGTCCTCGTCGTCGGCGCTGAAACGGCCGAGCGCACCATGCCAGGGAAAGCGGCCGAGGCTCGCCAGTTCGCGCACGTTCATGCCTTCGGCGGGTGGCGTGAATTGCGGCATATAGGCAACGCTGCGGGCGAAGTCGCGCGTACCGAAGGTTTCGAGCGGCCTGCCTGAAAACCGGATCGAGCCTTGGGCGGGATCCTGCTGCCGCGCCAGGAGCTTTAGCAATGTGCTCTTGCCAGAACCGTTCGGGCCGACCAGACCGTAGAAACGGCCCGGCGCCAGCGTCATGGTGAGCGGAGACAGGATAGTGCGCCCGCCGGCCGCGAAAGAGGCGGCGTCGACATCATAGAGATGCAGGTCCGGGTTCTTTGCTGCATCCATAAAGTCGGTCCTCAAACATCACGAGATAGCGGCTGCTACCAGGTGGCATAGGCCTTCAGCTTGAAGGCGCGCCCCTCGCCGTAGCTGCAGGTCAGCGCGGTCTGGCAGCTTGCGACATAGGCCTTGTCGAACACGTTGGTCACGTTGAGATCGACACCCCAATTGTCCTTCTCATAACCAAGCTTGAGATCGACAAGG
Source organism: Mesorhizobium sp. NPDC059054 (assembly GCF_042739215.1). Taxonomy (NCBI): domain Bacteria; kingdom Pseudomonadati; phylum Pseudomonadota; class Alphaproteobacteria; order Hyphomicrobiales; family Phyllobacteriaceae; genus Mesorhizobium; species Mesorhizobium sp. NPDC059054. The sequence goes on from NZ_JBHYHV010000005.1 coordinate 308,392, forward strand.
GTCGCTCCCGGAACCTTCAGCGTGTTCTGGTTGTCGGCCCAGGACGAGCCGACATAACGCAGGCCGCCGCCGACCGAAATACCGTCATACCAGTCGCCACGGAAGGTGTAATCGGCCTTTGCCGATGCCATCACCTCCGGCACGATGAAGGGGCGCTTGCCGACAATCGTCGGATCCTCGTCCCTGGTGATCTCGATATTGTAGGCCGTGAACGCGCCGGTGACCTTGAAATCGTCGGTGACGTTGACCTTCCCTTCCAGCTCGACGCCGCGCGAGCGCACCTCGCCGGTCTGGACATAAGTAAAGGGCGTGAGGTTGGACTGCACGTTGCGCCGGGTGAGGTCGAACACCGAGAGCGTGATGAGGCCATCGACGAAGGTCGGCGCATATTTGACACCGACCTCGTACTGGACGCCGTCCTCCGGTTCGAACAGCTTGCCCGCGGCGTTGGTGCCGATGATGGGATTGAAGAAAGTGGCGACGCTGGCATAGGGCGTCACGCCGTTGTCGAATTCATAGGCGAGGCCCGCGCGTCCCGAGAACGAGCCATCGCTGCGTTTCTGGGTGGTGTCCTGTGTCGGCGCATAGAAGTTCGGCCGATCGTGCGCGCTCAGCCAGCCGCGATCGTAGCGGCCGTTCAGGGTGGCGATCCAGCCACCGCCGAAACGCAACTGGTCCTGGATGTAGAGGCCGAGCTGCTGCTGGCTCAGATCCTGATCGAGGTAGCTGACGCGCGGCGTCAGCGCCGCGCCATAGACGGGATTGAACGCGTCGATGGGCGGCGTCGTGCCGAACAGCGCCGACGACTGCACCTGGTCGATGTTGAAATATTTGTAGTCGAGGCCCGCCAGAAGCCTGTGTTCGATGCCGCCGGTATCGAACTTTCCCTCGACCTGGTTGTCGAAAAGGAAGGAAGTGACATCCGTGTCATGGCCGAAATTGATCCGGTCGAGTGTGGTCGGCCCCGACCATCCATTGGGATAGACACTGACCTCCTTGACGCTGGCCGCGTTGAAGCGGGCGTTGGAACGGATCGTCCAGTCGCTGTCGAAGGTGTGTTCGAACTCGTAGCCCAGGGCGCCCTGCTCGCGCCTGTAGAGATCGACATCCGGTTCCATGTAGTTCGCATCGCGCGGGATGCGCCCATAGTTGATCCCGCCGACGATACGGTCGACGACAGTACCCTCATAGGGCAGGAAACTGCCGCCATTGTGGTTTTCATCGATATGGCTGTAGTTGGCCAGGATGGTCAGGCTGGTCTGTTCGTCCGGCTTCCAGGTGACGCTCGGCGAAATGAAGCCGCGCCAGCCGTCCTGCAGATCGGAATAGGTGTTGCCGCCGGCAATCTTGCCGAGCACCCGGTAGCTGACAACATTGTTCGAAACGCCGCCGAGATCGACGCCGAGATAGGCGTTGCCGGCGTCGTTGATGCCTGTCTCGACATAGCGCCGCGTTTCGAAATCAGGACGCTTGCTGACATAGTTGATGACGCCGCCCGGGTTGGAACCACCGTAAAGCACCGATGCCGGGCCCTTCAGCACCTCGATGCGCTCCAGGCCGAATTGGTCGACGTAGAACCCGCCGAAGCCGTGGCTGAAGAGCTGCAGGCCATCCATGTAGGTTCCGGTCGCGGTGGCCTGGAAGCCGCGGATGAACATCCAGTTGGTGTCGCTGTCGGGCCCGAAGGGCTGGGTAAACACGCCGGCGGTATAGCGCAGCGCCTCGTCCGCCTTCTGCGCGCCCTGCTCGTCGATCTCCTCGCGGCCGATGACGGAAACCGACTGCGGGATGTCCTTGATGTCGGTGGCTGTCTTGGAACCGGTCGTGGTGGACCTGGCAACGACGCCCTTGACCTTGCCGGTGGCAGTCGCGCGGTCACCTGTCTGTCCGCCGCCTTCGCCCTGGATGACGATCCTGTCCAGCACGGTGGATTGCTGGGCATGGACCGAGCCCAGCGCGGCAACAATCGCGACGCCTGAGGCACCAAGCAATCTGAGCGAAACCAATGCCATGCATACCCCCAGCCACCTCGCCTTTCGCACCCGAAAGGCTGCCGTTCGAACACTGCGCGTCTATTCGGACGCGCAAAGGACGCTCGAACACTTTGATTGAGCGCATGATCCTTTTCGAAAATCGGAACCGATTTTCGGGGTCATGCGCTAAGTTGAGTTATTAACTCATCTTATTTGGCAGTGGCTTGGACCTTTTTGCGTTGAATTGTCGATTCTTGACGGAAAACGCGGTGGCTTTGCTGTCATCGATCCGCGGCACTGCGTCGCCACTGTGCGGGCGTCAAACCCACCACCGTCTTGAACACCCGCGTGAAATGCGCCTGATCGGCAAAACCGGCGGCAAGCGCCACCTCGCTCAGGGTCAGCGGCTCGCCAAGCAGCTTCTCCTGAACCTTCCGGATCCGCGCCTTCATCTGCCAGCGATGCGGCGGCAAACCGGTCGAGGCCTTGAAGGCGTGGCTCAGATGGGTCTCCGACAACTGGATCAGATCGGCCAGCTCGCCGAGCCGGATCGGCCTGAAGCAATTGGCTTCGATGAATTCGGTAACCAGGCGCAACTGGCCGCGCGAAAGACCGGATTTGCGGTGCCCGTCCTCGTGCCGGATGTCGAAAAGCAGCGCCAGCAGCGCATTGACCAGCCCTGCCCCGAACAGGCCATGCATGGCGGCCGGGTTCGTGCATTCGTCGGCGATGGCGCGGGCCAGCATTGCGATCTTGGCATCGCGGAACTGGAAACGCGGTACCGACAGGCGCGCCTGATCGACGGTTCGCCCGAAGCGCCGCGTCACGGCTGCTTCCGAAAAATGCAGATCGAGATGCTGGATCCGCTTCAGCCTCTCGCCGTGGCCGCTGACGGGCATGCCGGCGGGCACGTAGCTCATGGTCTCGGCAGCGTCGTGCCGACCGGTGGTTCCCGCACCCTTTTGGTCCAGCACGAAGACCCCGCCCGGGTTGAGATCGAGCATCACGAACAGGCGCGGGTCCGGCGAGACATAGTCGCCCTGCGCGTCCTGGGCACATTGGGCGCGCCAGACATCGGCGACCACGTCGTCCCACGCGCGCCATTTGAGGTTGTCGACCACGGCAAAACCGTGGACCATGGCATGCATCTTCGGGCGGAAGTTCAAACTTGCCCCCATCCTTCAATCCGTCAGGGATGAGCTTAAATTCATGAGTACAATACTCATGTTTTTACGGCAAGCGTTGTTTGAATCCTTCAGGGTCTCGAGCCGGAGAATGCCGTTTTCGCACGACCGCGCGCTGGTATGGACCGGCGGCGATGCCGGACATCGAAATCATGAGCCCGACGGGAACTTGACGACCAACCTACTCGAACCTCCTTCCGTGGTCCCGATCAAAGATATGGACCGCACCCTGGTTGAGGATGAGCGACCGTTCCGCGCCCACGTCGAAATCAGGACGCTCGCGCGACACGATCGAGACCGGTCCCGTTGGCAGGTCGATTTCCACGAAGGTTTCCGATCCCGTCGGTTCTATGTTGGCGACCGTTCCCTTCAACACTCCCTCGGCGGACAATCGAATTTCTTCGGGCCGCTTGCCGATGAGCACCCGATGTCCCTCGCCAAGATGCGTTGGCGAGGCGAGCCCGGTCTGCTGACCATCCTCCAGCACGAGCTTTCCATCCCTCACTGCCGCGGAGAACAGGTTCATTGCCGGCGAGCCTATGAACTGGGCGACGAATGAGTTGGCCGGCCGATCGTAGAGTTCGAGCGGCGTTCCGACCTGTTCGATTTTCCCACCCTGCATGACGATGATCCGGTCGGCCATCGTCATCGCTTCGATCTGATCATGAGTGACATAGATCATGGTCGCACCGAGCCGGCGGTGAAGTGATTTGATCTCGCTGCGCATCTGAACCCTGAGCTTGGCGTCAAGATTGGACAGCGGCTCGTCGAAGAGAAACACCTGCGGATTGCGCACGATCGAGCGCCCCATGGCCACACGCTGACGCTGTCCGCCGGACAGTGCCTTCGGCTTGCGGTCGAGCAACGGGACAAGCCCCAGAATTTCTGCGGCCTCTCGCACCTTGCGTGCCTTTTCCTCTTCGCTCGCGCCAGCCAGCATCAACGAAAAGGCCATGTTCTGCTCGACAGTCATATGGGGATAGAGCGCATAGTTCTGAAAAACCATCGAGATATCGCGGCTCTTCGGCGGCAGATCATTGACCACCTTGCCGCCGATCGAGATGTTCCCTCCCGAGATCTCTTCCAGGCCAGCGATCATGCGCAGCAAAGTGGATTTGCCGCAGCCGGAAGGTCCAACCAGGACAACAAATTCGCCATCGGCGATGTCCGCGTCGATACCGTGAATGACTTCGACACCGCTGTATTTCTTGAAGACCTTGTCGATCGTAACGCCTGCCATGGATGCCTCCTACGCCGCGCCGACATGGATGCGGGTCGCCGAAAGTGCTCCCTCGTGGATCAGCAGCCCGGCGGCACCACAGTCAAAGGTCGCATCCTCAGCCTCGGCGACGGTGTCTCCGACAGCGGCGGAAATCCGGTTGCCCTTTGCCCGCAAAGTCATGGTGAATGCTTCCTCGAAGGCAACCTTCAGCGGGACGGAGGCCAGGATATCCTCAAGCTCGTCCTTGCGTCTGACGATCTGCAGCTCTCCCTTCCTGGTCACCCTTGCCGCGTAATACCGGCGTTGTCCCTGCGCGCGCAGCACAAGGCCGCCATGTTCACCGAGATGCAGCATCAGGTCTGCTTCGATCGTGTAGTCGGCCCAGTCGCGCGCGCCCTGCAGGATCATGCCCTCGCCCCGGTTTTGACTGATGCGAAAGTCCTGCGGGAAGTGCTTGGAAAAGAAGTGGGCATTGCTGACCCAGGCCTTGCGCCAGAAATCACCGCCTCCGCTCGGCCGACGGAAGGTAACGTCCGGGCTGCCCTCCCAGGACATCCTGTCCAGGAGAACGCGGCCATCGCTACGCCCTTCCGGAGTGGTCAGAACCACGCCAATTTCAGCGATTGGCTGGTGCCCGGTTTCAGGGATCGTCCAGGAAAGCTCCGTCGAGCGGCCGGGCAACACGAGAACCGGATTTGGCATGTCCAGATCGATGAGCTCGTCATTTCCATCATAATGGCGGATGCGCAATTTTGCTTCGACCGTGCCACGGAGATCAGGCGCCGCCTTCAGCGTTGTCTTCAATGTCTGCCCCGCATAGACGCGCGGGCTGGCCAGAAGATCATAAGTGCGCATGTCCTTGACCTCGCGCGGCGTGAAGACCGCTGTCGTGACAGCGGCTTCCCGGCTGGGGGCAAGCGCAGAAAATGCAATCGCCAACCCCTCACCGGTGCCCGCCACCTTCAGGTCGGTCAGGCCGGCCTGACTTTGCTGAGGCCGAAAACCCTGAACGGAACCCGGCAGCGAAAAGTGGAATTGCGCTCCGTCTTTCGGCGCTGGCCGCGGCGCTTCACCAGCAAGCTGACGTCCAAGGTTGGCGAGCCATAACGAAACCTCGACCGCATCGGTGATCGAGCGGCCGCCATCGGCCGTGGAAATGTAGAGACGATCCGCCACCGGGCCGCGCCAATCCGGCCCGGCCTCCAGCCCATCGAGACCCAGCATGATTCCGTGGAGACAACCGAGATTTCCCGCATTGCAGTCCGTGTCCCAGCCGGAGGTGTTCACGATCATCTGCCCGCGCTGGAAATCATGCGGCGCATGCAGAAGAGCCATGATCATCAGCGCGTGGTTGGGCACAACATGGCAATTGCCGGGATATTTGTCGTAGCCGTAATTGTCTTCGATCTTCTGGCGCGTGGCTTCCCAGTCCTGGTTGCCCGACGTCCATTGGCGGATATCCGAAACGAGCTTCGCGATCAGGCTATCCTTTGGAATGTAGGACAGGCCGGTGTCGAGCAGATGATCGACATCCCGACTGAGAAAGGCCTCCGCCTCCATGGCAGCCCAAAGCACGGCTGCATTGACGGCTTCGCCATCGTGGCTGACCAAGCCCGCGGCGCGCGCCAGCTTCGCTGCCTGCGCAGGATTGCCGGGCGAAACCAGCGCCCAGCCATCGATGAAGATCTGCGCTCCGATCTGTTCGGCAACAGTCGCGCCATTTGTCTCGATGGAACCGGAGGCAGGTGCCGGGATACCACGCGCGAGATTGAGCCAAGCGGTGTGCTCGGTCGAATTGCCCGCTCCGCCCCACCACAGGATCGAGCGCTCTTCGACGATATAGTTCAGCCAGGCCCGGCCGATATCTTCCGAGGAAAGCGAAGACGAGATCCCATAGTCGTCCAGAGCGCGCGGGAAGGCGAACGTGCCGGCCACGTCGTCGTCGGTGACTACCAGCGGCACGCCCAGCCTGTCGTGAACATAGTAGGTGATCGGGCCGAGCTTCTGGAGAATCTCCTTGTAGCGCCAGTTCTCGAAGGGGCGGCCGAGATAGACGCCGATCAACTTGCCAAGCACACCGGCATAGACCCGGTTCAGATAATCCGCTGGAATGGACATGGAATTCTCCTTTCAGCCCTTCACCGAGCCGCCGGCCATTCCTTCGATGAAACGGCGCTGCAACAGGATGAAGAGTGTCACGATAGGCAGGATGATGATGAGGGCGGCAGCCATGATGACGCCCCAGTCGGAACTGTATTGGCCAGAAAGCAGGAAGAAGGAGACAACGGCGGTCAGCCTGTCCTGTCCCTGTAAAAAGGTCGTGGCGATCAGAAACTCATTCCAGGAATAAAGACCGATGATCAACGCGACGGTCAGAATTCCGGGAGAGACAATCGGAAGAAAAACGTATCGAAAAACTTGCCACTGCGTGGCGCCATCGATGAGAGCCGCTTCCTCCAATTCGCGCGGCACTGCCAGAAAATAGGTTCGCAGCAGCATGATCGCGAAGGGCGAATAGACAGCCGTATAGACGAAAGCCACCGCAACAGGATTGTTGATCAGACCGAGTTGGGCAAAACCGAAATAGAGCGGAAAGAGAAAGAGCTGGATGGGTGCCGTCGTACTCGCCAGAAGGTAGAAGGTCAGGATTTTCCACGTCTTGATCTTGCGTCGTGCCAGGACATAGGCGGTCAGCGACCCGGTCGTGCAAACAAGCGCGATCGTCAAAGCCGTCAGCACGAGCGAATTCAGAAGCGTGTGGCCGAAATTCGCGTCGCTCCAGGCGCGCGTGAAATTGTCCCAGCGCAGTTCGGACGGCCAGGCCAGAGGGTTCTGGACGATCTCCGCCGACGGCTTGAGCGAATTCAAGACCAAAAGCGCTATTGGAAAGAGCGCAACGATCATCAGCACCACAAGCGTGATGTAGACGAACGTCAGCGTCAGGCGGTTCTCGGTCATTCTCATTCCTCGAACTCCCCGGCCTGGGCGCGGATGTAGAAGACGGTGGCAACCAGGCCGAACAGACTGATAACCACGGAGATCGCCGCCGCCTTGCCGACGGCAAGGTCGTAGAACGCCGAACGATAGGCGAAGGTCGACAGAACTTCCGACGAAAAGGCCGGACCGCCCTGGGTCAGGATGTAGACGAAATCGAAGACCAGGAAGGACCAGATGATCGTCATGATCATCATCAGCGTGATGGTCGGGCGGATGCCGGGCAGCAGCACATAGCGGATGGTCTGGAAAAAGGTGGCACCTTCAACGCGCGCCGCCTCGATCTGTTCGGAGGGCACCTGCCGCAAGGCCGCAAAGAAGATCACGCACAGGAAGCCCCACCAATGCCAGAGATCGACGACGGCAATGCCATAGAGGGCGCTTGACGTCTGCGTCAGCGGGTTGGGAACATCGAGACCCATGCGTTGGAGCAGGCCAGTCACGCCGGTGACGGGTGAATAGATCATACCCTGCCAAACGCGCGCCGTGATGGCGGTCGCGATAATGACCGGTAGAAAATAGATGACCTGGAAATAGTTCGAACCCCGGCGCGCAACCAGCATCATTGTCGCGGCAAGAAGCCCCATCCCTATCGGCACGGTCAGGAAGATCACTGTCCAGATGACGTTGTTGCCCAGGGCGGTCCAGAACACGCTGTCGGCCCAGAGATCGCGAAAATTATCGAGACCCACAAAGACCGGAGCGCTGATGCCGTCCCACTGGAAAAAGGCCAGCGCAACCGTCATCAGCGCCGGCACGGCGATGATGACGATGTTGATTAAAAGGGTCGGCAAGACATACAGCCGATGCATGGGTCATACCCCTTTCAAGGGTCGGCAGGGCTCGTTTCCTCCCGGAATGAACACGGGAAGATCGAGAAGAGCCTGCCTCGGGGACAGGCACGGGGGCGAATGTTCAGCGAGCGGGAACGGCTGGCACCTTGCCGTCGCGCTTTTCCTTCTGGAACGCAGCGTCGAGCTTCGCCAGGAAGTCCGCCGTCGTTGTCCGCTTCAGCCAGACTTCTTCAATGCCGTTGATCAGATAGCTGTCTGTAGCAGGAGGCAGAAACGTCCAGGTCGTATAGCCATAGTCACCGTCATTCACCGCGCGCGCCAGGGTTGCCATTGTGTCGGTGAAGAGCGGCGAGGTATTTTCACCCATCTTTACCCCGGAATGATCCTTCAGCGGGATGTTCCACTCCCCCTGCCAGGCCGAGTTCATCGAGCCATAGACTGCCGGTGTGAAGACGAAATCGATCACGGCTGCCGCACCGTCCGGCTGCCTGGCCTTGGAAGCGATCGAGAACGTCGAGCCGATGCCGAGGGGGTAGACTGGCTTGCCTTCCGCGCTGGGAAACCCAACGAACCCTGGCGTAGCGCCACTCTTTCCAAAATAGGTATCCACATTGTGGAACTGCCAGGTGCCGCTTGGCATCATGCCGGCCTGGCCTGCTGCCAGCATGTTGGCGGTCTGCTCGCTGCTTGTGAGCGAAAAGTAGTTCTTTCCGAAATAGCCCTTCTGCCACCACTGATCGAGAGTATCGATCGCCTTCACGAAAGGTTCGGCAGTCCAGGGGATTTCGCCGCGCAATGCCTTGCCGATGTTGTCGGGACCAGCAACGGAATTCAGCGCGAGCGTGACGAACCATTCATTGGCGCCTCGCCAGTCGGCATTGCCGGCTGCGAACGGTGTGATGTTCTCTTTCAGCATGGCGTCGGCCACCGTTTCGAGCTCGGCAATCGAAGCTGGAACCTTCCAGCCGTGCTTGTCGAAAACCGTCTTGTTGTAGAACAAGCCAAGCGTTTCGTAAGTTTTGGGAAGCGCGAAGAGCTTGCCGTTGTAGCGGCCCATTTCCACAAAGACCGGAAGGATACGATCCGCCCATTTGTATTTCGCGGCATAGTCGTCGAGCGCAAGAAGCTGTCCGGACTGCGCCATCGGCGCCACATAGCTCGGCCCCGCAGTGTAGACCACGTCCGGGCCGTTGCCGGAGAGCATCGCGACACGCAATTGCTTGTCCAGCTCGCTGCCGCGATAGTCGATAACCAGCTTATAGCCGGGCTGCGACTTGTCGAAGGGGCCGACAATGTTGTCCTGGATCAGCTTCTGCTGATCAGGCGTTGCCTGCTCATACCACCATGTCACCCGCTCCTGCGCGGCAGCGTTGTGAACCAGACCCAAATACACTGCAGCCGCAGCAAACGCGTTGACCATCTTCATATTGTTCCCTCCCGATTCATTGTCATTTCGCTCAACCGCCGAATGGAGCGATCGAGGCACGGACGACCAGTTCAAAAGGCATTTCCTCGGCGCGGCCGGGTCCGATCGTGCCGCGGGCCAGGCGCTCGATCAGGACTTCCGCGGCTCGCGCACCGATCCTGTCTTGAAACTGCGCCACTGTGGTCAGCGCAGGCGTAACCAGGGCGGATGCCAGGATGTCGTCAAAACCCGCGACAGAGATGTCATCGGGTATAGACAGGCCTTCCGATACCAGGCGCTGCATGACGCCGATCGCCATCAGATCATTGGCCGCGACAACCGCACTGGGCAGATCACCGATCCCCAGGAGTTGACTGGCGGCCTGACGACCTCCTTCGAGCGTGAAATTCATCGCGCTGAAAACCATGGGCTCGGCTCCCACCGTCGCCATGGCTTCGAGATAGCCCTGAAGACGCACCCGTTGGGGGCCGCCCGGGGCGGCAACCATGGCAATGCGGCGATGCCCAAGTTCAATCAGATGCTGGGTCAACACACGTGCCGCCGCCACGTTGTCGATGAAAAGGTCGTCGATGGGCTGTGGCCCGCCGGACTTGCGGCTCACCTCGACACGCACCACCGGCATGCCGGCCTCGCCCAGCGGCTGCAAATCCCGGGCATCAAGATTGAAAAAGACACCCACGATGCCATCGAAGCGGCCTTGCTGCGCGCTCATCAGCACCTGCTTCTCGTTTGCGGCTTTCCCCTCGGTATCGATCGTGATCACTTCATAGCCGGAAGCGCGCGCCACCTTCTGCACCGCCACCACAAGGGATGGATAAAACGGATTGGTCAGATCGGGCACAATGCAGGCGATCACATGTGTGCGCTGGGTGCGCAGCGCCTGGGCAAAGCGGTTCGGCTGATATCCAAGTTCAGCGATCGCAGCCTCGATGCGCTCTGCGGTCTCGGGCGCAATCTTGTCGCGGCCACCGTTCAGCACGAGGGAAACCGTCGCCTGGGCGACACCAGCGCGCTCCGCCACTTCCTTTTGCGTAATTCTCCGACCAGATCTCACAGGACAGATCCAATTGCTACGTAGCAATACGCTATTGATACGTAGCAATTTGTCAATACCCGTCGATAAGATCGATTTCCGTCAGCGAATCGCAGGACGCCTGAAGGCGGTCACTCTGAGCTGAGCGGCCTTTGCGCCGGCTGGAAAGACTGCCCGGGATCAGGCCCGAACAATCCTGGCGAGCAGCCTCTCGTCGTCTGCCTGCTCCTGTTCGGTGAATTGCGGCGGATCACTCCTGTCCATCGCCTCGAGCAGGTGGGCAGCGAGTTTTTCCTCGCCTCGGGCAGTCAGTGCCTCCCACCGGTTCATCAGAACTTCATAGGTGACGATGTGATGGAAGCCGGCTCGGGCACGACGATCGAGGGCCGCGAAAGCCGATCGCATCGCCGCTTCATCGTCGGTGTCCTCCAGCACGAGATAGCCGATATCGTCGAGGATCGACGGCCGGCCAATCGCGGCCGCGAGGCCGAGGGTGGCCCAGCTCGTATCCGTGGCCAGCATATGCCTTGCCAGCGACACCGGATCGACGCGCAGATAGGTCAGAGCCGAGAGCAGGATCTCGGCCGTCCAGATATCCGGCAACCAGTTGCCTTTCACGTCATCAGGGACCTGCTGCCCGAGAGGAGCCGGCTCGCCTGTCGCGAACCAGTTCGCCGCTGCCTGGCTGAACACATTGCGCAGAGCCTGCTGTTCGGCCAGCGGCCAGGACAACAGGCCGAGCCTGGCTATCTGGTCCGGTAGCATCGGAAATGGGCGCGTGTCGAACGCTGCGCATTCAAGCGCCCGCGGCAGCCAGTGCCGGAATGTGGCAACGCCGCCGGAGCAATTGGGATGTTCGAAATAGATCGGAGAAAAAACGGCGTAATCCGCGGTGCGCACGTTTCGGGGGCCGCAGATCTGCTCCTCCTGTTCGGGCGTGAAGCACTGCCGGCAGAAGCCGCGTGGCGCCCGATAGGACGAGAACACCTCGTAGACCTGATCCAGGCACGCCTTCGCGTCAGGAACGGAGGCATCGAATGCGAAAAACAACGGTGGCTGCATGTTTCAATTTCAATGGCGAGCATCGAACGCTCGAGGCAACGGGACAGATCTCGAACGAGATGCATAGCCGGGCCGCGACCAACCTGCAAAGCCCGCGCCGCCCAGCCATTGCGAACGAAACGGAAACGATGCTTCATGCCCCCATGAACATCGCCATCCGTGATTCGATCGAGGACCCCGCCTACCTGTCGAAGCTGAACGACGGCCAGAGGGCGGCGGTCCTGCACGGAGAGGGCGCCGTTTGCGGACCGCTTCTGATCATCGCGGGCGCGGGATCGGGCAAGACGAACACGCTTGCCCACCGCGTCGCGCATCTCATCGTGCGCGGCGCCGATCCTCGGCGCATCCTGCTGATGACGTTCTCGCGCCGTGCCGCGACCGAGATGGCGAAGCGCGTCGAGCGCATCGCCGCCGAGGTGATGAAGGAGCGCGCCGCGAGCCTCATGGAAGGGCTGACATGGGCGGGCACGTTCCATTCGATCGGCGCGCGGCTGTTGCGGGACTATGCGCTGGAGATCGGGCTGGAGCCGAGCTTCACCATCCATGACCGCGAGGATTCCGCCGACCTGATGAACCTGGTCCGGCACGAGCTTGGCCTCTCTGCGACCGAGAACCGTTTCCCGACCAAGGCGACATGTCTTTCGATCTATTCGCGTGTCGTCAATGCGCAGGACGCGCTCGAACAGGTCGTCGGCGACTGTTTCCCCTGGTGCGTCGGCTGGACCGAAGAGCTCAAGCAGCTGTTCGGTGCCTATGTCGAGGCAAAGCAGCGGCAGAACATCCTCGATTACGACGACCTGCTGCTCTACTGGGCGCAGATGGCTGCCGAGCCGGAAATCGCCGCGCATCTGGCCTCGCGCTTCGACCATATCCTCGTCGATGAGTACCAGGATACCAACCGGCTGCAGGCATCGATCCTGACGGCGATCAAGCCGGACGGAGCCGGCCTGACGGTGGTGGGAGACGACGCCCAATCGATCTATTCCTTCCGTGCCGCGGAAGTGCGCAACATCCTCGACTTCCCCACTTTGTTCCCCTCGCCCGCCGAAATCGTCACGCTCGATCGCAACTATCGTTCGACCGATGCGATCCTGAACGCCGCGAACGCCGTCATCGGCGAAGCGGCCGAACGCTTCACCAAGAACCTGTGGACCGATCGCTCGTCGCATGAAAAGCCGGCGATCGTCACCGTTCGCGACGAAGCCGAGCAGGCGAGCTACATCTGCGACGAGGTGCTGAAGGAACGCGAGACCGGAACCGTGCTCAAGCAGCAGGCGGTGCTGTTTCGGGCATCCCACCATTCAGGACCGCTCGAGGTCGAACTGACCCGGCGCAACATCCCTTTCGTGAAATTCGGCGGGTTGAAGTTCCTCGACGCGGCCCATGTCAAGGACGTGCTTGCCGTGCTGCGCTTCGTGCAGAACCCGCGCGACCGCATCGCAGGCTTCCGTGTGATGCAGCTTTTGCCGGGCATCGGGCCTGCCGCGGCCACACAGGCGATCGACAGCATGGAGCAGTCGCTCGACCTGGAGATGGGCCTGGCGCGTTTCGCGCCGCCGGCCCGTGCCGCCAAGGACTGGCCGCAATTCGTCGATCTCTTCTCGGACCTGCGCCGAGGCCCCGCCTGGCCTTCGGAAATGGAGCGGGCCAGGCTCTGGTACGAGCCGCATCTCGAGCGCAAGCACGAGGACGCGACGGCGCGCCGGGCGGACCTGCTGCAATTGGAGCAGATCGCGGCAGGCTATCCGTCCCGCGAACGCTTCCTGACCGATCTGACGCTGGATCCGCCGAGCGCGACCAGCGATGAGGCGGGACCGCCGCTCCTCGATGAGGACTATCTGATCCTGTCGACGATCCACTCGGCCAAGGGCCAGGAATGGACCAAGGTGTTTCTCCTCAATGCCGTCGACGGCTGCATCCCGATCGATCTGAGCGCCGGCGAACGCAAGGAATTGGAGGAAGAGCGCCGCCTGCTCTATGTCGCGATGACGCGGGCGAAGGATTCGCTGCACCTGATCACGCCGCAGCGTTTCTACACCTCCGGCCAGGCGGCGCGTGGCGACCGGCATGTCTATGCCTCGAAAACGCGCTTCATCCCGGCCCATATCCTGCAGCATTTCCATCTGACGTCGTGGACAAGCCAGGCGCTTCGCGACGAGCAATCCGTGCGGCCGCGCGCCAATGTCGACCTCAAGGGCAAGATGCGGTCGATGTGGAAGTGATCGAGCGATAATCCATTATTGCGCAGGCACCACCCGCCAGACCCTGTTGCCGACATCGTCCGCGACAAGAAGAGCACCGCTTTTGTCGATTGCAACGCCGACCGGCCGGCCACGGGCCTTGTCGTCCTGGTCGAGAAAGCCGGTCAGGATGTCCTTCGGCGGACCGGATGGCTTCCCGCCCATGAACGGCACGAAGATCACCTTGTAGCCACTGCGCGGCAGGCGATTCCAGGAACCATGCTGCCCGACAAAGGCGCCGTTCCTCATGTCGCTCCCAAACCGGTCGTCTGGATTGAAGGTGAGTCCCAGCGAGGCGGTGTGGGGGCCGAGCGCATAGTCGGGCTTGACCGCACGTGCGACAAGATCCGGCTTTTGAGGCTGGATGCGGTCGTCGACATGCTGGCCGTAATAGCTGTAGGGCCAGCCGTAGAAGCCACCGTCCTGGACCGAGGTCATGTAGTCCGGAACCAGGTCGCTGCCGATCTCGTCGCGTTCGTTCACCACCACCCAGAGTGCGCCGTTCTCGGGATTCCATGACAGGCCGTTTGGGTTGCGCAGCCCGGAAGCGAACAGGCGCATCCTGCCGGTCGCGAGGTCGATCTCGTGCACCGCCGCGCGGCCTTCTTCCTCGTCCATGCCGTTCTCGCCGACATTGGAGTTGGAGCCGACGGTGACGTAGAGCTTGGTGCCGTCCCGGCTTGCGATGACGTCCTTCGTCCAGTGATGGTTGCGGCCGGCAGGCAGGTCGACGATCTTTTCCGCCGGCGCGTCGATCCTGGTTGCGCCTTCCTGATAGGGAAAGGCGACGATCGCGTCGGCATTGGCGACATAGAGCTTGCCGTTCAGCAAGGTCATGCCGAAAGGCGACGAGAGACCTTCCAGGAAGGGCGTTTTCAATTCGGCGATACCATCGCCGTCCGCATCGCGGAGCAAGCTGATGCGATTGGCGCTGTGGGTTTGCGCTCCAGCCTGACTCTGGAAGAGGTCTGTGAAGAAACCGCGGATGCTGAAGCCGGTCTCCGGCTTCGGCGGCGAGTTGCTTTCCGCCACCAGCACATCGCCGTTCGGCAGCACGTGCAGCCAGCGCGGATGGTCCAGGCCGCCGACAAACTCGTTCACTGTCAGCCCTTGCGCGGCCGTCGGCTTGCCGCCGTCAGGCCATGGCATGGCTTCGGCCACATTGACGTTCGGCAGCCATTCGGGGCGCGGCTCGGCAAGCGTCGGGCTCGCGCCATAGGTCTGCTCGATCGGGACCGTGGCCTCGTGGCGTGACGCATAGACGAGTGCGAAGCCGCCGCCGGCGATCACGACGACGAGTATGGCAAGCGTGATGATGAGTTTCTTCACGGTCGACCTCCCAGTTCGGGATCAACGCCGCTCCGCTGCCGAGGTTGCGTTTTCATGCGGCAGGTTCGGGAAGAATGTCGCCGGCGCTTCGATGTTCCGGTCGCTCAGTCCCCTTGCAGCCTTGGTGGGTGCGATCGCAGCCGCCACGCTGACCTGTGCGGAACAGATGGAGCTGCGCCTCCAGCGTGCGGCGGCTCGCTTCGAAACGCGCTTTATCCTCAAGCATCTGACGCGGCATGTTATCGATGCCGTGGGCAGGGGAATCAGTTGTCCCGATGGCGACCACCTGGATGCGGTCGTCGTTCAGCATGCAAAGGATGGATCATGTTTCGATCGTTGTTGTCAGTTGTCGCGCTCGCGTCGATTGCCCTGTGGAGCCCGATGCCGGCTTTCGCGGGCCAGACTGCGCTCACGTCGAACGCAAGCATCAAGAACGACCTCAACTACCTGCTCTACAAGCCTTCGGACTACGACAGCTCCGACAAGACATATCCGCTCGTCGTCTGGCTTCATGGCGGGGACCAGGGCGGAAGCGATATCGAAAAGGTCAAAAGGAGCGGGCTGCCGAAACTGATCGAGGGCGGAAAGGAGTTTCCGTTCCTTGTCTTCTCGCCGCAGAACCCCAGCGAGGAACTGCTCTATCCGATCGAAAAAGTGGATGCCGCGCTTGAGGACGTCATTGCAAAACACCGCGTCGATCGCAGCCGCATCTACGTGATCGGCTATAGCCGCGGCGGCTTCGGTGCCTGGGCGCTGGCCGAGCAGTTCCCGAACCGGTTCGCAGCCATCGTTCCCATCGCGGGCGGCGGCAATCGCCACTATTTGAACAGGACAAACGAAAAGGCCGCCTTCTGGGTGTTCCATGGCACGGATGACGATGTCATTCCGCTATCCGATTCCGTTGTCCTCTATGAACGGCTCAAGGGTCTCAAGCGCAACGTGCGATTGAGCGTGCTCGAAGGCGTGGATCATTCCGGCATCGAAACAGCCGCCCTGAACGATGCCGGGTTGTGGGACTGGCTCCTGAAACAGCGGCTCGAGAGCGCTCCGAAATAAACCACAGAAGTGTCGGGAAGCCGATTCATGACAGCCACCGCGCCGCTATCAGAAGCGCAGTTGCGTCATGGCGGCTCCCGCGAAGACAAGCAGTATGCCTGCCGCCCTCTGCCAGGTGATCGGGTTGGATGGAACGCCGAAGCCGGCGAACTGGTCGATGATGGCCGCCCCGGTCAATTGACCGAGCACGACGAAGACAAAAAACGCCGCAACGCCGACCTTCGGCGCGACCATCAGCGCGCCGATCACGAACAATGCTCCGACAGCCCCGCCGATCAGCACCCACCAGGGCAGCTCCGCAAAGCGCGACCAGCCAACCGATGACGGATCCAGGAAAACCCTGGCGATGAAGACCATCGCGAAGCTGATCGTGATCGAGCAGATGGCGGCCAGCAAAGGACTTCCCAATATGGCTGCGGCCTGGGCGTTGATCGGCGGCTGCATCGAGATCAATGCCCCCAGACCGAATGCGGCAATCAGATAAAAAAGGTTCACGTCGCTCTCCCGTCGTCGGTAGCCACCGTCACCTTGTGAAGATCCGGCAACGCTGACCACCCGGTTCGCGCCATGTTACCGAACAGTAACATTTCCGTGTAGCTGGAACTCGCACTTTTTAGCCGCATTCCCTTTCCGTGGATCGGGAACTTCCGGCGAGGAGAGCAAGTCGCGACAGGTGGAACCAGACGATCCAGCAGCTGAACGGGCTGCGGAGTGGACGTTGCTTGTTCAAAATCTGTCGAGGAACAAAAATGTCTCACATTTCTTCCAGGCTTCTCCTTCTTGCCTCCGTTGTCGCACTGGTCCCGGTTGCAGACGGCGCACTGGCCGCCGAGCGCCACGCGCGCAAAGCGGCCCATGCGATTGCCGTGCCCGACAACAGCATGGCCCGGGCGATCTTCAACCAGGCCGAAGGCGTGGAACAGGGCATACGCTATGCCGCCCAGCTCAACCTGATCGACGCGGCCAAGGCCGGCTCGCTGGCTTCCGAAGCTCGCTCCATCCGCGGCCAGGCCGCACGCGGCGACGGCTCACGGGAACTGCTGGCAAGGTTGAGCGACGTTTCGCAGAGCCTGCGGGTCGCCACCGGGGAAGGCTGGCGCATCGGTGGCGGCGGTGACGGCGGCTATTATCCGGCGGGATACGGTTCGAACTTCCCCAACCGCTGATCAAGCCGGCCTTCGCATACAGCCCGCCCCGATTTTCGGGCGGGCTGTTCTTGTTAGGGGCTCATAGCACCGGCGACGATATGAACGCGGACTGACCTGAGGCGGCACCCTCCTGACAGAATGATGTCAGTTTGCCCCAGTTATCCTGGGCAGGTCCGATTCTCCCATTTTGGATGAGTTGACGCCGTTTGCTCGGCGATCGGACGTATCGAAAGAGTCGCGTCGTTGGAGCCAGCAGCAAAGGCTGGGTGATCGAAATGTCTGATTTGAGCATAATGAGCAGGGCACGGCCGTTGAACACGGTTCCGCATCTCTACGAGCGCACCGTCGAACTGTATCTGAACATCCTGGACATGCAGGACCAGGTCGAGAGCGTCAGCCCATTCCAACTACGCACGCTTTTGCAGGAAGCCGAGCAGGTCGTTGCAGGGCTGATCAGGAAAGAGGCCAGCTCGCTCTAACCGCGATGCAAGGGAAGATCACTCGGCTGCCTGGACAAGACCAGTGTCGATGATGGCCCTGATCTCGGAGCGGCAGGAGCCGCAATTGGTGCCAGCACCCAGCTCCCTGCCGATAGCCTCCAGATTGCGGCAGCCGGCGGCCACGGCATCGGCCAACTGGTTCACGCCGACATTGAAGCAGGAGCAGACGATGCGGCCAGCCGACGGCATGGCGGCGGGCGAACGTCCCGACAGCAGTGCATGGCGGTCGGCAGATGTGAGCTGCGCCCGGCTGCCCAGCAGTGAAACCAGCCAGTCGCGTGCCGGCAACTGTCCCTTCGGGGCGACCAGCAGCGCCTCGGCCATCGCGCCGTTTTCATCGACGGCCGCCGCCCGGTAGGTCAGGCCCTTGCGGTCGCGGTATTCGACCAGATGGTCGGGGCTGGCCAGCAGCCCGCGCGCCAGCAGGATGCCCTGGTCCGGCGTTTCGGTGCCGCCGAGCTCGTAGACCCAGCCGCCCGCGACGGCCTGCCGGCTCCAGTGCACGAAGCCGGTCGGTTTCAGGTCGCGGCGCGTCATCAGCACGCCCGCCCAGGCAACCTCTTCACGCGTGATGCGCAACGGCACGTTCTTCAGTTCCGGCTGGCCGGAATGCGGATCTGTGATCGGCGTCGTCAGCCCCCCGGCCCCTGAATTGGCCGCAAAATGGCCGCTCCAGTGCATAGGCAGGAAAGCCTGGCCCGGACGCTGCGCCTCGGTGACGCGAACCTTGGCACGGGCAAAACCATAACGCGTCGACAGATGCGCGAGATCGCCATCGGCGAGCCCGTTGGCTGTCGCGTCGCGCGGGTTGAGGTCGAGCATCGGCTCCGGCGTGTTCGCCATCAGGCGCGGCACTGCGCCGGTTCGCGTCATGGTGTGCCACTGGTCACGCAGCCGGCCGGTGTTGAGCGCCAGCGGGTGCTCGGCAGTGACGGCAAGTGCAGTGCCTTCCTGCCGCACGGCAACGAAGCGCGCGCGCCCGTCGGGAGTGGGAAACTTGCCCTGACCCAGCAGACGACCTGCCCTGCGCTCGTCGCGCGCAGGCCAGAGCCTGGGCTCGAACGTCTCATAGTCCGCGTCCGAGATGTCGGCCAGCGCACCGAGATCGAACAGCCGCTCGCCCTTGTTCTCGAAGGCGGAAAGCGCCGCATGCTCGCGGAAGATTGCAGCGGGATTGGCGAAATCGAACGCCGAGCCGAATCCCATGCGGACAGCGACATCGCAGATGATACGCCAGTCCGGCCGCACCTCCTCCGGCATGGCCAGGAACGGCCGCTGCCGCGAAAGCCGGCGCTCGGAATTGGTGACCATGCCGCCCTTCTCGCCCCAGGCGGCAGCAGGCAAAAGCACGTCGGCGAAACGGGTGGTGTCGGTGCGTGTGACATCGGAGACGACGACGAAATCGCAGGCCTTCAGCGCAGCGCGCACGCGGCCGGCATCCGGCATGGAGACAGCCGGATTGGTGCCCATGATCCAGAGCGCCTTGACCCGGCCATCCGCAACCGCCCGGAACATATCGACCGCCTTCAAGCCGGCCCTGGTCGCGATCTCCGGCGCGTTCCAGAAGCGCGCGACACGGTCGACGTCGGCGCCATTGTCGAAATTCATGTGGGCGGCAAGCTGGTTGGCCAGTCCACCCACCTCGCGACCGCCCATCGCATTCGGCTGGCCCGTCACGGAGAACGGGCCCATGCCGGGCCTGCCGATCCGACCGGTCGCAAGGTGGCAATTGATGATGGCATTGACCTTGTCGGTGCCATGCGCCGACTGGTTCACGCCCTGGCTGTAAACGGTGACCACCCGCTCGGTGACCGAGAAGAGTTCATAAAAAAAGCGGACATCGGCCGGCGCCAGACCGCACCCCTTCGCCACATGCTCGACACTGGGCGCATCGGCTGCGGCCAGCGCCACGGCCTGCTCGAACCCTGTCGTGCTCGCGGCGATGTAGTCGCTTTCCAGAGCGCCGGCATGCGCCAGATGCGCCAGCAGGCCGTTGAACAGAAGCACATCGGTACCGGGATCGAGCGCCAGATGCAGGTCGCATTCATCGGCCGTGGCGGTACGTCGCGGATCGATCACGACGATGCGGGTACCGCGGACTTTTCGCGCGGCCAACAGGCGCTGGTAGAGGATCGGGTGGCACCAGGCGGTATTCGACCCGGTGAGCACGACTAGGTCGGCTTCGTCGAAATCCTCATAGATCCCGGGCACGATGTCCTCGCCGAAGGCGCGGCGGTGGCCGGCGACCGACGAAGCCATGCACAGCCGGGAGTTGGTGTCGATGTTGGCAGAACCGATGAAACCCTTCATCAGCTTGTTGGCGACGTAATAGTCCTCGGTCAGCAATTGCCCGGAAATGTAGAAGGTAACCGAATCCGGCCCATGCTCGGCGATTGTGTCCTGGAACTGCCGAGCGACGCGGTCGAGTGCCATATCCCAATCTGTCCGCCTGCCGGCGATTTCCGGGTGAAGCAGCCGTCCGTCCAGACCGATGGTTTCACCAAGCGCCGAACCCTTAGAGCACAGCTTGCCACTATTGGCAGGATGGTCGGGATCACCGCGAACGGAAGTTTCGCCAGCCTTGGCCAGCACGCCGCAACCCACCCCGCAATAGGGACAGGTCGTGTTCACCTCAGCGCCCATACCTATGGTCACTCCGCCGCCTGCAGCATTGCGCCGAGCGCGATCGAAATGCGCCCATCCTCGACCCGCACCGGGATGATCTTCACCGCCCCCTCGTCCGCGCCGAGCGCCTTGCCGGTTTCGAGCGAAAACACCCAGTTGTGCAGCGGACACGTCACGGCGGCGCCGTGCACGATGCCCTGACTGAGCGGTCCGCCCTTGTGCGGGCAGTGATCCTCGATGGCGAAGACACGGTCGTCATGCGTGCGGAAGACGCCGATCCTGCCATTCGGGGTCCTCACGCAGCGCGCGCCGCGCAGCGGGATGTCGTCGATCATGCCGATGTCCAACCAGTCCATCTTCATCACTCCGCAGCGACCCGGTAATCCGTCTCGGCCATCGGCCGGAACTCATGCTTGTCCTTGCCCGAGACGCGCTCGGACCATGGATCGACCTGCGCGAATTTCTGGCTGAAGACGAAGCGTCCGAAATAGGCCTTGCGCCTGTCGGGATCGGCCATGATCTGGCGGCGGATCTCGTCGAGGCCGATGCGCTTGGCCCATTTGTAGATGCGCTCGAGATAACGCGCCTGTTCGCGGTACATCTGCACGAGCGCCACGATCGCTTCCATCGCCTCGTCCTCGCTGCGCACCAGGCCGAGCACTTCCGTGCCCTTGATGTCGAGGCCGGCGGCACCGGCGAAATGGATCTCGTAGCCGGAGTCCACGCAGATCACGCCGACATCCTTGCAGGTCGCCTCGGCGCAATTGCGCGGGCAGCCGGAGACCGCCATCTTGACCTTGGCCGGCGTCCACGAGCCCCACATGAACTTTTCGATGCGGATGCCGAGCCCGGTCGAATCCTGCGTGCCGAAACGACACCAGTCGGTGCCGACGCAGGTCTTCACCGTGCGCAGCCCCTTGGCATAGGCATGGCCCGAAACGAAGCCGGCCTGGCCGAGATCGGCCCATACCGCCAGCAGGTCTTCCTTGCGGATCCCCAGCATGTCGATGCGCTGGCCGCCGGTGACCTTGACGGTGGGAATGGCGAACTTGTCGACCACGTCGGCGATGGCGCGCAGCTCCGCCGCCGAGGTGACGCCGCCCCACATGCGCGGCACCACCGAATAGGTGCCATCCTTCTGGATGTTGGCGTGGACGCGCTCGTTGATGAAGCGCGACTGGTAGTCGTCGGCGTATTCGCCCGGCCAGTCGGCGACGAGATAGTAGTTGAGCGCCGGCCGGCATTTGGCGCAGCCGCAGGAGGTCTTCCACTCCAGCTCCTGCATCAGCGCCGGGATGGTCTTCAAGCCTTTTGCCTTGATCAGCCGGCGCACCTCGTCATGGCCGAGTTCGGTGCAGGTGCACATCGGCTGAACCGCAGCCGGGTTGTAGGAATCGCCCAGCACAAGCGCCATGACCTTCTCGACCAGGCCGGTGCAGGAACCACACGAGGCCGAAGCTTTGGTGTGGGCACGCACGTCGTCCAGCGACGTCAGGCCCTTCTCAGTGATCGTGGCAGCGATCTTTCCCTTGCAGACGCCGTTGCAGCCGCAGATTTCCGCATCATCCGCCAGAGCCGCAACGGCCGCCAGAGGGTCCGCGGAAGCGCCCCCCTGGAACGCCTGTCCGAAGATCAGCGTGTCGCGCATCTCGGAGATATCGACTTCCTTCTTCTTGAGGTCGTTGAACCAGGCGCCGTCGGCCGTCTCGCCGAACAGCACCGTGCCGATGATCCGGTTGTCCTGCAGGATCACGCGTTTGTAGATGCCGGCCGCGGCATCGCGCAGGATGATCTCCTCGCGGTCCTCGCCATCGGCGAAATCGCCGATCGAATAGAGATCGATGCCGGTGACCTTGAGTTTGGTCGGCGTGTCGGAATGCACGAAGCGCCTGTCGTCGGCGCCGGCAAGTTTGGCCGCCATCACCTTCGCCATTTCATAAAGCGGCGCGACAAGGCCGTAGACACGGCCATCGACCTCGACGCATTCGCCGAGCGCGAAGATGTCGGGATCGGAGGTCTGCATGCGGTCGTCGGTGACGATACCGCGATTGACTTCGAGCCCTGCCTCCCTGGCAAGGCTGACATTCGGCCGGATGCCAACGGCCATCACCACCAGTGTGGCCGGGATGACCTCGCCGGTGTCGAGCTCGACGCCCTGCACCTTGCCGTCGCCGACGATCTGCCTGGTGTTCGCCTTGGTCCGGACCGTGATGCCGCGTGCCTCCAGCTGCTTCTGCAGCAGATAGCCGGCGGCCGGATCGAGCTGACGCTCCATCAGCGTGGGCATGACATGCAGCACGGTGACATCCATGCCGCGTTCCTTCAGCCCGGCTGCCGCCTCGAGGCCAAGCAGCCCGCCGCCGATCACCACCGCTTTGTCGCGTGACTGGGCGGCGAGAAGCATGGCGCCGACATCGTCGAGGTCGCGATAGGAGAGCACGCCGGGCAGATCCTTGCCGGGCACCGGAATGATGAAAGGCACCGAGCCGGTAGCGATGACCAGCCTGTCATAGGGCTCGGTCACGCCCTTGTCGGACGTGACGGTCCTGGCCGCTCGATCGATACCGACGATCTTGTGGCCCTTGTAGAGCATGATGCCGTGCTTGATGTACCAGCCGTCGCCGTGGATGACGATTTCCTCGTACTCCTTCTCGCCCGACAGGACCGGCGACAGCATGATGCGGTCGTAGTTGACGCGCGGTTCGGCGTTGAAGATGGTGATCCGGTAGCGATCGGGTGCGGCTTCGAGCAGGTGCTCGAGCATGCGCCCCGGGGCCATGCCGTTGCCGATGATGACGAGTTTCTCTGTCATGATTCCTGGCCTTCGTTATTCGGCTGGGGACACGGCGGCCTGTTCGGCCAGGGCGCGGGCCTGCTCCATGCGCAGGATGGCGAGATGCATCCAGCCAAGGCAGGCGGCCACGATGACGAAAAGCAGCATGAAGCAGCTCGACCAGACATCGGTCAGGTCGTTGAGCGCGCCGAAGGCGATCGGCAGGAAGAAGCCGCCAAGCCCGCCGATCATGCCGACGAGGCCACCGACGGCGCCGACATTGCCGGGATAATAGACAGGGATGTGCTTGTAGACCGCGGCCTTGCCTACGGCCATGAAGAAGCCGAGCACGAAGGCCACGGCGATGAAGGCGACCCAGCCTATTTCGAAATGGAAGGAAACCGGACCGCTGATGCCGCGCAGCGTGAAGTCGGCCGCCGGCAGGGCCAGCACCGCGCAGCACACCGCCGAGACCGCGAAGGTCCAGTAGAGCACCATGCGCGCGCCGATCCTGTCCGACAGCACGCCGCCATAGGCGCGGAAGATCGACGCCGGGATCGAATAAGCCGCCCCGACCATGCCCGCGGTGGCGATGTCGAAGCCGTAGACGCCGATCAGGTAGCGCGGCAGCCAGAGCGCCAGCGCGACGAAGCCGCCGAAGACGAAGAAGTAGTAGAGCGCGAAACGCCAGACGCGAACGTCCTTCAACGGTTCGAATTCGGACAGGAAGCTGCGCGGCTGGCCGGCACCGGCAATGCGGCGCTGGCGGATCACCGGGTCATCTTCGGTCGTGAACCAGAAGATGCACGCCATGAAACCGAGCACGCAGGCCCAGATGATCGCCACGTCCTGCCAGCCAAGCGCCAGCATGACGAAGGGCGCCAGGAATTTCGTGACCGCGGCACCGACATTGCCGACGCCGAAGATGCCCAGGGCCGTGCCCTGTTTCGCGGCCGGGAAGAAGCGCGAGACATAGGCAACGCCGACGGCGAAGGAACCGCCCGCCAAGCCAACGCCGAGTGCCGCGAGCAGCATCTGCGGATAGGTCTGCGCGAAAGCCAGCAGGAACGTTGCGAATGCGGCCGCCAGCATGGTGGCCGTATAGACCAGGCGGCCGCCGAAACGATCGGTCCACACGCCAAGCACGATCCGGACAAGCGAGCCGGAGAGGATCGGCGTGCCGACAAGCAGTCCGAACTCGGTCTCGGAGAGCCCGAGCTCCTGCTTGATGCGGATGCCGATGATGGAAAAGATCGTCCACACGGCAAAGCACACCGTGAACGACAGCGTGGATAGGATCAGTGCATGTGTGGCCGCCGGATCCCGGCCCTGTCGAAAAGATACGCCCATTGCTCGCTCCGTATTCGGCTTCAAAGCCGTTGCGCGGCTGAAAACAAAAGGCTGCCGAACAGGCCGCCCCGCGTCCGTACATCCGGGAGCGCGTGGTGACCTGAACGGCAGCCTTGCCTGGTGCGCCCGTCATTGGACGCAGAATTCGCGGCCCAGTCCTGGGCCTCGACTTTTACAAAGCAGGATGCGTGCCAGTTTCGGCCGTCAGCATTTTATTTAATGAAATCAATCATCATCAGTGCATCGACTGAAATCGGCATCTGTCAGCGCTGGCAAAACTTCCGGCAAACAGCATATCGCCATGCACAAAAATGATGCAGTGCGAAAGAACGCCTACTCTTTCGGCGTGACTGCCATCTGGCTGCGAATATAGTCCGCAACACGGTCGGGATCGAACACCTGCCCGTCGAAGAAGCCGTCCGGCCCGAGCACCAGGCTGGCGCCGGCCGAACCGACCGGCGTTTCCGTCACGAGCGCGCCTTCGACCTTGGCGTTGGCTCCAGGCAGCGCCACGCCGAGATCACGCAGGGCCTGCCGATAGAGATCAGGGCGATAGGATTCGCGCGCAACGGCTTCGTGTGCCTGGGCCGCCTCGACCTGGCCCCAGCGGACCATCTGGCTGTAAAACCAGAGCGCATGGCTCTTCCACGGAAAGGTGGCGGCCTTGGCGTGCGGCAGGAAGAAATCCTGCGTCGCGACCTCGCCGCCATCGCCGGTGCGGATCAGCCCGGTGAGCGCCGGCTTCAGCCATTCGGCGGGGCAGTCGACAAAGGCCGGCCTCGCCATCAGTTCCGCGAGTTCGCCATGGTTGCCGCTGTCGCCACACCAGGCGGCGGCGCGGTAGAGCGCCCGCAACAACGCCGACAATGCCTCGGGCTGTTCCTCGGCCCACTCAGCCGCGACGCCCAGCACCTTTTCCGGGCTGGAGCGCCAGAGCCTGGCCTTGGTGGTGACGATGCGGCCGACGCCTTTGGCGACCGCCGCCGTGTTCCAGGGCTCGCCGACGCAATAACCATCGATGCGCCTGGCGCCGAGCGCGTCGGCCATGTAGGACGGCGGCACGATGACGATCTCGATATCGCTGTCGGGATCGACGCCGCAGGCGGCGAGCCAGTAGCGCAATTCGTAGTTATGGCCGGAATGCGGATGCACCACGCCGAAGCGCAGCGGCGGCTTGCCGGTGGCCTTGCGGCGCGCCATGACGGCCGCCAGCGCGGCCCCGGTGGATCGGGGATCGAAATCCGGCGATGCGCCCTGTGCCCGCATCTCGTCCCAGAGCAAATGTGAGACGGTGACCGCATTGCCGCCGAGACCCAGCGCCATCGGCGCGATGGTGCGTGCGGCAAGCGGCGTCAGGCCGAGATTGCAGGCGATCGGCATCGGCGCCAGCATATGCGCGACGTTGAAATGGCCGACGGCAAGGCGGTCGCGGATGCTTGCCCAGGAATTCTCCCGGGTGAGACGAAGGTCGATGCCTTCCTTGGCCGCGAACCCCAGCTCGCGTGCGGCAACCAGCACGGCGCTGTCGAGCAATGGCAGGAAGCCTGCGGAGATCTGATGGATCCGGCTCATTGATCGTCTCCTGCGCCCAGCAGGCCAGCGGCGGTGACAAGGCTCTGCGCCACGTCGCCGATCTTGCGGTTCTGGTTCATCGCGGTCTTGCGCAGCAGGGCGTAGGCATCCTGCTCCGAAAGTCCGCGCGATTTCATCAGGATGCCCTTGGCGCGCTCCACGGTCTTGCGGCTCTCCAGTTCAGTGCGCGCTTCCTCGAGTTCACGCTCCATCCGCGAGAACGCGTTGAAGCGGCTGATCGCCATGTCGAGAATCGGCTTCACCCTCTCCTTCTTCAGCCCATCGACGATATAGGCAGAGACCCCGGCATCCACCGCCGCCTCTATCGAAGCGGTGTCGGAGCGATCGACGAACATGGCAATGGGCCGCTTCACCGCGCGCGAGAGCTGGAACATGTTCTCCAGCATGTCCCGGTTGGGATTCTCGATATCGATGACGATCACATCCGGCTGCAGCGCCGCGATGCGGGCGGCGATGCCGGTCACGTCATCGACCAGCGTCACTTCCGCGTGGCCGGCCTCACGCAGCCCGGCTTCGATGATCGCCGCGCGGATGCGGTTTTCATCGATGACAAGGATGCGGAGCGCGCTGGAAAGCATGCTTCACTTTTGCCCTGCATTTGCTGCAATGCAACAAAAATAGAGAAAGGCGTTCGCAGGCGCTTTGATGGTTCCGGCGACCTGGCACAGATCAGCTCCACTTTGACCACCGTGGATCGCCTGCCGAAAACAACTGCGAATTGCAGATGATTAGCCGGCGCTGACCAATTGTACTTGTCTGCCGATCAATGCTCCGTCGCGTTCATCCGGGCGAACCTGCCCTCCGCCAGGACAGCATGGATTTCACCGATCCTGATGGCCCACCACTCGCCATCGCTTACCGGCTGAGAAAATATGTGACTATGCCGGGCCCGAGAAAATCGCGAAAAAGCATAGCGTGATTACTGTCGCTTGCCAGCGCGAGATCCAGGGGGGTTGTTCCAGACTTCGATGGAAGCGATCCAAAAACGTCTTCAGGATTACCTCCGCTCCGTGACCAACTCGAACCTGACCCTTGGTGGGTCGAGGCGCGACATGGAACGGCAGTTGGCGGCCAACGACGAAACCGTTCGCAACCCACGATTGACGCTTGGAGATCTCGAGCGAAGCAGCGAAACGGGGCGGCTGGTTGCCGCGCTGAAACCTCTGTCCGCCACGGGACGTTCCGCAACCTTCGTCTGCCCGCACTGGGGGAACTATGTCGCGACATTCACGTCCATCGCGTTTCAGCTTCCCGACGAATCCAGGTTCATCGCATTTCGCGGGGACGACTGGGGAGAAAGCGAGGGGCTGTTCTGGGAATATCTGAACCAGCTGAGCCGAAGGGAGGTATCCATCTATCACACCGATCAAAGGCGCATCCTTGCGAGCATCGTCAAGGAGATGCGCAACGGCACACATCTGTTCGTGCTCTTTGATCTCTTCAGGAAATACGGAGAAACCGCTCCGATCCGTTTCTATGATGCGGAACTGCACGTCACAATCGGCTGGGCAAAGCTGTGTTACCTTGCCCAATCAGTGGTGGTCAGTGTCGCTCCCGCCTCGTTGCAGCGGCCGGATATCCTCATTCTCGATGTCATAGACCCGAGGAACTCTTCGACACAGGAGCATTTTGTCGGCGAGTGCATGCGAGCGCTGAGCCGAAGCCTGGAAATCCTCGTCCACGAGAACCCGGGCTACTGGTTCATGTGGGAGCATCTGGACAAGTACGGCCGACAATGAACAAGCCGATCTTCCGAAGCGAGGCCATGCAGTCCCTGGAGACAACCATGTCCCAGGCGACACAGGACCCTCGCCTGCAGCGGCCAAACCGGGCTGTCTATCTGGCTGTTTTTCTCTCGGTTCTTCTTGTCTGCGTCTGTTTTTTCCAGATCTCCCTGGGGGTCTCGGCCAAGGGAATCCTGCGTCCGGCCGGAGCCAGCACGCCGATCGTGGCGGAAAGAGCCGGCGTCCTCACCTTCGTGGCTTCGGAACGGAAGCCGGTCGTCGCCAGCGCGGGGCAGACCATAGCGAGCATCCGGAATCTCGACCTCATAACAATGCGCCGCGCCCCGAATTTGCAATACAGCCTGGCGGATCTGGCCGAGCGGCGAAAACGCACGGAAGCGAGCCTGGAAAATCTTCGCGGCAGCTTTGCCGCCCAGGCGGCGGAAAGCGTGCAGATGGAGAAGAGCCTCCAAGCGCTTTCGAACGGCTTGAACGAACTCCAGCCGGTCTATGACCAGGACCTGAAGCGCCTGACGTCCGAACTCGACCAGAAGCGGCGCCTGATGGACCAGGGACTGGTGCGCAAGGAGCAGATCGATGTCATCCAGAACCTGCTGACCGAGCGCACGATCCAGGCGCGCGAAACGCGGCTGAGAGAAGCCAGCATCATCACCCAGCTTTCCGAATTGCGCGTCAAGC
This sequence comes from Mesorhizobium sp. NPDC059054, assembly GCF_042739215.1. Taxonomy (NCBI): domain Bacteria; kingdom Pseudomonadati; phylum Pseudomonadota; class Alphaproteobacteria; order Hyphomicrobiales; family Phyllobacteriaceae; genus Mesorhizobium; species Mesorhizobium sp. NPDC059054. The sequence continues at coordinate 337,117 of NZ_JBHYHV010000005.1, forward strand.
GCGGTGAACGCGCCGACGCCTACGAGCGCGACAGGCTTGCCTTGGAAAACCAGCTCTCGGAGATCAAATCGGCGCAGACGGCCGAACCCGAACTGCAGACCATCGATGTGGTGATGCCCAAGGCGGGAACGATCCTGCCGCGCGGGTTTGCGGCGGGCCAGACCGTCAAGAGCGGAGATCTTCTGTTCGACATCACCGACAAGAAGGAGGATTACCTCTTCGAAGTCGACGTGCCCGCGCCCCAGATCGGCGAGTTGAAAGAAGGGCTTTCCGCCAAGATAGAGGTCACAGCTTACCCGTTTTCGGAATACGGGTTTGTCGACGGTCGGGTTCGCTACTTCACGCGCGCACCCAATGAGCCGATCAGCTTCAGCACGAATTTGCCCACCGGTTCGAATTTTCGCCTGATCGTCGAGCCCGATCCGGCTTCATTCAAGGCTTTCCTCAAAGAAAAGGCGATCGTCCCCGGCATGGAAGTCACCGTCCATATCCGCAAGGAGAAGGTCGCAATCTGGCGACTTCTTCTAAAGCCATTGCTTCGGTTCCAGTCCCGTGTTTCGGCCTGATCTTTCCTGGCGGCGCAGGATTACGCCCATCAGACAGGCTGAAAGCCACGAATGTATCCTGGCTTGTATTGCCATGATCGCCGGATTTTATGGAAGGCGCCTGACGCTGTCGCAGCTGCGCACGCAATTCCCCTCTTTGGGGCGTGGGGGCACGTTGCGCGACATGATGGAAATAGCGCGCCGTCTCGAATTGAGCCCGCGCGCGGTCAGGGCAGACCTGTCAGCCCTGGAAGGGCTGCGCCTGCCTTGCGTCGTGCACTGGGATTTCAACCATTTCGTCGTTCTGGAGAAGGTCAACCGGCAGAAAGTTCAGATCGTCGATCCGGCAATAGGGCGGCAGACGATCGATCTCGCAGTTTTCTCGCAGCACTATACCGGTGTGGCATTGGAGCTGGTTCCTTCGCCGCAATTCAACGACGCCGCCCAGGATGCGGATTCCAGGAAGCCAAGCGCCAGTTTCATTCCGGTCAAGGCCTTCGCCAAGCCGATCGTCCAGTTCGTTGCGATCTCGATCCTTGCGCTCGCCTTCTCGCTGGTTTCCCCACTGGCCGTACAGATCATCGTCGACGAAGTCATCTTGAAGGACGATCGCGATCTGCTGATGCTGGTGTGCCTCGCTTTCGTATTCGCCAATGTCACGGGCGCCATCGCGGCATATGCGCAAAGCCTGCATCTGCTTCGATACTCAGCGTTGACCAGGTCGCAAATCACCTATCGGTTCCTGGAAAGGCTGCTCTCACACCGATGGTCCTATTTCTCGCGGCGCAACCTGGGCAGCTTCGTCGCGCAATACAACTCGCTGCATTTCCTGGTGAGCTTCGTCGTCAAAAGCGTCGGCGCCCTTATTTCCGATACGCTGTTCATTTCCGTCGTCAGCATCATTCTTTTCCTGATCGAGCCGAAGATCGCGCTGATCGTCTTCGTCATCAATCTGGCCGTCGTCGGGATGCGGATCGCCTTGCTCAATCAGGCCCGGAGGCTGCAGGACAACGACGTCCTCGAACGGTCGAAAGAGGAAGCCTTCTTCGTGGAATCCATACGAGGAATCTCTTCCGTAAAGGCCAACAAACTGGAATTCCTTCGCCTCGAAGGCAATCTCGACAGGACGATCAAATCAACGAACGCGTCGTTCGGGCTTGGTTTGTTCACGACGCGATATGCGCTTTTCCTGAGCGTCGTAAAAGCATTCGAAATCATAGTCGTCCTTTACTTCCTCGCGCTTGCGGTCATGCAGAACATGATGAGCGTCGGCATGATGTATGCCTTCTACGCATACCGACAATTCCTCGACCAGCGTCTTTCCAACTTCGTCGAGTCGGTCGGAGACGTGCTGAACCTGCAAGTCCACAAGGATAGGCTGCAGGAAGCCTTTCAGGTTGAGGAAGGCACGGAAGAAAGCGTCGACATCGGTTTCTTCATGCGCTTCAAGGGCGCGGTGGCCGTCGAGGGGATCAAATACGCGGTCGACAACAGAAGACTGCCCGTCCTTGAGAATTTCTCCGGATCCGCGAAAGCAGGTGAGTTCGTCCACGTCGCGGGACCTACGGGCGCGGGGAAGACCACGCTTCTCAAGATCATCCTGAACATCATCAGGCCAGACAACGGCGTCATCCTCGTCGACCAGATCCCCATTTCGGAAGGCAATGTTTCGGTGCTGCGAAACAGCGTGGGCGTGGTCTTGCAGGAGGACACGCTTTTCAAAGGCAGTATCGTGGAGAACATCTCACTGTTCGACGACCGGCTCGACCTTGGCCGCGTGGAGGAATGCTGCAAGCTCTGCCATATCCACGACGAGATCGCGCGGCTGCCGCTCGGATATCAAAGCGAGGTTGGCGACCTGGGCTCCAACCTGTCCACCGGCCAGCAGCAGCGCCTCCTGCTTGCCCGCTCTCTCTACCGCGACCCGCCGATCCTGATCTACGACGAGGCGACCGCAAACCTGAATTCAGAAATCGAAGAGAGCATCCTTGCGCGCCTGAAGCAGCTCAACAAGACCGTCATCTTCGCGTCCCACTCGGATCTGGTGGGCAGTCACGCAGACCAGGTGTGGCATATCAAATAGCCTACCTAAGATATCTGGCAGCCACGCCATAGATATCAAAGGACCCGGCCCGGCCGCCGAGGTTCCTTGCCAGGAACCTTTCGATGGCGAGCGCTCGACGCAGCTTGGTTTGCCATTTCGCGTAGATGTGGCCTTCGTCGGCGAAATACATGGCCGTGACGGGTTTGCCCAGGGATTTCAGGGCGCGTTGAAACATGATGGAATGTTCGACACCAACGACCTGATCCTGCTTTCCCGCCAGGATCAGGATAGGCCCCGTGATGTCCTTGGCGCGCGTCAGCGGCGAGTTGGCCCGCATCTCGACAAGGTCGGCGGGGTCGTCGACGTCACCGAAGTAACGCTTCACCTCCTCCATGTGCAGCCCCCAGGCCGAAGGAGTGTTCTGCATGCAATGCACCAGATCCGTGATCGCATTCTCGATGATGGCGACTTTGAACAGGCCGCGGTCGCGCGCCATCGCCAGGGCTGCCGCATAGCCGCCATAGCTGGCGCCCATCACTGCCAGATTGCGCTGGTCGGCAATGCCCTTGGCGATCAGCCAGTTCGCGGCATCGACGATGTCGTCCTGCATCGCCTTGCCGACTTCACGATATCCGGCCGCCCTGAATGACTTTCCATAACCCGTGGACCCCCGGAAGTTGACCGACAGGATCGCGTATCCACGGTTGGCCAGGAGCTGCAGGTCGGGATTGTAGCCCCAGCCCTGGCGCTCCGCCGGTCCGCCATGGATCACGATGATCGACGGCCGGTTTTGTTGCCCCACCCCGGAGGGCAAAGTGAGGAAAGCCGGAATTTCCAGGCCATCGCGCGCCGTGAAGGAGACCGCCTGCGTCTCGACAAAAACATCCTTGTGCTTGTGAAGCGGATGTTTGGCGAGTTCGGTTTCAGTGCCACTCTCGAGATCGTAGAGCAGGTATTCGAACGGCTTTTCGCGCCAGGACCGGGCGACGGTGACGAAGCGGCTGTCACGCGATCGCCCCAGCAATTCGAGATCGACGGGATTGTCTCCGTCCAGCATCAGGCGATCGACAGCCTCTCCGGTTGGCGTGAACGCGCGCAGCCGCGGGTGGTCGTCGTCGAAGACGACGAAATCCGGCCGGCCGGCATCCTTGCTCAGGTGAACGGCATCCTTCACGTCAACCCTGGGGTGATCTGCAATGACCGTTTCTTCGGCGCTCTGGGGGTCGACACTGACCAGGGCGGTGCGATCGCGACCACGATCGGAAATGGCAATGAGCGGCGCACCTCTTTCAACCGCTCCGATCAGGCTGAATGTATCGTCGGGTTCGACCGTGAGCAGCGTCCGCCATGGCTCGTCTTGTCCATCACGCAGGAGAATGGCGGTTCCTGTGTCTCGAAGACGATCGATCCTTGCCAGGGGCACGGACTGATCGTCCAGCAGCCAACCGAGTGTCCGTCCGTCATTTTCGACCAGGACGGCATGGGAGCGGCCATCCTGGCTGACCGTGAACAGGTCGAAATAAGCCGGATCCCTGTCATTCGAAGCGACGATCAGCGGCGCATCGGCATGGCCCGGCAGCTTGTCTATCCGCCAGTTTCTGAACCCCTGGGGCGTTATGTCGACCCAATGGGTCCGTTGGGGCTTGCGAGGGTCGATCCTCAACAGGCGCCCGCCTGCGAAGACGAGCAGAACAGGCTCGAAAGGGTGCCAGATAAAGGTGTCTACACCGGGAGCGGTTATGGCGACGGGCGCACGCAACCAGTCGGCGGTCTTGCCGACATACAAAACGGTCCTGGTCCACTTGATCCCGTACCATGCGACCATCGCCCCATCGCAGGATGGTGCGTAACCCCACTTGCTGTTTGTATTTGCGAAGAAATCGCGAGCTGGAATGAGCGGGGGCGACAAGTCGGCACGTGGCGATTGATGGAGCATGAACCGATGTCTCATCCGTCTGATTTGACAAGCGCAAGTCTGACTTCATTCCCGCCACCGGGCAAGTTTCACCGGCTTCGATGATCTATCGCAGCGGCATATTCTGCAGAACCGCAATCATAACAGGTGATGACCTTACCCGCTTTCCAGCAAAAAATCCCTGTTCGCAAACACAGATCACGCTTTCAGAACGGCGGCGTTGACGACGACATATATGGCGCAAAGAACCACGAATGCGACGATCTTTTTTATCAACGATATGCTTTGCAAAGACGGGGACAAGGAAGAAAGAATAAAACAAATACCAAAAAACTTCAGGACAAAGCCGATCGCCTCCAGGATATCCGACGACAAGTTATATTTGTCCATGGATCAAACCTCAAAAAGCCCCTCCCGTCGGGGAGGGGCTAAATCGACATTCATTATTTGCCGCCACCGGCGCCGCCCATACCGAAGCCGACGCCGAAACCGATGCCGCCGCCAACCAGGCCATAGGTCCCTTTGTTGGCTCCTCTGCTTTCGGCGACATCATGGCCGATCGTGCGCCCGAGACCATAGCCACCGATCCCGCCGGCCGCGGCGCCGCCCCAGCTCCATCCGCCGGACACGGCATCGATTTCGTCATCGTTCAGTTCGACAATTTCCGGTGAAGTCTGCATCTTGCTCTCCTCAGTTAGCAGCGCTGCCATGGCAGGCTTCCAAACGAGGCGGATGGGCGCAATCGAAATATGCCGCACCGACACGGCAGGCCGATCAATAATTGTGACCCTGTTCACACGTCGTGATGTGCTGAACTCTATTCCTTTTAGCCTAAATCAATGCATATCCTTTTAGCCAAGCAATATTTCATGAGCCATAACACTCGTGAATATTGAGCAAAACTCTCGAAGATTGACGATAGATGACGCAACAGAACCGAACTCCAGCGTTGTGACGACAAGATCACAACGCTGGATTTGTTTGCAGCAGCCGAAATTACTTCTTCCCGCCCCAGCGTTCCGGATAACCGGGCAGTTCCTGGCAGCCGCAGAGGCTGTAGTGCAGCGGCGGCATGCGCTCATCGACATATTTGGCCAGCACGTCCTCGGTGATCGCCGGTTGCGGCAGCACCCATTCCGGGCCGGGGACCTGCTTGCCATCCAGCACGTCAAGAGCGGCGATGATGGCCGTGCGCCACTGGTAGGTCGGATAGGAGGGGCCGATCGCCGTCAGCTTTTCCGACTGCCATTTGCGCAGGAAGTCCTGCTGGTCCTCGCCGCTGATCACCGGATAGGGAAGGCCGGCATCCTCGAAGGCCTCCAGCGCTGCCGTCGCGGTGTCGCCGGCATCCATCCAGACAGCGTCGATCTTCTCGCCGCGATTGATGTAGTCCTCGACGACCGACTTGGTCTTGGCCCGGTCGCTGCCGGTGAACTCGGAGCCGACCACCTTGATGCCGGCTTCGTCGAAGATGTTCTTGGCCGCCGAATAGCGGGTTTCCAGCACATCAACGCCGGGCATGATGCGCAGCGCCAGCACATTGGCACCCTTCTTCAGCTTGCTGGCGATGAACTCGCCTGAGGTGATGCCGAAGCCATAGCCGCCGACCGGATGGATGTAGGTCACCGGGCACTGCGTGTTGACCCCGCGGTCGAAGACGATGACCGGCAACTTGCCGCAGGCCGCCTCGACCGCAGGGGTGAGCGCCGCCGTCGTGTTGGGCGAGACGATCAGCGCATCGCATTTGCCGCCGTTGACCAGGGCTTCGATATCGGAGATCTGCTTGTCGTCCTTGCCTTCGGCGTCGACGACGATCAGCTCCTTGAGACGATCCTTGTGCAGCTCGGCCTCGGCGTTGAGGTTGTTGAGACCGACCACGCGCCAGGGATTGAAGACGCCGGCATTGGAAAAGCAGATCGTGACCTGACCGTCCTTCTTGTATTTCGCCGTGTCGACCATGCCGTCGCCGAGATGCTGCGCCCAGGGCTGGCCTTCCGGCCCCTGCGGTTTCATCGACAGCTGCTCGCGCTGCTTCTTGAACTCGGCCGGATCGTTGAAATCCTGCGCCAGTGCCTGGCCGACGAATGTGAGCGCCACGGTGGTTGCCAGAACAGTCCTGAGTTTCATTTTTTTCTCCTCCTCCACGAAGCCGGTTGCGCCCGGCGGTTGCTATCGAAAGTCGAATTCAGATCCGCCTGCGGCTGCGCCACATGCTGGCGCCCACCGCGGCGATCAAGATCAGGCCCTGGACGCTGTCGCGCAGTGCCTGCGGCAGTCCCAGGATGTTGAGCAGGGTGAAAAGCGCGAAAAGGCTGAGCGCCCCGAAGACCGCGCTCCAGATGGAGCCGCGCCCGCCGAGCAGCTGCGCACCGCCGATGACGCAGGCGGCGATGGCCTGCAGCTCAAGCCCCTCCCCGGCATTGACCGAGACACCCGAAAAGCCGCCGAGCAGGATGCCGGCCGTGACGGCGGAGACCGCCGAGACCACGAAGGCGAGAATGCGCGTTGCGGCAACCGGCGTTCCGGCAAGCTCCGCCGCCCGTGGGTTGTCGCCGACGGCGAGGGCCCGCTTGCCGTAGACGGTGCCGGCGAGACCCCACCACGCGAGCACCACGAAGCCGGCGAGAACGATCACCGCGAGCGGCAGCGTGCCGATAACGGGAATGTCGCGCCAGACCAGCCGGCCGAGATTGCGGAAATTGTCCGGCAGGTCGCCGCGTGCCGCCCCGCCAGACCAGGCGAGCGCCAGCCCGTTGACGAGCAGCATGGTGCCGAGCGTCGTGATGATCGAGGGCACCTTGAGGAAAGCGACGACGAGACCGTTCACCAGGCCGACGGCGATGCCCATGACGTAAAGTGTGCCGATGACCGCCCAGGTGGCTTCCGGATCGCCATTGATCAGGATGGACGCGGCCAGCACCACCAGGGTCGCCACCGCCCCCATCGAGAGATCGAAGCCGCCCGTGAGGATGACGTAGAGTTGCCCGCAGGCGAGGATGAGCAGCGGCGCGGCCCGCCGCAGGAAGTTCATGAAGAGGCCCGGCTCGAGATAGTTGGGCTGAAGAAAGGCGATGGCCGCATAGAGCGCGATGAAGATTACCAGGCCGGCATTGATCGCGATGCGCGCCGGGCGACGAAGGGAGGGAAGCGGAACGGTCGTCATGCGACGTGCCCCTTCGTGCGAACGGCATGGACGGCGACGGCGGCGATCACGATGGCACCGCGCAGCACCTGTTTCAGGAAGGCGTCGATGCCGAGCATGTTGAAGCCGGCATCGAGGCACGCAAAGAGCAGGACGCCTGCGAGCGTGCCCGCGACGCCGCCCTTGCCGCCGGCGAGGATCGTGCCCCCGATGACCGTGACGGCGATGGATTCGAGGTCGTAGATCCCGTCACGGCCGACCCATGGGGTGCCGGACTGCAGCCGCGCGGCGAGATAGAGCCCCGACGCACCGGCAAAGAGACTGGCGACGACATGCGCGGAAAGGGTGACCCTTTCGGTGCGGATGCCGGCGAGCCTTGCCCCATCGGGATTGCCGCCGACCGCATAGATGCGCGCGCCGAACAGGGTGCGATCGAGCACGAAGGCGGCAGCGAGAGACAGGATGGCCAGAAGCAGGAGGGAATAAGGCACCCCCAGCAGGCCGCCGTAGGCGATTGCCTGGAACTCACGCGCCACGGCGCCCTGGAGGGCGCCGAACGACGCGGCAAGCACGCCCTGGACGATGAGGCCGGTGCCGAGCGTCGCGATCAGCGGATTGATGCCGCCATAGGCGACCAGCGCGCCATTGACGAGGCCAACCGCGAGGCAGAGGCCGAGGCACAGGAGGACCGCCGGCAGGATCATCGCCGGATCGCCCTGCATGATGTGCGAGGCCAGCACGGCGACGGCGCTGATGAGCGCCGCGACCGAAAGATCGATCGACCCGACGAGGATCACGAAGGTCTGGCCGATCGCCACCAGCCCCAGCGCCACCATGCGCTGAAGCAGGCCGGTGATCCCCTGCCCGCTCAATTGCGCGATCTCGCCGGTGGCAAGCGCGACCACGACGAAAAATCCGATGGAAAGTCCCGCAAGCAGGATGGAGATGGGCAGACCCGATCGGGCCGGTCCAGGCTTCGCGACGTCCGTCGTCATGCGCGGGCCTCCCGGTGCGGCTGGTCCGCAAGGCCGAGGGCGAGATGCATGATGTCCTCCTCGCTCGCGCCCCTCGGCAACGCGCCGGATATGCGGCCCTGATGCATGACGAGGATGCGGTCGGCGATGCCGATCAGTTCGGGCATGTCGGACGAGACGACGACGATGCCGCGGCCGGAATCGGCGAAACCGCGCATCGTCTCGTAGATCGCCGCCTTGGCCGCGATGTCGATGCCGCGCGTCGGCTCGACGAAGACGAGGATGTCGGATGCCTGCGCCAGCCAGCGCACGATGATCGCCTTCTGCTGGTTGCCGCCCGAGAGCGTGCCGACTTCCTGGCCGAAATCCGCGGCGCGCACATCCATCTCGCGGAGCTTCCCGTCGATGACGTTTGACGCGAAGGCACCGCGTTGCGGGCGTGCGAAAAGACCGGCCATCGAGCGCAGCGTCAGCAGCGCGTTGTCGCGCACGGACTGGCGCAGCGCGAGCCCTTCGCGCTTGCGGTCGCCCGGCAGGTAGCCGATCCCGGCGGCCGTGGCCTGCCGGGGCGCGCGCAAGGCGACGGGCTTGCCACGCAGCGTGACCGTGCCGCTGGAAAATGGCGCATCGCCAACGAGTGCCTGCGCCAGCGCCGCCTTGCCCGAATCCTCGAGACCGGCCACGCCGACGATCTCGCCGGCACGGACGTCGAAGGCGACATCGCGCAGCGCGGCGTTCGCTCCGCCCTCGACGGCGAGGAGAACCTGATCCGGCGCGGAAGATGGTGGGGCAGGATAAAAGTCGTTGAGGTCGCGGCCGACCATCGCACGCACGATCTCGCTGACCGGGGCGGCGTCACGCGGCCGCGTCCAGACCTTCTTTCCGTCCTTGAGAATGGTGATGCGGTCGGCGATCGCCATGACTTCCGGCATGCGATGGGAGATGTAGACGATCGAAACACCGTCGCGCCGAAGGCTTTCCACCAGCGCGAGCAGCGTGCGGCTGTCCCGTTCGTCCAGCGCCGCCGTCGGCTCATCCATGACGAGGATGCGCGCATCGAGGAGGAGCGCCTTGGCAATCTCGACAAGCTGCTGCATGGCGATGGAGAGCGAGGAGACGAGCGCCTGCGGGTCGATCCTGGCGCCGACACGACCGAGAAGCCGGACCGCCTTGTCCCGCATCGCCGCCTTGTCCAGCAGGCCACGCCGGGCGATCTCGCGCCCCATGAATATGTTTTCCGCCACGCTCCGGTGCGGCAGCAGGCTCAGCTCCTGATGGATGATCGAGATCCCGGCTTCCGCCGCCTGCCGGGGATGGCTGAAATGCACGGCGTTTCCAGCAAGCCGGATGGTACCGGCATCCGGCCGGTAGCTGCCGCCGAGGATCTTCATCAATGTCGACTTGCCGGCGCCGTTCTCGCCGCAGATCGCGTGGACTTCACCGGGCAGGCAGTCGAAGTCGACGCCATCCAGCGCGCGCACGCCCGGAAAGGCCTTGCTGATGCCGGACATGCTGAGCGCAGCCGTCATGCCAGCCGCTCTCCGGCAGCCGCCCATTCGCGGCGGATGAAGGCGACGCTCTCAGCAAAGAGGCCGTCGAGATCGTCGAACAGGTCGCGCCAGACGCGGGTCGCGCCCGCAAGTTCCGGCAAGGCGCGGCCGAAGGATTCCACGGTCAGCCAGCCGTCATAGCCGCAGCGGCGCAGCGCGTCGAAATGCGCGGCAAAGGGCACGTGACCGGAACCAGGTACGCCGCGGTCGTTTTCCGAGACATGGAAGTGGTTGATCTCGCCGTGATAGCGCTCGTAGGTGGCCGGCGGATCCTTTTCCTCGATGTTGGCGTGGAATGTGTCGAACATATAGCCGTAGTTGGGGTGGTCGACGGCGCGGAAAATGGCCGATGCCTGGGCGATGGTCGACATCATGTAGCATTCGAAGCGGTTGACGGCTTCCGCCGAAATGCGGATGCCGGCAGGTGCAGCATACTCCGCCATAGCACGCATCGCCTCGACGCAGCGGTCGAACTCGGCGCCGGTCGGCCCGAAGCCGGTGAAGACGCCCACGGGCGAATGGATAGGGCCGGCGATGATCTCGCCACCCATGGCCGCAGTACAGTCGACGATCCAGCGATGATGATCGCGCGCCCTGGCGCGGATTTCCGCATCGGGGCTGACGGGATTGGCGTCGGGTGTCGCGACGGCGGCGGCACCGGCTGTAAGGCCGATATCGGCGAGGAGCCGCCCGAGCGCCGCGTAGTGCTCCGCCTTGCCGGAGAAGACCGGGACCTCCACTGCGTCATAGCCGAGCGCCTTCAGCCTTTCGAGCTGGCGCGCGTGCTGCATGCCGATGTCGGCGCCGATGACGAGCAGATTGAATGCGACTTTCAAGAACGTCCTCCCCGCGTCGCGCGGCCTCCCCCATCAGGCCTTCGCGACGCACGGCACAATGGCAGGCTTGACTCGACAATTCTTGCGGACAACAACAGTGGTAGATTTCTTAAGTCATTTTGTGTTGGGAGGCGCGAAGTGAACAGACATGCGGTGATTTCACCGGCCGATTGCCGGCCATCGGTGTTCCGGCAGCCCGACTCGGTCATGTACGCTGACAACTGCAAGGAATTGCAGGCCGCGGCCAGGCGTGGCGAGGTCGAACTGCACGCCTGGACCCGCGGCAGCTATCCCGGCATTTCACTCGGCGAGCGCCTGCCGGGCATCCGCACCGTCGGCTTCTGGGATGCGCGCCACAGCCAGCCCTGGGGGCTCGGCCGCCACTGCAACGAAGGCTTCAAGATCGCCTATCTCGCGCGAGGCAGCCTCGATCTCGTGGTCGACGACAAGACCTATGCGCTCAAGCAGGGCCAGTTCATCGTCATCCGCCCCTGGCAGCTTCATTCGATCGGCAATCCTCATGTCGGCCCGAGCCGGCTGCTGTGGATCATCCTCGACGCGGGCCTGCGACGGCCGAGCGAGACGCCCGACTGGCCGGACTGGCTCGTCTTCTCCAAGGCCGAGGCGGCGCGGCTGGGCGATATCCTGACGCAGAACAACCAGCCGGTCTGGGACGGTGGCGCAGAACTTTGCCGCGCCTTCGAGGCCATCCCCTCCATCCTGCTCGATCGCAGCCCGGAGGATGGCGAGACGCGGCTGAAGGTGGCGATCAACACCATGATGCTCAACCTGATCGACCGGATGGGCGAGCAGGTGCCGACCCTCGATCCGGACCTGTCCACTTCGCAGCACACGGTCGCGATCTTCCTGCGACGCCTCGCCTATGCGCTGGACGAAGACTGGTCGCTCGAAGGCATGGCCGAGGAATGCGGGCTCTCGCGCACCCGTTTTTCCGATTATTGCAAGAAGCTGACCAACATGGCGCCTCGCCAGTATTTGCAGCATCTGAGGCTTGAGAAAGCATCCAGCATGCTGCGCGAGCCGGAACGAAACAGCGTGACCGAGATCGCGCTGACCTGCGGCTTCAATTCCAGCCAGTATTTCTCGAATGCCTTCAAGAAGCGCTACGGCGCCTCGCCGAGCAGCTCTCGATAAAGATTGCCTCGGATAAAACAGGTGAGTGGAATGACTTCGGCCTTCGCCGACTTTTATGATGCCGAACTCGCCCGGCACAACCGGCATCTCCGGGTCGTTGCCAATGTCAGGATTAATGACCGGGTGCTCGATATCGGTTGCGGTGCAGGACTGACAAGCCGCGAGGCCGCCCGCGCCGCGGTGGAAGGCGAAGTGCTCGGCGTGGATACGTCGGCCGAGCTGCTGGAAATCGCCCGACGGCGTTGCGCCGAAGACGGGCTGCGCAACGTGACGTTCGCGCTGGCGGACGCACAGTCACACCCATACCCGGCTGCCAGCTTCGATCTGTGCATCAGCCGCTTCGGCGTGATGTTCTTTGCCGATCCGGCGGCGGCATTCGCCAATATCGCGCGGGCGATGAAGCCCGGCGCGCGTCTCGTGTGGATGGTGTGGCAGAGCCAGGAGCGCAACGAGTGGTCGGGGGCCATCCGGCAAGCGCTCGTCCCGGGGAGCATGCCGTCCGGCGATGTCCCGATGGCATTTTCACTTGGCGATCCTGCCGTCGCGACGGATCTTCTGGGTGCGGCCGGTTTCACATCAGTCGACTTCGCCGACGTGCATGAGCCGGTCTTCTATGGACGGGATGTCGATGCGGCGTTCGAGGCCATCAACGGCTTCCAGATGGTGAAGGACGCGCTTGCCCACGCGGCCGAGCCAGCCGCCACGGTATCGCGGCGGCTGCGCGATCTGCTCGAGGCGCGTTTGACGCCCGAGGGCGTGCTGTTCGACTCGCGGGCGTGGATCATCACCGCTCGCCGTGGATAGCTGCCGGAGTCCTCGATTGCGCAGGCCGGACGGTTCCGACACTGTGTGGCCGAAGCTCCATGAATTGGCCATGCGCAGATATTTCGCAGATACCTTCGCGCAGATCGTGTTTTCCACGATCGTCGGCGCATTCGTTGAAATTTTCGTGGCGGGGCTGTCGCTCGGGCAGAGCGCCAGCGTACGCCTGGCCGCAATCCCCGTCATACTGTTCGTCGGCCGCCCCTACGGCCTCTACCGCGATTGGCTTTTCAGGCTGACAGCCGGCAATTCGAGCCAGTTGAAGGCCACCGCCGTCGACACCTTTGCCAACGTCACTTTCCAGATTCCGATCTACTGCGCGCTTCTTGCCATCAACGGCGCGACGGCTTCGCAGATCGTTTCAGCCGCGAGCAGCATCCTCGTAATCTCCGCGCTCTCCGGCCGGCCGTACGGTCTCTTTCTGGTGTGGTGCCGGAAGCTGTTCCGGGTCGAGGCCCAAGGAGAAAGCCGCCCCGTCGAACCGGACAGGATCCTTCACTAGGCCAGTTCCCATCTCGACTGCAGTTTTGCAATTTCAGCCCGCGCGTCGTGTTCCTCGATCCGCTCACGGATCAGTAGCAGCTTGTCCTGACCTGGCTGACAGGGCCACCGACCCATGTGCTCGAGGGAACAGAGCTGCACGTCACCGGGCGGTTGGCTGCCTGTTGGGCAGCGGCTTGCATGCCTTGGCCCATGCCGGCCATCGCCATGCCTATTGCCTGCCTCGTTTCATTCACCTGTTGACGCTTTGCGTGATCCGAGAGCGCTTCCTGGTTTATGCAGGCCTGCATCTCGGCATCGCGTTTGACACCCTGCTTCCTGCATCGCTCTGTCAGGGAGGTGCCGTATTGCCTGAGTTCGGAATAGTTCATTTCCGCAGGTGATTTGGATTGGCAACCCGCCAAGGTCGTCAATGTCAGCACCGTCAACGCCGCCCAATTCTTCATCCGCCCCTCCAACCCTGCCGACACATGAAAAGGATCATTTTCCTACGCCGTCAAGACTCCGGTTGACATTTTTGTTCTTATTTTGTTCACTGTCTTCATCGAAGCCGCAGGAGGCTGGAATGTGGGTTCTCAAGATCAGGATGGATGACGCGACCGGGGAAGAACTCCAAAGCGCGTTGAGAGCAGCAGAAGCCGTCTTCATTCGCAAAAAGATACATCCGTTGAAAGGGATGGAAGGACGTTGCCAGCTTGAAGGCTGGGATGACCGTGGCTGCGTTGAAGATGATCCGGACTATACGGACGAAGACGCCAGGAACGCCTTGGCCTGGATCGATGCGGAAGAAGCCGCGATCCTCGTGCTGAGCAAGAACCGATCCTTCTTCGAAGTCTCGCCCGTTTTCGAGATGACGGTTGTCGAGATCAAGGAAGGCTCGCCTGCCAACACCCTGCCCGTTGCGGCCAACAGCGAAATCGATTTACGCACCCGCAAGGCCGCCTAGAGCAATTCCAGCGCAGCGGTTTCCGTCCGGAATTGCGTCAAAGCAAAGAGTTAGAGCGGGTCGCCGTTCCATGAAATGGTGAACCGCTCCGGAGACAATTGGAACACGACCATGACCGAAGCGGCGAAAATACCGAACGATGATGCACGTCTCGAGATCGACAACGCGGCCGATGAACTCATAGCGGCTTCGGACGGCGATGCCCGCGCTGCGGTCGTAGCCCTGCTTATCGCGAACAAATTGCAGGAACATGAGCTGCACCTGACGCGCCTGGCTGTCTCCTCCGGCTATTCGTACCAGCGGCATTTGGCGCGGGTCGTGGAAGATGCCCTCCAGGCATAAGGCACATGCCGCGCGTCTGATGCAAGGCTGGCCCTTAGCCGCGGCCAGAAAGCATGCTGACATTGCGGCCGACCAATTGACCGCAATAGATTACCAGGGCGCACCCGATCGGCGAGACGATCTCGTTGACCAGGCTGGCTGCAACCTGGGCGCTGGCCGGGCTCTGTCCGCCGAGGCTCGCCGCATGATAACCCAGCGCCGCGATCGCTCCTCCGAAGACGATACCCACGGTGGAGCCCGCGCCGAGATAGGCGGAAGCGCTCTTCACTTCCTTCTGCACCAGTGAAGCCAATACCCAGCCCAGGATGCCGTACTCCACCGCCCTCATCGCGCTGATGGTGACCAGCGACAGCGCAGCCGGCTGATCGACAACTCCGATGGCGCTGGCCATCACCTTCTGGACGGATTTCGCGACCGCCAAGGCGATCGGCGCAAACAGCGCAGCGACCAACCCGGCCAGCGCCGCCCGGATCTTCATGATCGAGGTCCCGATC
Organism: Mesorhizobium sp. NPDC059054; assembly: GCF_042739215.1. Classification (NCBI taxonomy): domain Bacteria; kingdom Pseudomonadati; phylum Pseudomonadota; class Alphaproteobacteria; order Hyphomicrobiales; family Phyllobacteriaceae; genus Mesorhizobium; species Mesorhizobium sp. NPDC059054. Next base: position 352,383 of record NZ_JBHYHV010000005.1, read on the forward strand.
CCGACGCCGGCGCAGACGAGCAGGGACCATGTGACCCCTTGCGTCAGGTCGACGAAGAGCTTCGTTCCCGGAAAGGGACCGCCTGCGAGCAGCTTGGCGCCAAGGATCAGGCCTTGCATGGCGAATCCCAGCAGCACCGCCAGCAATGCGATGGTGGCGACGCGCCGAACGACGAGGCTTGCCTGTTCCGTTTCCAGTTGCGGGGAGAGGGAGCTCTGTTCCGCCATCGCCTAGAACCTGACCGCCAAGTTGGCCTTCGCGCTATGATCGCTCAGGGCCGATCCGAACTGACCGTTGTATGATACGCTCAAAGTAGCTGACGACGATAGGGCGAAGTCGAGCCCCGCCTCGACGGCGGCGGCGTCCCTGGCAATCGGAACTCCCGCGATTGCGAAGGCATCGCTTCCTGCAAAGGCGAAGGTGGATGCCGGTGTGTCGTCACCAAATGCATGGCGCCAACCGAGCATGCCCCGGGCCGTGGCCTCTATCCCGCCGAGCCCGAACACGGTCGAAGCCCGCAGGCCAAGAGTGGTGAAGGTGACATCGGCATTGGAGCTGGAGCTCCTCAGGGCGGCTGCCCCGCCCTTTTCATTGAAGCCGTCGGTATGGACATTCACATGGGCGACGCCGGCAAAAGGTTCGAAGGCAATGGGCCCGCGATCGATCTCGTAACCAAGCTCGCCGAAGGCCTGGGCCGTCGCCGCGTCATAGTCCGCGGAGAGTTGGTCGGCAAAACCCGGAAAGGCGACGGAGCGGCTGGTTTCGATCGAGTGCCAGCTATAGACGGCTCCCGCTCTCAGGCCGAGCGCACCCCATTGTCTGCCGCCATAGAGCCCAAGGCTGTAGCTGTTTGCAGAGGCCGACGAGGCGCGGGCGTCGACATCGAAGGTGGAACGGCTGTAGCCGGCAAGCACGCCGAGGCGCCAGTTCTCGAACGCGGTCGCATCGGCACCGATCAGCACGCCGCCCATGTTGCGATCCAGCGCAGCCGCATTCCCGTCGCCGTCAATCTGTCCCCATGCGCCGAAGGCATGGACCCAAGCGGCCGGCTGTTCCACGCCGACAGCGGCCAGCGTGCCCACTCCTTCGCCAAGGCCATGTCGCGACAGGACGGGGCTGCTATCCTTGAACGAGGCGCGGATCCGGGCGGTGGCCGCGTCGCGGACGAAGCGGCTGTCTTCGAGAAGGGCGCCACCGACCGAGGCATGGATCTCGCCGGAAAGCTGATCGAACGCATTGCGCGCGGTGCCTTCGTCCAGCATGACCACACAGTCATAGAGCTGACTGCCCGCTCCCAGACTTTCCACGCCGTCGCCCGTCGCACACTGGTTCGGGGTCACCCCGATCCCGCAAAAGGAGGTGTCGTTACGCACAAGGGTGAGGAAGACGCTGTCCGGATCGTAAGTCAGCTGCGGATCGAGAAAGGCGAAATCCGAAGCCACGCCGGCGAAGGTCCCGGAAACACCGCCGTCGGCGGCGAGGATCTCATAGGTCGCGAAAGGCTTGTAGGTGCCACCAAGACCCACATGCCTGACCGTTCCGCCGTTGAGGGTTGCCTTGCCGGTGGCGTGGATCAAGTCCGCGCCCGTTCCTGCCGGATCGACTTCCACCTCGTAGATGCTCCCCGCGCCGAAGGTCACGCCGCCCGCAACATTCAACGTGCCGATGGAATTGCCGGGGGCGACGGTGCCTCCAGCGGCGATCGTGGTCGAACCGACCGTGCCTGAACCCATGAGCCGGGCAGCGGCGAGCACATGGAGCGTGCCGCCCAGCCTGCCGTTCACGACAAGGGTAGCGCCGCCGTCGATGATCGCCTGGCCCGTGAAACCGCTCGAGTCGGCGCTGAGGGTTGTGCTGCCCGACAACACCGCGATCGTGCCCGCGCCTTCGATCGCCGGTGCGAAGAGGTAGTCCGTAGCCGTGTGGTTGAAAACGAGAGCGCCGTTGCCCTGGCCAAAGGCGACCTTTTGGGTTTCAAGCTTGCCGGGAGACAACGGTGCCTGCCCCAAGGCAGCGCCGATATTCGCGATGCCGAAAGAGCCGGCTGCCGTCCCGACGAAGGTCGTGCCGGTCACCTTCACGAAGGCATCCTCGGCAATGCTCAGTTCGCCCTTGCCCTCGCCGGCGACATGGAGATCGCCCGAATTGTCCCAGATTGAGCCTGCGCCGGTGATGCTGACACTCCCAACACCCGCGCTGAAACGCCCGATCTCGGCGCCGGCACTGGTCATCAGACCGCCATCCTCGACATAAAGTTCGGCCGAGCCGCTATTGGCGACAATGAGCGAACCGCTGTTCAGCCAGGCCGAGCCGCTGCCGGACACGAGCGCACCACCGAACGAAGCCTGAGTGCTCGCCAGCATCCCTTCACTGCTCTGCACCACGCCGCCGGCAATCGCGACGAGACCGCCTTCGCCGTCGCCGCCCACGTGGATCCCGTCCGTGATCGAAAAGGCCGAGCCCGCATCGGTGACGACGACCAGACCGGACGAGCCTGCGTCGAAGCCGATGACGCTGCTGGTGGCTTCCACGATGCCGCCGGCGTGAACGACGACATCCGCCTCGCCCCTGACACCGACGAGGAAATTGCCGGTCGTGGTCCACTTCGCCCCCGGGCCGCCGACGAACGCGTCGACGGTGCTGCTGGCCTCGTCGGCGAAGAAGCTGTGTTCGCTGCTTATCTGGCCACCGTCCTGGACGTTGACCACCGCCTCCCCCGACTTGCCGACGGTGAGGATGCCCAGACTTTCCCAGAGCGAGCCGTTGCCCGTCACGTTGACGGTGCCCAATGAGCCCGCGAAATAGCCGATATCGGCGCCGGACGAGACGACCTTGCCGCCCGTGTCGATGTTGACCGTGCCGAAGCCGGAGTTGCCGATCACGAAGCCTCCGGTGACGGTCAACAGCGCGTCGGCTCCGGTAATGGTCGCGAGGCCGGAGGCATTGGCCCCGAGGCCGACATAAGCATCATTGGCGGAGACGGTGCCGCCATTGACGACGGACAGGGAGCCTTCTCCGAAATTGCCGACGATCAGGTAGACGGAATTCGTCCAGGACGCACCATTGCCGATGACGGTAACCCCTCCGAGCGAATTCGCGTTGTGGCCGATGATGCCGCGCTCGTCGGCGAGGCTGCCGCCGTTCTGAATGGTCAAGACACCGTGCGCTGACAGCCCCACGAAGGTGTTGAGCGCCTGAGCCGGACCGCCCCCGATGAACGGAAGGTAGTTGGCCACCGTGTCGATCTCGGCATTGATTGCATTGTTCGGCACGCCGGCGCTCCAGTTGCCGGGATCGAACCAGTCCGGCGAATTCGGCCCGGTCCAGGCGGTCTGCGCAAGAACAGGCATGCCCGAAAGCGCTGTCACGGCAAGCGCGCTCGTTGCCAGCAAGGCCGTCTTGCGAGCTGCATTCAACAGCAGGCTCGCCCGGTCCCGTGCACCGGCACCCGTCAAGGCTTTCGCCGGTTCCACTCCCCGACATGGCTGCGTCATATGTGACCCTCGAATGATTCTCTGTGTCCCCTGCAGCGCTCCACCCAGCGATCGACAACCGCAGGATCCCCACTTCCTGGCTTGGGGCGCCGCTTTCCGGCAGTGCTAGCAAAGAAAATCCGCAACCGTGTCGGGGAGACGGAAGTCGTTGTTGCAGGGACGGAACTGTGCGCCGACTTCGAAGCGGCGGCTCTTGCAACTTCGAAGTCTTTCGATCACCTTTCGCCCGCGGATCCTGAGGGGGGACAGGGCAGTGCCGCCAGAATCGGACAGTGTTGCAACGTTCAGCGCGGATGATCTTCCCGAACGGCGTCGGGACGAGTTCATCCGGGATTTCTACGGCCGCATCCAGATGCGGTTGCTGCTCAAGCCGCAGCGCGACCAGTCGCTGCAGTTCAATGCAAAGACGCTGATCATGCCCGGCATGATGTGCACCAAGGGTTCGGTCTCTCCGATGACGTGGGAGCGGACACCCGAGCTCATGGACGACAACAATGACGACATCATCCTGACGTGGAATCGGGGCGGCTATCGTCTCAACATGCCGGGCCGGGGAGATTTCGAAACCAGGCCGGGGACGGCTGCACTGGTGCCCATGGACCGCAGGTTCTCGATCTGGACCGAGGATTCGAGATGGACGATGGCGCTCCAGCTCAAGCGGTCACTGCTGGCGCCGCTGGTGAAACATCTCGACGATGTCGCTCCGGACGGCATCGGCAGGTCGCAGCCGGCCCATCGCCTGCTCTTCAACTATCTCTGGTCGCTCCAGCAGATGGACGCGCCGGCAGCACTGGCTCCGATGATCACCCGGCATGTGACCGATCTGCTGGCAGTCTCGCTGGGCGCCATTCGCGGCGCCATGCCGCCCGGCGTGCGCGCCGCCCGTTTGGCAGCGATCAAGCAATATGTCGCCCGCAATCTTCATGATCCGGGGCTCAGCGCGGAACAGATATCCCGGAAATTCGCAATCAGCAGCCGATACATCCGTCAGCTCTTCGCGGAGGACGGCACGAGCTTTTCCGACTATGTGACAGATCAGAGGCTCGCCCATGTCCACGGCTGCCTGACCGATCGCCGGCAGGCGCTGCGAAAGATTGCGGACATCGCATTCGAAAGCGGGTTCACGGAACCGTCGACATTCTACCGACAGTTCCGCCTTCGCTATGCCATGACACCAAGCGACGTGCGGCTCATGGCCATGACGGCAGCGCTCGCCGACGGCTGAGCCAAGGGCGCTCCTTCTTCGAAGTCTCGCCGGTCTTCGAGATGGCGATTGTCGAAATCCAGGAGAACTCGCCAGTCAACGCACTGCCCATCGCCGCCTGGCGCAAGCGAAAGGCACAGGTTGCGTCCGGAACTGCGAGACCTGTAGCCCTCGTCGAAGCGCCGACGTCGAACGCATATCGCCTTGTTTAAGGGGCGGCCCCACGGCATCTGACCGGGCGGACGATGTTGACCGTCAGGAACTTTGCCGCGCTGTCGGTTTCGGCAACCTGACGAAGCGTTGAGTTTCGGCTCGCCCCCCTGCCATTCGCAGCAACTGCGCATAGTGTTTGGTGAATTCGGTATGCAGCCCTTCGCCACGCGCGGCGGCATGACTGTTGATTGCCAAAAGGAACGGTATCATTTGCGCAGCCTCCTCAGTTGAATGGAAGCAATCATCGCAAGAATTCATCCGACGACCCACCCGTTTCATGCAACATACGTTCGGCAAAGGGATCTACTTGGCGTTTCCCAAATTCGAGCAAGAAACGGGTGGCTGCTTGACCCAGAATTGCTGAACTAGATCCTGCATGTCTTAGCAGGAGCACGCGCAATGGAAGCCTTGTCCCTTACGATCGAACAAACCGCACTGCAGCGGCGCAGGTTTCTCGCCCTGCGGCGCAAGGAACGTGACGAGCATCGTCTCAATCTTCTGGATGCCTGCATCTCGGACTACGAAAGAGCGGCAAAAATCCGCGAATGGGCCGAATGGGCGTCGCCGGCAACTCAAAGCGAACCCGAAATCGCTCGCCTGGTCGACTGGGCAAGAGAGAATGCCGCGCAACTCGAGGCAAAGTCTTCGGCTGCGATGAGCCAGATGGGCCTCAAGGAACTTTTTCCGGAAGTGGATGACCTTCACGACCCCCTCGGCGATCCCACGCCGAAGCATCCGTGGGGCCTGTAGCACAAAAGCCCGCCCCGGCGAACCGGGGCGGAAGTTGCTTCAGTTGTTCTCTGGACTGGTCTCGGCCTCATAGCAGAGCCAGACGATCCTCCAGATCAGGATCAGTGTCGGAACGGCCAGGATGCCGGCCAGGATGAGTTGCGGCCACAACGGCAGACCGAGCAACGCTGCGATCACCCAGTGGATGACGCCGACCGAGATGAGGAGCTTGGCTGTGAGAAGCAGCGTCGCGACCGCGACGCCGAACAGCGAGTACGGAGTGATGATACGGTTCATTCGAAATGCCCGTGTTTGCGCAGCTGCCGGAAAAGCAGCGCGCATGAAAATCGGAAATGTGGGATGCAGGCCCTGAAGGCCTAGGCCGCTGGCGCTGGCGGGTCGCGAACCTGCGGGCGCTCGGGCTTCTGTCCGCCGACGTCATACGAGGCCCACTGGATGATGCGGGAAGACAGCGCAGGCGCTTCCAATGCATCCGGACCTGGCACGATCGCATCGAAGGCCGATGCATGGAACTTCGCGCGGATCGACCGCGCACTCTCCAGGGCGAGCGCCGGCGCCTTGTTCGGCAACCCGAATTTCAGGTCGGGCTTGGCAACCGATACTTGCGGCAGGCCATCGGAGGCGACAGTGACACCACCGGGCTGTCCGTACTGCCAGAAGAACAGCGCGAGGAGGACGCAGAGAAGTCTCTGCGCCAGCGCCTGTGTGCCGTGCCGCGTTGCCGTCATGCAGGCATCGCTACGGCATCGAGCGCCGACAGGCAAGGCAGGCGGCGGACGAGGTTTCCCGGCCCGAACATCTACAAGCGCCGCAGAGGTCGTTTCAAATCGATCTCTCAGCTGACCTCCCGCAGGATGAAGTCGTAGAGCATCTTGGCAGCGGGCGAGAGCACGCGCTGCTTCATGGTGATCAGCGAATAGGGTCGGACCTCGATGTCGAAATCCGTCGGCAGCACGTCGATCGCGCCGCCAAGGCCTTCAGGCCCCTGGATGAATTTCGCCACCTGCACCGAGACAGGCGCGACCGCATCCGACTGCGCCACCATCACCAGCGTCAGAAGCAGCGAACTGGTGTTGAAGATGCGCTCCGGCAAGGTGATGTTGCGGTTGAGGAAATTCGCTTCCATCGCCTGGCGCAACGGCGAGGAGCCCGACTGGAACACCCAGTCATAACCGGCGGTCTCTTCGAGCCGCACCGTTTTGTTTGCCATCAGCGGGTGGCCGCGCCGCACGATCAGGCAGGCCTTCTCGATGCCGATGACGCGGCTTTCGAACAGGCGCGGATTGAGGTCGTCCGGCACACGGGCGATGATGAAGTCGTGGCGCATGGCGATCAGCTCGCGCGCCAGCACATTGCTGGTCTCGACCTGCATGGTGATCTCCATGCGCGGATAAAGCCGGCGGATCTCGCGGATAGCCGGCACGGCCAGCTCGATGGCTGGCGCCGTCACCGCGCCGAGGAACACCGAACCGCCCTTGCCCGCCTTCAGTTCGGCGATCTCGCGGTCGGCCTCGCGCATTTCGATCAGGATGATGCGCGCCCGCCTGGCCAGCGTCTTGCCGTAAGGCGTCATCGCGATGCCGCGCGGCAGGCGTTCGCACAGCGTCACATCGAGAATGGCCTCCATCTCGGCGATCATGCGCGAAGCGGCCGGCTGCGAGATGTTCATCACCTGGGCCGCGGCGCTGACGCGGCCATGATCGTCGAGGGCGACGATCATGCGCATGTGGCGCAGGCTGAGCCCGCTGTGCAGGAGTGCCGCGCCCTCTCCACGGCCAATGCCATCCCGCTGACTATCCATACGCCCCTCCTCCTTCCCGACTGCCGAACAGATATACCATTTTCGATATATCAAACAGCGAAGATCGAATTTGACAGTTATGTCAAAGGGAACCACCCTTCGCGCGCTCGTTGCCGCGCCCTTAGCCGGCGCCAAAGGACGGCTGATGGCGGCACGAGGCGATTGGGAGGTTAGCAGGGATTGACAGACCCGCCATCGGCGGGATTGCGCGGGCGGGAAAGCGTCGCGCGGCATTCTTCAACTTAGGGAGAGAACAGTGAAGCTCATGAAGACGTTGGTCGCCACGGTGGCGATCGGTTTCGCGGCCATGACCTTCGGCGCGCACGCCGAAGACAAGGGCCTTGTCGGCATCGCCATGCCCACCAAGTCCTCGCTGCGCTGGATCAGCGACGGCAACGAGCTGGTGAAGGCGCTGGAAGCCAAGGGCTACAAGGCCGATCTGCAGTATGCGGAAGACGACATCCCGAACCAGCTCGCGCAGATCGAGAACATGGTGACCAAGGGGCCGAAGGCCCTGATCGTTGCTTCGATCGACGGCACCACACTGAGCGACGTGCTGAAGAAAGCCGCTGAACAGAACGTGAAGGTCATCGCCTATGACCGCCTCATCAAGCAGAGCGGCAACGTCGACTACTACACCACCTTCGACAATTTCCAGGTGGGCGTCCTGCAGGCCAACTCGATCCTCAAGGGCCTCGGCTATCCGGAGAAGAAGGGTCCGTTCAACATCGAGCTGTTCGGCGGCTCGCCGGACGACAACAACGCCTTCTTCTTCTACGACGGCGCCATGTCGGTGCTGCAGCCGCTCATCGACAAGGGCGACCTCGTCGTGAAGTCGGGCCAGATGGGCATGGAGAAGGTCGGCACGCTGCGCTGGGATGCGGCGGTAGCCCAGGCCCGCATGGACAACATCCTGTCGGCCAACTATTCGGACGGCAGCCGCGTCGATGCTGTGCTGGCGCCTTATGACGGTCTGTCGCGCGGCATCATCTCCTCGCTGCGCGGCGTCGGCTACGGCACGGCCGACCAGCCATGGCCGATCATTTCCGGCCAGGACGCCGAAGTGCCTTCGGTGAAGGCGATGATCGCCGGCGAACAGTATTCCACCGTCTACAAGGACACCCGCGAACTCGCCAAGGTGACCGCAGAGGTGGTCGACCAGGTAATGCAGGGCAAGGAGCCCTCGCAGATCAATGACACCAAGACCTACAACAACGGCGTCAAGGTGGTTCCGTCCGTGCTCCTGAAGCCGGTCGAAGTCGACAAGTCGAACTACGAAGAGCTGCTGGTCAAGTCCGGCTACATCAAGGCAGAAGACCTGAAATAATCAGGCTCGGCTTGGCTCCGCGCGCCGGTTGTACCGGGGCGCGGAGCCTCTTTTCAGCAGCCCCTTTTAGGCTCTCGGGCCGTTCTGTATCATGGGAAACCGGCTCTCACGGGCTGGCTCCACAGGCATCGGGTTCGGCGATGGCAAAAACCATTCTGGAGATGCGCGGCATCACCAAGACGTTTCCCGGGGTGAAAGCCCTGCAGGACGTCAATCTCAACGTCCAGGAAGGCGAGATCCACGCCATCGTCGGCGAGAACGGCGCCGGCAAGTCGACGCTGATGAAGGTGCTTTCCGGCGTCTATCCCCATGGCAGCTATGAAGGCGAAATCCATTTCGACGGTCAGGAATGCCGCTTCAACGGCATCCATGACAGCGAGCGCGTCGGCATCGTCATCATCCACCAGGAGCTGGCGCTGGTGCCGCTCCTGTCGATCACCGAGAACATCTTCCTCGGCAACGAACAGGCCAGCTTCGGCGTCATCGACTGGCACTCGGCGCGCAGTCGCGCCAAGAAGCTGCTGGCGCGCGTCGGCCTCAACGAAAATCCGGACACGCTGATCACCAATATAGGCGTCGGCAAGCAGCAACTGGTGGAGATCGCCAAGGCGCTGTCGAAGGAAGTCAGGCTGCTGATCCTGGACGAGCCGACCGCCAGCCTTTCCGAGAAGGACAGCCAGGCGCTGCTCGACCTTTTGCTGGAATTCAAGCGCCAGGGCATGACGGCGATCCTGATCTCGCACAAGCTCAACGAAGTGAAGAAGGTGGCCGACCGCGTCACCGTCATCCGCGACGGCCGCACCATCGAGACTATGGATCGCGACGACGTCAGCGAGGACCGCATCATCACCTCCATGGTCGGCCGTACCATGGAAGACCGTTATCCGACGCGTACGCCGAGGATCGGCGAGACCATCTTCGAGGTGAAGGACTGGGTCGTGCACCATCCGCTGCACCCCGACCGCCAGATCATCAAGGGCATCAACCTGTCGGTGCGCAAGGGCGAGGTCGTCGGCATCGCCGGCCTGATGGGCGCCGGCCGCACGGAATTCGCCATGAGCGTGTTCGGCCGCAGCTACGGCACCAAAGTAAGCGGCGAGGTGCTGCTGCACGGCAAGACCGCCGACACGACGACGGTGGAGAAGGCGGTGGCCGCCGGCCTCGCCTATGCCACGGAGGACCGCAAGACCTACGGCCTCAACCTGATCGACCACATCAAGCACAATGTGACGATCGCCAATCTGCCGGGCGTCTCCTCGAAAGCCGGTGTCATCGACGACATGAACGAGCTGAAAGTCGCCAAAGAATTCCGCAAGCGTACCAACATCCGCTCCTCCAGCGTCTACCAGGTCACCGGCAACCTTTCGGGCGGCAACCAGCAGAAGGTGGTGCTGTCGAAATGGCTGTTTTCCAATCCCGACGTGCTGATCCTCGACGAGCCGACGCGCGGCATCGACGTCGGCGCCAAATACGAAATCTACACCATCATCAACAAGCTGGCCGATGAGGGCAAAGGCATACTGGTCATCTCGTCCGAGATGCCGGAGCTGCTCGGCATCTGCGACCGCATCTATGTGCTCAACGAGGGCCGCATCGTCGGCGAACTCGCCGGACACGAGGCCAGCCAGGAAAAGATCATGCGGGCGATCGTCCGCGGGGAGGAGAAAGCGGCATCATGACAACGGAAACCGCAACGCCCGCCGAAGCGGCTCCGGCCAGGCAGTCCATGCGCGATGCGCTGAAGGAGAACCTGCGCGAATACGGGCTGGTGCTGGCCCTGATCATCATCATGGTGTTCTTCCAGGTGATGACCAACGGCATCCTGTTCCTGCCGGTCAACCTCACCAATGTGGTGCTGCAGAACTCCTACATCATCGTGATGGCGCTCGGCATGCTGCTGGTCATCGTGGCCGGCCATATCGATCTTTCGGTCGGGTCCGTCGCCGGCTTCGTCGGCGCGGTCGCAGCGGTGCTGATGGTGGACTACGGGTGGAACCCGCTGCTTGCCGCGGTGGCCTGCATCGCGGTCGGCGCCGTCATCGGCGGGGCGCAGGGCTACTTCGTCGCCTATATGAAGATCCCGTCCTTCATCGTGACGCTGGCCGGGATGCTGGTGTTCAAGGGTCTACTGCTCGCCCTGCTCGGCGGCCGCTCCGTCGGCCCCTTCCCGACCGAATTCCAGATGCTGTCGGCCGGCTTCATCCCCGACCTCATCGGCCGATGGACGATCGTTGCGCCGGCGCTCAATGCCTCGGGCAACGCCATCCCCAACACCGGCATCGCGCTTCATTCGACCACCATGGTGATCGGCGTGCTGATCGTGGCATTGATGTTCTATCTCGCCATGCGCACGCGGCGCGCGCAGGAACGCCACGGCCATGACACCGAGCCCTTCGGCCTGTTCCTGGTCAAGAACGCCATCATGGCCGTCATCATCATGTTCCTGATGTACAAGTTCGCGTCCTACCGGGGCCTGCCCAATGTGCTGATCGTGATGGGCATCCTGACGGCGCTGTTCGTATTCATCACCAAGCGCATGACCTTCGGCCGACGCATCTTCGCCATGGGCGGCAACATCAAGGCGGCTGCTCTTTCCGGCATCAAGACCGAGCGGCTCACCTTCTACGTCTTCGTCATCATGGGCATGCTGGCGGCACTGGCCGGCCTGATCTATGCCGCGCGCCTCAACCAGGCGACGCCGAAGGCAGGCGCCGGCATGGAGCTCGACGTGATCGCCGCGGTGTTCGTGGGCGGCGCTTCGGCGATGGGCGGTGTCGGCGAAGTGGCCGGTGCGGTCATCGGCGCCTTCATCATGGGCGTCATGAACAACGGCATGGGCATCATGGGCATCAACATCGACTGGCAGCAGGTCATCAAGGGCCTTGTGCTGCTCGGCGCTGTCGCCTTCGACCTCTACAACAAGAAAAAAGCCTAGGCCGGGCAAACAGAGAAAATGGAGCGGATCTTCCGCTCCGACCGAAAGACGGGACAGCTCGCGGGCCGGTAACCGGCCGCATAGTCGGGGCAGCGAAGCCCCGCGGGCAACATCCGAACGGACGACTTGAACGCGGACCGCCAACCGGCCCGTGAAGGACGAATTTTGTCGGGTTTTCAGGAACCCGGCACGACAGAAAGAGGGCCATCATGCTGATCTCCCAGTTTCTCGACGAGAGCGACGCCATTCGTGTCGTGGCGCGCAACGGCGGCAAGGCCCGCATTGTCACAGGCGCCCGCAGCGTCTATTCGCTGGCGACGGAAGCGGCGCGCACGGGCACTGGGCTGGAAGCGCTGATCGAGAAGAAAGGCCTCGCCGACACGGTCGACCTCGAAGGGCTCTACCGCAAGGGCCGGCTGCTGTCGCCGATCAACCATCCCGACCCGGCGCATCTGCACCTCACCGGCACCGGCCTCACACATCTCGGCTCTGCCGCCGCACGCGACGCCATGCACAAGAAGCTCAACGCGGAGGGCGAAGAGCAACTCACCGATTCCATGAAGATGTTCCGCATGGGCCTGGAAGCGGGCAAGCCGGCCGCGGGCCAGACCGGCGTGCAACCGGAGTGGTTCTACAAGGGCAACGGCACGATGGCGGTGGCGCCGGGAGCGGCCCTGCTCTCGCCAGCCTTCGCCGAAGACGCCGGCGAAGAGCCGGAGATCGCCGGCATCTATGTGATCGGCGACGATCGCCAACCGTTCCGCGTCGGCTTTGCGCTGTCGAACGAGTTCTCCGATCACGTCACCGAACGGGTGAACTATCTCTATCTCGCCCATTCGAAACTGAGGAATGCGTCCTTCGGCCCGGAGATCCTGATCGGCGACTTGCCGGCCGATATCCGCGGTACATCGCGCATCCTGCGCGACGGCAAGGAACTGTGGCAGAAGCCGTTCCTGTCGGGCGAAACCAACATGTCGCACACGATCGCCAATCTCGAACACCACCATTTCAAATATGCGCTGTTTCGCCGGCCCGGCGATGTGCACGTGCACATGTTCGGCACCGCAACGCTCTCCTTCGCGGACGGCATACGCGCCGAGGCCGACGACGTGTTCGAGATCGAGGCGCCGGAATTCGGCCTGCCGCTGCGCAACCCGCTCGAGATCGAGCAGCCGCAGGCGGTGGTGGTGAAGGCGCTTTAGAGCGTTTCTTCAACGCATTGGGTCAAAGCTGAGCCAGCAATATCTCGGTCAGGGCCTCCGGCTGCAGCCGGGCTACATTGTGCCCGCAATCGAGGGAAAAGGTCGACCACTCCGGATCGCCGCTCAAGCGCCGATAAAGGTCGAGGAACGGGCTTCCATCCCAGCCATGTGCGCCGACGAAAGTCTTGCGCGGCACCTCGCGCCAGCGGCCGCTGAGTGTGACGGCCTGGAGAAACGTTCCCATCGGCTGCGGCCGGCAGCGCGGGTCCATTTTGGGCGGCGGCATGCAGTTCAGTCCATCAGTCTTCGCACCCGCGATGAACATGTCCCGAAACCGGGGTGTCGTCAGCGACCAGACGGAGTCGTCGGTATCGGGCACATAGGCATCGACATAGACCAATGCCTTGATCTGTGATGGCTCGGCATCCGCCGCGCCGCTGACCACCATGCCGCCATAGGACTGTCCGACAAGAACCAGATCGTCGCGCTGCCCCTTCACGATGGCGGCGACCTCACCGATGTGGGTTTCAAGATTGGCCGTCGGGGCCGGAACGTCGCCAAGCCCCGAAAGCGTGATCGGTAAAGCCTTATGCCCGTGCGCGGTCAGCAATTCGGCCACCTTCTGGTAGACCCAGCCGCCCTGCCAGCCTCCGGCGATCAGGATAAAGGTGGCCATGTCGTTCATCCCTGTTTCGACGCTGGAGTAATTCCAGCAAAAGTGCGCAGCGATTTTGCGTCCGGAATTACGCAAAAACAAAGAGTTAGAGCGCTTCCGCGTTTCCGTGAAAAACGGAAACGCTCTCGCGGACCTTCGGCATCTCCTGGGTGGAAATCAAGACTGCCGAATTGAAAGCCTCGACAACATCGCCGGCAGCGTGACTTCGGTCACAAGCGACCAGCAGGCGATGGCTGGGCCGCCAGATGCTCGAACAGCCTTGCCACCGCCTCGGCGCCGGGGTCGACGTGACCTTCGAGCTGTCGGGCGTTGATGTAGGCGGCGCGGCCCGCCTTGGCGCGGGTGAGCGTCGCGGTGAAGTTCGCGCCCTGGCGGGCGGCAACGGCGGCGGCGGTCATGCCCTCGCCAAGCGCTTCGAGCGCGGGCGCGAGCGCATCCACCATGGTGCGATCGCCGATATGGGCGCCACCGATCTCCTGCATGCGGGCGAGCCCGGCCCGCAGCGCCTCGCGTATCGGCAGGCCGCTCGATGCGCCATCACCGGCAGCGGCGAAGAAAATGGCAAGCAGCACGCCGGACGAGCCACCCATCGTCTGGCTGAGTTCCAGGCCGATGGCACGCAGGAGTTGCGTGTGATCCGACAGCGGCAGGCGGTCGATGGCGTTGATCAACGCACTCGCCGCCCCGGCCAAGGTCGAGCCGGTATCGCCGTCGCCGGACTTGGCGTCGAGGGCGTTGAGGTCCTGCTCCGCGGCGATCAGCACGTTGCAGCAGTCGATCAGGAAAGCGCGTGTCGCCGCATGATTGGACGGCATCGGCATGATCGGCGTCAAGCCGTCCGGCAAGGCGGCAACGGCAATGGGCCGGACCTCGGAGACGCCCGGCCAGGCAACCATCGGCACGGGTGCCTTCAACAGTTCCAGCTCGGCCGCATTGGCGGCAAAGACCGAGATCGAAAAGCCCTGCATGTCGAGCGAGGTCATCAGCGGAGCCGGACCGACCGCGTGGCTGATCCTTGCGCCCACGGAGGAGCCGAGGAGATCATGCCCGAGCACCGACATTTCCACGACCGAGGTGCCGCCAAGATTGTTTATCAGCGCCACATGCTGCCCCTCGCCCATGACGGCCGCCAGCCTGTCGGCCATGCTCGCGACCGCGGCACGGGCGCCGGCGAAGTCGATCTGGTCTACGCCGGCCTCGCCATGGATGCCGAGGCCGAGTTCGGCCTTGCCTTCAGGAATGCGGTCTTCCTTCGGCGAGCCGGGCACGCGGCAGGTGTCTAGCGACATGCCGATGGAGCGCGTGCCGGCGATGACGCGCTTGGCGGCGGCCGTCACTGCGTCGAGGTCGGCGCCACGTTCGGCGAGCGCGCCGGTGATCTTGTGCACGAACAGCGTGCCGGCGACGCCGCGCGCCTGCGGCTGGTCGGGCAGCGCGATGTCGTCGCCGACGATCACCATGGAGACGTTGAGGCCAAAAGCCCGCGCGCGCTCGGCGGCGAGGCCGAAATTCAGCCGGTCACCGGTGTAGTTCTTGACGATGAGCAGGCAGCCGGCCGGACCGGTGACGGCCAGGATGCCTGCGAGCACCGCATCGACGCTGGGCGAGGCGAAGACGTCGCCGCAGACGGCCGCCGTCAGCATGCCCCTGCCGACGAAGCCTACATGGGCCGGCTCGTGGCCGGAGCCGCCGCCAGAGACGATCGCCACCTTGGACTTGTCCCAGTCGCTGCGCAGAACGACGCGGATATGCGGATAGCCGTCGAGACGGGTCAGCGCGCCGCCGGAGAGAGCGAGCACGCCGTCGATCGCCTCGGTGACGACGTCTTCGCGCCTGTTGATGAACTGGGCCATGAAAATGCTCTCCTTAAGCCTGGCGGGCAGGCTGGACGCTTGCCGGATGGGTCAGCATAAGCTGCCAAGGTCATGAATTTTGTTCAAGTGGACGTAAAAACTCATCATTTGCGGGCGTGTTTCTAACTTTCGATAGTCCCCCCGAAACAACTTCAGGGGATACTCATGAAAAGCCTGCGCCTTCTATCCGGAACGATCGGCATCGTCCTGCTCCTGTCCGGCACTGCCCTCGCGGATGTGGCTTTGAGCGGCCACGACGCCACGCCCGAAATGATCGTTCGCGTGGCCAACGGAGAAAACGTCTCGGTCAGCGACGAAAGCCTCGACAAGGTCAAGCGTGCCTATGCCGTGCTCCTGCAGGGCGCAAAGGAAGGGCAGGAAATCTACGGCCTGACCGTCGGCGTCGGCTGGAACAAGGACCGCAAGATGGTCGACGCCAAGGGCGAACTGACGCCTGAACTGATGGAGGCTTCGCGGGAGTTCAACGAGGGGCTGCTGCGCGCCCATTCCGTCGGCGTCGGTCCTGACACCGCGGTTCCGGTCGTTCGTGCCGCGATGGCGGTTCGCCTGAACAATATCCTGACGGGCGGCCCGGGCGTTCAGCCACATGTCGTCGAGATGCTCGTCGCATTCCTGAACAAAGGCATCACGCCGGTGATGCCGTCGCGCGGCTCCGTCGGCCAGGCAGACATGACGCTGCTCAGCCATATCGGCCTGGCCATGCTGGGTGAAGGCGAGGTCTATTACAAGGACCGCCGCATGCCCGCCAAGCAGGCGCTGGACGAAGCCGGCATCGAACCGCTGAAGCCGTTCGGCAAGGACGGGCTGGCGATCCTGAGTTCCAACGCCTACGCCGCGGCACTGGCCTCCATCGCCATCCACGATGCCGAACAGCTGCTGGAAACCTCGCAGTTGGTCTACGGTCTCAGCCTGGAAGGGTTGAACGGAAACGTTTCCCCGCTTCTGGAAGATGTCGCGGCCCTGAGGCCGTTTCCAAGCTACGTGAATTCGACTTCCGGACTTCGCGATGTGCTCGCCGGCAGCTATCTGTGGCAGGCCGATGAAAAGCGCATCCTGCAGGACCCGCTGAGCTTCCGCACCGCGCCATACCTGCTCGGCAGCTTTGCCGACAGCTTGGCCAGGACCAAGGCGCTTGTTGAGATCCAGATCAACTCGTCGGATGATAATCCAGGCATTGCCATAGGTGTCGAGCCGAAGTCCGACCTGCCCCAGGCCCGCAGGGGTTACGTCCAGGGCGGCGCGGTGTTGCCCACGGCAAATTTCGAGCCGCTGCCGTGGGTCATTTCGTTCGAGGAGCTGGGCATCGTGCTGGCGCATCATGCCACGGCATCGTCCGAGCGCGTCCTGAAGCTGAACAATCCAACCCACACGAAACTGCCGCGTTATCTCGGCACGGAAAACACCCATCATGCCTTCCTGGTCGTGGAAGCGCCGCTGATGGCGATTGCCGCGGAAGCCCGCTCGCTGGCGCAGCCGACCTCGTTCGACTCACGTCCCATCGCGGGCGGTGTGGAAGACGTCGGCACCAACGCCCCTTACGTCGTCGAGCGGGTGCGCCAGCAGATTGACGACAGCTTCACCGTCCTGTCGATGGAACTGATGCACGCGGCCCAGGCTGCCGACCTGCGCCTGAAGGAACATCCGGAACGGCGGCTCGCCACCGCGACGGCAAAGCTTCACGATGCCTTCCGCGAAAAGGTGCCTTTCCTCGATCAGGATCGTTCGATGACCCCCGATATCTCCGCCGGAGCCACCTTCCTCAAGACCTATGACGGCAAAGCCGACTGAGCGGCAAGCCACCAGCCCGAAGCAGACCACCGGAAGCCCGCTCGCGGGCTTCCGTCACAGGGACTTAATCCAGTTCTGGAATTTCTGTATCGCCTTCTCGTCGCCCCGGCGCTGGAGGTAGGCGAGATACCATCCGCCCGGTTGCATGATATCGGACTGGACCGGCACAACCAGGCTGCCGCTGGCGAGATCCGCCTCCACGAGGAACTCCGGAACCACCACGATCCCCTGCCCGCTGACGGCGGCCTCGATGGCGAGCAGATTGCTGTCGAACAGGGGCGACGATTTCTGCGAGAGACCGGAGATACCGACGCTTTCTGCCCAGATCGAGACATCCTCGGTTCTGCCGGAAACCGCCAGGAACGGAAAATGGCGCAGGTCATCGACCGACTTGATCGCCTTGGCGATGTCCCTGGAACACACCGCCACCAGCTTCTCGCGGCGCAGCAGCACATAAGTCAGGTTCGGACGGTTGGGCGTGCGCGTATAGATGAGGCCGACATCCGCCCGGTCTGGATTGAATTCCCAGTCGAGCAGGCTCGCGTCCAGACTGACTGCGATCTCGGGCGACGTCTCCCGTAGCGTCTGCAGCCGCGGGATCAGCCACCGCACCGCCACCGTGACGTAGACCTGAAGCGTCAGCGATGCCGGCGCGCCGGATTGCCGGATCAGGTCCGTGGTCAGCGAAATGCGGTCGAGCGCGTCCTGCACGACCGGGAAATACAGCATCCCCTCTTCGCTCAGTTCGACCCGGCCGGGCAGCCGCCGAAACAGTGGCCTGCCCAGGTTCCGCTCAAGCGAGGCGACCTGATGGCTGATCGCCGACTGCGTGACCCGCAGCTCCTCTGCCGCCCCCTTGAAGCTCAACAATCGTGCCGCGGCTTCGAAGGCCCGCAGGGTCGTCAGGGGTGGTAGTGTACGCCGGACCATCTCTCGCGAAGCCACATGAATTCTGTTCATGTAGACGTTAATTCTAATCGTTTGCAAGGGAACGGCGGCGTTTTCATAGTCTCCCGATAAGCCCGAAAAATGGGGGAACGGATATGAAAACCAGCCTTCTGAAAAATACCGCCCTGGCGCTGCTCCTGGGGGCCTGTTCGCTGCCGGCCACCGCGGCTTTTGCGCAGCAGAGCTGCATGCGCGTGCTGGGCTACGAATCCGACGGCGAAAAGCAGACGATGGATCCGGCAGCGCTGATCGGCACCGACAGCGTCTATCATATCCGTGCGGTCTACGAGCCCCTGGTCGACCGCAACAATGCGATGCAGCCGATCCCCGTGCTGGCCGAATCCTGGGAGTCCAATGCCGACGCGACGGAATGGACGTTCCACCTGAGGAAAGGCGTCAAATTCCACGACGGTTCGGACTTCGATGCCGCCGACGTCGTCTATTCGTACCGTCGCCTTCTCGATCCGGCCGTTTCGCCCGGCGGTTTCTCGACGCTCGCCTTCCTCGATGCCGAGGGCATCACCGCCGTCGACGATCACACCGTGCGCTTCAAGGTCAAGCAGCCCGTTGTCGAGCTGCCGATGCTGATCGCGACCAAATACGCCCTGATGGTTCCCGATGGCGCCAAAGCGGAAGACCTGCGCGTCAAGGGCGATGGAACCGGGCCCTTCGTGCAGGAGACCTTCACCATCAACGGTGCCGTCCGGGTGCTGCGGCGCAACGCCAACTACTGGCGCGCCGGCCTCCCGAAAGCCGACTGCCTCGAGATCACGACAAGCCTGGAATCGACCTCCAGGCTGTCCGCGCTGCTGTCGGGCTCGGTCGACCTCTCGCTGACAGTAGACCCGACCAGCCTCATCACGCTCAAGGACAATCCGGCCGTTGAACTCGTCTCGACGCCGGGAGCGACGTCGCTCTACGTCGCCGTGTGGACGGACACGGCGCCCTTCGACAATCCCAAGGTCCGTGAAGCGATGAAGCTCGTGATGGACCGCCAGAAGATCCTGGACACCGTGCTGCTCGGCTATGGCGAGATCGGAAACGACGCTCCCATCCCGCCTAGTTCGCCGCTGGGTCTCGGCACGCCGGCCAAGACAGCGGATATCGAACGTGCCAAGGCACTGCTCGCTGAGGCCGGGCATGCCGACGGCATCGAGTTCGATCTCTACACCTCGGATTCCTATCCCGGCATGCTGCTCCTTGCCCAGGTCTACGCCCAGATGGCGGCACCCGCCGGCATCAAGGTCAATGTCATCCCGTCACCGGCGGAAGGCTACTGGGATACGATCTGGCTGAAGAAGCCAGCCGTGATTTCCTACACCAGCGCGCGTCCGCCGGCAGAAGCCCTGACGCTGTCGCTCAACAGCAAGTCCGAATGGAACGAGACCCGCTGGAAGCGCGACGACTTCGATG
The DNA here is from genome assembly GCF_042739215.1 of Mesorhizobium sp. NPDC059054. Taxonomy (NCBI): domain Bacteria; kingdom Pseudomonadati; phylum Pseudomonadota; class Alphaproteobacteria; order Hyphomicrobiales; family Phyllobacteriaceae; genus Mesorhizobium; species Mesorhizobium sp. NPDC059054. Next base: position 372,008 of record NZ_JBHYHV010000005.1, read on the forward strand.
CGCTCGTCGTCAAGGCCGGCCAGACCACCAACGAGCAGGAGCGCATCGGCCTCTATCGTGACGCGCAACGTATCGTCGCCGAGGAAGGCGGCATGATCCTACCGGTGTTCACGTCGATCGTTGCCGGCCTGCGCAAGGGCTGCACCGGCTTCAAGCCCAATGTCGACGTCAACCGCATCGACTATTCCGAGCTGACCTGCAGCCAATAGCGGGCATTTCGCCTCACACAAACTGGAGCCGCGGAGCAGGCCTGTTCCGCGGAAAAGGATGCTTTTATGAAAGTCCTGACGACCTTCCTGCAAAGCTTCGCGGATGCGCTGGACGGCGACGCGATGCCGGTGTCCCGTTCGCACGCGGCCCGGCTGCGCACATTGCAGGCCAGCCTGCCGCCGGTGAGGTCCGTGCCGACGGCCCGCGTGCCGATACAGGAAGCCTGCGAAGGCGAGCTGGTTTCCCGGCATGATTCGTCCGAGCTGGCGCGAGCGCTGTCCGGACTGCTGCCACAGCTCCACATCACCCGCAGCAAGACGTACCTTGCCAACCCGCCTTCCAACGATTTCGGCGACAACTATGGCTACAGCGTCATCTGTGGCCCACAAGGCGGTCCGCCCGCACTGATCACCGATCCTGAGATCGCATTCGGCCTGATGTTCCTCGGCCCCAGGACCCACTACCCACTCCACCACCACCCCGCCGACGAGCTCTATTATACGGTCACCGGCCCCTCGTTCTGGCGTGTTGGAAATGCCGACTGGGTGTCGCGCGGCACCGAGGCGATCATCCATCATCCGCCATGGATGCCGCATGCGACGCTCTCGGCTGAAAGGCCGCTGGTCCTGCTTTACATCTGGGAAGGCGACCTCGATACGGATGCGGCGTTCATCCCGGACCACCTGCCGCCGGATACCGCCCCGCCGCCAGTTGGATTGGATCTGAAATGAGCATCTTGCGCCTCCTCGCCAGCCGGATCCTGCTCTCGGCCCTGACACTCCTGATCGTCTCGGTCCTGATCTTCCTGATCCTCGAAGCCTTGCCGGGCGACATCGCGACCCGCATCCTGGGACGCGACGCGACGGCAAAGGCCCTGGAGGTGCTGCGCAGCCAGCTGCATCTCGACCAACCGCCGCTGACCCGCTACTTCCACTGGCTCGGCAATCTGCTTCACGGCGATTTCGGCGCATCGCTGGCGACCGGGCGGCCGATCGCCGATGTGCTCGGCCCCCGCATCGTCAACACGCTGCTGCTCTCGCTTTTCGCCTTCGCGCTTTATCTCGTCCTCGCTTTGGTCCCCGCGATCATCCAGGCGACGAACCGGGGCAAGGCCGTCGACAACATCATCTCGGTCATCACGCTGGTGCTGCTGTCGCTGCCCGATTTCCTGCTGGCGACGATCCTGCTGTTCCTGTTCGCCGTTGCCATTCCGATCCTGCCGGCGCTGGCGACGGTTTCTGAGAACAGCAACTGGCAGGAGATGCTGCGTGCGATGATCCTGCCGGCGACGACCCTTGCCATCATGATGGCCGTCTATGCGATCCGCGTGCTGCGCGACAGCCTGATCGAGGTGCTGCGCTCCGACTATGTCCGGCTGGCCGAGCTGAAAGGGCTTCGCCCCTCCGCGGTGCTGTGGCGGCATGCCCTGCCCAACGCCCTGGTGCCGGCCCTCAACGTGACGGCACTGAACCTCGGCTTCCTCATCGGCGGCGTGGTGATCGTGGAACGGGTCTTCTCCTATCCGGGTTTCGGCACGCTGCTCATCGATGCGCTGCAGCTGCGCGACATCCCGCTGATCAAGGCAACCGTGATGATCAGTGCCGCCGTCTATGTCGCCGCCAATCTCGTCGCCGACATCTGTGCGGTCCTGCTGCAACCACGCCTGAGGACACGCTGATGAGCGCGATCGTATCCCGCCCGGCCAGATCCCTTCAGGACTGGCATACCGCACCCGGGCCGTTCAAGGCCGGGGCCGTCATCCTTGGCGTCCACCTGCTGTTCGCGATCGTCGGCATGTTCTGGACCCCATACGGCTATGCCGAAATGGGGGCCGGACTGCCGCTTTCCGGCGCGTCCTGGCAACACCCGATGGGCCTCGACCAGATCGGCCGCGACGTCTTCAGCCGCTTCATGTACGGCGCCCACATCGTGCTTCTGCTTTCCTTCGCGGGCACCGTGCTTGGAATGGTCACGGGTGCCGCGATAGGTCTTATCTCAGGTTATGTCGGCGGCTGGCTCGACGACATCCTGCAGCGTGTCGTCGAAGCGATGATCAGCATACCGTTCCTGGCATTGGCGCTGGTCATGATAATTGCCGCCGGCCCCGCTCTCGCCGGACAGCCGGCCCTCATCATCGTCGTGGTTGCCATCGTCTATGCGCCCCGCATCACGCGCATCGCGCGTGCGGCGGCCATGGAAGTCGCGACCCGCGAATATGTCGCCGCTGCCGAACTCCGCGGCGAAGGCACGTTGTCCGTCGTCTTCCGCGAAATCCTGCCCAACACCGCCAATGTGCTGCTCGTCGAGTTCTCGCTGCGGCTGAGCTATGCGCCGATCCTGATCGGAGCTCTCGGCTTCCTGGGTTTCGGCATCCGCCCGCCGACCCCGGAATGGGGGCTGATGATCAGCGAGAACCGCAACCTTCTGATCGCCTCGCCGATGACTGTCTTCGGGCCGGGACTGGGCCTGGCATCCCTCGTCATCGGGTTCAATCTTTTCACCGATGGCCTGTCGCGCATGCTTGGCCAGCGGCCGGTCATGGGAGCTTGACGATGAGACCGTTGATCGAGGTCCGCAATCTCGGCATCGCCTATGGCCGCCCCGGCAATTGGACGAGTGTCGTCCAGGGCGTCTCCTTCGACATCGCGCGCGGCGAAGCGTTCGGGCTGGTGGGTGAATCCGGCTGCGGCAAATCCACCGTCGCCTATCGCCTGCTCGGCTACGGCACGGTCAACAGCCTGGCACAGACCGGCGAGGTGCTTTTCGATGGCGTCGATCTGTTGAAACTCGACGCCAGATCGCTGGCGCGCCTGCGCGGCAACCGCGTTGCCCTGGTCCCCCAAAATCCGACGACGTCGCTCAGCCCCGGCATGCGGGTCGGGGCGCAGATCCGCGAGATGATCACGACGCACCGGGCGCTTCCCGCCGGCATGACCATGGAGCGCCGCCTCGCGGAGCTGTTCACCTTGGTCGGCCTGCCGGATGTCGGCCATCGTTATCCGCACGAGCTTTCCGGCGGTCAGCAGCAACGGGTAACGATTGCGATGGCGGTCTCGTGCAATCCGGACCTGCTGGTTCTGGATGAGCCGACAACCGGCCTCGACGTCACGACACAACGCCAGATCATCCAGCTGTTGCAAAGTCTTCGAAGCAGCATCGGCATGGCGATGCTCTACGTCACGCACGATCTCGCCTTGCTCAGCCAGATCGCGGACCGTGTCGGCGTGATGTATGCCGGCCAGTTGGTCGAGATCGCACCTTGCGACGCGTTGTTGTCGGCGCCGGTGCATCCCTATTCGCGCGGCCTGATCGCGTCGATCCCGACGATAGACGGCGCAAGCAGCGGTCGAGGCCTGCGCGGCATGCTGAGGCGGGACCAGATCCCCAGCGGTTGCAAGTTCGAACCGCGCTGCGACTTCGCAAAGGCGGATTGCAAAAGCACACCACAGACACTCGAGCCGGCCGGTAAGGAGAGGGCCGTCGCCTGCATGCGCTGGAAGGATATCGAACCCGCCGCGGCGGAACTGACCAGAGCGGCCCGGTCACCACAGCCGGACACCGAGGTGGGAGCAGTGCTCAGCGTCGAGGATCTCGCCTTGTCCTACCAGTCTCCAAGCGTCCTTCGGACGTTTCTCGGCAAAGCCGACAGCATCGTTGCCCGCGACATCAGCTTCGATCTGAAGGCGGGCGAGGTCGTCGCCCTCGTCGGCGAGTCCGGCAGCGGCAAGTCGACCATCGCCCGCGCGATCAGCGGCCGGCTGCAACCTCGGTCGGGTGGAATCCGCCTCGATGGAAACGCGCTGGCGCCGGCGTTGCGGCGCCGTTCTGTCGAGCAGTTGCGACAGATCCAGTATATCTTCCAGAACCCCGATGCCTCGCTCAATCCGCGGCGGCGCATCCGGTCGATACTCGAGCGGCCGCTGCGCCATTTCGGCATCAAATCGGACAGCAAGACACTCGAGACCGTGCTGGAAAGCGTCGGCCTGCATGCCGGCTATCTGAACCGCTTCCCCGAACAGCTTTCGGGCGGCGAGCGCCAGCGCATCGCCATCGCGCGCGCCCTGCTGGTCAACCCGAAGCTTCTGATCTGCGACGAGATCCTGTCGGCACTCGACGTGTCGGTCCAATCGCGCATCGTCGAGCTGCTGCAGTCGCTGAAGAAACAGCATTCCGTCGCGATGCTGTTCATCTCGCACGATCTGGCTGTCGTGCAGCAGCTGGCCGACAAGGTAGCTGTACTCTATCGGGGCGAGCTCCTGCAGATGGCCGACACGGCCACCCTGCTCGAATCCCCTCTGCACCCCTACACCCAGATGCTGCTCGAGGCAGCACCTGGCCTGCGCAAGGACCAATACGTCTCGAGGTCGCCGGCAACACCAGGTGAGACGTCGGCAGGCGGGCAAGGATGTCCTCTCGCGGGCCGCTGCCATCGGCAGATCGGAAAGATCTGTGCGGAGAGCCGCCCGCCAGTTCGCAGCACGGAGACAGGCTTCATTCGCTGCCACATACCGGGCAGCCAGCTGGCGCAAGGCAACGAGCTGGCTGCAGCCTGAATTCCGAAATCATCCGCCTGCTGGCCGAAGTGACTGGAAGCCCGTTCGTCAGTTCGCGAATGACGATTCCCGCGCACTGCGCCTGATCGCCATCGGAGGTTGCCCGAAGGCACGGATGAAGGCGCGCCGCATGCGCTCGCGATCGGCGAAACCGGTCTCGGCGGCGACGACGTCGATGGGATGGCGGCTCTGCTCCATCATCACGCGCGCCGTTTCGAGCCGCAGGTTCTCCACCGCCTTGGCGGGCGTCTGCCCCGTCTCGGCACGGAAGGCACGGCTGAACTGCCGCGGGCTCAGATGCGCGGCCTCGGCGAGTTCCTCCACCGAAAGCGTCGAGCGCAGATTGGTCCTGGCATAGGCCAATGCCTTCTGGATGCGATCCGACTTGGGATCGAGGGCAAGCAGTTCGGAATGCTGCGACTGGCCGCCGGCACGGCGGTGGTAGAGCACGAGGCGCTGTGCCACCGCCCGCGCCAGATCAGCGCCGAGATCCTTCTCGATCATGCCCAGCGCCATGTCGATGCCGGCGCTCATCCCGGCCGATGTCCAGACCGGTCCGTCGACGATGAAGATGCGGTCTTCTTCCATCCTCACCTTCGGATAACGCGCCTGGAGCTTCTGCGCGACCAGCCAATGTGTGGTTGCCCGCCTGCCGTCGAGAAGACCGGCCTCCGCGAGAATGGCGGCGCCCATGCAAATCGACGCGATGCGCCGCGTCGATTTGATCGCCTTGCGGGCAAAGGCCACGATGACGGGAGCGGGCTCGTCGATCACGATCCCGGTTCCGAAGATCAAGGTGTCATGGCCGGACAGGCGAAGCTTGCGCGTCTCGATCGGAATGCCGAGCGAATTATCCAACAAGCCGCCCGTCTCCGAGAGGACTTCGATGCTGTAGACCTTTTCGCCGGCAACCAGATTGGCAAACTCGAACGCGGAAGCGGCGGCAAGGCTCATCATCTGGAAGCCGGACGTCAGAACGAAACCGATCCGCAGCATCAGATGTTCTCCTTGGCGCAAAAGGTTGAATACAGACAATTCAAGACAGGAGCCAGAACGCTCTTCTAGAGCGGGAGTTCCGTGCCGGCCTTTTCGGCCACCATGTAGGCGGCATACCAGTCGGGCCAATTGAAATCATGCTGGCCGCCAGTCCGCTTCTCGTGCTCGCCATGAGCCTCTGCCGCTCGCCGAAGTGCGGCCGCCAGGTCGGCCACAGAACTGTAGGCGGTGACGTCCGGCTCGACGCGACCCGGCAATCGTGCGGTGATCTCCTGAAGTATCCAGCCATTGCCGTCCGGATCGCTGAACGAGGCGAAGGAATTGTAGCTTCGCCCCTCCGGATCGCGCCCGGGCAGCGCCGGCCCGCCGACAGCGGCACGATGGAACACCTCGCTCACCGCCGCGCCACGCGCCTTGAGGCTCGCACGCGCGGCTTCGATATCGGTCACGATGAGATAACCCTGCGCGGAGCCGGGTGCCGCCGGCGTCAGCCCCTTGCCGAAATGGATAGAGGCGTTCGAGCCGGGCGGCGTGAACTGCACGACGCGGAATGCATCGCCATTGACGAAGTCGGCATCGAGCCGCCAGCCGAGACCGGCGTAGAACGCCTTGGCGCGATCGACATCGGCAACGGGAACCAAGAGGACTTCCAGTTTTAAAGCGGTTGCGGGCAATGGACTATCGGATTCGAGAATTCGAGACATTGTCGTTTCCTTCCAGACAGGTTGCAGGGAACGGCGCCACCGTGATGGGTACGCCTTCCCCCAGTGATCAGGCCGCGTAACGTTTCGCCGGCGCACCCAGCGAAAGCTTGGGCTTGAGGGCATCGCGTGCCGCCTCGAAGGCCTGCCAGTCGGCGATATCCGGCAGCGAAGGGATGGTGACCAGTTCGCCCTGCTGCAATCTCGCCATCGCGGCATCGACCATGGCGTCGGCGGCCATCACGATTTCGCTGGGCAAATGCTCGACAGGCCTTCCCGAGAGAGCCCAGAAGTCGGTTGCCGTGGCGCCTGGAAGCACGGCCTGGACACGGACGCCCTTGTCGGCCAGCTCGTGATGAAGTGACTGCGAAAAGGCGAGGACGAAGGCCTTGCTGCCGCCATAGACGCCATTCAGTGTTTCAGGGGCGATAGCGACGATCGAGGCGATGTTGATGATCGTGCCCTTGCCGCGCGACACGAAAGCCGGCACGACCGCATAGGCCAGCCGCATCGGTGCGGTCACATTGATGTCGATCATCGACTGCATGGCATCGACGTCGCTCGAAAGCAGCGGCGCGATTGCGCCGATGCCGGCATTGTTGACGAGCATGGTGATGCTGGCATCGGTGCGCAGCAGCTTTTCGACCTGCTTCAGCTCGGCGCTCTTGCCGAGGTCGGCCGGGAAAACTTCAACCGAGCGGCCTGTCTCGTCGCTGATGGCCTTCGCCAGGTTGCGCAGCTTGTCGGCATTGCGTGCCACCAGGATCAGATCGTAGCCCTGCTTCGCCAGGCGATCGGCATAGATCGCCCCTATTCCCGACGATGCGCCGGTGACGAGAGCCGTACCCTTAGGTTCGCTTGTCATCTTCGTTCTCCTTTGACGCTCTCTCCATCGGAGCGCCAGCTAGAGATAGGACGACAGAATTCTGTCTTGAATGTCAAAGATGCCACCTTTCAGGACATTCAGGATGCCTGAGCGTGCCGCATGACGTCTTTGAACGCGTTGGACCGGGCACGGATCAGACAGCAAAACGGGCGCCAAGGGCGCCCGTGGCGCCAGCGGCGCCCATCGATCTGATCGGCTTTGACGCGGCGCGAACCGCAACCGCTCAATAGATGTCGAAGTCGAAATACTTCGCCTGCACCTTCTTGTAGGTGCCGTCGGCCACGATGGCGTCGATCGCGGCGTTGAAGCGCTCGCGCAGCGCGTCCTCGCCCTGGCGGATCGCGATGCCGATCTCGGCCTCGGTACCCTTCACGTCACCGATCAGCTTGCAGCAATCCTTGCCGTTGCCATTCTTGACCCAGTCGACCAGCACGAACTTGTCGGTGATGATGGCGTCGAGCCGGCCGTTGACGAGGTCGGCGACGGCATCCTCATGCGTCGGGTAGAGCTTCACGTCGGCGCCGGCCTTGGCGTAGACATCCTGCGCGTAGGTGGCTTGCATGGTCGAGCCTTGCGCGCCCAGCGTCTTGCCTTCCAGCGCTGCCGGCTCGGTGCCGGTCACGGCGGTGTCCTTCAGGCCGGCCAGGGCCAGCGGCGTCGCGTAGTATTTGTTGGTGAAGGCGACCTGCTTCTTGCGCTCCTCGGTGATGGTCATCGAGGCGATGATGGCATCGAACTTCCTGGCCTGCAGCGCCGGGATCATGCCGTCCCAATCCTGCGCGACGATCTCGCATTCGATTTTCATCTCAGCGCACAGCGCGTTGGCGATGTCGACGTCGAAGCCGGCCAGCTTGCCGTCCGCCGTCACCGTGCTGAAGGGCGGCGCAGCCCCTTCCGTGGCGATCTTCAGCTTTTCGGCGGCAGCCGTCCCCATCATCAACATCGTCGCGGCCGCAGCCGAGACGAGCCATTTCGAAATCTGCATTCCTGTTTTCCCTCCAACTTCGGCCGAAACGGCCGAGCCCTGCCAAACATGTGCCGGCAAAGCGAGGAAGCGCCAGCGCCGGGCTTCGATTGGTGCTCGGAGGATAGTTTCTTTGGGGCGCTACGATCCCGCGTCTTGCGAAGGTTGGACAACACCCTCTTCGTATTTTTGGATGATGATATCGCAGGACTTGCGGAGTCTTTTCAGGTTCTCGATCGTAAGCATCCGCGAAACCTCGGATTCACCTCGTGCGTATTGAATCCAGATTATCTTCTCCTCATCGTCCATTGCCAGGAGCAGATTGGCGATGTCCTTGCCCCTGGCATCGAATATCTTCTCCCGCACATAAACGTCGTAGCCGTAGTCGTACTTGAACATCCGCCAAAAGGCTTTCTTCGCCGAAACCATGGCCCCTCCATCGACCACTACTTGGCCGCTTTGGCCAACCGCACGCAAGGAAATTCAAACGACGATCCCGAATGATCGACGACGAGTGACCATCAGCACGCGAATAATCCGGACCGGACATCCTCGCTCGATAACACCCGGCTCACGCAAAGGTGACCTCCCGTCGGCCGCATCAGGTTGAAGCCGCAAGCCTTGCTGGTAGCCTGCTCTCCGGGTTGTCCCCGGGGCGCGGAACCGGTCGGCGATGAGCGCTGCCGGTCAAGGCCGTGCCTGCTGACCTTTGGAGTCCGATCAATGGCCAGTTTCGCCCTTTCCCGTCGCACCGTCATGGCAAGCGCCGGCGCCCTCGCTACCGCTGCCATCCTCGACCTGCCCATCGGCATCGCGCCGGCGCGGGCGCAAGACGCACCCGTGAGCCACAATCCCGGCTTCTATCGCTACAAGGTGGGCGACATCACCGTCACCGCACTCAACGACGGGTTCGGCCAGCGCCCGCTCGACGGCTTCATCCGCAATGCCGAGCTCGCCGACGTCAAGAAGGCGATGGAGGATGCCTATCTGCCGAGCGATGCGATCTCGATCTCCTACACCACGCTGGCTTTGCAGATCGGCGACCGGCTGGTGCTGATCGACACCGGCAACGGCGATTCCGGCGCGCCGACATCGGGGGTCTGGATGAACAATTTCAAGGCTGCCGGATTCAAGCCAGAGGATGTCTCGACCGTCATCATCAGCCATTTCCATGGCGACCACATCAACGGCTTCCGGCTCAAGGACGGCACCGCCGTCTTCCCGAATGCCGAGGTCATGGTGCCGGCGGCCGAATGGGCGTTCTGGATGGACGATTCCAAGATGAACGCCGCGCCGGAAGCCGCGAAGAACGCATTCGCCACCGTGCGCCGCGTCTTCGGCCCCGTCGCCAAGGACGTCAAGCAGTACGAAGGCGACAAGGAACTGGTGCCTGGCGTGACCGCGATCGCTGCTCCCGGCCACACGCCCGGCCACACCGTCTTCGCCATTGCCTCCGGCGACGACAGGCTGATGGCATTGTCGGATACGACCAATCATCCTGCGCTGTTCGTACGCAACCCCGACTGGACGGCGGTGTTCGACATGGACGGGCCGCAGGCGACGGCGACCCGGCGCAAGCTGCTCGACATGGCGGCGGCGGAGAAGATGCAGGTTGCCTTCTACCACGCCCCCTTCCCCGCCACCGGTCACATCGCCAAATCCGGCAACGGTTTCGAACTGGTGCCCGTGCAGTGGAGCAGTGCGATCTGAGCCGCGTGGCGCTGGACAGATAAAAGGCCGGGAGAGCTCCCGGCCTTCCTTTTCAGCAACGAGGCGGCTGGCTATCCGCCATCAGCAACAGCTGCTCAATAGATGTCGAAGTCGAAATATTTCGACTGGATCTTCTTGTAGGTGCCGTCGGCCACGATGGCGTCGATGGCCGCATTGAACTTCTCGCGCAGCTCATTGTCCTCCTGGCGTATCGCGATTCCGGCTTCGGTCTCGGTTCCCTTGACGTCGCCGATCATCTTGCAGCAATCCTTGGCCGAGCCGTTCTTCATCCAGTCGACCAGCACGAACTTGTCGGAGAGGACGGCGTCGAGGCGGCCGTTGACCAGGTCGGTCACCGCTTCTTCCTGCGTCGGGTAGAGCTTCACGTCGGCGCCGGCCTTGGCATAGACGTCCTGCGCATAATCGGCCTGGGTTGTGGAAGCTTGCGCGCCCACGGTCTTGCCTTTGACTGCCTCACCATCCGTGCCGGCCAGCGCGCTGTCCTTCAAGGCAACCAGCGCCAGCGGCGTGGTGTAATATTTGTTGGTGAAGGCGACCTGCTTCTTGCGCTCGGGCGTGATGCTCATCGAAGCGATGATGGCATCGAACTTCTTGGCCTGCAGCGCCGGGATCATGCCGTCCCAATCCTGCGTGACGAGTTCGCACTCGGCCTTCATCTGCGCGCACAGCGCATTGGCGATGTCGATGTCGAAACCCTCCAGCTTGCCGTCCGCGGTGAGGGTGTTGAAAGGCGGATAGGCACCCTCCGTCCCGATCTTGATCTTGTCGGCGGCAAAGGCAGCACTGGCGCCCGCCACCATCATCGTTGCGGCCGCGACCGTTGCGAACCACTTGGACATTCTCATCATGTTCCCCCTCGGGTTGGTCTTGTTGTCCGCTGACAGCCAAGCACGCCGCAGGGAGCCAGGCAAGCGCAGGATGCGACGTGGTGTTGCTGCTTTGGATGGGTGGCGTTTTAGGGGAGTAAGGGAATAGGGGAGTAAGGAAGTGGGCAGTTGTTTATTCCCCTATTCCCTTACTCCCCTATTCCCTACCTCGCTGCCCGAAAATGCTTCGACAGCTTCAGGCCCTGCGCCTGGTAATTGGAGCCGAGGTCGGTGCCGTAAAGCGCGGTCGGCCGCTTCAGCATGTGCTCGTAGACCAGCCGGCCGACGATCTGGCCGTGGTCGAGGATGAACGGCACCTCATGGCTGCGCACTTCCAGCACCGCGCGGCTGCCGGTGCCGCCGGCGGCGGAATGACCGAAGCCCGGATCGAAGAAGCCGGCATAGTGCACGCGGAATTCACCGACCAGCGGATCGAATGGCGTCATCTCCGCGGCGTAGAGCGGCGGCACATGCACCGCCTCCTGGCTGACGAGGATGTAGAATTCATCCGGATCGAGCACCAGCTCGCCGGCGCCGCTGCGATAGAGCGGCTCCCAGAAATCGACGATGTCCTGGGCGGCGCGCTTGTCGACGTCGACCAGCCCGGTGTGATGCTTGCCGCGATAGCCGACCAGCCCGTCCTTGTCGCCGGCCAGATCGATGGACAGCGCGATGCCGCCGTTTGAGATGTTGGGCGGGTCGATCGCCACCAGCGTCTCGGCGCGGTGCAAGGCATGCAACTCCTCTTCCGACAGAAGCGCGTTGCCGGTGCGGAAGCGGATCTGCGACAGGCGCGAGCCGGTGCGTGCGACGATCGGGAAGGTGCGCGGGCTGACTTCGAGATAGAGCTGGCCGCGATAGCCGGCGGCGATCTTGTCGAACTCCTGGCCATGGTCGGTCATGACGCGGGTGAAGATGTCGAGCCGGCCGGTCGAACTCTTCGGATTGGTCGAGGCGGAAATGTCGCCCGGCAGTTCCAGGCTTTCCAGCAGCGGCACGATGTAGACGCAGCCCGTCTCCAACACCGCGCCTTCGGCAAGGTCGATCTCATGCAGCTTCAGCCGGTCGAGCTTTGCTTCCACCGTGCTGTGGGGACCGGGCAGGAAGGAGGCGCGCACACGATAGGCCTTTTCGCCGAGGCGCAGGTCGAGGCTCGCCGGCTGGATCTGGTCGGCATCGAGCGGACGCGGCGACTTCAGGCTGCCTGCCTGGAACAGCGCCGCGATATCCTGATCGGGAAGAATGCCTGTCTTGCGCAATGACAACTCCACAGGTGGCTCAAGTCAGCCAGCCCTCCATGCTCTTAATGAAGCCGGCAATTGACGCAAGCCGCCCCCGGGTCTAAAGGGAACTTTATCCCGTGGTGATTTGGCCGGTCGGCTTGCAGCCACGTTAAACAAGTCGCTAAAGGACCGCAGGGCCCGACAAAGCCCCTATGGACCGGTTGCGACTTCGCGGCCGGTTTTTTTGTGTGTCGGAACGGAACCATGACCGAGAAAAAGCGCAACTGGAAACCCGCAACCCAGCTCGTCCACGCTGGCACGCTGCGATCGGGCTTCGGCGAGATGTCGGAAGCGATGTTCCTGACGCAGGGCTATCACTACGACAGCGCCGAGCGCGCCGAAGCCCGCTTCAAGGGCGAGGAGCCAGGCTTCATCTATTCGCGCTACGCGAACCCCACCGTCGACATGTTCGAAAAGCGCATGTGCGCACTGGAAGGCGCTGAAGACGCCCGTGCCTTCGCATCCGGCATGGCCGCGGTGACGGCCGCCGTTTTGTGCAGCCTCAAGGCTGGCGACCATATCGTGGCTGCGCGCGCGCTGTTCGGCTCCTGTCGCTGGGTGGTCGAGACGCTGGCACCGAAATACGGCATCGAGGCGACGCTGGTCGACGGCACCGAGACCGGGAACTGGGAAGCCGCGGTGAGGCCGAACACCAAGCTGTTCTTCCTGGAGAGCCCGACCAACCCGACGCTGGAAGTGGTCGATATCGCCGCCGTCGCTAGGCTCGCCAATTCGATCGGCGCCAGGCTGGTGGTGGACAATGTCTTTGCCACGCCGCTGATGCAGAAGCCGCTGGAACTCGGCGCGCACATCGTCGTCTATTCGGCCACCAAGCACATTGACGGCCAGGGCCGCTGCCTCGGCGGTATCGTGCTGTCCGACAAGAAGTGGATCGACGAGAACCTGCACGATTACTTCCGCCACACCGGCCCGAGCCTGTCGCCGTTCAACGCCTGGGTGCTGCTGAAAGGCCTGGAGACGCTGCCCCTGCGCGTGCGCCAGCAGACGGAAGCAGCCGGCAAGATCGCCGATTTCCTCGCCGACCACCCGAAGGTCGGGCGGCTGATCTATCCCGGCCGTGCCGACCATCCGCAGGCCGACATCATCAAGAAGCAGATGACCGGCGGCTCGACGCTGATCTGCTTCGACCTCAAGGGCGGCAAGAAATCGGCCTTCGCCTTCGAGAACGCGCTCGACGTGGTGCTGATCTCCAACAATCTGGGCGATGCCAAGAGCTTGATCACCCATCCGGCGACGACGACGCACAAGAACCTGACCGACGAGGCCCGCGCGGAACTCGGCATGGGCGACGGCACGCTGCGCCTGTCGCTCGGTCTCGAAGACACCGACGACCTGCTGGAAGACATCGAACAGGCGCTGGCGAAGGCTTGAGGTAAGGGCACGATCTCGCACACGGAGATGCCGTACCCGCCAGTTGTCGATATCTGACTGCGTCGCGCCCGGCACACCCCCACCCCTAACCCCTCCCCTCAAGGGGGAGGGGGACTTCTCGGTCGCTATCTGATGCGAAACCACCGACGTCTTACAGGGCGCGCGCATCGACCAATCCCCCTCCCCCTTGAGGGGAGGGGTTAGGGGTGGGGGTATGCCAGGCGCGACATTCGAAATTTCACATTGTCGCCCCTACCGCAACGACTTCGGCGCGACGGAGCGCCAGCTCATCGTCATGGCATGGCGGACGGTTTCCTCGTCCGCCTGTTCCAGCCAGACCCGCGTCCAGCCTTTCTGGCCCCAGGAGCCGGGGATCGGCTCGAACTGACCGGCCGATGTTTCGAGCAGCAGCCGCTGCTCGTCCGGTGCCAGCTTGATGACGGCGCGGCTGTCCTTCGGCCGCAGCGTGGCGAAGATCTTGCCGCGCACGCGGAAATCGGTGACGTCGAAATGGCTGCTCTGCACGGCTTCGGGAAAGCCGAGCGCGATCTGGCAATAGCGGTCCTCGGACAGCACGACCACCCTCCCCTCAAGCGTTGGGCTGCAGCGATCATGCCGCAAACCAGCCGGCAGCGATACAGATCAGATCAGGCGCCCGAGAGCACTTCCTCGGCTTCGTCGGACTTGGTGGTGATGTTCATGGTGTTGCCGCGCCAGTCGATGGCGCCGCCGAGCCAGCCGCGCAGCCAGATCGCCGGCACCATGATATCGCGCACCACCATCGCCGGGATCAGGCGCGGTGAGGCATACCAGCCCTTGGCCAGCGCCAATGCATATTCCGGCAGGTAGACGGCACAGAGCACCAGCAAGGCGGTCGAGACCATGTCGGCGCCGGAGCCGGCCGCGGCAATCAGCGCGAACAGCAGAGGCATCGCCGCGCCGACACAAAGTTCGGGCGCGAAAAACAACGGGAAGGTGACGCGGCGCAGCCTCGCCCAGCGAGCTTGGCGCGACCATACCGCTTCGAGCCTGCGATGCCCGAGCGGCTGCTCGAACGGCGAGGCCACCAGATGGACCTTGAGGCCGAGCCCGTTGACCAGCTTGGTTGCAGCGGCGTCCTCGGCGATCTCGGCGGCCAGGGCACGGATACCGCCATTGGCATCGAGCAGTGGCTTCGACCACAGCATGCTCTTGCCCTGCGCGAAGCCGAGACCCGCGGCAGCACCGGTATACTGCCAGCGCGCCTGCAGCGTGTTGAGGAAGGCGCATTCGACCTCGGCCCAGAAGCCGTCCGGACGCGAGCCGACCGGCGTCGAGCAGACAAGGCCGCTGTCGGTGCGCCAGGCCTGCATCATGTGCTGGATGTAATCGCGCGGCATCAGCACGTTGGAATCGGCCAGGATCACCCAATCATGGCGGGCCGCCTCCCAGCCCTTCACGCAGTTGTTCAGCTTGGGGTTGCCGCTAATGCGGTCATCGCCGAACAGGAGGCGCGCCGGCACGTCCGGAAAACGCGCCATGGTGGTGCGGATGGCCAGGGCAATCGGGTCATCGGCGTGCGCCACGCAGAAGATCAGCTCATAGTCCGGCCAGTCGAGCCGGAAGGCGCGCTCGAGCGTCTCGGCCGTGAAGGGCTCGACGCCACGCGCCGGTATGACGACGGAAACCGGCGGCGCATCGCCACGCGGCGGTGCAACGGTGCGGCGGCGTTCCAGCTGAGACCATGCCAGCCCTACGGAAACGAAATTGGTGAGAAGCAATGCGGCGGAAAGGGAAGCGGCTGCGGTTGTCAGGTCCATGAAGTCAGGTCACTCCCGGAAAGCGGCCTTTAGAGCGCCGCCCGTCCTCTGGGACGCGCATGGGACGCTCTAAAACTTTGATCCGCCGCATGATCCTTTCGGGGTCATGCGGCAGCCTCGCAATCTGATGTCCGGGAATCGTCACGGGGCCGGACGCGATCCGGCGCACACCATCACCGTTTCATGTCGTGCACATGACAGAAGGTTGACCATGACGGCCTGCGGACGGAAACTCGGTGTAGGTTTTTCGTACGAGTCGCTCCAGGTTACCCATGTACAGTGCAGTCACCCGCAACATCGTGGTCGAGGTGGAACCCTTCTACCTCGAGTACCGGTCCGATCCGGACGAGGGCCGTTACGTGTGGGGCTACCGGGTGACGATCGACAACCGTTCGGACGAATTCGTCCAGCTTCTGTCGCGCTACTGGCACATCACCGACGGCGCTGGACAGGTGGAAGAGGTGCGCGGCCCGGGTGTCGTCGGCGAAAAGCCGGAACTCAACCCCGGCGACAGCTACCAATACACCTCAGGCTGCCCGCTTTCGACGCCGTCCGGCATCATGGTTGGCCACTACACGATGCGCAATGCACGCGGCGAGCAGTTCGACATCGCCATCCCGGCCTTCTCGCTGGATCTGCCGAACGCCAGGCGGGTGGTGAACTGAACCCTTCTCCCCCTGGGGGAGAAGGGAAGATACGCCATCCCTTACACCGTCGAAGTCCGCCTCCAGATCACCAGGCTGACGAGGATCAGCAGCGTTGCCGCAGCGGCGATCACACCGAAAAAGGCATGATCGAATGCGGCACCTGCAAGGGCGGTCAGCGCTTCCGCCTGCGCCGGCGCCAGCTTCTCGGCGACCAGCAGTGCCTCGTCCAGACTGTCGCCTGCCTGCGTGGCAATCCCCTGCGGCAACACCAAAGCATGGGTGTAGAGCGCCGACATCAGCGAGCCCAGGAACGCTATGCCAAGCGCGCCGCCGAGTTCGAAGGAGACCTCCTCGATGGAGGCCGCCATGCCGGCCCTCTCTTCCGGGGCCGACAGCATGATGACGCTGGAGGCCGCCGTCATGGCCGCGCCGAAGCCGAAGCCCATTGCCGACAGCGCCGCGAGCCACAGCCAGGTTTCGCCCTGATAGACCAGGAGATACGCGGCGAGCGTGGCGCCTGCCAGAAGCAGCGAGGCCCAGAGCACGCGTACGGCGCCAACCCGCGGCAGCGCCAGGCCGGTAACGGGACCGGCGATGAAAGCCGCGAGCGGGATCGGCAGGATGATCAGGCCGGCCTGCAGCGGCGAGAGGCCGAGCACGAGTTGCAGGCGCTGGCTGAACACCAGCTCCACGCCGATCAATGCCGCCGATGCCACCATGGCCGTCACGACGCCGGCCGAGAAGCGCGGATTGGCGAAGAGCGAAAAGTCGATCAGCGGCGTGCGACTGCCGAGCTGGCGGCGAACGAAGACGATCATGGCGACAAGACCGATGGCGAAGGCGAGCGCGGCTGCAAGCCAGGACGGATCGCGCTTGGCGATTTCCTTGATGGCATAGGTCAGGCCGACCAGCCCGACCATGATCTGAACGGAGCCGACGAGATCCCAGGGATGATCGCCGTTGCCCGGCCGATACGGCAGCAAGGTGGCGCCGGCAAGCAGGGCAACCAACACCACTGGCACGTTGATCAGGAAGACCGAGCCCCACCAGAAATGCTCCAGCAGCGCGCCGCCGACGACCGGACCGAACGCGGCCCCACCGGAGGCCACGGCCGCCCAGACGCCGATGGCGAAGGCGCGCTCCTTCTCGTCGATGAAGGTCAGCCTGATCAGCGACAGGGTGGCGGGCATCATCATGGCGGCGCCGACCGCGAGCAGGGCGCGCGCCGCGATCAGCCAGGCAGGGGTCGGGGAGAAGGCGGCACCCAGCGACGCCAGGCCGAACACGACAAGACCCGCAAGGAACATGCGCTTGTGGCCAAGCCGGTCGCCCAGCGTCCCGACGCCCGGCAACAGACCGGCGACCACCAGGGGATAGGCGTTGATGATCCAGAGCTTTTCCGTCGCCGTCGCTCTGAGGTCGTGCGTCAGCGTGGGGAGCGCGGTGTAAAGCACCGTCATGTCGATGACGATCAGGAACAGCGCGCTCGACACGATGGCCAGAACCAGCCAGCGGTTGCTCGGGGACATGATACCTTCCTTCAAAATACTTACGACAGCGGACTTGCCCCGCCGCGAGCCGGTATATAAATACGATCGTATTGAAATGGAAGGGGTCGGATGTCAGGAAGACCGCGCAGCATTGACCGCGACAAGGTCCTCGACGCCGCCGAGACGGTGGTGACTGAGCTCGGAGCATCAGGGCTGAGCTTCGATGCCGTGGCGAAGGCCGCCGGTATCACCAAGAGCGGCGTGCAGTATTGTTTCGGAACCAAGGATAATCTGATCCGCGCGATGATCGCCCGCTGGGCCGACACCTACGAAACCAAGGTCATGGAAGAGGCGGGCCCCGAACCGTCAGCGGAGGCGGTGATCCGGGCACATCTTTCGGTGACGCGGGACGAGGACGAAGAGGAGCACTCGCGCTCCGCCGTCATGATGACGGCGTTGCTGGAGGCGCCGGATCGCGTGGCCGCAAGCCGGGAGTGGTACAACGGCTTTCTGGCAAGGCTTGACCTGTCCAAGCCGGCAGACCGCCAGATCGCCGTCGCCTTCCTGGCCGGTGAAGGCGCCTTCCTGTTGAAGGCGCTCGGCCTGATCAGCCTGAATGAGGCCGATTGGCACGCGCTGTTCACGGATATGCTGAAGCTGACGCGCGGCGACGGGGTGAAGCCGCCCGGTGTGTGATGGACCGGAGTCCTGATCAGAAAAATCCCCGGAAGCCTGTGGCCTCCGGGGCGTCAGGAAACATGAGGCTGTTTGACGTCTAGCCGGCGGCGCCTTCGATGACGCGGCAGATGGCGTCGCGCGTGGCGCCTTCCGGAGCCACCTGGCCGGCCTGCACCATGAACACCACGTCGACACGGCTGCCCTTGCCGGATTTGCGCACAACGACACGCAGGGTCTGCTCGCGGCCGGAACCAGACGTTTCCTGCTTGGCGGTCAGCGAGCCCATCGCCTTGTCGACCTTGATGTTCTCGAAACCTTCGGCCAGCATGGCGCGATGGGCATTGTCCAGCGCCTTTTTGGAATCGAGTTTCGGGAAGACCCCGGAGCTCTTGTAGCTGACGGCGGTTATCATCGGCACGCCCTCGGTCTTGAAGTTCTTCTGGCAGGACTGGGCGTTCGCCGCCGAGACCGCCAGCAGGGAAACCGCCGCGGCAACAAAAATCTTGCTGATCATGAAAAAACCTGTGCCTGAAATTGCTCTGTCTCTCTACGCAATTCCGGACGCAAAACCGCTGCGCACTTTTGCTGGAACTGCTCTTGCGCGACCGGGCCTCGCCTCCCGGTCGCCCTCAGCAATAGTCGGCCAGCCGGCAACATGCCAGCGCAAGGATGCACTAGATCGTCTATCTCACAGGCGCGCAGCCGCAGACGATCCGAGATGCATTGGACAATAGCGAGGTCACGGCCGCGAGCTTCTGCAACTGCCCCCCGGAGACTGAGCGGCGGCCCGGGTTTACGGCTTATGCGCTGAAACCAGCACCATCATGGGCCGCTCCAACTCTTCCGCGAGCGCCGGTGTTTGCCTGATCTGTTCTGACGTTGGGGCAAACTCCTCGATCCGGCCTATGACGAAGCCCGCCTCGATCAGGCTATTGATCGTCGTCCCAAGCGTCCGGTGATACTTCAGGACGCCTTTGGCGAACCAATCTGTTCGCCGCTCCCCTTCGATCGAATAGCCGTTCACCGGCCAGGTCTTTCGTCCGTCCTCATCTTGCGTCCAATGCGGATGGGCGGCAGCCATGAAGATGGGGTGTTCGATGGTGAAAACGAGATCGCCGCCTTGGACCAGTGCGGCGTGTATCGTCCCGATCAGACGACCGAAATCCTCCACATAGTGAAAGGTCAGCGCGCTGAAGATCAAATCGAACGCAGCCTGCGGCAGCACAAGGGATTCCAGATCGGCGATGTGAAATTCTATCGCCGCATCCTGCGTGTCCGCCCGCGCCCGATCGATCATGTTCTGCGAGAGATCGAAGCCGACGACTGACGCCGCCCCGTGTTCACGCATCCAGCGCGACGCCCAGCCAAAGCCGCAGCCAAGATCAGCTATCTTTCGCCCGACGAGATCGGGCAGCATGGCTCGAATGGCAGGCCATTCGGGTGCACCGTCCAGGCCATTCACCTGTCGGGGCAGTTGGCTGTATCCTTCAAAGAAATCAGAATTGTCGTAGATATTTTGTGCCATGGTCATCTCCTGAAGCAGTTGGAGGACGAGGCAACTTTCCGCGCGAATAGACCTCGTCCGATTGGGGCGAGGTCGGGAAATACGATCCGCGTTGTTAACTTGCGCGATCAGCGTCCCGACATCCCGCCTGAGGGATGCCGGCCAGCCGGGCGACAATATGGGTATCCTTCTCAACCATGGCGAAAGCATCGACCACGCTTGCACGGAAATCAAGCTTTCCTTCGATGCGAGTGTCCTCCTTGCGCCAGGGGCGGACACTTTCCACGGTCAACGCAAGCGTTTCCGCTTTTGGACGCTACCGTGAAGCATCCCGCGATGGCGCGGCGGCGGCCGTGAAGGGCTGCACGTCGGCCAGGAAAGACGCGACCGCGGAAGGCAAGGTGGCTGAGGTCGGCGCGTAGACGCCGCAGGCGGAAAGCAGGCCTCGTTTGTTGGCGGTGATGCCGAGATGGCGCCATATGGTGCGCGTAGCATAAGGCATGTTGTTGTTGCGCCAGGACACGCCCATCGTCAGGCCGCGAAGGTAGCGACGCTGATGGAGTTCGAAGGGCATCAGGATCGTCTGCCCGAAAGTCGGCGCTTCGCCACGGGTCAGCTCGGTCAGGAAGATGCGCTGGCGCTGATAGGCGGCGAGGCCGACATAACGCGAACGCTGCGCGATGCCGCTTTCATGATCCACGATGCGCTCCAGCGACGTGACGAGAACCTGGCCGTCCCTTTCCCGCATGTGGGCGCAGGAACAGACGACCTGGCCCGGCCAGGAAAGCGATACGTGCCAGGTCTGATAGAAGCCGAGATGCGGCCGCAATGCCCGCAGATCGCCGGGAAAGGCATCGTCCAGCGGCCCTTCGCTCGTTGCCGGGCGACGTCTCTCGGCAAGCTTGCGCCGGAAGGCATGCGGGGGCAGGCCGAAATCGGCCGGATCGAGATCGAACGCGGCCGCGATCCGCAACCGGTTGTGCGCCGAGGGCAAGGTTCCGGCGTTGAGATAGCGGTTGAACTGCTGCCTGTTGACGCCGATGGCACGGCATAGGTCGGAGATCGACCTCCTGGTGCTGCACGCGAATTTGAGGTTGGCTGGGAAGTTGGCCAGGTCTTGCATCAGTGCATGTCTTGCGAAGGTGAGAACCGGTTTCGAGATAGGGACATGCAGAATCAAAAGCTGAAGTGCGGGACGTGAACACTGCGGTCACCTCAGTGTAAACTCGCTTAAAATCGCGTCAACGAGCGAAATTGCGCTGGAGCCTGCCAGGATCATTATCTCTCCCCAGACACCAATGCGGCGGGAAACGCCGACCGACGGGGGACTGGATGATCAAGCTAGGCAATACGTTGAATCTCTCGCGCCGCACCTTTCTTCAAGGGGGCACGCTTCTCGGCCTTTCGGCGGCGACGGGCACGTTTGCCTTGCCGGCCAGAGCCGAGGAGCCGGTCCGTGGCGGCACGCTGCGCATGGGCCTCGAAGGCGGCGCTTCCGCCGACGCACTCGACCCGGCACTGGCCTCGGCAAGCGTGCTGTTCGTGATCGCGCATTGCTGGGGCGACACCCTGGTCGAGTCCGATCCCAAGACCGGTGCCGCCGTGCCTTCGCTGGCGGAATCCTGGTCGCCTTCGCCGGATGCCAAGGTGTGGACCTTCAAGATCCGCAAGGACGTGCGTTTCCATGACGGCAAGCCGCTGACGGTCGCTGACACGGTCGCCACGCTGCAGCGCCATGCCGGCGAGAAGTCGCAATCGGGCGCGCTCGGCCTTTTGACCAGCATCGACAAGATCGAGGACAAGGCCGGAGACCTGGTCATCACGCTGAAGGAAGGCAATGCCGACCTGCCGCTGGTGCTCACCGACTATCATCTGCAGATCCAGCCGAACGGCGGCAACGACAATCCCAATGCGGCGATCGGCACCGGCCCTTACAAAATGGTCAAGTTCGAGCCGGGCGTGCGCACCGCCTTCGAGCGCAACAAGGACGACTGGCGCCAGGACCGCGGCTATGTCGATGCCGTCGAAATCACCGTCATGAACGACCTGACGGCACGCATCAACGCGCTGCGGTCGGGGCAGGTCGACTTCATCAATGTCATCCAGCCAAAGGTCGTGCCACTGCTGAAGCGGCTGCCCGAAGTCGAGATCCTGCGCACGCCCAGCAAGGGCTTCTATGCCTTCCTGATGCATTGCGACACAGCGCCCTTCGACAACAACGACCTGCGCATGGCGCTGAAACTGGCGATCGACCGTGAGGCGATCCTAAAGCAGGTGGTGGGCGGCTTCGGCACCATCGGCAACGACTATCCAATCAATGCCAGCTATGCGCTCGCGCCGACCGACATCGAGCAGCGCCCCTACGATCCCGAAAAGGCGGCCTTCCACTACAAGAAGTCCGGACATGACGGACCGATCCTGCTGCGCACCTCCGATGCCGCCTTCCCCGGCGCGGTCGATGCCGCGCAGCTCTTCCAGATCAGCGCGGCCAAGGCCGGCATCAAGCTCGACGTCCAGCGCGAGCCGAGCGACGGCTACTGGACCGAGGTGTGGAACAAGAAGCCATTCTGCGCCTCCTATTGGGGCGGCCGCCCGACACAGGATGCACGCTATTCCACCTCCTATGTGTCGAATGCGGAATGGAACGACACACGTTTCAAGCGTCCGGACTTCGACAAGCTGGTCGCTCAGGCGCGCGGCGAACTCGATGAGACCAAGCGACGCGCCCTTTATCGCCAGATGGCGGTCACTGTGCACGACGAAGGCGGCCTGATCCTGCCGGTGTTCAACGACTATCTGAACGCGTCGTCGAAGAAGCTGAAGGGTTTTGTCGACGACATCGGCAACGACCTTTCCAATGGTCGTATCGCCAGCCGGGTCTGGCTTCAGGCCTGAGGCTTTTTGTCGGTCAGTTGGACAAGTAGCGGCGCGCCCACGCGCCGCCGGCACTTTCATGGTTGGATTTCATGACGAACACAAACTTTCATGTCATCGAGAACGAATGGATCGTGCTCAAGGACGGCACGCGGCTCGCAGCGCGCATCTGGATGCCGGATGATGCGGGCAAGGCGCCGGCGCCCACGGTTCTGGAGTTCCTTCCCTACCGCAAGCGCAATGGCACCGCGCCGCGCGATGAATCCACCTATCCGGTGTTCGCCGCCGCAGGGATCGCCGGCGTGCGCGTCGATATCCGCGGCAGCGGCGAATCCGACGGCGTGATCGACGGCGAATACACGCCGCGCGAGCTTTCCGACGCCATCGAAGTGATCGAATGGATCACGGCACAGCCTTGGTCGAACGGCAATGTCGGCATGATGGGCATTTCCTGGGGCGGCTTCAACTGCCTGCAGGTGGCGGCGCTGAAGCCGCCGGCGCTGAAGGCGGTGATCTCCATCGCTTCCACGGTCGATCGCTACAATGACGACATCCACTACAAGAACGGCACGCACCTGTCGGCGCAGCTGTCCTGGGCGGCGACGATGAGCGCCTACCAGTCGCGCTCGCCGGATCCGGAGATCGTCGGCGATCGCTGGCGCGCCATGTGGCTGGAGCGGCTGGAGCAGGAGCCGTTCTTCATGGAGGAATGGCTGTCGCACCAACGCCGCGACGATTTCTGGCGGCACGGCTCCATCGGCGAGGATTTCGACGGTTTCCCGGTGCCCGCACTGGTGATTGCCGGTTGGGCCGACGGCTACCGCAACACGCCGCTGAAAGCGGTGGCCGGCATGCCCGGCAAGGCCAAGGCACTGGTCGGCCCGTGGGTGCACAAATATCCGCATTTCGCCTATCCGAAACCGCGTGCCGATTTCCACGCCGAGGCGATCGCCTGGTGGCGCCGCTGGCTGTGCGACGAGAAGAATGGCGCCGAGGCGGTGCCGCAGGTGCGCGCCTATATCCTCGACGGTCCCCGTCCGGCGCGCTGGCGCGAGGCGGATCCAGGCTACTGGATCGCCAAGGATGCGTGGAGCGACCCCGAAACCATAGTCCTGGCGGTCGGCTCCGGCGGCCGGCTGGAACGCGATCCGGCAGAGCGCGCCGGTGGCAAAACCCTGCTCCGTTCACCGCTGGACACCGGAACGGCGGCTGGCGAGTTCTTCACGCTGAAGCCGGATACGGAAATGCCGGGCGACCAGCGCCTCGACGACGCCGGCTCGCTGACCTTCGAAACCGAGATCCTGGCGGAGGAATGCGTCATCCTCGGCCAGCCCGTGCTGAAGCTTCGCCTCTCCAGCGACGCCACGCTCGCCAACCTTGCCGCGCGACTGGTGGATGTGCATGCCGACGGCAGCGCCACCCGCGTCTCGTTCGGCGTGCTCAACCTCGCGCATCGCGACGGCAACGCCGAACCGAAGGCGCTGGAGCCCGGCAAGACGGTCGAGGTGGAGCTGGTGCTCGACGCCTGCGGCTATCGCTTCGGACCGGGGCACCGCATCCGGCTGTCGCTGTCCAGCGCCTATTGGCCGATGATCCTGCCGCCGCCGCATGACACGACGTTGGATATCGACCTTGCGTCGATCGAGGTGAAGCTGCCGCTGCTCGGCGAGCATCGCCGCATCGACTTGGCCGAACCGGCCAATCCCGATCCGCTGCCGCGTTATGAGACGCTTGAGGGAGGATCGGCCGGCCGCGTCGTGGAGCGCGATATGCTGAACGGCATCACCCGCTACAAGGTCAGCGAGGACACCGGCCTCAACCGTCATCCCGGCAATGGCCTGAGCGCACGCGACATCACCGAACAGGTCTGGTCGATCATGCCGGGAGACCCGCTGTCGATGGCCGCCGAGATCACCTCGGTGTGCATTCTTGCCCGCGAAGGTTGGGAAACCACGACCCGCAGCGTCATGAAACTCTCCTGCACGGAAACGGAGTGGATCATCTCCGAGCATATGCAGGCCCTTCATGAGGGGAGCATGGTGTTCGAACGCGAACGCAGCGCGCGCATCCCGCGCGACCACATGTGAGGGATGGACGCTGATGCGTCCGCTTTCCGCGCTGTCCCCGGCCAGCGCGGAAAGCCATCAGGCTGGCGCATCTCACCCATTCGACACTGATAATATAACAGATTGAATTTGTTACATAATTGTAATGTGCCATTCAGTTTTGGTTCATCTTTCGGGACCTAATCCTCTTTGTGCGAACACATGAGGAGCTACACAGATGAAACGTCTTATTCTCTCCGGCCTGGCGATTTCGATGCTCGCCGCATCGAGCCTGCAGGGCTTTGCCGCGCCGATCGCCGTTCCCAGCGTCCCGGACTCGAACGTGATTTCAGCGCAGTACCGGGAGCCGATCCGAAAGGAACGCCGCGTCGTCAACGAACGCGTCATCGTCAAGAAAAAGGTCGTCACGAAGCAGGTGGTGGTCAAGAAGCGTTGGAAAAATGGCCAGCGTTACGACAGCTGGCGCAGCGCGAAGGGCATGAAGGATTACAGCCGCTATGGCTTGCGTCGTCCGGGACCCGGCCAGCATTGGGTCCGCGCCGGCAACGACTATCTGCTGGTCGGTATCGCCACCGGCCTGATCGCCGGTGTGATCGCGGCCCGATAACGAGCTGCCAACAAAAAAGGCGACCCTCGAGGGTCGCCTTTTTCATCAGTCAGTCTGCACCGGCTTCGAGCAGCAGGGGCCGATGTCTTTATTCGACAGCCACGAAATCGGCCGGGTCGAACTCGTAGCGCGTCGAGCAGAATTCACAATCGACGCGAATGCGCCCTTCTTCGGTGCTGTCCTTGATTTCCTCGGCAGTGAAACCGTCCAGGATGCCACGGATCTTGTCCGGCGAGCAGGAGCAGCGGTCGGCGACATGGATATCGTCGAACACGCGCACGCCATGCTCGTGGAACAGGCGATAGAGCAGCCGCTCGGTGCCGACCGTCGGGTCGATCAGCTCGGCCGGCTCGACGGTTGCCAGCAGCGCCAGCAATTCCTGCCAGGAATTGTCGGTCGGATCCAGCACGACTTCGGCTACATCGCCATCGCCGCCCGGAAGGTCGGCCACGCGCATGCGCTCCGGCGCCTCGGGCAGGAACTGTGCAAGCAGGCCGCCGGCGCGCCATTGCTTGCGTCCGCCCGGCAGCACAAGCTGGGCCACGGTCAGCCTGAGGTCGGTCGGGATCTGCTCCGACTGCCTGAAATAGGTGCGCGCGGCCTCTTCCAGCGAGGTGTTGTCGAGCTGGACGATGCCCTGGTAGCGCTGCGTGTAGGCGCCCTGGTCGATGGTGAGCGCAAGCACACCGGAACCCAGGAGGGTTTCGGCCGTCACGTCGCCCGCAGCGGTCGCCGCCGCCAGCTTGTCGGCATCGAAACGGGCATAGGCGCGCAGCGCATTCGGCGTCGAGAAGTCGGCAACCAGCATGTCCACCGGCCCGTCGGTGCGGGTCTGCAGGATGAACTTGCCTTCGAACTTCAGCGACGTGCCGAGCAGCACCGTGACGACGCAGGCTTCCGCCAGCAGACGGGCAACGGGCTCTGGGTAGTCGTGGCGCGACAGGATGGCGTCGAGCATCGGGCCGAGCTGCACGGCGCGGCCGCGCACGTCGAGCGGACCAACCTCGAACGGCACGACATGGTCGTCGCCGGCATGGCCGAATTCACCAAGTCTGGTTCCGTGTTCAGTCACTTGCGTCGTATCCAACATGACAAAGTCTCCCGGCGCGGCATAACCGCCTTTCCGGGCATGCCTTCCAACGCCAATGATTTGCGTGATGCCGGGGAGATAGGCATCACGCCGCGTTGTATCAAGTCGCAGGCCCTAACCGCAAAACCGTGAGACACTTTTGCGGGGCCTGCTTTGGTATCAAGTCGCAGGCCCTGACCGCAAAACCGTGAGACACTTTTGCGGGGCCTGCTTTGGTATCAAGTCGCAGGCCCTGACCGCAAAACCGTGAGACACTTTTGCGGAGCCTGCTTTGGTATCAAGCGCCGAGGCACCAGGCCAGGACCGCCTTCTGCGCATGCAGACGGTTCTCGGCCTCGTCGAACACCACGGAGTGCGGGCCGTCGATCACCTCGTCGGTCACTTCCTCACCGCGATGCGCCGGCAGGCAGTGCATGAACAGGGCGTCAGGCTTGGCCTTCGCCATCAGTGCGGCATTGACCTGATAGGGCACGAACACGTTGTGCCCGCGGGCACGATGCTCCTGGCCCATCGAAACCCAGGTGTCGGTGACAATGCAGTCGGCCTGGTCGACCGCTTCCTCGGCCGCGCGGGTGAAACGGATCTTGCCGCCATGGCCCTTGGCCCAGTCGACGAATTTCCGTTCCGGCTCGCTGCCCTCGGGCACGGCGACGTTCAGGTTGAACGAGAAGCGCGCCGAGGCTTCGATCAATGAATGCAGCACATTGTTGCCGTCGCCGGTCCAGGCGAAGGTCTTGCCGGCCACCGGCCCACGATGTTCCTCGAAGGTCAGGATGTCGGCCATCAACTGGCACGGATGGGTGTCGTCGGTCAGGCCGTTGATGACCGGGACCGTGGCATTCTCGGTCAGTTCCAGCAGCCGGTTGTGCGCCGTGGTGCGGATCATGATCGCGTCGACATAGCGCGACAGCACCTTGGCGGTGTCGGCGATGGATTCCGAACGGCCGAGCTGCATCTCGGTGCCGGTGAGCATGATCGTCTCGCCGCCGAGCTGGCGCATGCCGACATCGAAGGAGATGCGCGTGCGCGTCGACGGCTTGTCGAAGATCATCGCCAGCACCTTGCCGTCGAGCGGCTTGGAGCGCTCGCCGGCCTTGAGGCGCGCCTTGCGCGCAGCCGCGTCATCCAGCATGGCGCGCAGGTCGGTTGCGGAAACGGTGGACAGATCGGTGAAGTGACGAACGCTCATCATGTCGTCTACTTCGCCGCGGCCGCAACGGCTTCCGACAGGCCTTTCGCAGCACTGCGCAGGCGTTTCAGGCCTTCCTGGATGTCGGCGTCGGTGACAGTGAGCGGCGGCAGCAGGCGGATGACATTGTCGCCGGCCGGCACAGCCAGCAGATGCTGGTCGCGCAGGGCGCCGTTGACCGTGCCGTTGGGCATGACGCATTTGATGCCGAGCATCAGGCCGTCGCCGCGAATGCCTTCGATGACATCGGGAAATTCGTCGGCAACCGCCGCGAGACCTTGCTTGAACAGCAGCGCCTTGCGGTTGACGTCCTCCAGGAAACCCTCTTCCAGCACGACGTCGAGCACGGCGTTGCCGACGGCCATGGCGAGCGGATTGCCGCCGAAGGTGGTGCCATGCACACCGGCGGTCATGCCGCGCGCGGCCTCGTCGGTTGCCAGGCATGCGCCCATCGGGAAGCCGCCGCCGATGCCCTTGGCGATAGCCATCAGGTCCGGCGTGACACCGGCCCATTCATGCGCGAACAGCTTGCCGGTGCGGCCGATGCCGCACTGGACCTCGTCGAAGATCAACAGCAGGCCGTGCTTGTCGCAGAGCTGGCGCAGCCGCTTCAGCGACTGCAGCGGGAAGGAGCGGATGCCGCCCTCGCCCTGCAGCGGCTCCAGCAGGATCGCAGCGGTCTCCGGCGTGATCGCCTTTTCGGCGGCGTCGATGTCGTCGAATGGCACCTGGTCGAAACCATCGACCTTGGGGCCGAAGCCTTCCAGATATTTATACTGGCCGCCGGCAGCGATCGTCGCCAGCGTGCGTCCGTGGAAGGCGCCCTCGAAGGTGATGACGCGGAAGCGCTCGGGATGGCCGGTGACGAACTGGTAGCGACGCGCCGTCTTGATCGCGCACTCCAGGGCTTCGGCGCCCGAATTGGTGAAGAACACCTTGTCGGCAAAGGTCGCTTCGACCAGCCGCTCGCCCAGGCGCCGCTGTCCCGGAATCTCATAGAGATTGGAAACGTGCCAGAGCTTTTCAGCCTGGTCCTTCAGCGCGGCAACCAGATGCGGATGGCCGTGGCCCAGCGAATTGACGGCAATGCCGGCAGCAAAATCGAGGTATCGCTCGCCCTTTTCCGTAACCAGCCAGGACCCCTCTCCTCGCTCGAAAGCCAGGGGTGCACGAGCAAAGGTCTCGTAAAGCGCCGAACCGCTCATTATATGCTGCTCCGGAACCGAAAAAATAAAAGCCGCCCAAGCGGCGGCTGTTCGCAGCTTATCGTGTTTTTCGGCCATGAAGTCAACGAAAAGCTCTTTTAGAGCCTTGCCTGGCCCAACCTGTTCCGTGCCCAGACAAGTTGGGGCGCAGCCAAGTTGGGGAAAACTGCGAAATCCGATTCGTGTTGCAGCCGGGACTCTTGTCACCGAGTCAGCGCATCGGTAATTGTTGAGTGAGAAATAGCTAGATTTCGTACGGCGGATCCAATCACCCAACATATGTGGTGCCCGCCCGGCGCGAGCCGGAACGGTTTTGGATTCCGAAAACACCGGACGGTTCAAAGGAGCGCGGTCTTATGAACTGGACTGACGAGCGAGTAGAACTCTTGAGGAAGCTGTGGTCGGAGGGTCTGAGCGCCAGCCAGATCGCAGCCCAGCTCGGCGGAGTGAGCCGCAATGCGGTCATTGGCAAGGTACACCGGCTGAAGCTGTCCGGTCGCGGCCGCACGACGGCGGCACCGGCGCGCCAGAAAAAGGCGGCGACCAGCAGCGGCGGCGCATCGGTTGCGAAGTCGACGACACGCACTGCCGCCAGCACGCATCGCCATGTCACCGCCTCGGTCGGCGCGACCGCGCTGCAGGTGCAGTTCGACGCCGAGCCGGTGGCGCGGCATTATCTGCGTCCGGTCGAAAACGTGGTGGTGCCGATCTCGCGGCGCCTGCAACTCACCGAACTCACCGAGCGCACCTGCAAGTGGCCGAACGGTGATCCGCTGACGGAAGAATTCCACTTCTGCGGCAACGACGCCGGCGAGAGCGGACCCTATTGCACCTATCACTCCCGCATCGCCTTCCAGCCGGCTTCGGAACGGCGGCGGCTGCGCTGAAATTTAGCGAATAGTGAGTAGCGAATAGAAAGAGGGAAGATAGGGCAGCAGACCTTATCTTCCCTCTTTCTATTCGCTACTCACTACTCGCTATTCGCTATTTCGCTACCCTCTCCCTCACAGCCACCCGTTCTGGCGGAAACGCCAGTAAAGGAACACGCAGATGCCGGCGATGGCCGCCAGCACCGTCGGGTAGCCATATTCCATCCTCAGTTCCGGCATGTCGGTGAAGTTCATGCCGTAAATGCCGGCGAAGGCCGTCGGCACCGCCAGGATGGCGGCCCAGGAGGCGAGTTTCTTCGAGATCGCCGTTTCCTGGCTCTGACCGACCAAAAGGCTGGCTTCGAAGGCGAAGGCCAGCACCTCGCGCAAGGAATCGATCTTTTCCTGCACGGTGCGGATGTGATCGGTCACATCGCGGAACAGCGGGTGCATGTCGGCATCGATCTGCGACAATTCGGAACTGGTCAGCCGGCGGCAGACTTCCACCAAAGGCAGCGCTGCATTGCGCAGGCGCAGGAGATCGCGGCGCAGCATGTAGAGGCGTTCGATCGCCTTGGCATCCATCGGCTTGACCAGCACGCCGTCTTCGATCTCCTCGACCTCGTCCTCGATCTGCTCCAGCACAGGGAAGTAATTATCGACGATGAAATCGAGGATGGCATAGAGGACGAAATCCTCGCCTTTGGCCAGCGACGTCGGACAGCTTTCCCAGTGCTGCCGCACGGTTGAGTAGGAGGTCGAGGGTCCATGCCGGACGCTGACGAGATATCCTCGCCCGACGAACAGATGCGTCTCGCCGAAACTGACGCGCCTTTCCACCAGTTGCGCCGTACGGGCGACGATGAACAGGGCGTCGCCATATTGCTCGAGCTTCGGCCGCTGATGCGGATGCTCGGCATCCTCGATGGCAAGATCATGCAGGTTGAACTGCGCCTGCACGCGCCGGAGCAATCCGCGGTCGGGCTCAAGCAGGCCGATCCAGACGACGTGATCCTTCTTGCGTGACCATTCACCGGCTTCCTCGATCGGGATATCGGCCACACGCCGCCCGGCGACGTAGACACTCGAGGCAACGATCCGCGAATCCTGCGGCCCCGGCGTGAAATCGCGGGTCTGGTCCATCGTCGCCTCCCGAGGAACCTCACTCTGCAACGCAGAGTGAACCTCGCTTGGCGGCGACGCAAGAGCGAGTAGTGAATAGTGAATAGTGAATAGTGAAAGAGACGTACCGCCTCATTCCCCTACTCACTATTCGCTATTTCGCTACCTCGGCCTGCTGCACCACCACCCGATCCGTCTTGTCTTCCTTCGGGCGCTCGGCCGGCAACTGGTCGCCGGTGACGATGTAATAGATGGTCTCGGCAATGTTGGTGGCGTGGTCGCCGATGCGCTCGATGTTCTTGGCGCAGAACAGGAGATGCGTGCAGGAGGTGATGTTGCGCGGATCCTCCATCATGTAGGTGAGGAGCTCGCGGAACAGCGAGGTGTACATGGCATCGATCTGTTCGTCGCGGTCGCGCACGATGCCGATCTTTTCGACCGAGCGCGAGGCGTAGACGTCGAGCACATCCTTGAGCTGGATCAAAGCGAGATTGGCCAGCGCCTCCAGCCCGCGATAGAGGCTGGTGGCCTCGCGGCCATCCGTTACCGACATCACCCGCTTGGCGACGTTCTTGCCGAGATCACCGACCCGTTCCAGATCGGCGGAGATGCGGATGGCGCCGACGATCTCGCGCAGGTCGGTTGCCATCGGCTGGCGCCGCGCAATGATGAGGATGGCCTTGTCGTCGATCTCGCGCTGGCCTTCGTCGAGCACGATGTCGTCGCGGATCACCTTCTGGGCCAGATCCTGGTCGGCGCTGACGAGGGCCGCCACCGCCTGTTCGACCATACGCTCCGCGTGACCGCCCATGGCGGCAATACGCTTGGCCAGGAACTTCAGTTCCTCGTCATAAGCGCTGACAATGTGCACGGACTGCATGGGCGCGGCCTTCTGGAATCATGCGGCGATTCGCATGTCAATTGACTGCTGATACGCCAGCCATGTGACAGTAAGACGAAACGCTTTTCCTAGACATAATATGCGTTTCCGCCGAAATCTAGTTTGCTGGCAAATGAACAGTGAATGCAGCCCCGTTTCCCAGTTCCGAACGGATCGACATGCGCGCGTGATGGCGGGTCAGGATGTGCTTGACAATGGAAAGACCGAGGCCGGTTCCCTTCTGAGCGCGGCTGGTCTCGACATCGACACGGTAGAAGCGCTCGGTGATGCGGGGAATATGTTCCTCCGCGATGCCGGGGCCGAAATCCCGGATGGTGACATCGACAGTCGGCTCGGGGCCAGCTTGGCTGCGTGCCACGCTCACCGCGACGCGGCCGCCGGCCTGGCCATATTTGCAGGCGTTCTCCAAAAGGTTCTCGAACACCTGGAACAGCTCGTCACGGTCGCCCGGAACATCGAGCGGTCCTTCGGCGAAATCGCGCTCGACGACGAGGTTGCTGTCGCGGGCCAGGGGGCTGAGGGAATCGATGACGCTCTCCAGCGTCTGGCGCAAGTCGACCCGCGCGCCTGATTTGAGATAGGGTTTCATCTCCAGCCGCGACAACGACAGCAGATCGTCGATCAGCCGAGCCATGCGGCTGGTCTGGTTCTGCATGATCTGCAGGAACTGTTCGCGCGCGGCGGCATCGTTGCGGGCCGGTCCCCGCAAGGTCTCGATGAAGCCTGAGATCGAGGCGAGCGGCGTGCGCAGCTCGTGGCTGGCATTGGCGATGAAGTCGGCACGCATGCGGTCGATGCGACGTGCCTCGCTCTGGTCCTTGAAGACCAGAACGAACAGTTCGGTGCCGTGGCCAACAGAGGAGGCGCTGACCCGGTAGACTCGCTCGACAGGAAGCTTCTCGAGGTAATCGAGCGCGTCGGAGGCGACCCTGCCCGAGACAACGCTGTCGAGCAGCGCCTGCATCTCCGGCGCCCGGAATTTCAGCGGCAGCGACAGGCCGGGCGACATGCCGCCGAAAGCGACAAAGGCGGCGGCATTGGCATGCACGACCGTGGTGTTGCGGTCGAAGATGATGAGCGGATCGGCGACGGCCGCGGCAAGGTATTCGCCGGAAAGGCGCTGCAGGCCCGCGGCATCCACTTCCCCCGCCTTCTCGGCGATGCGGACCGCGCGAGGCTTGGCGCTAAAAAGCGCTGCAAACAGAAGCAGGACGGCCAACGGCAAGGCCCAGGCCCGGCCCGGCCCGAAGCCATAGGCGACCAGCACGGCGGCAAGACCCGCCAGGAGATACCAGCGCGCCTCCCACAGCCTGGCCGGCAAGCTCGTCCCGGAACGGCGATCCTCACCCGTAACGTCGCTCATATGCACTCCAATCCATCCGGGCGGCCTACCGCAATTTCAGGAAAAGTGTGTGACGTTTTTCCGTCCGGAATTGCGTAACAAAGAATAGAGCGTTTCGGCGTTTTCGTGAAAAACGGAAACGCTCTCGTGCCAACTTCGCGCTGGACCCCTTTACTGGCTCCCCATAGCATGAGTTTGAAAGTTGGAGAGGTTCGTATCGATGAAAAAAGACAAGCCTGCCGTCCCGGTCGCCGGCATTCCGATCCCGGAACCGTTGAGGATCCTGGTCAACGGCAAGGAACGCATCTTCGACATCGATGCGCCGGAGCTGCCGGTATGGATCGAAGAGAACAAGCTGTCGGCGGGCGGCTATCCGTATGACAAGAAGCTGAAGAGCGAAGAATTTGACGAAACGCTGGAGCAATTGCAGATCGAGCTGGTGAAGGCGCAGGCGTGGCTGCAGGCAACGGGCCACAGGGTGATGGCGCTGTTCGAAGGACGCGACGCCGCCGGCAAGGGCGGCACGATTTTCGCGCTGCACCAGTTCCTCAACCCGCGCAGTGCCCACAACGTGGCATTGACCAAGCCGACCGAAACCGAAACCGGACAATGGTACTTCCAGCGCTACGTCAACCATTTCCCGACAGCCGGCGCGCTCGTGTCGTTCGACCGCTCCTGGTACAACCGCGCCGGCGTCGAGCCGGTGATGGGTTTCTGCACGCCCGAGCAGCACGAGAACTTCCTCGACGAGGTGCCGCATTTCGAGAAGATGATCGTCAATGACGGCATCCATTTCTTCAAGATCTGGCTCGACATCGGCCGCGAGACGCAACTTGCACGGTTCCATGACCGCCGCCACAGCCCGCTGAAGAACTGGAAGTTCTCGCCCATCGACATCGCCGGCCTGAACAAATGGGATGACTACACCAAGGCCCGCGACGAGATGGTCAAGCGCACGCACTCCAAGCATGCGCCCTGGATCATCGTGCGCGCCAACGACAAACGCCGCGCGCGCCTCGCCGTCATCCGCCGCATTCTGCTCACCCTGCCATACGAGGGCCGCGATCTCGATGTCATCGGCAAGGAAGACAAGAAGATCATTGGGGAAGGGTTGGGGTTTATGAAGAAATAGGGATTAGGGCAGTCAGGGGATAGGACACCGTGCGCATGTGCTGTGTCCTCACGCTCCACTGCCTTACACCCCTATTCCCCTACTGCCCTTAACAGGAGTTCCAACTTGACATTGCGCTGGCTGACCCTGGCACTTCTGGCAACGCTGATTTGCGGCACAGCCGCACGCGCGGCGGAGCCGCAGCCGCCGATGCTTTGGGACGGCAACGAGCGGCTGCCGAAGCCGGACCTTGCGCAACTGCCGCGCCTGCGCTTCCTGACCACCACCGATTTTCCGCCATTCAACTTCCTGGACAGCGCCGGAAAGCTTTCGGGCTTCCATGTCGATCTCGCACGGGCCATCTGCGCCGAGCTTGCCATTGCCGACAAATGCCAGATCCAGGCGCTGCCCTGGGCGGAGCTCGACGGCGCGCTGGCCAAGGACGAAGGCGAAGCGATCATGGCCGGCGTTGCAGTGACGCAGGAAAACCGGGAGAAATACGCATTCTCGCGCTCCTACCTGCAGTTTCCGGCACGCTTCGTCATGCCGAAGGCCAAGGCGGCGAGCGAACCGCTCTACGAGAAGCTCAAGGGCAAGCGCGTCGGCGTCGTGGCAAGCTCGGCGCATGAACGCATGCTGCGCGACGACTTCCCGATGGTGACGGCCGCCCCATATCCGACCGAGGAGGCCCTGTTCGCCGACGTCAAGGCCGGCAAGGTCGATGCGGGCTTCGGCGACGGCATGCGCTTCGGCTTCTGGCTGGCTGGGACGGATGCGGCCGACTGCTGCCGCTTCGCCGGCGGACCTTATCTCGCGCCGGAATATCTCGGCACCGGCCTGGCGATCGCGGTCAAGCCGGACAACAAGGACCTCACCGCCGCGCTCGACTATGCGCTGCAGCAGATCGCGCTGAAGGGCACCTTCGCCGAACTCTATCTGCGCTATTTCCCGGTGAGCTTCTACTGATCGATCGGAGCGTTGGATCGGGCTCCGATCGATGTCCCCAGCCATCGTTTCCGGGCATGGATTATCCGCCGGACGACACCCAGCTTCTGACGATCTTGCCATCGTCATCGAGCCCGATGCTCCAGCGGAACAGGCGGTTCTGGTGTTCGGCGTGGAAGATGTCGTCGCCGGCATCGGTGACACCGACAAATCGAATGGACTTGATACCGCCCTTCGTGCCGATCAGCTGCTGGAGACCGCTCAGTTGCTCGCGCGTGGCTTGAGCCAACTCGTCTCCCATTTCGCCATAGTTCGGATGGCCCGACACGATCCCGTCGATGAGGCGGCGTAGCGCATCCCCCGATCCGGCCTGTGGTCTGTTGTCTTTGATACGCTCCTCGAGTGCGGCAACCGCGCGATCCGCTACCGCCTTGTCGATGCGTTTCCAGGGCATCTCAAGGCCGTTCTGGTGGAGGATCAGTTCAGTCACCCGGCCACCGGCATCCTTCACAAAGCTGATCTGGGCCTGGACGACTGTGGCGAAGAATTTCGTTTCGCTTTCCGGGTAGATCTCCACCGGACCCTGGCCGGTGATCTGGGAAAGATATCGTCCGTCCTCGCGATAAATCTTGAACCGAATGCCGGGATGCTGCTCGTAATATCCTGCGAATTCATCGAAGCGCCTGGGGTCGAAGGGGACGGCGACCCGGGGAACGGCCTGTTCCGCCAGCTTTCGGCCGCGCTCATCGACCGGAACCTCCGGTTCGGTGGTATTGCCATTGCGCGATGGCTCGCGCTCACCCTGCAGTTTGGCCGACAGGGTGTTCCAGTCGGAAAATCCGAGCATCTTCGAAACCAGTTCCAGGCTTTCGCCGTGGCTTATGGCGATTGCCTTCGATCCCAAAGCGCCCCGCAGGGTCTGGGCCATGGATTTTGCATCGTGATAGTCACGCATGGAGACGTCCTTTGCATGAGCGAACCAAGGTCGTCAGGTGGTTGCGTTGCTGACTTGGTCGCTCGGGCAAAGGAAATGCCACTGAGGCGCGATACGTTCACCGTACCCTGGCGGGTGCAACCAGCAGGTCGTATCAACCTTCACTCAAGCTGAGCCGTGGCGGCCACTGTGTCAAGCCATCGAGGCCTACGTCAGCATACGATGCCTTGCCTTGGCCGAACGCTCGATGGCCGCGACCGTCAGCGTGTCGAGGTCGAGCGCGCGACGGATCAGCTGCAGCACGCGCACCTCTTCCATTCGCATTTCGAGATCGACGGCGGCGACCTCGAAGGCCGCCGCATAGGCGGTGTCATGGAGCCGTTCCGGCAA
Source organism: Mesorhizobium sp. NPDC059054 (assembly GCF_042739215.1). Classification (NCBI taxonomy): domain Bacteria; kingdom Pseudomonadati; phylum Pseudomonadota; class Alphaproteobacteria; order Hyphomicrobiales; family Phyllobacteriaceae; genus Mesorhizobium; species Mesorhizobium sp. NPDC059054. The sequence goes on from NZ_JBHYHV010000005.1 coordinate 408,353, forward strand.
GGCCTTGGCCGCCTTGGTGAGCACGCCGTCGAGCCCATCCTTCTCATGCAGCAATTTCTGGCATTTCTGTGCGATCGCTACCAGCTTGCCGCGGTTGAAGTCCTCGAAGACCGGCCATGAGGAGACCACGTCGCCAATCCGCGCCAGCTCCACATCGGTCATGTCGCGGTCGGAAGCCGAGGTGATCACCATCAGGTGGATCAGGGCTTCGTGCGGGTTGAGGCCTGGCATCGTGTCTCCGTTTGGTTGCGGTGAGCAATTCCAGGAAAAGCGTGCAGCGGTTTTCCTGGAATTGCGTAGAAACAAGGGGGTAGAGCGTTTCCGTGAAAAACGGAAACGCTCCAGGACGGTTCGAAGCTAGGAATGAAGGAAGGCGGCAACAAGGAGAGATGCCCGAAAACATTGGCCTGGAGCAGCATCTTCGGCTCTGCGTCACGGATGCCAGCTATCCTCTCCCTGGCCGTCGCGAAAGAGCACGCCTTCAGGGGAGCCGGGACCGTCCATGACCGGGCGCTTCATCGTGGCAAGGCTGCCCTTCGGCGGCTTGTTGCCGGCCGCATCCATGGAGAACTTCAGATTGGGATCGTCCGGCGCGCGACCCACGGCCGTCATGGCAGGATTGGACCAGCGATACGTCTCAGCCATAATATCCTCCTCAGGAAATCGCTTGCGGAGCCTGCCGGAAATTCGAGCCGCTACCGGCTTCCGTGAAGGCGTACAAAGTCATTCGCGACGGACTTCACCCGGAAACCTGTTTCCCATAACCCCTGCCTTTTCGACAACCAGATCAGCCTCGCGGACCCCTTCCGTCGCGCGAATGCGGACAGGGATCGACTTGTAGGCCGGTGTGCGGCTTTCCGGATCGTGGTGACCGAGGGCCACGAGCGACTGCGCTTCGGGGTAGTAGGCGCCACAACATCCGTCGGGCAGGTTGTATTCGACAAGCGTGAGCCCGCGAACGATGCGATGGTCGCCGGCATGGTCGAGCGCGGTGAGGATGTCGACGACGTCACCCTCCTCGAAACCGAGGCGCTGCAGTTCATGCGCGTTGATGAAAAGCACGTCGCGGCGTCCGAAGACGCCACGGTAGCGATCATCGAGCGCATAGACCGTGGTGTTGAACTGATCATGGGATCGCAGCGTGGTCAGGTTCAACACCGTTGGATCGGTGGCTGCAACATCTTCCTGGAGACTGGGGGCGACCAGGAAATTGGCCTTGCCCGTATCGGTCTTCCACACACGCTGTGCGGCCGCATTGGGCAGGTTGAACCCGCCCGGAACCCCTACCCTGGCATTGTAGTCGTGGAAGTCGGGGAAAACGGCTTCGATCTTGTCCCTGATCAGATCATAGTCGGCGGCCATCGCGTCCCAGTCCACCGCGCCTTTCCCGTTCAGGGTCGCCTTGGCGATCCGCGACACGATCCAGGGTTCCGATCTGACGTTCTCGCCAGGCGGCTTGATAAAGCCGCGCGAGGCATGAACCATCGACATGGAATCCTCCACCGTCACGAATTGCTGGCCGCTCGCCTGCGCATCGATATCGGTGCGGCCGAGACATGGCAGGATGAAGCTCCTGCGGCCAACCAGCAGATGCGTGCGGTTGAGCTTGGTGGTGATGTGGGCGGAAAGGTCGAGGCTGCGGAATGCCTCGGCGCAGGCTTGCGGGTCTGAAGAGGCGATGGCGAGGTTGCCGCCCAGGCAGATCACCGCCTTGGCGGAACCATCACGCATAGCCGCGATGGCATCGATGACCGAATGTCCATGCGCCCGTGGCGGCTCGAAATCGAACACCTGCCCCAATCGATCGAGAAAGGCCTCGCCGGGACGTTCCCATATGCCGACGGTTCGATCGCCCTGGACATTGCTGTGTCCGCGCAGCGGGCAGAGTCCCGCGCCGGGCTTGCCGATGTTGCCTTTCAGGAGCAGGAGATTGACGAGCTGCTGGACGTTGCTGGTACCGGTCCTGTGCTGGGTGATGCCCATGCCATAGCAGATGATGGTGGCTTTCGATTTCGCATAGGCATCCGCCACGCTCTCCAGGTCTGCCCTGGAAAGGCCGCTGGCCCTCTCGATTTCCGCCCAGCTTGTCGTTGCCACGTCATCGGCAAAGGCATTGAAGCCCCATGTATGCTCGTCGAGGAAGCTGTAGTCGAAAATCGGCTGCAGCCCGGCCGGCTGGGTCGCCTGGTCCATCGCCAGCAGCGCCTTGCAGATACCCTTGATCGCCGCGGTGTCGCCGCCGACCTTGACCTGGAAATAGGTGCTGGCGATCGGGGTCGATGTCATCGTCACCATCTCGACGACCGACTGCGGCGACTCGAACCTTTCCAGGGCCCGTTCCCTGAGCGGGTTGAAGACGATGATCTTGGCGCCCCGCTTCTTCACCTGCCGCAAGGCGGCCATCATGCGTGGATGGTTGGTGCCCGGATTATGACCGAAGGACAGGATCAGGTCGGCATGATCGAAATCCTCCAGGCTGACCGTGCCCTTGCCGACGCCGATGGACTTCGGCAAGCCGACGGAAGTCGCTTCGTGACACATGTTGGAGCAGTCGGGAAAATTGTTGGTGCCGTAGAGCCGGACGAACAACTGGTAGAGAAACGCCGCTTCGTTGGAGGCACGGCCGGATGTATAGAACTCGGCCTGGTCGGGATGGTCGAGTGCATTCAGCCCAGTGCCGATCTCGGCGATCGCCTCGTCCCAGCCGACTGCCTCATAGTGATCGGTACCGGGATTGTAGCGCAGCGGCTCGGTAATGCGGCCCTGATCCTCCAGCCAGTAGTCGGATTTCTTCCAGAGATCGCGGACGCTGTGTTGCTTGAAGAAATCCGGGCCGATGGTCTTGGTGGTCGCTTCCCAGGCAACGGCCTTGGCGCCGTTCTCGCAGAATTCGAAAGACGCGGTGTGTTTGGGATCGGGCCAGGCACAGCTTGGACAATCGAAGCCGTCAGGCTTGTTCTGGCTCATCAGCGCGCGTGCCCCACGCGCGACCACCTGCTGGTCCTTGAGGGCGAGAGCGACCGCTTTCAACGCTCCCCAGCCACCGGCTGGCCCCTTGTAGTCGGCAATGCCTTCAGGACGTTTTTTCGTCATCGAGAGCCTCCTCCTGCAACCGTCCCATGCGGTTTTGCTTTCAGTGCCTACGAACCGACATCCTCCAGGAATGATGCCGAGGGCACGAAGAACAGCGAACCGGTGACCGCGCGGCTGAAATCGAGCAGCCGGTCATAATTGCCGGGCGGCGAACCGACGAACATGTTCTCGAGCATCCGCTCGATCCTGTGCGGGGAACGCGCATAGCCGATGAAGTAGGTGCCGAACTCGCCCTTGCCGACATCGCCGAACGGCATGTTGTCGCGGACGATTTCGAGCTCCTCGCCATTCTCGGTGATCGATGTCAGCACGTTGTGCGCATAGGGTTTCTTCACGGCGTCGGGCTGCTCGATATCGGAAAGCTTGTAGCGGCCGACGATGTTCTCCTGTTCCTCGACGGGAACCGTGTTCCAGCTCTTCAGGTCGTGCAGGTATTTCTGCACGATGACGTAACTGCCCCCGGCGAAATCGCCGTCCTCCTGGCCGATGATCGCCGCGTCGATCGCCGCATCGTCCACCGGGTTCTCCGTGCCATCGACGAACCCGATCAGGTCGCGGTCGTCGAAATAATTGAAGCCGTGCACCTCATCGACCGCGATCACCGCGCCGTCGAGCCGCGACATGATCTGGCTCGCCAGTTCGAAACACAGGTCCATGCGCGTGGCGCGGATGTGAAACAGGATATCGCCCGGCGTTGAGACCGCGTGGTGCTTGCCCCGGATCTCGCGGAAAGGATGCAGTTCCTTCGGCCGTGGCAGCCCGAAAAGCTGATCCCACGCGCTGGACCCAAACGCCATGACACAGGACAGGCGCCCCTCCAGGTCGCGGAAGCCGACGGCGCGCAAAAGAGAAGCCAGGTCGCCGCACAGCGCGCGCACGGATGCTTCGTTTTCCGGTCCGGGGTTCACGTTCACGACCAGAAAGATCGCGGCACGCGTGAGGCTGGCAACAACAGGCTGGCTCTTTATGGATGGCACCTGAAACTCCCGGGATAACAACGATCTGGTATGTCCGCTCGGCAGAGGTTTTCGCGCTGATACAACCACGAAAGACTCTTTCTGGTCATTTGAAAACTGTCGCGTCCCGGATCCTGTCTAGCCATCCCCCAGTTCCTGGAAGGCATGCCCATCGGCTTCGACCTGTTTCAGGATTTCGGGGGACAGTTCATTCTGTCCGACCGTGCCGTCCAGGCTCCACTGGCCGGCATCCAGGAGATCAGGCAGTCCGGCACCCTTGCGGACATAGATCCCCAGCGTGGGCTTTTCCGTATTGGTGTAGAAATCGAACTCCTGCATCGCACGACACTCCTTGGGTTGAGTTAGCCGGCAAGACCGCTGAAAGACGCCTTGAGGCTTGCCATGATCATTTCGGCCGCGATCGCGGCAAGTATCATTCCCATCAGACGTTTGGTGATCGCCGTCACGTTCGGGGACAGGTAGTGTCCGATGAAAGGCGCGAAGAACAAGGCGGCGACCGACAAGAGGAGGAACGCGGCAAGGCCGACCGTGGCATCTTCCTCGCATAGCCGCACCACATCCTGCCCACGATAGGGCAACGACGCAACGTCAAAACGCGACCGACGCCGAATGGCCGCCAGCGTCATGTCAGATCGCCGAAACGATCGCTCTGCGCGCAGGACTTGCCGGAATCGCCAGGCGCCATTTTGCATGGTTCCGCACCACTTCAACGATCCCTGCAGCGTGCCGAAGGCTTCGGCATACCTCATGAAGCGCCTCGACCAACCCGCAGTCAGCGCCGCGGCACCAGTCGAGGCAGTTCAGGATCGGCTGCGGCTACCGAATTCGCCGCCTGGACGCAAAAGCATTCCATAGCCCGAGCCGATGGCTTGTCCGCTCATCGATTTCGTTCGCCTGTTCACAGCTTATGCCGAGATCGTCGAGTTGGTGATCGTCGAGTGTGGATAGCGGAACATCCTGTTGCGGGGAACGTCGCTGTGCGGTCATGGGTATGTCGGTTCTACGCCGCAGGACAGTCACCGCCGCCCCGACGATCAGGACGGCACCCAGCCATTGCGACAGGGCAAGACGCTCGCCCAGGAATAAAAACGATCCCATCACTCCGAACACTGGAATGAGATTGAAGAAGGAGCCCGCGACGCTTGCGGCCATCGACCGGAGTGCGTGCAGATAGAACCAATAGGCGAGCGCGTAGTAGAGAAACCCCGAAAGAATGATCGTGGCAACGTCCCGGAAAGGGATGGTCGCGATGTTCGGCACGCCAACGAAACGCAGTTCGAACGGCCAGATCGCGAGCACCCAACCGAGTGCAACGCTCTGCTGCACGGCGACCGTGAAAAGCGGGTCGGCGTCGAGATTGCGTGCCAGGATCGTGTAGATCGCACAGCACAGAACGCCAGCCAGGATCAGAACCGAACCCGAACCGATCGCGGCAGAACCGCCCCAAAGCCCGCTGACCAGCAAGACACCGCAGGTTGCAAGGGCAACGAGACCGACGAGCTGCCGATCTATCCGTTCCTTTAGAAAAGCCCAGGCAAGACCAAGAATGAGGATCGGTTCGAAGGCCCAGAGCAAGGTAGCGACACTGGCAGAGGTTTCGGCAAGGCCGAACATGCTGAGCGTATAGGCCCATCCGGGATTCAAAAGACCGAGCAGCGCAATTGCAGGCAGCAGGCGGCCTGAGGGAACCGGTGACCTGGCGAGAACGACCGCGAGCCACAATACGATGACGCTCGGCGTCAATTGAAAGACCAGGATGGTGACAGGGGAAAACGACGAGAGCAGTGTTTTGCTGAGGATCGTGCCGAGTGCCCAACACAGGCACGCGCTGACGATCGCCGCACGCGACGAGAACATGGTAACCTCCAGGAAAAAGGTTCAAACGGTGGTTGAAGGACGTCGAGCGGCGCATCGCCCCGAAAATCGAAATCGATTTTCGGACAGCACGATGCGCAGTTTGAAAGTGCTAGAGCGTCCTTTGCGCGTCCAAACGGACGCGCGGCGCTCTAGGCGTCGTCATCACACCGATCGTAGGAGGGCCTTCTCTGGGGGCGCATGTTCACCGGCGCTTTCACCTGCCGTGTCGTTGCAGTCGTCGCAAATCGATTGCGTTCAATCGAGAGACGGACTTCCTTATATCACGCTGGCGTTTGCCGACATACCGTCTCCTAAACCCGTTGGATCATCAGGAATGCCAGAACGGCAAGAACGCCCGCGGTGATGGCTGCGGCGAGGGACGGGATGACACCGATCCAAATCATGCCGAACGCCAGGGCAAAAGGCGCGGTTGCCGAGACGACAAGACGCGCGGCATTGACCTTGCCCTGCAGCCGGCCATAGCCCTCGCTGCCGAACAGATGGAGCGGCAGGGTGCCCGAGACGATGCTGAGCAGCCCGTTGCCCAGCCCGAACAGGATGGCGAAAGCCATGGCGCCGGCAACCGACGGCGCCGTCGCGGCCAGCACGACGACCCCCAAAGGCATCAACGTCGCGGCGATGACCGCCAGCACCACCGGCGACAGGTTGCGGCCGAACCCCATGTTGATCAGGCGGCTTACCACCTGCGACGGGCCGAACAGCGTTCCGATGAATGCCGCCGAAGCGCCGAGGCCGAGGCCGGAAAGCAGCGGAACCATGTGCACCAGGATTGCCGCGCCGACCAGCGACTGTAGTGCGAAGCCCGCGACCATCAGGGCAAAGCCCCTCCGCTTGCTGCCATCCGGCAATCGTCCCAGGACCGGGACAGGTGCCGCGGACGAGCCAGCCCGGCTGCGCGCCAGGCCTGCCGACAGCCAGCCGTGCAGCGGCAGACAGACGACCAGATTGAGCGCGGCGAAAACCAGATAGACTTCCTGCCAGCTCAGCAGGCGATGCAGCGCGCTCGTGACCGGCCAGAAAATGGTCGAAGCAAAGCCGCCGATCAAGGTGAGATAGGTGATGCTGCGGGCCGCGACATGGGGCTGCAACTGCACGAGAAGCGCAAAGGCCGCGCCATACTGGACAAGGTTCGAGGCGAGTTCCAGGGCAATCAATGCCGCAACGAAGACGGCTCCGTTGGGTGCGGCCGCGCAGGCAGCCAGCGCGGCTGCCGCCAGCAGCGAGCCAGCCGTCATCATGCGTCCGGCACCATGCCGGTCGATCAACCGTCCGAACCAGGGCGCGGCAAGCCCGCCGACCAGCAACGCAACCGACAGCGCGCCGAACACCCATTCCTTCGACCAGCCGAGATCGACCGCCATGTCGGGCGCAAGAATGCTGAAAGAATAATAGAGCGTGCCATAGGCGACGATCTGGGTGACCCCCAACGCCGCCACGGCGGCGAGCGGCGTCTGCCTCGCCATCATTGCGAGGCGCGGCCCACGCGCTCGTCCAGACGCGCGACGCTCTCCTTGCGCTCGCTGTAGCGGTCGGTGAGGTGGGCGGAGATGCCGCGCGTCAAAAGCGTGAACTTCATCAGCTCTTCCATGACATCGACCACGCGGTCGTAATAGGAGGATGGGCGCATCCTGCCAGCCTCGTCGAACTCCTGCCAAGCCCTGGCCACCGAAGACTGGTTGGGAATGGTGATCATGCGCATCCAGCGTCCGAGAATGCGCATCTGGTTGACTGCGTTGAAGGACTGCGAACCGCCGCTAACCTGCATCAACGCCAGCGTGCGCCCCTGTGTCGGACGCACGGCGCCGCCGGGAAGCGGGATCCAGTCGATCTGCGCCTTCATCACAGCGCTCATCGCTCCGTGCCGCTCGGGACTGGACCAAACCTGCCCCTCAGACCACAGCATGGCCTCACGCAGTTCCCGAACCTTCGGATGGTCGGCTGGCGCATCGTCCGGCAGCGGCATGCCGTCGGCGTGGAAGACGCGTGTCTCCGCACCCATGGCATCGAGAAGACGCTGCGCTTCCAATGCCAGAAGGCGGCTGTAGGAGCGCTCCCGCAGCGACCCGTAGAGCAGCAGGATACGCGGCTTATGGGCCGGAAACGCCGCGCCCAGGGCTTTCGCGTCCGGCAACCGGAAAGCGCTCATGTCGAGATTGTGCAGTGACACTACCGGGCAGCCTCTGGATCGTGCCGCACCACTTCGCCGTCTTCTTTGGTGAAGGTGGCAACGGGGTTGTCAAGCAGCTCGAGCACGGCTTCGGACGGCCGGCAAAGCCGCGTGCCTTTCGATGTCTCTACGATCGGACGATTGATCAGGATCGGATACGTCATCATGAAGTCCACCAGTTCGTCATCCGACCATTTGCCGTCGGCCAGACCGAGCTCGCCATAGGGCGTCCCCTTCTCGCGCAGCAGCTGCCTTGGCGTGATCCGCATGGCAGCCATCAAGTCCACCAGCCGCTGCCGCGATGGCGGCTCGACAAGGTACTCGATGACGACAGGGTCCTCGCCGCTGGCCCTGATCATCGCCAGGGTGTTGCGGGACGTGCCGCAGTCCGGATTGTGATAAATGGTGACAGTCATCATGCCTCTCCGGTTTCTGCGGCAGATACAGGCTTCAGGCCGCGTTCGTACCAGGGCTTCGAACGGTTCACGATCCACACGACCGAGAGCATCACCGGCACCTCGACCAGCACGCCAACCACGGTGGCGAGCGCTGCACCCGAGTGGAAACCGAACAGGCTGATAGCGGCGGCAACCGCCAGCTCGAAGAAGTTGGAAGCGCCGATCAGCGCCGAGGGACCGGCCACGCAATGCTGTTCGCCGCTGATGCGGTTGAGCAGATAGGCAAGCCCGGCATTGAAATAGACCTGGATCAGGATCGGCACGGCCAGCAAGGCAATGACCAGCGGCTGGGCGATGATCTGCTCGCCCTGGAAGCCGAACAGCAGCACCAGCGTTGCCAGAAGTGCAACGAGAGACAGCGGCTGCAGGGTTCCAAGCAACCGGTCGAGCGCCGGCTGGCCGCCGCTGGCCAGCAGACGCCGACGCACGAACTGGGCTGCGATGACCGGGATGACGATGTAGAGCACGACGGAAAGCACCAGCGTGCCCCATGGCACGGTGATTGCCGAAAGGCCGAGCAGCAGGCCGACGACCGGCGCGAAGGCGACGACCATGATGGCATCGTTCAAGGCGACCTGCGACAGCGTGAAATGCGGCTCGCCTTTGGTCAGGTTCGACCAGACGAAGACCATGGCCGTGCATGGCGCGGCCGCCAGGATGATCAGGCCGGCAATGTAGGAATCGATCTGACCGACCGGCAGATAGGGCCGGAACAGCCAGCCGATGAACAGCCAGCCCAACAGCGCCATCGAGAACGGCTTGACCGCCCAGTTGATGAACAGCGTAACCCCGATACCGCGCCAGTGGCGGCCAACTTCGCCAAGGGCTGCGAAATCGATCTTCAACAGCATCGGCACGACCATCAGCCAGATCAGTGCCGCCACCGGCAGATTGACCCTGGCGATCTCGGCCGCGCCGACGAGTTGGAACAGGCCGGGGAAGAGGTGGCCGAGCAGCACGCCGGCAACGATGCACAGGCCGACCCACAGCGTCAGGTAACGTTCGAATGTGGTCATCGATCAGGCCGCCAGCGTCTTTTCGAGTACGATCGCGGTCTGCGGGCAAAGCGCGGAAGCCTGCCGGGTGGCAAGGATCGTTTGAGGAACCACCGCGCGATCTATCCTATGGAAGCCGAATTCCTCGAAGAACGGGGCCGCGCTCGTGGTCAGCAGATAGGCGCGGCGGGCGCCGTCCAGACGCGCGCGTTCCAACAGGACCTCGGTTGCCGTCTCGCCGACGCCCTGCCCTCGATGCCCCTGCAACACGACGATCGAACGCAACAGGGCATCTTCGCCATGCAGTTCATAGCCACCGAAGGCGACCCTGGTGCCGCCGCGCGATAGGCTGAAGAAGCTGCGCCCCGGCTCTTCCAGGTCGTCGACTGGCAGGTCGGCGTCGACGAGTGCGGCCCGGAACTCCCGATCCGAACCGTCTATGGCTTCGAGCGCCAGTTGCGTCGCCCCCTCGCCCGATCCGATGCGCCTGAGATGGCGCTGCATGGCCAGATCATCGATCGAGGCGTACGGCAGGTTGAGGAAGGCGTCGATGCGGTTCTTCATGTAGCGCGCGGCGGTGGAGAAGGCGCGTTCCTTGTCGATGTCGGAACCTTCGACGGCGGCCGGGTCCTCGATGCCCCAATGCGCCGTCATCGGATTGCCCGGCCAGACCGGGCACGCTTCACCCGCTGCGCTGTCGCAGACGGTGAAGACGAAGTCCATCTCCGGCGCACCAGGTGCCGCAAACTCGTCCCAGCTCTTGGAGCGGAAACCGTCGGTCGGATAGTCCAGTGCCTCGAGCACCTTGAGCGCGAAGGGGTTGACATCACCCTTCGGCTGGCTGCCAGCCGAATAGGCTTTGAAGCGGCCGGCGCCTTCCTTGTTCAGGATGCTTTCCGCCAGGATCGAGCGGGCGGAATTGCCGGTGCACAGAAACAGTACGTTGTAGACGTGATCACTCATTGAACAATGTCCTTGGACGGGGTGCAGCAAGCCGCGGCGGTGACGACAGGGGCGCAAACTTCCGGATGTCCGCCGCAGCAATCCTCCATCAGGAAACGGATCAGGCCGCTCAGGGCATCGTATTCGGCGCTGTAGATGATCGAGCGCGCATCGCGCCTTGCCGTGGCAAGGCCTGCCCGCTCCAGTTCTTTCAGGTGGAACGACACGTTGGAGGCCGACACTTCGGCCTTCTCGGCGATGGCGCCGGCGGCAATGCCGTCAGGACCGGCGACGACCAGCATGCGCAGGATGCGCAACCTGGTTTCCTGCGACAAGGCTCCGAATGCCGCGAGGGCTTGACGTTCATCCATATTTCAATAATCCTAAAAGTATCAAAATGAGGATTAGCGCAGATGAACGCACTTGGCAATATCCATGTTCCGGCGGCGGCAATGGCCGATGACATCACGATCGGTGAATTGCTGGAGGCGCTTGGCCATCATCCGTCCAGCCGCCTCACCTTCCGCCATGACGGCCGGCCGCTGCGCAAGGGTTACCACGTGACGGAAGTGAAGGCCGGGGACTTCGCCGGCCTCGACTGCGGCGCCAATCCGGAAGCCTGGACGGAAATCTTCGTGCAGCTTTGGGATGTCGACGACGCGCCGGAGCAGATGACGGCCGGGAAATTCGCCGCCATCATCGGCAAGGTCGCCGACCACCTCTCGCTCGACAGGACGGCCAGGCTGACCTTCGAGGTGAGCGACGGCATCCAGCCGATGCAGCTGCACCGCGCTGCCACCCCTTCGATGGTCGCCGATGAGATCGTCGTCGAGCTGTCGCCACGTCCGGCAAGCTGCAAGCCACGCGACCGCTGGCTAGCGGAGCAGCAGGCAACGAGTTCCTGCTGCGCGCCAGAAAATTCGCAATGCTGCCGGTAACGAGGCACACGTCATCTCTCCTTGGGAAAATCTCCCTTATTGGGCAGGGCATCGTGTGTGGAGCGCATCGATCGCCGCAGGCCGTGCAGGATCGAACGCCTCCTTGGAATACCCTCAACCCAAGGGAAAAAGCCCGAAATCGTTGACGCACCGATGCGTCACGGAGCACCTTGCGCATGATCTGGGTCCGAAAAGCCTTCAACTTTTCGGGATCATGCTCTAGAGCATGCCGTCCGGCACCGTGGCCGGGCTTGTTTTTCAGGGCATCCGTTATGGCCATATCCAATTCGATCGATCTCAATCCCGAACTGCTTGCCGCCGCCGTCGAGAGCAAAGCCTGGCCGTTCGAGGAAGCGAAAAAGATCGTCGAACGCTACAAAGGCCGCGATTTCCCCGAGACCGTGCTGTTCGAGACCGGCTACGGCCCGTCCGGCCTGCCGCATATCGGCACCTTCGGCGAGGTGGCGCGCACGACCATGGTGCGCCATGCCTTCCACGTGCTGACGAAGGGCGAGGTGAAGACCAAGCTGCTCTGCTTCTCCGACGACATGGACGGCATGCGCAAGATCCCGGAAAACGTGCCGGACCGCGCCGCGCTCGAGCCTTATCTGCAGATGCCGCTCACCGTCGTGCCGAACCCGTTCGGCGGCGATTACAAGAGCTTCGGCGACCACAACAACACGATGCTGCGGCGTTTCCTCGACACGTTCGGCTTCGACTACGAATTCGCCAGCGCGACGGAGTACTACAAGTCGGGCCGCTTCGACGAGATGCTGCTGCGCGCTGCCGAGAAGTACGACGCCATCATGAAGGTGATGCTGCCGACGCTGGGCGAAGAACGCCAGGCGACCTACAGCCCCTTCCTGCCGATCTCGCCGAAGTCCGGCCGCGTGCTCTACGTGCCGATGAAGCATGTCGACGCCAAGGCCGGCACCGTCACATTCAACGACGAGGACGGCACCGAGACGACGCTGCCGGTGACCGGCGGCAAGGTGAAGATGCAATGGAAGCCGGATTTCGGCATGCGCTGGGCAGCCCTCGGCGTCGATTTCGAGATGTTCGGCAAGGACCACCAGACCAATGCCGTGGTCTACGACAAGATCTGCAACATCCTCGGCGGCCGCGCGCCGGAGCATTTCGTCTACGAACTGTTCCTCGACGAGAACGGCCAGAAGATTTCCAAGTCGAAGGGCAACGGCCTGACCATCGACGAGTGGTTGACCTTCGCGCCGACCGAGAGCCTCGGCCTCTACATGTATCAGCGGCCAAGGCAGGCCAAGAAGCTCTATTTCGACGTCATCCCGAAGGCGGTGGACGAATATTATTCCTTCCTTTCGGCCTATCCGCGCCAGGAGTGGAAGGAGCGGCTCGGCAACCCGGTCTGGCACATGCATGACGGCCACCCGCCGGCCATCGACCTGCCGGTCTCGTTCGCGCTGCTGCTCAACCTGGTCAGCGCCTCGAACGCCCAGAACAAGGACGTGCTGTGGGGCTTCATATCGCGCCACGCGCAGGGTGTGACGCCGGCCACGCATCCCGAGCTCGACAAGCTGACCGGCTACGCGATCCGCTATTTCGACGATTTCGTGAAGCCGACCAAGGTCTACCGCGCCCCCGACGACGTCGAGCGCGAGGCGCTTGCCAAGCTTTCGGATGCGCTGGCCGCGCTGCCTGCCGGCGCCAATGGCGAAGCGATCCAGAACAGCGCGCTCAACGTGGCGCGCAAGATCGAGCGCTATCAGGACCACAACAAGCAGAGCCCGGAAGGCGGGCCCGGCGTATCGGTCGCCTTTTTCCAGATGATCTACCAGGTGCTGATCGGCCAGGAACGCGGCCCGCGCTTCGGCTCCTTCGCCGAACTCTACGGCATAACCGAGACGCGCGCGCTCATTGCCCAGGCGCTGGAGGGAAAACTCGCAGCGTAGGATCACCGCCGGGTATCTGGCCCGGCCCCGTTGGCTGCTGATTGTTCGGCGCCGCCGGGGCGCGGAGGCCGGAACTGTCGATGATGGAACTCGGCACCGCTTCGGGCGCGGAAACAGGCGGCGGGGCTGGCGGCAGGCCCGCCATTTCCGGCGCCTTGCCGAAGATGCCCTTTTTCTCGGTCTTGGCCTTTTCGCCCGCCTCCGCGTAAGGGCCGCCGGCAACCGGTCGCGCCCAGCCGTTGGAAACCAGCCACTGGCCGACATCGACCTTGCCGATGCGGCAGGAAGCCGAGATCAGGTCCCGCCCGCCTTCCGGAGGCACGACGCAATTCACGGCGCGATGGCCGATGAAGGCGCGGAAGGCCGAGCGCGCCCTGACACCGCAAGGCCATGACTTGCCGGCTTCATCCGTGCAGGTCTCGTCTTCAGGCATGACATCGACGCCCGAAACCGCAACCGAATAGCCCTTGGCCTCGATGCGGCCTGCGGCAGGCGCCACGGGCTGGTAGAGCGGCGTGCCCTTCCATTCGTCCGGCATCGCCTGCTTGGCCGGCTTGGCCAGCGAAAGCTTGCTCAGCGGCGCGCGCGGCTCGATGCGCTGCAAGGCCCCGGGGTCACCTGGCGGCGGTGCCATCATCGGATCGATCGCGCGTGAGGCCGCCTGCGCTTGCTGCTGGATGGTTTGCGCCGTCGGCGCGGCTTGCTGGGGCTGCGAGGGGTCCGGCTGCGGAGCGGTTTGGGTCTGGCCCGACTGCTGCTCCGGCGTAGCAGCGGCATCGCCGTCGGTTCCGGTCTGCTCGTCGACAGCCGGAGGATCGCCCACCATGTCCAGCGTCGGCACGTCTTCGTCGGATATCTCGACCTTGGCACTTTCCGTGGCGATACGGCCTCCCGCGACGATGGCTGCGGCGGAAGCACCGAGCACCAGCACGGCAAGCACTGCGGGGAGCGGTCTCACGCCGCCATCCTACTGGCTTGCCCAGACGATGCGGGCCACCCATTCCACTTCCACCATCTGAAGGTCGCGGTTGGGGTGATCCGGATTGAGCGAGAGCAGCGAGATGCTGCGCGCCGTCTGGCGCTCCAGCACCTTGGCCATGACTTCGCCGGAACCGGTCTTGACGACGACGCGGTCGCCCCGGCGCACGGCGGCACCCGGCTCCACGATCAAAACATCGCCATTGCGGTAAAGCGGCAGCATCGAATCGCCCTGGACCTTCAAGGCGTAAGCCGTATCGGTGGATTGCGCCGGCAATTCGACCAGATCCCAGCCTTGCCCGACAGGAAAGCCGGCATCGTCGAAATAGCCACCGGCGCCGGCCTGCGCGAAACCGACCAGGGGCACCGCGGCGCCAGAACCGTGCGGGCGCGCCTGCCTGTCCTGGATCAGTCCCATGAATTCATCCAGCGTCGCGCCCGTCGCTTCCATGATCTTGGCCAGCGATTCGGTCGAGGGCCAGCGCGGGCGTCCGTCGGACGACTGCCGCTTCGACTTGTTGAAGGCCGTGGAGTCGAGGCCGGCGCGCCTGGCGAGCCCGGAGGCCGACAGCGAATAGCGCTCCGCCAGGGCATCTATCGCGGCCCAGACACGATCATGCGAGAGCACGGCTCGCTCCCTTCGAACAGGAAAAAATACCTTTTCCACTTCTAACCATGGCATCCGGCCCTGTCCAGACGAATGCCACAATCGCCGACAAACAAGCGCGCCGAACGTTCCTCAAAAGGCCCATGGCGAAATAAGTTCGAGTCCCGTCGTTTCGAAATCCTTGAGATTGCGGGTCGCCAGACGGCCACCATTCAAGCGGGCAATGGCGGCCACCATGCCATCCGGCGCTGTCATTGGCCGGCCCTGCAATACGGCTTCGCCCATGATCTCGCCATAGGCCAAAGCTGCCTCCTCCGTCAGTCCGAAGATTCGACCTGCAAAACGGCGGCGCCATTCCAATAGGCCTTGTTCCAGCCGATCCGCTCTCTGGTCCGGCCGTATCTTGCGGATGCCAAAGGCAATTTCGGCAATGGTGACGGTCGGCAATGCAATCTCCGCATCGTGGCGGGTCAGCCAGGCAACAACAGCCGGGTCGGGTGCCTTGCGCAGCGTTTCCGAAACCACATTGGTGTCGAGGAAGATCAAAGGTCCGGCCCGGTATGCGGCTTGCGATCTTCGCGGATCACCGCGTCCAGATCGATATCAGCGCCATGATCCGAAGCCAATCGCGCATAGAAGGCTGATGCAGGTTCGCGGCCTGCCTCGCGGACTTCATAAGCTTCAAGAGCGCGTTCGACGATGTCGGCGATCGACCGGCGCTCCCGTCGGGCAAGCCGATGGGCGAGATCGCGGGCTTTCGCGCTGCGTACGGAAAGCTGTGGTTCTGCCATGAGCGCCTCCTGCTCTTGTTTTGAAGAGAGAATATAGCGCAGGAAATCCTGCCATCAAGATGGCTAGAGATGGCTAGGTGACAGCAGGCAGCCGACAGTAGGCAGTAGGCAAATCTGGGAATGGGGGAATAGGGCAATTGTTTACTGCCTACTGCCGACTGCCTCACCCTTCGCCGCCGCGCGCAGGCCCTGGTGCGAGGCCATGAAGGCTCTCTCGGCTTCGGTCGGGGCACGCGGAGTCGCGTCGTAGCCAAGCGCGTTGACCAATTCCTGGATGTCGACGAAATGCCGGGCCTTGCGGTCGTAGACGCCGGCGGTGGTTTTCATCAGGGCGGCGGTCTCGCCGTTTTCCAGCACGAAACGGTGCGCGCCGAGCACCTGGGTGCCGTCCCAGGTTTCGATCGACGACCTCACCTCGAAATTGCGCCACAGCTTGATCTCGCGCACATAGACGGTCTGCAGCCCGCCCAGCATCGGCGCCCAGCCGCGTTTGCGGGCCAGCGCGATCAGGCCGGCGCGGATGAAGATGTCGATGCGGCCGAGATCGGCCAGCATCATGTAGCGTGCATTGTTGAGATGGATGTTGAAGTCGATGTCGGTCGGCAGACACCGGAAAGTGAGCCGGCTTTCATCTCCGACACGGTAAGCGCCGCGCGACTTCGCCGTCAGCGCCATGCGCGCAAAACGTGCCCAGACATACATGCTGTTACTCTCTTCCTTCTCCCCGTTCACGGGGAGAAGGTGGCCCGAAGGGACGGATGAGGGCTTCCCCAAAACCGCAGGACGGGTGCAGCCCCTCACCTGCCTGCCGGCATCCTCTCCCCGTGAACGGGGAGAGGAGAAAGCTGTTCCCGCTTACGCCGCTGCCTTGACCTCGCCCTTCGCGTAGGGATCGAAGCGCTGGTAGAAGGTCTCGCCTTTCTCGGCCATGTCGAGAAGCAGCTTCGGCGCCTTGAACTGCGCGCCGTACTTCTTCTGCAGGCCCTTGGCGATCTTCACGAAAGCCTTGGCGCCGATGCCGTCGATGTAGGAGAGCGCACCGCCCGTATAAGGAGCGAAGCCGAAAGCCAGGATCGAGCCGACATCCGCTTCGCGCGGGTCGGTGACGATGCCTTCTTCCATGACGCGGGCCGCTTCGAGCGCGATGGTGACCAGCAGGCGCTGCTGCACCTCCTTATAGTCGACCTTGTCGGGATCGAGCTGCGGGTAGAGGTCCTTCAGGCCCGGCCACAGCTTCTTCTTGGCCGGCTTCGGCGGATAGTCGTAGAAGCCCTTGGCATTCTTGCGGCCGAGGCGCTCGTGCTTGTCGACCAACGTGTTGATCAGCGCGAACTGGTCCTTGTCGACGGCCTTCTCGCCGAGGTCGCGGATGGTCTGCTTCATGATCTTCTGGGCGAGGTCGATCGCCGTCTCGTCGGTCAGCGCCAGCGGGCCGACCGGCATGCCGGCTGCCTTGGCGGCGTTCTCGATCATCGGTGCCGGGATGCCTTCGATCAGCATCTGGAAGGCTTCCGACATGTAGCGCAGCACGCAGCGGTTGACGTAGAAGCCGCGCGTGTCGTTGACGACGATCGGCGTCTTCTTGATGGCCCGCACATAGTCGATCGCGGTGGCGATCGCCTTGTCGCCGGTCTTCTTGCCGAGGATGATCTCGACCAGCATCATCTTGTCGACCGGCGAGAAGAAGTGCAGGCCGATGAAGTTCTTCGGCCGCGACGCGTTCTTGGCCAGCGCCGTGATCGGGATGGTCGAAGTGTTGGAAGCGAAAATCGCCGACGACTTCAGCACGGCCTCGGCCTTCTCGGTGGCGGCCTTCTTGACTTCCGAATCCTCGAACACCGCCTCGATGACGAGATCGCAGCCGTTGAGATCGGCATAGTCCGCCGTCGGGGTAATCAGCGACAGCAGCTTTTCCTTCTCATCGGGCTTCGCGCGGCCCTTCTTGACCTGCTCGGAGATCAGAGTGTCGGAATGCGCCTTGCCCTTCTCGGCCGACGGCAGATCGCGGTCGAGCAGCACGACCGGGATGCCGGCCTTGGCGGTGACATAGGCGATGCCGGCGCCCATGAAGCCGGCGCCCAGGACGCCGATCTTCTTGAATTTGCTTTCCGGGATGCCTTCGGGGCGCCGGGCGCCCTTGTTGAGCTCCTGCAACGACACGAACAGCGAGCGGATCATCGCCGCCGCTTCCTTGGTCTGCAGGATCTCGGTGAAGTAGCGGGTCTCGATCTTCAGCGCGGTGTCGAAAGGCACCAGCAGGCCTTCATAGACGCATTTCAGGATCGCCATGGCGGCCGGATAGTTGCCATAGGTCTCGCGGCGCAGGATGGCGATGGCCGGCGGCCACAGGTTCGCACCGGCAACCGAATAGACCGGACCGCCGGGCAGCTTGAAGCCCTTCTCGTCCCAAGGCGCCACCGGCTTCAGGCCGTTGCGGATCATCGCCTTGGCCGTCTCGACCAGCTTGGCCGGCTCGGCGATCTCATGCACCAGCCCCATGGCCTTGGCCTTCTGCGCGGTCAGGTTCCTGCCGGAGGTCAGCATCTCCAGCGCGCCTTGCGTGTCGGTCAGCCTGGGCACGCGCTGCGTGCCGCCGGCGCCCGGAAAGATACCGACCTTCACTTCGGGGAGCGCCATCTTGACCTTGTCGGAATCGGCTGCGACGCGGCCATGGCAGGCCAGCGACATCTCGAAGGCGCCGCCCATGCAGGTGCCGTTGATGGCCGACACCCACGGCTTGCCGCAGGTTTCCAGCTTGCGGAACAGGCCGGTCATGAAGCCGACATTCGTAAACAGCGTCTGGGTGGCCTTTTCCTGATCCTTCACCTTCTCCTTGGCGAAGAGGCCCAGCATCTGCTGCAGCATGGTCAGGTCAGCGCCGCCGGAGAAGCTCTCCTTGCCCGAGGTGATGACAGCGCCCTTGACCGCGGCGTCGGCCACGACCTGGTCGATGATGGCGTTCAACTCACGCATCACCTCTTCGGTGAACACGTTCATGGAACGGCCGGGCATGTCCCAGGTGACGAGCGCAATGCCGTCGCCGTCGATGTCGACCAAAAAGTTCTTGTAGCTCATTGTCTTCTCCTTCCGGCCGAAATCAGACGCGCTCGATGATCGTGGCGGTGCCCATGCCGGCGCCGATGCACAGCGTCACCAGGGCGGTGTTGAGATTGCGGCGCTCGAGCTCGTCGAGCACGGTGCCGAACACCATGGCGCCGGTGGCGCCGAGCGGATGGCCCATGGCAATGGCGCCGCCATTGACGTTGATCTTGTCGTGCGGGATGTCGAAGGCCTGCATGTAGCGCAGCACGACGGAAGCGAAGGCCTCGTTGAGCTCGAACAGGTCGATGTCCGACAGCTTCATCTTGGCGCGCTTCAACAGCTTCTCGGTGACGTCGACCGGGCCGGTCAGCATGATCGCCGGCTCCGAGCCGATGTTGGCGAAGGCGCGGATGCGGGCACGCGGCTTGAGGCCCATCGCCTTGCCACCCTTCTTGGAGCCGAGCAGCACGGCGGCGGCACCGTCGACGATGCCGGACGAGTTGCCGGCATGGTGGACGTGGCTGACCTCTTCCAGCTCCGGATAACGCTGCACGGCAACCGCGTCGAAGCCGCCCATTTCGCCGGGCATGACGAAGGACGGATTCAGCGAGGCCAGCGACTGCATGTCGGTGGTGGGTCGCATGTGCTCGTCATGATCGAGGATGGTCAGGCCGTTCTGGTCCTTGATCGGCACGACCGAATTCTTGAAGTAACCCTTTTCCCAGGCATGAGCGGCGCGCTTCTGGCTCTCCACCGCATAGGCATCGACGTCGTCTCGGCTGAAGCCGTATTTGGTGGCGATCAGGTCGGCCGAGATACCCTGCGGCACGAACCAGCCGGGGAAGCCGACCGAAGGATCCATGAACCAGGCGCCGCCCGAGGCCCCCATGCCGACGCGGCTCATCGATTCCACGCCGCCGGCGATGACGATGTCGTCGGCGCCCTGCGCGATCTTGGCGGCGCCCAGATTGATGGCGTCGAGGCCGCTGGCGCAGAAGCGCGACAGCTGCATGCCGGGCGCCTTGGTGTTGTAGCCCGCCTCGAAGGCGGCGGCGCGCGGGATCACCGAGCCGGCCTCGCCGACCGGGTCGACGCAGCCGAAGATGATGTCGTCGACCGCACCGGTGTCGAGCTCGTTGCGGTTGCGCAGCGCTTCCAGCACCTTGGCGCCGAGACGCACCGCCGGCACCTCGTGCAGGGATCCGTCCTTCTTGCCCCTGCCGCGCGGCGTGCGCACGGCGTCATAGACATAAGCGTCGGCCATATTCGTGCTCCTTGCTATTTGGACCGGCTGCTCAGAGCGAGCGGCCGATCAACATCTTCATGATCTCGTTGGTGCCGCCGTAGATGCGCTGCACGCGGGCATCGCGATACATGCGGGCGATCGGGTATTCGTTCATGTAGCCATAGCCGCCATGCAGCTGGAGGCATTCGTCGACGACCTTGCACTGCAGGTCGGAGAGCCAGTACTTGGCCATCGAGGCGGTGACCGGATCAAGCCCGCCATTGAGATGGCGCTTGACGCAGTCATTGTAGAAGACGCGGCCGATGGTGGCTTCGGTCTTCAGTTCGGCCAGCTTGAACTGGGTGTTCTGGAATTCCACCACGGCCTTGCCGAAGGCCTTGCGGTCCTTGACATAGTCGACGGTGACGGCGAGCGCGCGCTCGATCATGCCGATGGCCTGGGCGCCAATCAGCAGGCGCTCCTGCGGCAATTGCTGCATCAGCTGCACGAAGCCCTGGCCTTCCTCATGGCCAAGCAGATTGGCCGTCGGCACGCGCACGTCGTTGAAGAACAGCTCCGAGGTGTCGTTGGCCTTGAGGCCGATCTTGTCGAGGTTGCGGCCGCGCGTGAAACCCTCGACCTCGTCGGTCTCGACGACGATCAGCGAGGTGCCCTTGGCGCCCTTGGTCGGATCGGTCTTGGTGACGACGATGATGAGATTGGCGTTCTGGCCATTGGTGATGAAGGTCTTGGAACCGTTGATCCGGTACTGGTTGCCATCCTTCTCGGCCCGCGTCTTGATGCCCTGCAGGTCGGAGCCGGCGCCGGGCTCGGTCATGGCGATGGCGCCGATCAGCTCGCCGGTCGCCATCTTCGGCAGCCACTTCTTCTTCTGCTCTTCCGAGCCGTAATGCAGGATGTAAGGGGCGACGATGGCGTTGTGCAGCGCGATGCCGAAACCGTCGACACCGACATGGCCGAGCGCCTCGGCAATCACGCTTTCATGCGCGTAGGTGCCACCCGAGCCGCCATATTCTTCCGGCATCGAGGCGCAGAGCAGGCCGGCGGCTCCGGCCTTTTCCCAGGCGGAACGGTCGACGATCTCGTTCTTCTCGTATTCGTCGTAATGCGGCGCGATCTCTTCCGAGAGGAAGCGGGTCGACATGTCGTAGAGCATGGCAACTTCGTCGCCAGCCCAGCCGGCTCTCGGCAAGGACAGGATGTCGGCGGGGTTGGTGGTCATCGGCTGGCTCCTTCGTTCCCCTCGAGGGGAACGTAGTCGACTGTAGCGCTATGCCCCCCTCTCCGTCTCGGCTTCGCCGAGCCACCTCTCCCCCATTTCATGGGGGCGAGGAACCCAAGCTGGAAAAGCGCCGGCGTGGCAACCGCGGTTCCTCGCCCCTGCCGAAGGCGGGGGAGAGGTGGCTCGGCGAAGCCGAGACGGAGAGGGGGCCTTAGCACCATATCCGATTACCCTACCCTAACCGAAAGCCTCCGGCGTCCACCATCAGAACGCGTCGGCCGATAGCGCCATCATGGAATCGGCGCCGGACGAGATGCGGGCAAGATGCGCCGCCGTCTCCGGCATGATGCGATCCATATAGTAGCGGGCCGTGACCAGCTTGTTGTCATAGAAAGATGACGAGCCGTTGGCGCCTTCGGCAAGCTTGGCCTGCGCGACCTTCGCCATCTGGCCCCACATGTAGCCGAGCGTGACGAGACCGAAGAGATGCAGGTAGTCGGTCGAGGCGGCACCGGCATTGTCGGGGTTCTTCATGCCGTTCTGCATCAGCCACATGGTGGCGGCCTGCAGGTCGTTGAGGCCCTTCTTCAACGCCTTGGTGAAGGGCGTCAGCTTCTCGTCGGCGCGGTTTTCCTCGCAGAATTCGCCGACTTCCTTGAAGAAGGCCTGGATGGCGCGGCCGCCATTGGCGCCGAGCTTGCGGCCGACGAGGTCGAGCGCCTGGATGCCGTTGGCGCCTTCATAGATCATGGCGATGCGGGCATCGCGCACGAACTGGCTCATGCCGTGCTCTTCGATATAGCCATGGCCGCCGAACACCTGCTGCGCCATCACGGCATGCTCGAAACCCTTGTCGGTGAGCACGCCTTTCACCACCGGCGTCATCAGGCCCATATGGTCGTCGGCGGCCTGACGGTCGGCGTCGTCGCCGGAGCGGTGGGCGATATCCGACTTCAGCGCGGTCCACAGCGTGAAGGCTCGGCCAGCCTCGTTGAAAGCGCGCATGGTCATCAGGTTGCGGCGGATGTCGGGATGCACGATGATCGGGTCGGCCTTCTTGTCGGGCGACTTGGCACCCGAGATCGAGCGGCCCTGCAGACGCTCCTTGGCGTAGGCGACGGCGTTCTGGTAGGCGACTTCCGACTGCGCCAGGCCCTGCAGGCCGACGCCGAGCCGCGCCTCGTTCATCATCGTGAACATCGCCTTCAGGCCGCCATTGGCTTCGCCGAGCAGGACGCCTTCCGCCTCGTCATAGTTCATGACGCAGGTGGAATTGCCGTGGATTCCCATCTTCTCCTCGATCGAGCCGCAGGACAGCGTGTTGCGCTCGCCCGGATTGCCGTCGGCATCGAGCTTGAGCTTGGGCACGATGAACAGCGAAATGCCCTTCACGCCTTCCGGCGCGCCCTCGATACGGGCCAGCACCAGATGGATGATGTTGTCGGACATGTCGTGTTCGCCGGCCGAGATGAAGATCTTCTGGCCGGAAATCTTGTAGGTGCCGTCGCCGTTCGGCACGGCCTTGGTGCGCAGCAAACCGAGATCGGTGCCGCAATGCGGCTCCGTCAGGTTCATGGTGCCGGTCCACACGCCTTCGATCAGCTTCGGCGCGAAGGTGGTCTTCTGCTCGTCGGTGCCGTGGGTGAGGATCGCGGCGATCGCGCCCTGGGTGAGGCCTGGATACATCAGCAGCGCGAGGTTAGCCGAGACCATGTATTCGGCAACCGCCGTGTGCACGGCGTAAGGCAGACCCTGGCCGCCATATTCGGCCGGCGCGGCAAGGCCCATCCAACCGCCTTCGCAATATTGACGATAGGCTTCCTTGAAACCCTTCGGCGTCGTCACCGAGCCATCGTCGTGACGCACGCAGCCTTCCATGTCGCCGACGCGGTTGGTCGGCTGGATGACGTTTTCGGCCAGTTTGGCGCCTTCGGCGAGAATGGCTTCGAGCACATCGGGGGACGCATCGGCAAAGCCGGGAAGATTGCTGTACCGCTCGTAGCCGAGCACCTCGTTGAGCACGAACAATGTATCGCGGACAGGCGCCTGGTAGATCGGCATTGCGTCTTCCTCCACATAAACAACGCGACGAGGCCCGCACCAAAACGGCTTTCGGGCCGACTGTAGAATCTGAATAGCAAATATTGACGTTTGCGTAAACGTCAATTTGCGCGAGTGGTCACTTTTTTAGGAGGGTTTTCGTGGGAAGGTTGGAGAGATCCGATCGTCTGGCAGAGTCTATACGAGCTTGCACCTCCAGCGTTCCGGAATGGATCCCCGACACTCTCCGCTCCCTCCGGTCGCTCCGAGGTCGAGGATGACGAACGTAAAGAGCGTCTCGGCCAATCTCTAACGCGGTGAATGACGCCGGCGTTCGTGGTTAGCGCGGGGTAGAGGAACGCTCGTCATCCTCGACCTCGTAGGGAGCGAAGCGACCGGAGAGTGTCGGGGATCCATTCCGGAACGCTGACAAATGATGGGGTCCAAGCGCCAGTGTCGGTAGGTCGTTAGGAATAGCGCCTGAGCTCCGAGACAGCCCAGCCAACAGCCCTCCAAAACGAAAAAACGCGCCGCCGGAGCGACGCGCCTTCTCGTTGCGTGGGCATGGGACAGGCGCGAACGCCTGCCCGGTTCAGTTCGCGGCAGCCGAGGTTGCAGCCGCACGTTCGGCGACCATCTGGCGGACGGAATTCATCGCGCCACTCAGCTCGTTGATGGCGTCGTCGATCAGGGCGCGCTGCTTCTGCAGGCGCACGAGCTGCTTTTCCGACTTTTCCAGCGCCAGGCGCAGTTGCTTGGTGTTGGTGCCGGTCGGATCGTAGAGGTCCATCATCTGCTTGACCTCGCGCAGCGAGAAGCCGACCTTGCGGCCGAGCAGGATGAGCTTGAGGCGCACGCGGTCGCGATGCGTGTAGAGACGGGTCGCGCCGTCGCGCTCGGGCTTCAGCAGGCCCTTGTCTTCATAGAAACGCAACGTGCGCAGCGTCACGCCGTATTTCTTGGCCATTTCGCCGATCCGCACCAGCTCTTCGGCCGGCTCGTTCGACACAATGTTGGTGTTGCCGGCAACCCCGCCAGCGGTGTTCATCTGCACAGTCATCGACATTTCCCGTTGTGGGCCCCGGCTATGGCACGCGGCGTTGCTGCCTGGCGTCGCCTGTGGCGGAGGGGGCCTGTTTCCAGGTTTCAACAAATCCGTAAGCGATATCGCAAAACTTACGTTTACGTAAAGGATATACCGATATCGTTGGGGAAATGCAAGTAGGGTGCCGTAACGCCATGCCCAGGCATTTCCGGCACCGGTTTTTCATCAACGAATCCTGAAGCTTCTTAAGCTTGGTTAACGGGTTGTTTACCACGTTGGGCGAAAGGTGCGGCTGTCGGTCCGTGTCCATCCTGTCTCGCTTTTCACACGGGTTTCATCGAAGCACGGGCCTGTCCGGAACTAACCTTCCCTTGGCCAAGGCCGCTTTCGGAACCGACTGGGTGGTTTGGGGAATCGCTGGCCAAGGCCAGCCAATTGCGAAAACGGGCGCTCGATGAACAACAAGCGGTCCTATCTCGATAATCTGAATGCCGGGCGGCAACGCCGGGGCTATGCCTCGCTGGAAGAACTCAACCGGTCGATGGAAGAGCTGGAGCAGCGGCTCGGCCGCAACCGCGAGGAGCCTTCGCGCTACGAGGAGCCTCGCTACGGCCGCAGCCAGCCTTACGCGGAGCGCCCTTCTTACGATGCCCCGCGCTACGCCCAGCGCCCCTACGAGGATCAGCGCCCGCGCGAGCGCGATCATGAAGGCGCCCGCGGCCATCAACGCCCTTACGAAGAGCCCCGCCCTTACCGCCAGCGCGCCGCATCCGAGCGACCCTACCAGTCGATCGCGCGCGATATCGAACGCATGCGCGGCCAGGAAGACGGCGTTGCGATGGTGAGCAAGATCGCCGGCGAATTGCGCGGCCTGCGCGAGGAATTGCGCCAGCAGATGAGCTCCGGCCTGCAGCGCGAGTTCCAGGCCCTGCGCAAGGATATCCAGCGCGTCGCGCAAGAAGCCCCCTCTTCCCGCGACAGCGCCGAACTCGGCCTCGAATTCGAACGCCTGTCGGGCGCCATCCGGGGCCTGGCGGAAAAGAGCGACGACAAGAGCGTCAATCTTCTGAGGCTCGAACTGGAGCAGGTCAGGAACGCGATGGACACGCTGGCGCGCGAGGAAAGCGTGCAGGCAGTGGACCGTCGCTGGCAGGAATTCGACCGCCGCTGGTCGGCCTTCGAGAACCGCTTCGACGACAGCGCCGGCAAGCGTGACGGCGTCGACGTCACCGCGCTTTCCGAACGGCTCGAGCAGATCGGCACCGCCGTCAACAAGCTCCCGGAATCGCTCTCGCTGCGCTCGCTGGAAGAAAAGGTTCGCACGCTGGCCGGCGCCGTCGACCATTTCGTCAGCCAGCAGGGCCGCCGCGGCGGCGACGTCTACGGCATGATCGACGAGCGTCTGGACGAGATCTCGCGCGCCATCGTCGCCTCCACCGTCGCCGCCCAGTCGAGTGCTTTCGATCCGGCGCCGTTCGAGCGCATCGAACAGCGTATCGCAGCCCTTGCCAGCCAGATCGAGGAAGTGGCCGACGAGCGCCCGCGCGGCGAAGTGATGGATCATCTCTTCCATGGGCTGGAACAGCGCTTTGAAGCGTTGTCGGGCATCATCGAACGTCGGCAGGAAGACGCGATGCAGCAGGGCAACATGCTGTTCCGCGATCTCGAGCGCCGGCTGGACGATGTCGCCGACCGTCTCGACCACCGCGCGCTCGATGCCGACAATTCCGGCATCATGGATGCTATCGATGCCCGTTTCAGCGCCCTGGCGCAGCGCCTGGAGAGCCGCGGCGTCGACAGCGCCGGCCAGGACGCAATCCGCAGCCTGGAAAGCCGGCTCGACGACATTTCGAGCCGGCTCGACTCACGCTCGGTGCAGGCCGCCGGCATCGATCCCGACCTCCTGCGCAGCCTCGAAGCGCAGGTCTCGGGTCTTTCAGCGCATCTGTCGCGTCCCGGCGCGCCGCTGCCCGAATTCGAAGACATCGGCCCGCGTATCGAAAAGATCGAGGAATCGATCGCAACCAACCGCGACACCATCCTGGAGACGGCAAGGCAGGCAGCGGAAAACGCCGTGCGCGCGCTCGGCCTGTCGAACAGCGACACGGTGACCGTCGCCGGACTGGCCGGTGATCTGAAGACGCTGGAAGGGCTCACCCGCCGTTCCGACGAGCGCAACACCAAGACTTTTGAGGCCATCCACGACACGCTGCTCAAGATCGTCGATCGCCTCGGTTCCCTGGAAGGCGTCGCACCGCTGGCAGCTCCCAAGATCACGGTACAGGATGCGCCGGCGCTCGACATGGACGAGCCGCTGCCGCTTTCCGGCGAGCCCGATGGCCCGGCCATGCGCGGTGGCGCCCGCACACCGGCACAGGCGGCGGCCGAGGCGGCGCGCGCCGCGCTGGGCTCCGAAGCCATCGCCGCGGATTCGGAAATCTCGGGCCAGAACAAGTCGATGTTCGGCGGCATCGCGCGCGCCTTCAAGATGCGCCGCGAAAACGAAACCGCGCAGCCGACTGCTCTTGCCGAAAACGCGGACGTGCCGACGGTCGACCTCGACGAGCCGCTGGAGCCGAAGCTGATCAACCGTCCGCTGGAGCCGGGCTCGGGTGCGCCGGACCTCAACGCCATCATGAAGCGGGTGCGCGACGAGCGTGGCCAGCCCGCCAGGCAGAATGCCACCGACGCGTCGAAGGCCGATTTCATCGCCGCCGCGCGCCGCGCCGCACAAGCGGCCGCCGCCGAAGCGGAAGCGCTCAAGCACCATTCCGGCAAATCGGCCGGCGGCAAGTCGTTCGGCTTCGGCAATCTGCTGAAGGCTCGCCGCAAGCCGATCCTGATGGCGGCCGCCGCGATCATGCTGGCCTTGGCTGGTCTCCAGCTCGGCAAGGCCTTCCTGTCCGACCCCGAGCAGGTGTCGGTCAATGAAATCGCCCCCATCGAGGAAAAGACCGACGTCGCAACAATGGCGCCTGCCCTGCAGGCGCCTTCAATGGCGCCCACGCAGGCTCCGGCCGCCGCCGAGGCGCCGGCTCTGCCGATCCCCGCCGACGCGCCGCCGGTGCGCAACGTCGACAACCTGCCAGAACCGAATTCCCCCGAACCGAGTTCCAGGGACGATCTCGCGCAGACAGCCGACGCGCCGGCGCCGGAGGCCGAAACCATCGCCAAGGCCGATCCCGCGCCTGCGCCCCCTGCCCTGATCGCCGCACCGGTGACCCTGCCGACGATCGACGTGCCGGGCATGGCGAAGCCGGACGTCGCGACCGAGGACAAGACCGGCACCGTCGCGCCGGCCGAGACCTCGGCCGATCCGTCGGCGAATGCGATCGAAGTTCCGCAGGCCATCGGCCCGGTTGCGCTGCGCGATGCCGCTGCCGCGGGCGATGCCAAGGCGCTGTTCGAGATCGGTTCGCGCTATGCCGAAGCGCGCGGTGTCAAGGAAGACATGGTGGCCGCCGCCAAATGGTACGGCGAGGCGGCGGAGCGTGGCTTCGCACCGGCCGAATACCGCATCGGCAATTTCTACGAGAAGGGCATCGGCGTCGAACGCGACATCGCCAAATCGAAGGAATGGTACCGGCGCGCCGCCGAGAAGGGCAACGCCAGCGCCATGCACAATCTGGCGGTGCTGTTTGCCATGGGTGCCGACGGCTCTGCCGACAATGACGCCGCGACCCGCTGGTTCAGCCAGGCGGCGGATCTCGGCGTGAAGGACAGCCAGTTCAATCTGGGCATCCTGGCCGCCAAGGGCGCCGGCATGCAGCAGAACCTGGAGGAGTCCTACAAGTGGTTCGCACTGGTGGCGAAATCCGGCGACAAGGACGCCGCCGCCAAGCGCGACGAGATCGCCAAGGCGCTGCGCCCCGAACAGCTCGAACGCGCCAAGCAGGCCACCGACCTGTGGAAGCCGAAGCCGCTCGACGAGGCAGCCAATTCCCTCGACATGCCGAGCGCCTGGCAGGATGCGCCGAGCACGACCGCTACTTTCGACATGAAGAAAGCGATCCGGAACATCCAGCGCATCCTGGCCAAGAACGGCTATGACGCCGGCGGCACCGACGGCGTCATGGGCGACAGGACCAAGAAGGCGATCATGGCCTTCCAGACCGACAACGACCTGCCGGCAACCGGCTCGGTCGATGAGAAGCTGGTCAAGGCGCTGCTCGCGCGGAAGTAAAGCCGGCACTGCCCGCGGCATGGCGGGCAGCGCGAATTTGTTTCCATTCCTCCAATGTTCCAGCTTGGGTTCCAAGGGCACAGCGGTCCGGACCCGGCCGCGGCGCCGGAACATCGAGAGATCGTGTCCCCTTCGCATCACGCCGCGCAAATAGCGCCAAAGGCGTCGCCTTCGCGACGCTTTGCCATCAAAATGCCTGTTAACTGATTGAACCGGTTTTTGTTTCGGTAACGATGCTCCGGGTTTTCCCGGGCGCGGCGCCGACGCAAGAACGAGTTAGCTTTTCGGTGTTATAGCGGACAGAGGTTCTGTCGCCGAGAGGCTGGATTGATCGAGACTGACGGGTGAGCATCTATCTCCCGATTGCGGAAATATCCGTCAACATCCTCGTGCTGCTCGCCATGGGCGCGGCGGTGGGCTTCCTGTCGGGCATGTTCGGCGTCGGCGGCGGCTTCCTCATCACACCGCTGCTGATCTTCTACAACATCCCGCCGGCGATCGCGGTCGCCACCGGCGCCAACCAGGTCATCGCCTCGTCCTTCTCTGGCGTGTTGTCGCACATGAAGCGGGGTACGCTCGACTTCAAGCTAGGAGGGGTACTGCTTGCCGGCGGTATCGTCGGCTCGACGGTCGGCATCTACGTGTTCGGCCTGTTGCGCGAGATCGGCCAGCTCGACCTGTTCATCTCGCTGCTCTACGTCGTGCTGCTCGGCACCGTCGGCGGCTTGATGCTGGTGGAAAGCATCAATGCGCTGCGCGTCACGCGCGGCGGCGCCGCGCCGGTGCTCAAGAAATCCGGCCAGCACAACTGGATCCACCGCCTGCCGCTCAAGATGCGCTTCCGCGCCTCGAAACTGTTCGTCAGCGTCATTCCCGTGATTGGCCTGGGTGTGGCGATCGGCTTCCTGTCGTCGATCATGGGTGTCGGCGGCGGCTTCATCATGGTGCCGGCGCTGATCTATCTTTTGAAAGTGCCGACCAATGTCGTGATCGGCACCTCGCTGTTCCAGATCATCTTCACTTCGGCCTACACCACACTGGTGCATGCCACCACCAACCAGACGGTGGACGTGATGCTGGCCTTCGTGCTGATGGTCGGTGGCGTTGCCGGCGCGCAATATGGCGCCAAGGCCGGCCAGAAGCTGCGCGGCGAGCAGCTGCGCGCACTGCTGGCGCTGCTGGTTCTGGCGGTGGCGCTCCGCCTCGCCTTCGACCTGTTCGTGACGCCGCCCAACCGCTATTCGCTTTCAGCGCTGGGACTGAGCTGATGGCAGCGCCAACCCTGCCGGCCAATCAGACTTGCGTGGCTTCGCCGCCGCTTCGCCTGTTGCCTTACCGCATGATCCTTGTCCGAAAAGTCTGCAACTTTTCGGGGTCATGCTTGCTCCTCTTCCTTGCGCTCACCGCCGCCCTGCCGGCAGCGGCGCAGTCGCCGCACCAGGAAAGCATCCAGATCGGGCTTTCCACCGACAAGGTGACGATCACAGCCGGCTTCACCGGCGCCGACCTCACCATCTTTGGCGCGCTGGAGGATGGCGATCTGCAGATTGTCCGCCAGGGGCGCTACGACGTCATCGTGGTGCTGGAAGGGCCGGCCCGGCCGGTGGTGGTGCGCCGCAAGGACCGCATCCTCGGCGTGTGGATCAACCTGGAATCGGAAACCTTCGAGAACGTGCCGGTGTCCTATTCGGTCGCCACCACGCGTCCCTTCCAGGACATCACCGAACCGGCCAGCTACAAGCAGCTGTCGCTCGGCGCCAACAACATCTACATGCAGCCGATGGACGAGGGCGACAGCCCGGCTACCATCGCCGAGTTCACCGCAGCCTTGCGCGAAAGAAAGGCGGCGACCGGGCAATACAGCGAGAATGTCGGCGGCGTGCAGTTCCTGTCGCAGAACCTGTTCCGCGCCACGGTGCGGCTGGCGCCCAGCGTGCCGGTGGGCACCCACAAGGCGCGCGCTTTCCTCTTCAAGAACGGCGTCTTCGTGAAGGAAAGCTCGGCCCAGCTCGAAATCCGCAAGTCTGGCTTCGAACAGTCGGTCTTCCGCGCCGCGCATGACTATTCCTTCCTCTATGGCTTCTTCGCCATCTGCCTCGCCATGATCACCGGCTGGCTCGGCCGCATCATCTTCCGCAAGGATTGATCCGCGACCCGGAGGTATGGAAAGCCGCCGCATGGGCTTCGAATGACACGAAGGGCAATGCCGGAAAAGAATGGCTAGAAAATTCGCGTTTCTGCTGGTCCGCGACTTCACCCTGTCGCCGCTCTCGCTTTTCATCGACACGCTGCGCCTGGCCGGCGACGAGGGCGATCGCAGCCGCAGGGTGGAATTCGACTGGCAGATCGTCGGCGAGCGCGGCCTGCCGATCAGGGCGAGCTGTGGCGTCGAATTGTTGCCGACGACGGCGATCGGCAATCCGGAGGATTTCGACAACGTCGTGGTCGTCGGCGGCCTGCTTGACACCAACCGCAGGCTCAGTTCGGAAAAGGAAGCATTCCTGCTCAAGGCAGCCCAGAAGGGAGTGCCCATAACCGCGCTCTGCACCGGCAGCTTCGTGCTCGCGCGCTATGGATTGCTGGACGGCTACAGCGCCGCCGTAAGCTGGTTCCACATCAAGGATTTTCGCGCCGAGTTCCCGGACGTGAGCGCCCATGCGGATAGTCTGTTTTCCGTCGACCGTGGCCGCGCGACCTGCGCCGGCGGTACCGGTGCCGCCGATCTCGCCGGCTATTTCGTGTCGCAATTCATCGGTCAGAAGGCGGCGGAGAAAGCGGCCAAGATCCTTGTGCTGGATCGCATCCGCAACATCGGGGACGTGCAGCCCGTAGGCGACCTGTTCCCCGAAGCCTCAAGCCGTGCGGTGAAGCGGGCCCTGCTCTTGATGGAAAGCAATCTCCAGGAGAAGGTGCCGGTCGCCGAGATCGCAAGCCGGCTGAACTGCTCGAGGCGCCAGCTCGAGCGCCTCTTCGCGACGGAGCTCGGCACCAGCCCGATGGCCGCCTATCTGGCGCTGCGCGTGCATTACGCAAGATCCCTGCTGGAAGGCAGCGACCTGCAGATCGGGGAAATCGCCTACCGATGCGGCTTCGAAAATGCCGGGCATTTCAGCCGGGTGTTCCGCCAGCATACCGGCGTGACGCCAACCCGCGTCCGGCATCCGGGCCGCAGCATCACCGGCAAAGGATAAACCGGGCCCCGCCTGCGATAACCTGGCTCGACCGATTACATTAGAAAACTGTGAAGTACTTCATAGTCTGCTCCAGCCGTTGCGAATAGCGACTTTCGTTCTGCACACGGGACGAAAGGCAACGACGATGCTTGACCGAGTTTCACCAGCCGCAGAGATATCGCCATCGAAAACCCTGCCCTCGCATCGAGGCGTTCTACACCTCGCAGACACACAGATCCCCATAGCCGGCGCCGAGATCGTCGTGATGCTGGCACCGGCCGGCAAGACCAGCCACGATCTCGATCTTCCAAAAGCATGGTTCACCATCCCGCTGGCGACCGCGACCACGGCGGCCGACGGCAGTTTCGCTCTTTCCCTCGATGACCAGGTGCTGCCGTCTTCGGCCAGATCGCTGCTGCGATGCGGAGATATGCTCAGCCTGCGCGTCGTCGTGAAAAGTGCCGGCAAGACGGTCGAGACGACCCCGACGCTGCGTGCAAGCGAATGGCGCGACGACCTCGTTTTCACCGTTGCACGCCGCAAGCTCGCAGGCTCCAGGATCGACGGCTGGCTCAAGGCTGCCGCAAAGGCCAATGTGGCCAGCCTGTCCAGCCTTGCCGCCTTCGCGAACAATCCCACGGCGCGACGCGGGCTGGATGCGATCGAGGCCGCCGAAGCCGCCGCGTGGCTGGAGCGCGTTTTCCTGGATCCGACCGGGCTGCTCGGCAAGACGACGCCTTTGCCGGGTTTCGCGGAACTCAGCCAGGACGAAGGGCTGCGGTCCTATCAGGATTCCCTGCGGCAGGCGCGCGAACGCAAGGATGTCGCGGCTGCCCTCGCAACACTCGAAGCGAAGGTGCACAGTTTCGATGGACTGAACCAGGTCGATTGGCCGATCGCGCTGAAAAATACGAACGCCATCCGGTTTGGCGACCTCATCCAGGAAATCGGCGCGAAATATATCGTGCCTGGCAAGCTCGGCATCCCTCAGTTTCCGCCATCGCCCTATATCGGCTATCGCGACTACCTGGTGGAGACCTGGCAGAAATACATCGCGCTCAGGAACAAAAATCCCTGGATCACAGGCGGCAATGCTTCACCGGCGCAAGCGCTCGAACAGCTGAACAACCGGTTCAAGCAGAATTTCGCCACGACGGACGTCTCGCGCGTCTCGGCCAACAAGCTGGTCATAGCGATCGTGCGCAACATCCTGACTGCCGCCGCGCCCCCGGCGGATATCGGATGCGGCGTGGCCGCGGCCGATATCCCCGCCCAGGGCACGTCCAGAGACCGCGACTACCTCGATAACCTCATCGCCCAAAGCGGCGCGTTCGCGGCCGAATTCAGCCTGCGCTACCGCATCGATGTCGAGCGACCGGACAGCGCGCAATCCTCGCCGGTAGAGGAGAACATCGCCACCTTGCTCGGGTTCCTACGGGACAGTTTCCAGTCCGAGCTCGATCCAGCCCACGCCCTGCCCGATGTCTACCAGCAACCCATCGTGCAACCGATGATGCTGCAAGAGGCGCCTTTCTTCCTCGAATACGAGGAATGGCTCGATGCGACGGCTCCCTTCTATCCCGAGAACTTCCTGTCGCTTCGGCGCATGCTGGACAGTTCCAGCATGCGGCTCAGCGGCAGCTCGCTCGACTCCAGCCCCTACAAATCCTGGATTCAGAAAACACAGGCCGTGATGGATGAGGTCGACAAGGCTCACGCCGCGTTCGACAAGGGCGAATACCGGATAGCAGCCAACCGCTATCGCGCGGCCTGGGAGGCTGCGTTCGGTCAGATGCAGGACGGCCTCGTTACCGGATATGGCTACAAGTCGATCCTGGCCCAGCGCCGGCGCTTCAACGTGTCGAAGAAGGCCGAGCTGTTGAAGTTCGAGCTGCTGATGCAGATGCCGAACAGCGATTCCAATCCCGATCCGATTTCGTTCGAGGATTGGTACAAGGACCGCCAGGTGATGTGGCTGATCATGTTCTTCAGCTATGCCTACAACATATGGATAGGCGACTGCCTGCTGGCGCTTGGCCGTCTGCCCGAAGCCAACCGTCACTATGCGGTGCTGTCGGCGGTGGCCATCGGCGCGGCGGAATTCGACAGCGAATCCGGACCGTTCGACTGGTGGAACGACGGCGACCCGAACCTCTACAATGCCGGCAACCTGCCCTACACCTTCCTGAATTCGGAAAAGGACGCGGGACTGTACACCGACCCGCTCGAACCGGACCGGATCTACGCACGACCGGTCTACAGCACGGCGCCTGCCCTCTATCCGTTCCGCCCCAGAGGCATCGCACCGCTTCTCCATCGCCTCGAGCGCAAATTCATCGCGCTTCGTCTTGGCGACGCGATGCTGACATGGGCGGACCTGCTGTTCCGGTCGAACGATGCATCGAGCGTGGCGCGCGCCCGCGAACTCTACAAGGGCGTGATGTGGCTGCATGGCGAAGACCCCGGCGTCAGTCCGCAGTGGGAGCCCCTGCCGGTGATCCCGGGCATCTTCTTCAACAATCGAGGAAACCCTTCGCGCGCCTCGCAAACGCAACGCGCCAGCCTGGCGCTCTACAAGATCGGCCGTGGCCTCAACTACTACGGCTACACCGACGCCCATGTCCCGACCCTGCGTTATCGCAGCCTGAAGGATTCGGCGGATCGGTTTGCGGCCCTCGCCAAGGCCGCGCAGCAGGATTTCCTGAATGCGATGACGGGGTTGGAGAACATCACCGTCGAAGAGCTCAAGATCTCCAACCTGGTCACCAAGGCGCTCAAGCAGCAGGATATCGCATCCGAGCAGATCAAGATCGCCAATGTCGGCGTCATGCAGGCGCAACAGCAGATCGACGCGGTGCAGAAGCAGATCGAGGCCAAGCGCAAGGAATTGACGGAGAAGGAATCGTTCTGGAACCAGTTCAGCGACTTCGCGGGCGGCCTGGTGAAGACGTTCAAAGGCCTGCCTGGCGGCGCGGCCGAAGCGCTCGGCGGCGCCGCCGCTTCCGAGGCCGGCCTTTCCTCGGCCGGAGCGGCCGGCTTCATGGGGATAGGCGCCGCCGCGACGGTGACGGCGGGCTTCGCGGTCTTCGGCTATGCCGGATACACATCGATGTCGGCCATGGCCGATACCTACAGCAATCTCGGCGACCAGATCAAAGCGCTGGAGAATGTCGCCATGCCCGCGGCCAAGGTCGCCAAATCCGTCAAGGACAGCGAACTGCAGATCGCGCGGCTGAACAGCGACATCGTCGCCGCTGACGTGCAACTGGGTCGCAACCTGCTTGCCTATCACGACAACAAGCTGCTGAACGGCGACTTCTATGTCGCCATGGCGAACGTCATGAAGCGGGCCATGCAACGTTATCTCGAACTCGGGGCATGGGCCGGCTGGCTTGCCGAACGGGCATTGGCCTTCGAGCAGTCGCGCAACATCAACCTGATGCGGCTCGACTATTTCCCGCGCGCATTGCAGGGCGTGACAGGGGCGGATCTCCTGCAGCTCGATCTCGCCGAGCTGGAAGCCTCGCGCATCGCCGGGACGAAAGCGATGGTGCCGTTCCGCCACACCTTCTCCCTGCTGGCCGATTTTCCGCTTGCCTTCGGCCAATTGAAGGCGCTCGGCCGATGCGAGTTCCTCACCAGTGAGGCAACACTCAGAATTGCCTATCCTGGAACCTTCGGTCACCGCATCGATACCGTCTCGACCGTGCTTTCCGGCGCGGCGGCCCCGAAAGGCCTGCACGGGATCCTTTCCAATCCCGGCGTTTCGATCGCCAGCCGCGACGAGACGATGTCAGCCGCGCCGCTGGTCGCGGCGCCGGCGGCCCTGCCAATAGGAGAGCTTGCCGCAACGACACGTCTTTCCGAAACGGTGTTGCCGAGCGACGTGCTGAAGCCTTTCGAAGGAAGCGGCACCACCAGCCTGTGGCGTTTGACTTTCAGCGAACCCGTGACCGCGCCGGCGATGAACGGATTGCTGGACGTGCTGGTCACGGTCGAAGGCCGCGCCCTCTATGCGAACAACTTGCCGTCGAGCGCGCCTGCAGCCGAACATCACAGCATCATGCTTTCAGGCCGCCGGATCGACGCGACCGGCTTTGCCAAATTCAAAGATGGCGGCGCCGCCCAGATCAAGATCGCGTTCGACCTGCCGGCATTGCTGCCGGCCGCCAGCGGCCAGGTCCGCAAGATCGTCAATCTCGGCGTGCTGCTGCCGGGGTTGGCGGAGGCTGCCGTCAAGGCGTCTATGGTCGCCTCGACAGGGACCATCGCCTTCAAAACCAAGGATGGCTACGCGCTTTCGAACGGCGAACCGCTCCGGCTGCCGGGCAGCGCCGTTCCAGCCGCGGAGCTCAATCCGCTGATCGGCAAGACGCTCGACCAGAAGCTGACGATCACCTTCGCGAGAGCCGGCAACGCCGCGGTCGATTTCGGCAAATTGCTGGATGTGATGCTGCTCGTCGAATACAGCGTCTAGCGCAATTCCAGGAAAAGTGCGCCGCGGTTTTGCGTCCGGAATTGCGTAATAAAGTTAGAGCGTTCCGCGATCCGGAGGAACGCGGAAATGCTCTAGGACAGCCAGGGCGGACGCTCAGCGAAAGCCCTGGCGAGGTGATCGATGATCGCGCGCAGTTTCATCGACATCGGCTTGACCGGCGGCCAGACGAGCGAGATCGGCAACGGCACCGGCGTCAGCTTTGCCGCGACCTTGACCAACCGGCCCTGCCGCAGCGCCTCATGGGCAACGAACAGCGGCAGCAGCGCGACACCGAGGCCGGCGATCGCCAAGTCGCGCATGGCCTCGCCATTGTTGGCGGTGACGCGGCTCTGCATCGCGAGCCCTGTCGCCGTCCCGTCCTCGCCCTGGAATTGCCAGACGCTGGCGGCCTGGACATTGAGATAACCGATGCTGGAATGCGCCTGCAGATCTTCAAGGCTTTCCGGCGTGCCGCGCCGAGCCAGATAGTCGGGGCTTGCCACCACCACCCTTGGATCTTCGCAAAGCTTGCGGACGATCAGCCCGGAATCGCGCAACTGCCCGATCCGGACAGCCAGGTCGAAACGGCCGCGCACGAGGTCGACCGTCCTGTCGTCATAGTCGAGCGTGATGGCGAGATCGGGATGTTGGCGCGCGAAGTCGGCGACCACGGGGCTGAGATGGCTGATGCCGAAACTCATCGGTGCGGCAATGGCGAGCGATCCCCTGAGGCCGGCCATGCCCCAGGCGGCGCTTTCGACGGCATCGTTCATTTCCGCCAGCGCCGGGCGTAGCCTGAGCGCCAGTTCCTCGGCGCTTTCCGTCGGCGTGATGCGTCCGGCATGGCGCCTGAACAGCGCGGTGCCGAGCGCAGCCTCAAGATCGGTGATGCGTTTGCTGACGACCGATTTCGACAGGTTGGAGCGTGCGGCGGCACCCGAAACAGTGCCTGCCTCCAAGACATCCAGGAACGTCCTGATTTCCTCGATCGACCATTTCATGCCGCCGTTCTATCCGATTTGCGCGGACCCGACATCGGAAAACCGTTCGCGATTCGCGAACGGTTTTCCGATGCCGGGGCGTTCGCGAATCGCGAACGCCGGGTCCGGCAGATAGCGGCTAAACAGCAGCGGACGATGCCCTCATATTGGCGACAACAAAGCGATCATTCTGGTCGCAGCCAACAAGGAGTGACCGAGATGAACCTGACCGGCATCCACCATCTGACGGCGATCACCGCGAACGCGCCCGCCAACAAACGCTTCTACACCGAGACGCTCGGCCTGCGGCTGGTCAAGAAGACCGTCAACCAGGACGACACCAGCGCCTATCACCTGTTCTACGCCGACGGCGAAGCCACGCCGGGCACCGACCTCACCTTCTTCGACTGGCCGGTTTCGCCGGAACGGCGCGGCACGCATTCGATCAGCCGCACCGGCCTGCGCGTGTCAGGCGAAGAAAGCCTGAACTACTGGGCTGCCCGCTTCAAGGATACCGGCGTGGATGCCGATGCGATCAAGACGATCGACGGCCGCGCCGCGATCGAATTCGAGGATCCGGAAGGCCAGCGCTTCCGCCTGATCGACGACGGCGGCCATGGCGAGGCCCATGCCTGGGATCGCAGTCCGGTGTCGGCCGCAAACCAGATCCGTGGACTCGGCCCGATCACCATCTCGGTGCCGACGCTCGGGCCGACCGATGCGGTGCTGACGCGCGTGCTTAATATGAAGCAGGAACGGCACTATGCCTCCCCTGACGGACAGGGCGACGTCCATGTCTACGCCATGGGCGAAGGCGGTCCGGCGGCCGAACTGCATGTCGCCGTACAGCCCGACCTGCCGATCGCGCGGCAAGGCGCCGGCGCGGTCCACCATGTCGCGTTCCGCACGCCCGACATCCCGGCGATCCGCGACTGGGCGGCACGGCTTTCGGAGTTCAGGATTCCGAGTTCCGGCGAGGTCGAGCGCTACTATTTCCGCTCACTCTATTTCCGCGAGCCCGGTGGCAACCTGTTCGAGATTGCCACCGACGGCCCCGGCTTCACCGCCGACGAGCCGCTGGAGAGCCTCGGCGAACGTCTCGCTTTGCCGCCCTTCCTGGAAGGCAAGCGCGCCGCGATCGAGGCAAATCTGAAACCGTTGGACTAAGCATGAACAGGTCTCGTGGCGATATGCTCGCCGCGAGACCGCCTTGGGGAGAACAGCGATATGACCACCATCCTTGGACTGTCCGGCAGCCTGCGGCAGGCGTCCTTCAATGCGGGCCTGCTCAAGGCGGCGGCCGCAGCGGCTTCGCCCACTACGAATGTCGTCATCGGCTCGATCCATGACGTGCCGCTGTACAATGCCGATGACGAAGCCGCGCACGGCATTCCGCCCGCCGTGC
Source organism: Mesorhizobium sp. NPDC059054 (assembly GCF_042739215.1). NCBI lineage: Bacteria > Pseudomonadati > Pseudomonadota > Alphaproteobacteria > Hyphomicrobiales > Phyllobacteriaceae > Mesorhizobium > Mesorhizobium sp. NPDC059054. Next base: position 446,915 of record NZ_JBHYHV010000005.1, read on the forward strand.
AGGCGCTGAAGGACAGCCTGCTTGCCGCCGACGGGCTGCTTCTGGTGACGCCGGAATACAACAATGGCATCCCCGGCGTGTTCAAGAACGCCATCGACTGGATGAGCCGGCCGGCCAGCGACATACCCCGGCACTTCGGCGGCAAGCCGGTGGCGCTGCTCGGCGCCTCGCCGGGCGGCTTCGGTACGGTGCTGTCGCAGAACGACTGGCTGCCGGTGCTGCGCACGCTGGGGACACGTCACTGGGCGGCAGGCCGGATGCTCGTGGCCCGCGCCGGAACGGTGTTCGACCGTGACGGCAACCTGACCGACGAGGGCATCCGGGAACGCCTGCGCGATTTCATGGCCGGCTTCGCGGCATACATCGAAGGCTGATGCCGGCTTCCACGCCAGGCAATTGCGTTTGCCACTCGGCTTCTTGAAGAATGGCTTGGATCGCCACGCCTTCTTCCACGTTCCGGACTGGATCCCCGACACTCTCCGCTCCCTGCGGTCGCTCACGAGGTCGAGGATGACGGCCGTGGGGGCGTACCGGCTAATCACCAACGCTGATGGTGACGGCAACGTTGGCGATTGGCGCGAAACATGGAAACTTCGTCATCCTCGACCGCGGGAGGGAGCGGAGCGACCGGAGCGTGTCGGGGATCCATTCCGGAGCATGGAAGGAAGTGGCTCTGGCACGACCATCCCCTCGCCTCCCATGCGGGTGACATAGCGACCATGCCGCTGCTGCTCCTTGGCGGCCTCAGCGCATGACCCCGAAAATCGGAATCGATTTTCGGAAAGGATCATGCGCCAGATCAAAGTGTTAGAGCGACCTTTGCGCGTCCGAAAGGACGCGCGGCGCTCTAATGTCAGCCATGGCTTTTCCTTTCACTCAGCCAGCGCCGCGCGATCATGTCGTCGTCGGCCGTCAACTGATGGCCTGCGGCGACCGCGCGATGTTCGGTGCCCGCACCATGCGTTTCGAGCCATTCGACAAGCACCGGCGCGCCGTCGCCGAACGGGTCCTGCTCACCGCTGATGACCAGCACCTCGCTTCCGGTCAGATCGGTCTCCGGCAGCGGATCGAGCACCGGCACCGCGCGCAGCAGGATCGCGCGCCGGATCACCGCCGGATACAGAGCCATCACGGCAGCGGCGAAGTTGGCGCCGTTCGAATAGCCGAGAAAAGTGATGCGCCCGGCCTCCAGGCCATAGCCCGAGATCGCGCCTTCCATGAACGCCTCGAAGGCCTCCGCCTCGGAGTGGATATCGGCCTGGTCGAAAACCTTCGGCGACATGCGCCGGAACCAGCGGGCGATGCCTTCCTCGTGGCTGCGCCCGCGAACGCCCAGCATGGTGGCGCGCGGCGCCATGCGATGCGCCAGCGGCATGAGATCCGCCTCGCTGCCGCCCGTTCCGTGCAGCAGGACAAAGGTGCTGCCGTCCGGATCCTCAGGCGTGTAGAAGCGATGCACGAAGGGCAGATCGCGCCTGGGCAGGCGCGGTTCGCCCGGCATGGAGAACTGCGGCAGCATGACCTTGAGGTCCTCGGCCCGTGCGGCATCGTGCGGTGGGACGAACAAGGTCTCGCCGAGATGCCCAGCGGGCTCGTCGATGGCGAAGCCCGGTCCGTCGGTCGCCAGCTCGAACAGCGTGCCACCCGGTTCGCGAACGTAGAGCGAGGTGAAATATTTGCGGTCGTGAACAGTCGTCGGCGACGAGTTCAGCCTCGACAAGCTGGCTTCGACGTCCTGCAAGGCAGCCACGTCGGCAGCTCGGAACGCGACATGGTCCGCCGTGCCCGTGCCGGGCAGGCCCGGAACATAGCCGGCTGCATTGCGCACATCGACGGCGTCGGTATCGGATACCAGGCGCTGGATGTTTTCAGCGACAGGACCGGGCGCATAGCCGAAGCGGCGAACGAAGGCCGAAGTCTCTTCGGCATCGCCGGTTAGAATGGTGACTGCGCGCAATCTGCCGACAGCGTTTTCAGAACCGGTTGCGCCCTCGGCTAGCCCCACCAGCTTGACGATGAAACCATCCGGGTCCTTCAGCCGCAGCACGGGTTCACCGAATTCGCGCAGAGGCCCCTGCACCGGCACCCCCTGGTCGAGCGCCCGCACCAGCCAGCCGCCGATGCTCGTCGCCGGCACGGCAAAGGCGATTTCCGACACCTGGCCGAGCCCCGCCCGGCCCGGCGCACCGTCCTGCCAGACCAGAAACGTGACAAGGGAGCCGGGTGCCCCCTGGTCGTCACCGTAGAACAGGTGCAATTGCTGTCCGTCTTCATAGCCGCCGGTCCGTTTGACCAGGTGCAGGCCCAGGAAGCCGACATAGAAATCGACATTCGCCTGCACGTCGCGCGTGATCAGCGTGACGTGGTGGATGCCGTTGGAGCGCTCGGGATCCATCACAGCACCCGGCGCGGCGCGGCGATCGATGACGTGAAGGCAGGATGAATCGGCATGGGCAGGTTCCTGGCAAGGCGGCGACCTTTGCACGCATAGGCCCGGGCGCCAAGCGCACTGCAAAGGCGATGACCCATAGAGCCAAAGCACCTTGGCGCGAAGTTCTAAAACAGCATGCGCCACTTATCCTTCCATCGGCCGCGGATGCGTCCGAGCAAGCCGCGGCGGAGGTCATCGAAGACGGAAACACCGCCTGCACGCTTCCGCCCGAAGAAACGTCTAGGTTCCGGTGCTCGGGCTCTCGGGTCGATCTTTTTGTCTTTTCGCAACTCCAGCCGCGACAGGCAGAACCACGACCCTCGATCCGTCGGGCACGCGCCGATACAGGTCGATGATGTCCTGGTTCATCATCCGGATGCAGCCTGAGGACATGGATTTCCCGATCGACCATGGCTCATTGGTGCCGTGGATGCGGTAAAGCGTGTCCTTGCCGCCCTCGAACAGATAGAGCGCGCGTGCGCCCAGCGGATTGTTCGAACCGCCGTCCATTCCACCCGCCCATTTTTTGTACGTCCCGGGGTTTCGGGCGATCATGTCTCCGGTCGGCGTCCAGCGCGGCCATTCACGCTTGTAGGCGACATTGGCGGCGCCCGACCATTCCATGCCGGCTCGGCCGACCCCTACGCCGTAGCGCAAGGCTTTGCCGCCTTCCTGGACGAGATAGAGATAGCGATGAGCGGGATCGACCACGATCGTTCCAGGCGGCTGCCCGGTGGGGTCGTCGACATACTGGCGCATGAATTGCCGCTTCAGATACTTCAACTTGACCGGCGGAACCGGGAACGGTTCGTTCGCCACCGCATCGTATCGACCGGCTTCCGGTTCGGCCGGGGCGACCGCCACGGATGGCGATCCGCCGCCGGGGCCCGAAACGCAGGCGGCAAGGCACATCACCAAGGCAAGCGCACCTGAAAGGCGCGCCGTAGCAAGCACTGTGCGCGTCACTCCATGCGTTCTCCGGCTGCCTGACGGCGGCGCGCCTCGGCGAGCGCTTCCTTGAAGCCGTCATAATCCAGCGCCATCGTCCTGAAAGGGCCGATAAGATAGGTCGGCGTTCCCTGCAGCCCGAGCGCCATGGCCTGATCCAGGTTGCGCTGAAGCAGCGTCGAGATGCTCGCCGAATGCGCCTTCAGGTCCGCGTTCAGCCGGTTCATGTCGACGCCGGAGTTTTTCACGGCCTCCAGCATCTTCGGCTTCGGGATCCTCTTGCCCGGTATCGACATCAGGGCATGATGGACGAGGTCGTATCTGCCCTGGTACCTGGCGGCCAGGGCCAGTTGGGCCCCATAGACGGACGCCTCGCTCAGGATCGGCCAATCCTTGTAGACGAGCCTGACCTTGCCGTCCTCCTTGACGATCCGATTGAGATCGGGCTCCGCCTTCTTGCAGAACGGACAATTGTAATCCGTGAAATTCACGATGGTGACGTCGCCTTTCGGATTGCCTGCTTCGGGCGCCTCCGGATCATGAAGAATGGCCTTCACGTCGACATTCTGGGCCAGCGCCCGCTGGCCGGCAGCGGCAATGAAAAGCGTGGCAGCGCCCGCTCCGGCGGCCATCCTGCAAAATTGTCTGCGGTCCATGGGTCTTCCTTGGTCTTCTTCTGGATTTGCTCTTGGCGTGAATCAGGCTCCGGCGCGCGAAAGGCGCCCGGATATCTCATCGGCGGTGATCGGGCCGATGATGCGCGAGCCGCGAATCTCGCGGCCCTCGGCATCGAGGAGAAACAATGTCGGCGGGCCGACCACCGAGAAGCGCGTCATCAGCGCCTGAGCGCCGGCATCCTGCCTGGTGACGTCGACATCGATGACCGGCAGCGCATCGAGACGCCGGCGGATCTCCGGCCGGTTCATGATGGCCTCGTTCGATTTGCAGACCGTGCACCAGTCGGCACCGAACGAAACCAGGATCGGCTTGCCGGTATTCGCTGCAACCGCCGCGTCGAAGGAAGCGGGTGAATCGACCCGCAATGCCTCGAACGGCTGCGTGCGAACGGCGTCCTGCACTGCCAAGAAGGCCAGCGGGCGCAGCGGGTCGCCGATACCCGCGGCCGCACCGAGGACAAGAGCGGCGCCATAGAGCGAGGCTACCAGTCCAGCCGTCTTGCCGAGCCGCGGCGGCCAGCCGGTGCCGGCCCTGACCGGGTCGAACCCGCCCAGGAAGACGCCGGCACCGATGGCCAGCGTACCCCACAGCGCCAGCGCGGCAGGCGGCGGCAGAAGCCGTGAGACAAGCAGGACGGCCACGCCGAGGAAGACGACGCCGAAGCCCTGACGGGCGCGGACCATCCACGATCCCGACCGCGGCAGGATGCGCGCGCCGAAGGTGCCGAAGGCGATGAGCGGCAAGCCCATGCCAAAGCCGAGAAAGAAGAGCGCGGCTCCACCTTTCACCGCCTCCCCCGACTGCACCGCGAAAAGCATCGCGGCCGCGAGCGGCGGCGTCACGCAAGGCCCGACGATCAAGGCCGAGCCCAGCCCGAGGACAGCCGCGCCCAGCACCGATCCGCCGCCCCGGCCGCCCGAAAGACGCGCGGCGAGACCCGCCGGCAATGCGATTTCGTAGAAACCGAACATGGAAAGCGCCAGGCCTACAAAGACCGCGGCCGCCAGCGACAAGGCCAGCGGTGTCTGCAGGGCAGTCTGGAGATTGGCGCCCGACCAGCCGGCAACGAGGCCGACGATGCCATAGGCAGCGGCCATTGCCAGCACGTAGGCGCTCGAGAGCACGAAGCCACGGCCCATGGACAGGCGCTCGCCTGCCCCCGCCAGCATGGCCGACAGAATCGGGATCATGGGAAAGACGCAAGGCGTGAACGCCAGCAGCAGACCGAAGCCCAGGAAGCCGGCCGCCATCAGCAACGGACTGCCCGCGAGGTAGCCGGCAGCGGGGTCGGCGTCGGCGGCAACCGGAGTCGCGCTTGGCGGAGGTGCATCGGCCACGGCCTCGCCGCCGAGGCCGAGCCGCGTGCTGGAAATCGCCAGCGTCGCGAGGTCCACCCTCTTGACGATGCCGGGGTAGCAGATGCCTTGCTCCGCGCAGCCCTGGTATCGGACTTGCAGTTCGCCGGTTGCCGGCAGACCGGAGATTTGCCCCTCCACGCCACCGTGGAAAATTCGCACGAAGCCGAAATTGGGATCGTCCTTTTCCTCGCCGGCAGGCAGGACGATGTCGAGGTCGCGACCATCGAGCTTTGCCTCGAGACTGTCGCGATAGAGATAATTGCCCGGCGCCGCCGTCCATCGCAGCGTCATTGCACCGTCGCCACCGCGGCTTGCCGCAAGCGAGAACACTTTGTCCGCCGGCGGAGGTGTCTGGGCATTGACGAGCGTGGTGAGGAAAAGAACCGGCAGCACGGCCAGAAAAACCACGCTCATCTTGAAAAACCGCGACATGCTGGCTCCGCGTCCATGTTGTTCGAACCTGGTGGCGCGGATCGGCCCGTTACCTTAAGCCAGCCTTAAGGTGCGGATAGAACGGTGCTCGAAGGAGGTACGAAGCCGGCAATGCGAATCCTTGTCATCGAAGACGATCCGATCCTGTCGGACGGGCTGCGCGTCGGCCTCGGCCTGGCGGGCTGGACCGTGGATGCGGTGACGGGATGCGCCGATGCCCGCGCGGCACTTGCCGTGGCCCGTTTCGAGGCGATCGTGCTCGATCTGATGTTGCCGGACGGTTCCGGCCTGGACCTGCTTGCCGAGATGCGCGGAGCCGGGGACACGACGCCCGTCGTGCTCCTGACTGCGCTGGACGAGATACCGGATCGCATAAAGGGCCTGGACGCGGGAGCCGACGACTATATCGGCAAGCCGTTCGATCTCGATGAATTGGCAGCGCGTGTCAGAGCGGCTGCCCGCCGCAGCGACGGTCGTGCCGATCCCGTGCTGCGCGCTTGCGGAATGGTCCTGGATCCTGCCGGTCTGAAGGTCGTCGTGGAAGGACGCGAAGTCCCGTTGTCGAGACGCGAATTCGCTGTCCTGTCGGCGCTTATGGAGCGCCCGGGCGTCATCCGTTCCCGTGGTGAACTCGAGGACCGTCTCTATGGCTGGCAGGAAGAGATCGAGAGCAATGCCGTGGAGGTGCACATCCACAATCTTCGCGGCAAGGTCGGCCGGGCAAGAATCGAAACGGTGCGCGGCCTGGGCTATCGTTTTCGGATCGGCGCGCCATGACGTCCCTCCGGCGCCGCCTGTTCGTCCTGCTTCTGGCCGCGACCGGAGTCCTTTGGCTGCTCGCGGTGATATGGATCTATGTCGGAAGCCGCATCGAACTCGAGCACGTCCTGGATACGCGCCTCCAGGAAGCGGCACGGATGGTCCATTCGCTCGTCCCGAGCGGCAACGTCCCGGCAGCCGCGTCCACGGCGCCCTTCCAGGAGGCCGGATATGAGAGGCAACTGTCCTGTCAGATATGGTCGCTCGACGGGCGCCTGCTCGCCCGGTCGAGCGGCGCGCCGTCAGCCAGTCTTGCACAGGATGATGGAGGTTTCGCCGACCGCACGATCGGCGGCGAACGCTGGCGGGTCTATACGATCGTCGACGCGCAGAAGGGCGTGCGCGTTGCGGTTGGCGACAGGATCGGCCTGCGCGATCGCCTGGTGCGCGATCTGGTGCTGGGGCTCATTGGCCCCGCGCTCATCATCGTCCCACTCCTCGGCGCGCTCATCTGGTTCGGGGTGGGCCGCGGTCTCTCCCCTCTCGAACGCACGGCTGCGGACATAGCAGAGCGCGATGGCGACGACATGCGTCCGATCGCCGATGCGGCCGCCCCTTCCGAAGTTCGGCCCCTGCTGCAGGCTCTCAACGGACTTTTCGGCAAGGTGGATGCCGCGCGCCGCCATGAACGCGACGTCACCGCTTTCGCCGCACATGAACTGCGCACGCCACTCGCCGGCCTGAAGACGCAGGCCCAGGTCGCCCTTGCCGCCAGGGACGATGACACCCGCGCTTCGGCACTGCGCCAGATCATCGCCTCCGTGGATCGCGCTACCCGCCTGACCCGGCAGTTGCTGACCCTCGCGAAGCTTGATGCGATGCCGCCCCGGCAACAGGAAGCCGTCGACGTCGGCCGCGCGCTCCAGGACGCGATGAAGGATTGCAAGACGCCACCCGGCCTCCAGGTAACGGTCGATCCGAGGTTGAACGGCCTGGTTGTAAGCGGGGATCGCGAGCACCTGCATCTGGTGCTGCGGAACCTGCATGAAAATGCCCTCGAACATACGAGGGCGGAGGGCAGGATATCGTGGAGCATGCTGCCGGATGGCGCAGGCATGATGATCGAAGACGAAGGCCCGGGGATCGCCGAAGACGAAATTGCGCTCGTCACGCAACGCTTCTACCGCACACGCGGAACGACAACCCCCGGCACCGGCCTTGGCCTGACGATTGCCGCCATTGCCACGGACCGACTGGGCATGCGGTTGGCCATAGCCAACCGTGACGACCGGTGCGGCCTGAGATGTACGCTCAGTTGGCCGTCACGGGCCGCTGCCGTCTGACTTTTCGAGATTTAGTCGCCAAACCAGGTCCCCAACACATCGGACAGGCCCTCCGGGCCTTCCTCGCCAACCCACGCCACATGCCCATCGGGCCGGGTCAGCACGGCGGCAGGCATGTCGACCACGCCGACGGCAGGGAGCTCGCACACGCCTTCGAACGTCGCCTCGACCGATTTGACCCGGTCAGCCCATTTCTCGATGGCCAGCGGTTTGCCGAAACTGAGCAGCACTGGGCATGCCTCCCGCAGGAGCGCGAAAACACGGGTCGACCCTTCGGTGGTGACAATGTCGAGATCCGGCATGCGGCGGCCGAGCAGCGGATGAGCCTCGCCAAGGTCGTAGCGGATGTCGAGGCCGCTCATCATCGCGGCGAAGCGCCTGCGCGGCTCCTCCATCGCCAGCAGCTCGGAGACCAAGTCTCCGAGCACCGCAATGCGCTCGCCGGGATAGCGCAGCACGCTCTGCGCGATGGTGTTGCGAAGGACGCGTGCCGCAACCGGATGGCGCTCGACCTGATAGGTGTCGAGCAGCGTTTCGGGTGATTGCCGCTTCACGACCCGCGCCAGCTTCCAGCCGAGATTGACCGCGTCCTGGACGCCGAGATTGAGCCCCTGCCCGCCCATCGGCGAGTGGATATGCGCGGCATCGCCCGCCAGCAGGATGCGTCCCTTGCGGTAGGCGGCCGCCTGGCGCGCCGCATCGCTGAAGCGCGACATCGAACTGGGCGCGTGCACGCCGAAGTCGGTGCCGTAGACCGCCTCCAGCGCGGCGGCGAGTTCATCCAGCGACGGCACGCCCGTGGCGCGCGGATCCTGTCCGGCAAGGACCACGCCCACCCTTTCGCCGTCGTCCAGCATGGCCATGGCGTGGCGGCCCGAAGCGGTCTGGCGGAAACCGAGCACAGGCTGTTCCTTCATCCTGACCTCGGCGATCAGCCAGCTCGTCGAGGCTTCCCAGCCGGGGAAATCGATGCCTGCCGATTTTCGCACCGCGCTGCGTCCACCGTCGCACCCCACCAGCCAGCCGGCCCGCATGTTTACGCCCTGCGCGGTCGAGACCTGGACACCGCCTTCGACCTCGGCAACGCCCACCACGTCCCTGCCGCGAAAGATCGGCACTCCCAGCTCTTCGACCCAATCGGCCAAAAGCCGCTCGATGCGCTCCTGACGCAGCGCAAGCAGGTAGTTGTGCCTTGTCGGGAAATCGCTGATGTCGAGCGCGACGTGAAAGCCGACATTGGGGTGGGCCTGCCCTTCGGCAAGGAACCGGTCGACGATGCCGCGCTGGTCGAGCACTTCCAGCGAACGCGCATGCAGGCCGCCCGCGCGCCTGCCGGGGACTTCCGTCGTCGTCCGCCGCTCGACGATCGCGACATCCACGCCGGCGAGCGCCAGTTCGCCTGCCAGCATCAATCCGGTCGGGCCGCCGCCGGCGATGATGATCTCGTGTTCGGACATTTGCCACCTCGTGCAGTGAGTAAGGGGCCAGTCTTCTACGACGCGGTCGGGGCCTTGAAGCAAGAGGGTTGTGCGCCATATCTATGATATGGAAGGGCGGCCTTTGTTGCTGCGCCCTCCTCTCCCCAGGCGACCCCTGCGTTTCAAAACCCGGCATCGGCCGCGTTCGCTGCGCACCGTCGCGGCTCGATCGGTCATGGCCAGCCAGCCCGCAATCCGGGACTTTCGGCCCGCGGTGTTTTGTTCCCATCAAAAATACAAGCAACACAAACGATTTTTACTCGGGCGCTTGCTACTCGTTCACTCGTTACTTTGGCACTCGTTACTTGGGCACTTGTTCCTTGAGACCATGTGTGTTCATTTAGTTGTCAATAATATTGGGTATTGCGATTGGGTGTGGGGCTCATTCAAACCGCGACGGAGCCTGTAATGCGATTGATTGTTGCTTCTGCTTTTTTGATCCTGGCACCTCTGAGTGCCCAGGCGGCGCCTCCTGAAGGCACAAAATTAGCCGACATCATTGCCAAGGTGGAGCAGGCTCCAGGCACCCAGTATGTCGACGAAGTCGATTGGAACGATCGCGGCTACTACGAGATCGAATATTTCAACAAGGATGGTGCCAAGGTCGAGATCAAGGTCGACCCGAAGACAGGCGAGAACGTGAAATAAACCGCCGCCGCGAACGACGGGCCCGCTCGCGCTGATCGAGGTCAGCCTGGCGTGCGGAAGCCCGGTTTCGGTTCTGAACAACACAGGGAGACAATCGATGAAGCTGTCGACAGGACTTTTTGCCCTTCTTCTCGGTACAGCCGCTCCCCTGTCCACCGCCAGTGCCGAGGATTGCGGCAGTGTCTCAGGCGGGCAGGCGGGCATGAACGAATGTTATGGCAACGTCTTCAAGAAGGCCGACGCCGAGCTGAACAAACTCTACAAGGAGATCGAGGCGCGACTGAAGGACGATCCCGACACCACCAAGCTGCTGGTCACCGCGCAGAAGGCGTGGGTCGCCTATCGCGACGGGGAATGCGATTTCCAGACCGCCGGCGGCGGCAGCATCGCCGGGATGGCCTACCCGATGTGCCAGACCGCGATCACCCAAAGCCGCATCGATGACTTCAAGGGTTATCTCAAATGCGAGGAAGGGGACCCGAACTGTCCCGTTCCCGCGGCGAACTGACCGGCACCGGGAAATAAACCCGGTCTATGCTCAGGCCGGCCCCGGCCTGAGCGATTGTCTTTTTCAGCGAAGGAGCGCTCTCGAAAGCGTTGCGCCGCCAATATTTCGGCAACGAGCGACAGAACAGGTGGCCTCGATCGAAGACAGGGTTCACAAAAAAGCTTACCGTTCTCGCGGCGAACAGATGGCTTCACCAGGAGGGATACAATGACTGCGATGGCGAAGATGGCAATCCTGACGGGGCTGGCCGCGACGATCGGCGTGCCGCAAGCGCAGGCGGATACGCTGAAGACGATGAACGATGTCGGGACGGCACTGACAAATTGCTGGACACCCCCGGCGGACACGGACGGATCCTCGGTGACGCTGAGCTTCAGCTTCAAGCGCGACGGCAGCCTCATCGGCCCGCCGCGCGCCACGGCGGTCAATGTCAAAGGAGACAAGGCTGCGGCCAAGGCCTTCTCGGATGCGGCCATTGCCGGCGTGACAAAGTGCCTGCCTCTCGACTTCGCACCGGCGCTGGCAGAAGGCATAGCCGGCTCTGTCTACACGATGAAGTTCACCTCCCCGAAGCCATAGGCCCCCCGCCCGGATCCCGTATCGTTCTTGGGAAGCGAGCCGGCAAATTGATTTGCCGGCTATACTCCAGGCATTGGATTCCCGCCACTCCACGGTCGCAAGGTCGGGAACCTTCTTTGCCTTGCGCGATTGGCGGCAGCTTTTGGCAACATTGAACAGGAAGTCGACCTCGCACCCTCCTGAAGGAGTGGTGTCAGCAAGCCTGTGCGACACTCCATGACTGTTCGAAGCCAAAAAGGCCTTGTGACCATGACTGTATCTGCGTTTCTCGCCGCTCTCGCATCCGAAGGACCACCAGCCGAGCGAGTGAAGGACATGGCCCTTTATGGGTGGCTGATCGGCAGCTGGGAGACGGACACGCTCCACCACCGCGACGACGGCACAGTCGAGAAATGGCCCGGAGAAATCCATTTCGCCTGGGTGCTCGAGGGCCGTGCGATCCAGGACCTCTGGATCAGGCCCAGGCGCCCTGAGCCATCCACTATGTACGGCACGACCTTGCGCGTCTTCGATCCCGAGATCGACGGCTGGCACATCATCTGGAGCGATCCGCTCAACCAGGACTATTCGCGCCAGATCGGACGAGCCGAGGGCAAGGACATCGTCCAGATCGGCGAAGACTCCCGCGGTATGAAAACGCGATGGCGTTTCACGGAGATCACGGCCGACAGCTTCCACTGGATCGGCGAGGAAAGAGCCTCGGACGGCGATCCATGGCGGATGAGCTGGGAACATTTCGCCCACCGGACAGCCCCCTGAACAGGCAGCAAGACTCATGCAGCCATTGGCGGCCGCAGGCGCGTGCCGACCATGATCATCCGCATGGCGTCTTCCGCGGCGCGGCGCAGCAGCTTCTCTCCCTTGTTGATAGCTTCGTCGAGAGTGCATGGCCGCTTGATGATCGAGGCGAAAGCATCGATGCCGTTGTCGAAGGTCAGGTCGACACCCTTGCCGATGGTGCTCTGGCCGTCGACCTTCACAAAAGACCCTATCGATACGGGCTGCTCAACGCCCGGCTCATCTGCGGCGGGTAGCAGGCGTCTCCCGCATGGAGACATCCGATCGTCAACCCTTTGTGTCCGCCTCCAGGAAGGCCCGGGCAAAGCCCGGCTGCACGGTTTGGATCGTTCCGTCAGGGAGTTTCAGCAGCCGTTCAAAGGCAACGCCATAGAGTTCCAGTCGCTGTTCCAGCATCGATACCGCCTCATCGACGTTTCCCTGCTCGGCCTTGCGCATGGCCTGATACATGACTTCGCGGAAGATCACCCTGAGCTGCAGGAGCATGTCTGCAAAGATCTCCGGGTCCGGAACGTCGAGCACCCCTTCCTCAACCCCCTCTTTCAGCAGATCGGTGAACATCGGCCGGACGAGTTCGCGGACCGACTGTTCGATGCGGTGGAACAGGATCAGGTTCTCGGGCTGGAAAAGCACAGAGAAGGTCTTGCGCATCTGCGGCGCGAGTTCGACATTCAGCCGCCCGGCGTTTGAGAAAAGGGCGTTGATGCGGCCGATCGCGTCGAGCGACGGATCTTCGATCATCGGCCTGAGCTCGGCCAGGCTGTCGCGCGCCACGCGCGCCGCAAGCGCCTCGAGAAGCGCCTCCTTCGAGGCGAAGTAGTGATAGAACGCGCCTTTCGAGAGACCGGCCTCGCGGATGATGTCGTTGACCGTCGTGTTGTCGTAGCCATGCTCGAAGAAGAGGCGCTGGGCGCAGTCCAAAAGCTCCGCCAACCGTATCTCCGGCTGCTTGATCACACGCTGCTTGATTGGCTTGGACAATAGTATTCTCGCTCGAGCAATTCCGGCAAAAGCGTGCGGCGCCTTTGCTGGAATTGAATGAAAACAAGTAGCTGGAGCGTTTCCGCGTTTCCGACAAGCGGAAACGCCCCAATTTCGCGTTGCCACAAAGGAGCATGAACGGTCGACTTGTGCAACTCTATAGACCGACGGTCGGTCTGATGTTATAGCACGCTCCGCTCGAACCCCTCGAGGAGCGTTTCATGCGGCTGATACGTTGGATTGTCGGTATCGCGATCGTGGCGGCCCTGGCCGGTGCCATCGTCTGGTATCTGTGGCGGCCGAATGCGGTTTCCGTCGTGCTCCCTTTGCGTGGCGATGCCGCGGAGATCGTCTATGCGAGCGGCTCGGTCGAGCCACGCGTCTGGGCAAAAGTGGCGCCCGTGGTGCGCGAGCGGATCGTCGAGCAATGCAATTGCGAAGGCTCGAGGGTCGCACAGGGCGCTGTGCTTGCCCGTCTCGACGACAGCGAAGCAAAAGCCGCGCTTGGCGAGCTGGAGGCGCGCCGGGCGCTCGCCGAACAGGAGTTCCAGCGTGGGTCGGTGCTGGCGGAACGCAACGCTGCAAGCCAGCAGGCGCTCGACCGTGCCCGCAGCGAGCTTTCGCAAGCCGAAGCGTTGCATGCTGCCCAGAAGGCACGGCTCGAAACCTATTTGCTGCGTGCGCCCAGCCCCGGCGTTGTGCTGCGACAGGATGGCGAGGTCGGCGAAGTGGCCGAACTCGGCAGCGTCCTGTTCTGGGTCGGCGAGCCACGACCGCTTCTGGTGGTCGCGGAAGTCAATGAAGAGGACATTCCGCGTGTCGAGGTCGGGCAGCGGGCGGTGCTCAAATCGGACGCGTTCCCCGGGCAGAATCTCGAGGCGGTCGTCGACAGCATCACGCCGAAAGGCGACCCCGTCACGAAGACCTATCGTGTCCGCTTCCGCCTTCCCGACGACACGCCGCTCAGGATCGGCATGTCGACGGACGTGAATATCGTCGTCCGCGTTTCAAAGAACGCGCTTCAGGTTCCGTCCGTTGCGGTCGACGGCAACAAGCTCTTCATCGTCGAAGGAGAAACGGCACGGCTGCGTGAGATCCGCACCGGCATCCGCGGCGTCAAGGGCATCGAGGTGCTGTCCGGCATCGACGACAAAAGCAGGATCGTTTCGCCCTATCCCGCCGATCTTGCCGATGGCGCCCGCGTCACCATCACAGCCGGCAGCGAGGAGTGAGCCGACGATGCCGCTCATCCTCGATATCGCCGTCACCCATATCGCCGGTCGTGGCCGGCAGACGCTCGTGGCGGTGCTTGGTGTTGCAGTCGGTGTCGGTTTCTCGATCGCGATGGCTGCCCTGATGCAGGGCGGCCAGGACGACTTCGTGAAGCAGCTCGTCGACACCATGCCGCATGTCGACATAACAGACGAGCAGCGCACGGCGCGCCGTCAGCCGGCGGAAGATATCTTCTCCACCGTCTCGATCTCGGGCCTGAGGCCGCGCGACGACCGCCGCGGCATCATCAACCCGACAGCGGCGACGGCCTGGCTGGGGAGCTGGATCCCCGGCCGCTTCGCCGAGAGCCTGAAGACGCAGGGTGTTATCCGCTATTCCAGCCGCGAGGTCGGTGCATCCATCATCGGCGTCGAGCCCGAGCGGGAGCGCGGCGTGTCGCCCATCGTCGAGGATTTCGTGAAAGGAAGCTTCGCGGCGCTGAATGCCGGAGGCAACAATGTGCTGGTCGGCGACACGATGGCGGCACGCCTCGGCGCCGGACTTGGTGACACCATCACCGCCGTCTCTTCGGAAGGATTGACCCGCGATTTCAAGATCGCCGGCCTGTTCCACACCGGCACGACGGCACGGGACGAAGGAGAGGCCTATATCCTCTTGAAGAACGCCCAGATCCTTTCCGCCCGGCCGAACGCCATCAACGAGATCCGCGTGAAGCTCGACGACCCCAACCGCGCTCCCGCCGTGGCGCACAGGGCCGAGGCGGAGCTCGGCTACAAGGCCGTCGCCTGGCAGGAAGCGAATGAATCGATCCTCCAGGCCCTCGTGGTGCGCAACGTCATCATGTACACCGTGGTCGGCGCGATCATGCTTGTGGCCGGCTTCGGCATCTTCAACATCATCTCCACCATCACGCATGAGAAGGCGCGCGACATCGCCATCATGAAATCGCTCGGCTTCCCGGAGTCCGACATGCGCCGGCTGTTCCTGCTGGAGGGCCTGGCAATCGGCAGCGCGGGTTCGGCCCTCGGCTGGGTGCTCGGCTTCTCGATGATCTATGCGTTGTCGCAGCTACGCTTCGAAATCGCCGCGACGGGCCAGGAGATGACGCATCTGCCGATCGCCTGGAGCCTGCTGCACTACATCATCGCCTCGGCCTTCGCCCTGGGATCGGCAGCAGTGGCCGGATATCTGCCGGCCAGACGCGCCGCGCGCCTCAATCCCGTCGACATCATCCGAGGCGCGACATGAGCGCCCTTCTCGAAACCGAAAAGCTGACGCGCATCCTGCCGGAGACAGTGCCTGTGACGCTGGTCAAGGATGTCACGCTTACCGTCGCGGAGAAGGAATTCGTCGCGATCACCGGTCCGTCCGGATCCGGCAAATCGTCGCTGCTTTATCTGCTGGGACTGCTCGATCATCCGACCGCGGGAACGATAAGAATAGGCGGCCGCGATACCGGCCCGATGAATGAACGCGAAAGCGCCAGAACACGGCTTTCCATGCTGGGTTTCGTGTTCCAGTTCCATTTTCTGCTGCCCGAATTCACGGCGCGGGAAAACGTCGAGATACCGATGCGCAAGCTCGGCCGGCTGGCGCGATCGCAGATGCGCGAGCGCGCCGGCGAACTGCTTTCATCCCTCGGCCTCGGCGACCATCTGGACAAGCGGCCCGAGCAGCTTTCGGGCGGACAACGGCAGCGCGTTGCCTTGGCGCGCTCGCTTGCCAACGATCCGCCGCTGATCCTCGCCGACGAGCCGACCGGCAGCCTGGATTCCAAGAGCTCCGAGCAGGTTTTCGCGATCCTGCAAAAGCTGGTGCATGAGCGCGGCAAGAGCGTGATCGCGGTGACGCACGATCTCGAGATGGCCGAGCGCATGGATCGCCGCATCCATATCGTCGATGGAAAGATCGCCGACGGAACGTGAGCCGGCCATCGCGCCGACGCTCATTGCACCGTTGCGGCAGCCGTGAAGGTGTAGCCCACCCCATAGACAACCTTGATGGGCGCCGGCAGGCTTGTGTGGTCTTCGAGCTTGCGACGAAGCCGGCTGACGATTGCGTCGAGATGTCGGTTATCAAAGTTCGACCTTGGGCGCGCAACGATTTCCATCAGGCTCTCGCGCTGGCAGATCTCGCCATGGCGCCTGCACAACACGTTCAGGAACGCGAACTCGGCCGCCGTCAGTTTGAGTGAACGGTGATTGGGCGCGGTCAGCACCCAGGAGGTTCCATCCAGCACCCACCGTTCACCGGCACCGTTTGTAGCGGGCGCCTGTTCCCCCGTCCTGCGCAACAGGCTGCGGATGGCGGCTTCGATCTCGCGCAGCGTGCTGTGCTTGACCAGGTATATGTCCGCGCCGCTCTCGAAACCGCGGATACGGTCGTCGCTGTCGCTCAGCGCCGTCAGCATGATGATGCCGCAGGCATGCGACTTGCGGATTTCGGCAGCCAGTTCGAAGCCGTTGCCATCGGGCAGTCCGACATCCAGGATGATGACGGCAGGCGAGCTGCCCGCCTCCAGCACCTGGCGGAGCTCGCGCGCCGTCGCGACGCCCTCCGCCGTGAAGCCCGTCAGTTCCAGGAAGTCGGCCAGGTCCTTGCGCAGCCGCGCCTCGTCCTCGACGATCAGGATGTGCGTCATGCCGTCACCTCCTCCAGCGACGATTGAGCCGCGCTCGTCAGCGGCAATCTCACGATCGCGGTCATGCCCCGGCCGTCATTGGCAAGCAGCTGCAGCTTGCCGCGATGATAGGTGAGCAGCTTGCGGGAGGAGTAGAGGCCGAGCCCGGTTCCAGTCCCGGCCATCGTGTTGGAGGCCCTGAAGAAGCGCCTGCCGATCTTGTGGAGCTCAGCCTTGGGAATCCCGATGCCATGATCCCGCACACGCAGGACCAGGTTTTCATCCTCCTTGCGCACATCGATCTCCACCGGCTCATTCGCCGACGAATATTTCAACGCATTGTCGATGAGATTGATGAGAACGGTTGCCAGCATTTCGGGGTCGGCGAACAACGGAATGGCGGCGTCATCCACCACAAACACCAGGCGTTCGCCGCGCCCGGTCATGTCGAAATGCAGCCTCACATCCCCAACCAGGGAGCCGACCCGTATCGTCTCCGGCTGGAATCCGCTGTCACGATCGTTGGCCATGAAACGGTCGATTAGGGAGAACAGGCGGTCGAGCGCCTCGCCTATGCCGGCGATGCGTTCCTTCGTCGCTTCGGGCGACTTGTTGCCGACCAGACCGATCATGTCGGTCGCATTGCGGATGATGGCGAGCGGTGTGCGGAACTCGTGGCTGACGACGCGCATGAAATCCGCCTGCTCGTCGCGAAGCGCGCGCTCGGCCTCTAGGCTTGCGGTCAACTGGCTTTCCAGCCGCCTCCGTTGCCGCACCTCGCGCGACAGCGCGGCGTTCTTCTCGCGCAGGTCGGCGGAGAGCCGCGCGTTGACCATGAACAGCAGGCAGGCAAAGAAAGCGATGAGGAACAGCGTGCCCTGCAGCAGGTACCAGGCGTTGCGGTCGGCCAGCACCGACGCGCTTTCAAAGTCGGCTGGCAAACGATACTCGATGACACTCTGGACGATGCTTGAGATCATGTATTCGGCAAGCACGCCGATCGTGATCCAGCGCAGCAGCGACGGCTGCGTCCGGTCCCGCATCAGTCCCAGGCACATCATCGACATGATCACCACCGTGAAGACGGTCGATGAATGGATGCGGATGGCGATGTTTGTCGGATCGAAAGTAACTGCGGCACCCCAGACCACGATCTGGAGCAACAGCAGCGTAACGCCGATCCAGGTATAGCGTGGCTGGCCCAGGAAGCGTGCAAGCCCGTCGGCGAGAAGCACCAGGCCCAGCTTGATGATCGTGTTGTGGAGCACGATCGCCCAGGGCGCCGGCTCCATGCCGCGCACGATCATCAGCAGCACGCCGAGGGCGATGGCGGCAAAGCCCGCCCCGAGGAACTTGAGTTCGTAAAGGCGGCGCCATGCCAGCCAGACGAACAGCCAGGTGACGGCCTGCAGGCTCGCAGCGGCGAATGTGACGACCAGGACGGTCTTGAGATCAAGCATCCTTGAGCATTCGTAACGAGAATCCCAGCCGCATTTCCCACTGCGCGCGTACAGAACTTTGCAGGAGTTGGGCAGGCAGGCAAGCACGATCCGGCGCTGCAAGAATTGGTCAGAATTCAGCAGAATTGATCAGTGGAATTGCTGCGAAGGGACACTTTATCCTGCGCTGACAACGCCATGGCGTTCGCGTGGCGATTGCGAGGGAGCTGTTGGCGAGGGGATGCGTGCGTGGCGGGCGCAGGCGAACCGATACCAGCGCGGGATGCGAGGTTTCCGGAGGCCTTGCGTGATCGGATCGGTGGCGAGGCAGGCACCCTGCCCCCTGCCATGCGAGGGGAAATTCCATGACATCAGGCAGACGCCGCTCGTTCGCGCTTTTATGTTCCGCGGCGCCCTTCGCCCTGACGCTCGCCTTGTCGGGATCGATTGCCTTTGCCGGCGGTGGCGCTGCCGGCAAAGGTACCATCGGCACACCCGGCGCGGGCGGCACACTGGATAGCCCGCAGGGCGGCGACGGAACCGGAAACAGCGGCGGCGGCGGCGGTGGTGCCGGCGGCGGCGCCGGCAGCGGTGGCGCCGGCGCAATCAATGCGGACGGCAGTGCCGGCGGCGACGGCGGCGACGGCGGCACTCACGGCTACATCGGAGCGGCCTTGCCGGCATCCGACCTGACCGGCGACAATGGCGGCGACGGAGCTACCGGTAAGCTCGCAAGCGGCACTGCGAATGCAGGCGGCGGCGGGGGTGGTGGCGCGGGTGGCTATGGCGCCGTCATCACCGGCGGCGGAACGGCCGAGGTCGCCAGCGGACAGACAATTCAGGGCGGCAACGGCGGCAAGGGCGGTTTTGGCGACACCACCGGCGGCGCGTCTTACGGTGAGGGCGGCGAGGGCGGCCTGGGGCTCTCCTTCAATGGCGACAGGCTGACGAATGCCGGCACGATCGGCGGCGGCAACGGTGAGACGGGTTACAAAGGCGGCGGTGGTGGCAGTGGCCTCAACTTCATCGGCAACGCTCTGACGAATGCCGGTACGATCGGTGGCGGCAATGGCGGAATGGGTCTCGACACCTTCAGCGGCAACGGCGGTTATGGCATCAACTTTTCCGGCACCACGCTGACCAATACCGCGACCGGCATCGTCAAGGGCGGAAACGGCAATGGCGGCTTTAAGGAAAGCGGAGCGGGCGGTGCCGGCCTTGTCTTTTCTGGAGAAACGCTGACGAACGCCGGTGCGATCAGCGGCGGCAACGGCGGATTGCCCACTGTCTTTCACCGCGCTGGTGACGGCGGTGCGGGCCTTTCCTTCTCCGGTATCGTGTTGACGAACACCGGCACGATCAGCGGCGGCCTGGGTGCCGTGACGTCGGGCGGTGGCGGTGGTAGTGGCGGCAACGGCATCGATGCCAACGGCGATGTCGACAATCACGGAACGATCCAGGGCGGCCACGGCGGCGACGGCGACAACCAGATGTTCGTCGACAATGTGGTCCACGGCGGCCTGGGCGGCACCGGTATGACCATTGGTGCCGGCATCTTGACGAACACGAACAACATCGTCGGTGGCAACGGCGGCCGGGGTGCCTCCGCTCCGACCTGGACAGCAGGCAACGGCGGCGCGGGCGGCGCGGGCGTGGACGGAAACGGCACCACCATCATCAACAACGGCACGATCGCCGGCGGCACCGGCGGCGTGCGTGGGACTGGCGCCGACGAGACGAACCTGCACGGCGCCGGCGGCGTGGGCGTTTCCGGCTCAAACCTCACCGTTACCAACTCCGGTACGATCTCGGGCGGACTTGCCGGCGACGGCACGCGAGCGGACGCCATCGTCTTCACCGGCGGCACCAACCGGCTCGAACTGTGGAACAGCTCGATCATCAACGGCGCGGTCGATGCCACTGCCGGCACGGGCGACGTGCTGGCGCTCGGAGGCGCCACCAACGGCACCTTCGATGTTTCCGATCTGGAGGCGACGGCACAATATCGCGGCTTCGAGCACTACGAAAAGACCGGCACCAGCACCTGGACGCTGCAGGACGCCACGTCGACATCGACACCCTGGGTGCTGAAGCAAGGCACGCTTTCCGTCGCATCGGACGTCAATCTTGGCGGTGGTGGCGGCGGCCTGACCTTCGACGGCGGTATCCTGCAGGTCACCGGCACCGATTTCACCGATACGGCACGCGCCATCACCTGGGGCAATGGCGGCGGCGGCTTCGACATCGCCGATGCCGACAACACCTTCACCTTGGCTCAGAACTGGAGCAATACGAACGGACATTTCTCCAAACGGGGCAACGGCACGCTGGTTCTGGAGGGCGATGTCGAGACCGCCGTCATGGATGTGACGGCAGGAACGCTGAAACTGGAGAATGGCGCAACATTTCGAGAACCGGTGCGCGCATTCGGCCCCGAAAACCTCATCGGCGGCACTTCCGGCGCGGCAGTGATCGTCAGCGGTGCGAGCGAACTCGAGTTCTCCACCACGCTTTATGTCGCCAGAAATGCCGGCGAAACCGGCACCCTCAAGGTCACCGGAAGCGGTTCCGTCATAAAGGCGTACATGATGGGCATCGGCCGATATGGCGATGGCGAATTGATCGTAGAGGATCAGGGGAAAGTCGACACCCAATATTTGTATATCGCCTCAAGCGAATACGACACCACCAGCACGAACAGCAAAGCCACTGTCTCGGGCCTGGGATCGACAGTTGTTTCCGAGATAACGCAGGTCGGTGGTTACGGCGACGGAGCAAACGGCTCGTTGACGATCATGAATGGCGCATCCCTGACTGCGACCTTTTTTGTCAATCTGGCAACCGAGAATCCAACAGGCACCGCCTCGCTGAATATCGGCGCCGCCAGCACCGATCCCGCCGATGCCGTCGCCGCTGGCCAAGTCGTCGCCCCGACGGTGGTGTTCGGGGAAAACGGCGCCAGCCTCAACTTCAACCATACCGATGCCAACCACGAATTCGCCGCCGCATTGGGAAGCCAGAGCGCAGGAATAGGGACGGTCAACCACTACAATGGCGTCACCAGCCTGACGGGTGACAGCACGGGCTTCTCAGGCAAGACGAATGTCCATGGCGGAACGTTGCGCGCGAACGGCACCCTCGGCGGGACGATGACGGTGCATGCCGGCGGAACGCTGGGCGGCTCCGGTACGGTCGGCACCACCACCGTGGCCTCTGGCGGGCATGTCGCGCCCGGCAACTCCATCGGCACGCTGACGGTGAATGGCGACCTCACCCTGTCGGCAGGGTCGATCCTCGACTATGAACTCGGCAGTGCCGGCGCATCCGCCGCCTCGCCCGGCATGAGCGACGGCATCGCCGTCACCGGCAATCTAACGCTCAACGGCACGCTGAACCTGGCGCAGAGCGGCAACCCTGCCGACGGTGCGGCCGGTTTCGGCTATTACCGGCTGATGACTTATGGCGGTACGCTTTCCGGCGGCGGGCTGACATTGGGAGCCACGCCCACCTTCACCGATCCCGCTCTTTACGAGATCCAGGCCGGCGGCGGCAATGTCGATCTTCTCATCAGCGCCAATGGCGACGACACGCTGCAGCACTGGCAGGGTGGCAACGGCACCTGGAACGCCACCAACCTGAAATGGCTGAACCAGGGCAGCATCCTGCCCGACGACTGGGCGGGCAACCATGCGGTGTTCAAGAACGAGCCCGGCGGCTTTTCCGGCGGCACCATCACCATCGACGGCGCACAAAGCTTCAAGGGCCTGCAGTTCGTCGACAGCGGTTATCGACTGGAAGGTTCGGGCTCGCTCGCCATTGACGGCTCGGACAGTGCCGACGGCAATGCCGAAATCCGCGTGCTGGCTGGCACGACTGCGAATATCGCCACGACGATTACCGGGATCGGCGGCCTGACCAAGACGCAGGGCGGCACGCTCGTGCTGGAAGGCAGCAACAGCTACCAGGGCGGAACGACGATAAACGGCGGCACGCTTTCCGTTTCCGCCGACGCCAGCCTCGGCGCAGCGACCGGCGCGCTAAGCTTCAATGGCGGGACGCTTCAAGTCACGGGTACCAGCTTCACCGACACGGATCGCGACATCATCTGGGGTGCTTATGGCGGCGGTTTCGATATCGCCGATTCAGGCACCAGCTTCACGCTCGGCCAGGACATTGTGGGCGGGGGCGATCTGATCAAGCGCGGTGCCGGGACCCTGCGGCTTACTGGTGACAATGCCTATGGCAACACGCTGGTTGCCGCAGGCGTGCTGATCGGCAACGCCGGCTCGATCTCGGGCGATATCGGCAACGGCGCCACGGTAGTGTTCGAACAGACATCCGACGCCACTTTTGCCGGCACCATCGCCGGGCTCAACGGCAGCGCGGGCAGCATGATCAAGCAAGGCGCAGGCAAGCTTGTGCTCACTGGCGCCTCCAGCCTCAACTGGTCGGTCGATGCCGGCGGGCTCGTCACGGCCGGCGAGCGTTTCACCGGTAATGCCGCCATCGCCACGGGCGCATCGCTCACTTTCGAGCAGACAGCCGATGCGAGCTATGGCGGGAAGCTGAGCGGCAGCGGCGCCTTGATCAAGACGGGAACCGGGACGCTGCGCTATGACGGCGACGGCTCAGGCTTTGCCGGCAAAACAACGATTGCCGACGGCAGCCTGATCGTCGGTTCCGATGCCGCGCATGGCAATGCCGTTCTCGGCGGATCGCTCGACGTGCAGACAGGCGCTACGCTGGGCGGTCACGGCACCGTCGGCTCCGGCGCGGGTTCGACGGTGGCGATCGCTGCCGGCGGCACGATCGCCCCCGGCAATTCGATCGGCGCGCTCACGGTGAATGGCGACATCACCTTCGCGGCCGGCTCGACTTTCGAAGCCGAGATCGACCCGGCGCTGCAGAGCGATCTGATCCATGCCAGCGGCACCGCGACGATCCATGGCGGCACGGTGCATGCCGTCAAGGCGGGCGGCGTCTACAGGCCCGGCAGCCGCTGGACGATCCTTGGCGCGGATGGCGGCGTCAGCGGCACATTCGACAATCTCACCCAGAACATGCCCTTCGTCGACCTGGCGCTCGCCTACGATGCCGGCAAGGTCTACATCGACACGACCCGCAACACTGCGGCATTCTGCGACGTGGCTCGGACGCGCAACCAGTGCGCCACAGGCAACGGGCTGGAGAGCACCGGCGGCGGCAATCCCGCCTACGATGCCGTTGCCGCCGTCCCCGACGAAGACAGCGCCCGCAAGGCACTCGATGCGCTCTCCGGCGAGATCCATGCATCGGCCAGGTCGGCGCTGATCGAAGATAGCCACTTCGTGCGCGACGCCATCAACGATCGCCTGCGCGCAGCCTTCGGCGGAACGGGGGGCTCCACGGCTCCGGTGCTGGCTTATGGCGAAGACGGACCGACCCTGGCCTCCGCCGCTACCGACAGTTTCGCTGCCTGGGGCACGGCTTTCGGCTCATGGGGCAATTTCGACGGCGACGGCAATGCCGCCGGCCTGGATACATCCAGCGGCGGCTTCCTCACCGGTTTCGATGGATCGATCAGCGACAGCGTCCGCCTCGGCATCGCGACCGGTTACAGCCATACCAGCTTCAGCACCGAACGCGGCTCGGGTTCCAGCGACAACTACCATCTCGGCCTCTATGCCGGCACGCAGCGGGGCAATCTCGGCTTCCGTTCGGGGCTTGCCTATACGTGGCACGACATCCAGACATCGCGCTCGATTTCCATTCCCGGTTTTGCCGACAGCGCCAGCAGTGAACGGGATGCCGGCACCTTCCAGGCTTTCGGCGAACTCGGCTACCGCATCGATACGCCGGTCGCCGCCTTCGAGCCCTTCGCCAACCTGGCTTACGTCAATCTGCGCACGGACGGCTTCACGGAAACGGGCGGCGCGGCGGCGCTCACCGGGCAGGGCGAAACAACCGACAGCACCTTCACCACGCTTGGCCTCAGAGCCTCGACCGCCTTCCCGCTCGGCGCGACGAACGCGACGGTGCGCGGCATGCTGGGCTGGCGCCATGCCTATGGCGCAGTAGCGCCGGCCAGCACGCATGCTTTCGCGACAGGCGATGCCTTCACGATTTCCGGTGTGCCGATCGCCAGGGATTCGGCCCTCGTCGAAGCCGGGCTCGACCTCGACCTGACCGACAGCGCAACGCTGGGCATCGCCTATCAGGGCCAGTTCGGATCCGGCGTCGAGCAGAACGGCCTCACTGCGAGGTTCGCAGTGCGGTTCTGATCGGGAACCAAGCCCTCAGTTTTCTACGGAGTCGTCAATTTCGGCGCCTGTCTTCTCCTTGGCGGCGAGAGACCTGGATGCGGTGCGCAGCGGGTCCACCTCCGGGGCCGGCACAGAAACCTGTTCGGAGTCCGGGGGCATCATCCCAGGCAGGATGATCCGGATTTTACGAGAACTCATATCATCTTCCTGCGCCATGCCGACGGTTGCGGCAGGGGTCACTTCGCCGGCATAGGCGATCTCGGGGCGAGGACCCGGCACCGGCATGTTGACGTTTTTGTAGGTGGCCAGGGTCGTGGCGGCATTTGCCCGCACCAATGCCACTCTCCGGTGATAATCCCGGAAATCACAAGCCGCGAACTTTGCCGCATCCCTGTATCGGAAGGCGGAATGCAGGTCCTTGTACGGCAGCCCTTTCGACACGGAGACCATCTCTTCCGTTTCCTTGGCGGGATCGTCGAGCACATAGAGATCGATATTCTGCGTCCCGCAGATGTACTTGCACCGATCGAGCATGTTGGAGGCATAGTCAGTGCCGACGAATTGCGAATTGGATGCGGGGAAGTAGTAGCCATCCTCCTGCCGCACACAGAAGAACATCTCTTTTTTCGACCCCCTTGAGGGTTGCGTTGTCGATTGAGCCGGGCGGGACGTGTTCTCCTTGACGGCCACTTTCCGGCTCGTGGAGCAGCGCAAGCTGGAATATCTGGCGCGCAGCAATTCCAATCGTCCGGTCGACCCCGAGCCCAGCCTGCTCAGCTGCGACTGGATGCCTGCCTTGCGATTTGCCAGATCCCGGCATGCATTGAAAAGTCCGCTCATCGAATCCGAACTGCATCGACGCTGCTGCTCCAGCCTTCTGATTGCCGACAACTGCCGCATCAGCGGAAGCGCATCCGCACCGGAAACGGTCCGGTCGGCGGACCTGATCTGGCGTGCGATAACCGAGCAGTCGTCAGCCTGGGCGAACGACCAGACAACACACAATGGCAAAGCGACAAGTACCGCCATGCTTGTTTTGCGACATGAGAACAGATGGGCGAGAAACATCGAAACCTGAGACATGCCCGTACTCCACGCTGAAGGGCAAAAGATGCTCCTAGGAAGAACCGAGTTCGCTGGTGTTCGTTGTCCGCGAGCCGCCTTGCAGCTCCGACAAAATCCGGTCGGCATCCAATCCCGCCACGCATGCAGCCAGCATCAGCCGCAAATATCTGGGCGGATTGGGATGATCGAGATGACGCAGGGCTGCGATTGGAAGATCCAGCCGCCGGGCAAGGTCCTGCTCCGAAACAGCAAGGGTGACTGTTGCTTGACTGAGCAAGGCTCCGGCTTTCTTTCGCCTTGCTGCTCTAGGCACCGGAACATTCCCGGCTTGCCCTATTCAACGCGTACCCGAACAAGGTCTGCTTACAATGGATAAGTTGCTTCATCAGCCTTCTTTCGAAGCTTACCCACCCGCCGGATGCTAAATTAGCTATAGGTGAAATACGTTTGCAATCATAAAAGACACGATTTGGACAAATTGTCGTTACCAAGTCGCCACAATTGACCGGCTGGCAGGACAATCGCATTTGCCGCTCGGCACTGCTTGAAGTGGGGGCTGGCTCGCCGTCCCTTCCCAGCAGAAGTCATGGGGGTCCAGGTCATGCCCTGGCAGAGATTTCCGATTAGCCGGCAAATATGCTCTTCCTACAGACTATCGTCCAGTTCGCGGCTTGCGCGCTCGATATGGCGGCGCAGCAGGGCCTCCGCGAATTCGACGTCGCCATCGCCAAGCGCGTCGAGGATGGCGATGTGCTCCTTGCAGGCATTGTGGATGCGTGCGCCGCTCAACTTGTCGAAGTCGGCATATTCGGTCATGCGCCGCAGATTGTTCTGCTGGCGCACGACCTGAACCAGGAAGCGATTGTGGGACCATGACGCAAGCGTCTCGTGGAACTGCGCGTTGACACGAAACCAGTGGTCGCGACGAACATTGCCTTCTGCCGCCGCCAGGATCGTCTCCTGTGCAGCGCGCAGGTTGGCGAGTTCCTGGGAGTCCACCCTAAAGCTCGGCTGGCGCAGCGCGCCACATTCGACGATCAGGCGAAACTGATAGCTCTCGGCCACGACCTCTTCCGACGTCAGGCTTTCCGCGAAACCCCAGCCGTGCCCCTGCAGGCGCCGCGCCAACCCTTCGGTGGCGAAGCGCATGAGCACCTTGCGCACGGCTCCGCGCGAGAAGCCGTAGCGTTCGGTGAGTTCGGCTTCCGACACTTCGTCGGCGATCGACCCGGCCGCACGGTCGGACATGATGCGCCGATAGAGCACCTCCATCTCGGAGGGCGCCAGATTGTCCTGCTCGTCCGCTTCGTTCGGCAGGCGGGCAAGCAGGTAACCGCGGCCGGGTTCGTGTTCCAGCAATCCGCGCTCGGTCAAAAGGGCAAGTGCTGCGCGGATCGGTGAGCGCGAGACACCAAGCTGCTTTGCCAGGGCGAAATCGGAAACGCGGCTGCCGACAGGCCAGTTCTCCGCTGTCGCCAGCGAAACGACCTGGCGCGCCATCTCGATCTGGAGGTTGCTGTTCGTCGGAATCGTCATGTCGAGCCCCACATTCCCAAATTTATTTTCACATAATTCACTTGACAGCGCCATATCCGCTCAAATAGCGTTTTTTAAATACACAAAAAACACAACGATGGGCGTACGAAAACACCGATGGCCGTAGATCCCTTCCCCTTTGTCTCCGTCTCCGGAACACCGTTCGAGCGCGGCCGCCAATACGGCGCGACCGTGCCGTCCCGCATCCGGCGCAGCATCGAACTCTATGGCGACCAGCTTGCCAAGCTGGGCTATGACGAAGCTGACAAGTCGCGCCTGATCAACGAGTTCGCGCGCGAGATCGAGGCCTTCGGCCCGCATTATCTCGAAGAGATGCGCGGCATCGCGGCCGGCGCCGGCGTTGCCTTCGAAGACATCGTCATGATCAACGCCCGCACCGAGGTCGTCGCCAAGGCGCGCCTCGAAAAGAACATGCCGGAGGACGCCGAGCTGGAAGACGGCTGCACCGGTGCGGTGATCCTGCCGGAGCGCAGCGCCAGCGGCACGCTGATCCACGGTCAGAACTGGGACTGGAAGGCGGAATGCGCCGAAACGGCGATCGTGCTGAGGGTGGTGCGCGAGGACGGCCCGGACATCCTGACCTTCGTCGAGGCCGGCGGGCTGGCGCGCTGCGGCATGAACGCCGCCGGCGTCTGCATCACCGCCAACTACCTCGAATCCGAGCGCGATTTCCTCCAGGCCGGCGTGCCGCTGGCGATCATCCGCCGCAAGGTGCTGGAACAGGGACATTTCGCTTTCGCCGTGAGGGCGGTGGCGACCACGCCGAAGGCCTGCTCGAACAACATGATGATTTCGACGGTGGGCGGCTTCGCCATCGATTTCGAATGCGCGCCCGATGAGGCTTTCCCGCTCTATCCCGACAATGGCCTGATCGTGCACGCCAATCACTGGGTGAGCCCCGTGGCACTGGGCAAGCTGAAGGATACGGGCCTCACCAGCGTGCCGGAAAGCGTCTATCGCGACTGGCGCGTGCGCAAGCTGCTCGACGAGGCCGGAGAGAAGCTTTCGGCAGGTGACCTGAAGAACGCCTTCTTCGACGACTTCCTGTCGCCGCATGCCGTATGCCGTCCGCCGCGCCCGAGCATGAGCGGCAATCTCTCGGCAACGGTGGCGATGGTCATCATGGACCCGGCCGCAGGCACGATGGAAGTGGCACCGCTGCCGGCACTCAACCGCAACTTCACGCGCTACGGCATGACCGGAGACCCGGCGCCCGTCGCGCTTGCCGCCGAATAACCGGAAACCGGAACGGCTGCGAAACGATCGATTTCGGGAGGAAACAATGAACAAGACCATGCTCAAGGCAGCCCTGGCGATGGGGCTGTTCGCAACCGGTACCGCAGGCGCGCTGGCGGAATCGGTCATCAGAGTCCAGCTGCCCGCGGACATCCGCTCGACCAACCCCGGCGTCAATCGCGACGGTGACACCGATTCCGTCGTCATGCATATGGTGGAAGGGCTGGTCGCCTATGGCGAGGATGGCTCGGTGAAGCCGCTTCTGGCTGAATCGGTGTCCGTCTCCGACGATCAGCTCACCTACACGTTCAAGCTGCGCAAAGGTGTGAAGTTTCATAACGGTTCCGAAATGACCTCGGCCGACGCGCTGTGGAGCTGGAACCGCTACATGGATCCGAAGACCGAGTGGCGCTGCCTTTCGGAATTCGACGGCCGCAACAATCTCAAGGTCACCGGCGTGGAAGCGCCGGACCCCGAGACCATCGTCTTCAAGATCAATTCGCCGAGCGCGCTTTTCCTCAACAAGCTGGCGCGCACCGACTGCGGCATGACCGCGATCCTGCACAAGGATTCCGTCAAGCCGGACGGCAGTTGGGACAAGCCGATCGGCACCGGACCTTTCCAGCTCGCCGAGTGGAAACAGGGCGAATATGTGCGGCTCACGAAGTTCGCCGGCTACGCCAATCCTGCCGGTGAAAGCAGCGGCTACACGGGAAGCAAGCGCACCTTGGTCGATGAAGTGCGCTTCGTCGTCGTGCCGGATTCCTCGACGGCGAAGGCCGCCCTGCTCAGCGGCGATATCGATCTCATTCCGGACATGTCCAATGCCGACGTGAAGGAGTTGAAGGACAACAAGGAGATTGCGCTTTCGACCGCCGAACACATGGGCCTCGTCGCCTTGCTGTTGCAGACGCGCGATCCAGTGCTGTCCAATGTGAAGGTGCGCCAGGCCATCGCCGCTGCCATCGACGGCGACCAGCTTGTCGCCGCGACGACCGAAGGGCTCGGCCATCGCAACAATTCGGTCGTGCCGCGGTCGTCGCCCTTCTACGGCAAGGTCGAGCAGGAAGGCTGGAGCGCCGATCCGCAGAAGGCCCAGCAATTGCTGGCCGAGGCCGGCTACAAAAGCGAGCCCATCACCATCCTCGCCAACAAGCGCTATCCGGCCATGTATGACGGCGCCATCGTGGCCCAGGCCAT
Source organism: Mesorhizobium sp. NPDC059054 (assembly GCF_042739215.1). Lineage (NCBI taxonomy): Bacteria > Pseudomonadati > Pseudomonadota > Alphaproteobacteria > Hyphomicrobiales > Phyllobacteriaceae > Mesorhizobium > Mesorhizobium sp. NPDC059054. Next base: position 476,448 of record NZ_JBHYHV010000005.1, read on the forward strand.
GCTGCAGGCCGCCGGCATCAACGCACAGCTCGAGATCCTGGAATGGGCGACGCAGCTCGACCGCTACACCAAGGGCAACTACCAGGCGATGTCCTTCTCCTATTCGGCCAGGCTCGACCCTGCGCTCAGCTTCGAATCGATGATGGGTCCAAAGGACAAGCAGCCGCGCAAGGTGTGGGACAATCCGGAAGCCCAGAAGCTGCTCGACCGGGCCATGGTGGTTTCCGACAAGGCCGAACGGCAGAAGCTGTTCGACGATCTCCATCGCCGCTTCCTCGAGGATGTGCCGATGGTGATGCTCTACAACGGCATCACGACCGCGGCCTATTCGAACAAGATCAAGGGCTTCAAATCCTGGCCGGCCAGCAGCCCCCGGCTCTGGGAAGTCAGTGTGGCGGACTGAGCCTGCAATCTCCAGGATGTGGCCGGAGAAGAGAGCATGATACGTTTTGCGCTGACCCGGATCGGCATGGCGGTCCCGACATTGCTGATCGTCGCGCTGTCGGTGTTCTTCCTCATCCGGCTCATCCCCGGCGATCCAGCCTCGCTGATGCTGGGCGACCTGGCCGACCCGGCCAGTCTCGCCGACCTGCGCGCACGGCTCGGCCTCGACCGGCCTATGCCGGTGCAGTTCGCGATCTGGTTCTCCAACGTCGTGTCGGGCGACTTCGGCACCTCCATCAGCACCGGCCAGCCGGTGCTGCCATTGATCATGCAGCGTTTCTGGACAAGCGCCGAGATCGTGCTGGCGGCGGTCTTTTTCGCCAGTCTCGTCGCCGTGCCGGCCGGCATGATCGCCGCCTGGCGGCAGAACAGCCTGTTCGACGTGCTGCTGGTCGGCTCGGCCACCTTCCTGCTGTCGATTCCGACCTTCTGGCTCGGCCTGCTGTTCCTGCTGTTCTTCGGCCTGAAACTGGGCTGGCTGCCGGTGGTCGGCTACGTCTCCCTTTCGCAGAACCTCACCGGCGGGCTGCTCTATCTGGTCATGCCGATCATGACGCTGTTCCTGCACGAGATCGGCGTGGTCATGCGCATGGCGCGCGCTTCGACGCTGGAGGTGCTGCGGCTGGACTACATCACCCACGCCCGCGCCAAGGGCCTTTCGGAATCGGCCGTGCTGTGGCGCCATGCCTTCCGCAACGCCTTCGGCCCGACCTGGACGCTGATCGGGCTGCTGCTCGGCAACCTGCTCGGCGGCATCGCCGTGGTGGAAACCGTGTTCACCATTCCGGGACTCGGCCGGCTTCTGGTCGATTCCATCTTTGCGCGTGACTATCCCGTCATCCAGGGCTGCCTGCTCGTGGTCGCGGTCGTCTATGTGCTCGTCAATCTCGTCGTCGACCTGCTCTATCCCATCTTCGATCCGCGGGTGACCGCCCAATGAGAACCCTTGCTCCCAATGCCCTGCTGGGCGGCGTGCTGGTCGCGATCCTGTGCGTCGCGGCCGCGACCGGCGCGTTCTGGACGCCCTACGACCCGCTCGCGCTCGACTTCAAGGCCAAGCTCGCGGCGCCCAGCCTTGCGCATTGGCTGGGCACTGACGAATTCGGACGCGACGTGCTGAGCCGCATCCTGGTCGGCGCCTGGGGCAGCGCCTCCATCAGCCTGCTCACCGTCCTGTTCGCCATCACCGCCGGCACCGCCATCGGCGTGCTGACCGGCTATGTGCGCGGCTGGATCGACCGTGCGGTCATGGCCTTCAACGACGCCCTGCTGGCTTTCCCCGGCATCCTGCTGGCGCTCGGCCTGCTGGCGGTGCTCGGCGCCAACAAATACGGCATCATCCTGGCACTCGGCCTTGCCTACACGCCCTCGGTAGCGCGCATCGTGCGCGGCACCGTGCTTTCGCTGCGCGAACGCGAATTCATCGAAGCATCCCGCGTGATGGGCAATTCCGAGCTCTTCACCATGGCGCGTCACATCCTGCCCAACTGCGTCGCGCCGCTGATCGTGCTGGCGACGTCGATGTTCGGCTGGGTCATCCTGGCGGAAAGCTCGCTCTCCTTCCTCGGCCTCGGCGTGCCGCCACCCGCGCCGACCTGGGGCAACATGCTGGCGGGCAGCCGTCCGTTCATCGCGCAGGCGGTGTGGCTGGGTGTCTTCCCCGGGCTCTGCATTTCGCTGGCCCTGCTCGGCATCAACCTTCTTGGCGATGCCGTCCGCGACAAGCTCGATCCACGCATGAGGGGAGCCTGATGTTGGCACGCCCGGTCCTTCTCGAAATCGGCGGCCTGACGCTCAACGTCGCACGCAGCGGCCATGCCGTCGTCCGCGACGCCAGCCTGACCGTGGCGCCCGGCGAAATCGTTGCCATCGTCGGCGAGTCCGGGTCGGGCAAGACCATGCTTGCCCGCGCGGTGATGGGGCTGGAGCCGCCGGCCATACGCCGGGTGGCAGGCTCCATCGCGTTCGAGGGACGCGAGGTGACTGCCATGCCGCCGGCCGAGCTGCGCAAGTTGCGCGGTGCGCGCGTCGGCATGGTGTTCCAGGAGCCGATGACCTCGCTCAACCCGTCCATGACGATCGGCCGCCAGCTCGAGGAAGGGCTTGTCCTGCACGGCAAGCTCGACCGCAGCCAGCGCCGGCAAGCCATCCTCGCCATGCTGAACCGGGTCAGGATCAAGGATCCGGAAGCCGCGCTCGACGCCTTTCCGCATCAGTTCTCGGGCGGCATGCGCCAGCGCATCATGCTGGCCTCGGTCATGCTGCTGAAGCCCGCGCTGCTGATCGCCGACGAGCCGACCACGGCGCTGGACGCCGTCGTGCAGCGCGACGTGCTGGAGCTGATGGTCGATCTGACCAAGGCCAACGGATCGGCAGTGCTGATGATCAGCCACGACCTGGCGATGGTGGCGCGTTACGCCGATCGTGTCATCGTCATGTGCAAGGGCGAAATCGTCGAGGCCGGGCCGACGGCCGACCTGCTCAGCGCACCGCGGCACCCCTATACGCGCAAGCTGCTGGCCGCTATGCCTTCGCGCCAGCCGGCGCGCGTGCTGCCGAAGGCGGCGACACCGGTCGTGGCGGTGCGCGACCTGGTAGTCGATTATGGCGGCCACCGCCGCTTCCTGCGGTCAACGGCCGCGAAACGCGCGCTGCACGGCGTCGACCTCGAAATCCAGCCGGGGGAAGTGGTTGCGCTGGTGGGCGGCTCGGGATCGGGCAAGACCACGCTTGGCCGCGTCGTCGCCGGGTTGCTGCGGCCATCGGCGGGCAGCGTGCTTTTCAACGGCAAGCCGATCTCGAAGGGAGATGTCGGTTTCTGGGACTATCGGCTGAACTGCCAGATGATCTTCCAGGATCCCTATTCGTCGCTCGACCCGCGCATGACCGTCGGCAAGATCATCGGCGAGGCCTTGCGGCTGGTTCCGGGGCTGGTGGCCGAGACAAAACGGGCGCGCGTGCTCGAAGTGCTCAAGGAAGTCGGCCTCGGCGACGAGTTCGCCGACCGTTATCCGCACGAGCTTTCCGGCGGCCAGCGCCAGCGCGTCGCGATCGCGCGCGCCGTGGTGCGCCATCCCTCCTTCATCATCGCCGACGAGCCCGTATCGGCGCTCGACGTGACGGTGCGCGCCCAGGTGCTCGACCTGTTCGCGGACCTGCAGGACAAGCACGGCTTCTCCTGCCTGTTCATCAGCCACGATCTCGGCGTCGTCGAACAGGTCGCGGACCGGGTGATCGTCATGCAGGACGGCGAGATCATCGAGCAGGGCCTGCGCGATCCGGTGTTCGATGCCCCGCAACATGACTATACGCGCAAGCTGCTCTCCGCCATTCCCGCCCTCGAGACGACAAAAGCGGGCGGCGTGGAACTGAAATGGCGCTTCGATGACCCGCAGACAGCCCTGGAAAACGCATGAAACTTCCCATTCCTCTCATTGAGATTTCCGGCGCGCCGATGGAGCGCGGGCTTGCCTATGGCCGGGCGGCCGCAGATCGGATCGCCCGCAGCTACGACCTCTATGGCGGCACGCTCGAAAAGCGTGGCGTTGCCTGGGCGGACGCGCTGGCGGCGGCGAAGAGGTTCCTCGAGGAGATAACGGCCCTGGAACCGGCGCTGGCCGAGGAGATCCGCGGCATCGCCGAAGGTTCGGGCGTGCCCGTGGAGGGTGTCGTCATCGTCAATGCGCGTTCGGAGATCATCCATCGCCTCGGACGCAAGCCAGCAGAAGGCCCCGACGATGGCTGCACCGGCATCATCGTGCAGCCGGAGGCTTCGGGCGACAGCACCCTGATCCACGCGCAGAACTGGGACTGGATGCTGGCAGCCCGCGAAACGGTGGTGCTGCTCAGGGTCACCGAGGGCGATCACGAATTGCTGACCTTTGTCGAGGCGGGCGGCCTCGCGCGCTGCGGCCTCAACTCGGCGGGCATGGCGCTGACAGGCAACTCGCTGAAGATCGCGGGCCCGCTGCCGGACAAGGGCCTGCCGATTTCCCTGATCCGCCGCAAGGTGCTCGCCGCGCGCTGCTTTTCCGAAGCGCTCGGCGCGATCTACAAGAGCCCGCGCGGCTGCGCCAACAACATGATGCTGTCGCATGCCAGCGGCGAGGCGATCGACCTGGAGACCACACCACAGGAGATCTTCTGGCTGGCGCCGTGGGACGGACTGCTCGTCCACGCCAATCATTTCCGCAGCGATGCCGCCCGCGCCAAGCTGTTCGACGCCGGGGTGGCGGATGGACCCGACACGCTGAGCCGCGAACTGCGGCTCGAACGCCTGGCCCGTGCAAAGCGGGGCAACATCCAGATCACCGATGTCATGGCGATGCTGCTCGATCGCTGGGGCGCGCCGGACGGTGTCCTGACCCTGCCGCAGGAGGAGTGGCCGGGCATCCAGCTCGGCACCGCGGCAAGCATCGTCATGGCGCCTCAGCGTGGCGAACTGTTCTTCAACGTCGAACCTGACCGCAGCTCGACGTTCCATCGGGTTTCGTTGACGCGCCCGGTGGATGAGATGCCGCTGTCCCCCTCGCCGCTCATCGCATGATGCGGTCGGCGACGGCAGATTCGCGTGAAGTTCTGCCCCCGGAATGACCCTGCGGATCAGGCCGGCTGCAGCGACAGGGTCGCGCGGTTGTAGCCGCGTATGACGTTGCGCACCGCCTCGACCATCAGGGCGTGTGGCGCCGCGCGGACCTTGCCCGCCGCGACCGCAGGATAGAGCGTTCCGAGATTCTGGCTGATCAACGTCTCTGGAATGGCGCGCCCTTCCAGCCGCTTCAGCAAGGCATCGACGGCAGCCGAGGCCTGCGGGTGCGGCCAGTAGTAGCGGATGCGGTCGCTGTAGGAGAAATGGCGCTGCAGGCGCAGCTCGTCGGCGTCGCCATGGTAGTATTTCTCCCAGTTCTTCGGCTCGGCCAGGAGCAGTTTTTCCATCTTGCCGCGCAGGGTCTCCTCTTCCGGCAGGCGGTCGAGGAAGGCGGCGATCTGGTCGAGGCCGAACAGCGCCTCGCGCAGCGCGAAGGTGAGACCCGGACCAACCTTGAGGATCGCGAAACCGTCATGGACCAGGGCCGACAGCGCTTCCTGCGGCTGGTAGTCGGTCGAATGCGCCTCGAAGACGAATTGCGGCATCTGCTCCAGCACGCCGCTGAGCTGGGTAGCCTTGGCGCAGTCGTAGACGACGACGTTCTCGTTGCCGAATTCGACGCCTGGCTGCACCACCACGCCGATGGCGCGGGCGAAGGCGGCCTCAAGCCCCAGCGCGGCAAAGGCGCGGCGATGCACCTCGACCGTCTCGATGGCGGCGGCCGGCGTGGTCAGTTCCAGATGATCGAGCGCTTCCATCGCGCCGCCCGGGATCGGCACCTCGGTGCCGATGATGTAGACTGGCAGGTCGTAGCCTGCCTCGGCCGCAGCTTGTTCCGCGATCTTGGCAAGCCGTGCCGCGCGTTCCGCCGTGACCGCATCCGGCAGCGCTATCGGTTCGCCAAGACAGCCCATCGAGGTGTCGAGGTGGATCTTGGTGAAGCCGGCGCGGACGAACCCGTCCATCATGACGTCGGCGCGCTGCATCGCCTCATCGGCGGGCAGGTGCTTCCACGGATTGGGGCCGAGATGATCGCCACCGAGGATCAGGCGGCCGGTGTCGAAACCGAGGCGAGCAGCGATGTCCTCGACGAAGCGGCGGAAGTCGGCAGGCGTCATGCCGGTGTAGCCGCCTTCCTGGTTGACCTGGTTGCAGGTGGCTTCGATCAGCACATCCGTGCCGGTGGCGATGCCTTCCAGAAGGGCGGCCTCGATGACCAGCGGATGCGCCGAGCAGATCGAGGTGATGCCGCCGCGTTCGCCCCTCGCGTAACGGGCGGGCAGATCGGCGAGTGTCCTGGTGGCGCTCATGCTGCAACTCCTTGGCTGTTCAGGAATGTCTCGATCTCGGCCATGGTGGAGGTGCCCTCCATCGGCCCCTTGACGCTGACGGCGCGCGCGCCGGTGGCGTTGGCGATGGTCAGCGCCTTGCGTGGCTCCATGCCGCGCAGCCAGCAGGTGACGAAGGCCGCGCCGAAGCTGTCGCCGGCGCCGGTCGGATCGACCTCCTCGACCTTGAAGGCCGGGGCGGAGACTTCACCGGTGCGGTCGAAATAGCTGGCGCCTTCCGCGCCGCGCTTGACGACGATGGCCTTGATGCCGCGATCGAGCAGTTCGGCGACGGCCGCCCGCTCTTCGGTCGCCTTGGTGAACAGGAACATCTCCGGGCCGCTCGGCATGAACAGGTCGGTGTTTTCGAGCGCATGCGCGAGGGCATCGCGCATGCCGGGCAGATCCAGCATTTCCTTGCGGATGTTGGGATCGAAGGAGACGGTGCCGCCCTTGGCCTTGATGCGCCGAGTCGCCTCGAAGATGGCTGACACGATGCCGTCGAAGAACAGCGCCGAACCCATGATGTGCAGGTGGTCGGCGCTGTCGATTAGCGTCTCGGCCTCCGGCGTCAGGCCGATGGCGCTGCAGGCGCTGTGGCGGATGTTGTAGATGAAGTCGCGGTTGCCGTCCGGCCGGTAGCGCACGAAGGCGCTGCCGGTGGCCGCCGTCGGATGCACGCCGATGGCGGATACGTCGGCGCCGTCGTGACGGAGGCGCTCGACATTGAGCACCCCGAAATCGTCGTTGCCGACGGCGCTGACGATGCCGCAGGGCTGGCCGAGCTTGGCCGCCTGGTTGATGAAGATCGCCGGCGCGCCGGAAGCGAATGGACCGATGAGCGGGATGGCAGTGGTGAACCCGTGCCCCGGCTCGACGGCCATGATCTCGACGACGATCTCGCCGATGGTGATGATCTTCTTCATGTTTGCATTCCGGGAGTTGCTGGGCCGGTCAGGTCCGGGCGGATTTGCTGCGCACATCGAGCCAGACGGCCACGAGGATGACGACGCCCTTGACGATGAGCTGGTAGAAATACGGCACCGACAGCATGTTCATGCCGTTGTTGATGACGCCGATGATCAGCGCGCCGAGGATGGTGCCGACGATGGTGCCGACGCCGCCGGCCAGCGAAGTGCCGCCGAGAACCACCGCCGCGATGGCGTCGAGCTCGTAACCCGTGCCGGCATTGGTCTGCGCCGACGACAGCCGCGAGGACAGCAGCATGCCGCTGATCGCCGCCATCATGCCCGAGATGGTGAAGACGATGATCTTGATGCGGTCGACGCGGATACCGGAATAGATCGCCGCTTCCCGGTTGCCGCCGGTGAGATAGACCTGCCGCCCGAAGATCGTCTTGGACAGGATGATGTGGTTGACCACGAACAGCACCGCCATGATCCAGATGATGATCGGGATGCCAAGCCAGCTTTCGCCGCCGATCGCCAGCCAGGTGTCATTCTCGATCATGGCGGGCGCGCCGTTGGTCGGCAGGCTGACCATGCCGCGATAGATGCCCATCGTCGCCACCGTCACGATGAAGGACGGCAGCATCAGCTTGGCCGACAGCGCGCCGTTGAGCGCGCCCATCAGTGCGCCAGCCGCCAGCGTCAGCGCCACCGCAGGCAGGAAGCCGAACCCCATGGCGAAGGCCTGCGCCGCCACCATGCCGGAAACGGCGATGATGGAGCCGATCGACAGGTCGATGTCGCCGAGCAGAATGACATAGGTCATGCCGTAGGCGGCGACCGCGATGACGGCCACCTGCTGCATGATGTTCATGAAGTTGTTGAAGGCCAGGAAGCGCGGGCTCATCACCGAGAACACGACGCACAGCACGGCCAGCGAAATGATGATGCCGCCATACTGGCGCACCGTCGGCGACGCGAAGAAAGAGCGGCGGACCTCTGTGTCGGCGGCCTTCTTCTGGATGTCCTGAACATTGCTCATGCGTGTATCCCCGCTGCATAGGTCATGACGGTTTCGGGTGTGAGGCCGTCGGCTTCGAGCACGGCGGCGACGGATTTGTTGTGCATCACCACGACGCGGTCGCTGAGGCCCAGCACCTCCGGCAGTTCGGAGGAAACCATCAGGATCGCGGTGCCGTCGGCGGCGAGTTCGCGGATGATGCGGTAGATCTCGAACTTGGCGCCGACGTCGACGCCGCGGGTCGGCTCGTCCAGGATCAGCACGCGCGGCTTGATCTGCAGCCATTTGGCGAGCACGATCTTCTGCTGGTTGCCGCCGCTCAGCGAACCGGTGCTGGTGTCGATCGAGGCGGTCTTGATGGCGAGGCGCTTGACCTCGGCCCGCGCAGCCTCGCGTTCCGCCGCGCCTCGCATCAGGCCAAGCGGCCCGGAGAGCTGGCCGAGCCCGGCCATGTTGATGTTGCGCTCCACGCTGTGCAGCAGCACCAGGCCTTCTTCCTTGCGGTTCTCGGTGACGAAGGCGATGCCGCTGCGGATCGCCTGCGCGGCCGAGCGGAACGTGACAGGCTTGCCGTCGAGCAGGATCTCGCCTTGCGGCGCAAGCATGCCGAACAGCGCCTTCATGACGTCGGAGCGGCCCGATCCGACCAGCCCGAACAAGCCGACGACCTCGCCGGGCTTCACGTCGATCGAGACGTCGCGGAACTTACCGGCAAAGCTGAGGTTCTTCGTCGCCAGCACCGGGGGCGTTTCGGGCGACGGGCGCGGCGCCTCGCGCGGCGGATAGATATCGTTCATGGCGCGGCCGACCATCAGCGTGATCAGCCTGTCGATGCTGGTCTCGCTCTTCTCAGTCGTCGTCACATATTCACCGTCGCGCATGACGGTGATGTCGTCGGAAAGCCGCATGATCTCTTCCATGCGGTGGGAGATGTAGATCACCGCCTTGCCCTGGCTCTTCAGCCGCTCGACGATCGTGAACAGGATCTCGGCCTCGCTGTCGGAGAGCGACGAGGTCGGCTCGTCGAGGATGACGACGTCGGCCGGCAGGCTGAGGCCCTTGGCGATCTCGACCAGCTGGCGTTGCGCGATCGACAGGTCGCCGACCTTGGCGCGGACATCGACCGGCAGGCCGAGTTCGCGGATGAGCTGCTCGGCCGCTGCATTCAACGCGCGGTCGCGGATGAAACCGAAACGGCTCGGCTCGTGGCTGGCGAAGATGTTCTCGGCCACCGACAGGTTGCGGCTGAGGCTGAGCTCCTGGAAGACGATGGAGATGCCGTGCGCACGGGCATCGCGCGGATTGCGCGGCGTGTAGGCCTTGCCGTTCAGCACGATGCTGCCGGCGGTCGGGGTGAAGACGCCGGCGAGGATCTTCATCAGGGTGGACTTGCCGGCGCCGTTCTCGCCGAGCAGCGTGTGTACGCGTCCGCGCCGCACAGTGAGGTTCATGCGCTTGAGCGCGGCAACCGGGCCGAAGGATTTCGCGATGTCGTGGATCTCGAGCACCACGTCGCCCTCGGAATTCAAAGCCGGGGCATGCGGTGCATTTCCTGCGTTCTGGCTGATGGCTGTCACGGATTTTCCTCCTGACGCGTGCGGCCCGCCCGCCGACGATGCGGCGGGCGTTCGCCGGCCATTCAGCCGGCCGGCATCGTGGGAGGGCATGGTGCGCTCCCCGATGTCAGTTTACTTGGTCTCGCCGTCCTTGGTAACGACGCCCGGAACGATCGGCTGCTTGGCCTCGACCGTCTCGCCCTTGATCACCTTGGCCGCGGTCTGGACCGCAACCTTGCCCATCTGGTCCGGATACTGGGCGATGACGCCCACCATCACCGGGTCGTTCTTGACGGCGTTGCGGGCTTCTTCCATGCCGTCGAAGCCGATCACCTTGACCTGGGATTCCAGCTTGGCGGCCTTGACGGCGGCAGCGGCGGCGAGTGCGGCGTCATCGCCGAAACCGAAGATGCCGACGATGTCGGGATTGGCCTGCAGGATGTTCTGCGCGGCGGCGAGCGCCTCGGGACGGGTGATGCCCGGCTGGACCGCAACGATCTTGACGTCGGGATGCTTCTCCAGGCCCTTCTTGAAGCCTTCGACGCGGTCGACCACCGACTGCACCGTGGGATAGTCGATGACCGCGACATTGCCCTTGCCGCCGATCGACTTGGCCATCAGCTCGGCCGCCTTCTCGCCGCCGGCGAAATTGTCGGTGCCGACGAAGGAGGTGACATCGACATTGTTGGCGGGCACATCGACGGTGATGACCTTGATGCCGGCCTTCTCGGCCTTGTTGATGGCCGCCTTCACGCCCTTGGAGTCCACCGGCGAGATGATGATGACGCTCACGCCCTTGGTGATGAAATCCTCGACATCGGCGAGCTGCTTCGAGAGATCCTGATTGGCGATGGCGATCTCGAGCGGCACCTTCTCGGCTTCCGCTTCTTTCTTCATCGCGTCGGCGAGCGAAATGTAGAACGGATGCTGCTGGGTCAGCAGCGATGCGCCGACGCCTTCGGCGGATGCGATGCCGGCCATCATGGCAAGAGCGGCACCCGACAGGAGAATACGGCCAAGCGTTTTGCGAAACATGAGTTCCTCCTTGGAGCCGGCATCGGCCAGCCCGTTGCTGATTAGAATGCGAACGAAGCGCCTCCCGCCTTGCGGACCAATATCGGCCGCCACCTCCGGGGCAGGAACTTCGGCCCGAAACCCGAGCCGCCATTCAGATGCCGCACTATCTCCTATGTGTCAACTTATTTTTTTACACGTGATAAAAACTTGCATAAACCAATAAATCCGGCAACTATCGTATCAATTGAAACGCATCGCACAGGAAACGATCGTTTCGGAACGCTCTGCGACTTGCCTCGGTCAAAAAATAAATTTACGCATGGAAATAAATCGATTTATCCCGTTCGGGCGCGCCCGCAGGCCAGGAAGCCGAGCATGAACGAGCAGAAGATCCGGACCATGGAGGAGTTCGCGGCAGCCACCGGCCTGTCGCGCCCGACGGTCTCGAAGTATTTCGACAACCCCGACAACGTGAAGCCATCCACCCGGGCGCGCATCGAGAAAGCGCTCAAGGACTACGACTACCGTCCCAACATCTTCGCCGTCAGCCTCAACCGCAAGCAGCCGAAGAACATCGGCGTGATCGTGCCGCACATCTCCGACCCCTTCTATGCCGAGGTCGTGCGCCAGATCGAAATGCGGTGCCTGGCCGAAGGCTATTGGGCGATCGTTCTGTCCTCGCATGGCGAACACAGGCTGGAGGCGCGCGCGATGCGCACCCTGATGTCGCTCAACATCGCGGGCGTGCTGATGGCGCCGCTCGGCTTCGAGACCGATGCCACCTTGCTGGCGAGCCTCGTCAGCACGATGCCGATCGTCTTCCTCGACAACAGGGTCAACACCGATCAGTCCTTCGTCGGCACCGACAACCGGCAGAGCATGGGCATGATTACCGAATATCTGTGCCGCACCGGCGAACATCCCTGTTTCCTGGAGATGCCGGCGGTGAACCAGAACGCGCTGGAGCGACGCGCGGCCTATGTCGGCACCATGGAGAGGCTCGGCTTCGAGCCCATCGTGCTGCCGACCTCGGCCAAGGGCTGGGAGTTCGAGGAACTCGGCTACCGCGAAGCCGGCCGCATCCTGGACGGCGGCGGCTTTCCGACCCGGACCGTGCTTTGCGCCAACGACCGCCTTGCTTTCGGGGTGATTGCAGCGGCCTTCGAGCGCAAAGTACGGGTGGGCCGCGACGAAGGTTGCGAACTGCGCGTCGCGGGCCATGACGACCACCCTCTCAGCCGCTTCACCTGCCCGCCGCTGACGACCGTGGCGCAGGACTACCAGGGCATCGCCGCCGCCGGCGTCGACATGCTTTTCACGCGCATCGCCGGCGTCCCCGAAGCGCTCGCCGGCAAAGCTGAGGTCAAGCAGCTGGAAGCCAAGCTGATCATGCGCGGCTCGGCTTGAGCCTACCTCGAAGAACGAGCCGACGATGCCCGTTCGACGAGCAGCGGCGCCGCAATCGGCTTCGATGAAGACGCCCTGCCCTCGATCAAGCCTGTGAGCATGTCGATGGCCGTTTCAGCCACCTGGTCGAGATGCAGATTGACCGCCGTCAATTGTGGCGAGGCCAGCCTGGCGCGCATGCCGTCATAGCGGGTGGCGAGCCTGAGATCGTCCGGGACAGAAAGGCCAAGCGCGGCGGCGGCACGTAGCGCGCCAGCCGCGAAAGCGTCGACCGGCACGCAAAGTGCGCCGATATCCCGATTCTCGCGCAAAAAGGCTTCGACGGCGACGGCAGCTTCGTCCTCGCCGCCGCGCTCGTCGATGCGCATCGCGGCCGGCGTAAAAGCTTTTTCCGCACAAAAGGCAGCGTAGACGGCCTCCATCTCGATATAGGAGTTACGCCTCTGCGAGCCGGTGATCAGGCCGACGCGCTGGCCCTGCTGGCCAAGATGATCGAGCAGCAGGCGGGCGGTTTCCGTGCTGCGCAGGTCCACGGCGGGCAGATCGGGCCTGCCCGGCGCGCGGCCTATGGCGACCACCGGCACGGCCCTTTCGAAGAAGAAATCGAGCACGCTGTCGTCGAGCGCGGGTTCCACCACGATGGCGCCGTCGACATCCAGCGCGTCGAGCTGCGAGCCGCGCTCCAATGGCGGCACAAGGCACAGCGTCGTGTTGCGCGACAGCGCGGTGACCGCGGCCGAGGCCGCGATCTCCATGAGGAAGCCGAGCCGCGACGGCCCTGCGGCGACCGCAAAGGGCATCGACGACACCAGCGCGACGGAGCCGCCGCCGCCGCTGCGCAGGCGGCGCGCGGTGGGGTTGGCCCGATAACCCATTTCCTGCGCGAGCGCGACGATGCGCGCCTTGGTGTCAGGGTCGACATAGCGCCGGCCGCTGAAGGCATGCGAGACGGTGGTGGGCGACACGCCCGCCGCCTGGGCCAGATGCACAATGGTCGGCTTGGTCATGTGCGCTCGTTCACCGGTATCGCGATCCCGCTCCTCATCCCTCCCGCACACATACCACTCCCCCGCCCATAAGCAAAACGATTTGCACGACGCCAGAATTATGATATTGGGCTCGTATGCAAAACGTTTTGCATGCCGGCATGGAGGTGCCGGGAGGAGGAGAAACGATGACACAACAAAATGCCTGGACCGGGGATCCGGTCGATGAGGTGCTGCCGGCGCGCAACCTTCTGCTTTTCGGTTTCCAGCACGTGCTGGTGATGGCGGCATCGCCGATCACCGCCGTCTTCCTGGTCGGCAAGGCGCTGAATTTTTCCGACGCGGTGACGACATCACTGATCTGCGCGACCTTCCTGGTCTGCGGACTGGGATCGATCCTGCAGAGTTTCGGCCCCGCCGGGTTCGGCGCGCGGCTGCCTTTCATCATGGTGCCCGGCGGCGCGCCGATCGCCATTTTCCTGGCGATCGCGCAGCAGACGGATGTGCAGACCGCCGTCGGCGCGGTGATCCTGACCGCCGCATTCTATTTCGTCGCCCTGCCCGTCTTCCGGCGGCTGCTGCGTTATTTTCCGCCCGTGGTGGTGGGGACGATGCTCCTGCTCGTTTCCATCAATCTGGTCAGGATCTATGGCGGCACCATCACCGGCAAACCCGGCAGCGAGGGCTTCGCCGATCCGGTCAATGTCGGACTGGCGCTGGCGACGATCGTGCTCACGGTCATCTTCGCACGCGTGTTCACCGGCACCTTGCGCCGCATCGCGGTCATGCTCGGGCTCATCGCCGGCTCGCTGCTCGCCTTCGCGCTCGGTCATATGAGCGTGAGCGGCGTCCTGGACGGACCGGTGGTCGCACTGCCGCAGCTGATGCCGTTCGGCATGCCGAAATTCGACCTCTACGCGGCGCTGCCGCTGATCGTGTTTTCCATCATCTCCATGGCCGAAGCCACCGGTCAGACCATCGCGACGGCCGACATCGTCGGGCGCCGCGGCGATGCCCATGCCATCGTGCCTTCGACCATCCGCGGCGACGCGGTCGCCTCACTGCTGGGCGGCCTGTTCGGCACCTCGCTCATCATCACCAGCGGCGAGAATGTCGGTATCGTGCGCGCCACCGGAGTGAAGTCGCGCTATGTCACCGCGGCCGCCGGCGTCATCCTGGTGCTGATGGCGCTGTTCGCGCCGGTCGGCCGCCTGGCGACGGCGCTGCCCGGCCCGGTGGTCGGCGGAACCGCGGTGATCGTGTTCTCCATCATCGGCGTGATCGGCATCGATCTGTTGCGCCGCGTCGACCTGCGCGAACACGGGCCGATGGTCACGCTGGCATCAGCGCTTTCGATGGGCCTGCTGCCGATCCTGGTGCCCGGCGTCTACAGCCAGTTCCCGCAATGGGCGCAGATGATCCTCGGCAACGGGCTCGCCGCCGGCACCATCACCGCCGTGATCGTGAACGCGATGTTCGGGGCGACGTCGGGACAGGCTGATCCCTCAACGAAGCAGGCCGGCCGCGAGGCCGTGGCGGAATGAAGGAGAACACCCAAGTGACTGCCCAAGCAACTGCCTTACGCGAAGCGCTCCACGGCAGGACCGAAATGCTGCTCCGACCCGGACAGGTGCTTTTGCCCGAAGGACCGAAGCGCGGCATGGCCGTGGTCGTTCGCGACGGGCGCTTCGCCGAAGTCGATGTCGAGGAGATCGTAAGCCGGCGCAATCCGGGTCTGGTTCCAGTCGACCTGCCCGACCATCTCCTGATGCCGGGCTTCGTCGATACCCACACCCATCTGACGCAATCGCTAGGCAAGTCGCTCGTCTTCGGCGAACCGTCCGAGATCTTCCGTCGCATCTGGGTGCCGCTCGAAGGCAGTCTCGACGAGCGCATGGTCTATCTGTCGGCCAAGCTTTCCGCGCTCGAATGCCTGCGCGGCGGCTTCACCACCGCCGTCGATGCGGGCACCCGCTCGGCAGGCCAAACCGGAGCGCTGGCCCGGGCCGCGCGCGAAACCGGCCTGCGCAGCGTCGTCGGCTTCATCTGCAACGATCTCGGCGGAACCGCCGTGGTCGCGGATCGCGCTGCGATCCTCAGGAATGCAGCAGCCCATCTTGCCGCTTACGAGGCAGACGAGCTCGTCCATCCCGCGCTCGCCATCTCCATCCCCGAGGTCGCCAGCGACGGCATGCTGGCCGATGTTTCCCGGCTGGCCGCCGAAGCAGGCGCCATCTTCCAGACCCATGTCAACGAACATCTGGTCGCCGTCGAACGCTCGCTGGTGGCGAACGGTCGCCGGCCGCTCGAACATCTCTCCCACGTCGGCGCGCTGGGCCCGCATGTGCTGATCGCGCATTCCACCCTGGTGACACCGCATGAACTCAACCTGCTGCGCGACAGCGGCACGGCGGTCGCCTACAACCCGGTGGCGAGCCTCTGGAAGGGCAATGCCGCCGCGCCGGCGCTGCAGATGGCGGCGCTCGGCATCCGCTTCGGCCTCGGCACGGACGGCACCCGCGCCGACGGGTTCAGGCTGGCAGACGCAGGCGAGAGCTTGCAGCGCGCCTGTTTCGGCCTAGCCTCAGGCGATTCCTCCTGCGGCGGCGGCTGGCTGTGGCTCGACCGGGCCACGCGGGGCGCGGCCGACGTAGCCGGCTTGGCAACGACGACGGGCGCCATCCAGCAGGGCCTCGCGGCCGATTTCCTGCTCGTCGATCTCGACCGGCCCGAATTCACACCGTCACACGACCTGACCTGGGAACTCGTGCGCTACGGCAACCGCGACCAGATCGATGCGGTGTTCACTGCCGGGCGTCTGAGGCTCTGGCAGGGATGGCCGGTCGACTGGGACGCAAAATCATTGCTCACCGAAGTTCGCGAAGTCGCGGCCGCGACAATCGCCAAGGCGCCGATCCAGCGGGTGCATGCCGTGTCGCAGGATCACCAGGCCCTGGGGCACTATCGATGAGCCTCGGCCTCTTCGCTATCCTGAGTGCGATCACGCTCGCCGCCGCCTTCCTGCAGGGTGCGGTCGGCATCGGCTTCGCGCTCATCATCGCGCCGGTGCTGGGCATTTTGAAACCCGACCTACTGCCGGTGACCCTGCTGCTCCTGATGCTGCCGCTGAATTTCCTCGTCGCCTGGCATGAACGGGTTGCCGTCGACTGGCCCGGCGCGAAATGGATCACGGTCGGTCGGTTCGCCGGCACGTTCCTCGGCCTGTGGCTGCTCGCCGCGCTCTCGGCCGGACAGCTCGATCAGGCCGTGGGCTGGTTCACCCTGCTGGCAGCGGTCGCCGCGCTGATCGCTCCACCTTTCTCGCCGGGCTATCGCAGCGCGCTGGGCGCCGGCCTGTTCACCGGCGTGACCGAAACGGCAACAGGCATTGGCGGCCCGCCCCTGGCCCTGCTCTACCAGCATGCAAAGGGCCCGGTCCTGCGTTCAACGGTTGCCGTGTGTTTCTTTGTCGGCGAAGTGATGTCGCTGATCGTGCTCGCCGTCGCCGGCCGCATCGCGACGCATCAGATCCTGGCCGCTCTCTACCTGATGCCGGCGGTTCTGATCGGAAGCGCGCTGTCGCGCAGGACGCACCACATCATCAGCCCGAAGGCGCTGCGTCTGGGCGTGCTGGTGTTTGCCCTGGTCAGCGGGTTGTTCCTGATCCTGAGATGAAGCCCGGCTGGCCTCGCGTGAGCCCATCTTGGCCGGGCGGAGCTTGGCGCGGCGAAGCCCGCGCCGGGGAGCAGGGCATCGGCGTCTTGCGACGCCCGACGCAGCGTTGTGGGACCATGATGCAGGCGCCTCGCCGTCATCAGAACCACATCGGGCAACGCGGTCTATTTTTTCTCGAAGCGCATTGGCGAGAGGCTCGATATGTCGACGGACGACCGTCGTCCCGCGGCCAGGTCGGAAAGGACCTTTCCAGCCATCGGGCCCGGGCCGAAGCCGTGACCGCTGAATCCCGTCGCAACGAGCAGGCCCGATACGCCATCGACGGGCCCCAGGGCCGGAATGACGTCCGGCATGACATCGATGATCCCGGCCCAGGACGTCTCGATCTCCAGACCGGCCAGCGCCGGAAACAGATCGGCAAATTCGCGACGTGCCTGCTCGACGCGAAAGGCTTCCGGCCGCGGATGATCCCGACTTGATGGGAAATCGGCCAGCGGTGAAATTGTCCTGCACGGCAGCAGCCGCTTCACCGGAGCAAGATAGTCAATGCGCGCCGCATCGGGATTGGACTTACGCGTGGCCTCGTACCAGCGCATGTGACGCCAGGAATCCAGGCGCAGATCGTATTCGCCGCCCGCGACCGAGATCACATAGGCCCCGTTCACGTCCTGGCGGATACCGGTCCGCTGGCCCGAGATACAGGCAGCTATCCGCTGATCGGGCGCGACAACCGTCCGCGCGACCGTTGCCCGTATGAACTCCTGCGGCAGGTTCAATCCCACCTTGCGCAACAGGGCACCGCTACCGGCGCCGGCGGCAGTGATCACCGCACCTGCGCGATGGAGCCGGTCACCGATCTGAACGCCGGAGACCTTGCCGGCACTCACCTCGATGCGGCTGACGGGTTCGCCGAAGCTGACGGCTACGCCCAATCCGAGTGCGGCATCGAAAAAGGCGCGCGTTGCGCGGGCAGGCTCGGCTTTCCCGTCGCTCGGCGTGTACATCGCCCCGACGACACCGCGACCGGTCGCCAGTTGCGGTATCAGGGCATGGGTTTGTTCTGCCGACAGCATGCGGGTATCGAGGCCGAATTCTTCGGCCGCCCGCCGCTGCCAATCATGCCGTGAAACAAGGTCGGCATCGCTGAACGCCAGCGACAGGTTGCCGCCCTGCTGCCACCCAACCGGGCGCCCCAACTCGGCTTCGATGCCTTCCCAGATGCGCAAGGCGCCGATCATCAGCGAAAGCTCGCGGAAGTCCCGGTTCTGCTGGCGGACGAAACCCAGATTGCGACCGGACTGTGCCGATCCCGGCGCGTCCTGTTCCACGATCAGAACACGCATGCCGCTCAAAGCGGCGTAGTAGGCCGCTGAGCATCCGACGATACCCGCGCCAATGACGATCACATCCCAGTTGCGGGTGGATTGCGTTCCCATCGGCATGCCGTGTCACTGCACCCTGGAAAGGAACGCCCGGGTCCGTTCGAAAGCCGGACTGTCGAGGACCTCGGCAGGCCTGCCGCATTCGACGATCCTGCCTGCCTCCATGAAGGCGATGCGGTGGCAGACCTCGCGCGCGAACGACATCTCGTGCGTGACGACCATCATCGTCATGCCGTCGGAAGCGAGATCGCGCATCACATCGAGCACTTCGCCGACCAGTTCCGGATCGAGCGCGCTGGTGGGCTCGTCGAAGAGGATGACTTTCGGCTTCATGGCCAGTGCGCGGGCAATGGCGACGCGTTGCTGCTGTCCGCCGGAAAGCATGCGCGGGTAGTTGTTCATCTTGTCCGACAGCCCGACCCGGGTGAGCAGCTTGACCGCCTGCTCTTCGGCCTCCCGGCGTGGAATGCCCAGCACATGCACGGGCGCTTCCATCACATTCTCGAGCGCAGTCTTGTGGCCGAACAGGTTGAAATTCTGGAAGACCATCGCGATGCGTGCACGCTGCCTGGCAATCAGCTTCTCGGGCAGTTCGTGGGCGAGATTGCCGACGCGCCTGTAGCCGATCAGGTCCCCATCCACCGTAATGCTGCCGCGTTCGATCCGCTCGAGGTGATTGACGCAGCGTAGAAGCGTCGATTTGCCGGACCCGGACGGTCCGATCAGGCTGATCACCTCGCCCGCGGCCACCGTGAGGTTGATATCGCGCAGGACGGAGAGGTCGCCGAAATTCTTGGACACCCGGTCGAACACTATCATGGGAGCACGCATGGCTGTGGTCTCTGGTAGGGAATGCATCATGTCGACGCGTTTCGAGAGCGGGCGAAGTGCCGTTCGATCCGGCTTTGCAGCCAGCTCAGGATGGTCGTTGCCAGCAGGTACCACAGGCAGGCGACGATCAGCAGCGGAATGGTCTGGAAGTTGCGGGAGTAGATCGTCTGCGCCGAATAGAGCAGGTCCGAGAGCGAGATCACGCTGACCAGCGACGACGTCTTCAACATGCCGATCGTCTGGTTTCCCGTCGGCGGGATGATCACCGGCATGGCTTGCGGCAGCACGATGCGCCACAGCGCCTTTCTCGCCGTCATGCCCAGCGAAGTCGCGGCCTGGCGCTGGCCGGGGTCGACCGCAAGCAGGCCGCTGCGGATGATCTCGGACATGTAGGCACCCTCATTCAGACCCAGCCCCAGCACGGCCGCGGTGATCGGCGAGATGAGCGTGTTGGTGGGCACCGACACGCCCCAGGACGTGAAGGGTATGCCGATGGAGAGTTCGGGAAACAGAGCGCCCAGATTGTACCAGAAGATCAGCTGGACCAGCACCGGCGTGCCGCGGAAGAACCAGATATAGGCATTGGCCACGGTCGAGATCACGACGTTCCTGGACATCGCCATGACCGCGAAGACCGTCCCGAGCACGACGCCGATGGCCATCGTGACGAGCGTGAGCCAGAGGGTGAGATAGAGGCCGGAGAGAATGCGGGCGTCGAACAGATATTGGCCGACGGTGGACCAGCCGAAGTTGGAATTTCCCGCGATGGAGACCAGGAAATAGACGACCGCCAGCGACAGCAGAACGGCGGCTGCGCGGGTTCCCCAGGCACGTGCGGGTACGTAGGTCAGCATTGGCTCATCCGGCTGGTGAGAACCGGAGGCCGCTCGATCATCTTGCGTGGCTATGGACATGGTCGCTCGAGTGGTTGTGCAAGAACAGGGGCCGACGGTACTCCCGTCGGCCCGCCGGGGCTATTTCGCTGGTACGGTCTCAAGGTTGATGCCGGGCTCGTGCTCCATTGCCATGGGCGTGACGCTCCAGGTGGAATAGATCTTCTCATAGGTGCCGTCCGCACGAACCTCTTTGAGTGCAGCCAGCAACGCCTTGCCCAGGTCTTCTTCATTCTTGCGGAAGGCGATGCCGCTCGGCTTGCGCGGCAGGATGGGCATCGGCACGACCTTCACCGGGTTTGGCGCCGCCTTCTGGATCTCCTGGGCGGATGCCGCGGAAGTCAGCACGAAGTCGGTGCGGCCTGAATAGACGGAGAGAAGCGTTGCGTCCGATGTTCCGAATTCGGAGACTGTCGGCGCCGGCTTGCCGGCTTCGGTGCAGGCCGTCGCCAATTCCGCGGTGATCATCCCGACCCATTCGGTTCCACTCTGGGCCGCGCCCTTCAGGCCGCATAGCGCCAGATGGTCGTTGATGTCCGCGCCCTTCGTCTCCAGCACATAGGCGGATGACGTCGTGTAGCCGTAGTCGACGAAGCTTACGACCGCCTGCCGCTCCGCATTGTCGGTGATGCCTTCCATGGAGACATCCCAGCGGCCGGACTGAACGCCCGGGATCATCGAGTCGAACGACACCGATGTCACGTTCATCTTCACTTTCAGGCGCTCGGCCAGCGCGTTCCACAGATCGACCTCGAAGCCCACCATCTTCCCGGAATCGTCGATATACTGGAACGGCGGATACTTGGCGTCCGTCACCAGGTTGATGACGCCGGCGTCACGATATTTTTTGGGCAGGAGGTCGGCAGCGCCCTCCGCCTTGGCGGCGCCTGCTGCCAGCATCAGTCCCGAAGCGGCTATCGCGAAACTGGCTGCGGTTTTGCTGCGCCAGCATTCATTGCTTTTCTTCATTACCAGTCTCCCATTGTTGTTATGACCCCGCCTGCGGGTTCGCAGCCGGGATCTTCTTCATTCGGTCCGGCCTCCTGCGGCTGCCGGACCCGTCGCCATCAGCCGATGACGAAGGGGTTGGCGATCTCTTCCGCGGTCGAGAGCCAGACGGCTTTGGTCTGCAAGAACTCGCGGATCCCCTCGATGCCGTTCTCGCGGCCGATACCGCTCTTTTTGTAGCCCCCAAAGGGGGTGGTGTAGGACACGTCCCGATAAGTGTTGACCCACACGCTGCCGGCTTCCAGGCGCTCGGACATCAGGATCGCGCGGCGCATATCCGCGGTCCAGACGCCGGCCGCCAGGCCGAACTCGCTGTCATTTGCGATTGCGATGGCTTCTTCCGGCTCATCGAACGGGATCGCCGCAAGGACGGGACCAAAGACTTCCTCGCGTGCGATGCGCATATCGTTGTTGACGCCGGCGAAGATGGTCGGCTCCACGAAGTATCCAGCTTCGCATTCGGCGATGTCGGGACGCTTACCGCCGAGGATCAGGTCGGCACCTTCCTGGACGGCGATGTCGATGTAGCCGAGGACCTTGTCGTATTGCATCGAATTGGCGATCGGACCGATGCGCGTGTCGGCATGCCTTGGGTCGCCGATGCGGGCGGTCTTCGTGAAGGCCGAGAGCTTGTCGAGGAACTGGTCGTGGACCTTGCGATGCAGCAGGAGGCGCGAGCCCGCGATGCAGGTCTGCCCCACCGCGCCGAAGATCCCACCCACGACGCCGCGAACGGCGTTGTCCAGATTGGCATCGTCGAAGACGATGTTCGGCGACTTGCCGCCGAGTTCCAGGCTGACGCGCTTGATGTCCTTTGCCGCCAGCGAATAAAGATGCGCGCCGGTCCTGGTGGAGCCGGTGAAGCCGACATGGCGCGTGAGAGGGTGGGTAACGAGAGGCTCACCAACCTCCGGGCCATAGCCGGTGACGACGTTGATCACGCCCGCCGGGAAACCTGCCTTCTCGACCAGCTCCATCAGCTTGATCGCGGTAGCCGACGTGTATTCGGCCGGCTTCATCACCAATGTGCAGCCGGCGGCCAGAGCAGGCGCCGCCTTGAGCGAGAACAGGAACAGCGGCGCGTTCCACGGCACGATGCCGACGCAGACGCCGAGCGGTTCGTGGCGCGAGAAACTCAACGCACTCTTGTCACAGGGGTGAACCGCACCCTCGATCTTGTCGGCAAGGCCCGCATAGTAGTGATACCAGCGCGGGATATAGCGGATCTGGTGCCGCATCTCGGCCAGAAGACGGCCATTGTCGCGCACCTCGATCTCGGCAAGCGCGTCGGCGTTTTCCTCGATCAACTCGGCGAAGCGCTGGATGATGCGGCCGCGCAGGCTCGGGTGCATCGTGCGCCAGGGTCCTTCGGTAAAGGCTTTATGGGCGGCGCGGACGGCCCGGTCGGCATCCTCGGCATTGCCGCGCGGCACGAGTGCCCACGGCTTCGCGGTGAAGGGATCCACGGTTTCGATATACGCCCCCGAGGCCGGGGCCACCCATTCGCCGCCGATATACATGGATAGTTTTGGCAGGCTTTCGGTCGGCATGACCCCTCCTTGGTACGAACTTCTGCGCCGGCGGATTGCTTCGGGCACCATTGCCCGATGCTTTTCAGCCATTAGTGATATCACTTTAAAAGTGATCTGATATTTTTTTAGATGTCAACGGGGGAGATTATGAATGCCAAAAAATAACAGAAATCGAAAGGAAAACCGCAAAAAGGCATGGAGGATGGCAGGTTTTGAGCTATGTCGAGCTGCTGATGACGGAATCGGCCGAAAATTGGGCTTGATGTTGGCGGTGTGTATATGAGAGTTATCGAAGGGATAATGATATCATTATGGATAAGCGCGTGACCAACGACCAACCCCTCTACGAGCAGATCAAGACCGCCATCGATCGCCGTATCGAAACGGAAGAGTGGCCCGCCAACTTCCAGGTCCCGTCCGAGGGAGATCTCGCCGGGGAGTTCGGGGCTTCCCGGCTGACGGTGCGGCGAGCGCTGCGCGAACTGCAGGCCGATGGCCTGCTCGTGCGCATCCAGGGCCGCGGCACCTTCGTCATCGGCCCCCGGATGCAATGCGCGATATTCAGCCTTCCGGATATCACGGAGGAGATTTCTGTATCCGGCGGGGCCCACAGCTGCCGGGTCCTGCAACACTCGATCCTCGGGAAGGACAGCCCCGGCCGCAACATGCTGCAACTGCCACCCGAAGACGTCGTCTTCTTCTCGCGGCTCATCCATCTCGAAGACGGAACCCCGATCCAGCTCGAGGACCGCTATGTCAACGGGGCGGAAGCGCCGGGTTACATCGAACAGGACTTCACCAACGTCACGCCGCACAACTGGCTGCTGCGCGAGACCACGGTGACGACGATCGACAACACCATCCGGGCAATCCGCCCCGATGAGGATGTTCGCAACTTCCTGCAGATCGATGCGAGCCAGCCCTGCCTGCTGCTCGATCGCTCCACATGGCGTGACGGAATTCCAGTCACCCGCAGCCGCTTCATCTATCCGGGCGACCGCTATCGCCTGCGTTCGACCCATGAAGCGCGCACAAATCGCATTCTTAGCATGCCCGGGAAGGGCCGCTGATTCCGTTCGGGAGGTTGGTATGAGAGAGTTTGTCCGCAAGCTTGAGGCGCGTGGCGATGTCTTGCGGGTCGATCGCGAGGTCGATCCCGCACATGAGCTCGCAGCGGTCACCCAGCTGGCGCAGAAGAAGTGGGCCAAGCCGGTGCTGTTCACAAACGTAAAAGGAACCCGGTTTCCCGTCATCACCAACGTCTACAGCACGCGCGAGCGGCTGGGCGAGATCATCGGGATCGATGCCGGCGACTTCTGTCGCCAATGGAGCAAGCTCGCCTCGCTGGGCACGTCGGAGATGAAGGAGCCGCTGGTTCCGGCAACGGAGATGCCGTCCTACGAGGAGGTCAAGCTTTCGGACCTGCCGCTCATAACCTATTCCGACAAGGACGGGGCCGCCTATTTCACCTCTGCCATGTTCATCGCCAAGGACCCCGAGACCGGGGTCGGCAACCTGTCCTACCATCGATCCATGTACATCAACGACGGCGAGCTGCGTTGCCGCCTCGCACCGCGTCATCATCTGACCATCTACCACGAGAAGGCCGAGAAGATGGGTAAGCCGCTCGAGGCTGCCATGCTGATCGGCCCGCCCGCCCACGCCTTCCTGACC
The DNA here is from genome assembly GCF_042739215.1 of Mesorhizobium sp. NPDC059054. Taxonomy (NCBI): domain Bacteria; kingdom Pseudomonadati; phylum Pseudomonadota; class Alphaproteobacteria; order Hyphomicrobiales; family Phyllobacteriaceae; genus Mesorhizobium; species Mesorhizobium sp. NPDC059054. The sequence continues at coordinate 500,698 of NZ_JBHYHV010000005.1, forward strand.
GCGGCGGCGCCGCTGCCCTACGACGTGGATGAGCTGGAAGTGGCCGCGCGCTTGCGCGGGCGGCCGATCGCGATGCGCAAGTGCAACCACATCGACCTCGAGGTGCCGGCCGAAACCGAGGTCGTGATCGAAGGCCGATTCCTGCCCAATGAGCGTCGTCCGGAGGGCCCTTTCGGCGAATTCATGGGTTACTACGTGCCGGTCGGCCCCAACGCCGTCTTCGAAGTGCTCGGCGTCACCGTGCGCAAGGACGCGCTGTTCCACTCGATCCTTTGCGGCTCGCCCGAGGAAGTGCTGACGCTGGAACTTTCTGTGTCGGCCAACATCTACCAGCGCCTCAGTGCCGCCCTGCCGGGGATCGTCAACGTGACGTGCCAGCCCTTCGTCAACCATGCGATCGTGCAGATCGAGCCGCAGTTCGAGGGCCATGCCCGCCAGGTCATGCTGGCGACGATCGGCGCAGAACCGATCTGGGCCAAGCAGATCACCGTCGTCGACACCGACGTGAACATCTACAGCATGGATGATGTGCAATGGGCCATCCTGACCCGTTGCCGCCCCGACAAGGACATGATGATCATCCCCGAGACCCCTTCCTTCTACCGCGACGAGCAGAAGGACCATTGGGGCCGGCTGCTCGTGGATGCGACCAAGCCCTGGGGGCGTGAAGCCGAGTTCGAACGCAAACGCCTGCGGCTGGCCGACACGGTGCAGTCCGAAGACTGGTTCCCGGGCCGGTAATCATGACCTCGCGGCGACTCATCATCGGCATCTCCGGCGCATCGGGGGCGGCATACGGCCTCGCGGCGCTGGAGATGGCGCGATCCGCCGGGGTCGAGACACATCTCGTGGTCTCCCGCTCGGCCATACTGACGCTTCATCAGGAGCTCGGCCTGAACAAGGCCGGTCTCGAGGGGCGTGCCGACGTGATCCATCCGGTGGCCGACGTCGGCGCGACGATCGCCTCGGGATCGTTTCGAACCATGGGGATGCTTGTCGCCCCTTGTTCGGTGAAGACCATGTCGGAGATCAGCACTGGGGTCACCTCGACCCTGATGAGCCGCGCCGCCGATGTCGCGCTCAAGGAACGGCGGCGCCTTGTCCTGATGGTGCGCGAAACCCCGCTTCACCTCGGACATCTGGAAACGATGGTGCGCCTCACGCAAATGGGAGCGATCATCATGCCGCCCGTCCCGGCCTTCTATACAAGGCCGGCGAGCGTCGACGACATCGTCAGCCACTCCATCGCGCGGGCGCTGGACCTCTTCGACATCGATACGGGCGCGATCAAGCGGTGGGGCGGGCTCAAGGAGAGCATTCGCGACACGCTGCTTGCGGAATGAGAGAAAGGCTGCTTCTCCAGCCTGGCCGAACGAGGCCGTTCAACTGACAAGCCAGGGGGCCAAACCGTGGAAAAGGCCGACAACGACAAGGCGCCGCTCGATCTCTGGGCATTCATGCTCGGCGTCTATGCCCGTCCCGATGTCGCCCCGGCCTGTCTTCGATTGCAGGACGCCCACGGGTTGGACATTCCGCTGATGCTGGCAGTGCTGCACGGCGGCGTCTGCGGGCGCGTTCCGGATCCGGAACAGATTCGGGCGTTCGACGAGAACTGCCGCGTCTGGCGCGAGACCGCGATCCGGCCCTTGCGGGAGGTGAGGCGCGCGATGAAGGCCCACGACTGGCTCGCATCCCAACCACGGGCACTTCTTCTGCGCGAGCGCGTCAAGGCGGCCGAATTGGATGCAGAGCGGGTCGAGGCGGATGTGCTTGAACGGATGCTCGGCGACATATCGCTGGGCTCCAGGCTGATCGATATCGACGGGTTGATCGACCTGACCGTGACGGTGCTCGATCTTTACGACCCTGGAAGAGCGAAACGGGTGCCACCGGACGTCGACACGATCGCAGCCGCGGTGCTGCAGACGGTGAAATGATCGGAGGCGAAGCCGATCATGCGTGGCCCGGCGGTCGGTGTAACGACGCGGACGAACGGCTTCTTCCACGATCATCAGGCGTAGACCGTTTTATGATGCGGGCACCGGTCTGATCCATCATCAGATCAACTTGTCGCCCGATCTTCCGCTGCGATATCATCCGGCCATGAAGCTCAGCCAGAGCATCCGGTTCTGCACCTCGGCCGACGGCGCCCGTATCGCCGTTGCGTCGTGCGGAACGGGACAGGTGATCCTGCGGGCGGCGCACTGGCTGAGCCATGTCGACTACGATCTCGAAAGCCCGATCTGGCGGCCGTGGCTTCAGGCTCTTTCGGCGCACAATCGATTTGTGCGCTACGACCCTCGCGGCTGCGGGTTGTCGGACAGGCATGTCGCCGACCTGTCCGTGGAAGCATGGCACGCGGACATGGACGCAGTGGCCGCTTCGATCGAGGAGCCTCGCTTCGTCCTCCTCGGCCTTTCGCAAGGCGGCGCCCTCGCCCTCGCCTTCGCGATGCGGCACCCAGAGCGTGTATCGCATCTGGTCCTCCTGAATGCTTACAGCCAGGGCGCCCGGGTTCGGGCGCGGACGGAGGCCGAGCGGCTGGAGGCAGAGACGCTCGTGAACTTCGTTCGCATCGGCTGGGGGCGCGACAATCCGGCATTCTGCCAGTTCTTCACCAACCTGTTCATACCGGACGGAACACCCGAGCAGCACCGCTGGTGGGGCGACCTCGAGAAGGTGACGGCAACGGCCGATGTCGCCGCGCAACTGCTTTGGCACATGCAAGGTATCGACGTGCTGGACCTCGCATCCGGGCTGCGCGTCCCCACCTTGATCGCGCATAGCCGTTTCGACATGCGCGTGCCTTTCGAGGAAGGCCGCAGGCTTGCCGCCACCATACCGGGCGCGCGCTTCGTGCCGCTGGAGAGCAAGAACCATGTGCTGTTGCCGAGCGAGCCGGCCTGGGCCGTATTCCAGGCCGAACTTTCCACTTTCCTCGGCCGGGACCGTCCGGAACATGCGCGCGCAATCCGCGAAGCCGGCCTGACGGCCGCCGAAGCAGCCATACTGGATCTCGTTGCCGAGGGGCTCGACAACCGGACCATCGCACAACGGCTCGGCAAGAGCGTCAAGACCATCCGCAACCAGTTGTCCGCGATCTTCAGCAAGCTCGGTGTGCACAGCCGGTCCCAAGCCATCATCATGACGCTGTCCGGCAGGGAGTGACCGTCCCGGGAGGCTGGATGGCCCTCGACGGCCCTCCACGCGGGACATCTGCCTCTCCACGTGGCCGGATTTTTGTCCTCGTGCGGGACTGCCGCCTCATGTCCTGCGCCACGGCATGTCTCATCCTTGGATGGAAAACAAGGAGGAGCATGGACATGACACAACTCAACGAAACCGTCCTCAATGAACTCGTCGGCCGCGTCCTTGGCGATCTTGGCGGAGCCGTAAGCGTGCCGCTGGTGCGGATCGGAGACGCGCTTGGCCTGTACGCGGCCTTGAAGCGGATCGGACCGGCAACGGCCGAAGAACTCGCCGAAGCGTCGGCATGCGCGCCCCGCTACGTGCGCGAATGGCTGTCGGCGCAAACGGCCTCGGGCTACGTGCATTATGAGCGCGGGAAATTCTCCCTGACGCCGGAGCAGGCCTTCGTCTTCGCCGAGCCCGACAGTCCGGTCAACCTGATCGGCGCATTCGATACTGCCGCGGCGATGGTCGAGAACCAGGCGAAGGTCCAGTCCGCCTTCAAGACCGGGCGGGGCGTCGCGTGGGGCGATCAGGCCGGCTGCATGTTCTGCGCGGTAGCACGGCTGTTCCGTCCCGGTTACGTGAATGCGCTCGTCCAGGAATGGCTGCCTGCGCTCGACGGGGTGGTCGACAGGCTGGAGGCCGGCGCGAAGGTCGCCGATGTCGGCTGCGGGCATGGCCTGTCGACGATCCTCATGGCGCAGGCGTTCCCCAAGTCGCGCTTCACCGGCTACGATTTCCATCCGGCTTCGATTGCCGCGGCAACCGCCCATGCGAGGGCGCATGCTGTGACCAATGTGCGTTTCGAGGTCGGCAGGGCGCAGGACTTCGCCGGACAGGACTTCGATCTGGTCACCTGCTTCGACTGCCTGCACGACATGGGCGATCCTGCGGAAGCGGCGGCGCATATCAGACGGGCGCTGAAAGACGGTGGCACCTGGATGGTGGTCGAGCCGATGGCTGGCGACACGCTGGAGGACAACATCAACCCGGTCGGACGGCTCTATTACTCGGCCTCGACGATGATCTGCGTTCCCACCTCGCTGGCCCAGGAGACCGGCCTCGCGCTCGGCGCGCAGGCGGGAGAGAAACGGCTGGCCGAGGTGATCCGCTCCGGCGGCTTCACCAGGGTTCGCAGGGCCGCCGAGAGTCCGCTCAACATGGTGCTCGAAGCGACCTGATGGCAGCGGCGCCCGCGTTTGTTCCCATGTTGCGCGGGCGCATTCCTGCCGTCATGTTGCGAGGCTCCGGCAGACGCGGTCGACCGGATGAGCGGCGGAAGCGGTGCGGTGGTGATCGGCCGGTCCGTCTGGTCCAATCCTATTTTATCGACTGACTTGCACGAAGATGAAACCATCGTCCCGCGATGGGCGACGCTTTGGGGGCACTTGGCGAGAAGCTCATCGAGGATGACATGTCAAAAATTGTGAGATCGGCTTTCGTGCTGGCGATGGTATCCATCCCGGTGGGTTACGCGCAGGCGCAGGAAGAGGTGGACGAGAAGCGCCTTTCCGACCATGTGAAGGTGCTGGCGTCGGACGAATTCGAAGGACGTGGCATCGCCACCGAAGGCGAGAAGAAGACCGTCAAATACCTGTCCGAGCAGTTCGAAGCGGCCGGCCTGCAGCCGGGCGGCGACAAGGGCGACGACGGCAAGCGCGGCTGGACGCAGGCCGTGCCGCTGGTCAAGTCGTCCTTCGACGGTGCGGTGACAGCGACGCTTGGCGCGGGCAAGCAAGCGCCAAAAACCCTGAAGCAGGGCGAGGACGTCGCGATCATGCCCGCTCAGACTGACGACACCAAGATCGCCATCGAGAACGCTCCGCTGGTGTTCCTGGGCTACGGCGTCAGCGCGCCCGAACGCAAATGGGACGATTTCAAGGGTGTCGACCTCAAGGGCAAGATCGGCGTCGTGCTGATCAACGATCCGGATTTCGAAACCGGCAAGGGCGATTTCGGCGGCAAGGCCATGACTTATTATGGGCGCTGGACCTACAAATATGAGGAGGCCGCCCGCCAGGGCGCACTCGGCCTGCTGATCGTGCACGAGACCGCGCCGGCTGCCTATGGATGGCCGACGGTCAAGAACTCGTTCACCGACGATCAGTTCGACATCATCCGCGACAACAATGCCGGTGTGCATGTTCCGCTGAAGGGCTGGATCCAGCACGATGTCGCGGTCGAGCTGTTCAAGAATGCCGGCCAGGATTTCGACGCACTGAAGACCAAGGCGCAGACGCGCGACTTCTCGCCAGTGCCTCTGGAAGGCGCAACGCTTTCGGTCGCCTTCAACGCCAAGCACGACAAGATCGTCACCCACAATGTCATCGGCTTCGTGCCCGGCAAGAAGCAGGCGGACGAGGCGGTGATCTATTCCGCTCATTGGGATCATCTCGGCGTCGGTGAGCCGGATGCGAAAGGCGACAAGATCTACAATGGCGCGGTCGACAACGGCACCGGCCTTGCTTCTCTTCTGGAAGTGGCGCGCCTGCAGGCCAAGGCGCCACAGCCGGCGCGCTCGGTCGTCTTCCTGTCGGTCACCTCGGAAGAGACCGGACTGCTCGGATCGATGTATTATGCCGCGAACCCGCTCTATCCGCTGCCGAAGACCGCCGCGGTGCTGAATTTCGATGCACTGACCACCAACGGCCGCGCCAAAAACATCAGCCCGTTCGGCAATGGCGACGTCAGCCTCGAAGATGAAGTCGCCAGCTACGCCAAGGCGGAAGGCCGCATCTTCACGCCCGACCCGAAGCCGGAGGCCGGGCTGTTCTACCGCTCCGACCATTTCTCCTTCGCCAAGGCAGGTGTCCCTGCCATGTCGTTCGGCCTGGATGGGGCCAGGGACCTTGTCAAAGGCGGCAAGGAGGGCGGCGAGGCGTGGTACAAGACATATGTGGCGGAGCGCTATCACCAGCCGGCCGACGAATGGAGCGCCGACTGGGATCTGTCCGGCATCGCCGAGGATGTCGACCTGGTCTACAAGATGGGATCGGAGCTCGCCAATTCGGACAAATGGCCGGATTGGCACGATGGCTCGGAGTTCAAGAAAGTGCGCGAGGAAAGCGCTGCGGAGCGGCAGTAGTGGCTTTTGGGAGGCGCCCACCTATCTCCCCCTTGCGGGGAGATACGGGTGCCTCGTCACCCATCCTATTGTTGCAGCTTTGGCCAGCGCTGGGGTATCCGTTGGCCAACAGTGTTCGACCGGGAGTTCCAAGCAATTGAGCGTCGCATTTGCCAAGGAGGAAAGCGCCGAGGCCGCATCGGAAACCATCTTGCCACCTCGCCCTATTCCCGACCGGATCAACCTGGTCACCGAGGCCGGCCTCAAAATGCTGCAGGATGAACTGACCCGTGCGCAGCAGGCGCTCGAGACCGCCAGCAAGCTGGAAGACGTCAATGAGAGGCGACGGCAGTCGGCCGTACCGGTGCGAGACACGCGCTACTATGCCGAGCGCGTCCGCACGGCCCAGCCCATGCCGGCACCTACCTCCAATGCAGTGGTCGCCTTCGGTCATTCCGTCACCTTCAAGCGCGACGATGACCGCATCCAGACCTTCCGCATCGTCGGCGACGACGAGGCCAACCCGGCTCAGGCCTCGATATCTCATGGCTCGCCGGTTGCCATCGCACTGCTTGGCAAAGCCGTGGGCGACTTTGTGCAGTTCGGGCAGTGCGAACTCGAGATCCTCTCCATTTCGTGACGTGCCCTAAGGGGCTCAGGCGTTGATCTGCCAGTGCCAATTGCCAGCATCGTGCCTGGTGTCCGTCTACAGGCTCGGCGATTGCATGGATGGTGCGTACCGTCAGGACGCGCTTTGCGATGCCGCCACCACATGCACGTCGGTAGCAGCCGCGCGGTCGACAACGTTCCTCCGAACAAGTTCCTCAGCCAGCGCGGAATCGGGTTCCCCAGACCACACCATTGACATCGAGGACCGCCTTCGGTTAGGTGACTCTATATTCTGGATTCTATAGAATATATGATCCGACGCGTTGGAGGACGTCTCCGGCATAGGTACTGGGAGGAGTGAATGAGTAAGCCTGCAGATGTTGCGACTTCGGTGTCGCGTCGCATGCTCATGGTCGGAACGGCATCCCTCGCGCTTCTTGGCGCGATGGGTATCAGCGCCCTTGCACAGGAGGGCCTCGGAACCGCCGAGCAGCCTGTTGAAATCCACGTCATGGCCAACGAGGCGTTTTCAAACGCCATACAGGAAACGGAAGTCGCGGAGTTCAACAAGCACTATCCGAACATCAAGGTGACCGTCGACGGCGTTCCCTATGTGGAATTGCTGGCCAAGATGATGCTCGACGCCACGAGCCCGACACCGACCTACGACGTGCTCATCATCGACGATCCGTGGGCGCCGCAGCTTGCCGAAGTCGGCGCCCTGGCGGACCTCAAGAGCCCAGAATTCGCGGCGTGGACCGCTCCAGACTACGACTGGGCCGATTTCAACACCGCGCCGCTGGCGGCCAGCGAGTGGAACGGCGTCCAGTATGGCGCTCCGCTTCGTTCGAACATGCTCATGATGTTCTACAACCGCGCGCTCTACGACAAGGCCGGCGTTCCGCATCCGACTCCGGAGTTGACCTGGGCGCAGTATATGGAGCAAGCGCCGAAGCTGGTTCAGGATACGAACGGCGATGGGAAAACGGATGCCTGGGCGGTCGACACCTATTTCGTGCGCGAGCCGCTGACCCCCACCATCTGGCAGACCATCATGAACGCGAATGGCGGCAAGCTGCTCGACGCCGATGGCAAGCCGGCCTTCAACAGCGAGATCGGCGTCGCGGCGCTGGATACGCATCGCAAGCTGCTCGAATACGCCCCTCCCGGAGCCCTGGCGCATGGTTATACGGAATCCCTCCAGGCATTCCGGCAGGGAACCGTCGCCACGATGTTCCAGTGGGGCAGCGTGTATCGCAGCTCCGCCGTGGACCCCAAGACGACGACGCTGAAGCCGGAGCAGGTCGGCGTACAGGTCATGCCGACGGGTTCGGCAAGCGCCGGCGCCCATCGCGGCATCTGGAGCGGATCGGTCAGCGCCAAGAGCGAGAACAAGCAGGCCGCCTGGGCCTTCGTGCAATGGCTGTCCTCCAAGGAGGGCGAAGCCTTCCGCGCGAACGCGCTCGGCACATTCCCGGCGCGCAAGTCGACGCTCTCCTCCAAGCCGGACAGCGATTGGCTCGTTCCCGTCTACCCGGCGCTGCAGCTCGCATACGACGTCTCGGCCAAGGGCGAGATGTGGCGCATCCGCCATCCCAGATCGGATGCCGCACAGCAGGTCCTTGCCGACGAGATCGGCCGTGCCATGGCCGGCAAAACGTCCTCGGCGGATGCACTCAATGCCGCCGCCGAGAAGATCGCCGACATCCTGAAATAAGGGTCCAGGAGCTTGCGGGTGGCGGTCTCCGCCATCCGCAACCGCAATGCTCGTTCCCGTCCAGCAAGCCGTCGGGAACCTTGACATTCCACACGGGTCGAACGGAACCCCGGAGAGAGTTTTGAGCAGTCAGCCTTCCGCAACCATGCATCGGTCCCCGCGCCCAGGGCGCAAGGTCACCGACTTTCTGTCGCGCTGGGCGTTCATGGTGCCGGCTGCCGTTCTGCTCGGCGCCGTTCTGGCATACCCGATCTTCTACACGATAGAGATCAGCTTCTCGCGCTTCGATCTCGCAAGCTTCAGCGCGGTCGAATGGGTCGGCTGGGAAAACTACAGCCGCGTGCTGTCGGACTATCGTTTCTGGGAATCGATGCAAGTCACGCTGATCTACCTCGTGTTTGCGTTGCCCACGCAGATCATCCTCGGCTTCTCGATCGCATTCCTGATCAATGCGGAGTGGCGCGGCCGCAGCGTCGTGCGGGCGCTGTTCCTGATCCCGATGGTCGTCGCCCCGGTCGTCGCCGGCGGCCTGTGGCGCATGATCCTCGACCCTCTCTGGGGCATGACCACATATTTCCTGAGCCTGCTGGGCCTTGAGCCGCTCGACTGGTTCGGCGACGCAACGCTTGCAATGGCCGCGCTCGTCATCATCGACACCTGGCGCTGGACCCCCTTCGTCGTCCTGACGGCCACGGCCGCACTGCTCTCCCTGCCCAAGGACGTGTTCGAGGCGGCCGAGATCGACGGCGCCGGCTGGTGGTCGAAGCTCTGGTCGATCACGCTGCCCTTGCTGGCGCCGATCATTGCCGCGACGTTCATCGTGCGCTGGCTGGGTGCGGTCAAGATGTTCGATATCGCGCTTGCCGCCACCTATGGCGGTCCCGGCGGCGCGACCAACGTCGTCAACCTCTTCATCTATGAAGAGGCCTTCCGGTCCCTGCATTTTGCGGAATCGGCGGCAATGGCCGTCGTCATCCTCGTCATCACGATGGTGCTGACCGGCGTCTTCCTATGGGGCAGCACGCTTCTGGAGGAACGGTTTTGAGCACGACCTCAACCCTCGCCACCCGCCGACACCGTGTCAGGCCCGGCCCCTACATCCGCATCGTCGCCGGCGTCGTTTTCTGCTTCATCTTCCTGTTCCCCCTGCTGTGGATGTTTCTGACATCGTTCAAGGAGCAACGCGATATCTTCACGATGCCGCCGACGCTGTTCTTCACTCCGACGCTCGAATCCTACATCACCTATTTGCAACGGCCCGATATCTGGCGACGCCTGGTCAATACGGTGATTGTCGCCGTCGGTTCCGGCATCGTGTCGGTCGTCGCCGGCGGGATGGCCGGTTATGCACTCGCGCGCATCAAGCTTCGCGGCGCCGGCACGATCGGCCTGCTGATCATCCTGTCGCGGGGCGTGCCGCCGATCGCGCTCGCGGTGCCGATGTTCCTCGTCGCCCGCAAACTCGGCCTGACCGACAAACACATTACGCTGATCCTTGCCTATTGCACCTTCCTGATCCCTTACGTGATGTGGCTCATGCGCGGCTTTTTCCTCGCGCTGCCCAAAGAACTGGAAGAGTCGGCGATGCTGGACGGCTGCAGCCGCTTCGGCGCGTTCTTCAAGATCATCGTGCCGATCTCGCTGCCAGGCCTGCTCTCGACAATGATCTTCAGCATGATCCTGGCGTGGGAGGAGTTGTTGTTCGCCCTTGTCCTGACCAATCGCAACGCTTCGACAATTCCCGTCGCCATCCAGGGCATAGCCGGCGACACCATCAACGGGGCCAATTGGGGCGCGCTGACAGCGGTCGGCACCATTACTGTCATCCCCGTCATCGTCTTTGCATTGATCGTCCAGAAATGGCTTATCCAGGGTCTCGCAGATGGAGCGACGAAAGGGTGATGGCCGTGAATACTCCGGTATTTCTATCGAAAACAGACATGGCCCGGCGCCATATCCAGAAGCTGATCATCACCAAGGTGGTGAAGCCGGGCGATCGGATCACGACCCGCGCGATGTCCGAGGCGCTGGGCATCTCGGAGACGCCGATCCGCGAGGCGATCCGCAGTCTGGCCGCCGAGGGTTGGCTCGAGATCGAGACCCATGTCGGGGCGATCGTCGCCAGCGCCGGGACGGACCAGCTTCGCGAGATCTACGCGTTGCGCGGGCGCATCGGCGCGCTGGCCATCGAGTTGGGATGGCCGGACTTCGATGCCGCGCGGCTGGCAGTGATCGATGAAAACATCACTGCCTCCGACACCGCCATCAAGGCGAATGACGCTGCAGCCTACACGCAGCTGAACCATGATTTTCATGCGCTTCTTTGCAGTTCCCCGCATTCGCAATGGTGCCTTCGCCTGCTCACCAATCTGACCGCGATGACGTCGGTCACCTTCGGGTTCGTCATCCTGCCGGACCGGATGGCCGCGTCGCTGGTGGAACACCGCACGATCCGGGATGCGATCCAGGCCGGCAACATGGCCGAGGCAGCTAATCTTGTCATCGAACATGAGCAGGCGGGATACCGCGCGCTCGTCGGCGAGATCGAAGAGAACGAGCGACAGGCGCGGGAACAGGCAGCGGTCTGAATGCCAGCGCGCATATGCCCAGGGAGAACTGAATGAGTGCAGTCGAAATCAAGGAGGTCCGAAAGTCCTACGGCAACCTGGAAGTGCTGCGCGGCGTTTCGGTCCATATCGACGGTGGCAAGTTTGTCGCGCTCGTCGGTCCCTCGGGCTGCGGAAAGTCGACGTTGCTGCGCATGATCGCCGGCCTCGAGGACGTCACCGCCGGCGAAATCGCGATCGGCGGCCGCGTCATCAACGATGTCGCGCCGAAAGATCGTGACATCGCCATGGTCTTCCAGAACTACGCGCTCTATCCGCATATGAACGTGCGGGACAACATGGGGTTCGCGCTGCGTCAGCGCGGGACGCCGAAGGCCGAAATCGAGAAGCGGGTCTCGGATGCGGCCCGGATCCTCGGCCTGGAGACGTTGCTGGAGCGAAAGCCCCGCGCCTTGTCGGGCGGCCAGCGCCAGCGCGTCGCCATGGGACGCGCCATCGTTCGCAAGCCCAATGTGTTCCTGTTCGACGAACCGCTTTCCAATCTGGACGCCAAGCTGCGCGTCCAGATGCGGTCGGAACTGAAGGAACTGCACCAGCGCCTCGGCGTGACGACCGTCTACGTCACACATGACCAGATCGAGGCCATGACACTTGCCGATTACGCGGTGGTGATGAATGGCGGCGTCATCGAACAGATGGGTCCGCCGCTGCATCTCTACGACAGGCCGGAGAGCCTCTTCGTCGCCGCGTTCATCGGCTCACCGCCGATGAACTTCCTGGAAGGCAGGATCGAAGGCGGCGATACACTTGTCCTCGACAATGGAGAACGCCTGACGCTGCCCCGTGCCGTCGGCGCCGCCGGGCGCGTGACGGTGGGCGTGAGGCCCGAACATTTCATAGCCGGCAAAGAAGGCTGGGCCGCTGCGGTTTCCGTCGTGGAGCCAACTGGTTCCGAAACCCAGATCACGGTGCGTCTCTTCGATCATACCGTTCGCGTGCTTGTCCGGGGCCGGACAGACGCCAAGCCGGGCGAGACCATCCGCCTGACCGTGCCCGCCGCCGACATGCACGTGTTCGATGCCGGCACAGGCAAGCGTCTCGACGCTTGATACGGCCGGACGAGGGAAAGGCACCAGGATGGACGTGAGCAAGTATTTCATCGATGGCCGCTGGGTGGACGCCCTGGGTGATACCCGGCTTTCGCTTATCGACCCCAACACGGAAGAGAGCTACGGCACGGTCGCGCTCGGCGGCGACGCGGACGTCGACGCAGCAGTCGCGGCGGCAAGGCGCGCCTTGCCGGCCTGGTCCCTGGCCGACGTCCGGTTGCGGACCGCCTGTGTCGAACGGATGCTCGAAATCTATCTCAGCCGCATCGAGGAGATGGCGCAGGCAATTTCCCGCGAGATGGGCGCTCCGATCGATCTGGCGCGCCAGGCGCAGGCCACGCTCGGCCAGCGGCACATGACGAACTATCTCGCCGCCATGAAGGATTTCGAGTTCATCAGGCCGCTCGGCCCGCATGCGCCGAACGACCGGATTGTGCTGGAGCCTGTCGGGGTGGCTGCGCTGATAACGCCCTGGAACTGGCCGATCCATCAGATCGCCCTCAAGGTCGTGGCCGCGCTGCTCGCCGGATGCACGATGGTGCTCAAGCCATCCGAAATGGCGCCTTTGTCGGCAACCCTGTTTGCCGAGATCATCGAGGCGGCAGGCGTTCCGTCCGGCGTATTCAACCTGATCCACGGCGATGGTTTGGGCGTCGGGCAGCGGCTTTCCACGCATCCCGACGTCGACATGGTGAGTTTCACCGGCTCGACCCGAGCCGGCATCGCGATCTCCAAGGCGTCCGCCGACACCTTGAAACGTGTCGGGCTCGAGCTTGGCGGAAAGGGCGCCAACTTGATTTTCGCCGACGCCGACGAGAAAGCGGTCGAGCGCGGCGTCCGCCAGTGCTTCGTCAACAGCGGCCAGAACTGCAATGCGCCGTCGCGCATGCTTGTCGAGCGCTCCGTCTACGATCGCTCGGTGGAGATTGCCGCCAGCATCGCGAAGTCCGTACCGGTGGGTCCGTCCGATCAGCACGGGGCGCAGATCGGGCCAGTCATATCGGCACGACAGTTCGACAGGATCCAGAGCCTCATCGAAAGCGGTGTCGCCGGAGGGGCCCGGCTTGTGGCCGGCGGACCGGGACGTCCCGCCGATCTTAATCGCGGCTATTTCGTCAAGCCCACCGTATTCGCCGACGTGTCGAACAGCATGACCATTGCGCGCGAGGAGATCTTCGGCCCGGTCCTGTCGATCATTCCTTTCGACAGCGAGGAGCAGGCGATCGAGATCGCCAACGACACCCCCTACGGCCTCACCAATTATGTCCAGAGCCAGAATGACGAGCGCCGCATGCACGTCGCCCGACGGCTGCGCTCCGGCATGGTCGAGATGAACGGCCAGCCGCGCGGCGCGGGCGCGCCGTTCGGCGGCGTCAAGGCATCCGGCCATTCGCGCGAGGGCGGGCGATGGGGCATCGAGGAGTATCTGGAGGTCAAGTCGATCTCCGGGTGGAGTCGGGTTCAGGCGTGAAAGCCGGTGCCTGCAGTTGGATAGACCAGGAATGACCATGAAAAATAAAGCTACCATCACCGAAGTGAGAACGCTGTCGTGCAGCAACTCCTTTCGGAACTACCATTTCCTCAAGATAACGACCGAAGGTGGCGTGGTCGGCTGGAGTGAGTTTGACGAGAATTTCGGATCGCCGGGCGTCGCGGCCGTGATCAATCAGATCAGCCATCGCCTGATCGGCCAGAGCGCGATGCTGCACGAGCATATCCGCGAAGACCTGCGCAATGTGGTGCGCCCCGCTCTCGGCGGCGTGGTCGGCCAAGCTCTCGGCGCCATCGAGAACGCCCTGCTCGACGTCAAGGCCAAGGTGATGGACGTGCCCTGCCACGTCCTGCTCGGCGGCAAGGTGCGCGACAAGATCAGAGTCTACTGGTCCCACTGCGTCAGCTACCGCATGCGTGCTCCGCATTTCTCGCCAGTGATCAAGGATTCCGAGGGCGTGCGCCAGATCGCGCGCGACGTCGGCGCGGGAGGATTCACGGCGCTCAAGACGAACATCTTCGAATATGACGGGAACGACAGCATCGAGCCCTGGTCGCCAGGCTTTGGCCGGCCTCACGATCCGAGCATGAATGTCGAACGCAGTACCTTGAAGAACCTGCGCCGCCATCTGGAGATCATGCGCGAGGCCGCGGGTCCCGACATCGACATCCTGCTCGACCTGAATTTCAACGCGCGCACCGAGGGCTATCTCAAGATCCTGCGCGAGACGAGCGACCTCGACCTGTTCTGGGTCGAGCTCGACCTTCTGGACCCCAAGGCGCTCGCCTATATCCGTGCGCACAGCCCGCATCCGATCTCGTCTTGCGAGACCCTGATCGGCCTGCAGCAGTTCCTGCCCTATTTCGAGAACCGCTCCGTCGACGTCGCCATCATCGACGCGCCATGGAACGGCGTGTGGCAATCGGTGAAGATCGCCGCGGCGGCCGAGGCTTACGACGTCAATGTCGCTCCGCACAATTTCTACGGGCACCTGAGCACGATGATGAATGCGCATTTCAGCGCCGTGGTGCCGAACCTTCGCATCATGGAGACGGATATCGACCGCATCGCCTGGGACAGCGAGGTCTTCAGCCACGCGCCTGAGATCAAGGACGGCCATCTGATCCTTCCGGACCGTCCGGGCTGGGGCACCGAGCCGGTTGAAGCCGCTTTGGACAAATATCCTCCCCTGGAAAAGGTCGGGCTGTTCCATCGCACCCAGGCACCGAGCCTCGCGATCTAGAGCAATTCCAGCAGGGACTTCTCCAATGAACGAGCCGGTTGACGTTCTGATCATCGGCGGCGGTGCTTCCGGCGCCGCCGTCGCCTGGAACCTCGCCGAGACGCGGATGCGCATCGTCTGCCTCGAGCAGGGCGACTGGCCGCAATCCCAGGATTTTCCGTCGAATGGGCGTGACTGGGAAACGCGTCAGTCCGAAGACTATGCGCTCAGCCCCAATCGTCGCGACGGCCTTGCGGACTACCCGATCAACGACGACGGTTCTCCGATCAAGATCGCGAATTTCAATGGCGTCGGCGGCGGCACGGTGTTCTATGCCGGCCATTTCCCACGCATGCATCCGTCCGACTTCCGAGTGCGTTCCCTGGACGGCGTGGCCGATGACTGGCCGATCGACTACCGCACGCTCGAACCGTTCTTCGAGATCAACGACAGGATGATGGGGGTGTCGGGACTTGCCGGCGACCCCGCCTATCCGAAAAAAGAGCCGCCGATGCCGCCGATACCGCTTGGCCGGACCGGCGAGATGTTCGGGCACGCCATGAACCAGCTTGGCTGGCACTGGTGGCCGGCCGACACGGCTATCAACTCGCGCGCCTATGAAGGCCGCGCGCCGTGCATCAACATCGGACATTGCGGCCATGGCTGCGCGCAGGGCGCTAAGGCCGCCACCGACGTGACCTATTGGCAGGAGGCGCTGCGCAACCGTATCGAGGTGCGGACGCGCTGCCGGGTAAGCCGGATCGAAACGAATGAAGATCGGATGGCGACCGGTGCCTGGTATTTCGACGCCAATGGCGAAGAGGTGTTCCAGCCGGCCGAAATCGTCATCATCGCCTGCAACGGCATCGGCACACCACGCCTGCTGCTGAATTCGGCCTCCGAGCGGTTTCCCAACGGCCTTGCCAATTCCAGCGGCCTGGTCGGCAGGAACCTGATGCTCCATCCCTACGCGATGGCACGCGGTCGGCTCGACACGCCGCAGGATGGTTTCCGCGGCGCACGCGGCTTCATGTGGAGCATGGAGTTCTACGAGACAGATCCGGAGCGGGGCTATGCGCGCGGCTACTGTTATCAATTCACACGCGGTTTCGGACCAGCGACGACAGCGATCAACGGTATGGCGGACAAGCTGATCCCCTGGGGTGAGAATCACCACGACGCGTTCCGGCATTTTTTCGACCATCAGGCCGGCATGGTCTCGATCTGCGAAGACCTGCCTGAAGAAAGCAACACCGTCACCCTCGATCCCGATCTGAGGGACAGCAACGGCATTGCCGCGCCCAGGATCACCTACCGGATCGGCGAGAACACGCAAAAGATGCTGGATCATTCCATCGCGCGCGCCAGGGAAATTCTGCTTGCGGCGGGCGCCACCGACATCGTCACCCACGCGCCGCTATCCCATGCCGGCTGGCACCTGCTCGGCACCGCCAGGATGGGCAAAGACCCGAAGCGCTCTGTGGTGAGCGAATGGGGCCGCAGTCATGACGTGAAAAACCTGTTTATCGTCGACGGCAGTGTTTTCGTGACGTCGGGCGGCGTGAACCCGACATCCACGATCCAGGCGGTTTCCCTGTACATCAGCGACCAGATCAAGTCGCGCCTGCATGAACTCTTCGATTGAAACCCGCCATGACAAAACATCAGGACAATCATCCGGTCGTCGCCTTGTCTCAGCCCGAGCAGGATTGCCTGCGTGCCATCGTGGGCTGCATGATCCCCGCCAGTGCCAAATACGGCATTCCCGGTGCGGACGATCCGGCGATCTTCGACGATCTTCTCGCTTCCATTCGACGGGACGGCGATGCGCTTCGCAATATCCTTGCCACCGTCGATCGTGAAGCCGGCGGCCGGCTTGCCGATCTCGCGCCCGCCGAGCGTTGCGCGCTTCTGACTCGTCTTCGCGAGGAGCGGCCTGGGTTCTTCGGCGTCGTGGAGGCTCTGACGTCCCGCGCCTACTATCGCAACGGCGCGGTGATGAGATCCATCGGCATGGAGCCGCAGGCGCCCTTTCCGAAAGGGTTCGATCTCCCACAGGGCGACCTTTCGCTGCTCGATGCCGTGCGGCGGCGCGGCAATATCTATCGGGATGCCGATGTCGGTGGAGATCCCGCGTGAGCGCGATGAACAAACCCGCCTTGTAGACCCTCTTCACCGCCAGCCTGTGGCTATCGAGAGACCGAAGCCGGCGTGCCCCTTCCCCCTGCAGGAAAAACAAAGGGCGCCTGCCTTGCGCTCTCAGGGCAAACGCACCTGGACTTCACAAGCAGTTCGTCACGAAAGCCTCGTTCGCGATTGACGCCGCAATATATACATGTCAGTGTATATACATGGAAACAAATTTAACTATCCTGCAGGCGCTCGCGGATCCAGTCCGCTTTCGCATTGCCGAGGCCATGAAATCGGGAGAATGCGCGGTCGGCGACATTGTCGAACGCGTGGACATCCAGCAGTCCGGTGTCTCGCGGCACCTGCGCATCCTTTCAGAGGCTGGGATCGTGCAAATGCGCCCCGACGGTCAGAGGCGCCTCTATTCCCTGCGCAAGGAAGCCTTCGATCAGCTCGAAGCATGGGTTGAAGGATATCGCCGCCATTGGGAGGCCCGTCTCGACCGATTTGGCGCGGCACTCGAACAAAATCGAGCATCGGCTCGTCCCCGGGAGAAATCGTGATGAACACAGCATCTGGTGCGAGGGCTCAGTTCTCGGTTCGGCGCAGCTATGCCGCTTCGATCGAAGCGGCGTGGGCGCTTTGGACCACGAAATCCGGCATCGAATCGTGGTGGGGACCGGAAGGGTTCGAAGTGAAAGTCGTGTCGCTCGACCTGCGTCCAGGTGGGGCGCTGGTCTATCTGATGACCGCCGTGGCGCCCGAGCAGGTGGCGTTCATGAAACAGGCCGGCATGCCGCTGACGAGCGAATGCAAGGTCACCTACACCGAGATCTCACCGCCAAACCGCCTGGCCTATAACACTTTGACCGATTTCGTACCGAATGTGGCTCCCTACGAAACAGCCACCGTCGTCGAGTTGGAAGCGACGACCGACGGTGTGAAACTGACCGTCACGTTCGACGCCATGCACGACGATATCTGGACCGAGCGCAAGCGTGCCGGGCATGAGAGCCAGCTGCGAAAACTGGACGCTTTGCTTGCCGCGCAAGGCAAGGGACCGCGGTCGTCATGAGGCCGTGGATCGCAAGCGCCATCGCGGTGGCCACCGGCTTCCTCGCTACGGCGGCTGCCTCCATTGCGACGGACCTGGCGATGCACGCGACCGGCGTTTTCCCACCTGTGCCACAAGTGATGGCCGATCCTCTTTTCGCTTTGGCCGCGGCTTACCGCGCAGCTTTCACGGTCGCTGGCGGCTACATCACCGCTCGTCTCGCGCCCGACCGGCCGATGCGCCATGCCTGGCTCCTGGCAGGCATCGGTCTTGCGGCGGGTCTGGCGAGCCTGATCGCCTACTATGGCGATGGCGGAGCCGAGCTTGGGCCTGCCTGGTACGCGATCTCGATTCCAGTGGAGGCGATCCCTTGCGTCTGGCTGGGAGGTCGCCTCGGCACCTGGCATCGATCGCTTGCACGCACGCCCCGAGCGCATGGCAATCGACCGTAGACGCGAGTGGGCTTGGCCGTTGCAGATGCAGGCAAAGCCTCCCGAGGACCGCCAGTCACGCCATCTGCTACCTCTGTGAAATGGCCCCCCTGTCGGACCATCCAGGAGGCAAACCGAATTTGCCCGTAACCAGACCCGCTACCCCCGGCGCGCGACCGAATGTCCGACACGCGGCGTATTTGGCTTTCCCGCCCAGAGTCGACCATATCTTTTGGCCGGACGGGACCTCAGGCCACCGGCCGAAGGGCGATTTTCCGTTGACGACCAGCTTCGCAAAGTCGTCACCGAATTTGGATGCCAGGCTGTATGCGTCCCCGACCTGCGACATCCGGGGCTTCTCCGTGATCGAATTGGCTCCCCTCGCCCAGAGCATGGCGGCCTTCTGTGTTCCATCGGTTCCGAGCGCCTCGGCTTCAACTGCGATTCCTCCCAGACCCAGGGGTATCCGCGGCAAGGAAACAGGCAGGACCATCGAACTGCCAAATGATGTGGCCACTGCCACACCGGAGGCGACGACATCTGTCGGCACAAGAGCCGTGATGTTGGCATGCACGGTCAAATCGGCGTTTTCAGCATCACCCACGACTTCCAGACGATCGCTGAGGGATACGCATAAGGACCGATCGATCGCATTGGCGACAAGGCGAAGGTCTTTCGGTTCCTTGATCATGCTCGCTGCTGCCGGAGAGAACTCCGTCGGGACGATCCGTACGGTGCGCGCTTCGAGGAGGGTATCGCGGTCGGCCTTCATCGCCGCTTTGGTCAACAGCCCCTTGTGGGCGGCGAGACCTTGGTAGGACGTCAGCGATGTTCCTTGCTGCAGCGGAATGTTTGCACAACCGGCAAGGCAAAGGACGGGCAAGAGGCCAATCACCGCCTGTAGCAGTTTCGGCCAGAAAGGCAGGGCTTTCATAAGCATCGACAGTGTCCATTGGAACGGATTGAGCGAGAAGCCATCAGGTCGAGGAGCGCCATGTCTTGCGCGCCGTTCCGGCCGGCCGGTGACTTCAACTCCGGTCAGAAAAGCCGAAACAGGGCGGGGACCGAACCGCGCGCCTGAAGCCACTCGATAAGCTCGGATACCGGCACGGCGCTGAAGAAGAGAAGGCCGTCGAAAAAGACCGCGTAGAGCCGCTTGGGATTGGCCATCACGCAATCCACATCGGCGAATGCGGAGAAGCGAGGCAGAAAGCGGGGCACGCGCGAACAGTAGTTTTCGTAAGACGCGCCAAAGGCCTGGTGAAGGCGTACTTCCTCGGCTCGAACAACGAAATGGAAGATCAGCCAGGTGCACACGGCGAATGCCACGGCAACCATGACGCTTCCCGTTTGCGCTCCAGCACCTGCGGCGCCCATTGCCGAGAAGACGTAGAGAGGATTGCGTGTGATGGAATACGGCCCGGTCTCGACCAGTTCACGGGTCTTGCGGCCACCGATGTAGAGCGTGGACCACAGGCGGCCAAGGATGGCCGCGGCGATCAGGCCGATCCCGATGGCCTCGACAAGGCTCGCAGTGGGTTCGCTGTTGCGGGCGCTGATGAAGAACAAGGCCCCGGCCGCCGGAAGGATGAGCAAGAAAATCATCTGACGCCGCCGGCTGTGGAATTGGTCCAATGAAACCGGGAATGGGTACCGATTTGTTCGTACCGCAGCGGCGTCAGGCAAAGCTTTCTGAAGGGAGGGCCGTGTGTGCGGTGACCGCGGCCGGTTCTCCAGATGCCCGTCACGGTGCTGGAGCCTGTCGACGTCAGGGCATGAGGGGACCGGCGGCTCTGCCGATGTGTCGTGCGCAGATCGAATGGTACGATAGCCGGGAGCCTGCATCGCCAATGCCCTACATGGAGGGCCTAGCCTTACCGGCCTGGGCGTTAAGTGCTGTCAAGCCAATGTAAAGTTATGTAAAACCGCTCGGCTCATCTGCCCGGTCCATGGCAATGGGGTTTCGAGGATCATGAGCGATCTGACCGATGGCAAAGGTATTGTTGATCGATGACGACGAGGAGCTGACTTCGCTCCTCATCGAATATCTGGGCGAGGAAGGTTTCGTTTGCCGAGCGGCGAACGATCCGCGGCTTGGCCTTCAGGAAGCCATATCAGGCCATCACGATATCGTCGTTCTCGACGTCATGATGCCCCGCATCAATGGAATTGACGTGCTGCGGAAGATCCGTGTCTCCAGCGAGATTCCGGTGCTGATGTTGTCCGCGCGGGGAGAACATATCGACCGGATCACCGGGCTTAATCTCGGGGCCGATGACTATGTCCCCAAACCCTGTTCTCCAGACGAGATTGTCGCGCGGCTGCGCGCCATTCTTCGCCGAATTGGGGGGCCTTCCGGCAGTGCGGCGCCGCGTGTGCTTCGGGCAGATGCGCTGGAAGTCTACCCGGGATCGAGAACGGCGACATGCGAGGGCCGTCGGCTGGAGCTCACCGGAACCGAATTCAGCCTGCTGGAAGTCTTGATCCGCGAGGCAGGACAGATCGTCACGAAGAATGATCTGTCCAGGCAGGTCTTTGGCACAGCACTCGCTTCTTTCGATCGACGGATAGATGTCCACATAAGCAGCATCAGGCAAAAACTGGGCTTGCGCGACGACGGACAGCCATGGATCAGGACGGTGCGAAGACAAGGATACCAGCTCATTCAGACGTCTTCATGAACCGTCTGTTCCGAAGACTGTTTCTGACGATCTGGCTATCGATGGCCGGGATGATCGGCACCATAGTTCCCCTCGCAAAATTCGCCGAATCCCAGCTTCCGGCGGAGAACAATTCCCGGAACTCGCCGCCCCTTACGCTCGATCTGATCGAAAACCTGATCACGACAGACCACATCGATACCGCCAGGAAGGTGGCTGCAGCGCTGGTCTCGGTCTCCTCCTTGCGTCCGGAGATCGATGAAATTGCCGTGGACGCCACGTCCCGGCGCTGCCCGACAGAAGAGCAGCATGCCGGTTTCGACAGCCGCATCATTGCCACCGGCGACCGGTGTTTCAAGATCGCGGTCACGCGCCAGGACAGCGCGTACCAGCTCTTCAAGTCGATTTTTTTCTTCCCGCTGCTCGGCTGTGTGCTGGCCAGTTTGCTTGCCTCATTCTGGCTTGCGAAATACCTCACCGGCCCCATTGTCATGCTCAAGGACGGCCTTCACAGGTTGGCGAGCGGAGACTTCGCGACGCGGATTGGGGAGAAGCTCAAAAGACACCGGGATGAAGTTTCCGACCTCGCGCGTGATTTCGATGTCACCGCGGAAAAACTGCAGACGCTGCACGCGAACCGGCAGAGGCTCTATCAAGACATTTCGCACGAACTGCGATCCCCGCTTTCCCGCCTCCAGGTCGAGTTGGGTGTGCTGCGGCAAAAGCCTGCGAAGGCCGGCACGATGCTTGCCCGGATGGATCGCGAGATTGAGCGACTCAACACCTTGGTCGAGCAGATCCTCACCTTGGCGCGTCTGGGATCAGGATCGCTTGCGTCGGCCGAACGCCAACAGATGGACGTGATCGGCGTACTCAAAATCATTGCCGAAGACGCATCGTTCGAAGGGCAAAAGAGGAATGTCGACGTTCGGCTCAGTGGACAGAAGACATTCGTTGCCGAGGTCGACGGAGAGCTGCTCTTTCGGGCGTTCGAGAATGTCATACGCAACGCGTTGAACTATACGGCCGCAGGCACCACCGTCTCCGTGCATGCATCGCTCGAGCGGGACCAGTTTCTGAGAGTAACCGTCAGTGACTGCGGCCCGGGCGTTGCGCCCGAACATCTCGCAGAGATATTCACCCCATTCGCGCGCGTTGGAGACCATCCATCCATCGGCGGCCACGGTCTCGGCCTTGCCATCGCCAAGCATTCGCTTGAGCTGCATGGTGGGCGCATATGGGCGACGCCTGCCGAGGCCGGGCTTGTCGTGACTATGGAGATACCGGCCTTCCGCTCATGACGAGAAGGATCTAACCCCAAAAATCAAGATCCGATAGCGTCGTCGCCGCGAGCGCGGGAGACGGACCTCAATGAGAGTGGCGACGGATGCATAGCGACCAGGTGCACATCGAAACAGAGCTGGCGCGGGACTTGATCCGTGATCAGTTTCCTCAGTTTGAAGGCGAGACAATCGTAGCGGTGGCAACCGCAGGAACCGTCAACGCAATTTTTCGCATCGGTTCGAGATACGCGGCACGCTTCCCCCTGCGATTGATGGATCCAACCGCGTGCGGCAACCTGCTGCGGGCGGAAGCCGCTGCCATGAACGAATTGAGGGCGTGCTGCCCATTCCCAAGCCCCCAACCAGTCGGGATAGGCAAGCCCGGCCTGACATATCCGATGCCCTGGCTCGTGCAGAGCTGGATAGAAGGGAAAACGGCAACGCCGAACGGGTTGAGCGGCTCGCCGGCCTTCTCCCTCGATCTCGCGAGCCTCGTGACCTCGCTTCGCGCGGCGGATGTCAGGGGGCGGCGCTTCGACGGGCAAGGGCGAGGCGGACACCTCCCCGATCATGACGATTGGATGGCGGTATGCTTCTCCAACAGCGAGGGCCTCCTCGATGTGGCACGTCTGCGGCACATGTGGGCTGTGTTGCGCGAACTGCCTTCCACGGAGAGCGAGGCAATGAGCCATAAGGATCTCATCCCGACGAATCTCCTGGTGCGGAGGGAAAACCTGATCGGTGTGCTCGACGGTGGCGGTTTCGGTCCAGCCGATCCTTCGCTCGATCTCGTCGTTGCGTGGCATCTGCTCGACCGCGACCGCCGGGCCGTCTTTTTCGACACTATGCAGGCCAGTGAGTTGGAACGGAGGCGAAGCGCCGCCTGGGCGCTCCAGCAGGCGATGGGCCTTGTCTGGTACTATCGGCTCACCAATCCAACCATGAGCGCGCTGGGGCGAAGCACGATCTCGCGCCTCCTCGAGGATTTCATCCCATAAGGCACGATACGTGGCCGCAGGCACGCCAGCAGCTACTTGGGAGCAACGACCTCGCGGACCTTCGCGGCGAGTTCCCGAGCCTCGGATTCGGTGTTCACAGTGAGGAGGAACCCTTCCGACCGCACCGGGTCAAGAATCTTCGGCGTCATGACTATCTTGCCGTCCACGATGATCGCGAGCGTTCGGCCGACGTTGTCGGTGGTAACCTGCTCGCACTTCTTCATGCCTTCCGGGGTGAGCCGAACGTTGAAACCCGGCTTGCCTTCGACCCATTCCACGTCGCCGACAGCCACAAAATCGGACGGACCCAGGAGCGTTTGGGATTCAACCTCGACCGTTCGTTCACCGCCCAGGACGGCAATTGCCGTTCCATGCGCCGGCTTTTGCACGACGAGGCGGATTTCGATCGGCGCAAATGCCGGATTTGCCTGAGACGATGCCACGCCGGCGAGAAACAGCCAGACGACGGCACCAAGGACCTGCATTGCTCGCATGAATTTGTCCTCCGCAATGACGCATGGCGAAGATAGGTTTTACGGCGACGTTCTCCAAATGCCGGCAGGCAGGTGAAGGGAGGTGCCGACCGTCGGGGTTGCCTCTCCCTCACCCGTGCTCGGCGATCACCGAAAGGAACGCAGGCCCATACCGGTCGAGCTTGGCTTCGCCGACACCGGGCACGCCAGCCATCTCAGTGCGCGAGGCGGGGCGCGCGGCCGCCAGCTCGATCAGGGTCTTGTCGTGGAAGATCACATAGGGTGGCACGTTCTGTGCGCGGGCGATTTCCGTACGCTTGCGGCGCAAGGCCTGGAACAGGTCGTTGTCCTGATCAGGGATAGCGGACTGCGCGTTGCTGCGGGCCACCTTGCCGCGCCTGGCGCGCGGCGGCGCCGGCATGCGCAGCATCAGCGCCGGCTTCTCGCGCAGGAAGTCGCGGCCGGTCGGCGCGATCGACAGGCCGCCATGGCCGGCGAGGTCGACTGCGATGAAGCGCAGCGCGATCAGCTGGCGCAGGATCGCCCGCCATGTGCGGTTGTCGTGCTCTTTCCCGATGCCGAAGGTGGAGATCTTGTCATGGCCGAACTGGGCGATGCGCTCGTTGTCCGCGCCCAGCAGCACGTCGACGACATAGGCCTGTCCGAACCGCTCGCCGGTGCGGTAGATGCAGGACAGCACCTTCTGCGCGGCAATCGCCCCATCGAACAGTTTCGGCGGCTCCGCGCAGGTGTCGCAATTGCCGCACGGTTCGCAATGGTCGCCGAAATAGGACAGCAGCACCTGCCGGCGGCAGCGCGCCGTCTCGGCAAGGCCCAGCAGCGCATCGAGTTTCTGCCGCTCCATGCGCTTGCGCTGGTCGGGCGCCTCCGACTCCTCAATGAAGCGGCTGCGCAGCGCGATATCCTCATGACCGTAGAGCATCAGCGTATCGGACGGCAGGCCGTCGCGGCCGGCGCGGCCGGTCTCCTGGTAGTAGGCCTCGATGCTGCCCGGCAGGTCGACATGGGCGACGAAGCGTACGTCCGGCTTGTCGATGCCCATGCCGAAGGCGACGGTGGCGACCATGATGACCGCCTCGCCATGCTGGAAGCGCATCTGGTTGGCTTCGCGCGCCGCCTTGTCCATGCCGGCATGATAAGCGAGCGCATCGTAGCCGAGGCCCTGCAGCCAGGCGGCGATTTCCTCGGTCCGGCGTTTCGACAGGCAGTAGACGATGCCGCTCTCGCCCTCGTAACGCTTGAGGAATTCCTTGAGCTGCGCGCGCGGATTGTCCTTTTCCTCGATGGCGTAGCGGATGTTGGGACGGTCGAAGCCGGCGATGAAGGCGTCGGTCTCGGCGATATCGAGATGCGACAGGATCTCGGCGCGCGTCGGCTCGTCGGCGGTGGCCGTCAGCGCCATGCGCGGTACCTTGCCAAAACGCGCCACGACCGCGTCGAGCTGGCGATAGGAAGGACGGAAATCGTGCCCCCATTGCGACAGGCAGTGCGCCTCGTCGATGGCGATCAGCGACAGCTTCACGCCTTCCAAAAGCTCCAGCACGTCCGGCCGAGCCAAGGTTTCGGGCGCGACATAGAGCAGGTCGAGCGCGCCGGCGCGGATATCGCGCCACAGGGCGCGGCGGTCGTCCAGCGCAAGGTCGGAGTTGAGCGCTGCCGCCCGCACGCCTGCCTGGCGCAGCGCCGTCACCTGGTCGGCCATCAGCGCCAGCAGCGGCGAAACGACGAGACCCATGCCGGGACGAACGATGGCGGGGATCTGGTAGCAGAGCGACTTGCCGCCGCCCGTCGGCATCAGCACGAAGGCGTTGTTGCCGGCAACGACATGTTCGACGATGTCCGCCTGCGGCCCCCTGAAGGCATCATAGCCATAAACGGTCTTGAGGATTTCGAGGGCGGCGGTGTTCATTTGCTACGGCATGGAGAATCATGGGGAGACCCTTCATAGCAGCTTCGCCGGGTCGAGGCGGGGTGTGATCGCTCCTGTATTGTCGCAGGACGTGCGGCAGGCACAGAAGCTGGATCTGGACCGCGGTGCCTTTGTCAGCGTTCCGGAATGGATCCCCGACACTCTCCACTCCCTACGGTCGTTCCGAGGTCGAGGATGACTGGCTTCATTTATGGCCGGCGCTAATTGTTGACGCTGGCACCCCGCACCGGCGATCTACGAGGGCGAAACGCTGGTAATCGGCGATGGTGAACAGAAAACCAGACCTGCCAAGCGCGCCACGCCGACAATTTGCGCCGGCCACCCATGCAACCGTCATCCTCGACCTCGAAAGGAGCAAAGCGACTGGAGAGTGTCGGGGATCCATTCCGGAACGTTGGTGATGTTCACGCCCGGACCGCCCGACGTGCCAAGGCAAAGGCCCGGCATCGCCGGGCCTCGCGTGCCAGAAGCGCTCAATCGTGCTTTTCGATCACCGCGTAGAGCACGTTGTGGTTCTCGCCGAAGAACACCTGCACATCGACCTTGTTGCGATCGACGCTGGCGTTGACGACGTTCCACATGTCGGCTTCGGAGCGCAGCAGAAGCACCCAGTTCATGAAGGTTTCGCGGTAACCGGCGTCCGGATTGCCCTCTGCATAGTTGGCGAACAGGAAGGTGCCGCCCGGCTTCAGCATCTGCAGGCAGGTCTTGGTGAGCTTCACCGCCACCTTGTCCTGCAGATAGTCGTAGAGGCCCGACGCATAGATGAAGTCGAATTTGCCGAGCTTGTGGCCCCTGGTCAGCAAGGTGCGTACGGAACCGTCGACCGTTTCCACCGCGGTGCCGGCGAAGTCGCGGGAGATGAGGCCGACGCTGAGCGGATCCTGGTCGAGCGCGACCCAGCGCTTCAGCCGCTTCTCGCGCAAGGCGGTGGACAGGTTCGCTTCGCGCAGATGGCCGGCGGCGACAGCCAGGACCTCGGTTTCAGGTCCGCGCTTTTCGGCAATTGCGTCGACATAGCGGGCGAGTAGGTCGCGCCGCTCCCGCGCCGCCACGCAGGAAGGCACGTTCTGGGTATAGGCATAGAGCGCCTTGCCGATTTCGGAAGCGCCGGCGACAGCGTCGGCGACATGCGGATCGCAATAGATGTAGTCCAGCAGCTCGGCGTCGCCGGAATAGCCACGCGGCTTCTCGAACGACCAGCGTGTCAGCGGGTCTTCCAGGAAATAGTCGAGCACCGGGTGGTTCTGGATGATCGGCGCAAGCGCGTTCCAGGTGTCGTCATGAAGCTTCAGCCGCAGCGCCTCGAGACGCGCCATCAGCGGGCGGATGATTTCAGCCGGCCCCTTCTTCAGGGCGATCTGCTGCTGCGTGGTGAGCAGGATGAGCGCGAGCTCGGCGCGCGCCGTTTCGAAGGCTTCGCTTCGGTCGTCCAGCCCTCTTCCGAGATTGGCTGCGATCGTTTCTTCCGTAATCAGACTCTTGCCGTCGAGGACAGTGGCCACCCGAAACCCCTATGGTTAACAACCCGTTAACAGCCCGGCACGTTCATAGCGCGAAGCCGTCCCCCTGCAAAGCCGCGCTGGGTCGCATTCTAACGTTATCGTTAACGCACCATTTACCGCGTTTGATTGCGCCAGAGCATTTCGCGCCGGATTCCGTGCGCGATTAACCCAACCTTGTTGCCTGACCCCGCATAGTCTGCGAGTCGCCGAGATCGCCCTCGCACGTTGGAGCTGTTCTGCGTTGAGGCCGGAAGCAACAAACGGGTTGCAAAAGCCCCTCCTGAGAGGTCTCTCGGCGATGAGCAATTATGCGATATCGGCAGTGGGTGAACTCGCGCCCGTGGAGCCGGCCATCCAGACGGAGGCTCTGCCCGAGGCCGCCGAATTGCGGGCGCTCTTCCACAAGGAATCCCAGGCCGCACGCAGAACGGCAGCCCGTCCAGGACTCTACATCGCCGTCGTCATCTACCTGCTGTTTGCCTTCTCGGACATTCTGCTGGTGCCGGATGTCGCGTTCTACACCATCGCGGCGCGCCTCGCGGTCGGCGTGACCGCGCTTCTCACCCTGGAAACCCTGCTGCGCTTCCACGCACCCACCAAGTGGCTGGACGTCACCTGCGCCGGCGCGATCATCCTTGGCTATATCGGCTGGCTGGTGCCAACGGCTGCAAGCGGCAATCAGGAAAGCGTTTCATACTATATGGTTTTCGGAACCATATTCATGATGAGCGCCAACCTGTTCTTCACGTTCCAGTTCAGGTTTTCTGTCATCACATCAGCCATTATCCTTTCAATACTCTATGCGGTGAACTATTTCATACCATCGACATTGACCTACAAGCTGGTCTTTGGCGCTTTTTACATCTCGTGTTTTGTATTCACCTCCTACATAAACTGGAAATTGAACAGGGAGCGCTTCAACGTCTTCCTGAATGCACTCGAAGCTCGAAACCAGCACAGGGAAGCCACGGAGAGAGGCAAGGCGCTGCTGAAGCTGTCGCGGACCGACCCGCTGACCGGGCTGGAAAACCGCCGCGCCGTTGACGAGCGATTGCGGGACCTGTGGCATGGCTGGCAGCGTGATGGCAGCACTTTTGCGGTGCTGCTCATCGACGTCGACTTCTTCAAGCGGTTCAACGACTACTACGGCCACCAGAAGGGCGACCGCTGCCTGATGGAGGTTGCCGACAGCCTGCGCCACCTGGTGGTGGAGCGACGCAACGCTTCCATCGGCCGCTACGGCGGCGAAGAGTTCATCGTTCTGGCCCAACTGAAAAGACATGAAGACGTCCTCGATCTCGCGGAGGACATCCGCCGGGAAGTGGAAGCGCTGGCGATCACCCACAACGAGCGCCGGGATGGTTCCCAGATGGTGACGGTCTCGGTCGGCGCGGCATTCACGCGGGATGAGGCAGGAACCAAGCTCGAGAGGATCATCCAGGAGGCGGACCGAGCCCTGTATCTGGCTAAGGCCGACGGCCGCAACTGCGTGCATCTTTTCGACCCGAACGATCCGCAAACCAGCGACGAAAGCGAGAATATCGCGGCGCTTTTGAAGATCGCCATCGAGCGCAGGCTGGTTTCCCTCGTCTTCCAGCCCATCGCCAATGTGCGCTCCGGCAATGTGGAGGCGATGGAAGCCCTGATGCGCCTGACCATGCCGGACGAGACGGCGGTGCCGCCCAGCCTGTTCATCCCTGTGGCGGAACGGACGGGGACGATCCTGGAACTCGGCCGCTGGGCGATCAGGACAGCCTGCCGCGAACTGATGTCCAACGAGCACATCCGCACGATCAGCGTCAACGTCTCCCCCGTCCAACTGAAGGCGCCGGGTTTCGCCGCCTCCGTGGCGGCCGCGCTCGGCGAGGCCGGCGTGACCGGCGATCGGCTCGCCCTGGAAATCACCGAGGGGCTGGAAATGGAGATGCATTCCGATGTGCTGCGCTGCATCAGCGACCTGAAGCTGCTCGGCATAAAGGTCTGGCTCGACGATTTCGGTACCGGCTTTGCGGGTCTCTCCTGGCTCAGGCTGATCGATTTCGACACGGTGAAGATCGACCGCTCCTTCCTGCACGACTGCGTGACGCCGCGCGGCCGCGCCATGTTCCAGGACATTGTCGGACTGCTCCGGAACCGGGGCCCCAAAATCCTGGTCGAAGGGGTGGAAAGCGAGGAGCAGATGGCACTGCTGCGCAGGCTCGACATCGACCACGCCCAGGGCTTCCACGTCGGCCGGCCGGCGCCGGCGGAAAGCGTCCGGACTTTGTTCGAGGCACCGAAGCGCCAGAGGTTGGCGTAGCGGGCGGGCTTTTTTGCTACGCTGCGCCCCCGGGCTTGGACCGTTGCGGCCATCACCGGCGGTCCGGAAACACCAGGGCGGCTACGCCAGACCATAGACTTCGTGTATCGATGTCGGACCGCCCTTCCCGGAACACGCCTCCATGAAGCTTGCCCTCGCCGTCTTCGCCTTCATCCTGCCTGCCCCGGCGCTCGCCCAATGCGCCATCACCGAGCCCTTGCTCGCCCAAGCCTATCCGAATGCGCAGCAAAGCGAGGACGGCCTGCTGGTCAAAGGCGGCGATTTCGAGCGCTCGATCCAGCCCGACGACGTTGTCTGCAAGGCCTGGCCCTGGCGGCCGGAACTGATGCTGGCTGCCGTACCGCTGCTCGAGGCAAAACCAGCCGACGAGGGCTCGAACAAGGGCGATGTCGAAATCCTCGTCACCAACCGCGCCGGCAAGCCGCTGGCGCGGCGCCTCGAACCGGGCATGGCCTTCTCCGACGCGATCCGGTTCAGCGACATGAGCCTCGATACGGCCCGCTACGACGTCACCGAGGGCCTGCGCGCCTTCGGCCTGCGCACCACGCAATATGGCAGCTCGCGGGTGAACCCTTACAACGAGCAGGCGCTGTGGCTCTACACCTTCGACAAAGGCCGCATCGAACGCGTGCTGGACGGGCTGATCGTGGAGCGCGGCAATGGCGAGAACGACGGCAATTGCCAGGGTGAGATGACCACGGTGAAGCGCACCGTAACGCTCGGCCCGAAAACCAGCGCGCGCTACCGCGCTCTCGAAGTGGAGCAGAGCGAAACCCTCGCCACCTCGAAACCCACGGCGGACGATTGCCAGACCGACGAGCGGCCGGGAAAGACGACACGGTTCGACCTGACCTACGACAAGGGCGGCTACCGGCTGCAAGGCAAGGTCGACGAGCTGTTCTCCACAATCGAGATCGGGGAACGATGAAGCGTGGCACGCGACGTGCGTGAAGCGTCCGATCGACACCGTCATCCCTCACTTGATAATCCGTTGTCCCAGCCTTTAATCTCCCGTCATTGATCGCTACGGGAGCGAAGCGGATGACCAGTGCGTGCCATAGCTGTCCCTGAAGCGCTGAGCGACTTCGACACGAAATACCCTCACAACAGCACGGCGCGGATTTCGGTTGCCAATCTCGAAGACGTGCCGGAGCATTGGAACCTGCCCTTTCATCAGCACGAGCAGGGCCAGCTGATCTTCGTCACCAGCGGCATGGTCAGGCTCGAGACGCATGAAGGGGTCTGGATTGCTCCCTCGCAGAGCGGCATCTGGGTCCCAGGCAGCATCGTGCATCGGTTTCGCAGCATCGGCGACGCTACCGGGTTCGTCATCTTCATGCAGTCGGCGATCGCCCGAGGCATGCATTCGAGCTGCTTTGCCGTCGGCGTTTCGCCCTTCCTGAAGGCGCTTATCCAAAGGATGGCGCTGCTGCCGGACAGCTATGAGACAGGCGGACCGGAGGATCGTCTCTCCTGGGTGCTGATCGACGAGCTGCTCGCCGCCCCGCCCGGTTTCCTGGATCTGCCGCTGCCGCTGGATCCACGCCTGCGTGCCTATTGCGATGCGCTGCTGGCCAAGCCGGACGACAAGAAGACATTGCCGGGCTGGGCGAAAAGCATCGGCATGAGCGAGCGCAACATGGCACGCCTGTTCAAGGCCGAAACCGGGTTGAGCCTGGACAAGTGGCGCCGCCACGCCCATGTCGTGGCGGCGGCGACGCTGATGATGCAAGGCCGGCAGATCAAGGAGATCGCACAGGATCTGGGCTACGAAAGCCCCGCTTCCTTCGTGACCATGTTCAAGAAGGAGGTCGGCGTGACCCCCCGCCGTTTCGCGAGCCGGATTCTGGCGGGCTGAACTCCGTCAGGCCCAGCGTTCGTCCAGCACCCTCTTTTCGATCTGTTCGAACTTGCCGCTGTGGAACAGCAGCGGCTCGCCTGTTCCACTCCACAGGCGCGAGACGCGCCCGATATAGAGCGTGTGGTCGCCGGCGTCGTGGGCCTGCTCGAGGCTGCAGGCGACGTGGGCGATCGCGCCGATGACGAACGGGAAGCCGTTTTCGTCGACGTCGATCGCCGTCTCGCCATCGGCGACGGGGCGGCCGGCAAAATGCCAGGCGACGGCTTCCTGCGTGGAATGCAGCACCGAAACGCCGAAGGCGCAGCCAGGCCGGTCGAGATAGTTCCGCATCCTGGCGCGCTTGTCGATCGACACCAGGATCAGCGGCGGCTCCAGCGACACGGACATGAACGCGTTGGCAGTCATGGCGTGAACGCCATTTTCATGCTGGATCGCGATCACCGTGACGCCGGTGCAGAAACGGCCGAGCGTCTTGCGCATCGCAGCAGGCGAAACATCAGTCATGATCACCACCCAGGATGGTGGCGCAGGCATCTCCTGCGCCACGTGAAGGATTTCACCGACGGCCAATCAGGCTGATGTCATCCGGGTTTACGAAGTCGGGCGTCGTCCACCCGTCCAGGTCATATTCGCCCATGCACTTCTCGACAAAGCCGCGCCAGTCGGCGGCAAGACCCGTGGCCTGCGCGTGCATGAGTGTCTGGATGCGCGTATCCTCGTGGTTGCCGGCATAGTTGCGCTCATAGAGTTCGTGGCGACCGCCAAACTCGCTTCCGATCGCATCCCACAGCAGCTTCATCAGCTTGATGCGATCGACCGCCTCGATGCCGTGCGAGCCGCGCAGATAGCGATCGAGATAAGGGCGGATCTCGCCGCTCTTCCAGTCGGCGGCGCTGGAGTTCACATAGATCAGGCCGCTGGCGACATTGTTCTCGATGATCTCCTTGATGCGCTGGTAGGCAATGGGCGCCAGAACGCGATAGGCCAGGCCCGCCTCGGTGTTGGGCTGCATGGTATCGCCTTCCCATACGGTCGGATTGGCGATCATGGCCTCGGTGAGCGACCAGAACAGATGGCGCCAGGCGATGATTTCGCCGATCTGGGCCTGCACGCCACGAAAATCCTTGACCCCGGTGGCTTCCACCGCCTTCAGCACCATGCCGGCAATGAAATCCAGCTTGACGGCCAGGCGGGTCATCCCATGCAGCGTGAAGCGCGGAATGAAGCCGGAGCGAACCAGGAAGGAACTGCTGCGTTCGATATCACCGTAAGCGAGGACGTTTTCCCACGGCACCAGCGCCTTGTCGAAGACGAGGATGGAATCGTTCTCGTCCAGCCGGCTGGACAGCGGATAGTCGAAAGGACTGCCGACCGCCGCCGCCTGGAATTCATAAGAGGCGCGCGAGATCAGTTTGACGCCGGGCGTGTCCATCGAGGAGATGAAGACCGCGCCATATTCCTTCTTGTTGATGACCATGCCGTAATGGGCGACGAAATTGTAGTGCGTCAACGCCGAGCCCGTTGCCACGACCTTCGCGCCCGAAACGACGATGCCCGCGTCGGTTTCCTTCTCGACATGCACGCAGACGTCGCCGGCGGCATCTGTCGACAGGTGCCGGTCTATCGGCGGATGGGCAATGGCGTGGTTGAGATAAAGAACGCGGTTCTGCGCCTTCCTGTACCAGTCGCGCGCATTCTGCTGGTAAGGCGCATAGAACGCACTGTTGGCATCCATCGTCGCCAGCAGCGACGCCTTGTAGTCGGGCGTGCGGCCGAGCCAGCCATAGACCATGCGCTGCCAGGCGGCGATGGCGTCCCGGCTTTCGCGCAGATCCTGGGCCGTGCGCGGCGTCTTGAAGAACTTGTGGGTGAACGTGCCCTGGTCGTTGTCGACGGGGGTCGTCAACACGCCGCCGGTATCGTCGTGAAGCGCATCGTAAAGGCGTGCGATCGAGCGCGCGCTGTTCCTGAACGCGGGATGGGTCGTAACGTCCTTGACCCGTTCGCCGTAGATATAGATCTCACGGCCATCCCGGAGACTTTCGAGATATTCGGCTCCGGTAAAGGGTTTTTCTTTCATCTTCTCCTCCAAGGTTCCCCTACTCGAAGCCGGCGCGGCTTCAAGTCTTGCGATGCGACCCCGTTGATTGCGCCATGCGAAGCGCAAGCCGCCCCTCCGCCGGCCGCTCCCACGGCTGCGCGCAACAGAAACATCAACGAGAAATCCACCCTCCAGACAGCGTAGGCGAGGCCGTCTCTGTCCGAAATTGGCGATCAGGACAAATTATTTGGCATTTCGGCCAAACTCGGCGGGTCTCGCGGTGCGTTGCCGGTTACCGGTCGCGGGGTTTGCCCTTCTGTCCCCGCGTGAGGCTTCGTGACGGGTTGATTAGTCGGACAAAATATGGTGGCTTCCCGGGCCATGAGAACAGCCTTGCTCACCGCGCTCGCCATCCTGGCGGCCAGTTCAACAGCCCATGCCCTCGACAGTCGCCTGAAAGCCGGATTGCTGAAGCTCGATCCGCAGACGCGGCTGGAACAGCGTTGCGACGCGGAGGTGCTCGACCGGATCACGCATGACGACCCGCACTACAAGGCCGACCGGGTCGTGGCCTATGCCTTCGGCCAGCCGGAAATGACGGAAGATTCCATCAAGAGCAAGGTTGCTGCCTTCCGCAGCCGGGGCGAGTGGTACCGGCTGAAATTCAAATGCGAAACAGCGCCCGATCATATGGAGGTGCTGAACTTCGGCTACCGGATCGGAGACAAGATCCTCAAAGAGGAATGGTCCAAGTACTACCTCTACCCGTGACAGCAGCGGCGGTTTTGGTGCCGGTTGCGAACGGTCGGATTTGATTTGCTTCTCAGTGATAGCTGCCGTTCAGCATCCGATCTCTTCTCAGACATTCAGTCGGTCTTTGAAGGCTGTACCCTAGGCTTCAAAAGCTATTTCACACTGTTAAGAAAGCTGACCGGACAGCAGCAGGCAGTGCCTTGCCGCGCCGCAATGTGACCATTTTTGTTCACCCTATGTCAGACGCGTTGCTCGGCGCGCCATGGCAACCGGCGTGTCGGGATATCATTTCGATCGGCGCGACTACGGGTGGCATTGGGCTTTTTGGGCAAGGGAACTTGTGCTCAGGAGTTTCATCGATGTCGGATTCCAGCATGTATCGCCGCGGGCCTGACCGTTCGAGGACCGCTGCCCGGTGAAAATCGACAACGTTCCGGTCGCCGTCATCGTACCGATGTACAATGGCGAGCGCACTGTCGGTTCGACGCTGGAAAGCGTCTGCCGCCAGACTTATGGCGCGCTCGACATCATCGTGGTCGACGATGGCTCGACCGATGCATCGGCCTCCATCGTTGAGAGCTACGCGCGGCGGGACCCGCGCATTCGCCTGCTGAGGCAACAGAACAGCGGCGTGGCCGCCGCGCGCAATTTCGGCGCCGCCTCTACCGATGCCGAATTCCTGGCCTTTGTCGACGCCGACGACCTGTGGGCGCCCTCCAAGGTGGAACAGCAAGTCCTGGCGCTGCAGCAAGCCGGCTCCATTGCGGGCCTTGCCTATTGCTGGTTCGCGCAGATCGATGCCGAAAGCCGCGTCTATTCGCTCAACAACCGCCCGCTGGCCGAAGGCTGGGTGTTGCAGGCCATGTGCCGCAACAACTTCGTCGGCAATGGCAGCTCGATGATGCTGCGCCGCGCCGCCTTCGAAGCCGCCGGCGGCTTCGATCCCTCCTTGCGGGACCGACACGCGCAGGGCTGCGAAGACATGCTGATCTGTCTGCGCGTGGCCGAACAGTTCGAGTTCCGCGTCGTGCCGCAATATCTGGTCGGCTACCGCATGACCAACACGAACATGTCGAGCGACGTGAAGCAGATGCTGCGCTCCTGCGAGATCGTCTTTGCCGAATTCAGGGAAAAGCATCCGGAGCTGCGCGGCGAACTCGATGCGCATCTGGTCGACATGCTGCAATGGCTCGTCGTCCGGGCACTGGTCGGCGGCCGCCTGCTCGCCGCCGGCGAATTGATGCGGCAATTGCTGGCGCTGGAACCCCGCATGGCGGTGTCGCGCCTGCCCGGCATGCTCGACACCTATTGCCGCGCCCGGCTCGTGCCGCAATGGGCCAAGACCGGCTGGCGGCGCGTGCGCGGCGCCCAGCCCAGGCCGCCCTATGAGGAGATGGCATGGTGAGGCCGTCGCTTCTGGCGCGCATGCGAAGGATCTTCCGCCTGGCGGATGCACCTTCCTGGGCCGGACCATCCATCGTCGCGCTCGGACTCGTCGGGGCCGTGCTGGAAGGCGCAGGACTGTTCTTGTTCATCCCGCTCATCGAAAGCCTCGGTGCGACGGCGGAGCCCAGCCGGTGGCGACCGCTGTTCGAGCGCATCCTGTCGCCGATCCCCGAGCATTATGTGACAGCGGTTCTGGTGATGGTGCTGTGCGTGAGCATCCTGCTGAAGATCGCCGTCAACCTCGTCAACACCTGGGTGACCCGCTATGTCGACGGACAGGTCGCGCATCAGCTCAGATGCCGGGTGTTCGAACAGACGATCAGCTCCTGCATCGACTACCGGGTCGAAAGCAAGCGCGCCGACATCGTCACCACCATCGCCAACAACACCTGGAAGCTCAGCCAGGGGCTCAGCCTCTGCTACCGGCTGATCATCTGCGCCTGCACCTTCGTGGTCTTCGTCGCGCTGATGCTGGCGATCTCGGTCAGCCTGACGCTGCTTTCGCTGCTGTTCCTTGCGGTGGCGGCATTTGCCATCCGCTTCGCGACGCGCCGCGCCGACGAGACAGGCAAGGCGGTCGTTGAGGAGAACAAGCAGTTCGGGCTGCGCATGTGGGAAAGCATCAACGCCCTGCAGCTGATCCGCGCCTTTGCCCGCGAGGACTATGAGAGCCAGCGCCTGCGACGGATATCGGACCGGGTACGCCAGCGGCTGCTGCGCCTCGACATGCTGTGGGCGGCGCCGGGACCGGTTTCGGAGATGTCGATCGCCATCATGATCGGCATCCTGATCCTGGCTGCGGAACGGAGCGGCACCGGCATCGCCGCGCTGGCGGCTTTCCTGTCGCTGCTCTACCGCCTGCAGGGGCCGGTCAAGGAACTGCTGCAGTCGAAGATCGCGCTCGACGGCATCGGCGCGGCGATCGACGATGTCGACGACTTCCTGCGCGCCACCGACACGCCTTTCCTGAAGAGTGGAAGCCTCCCCGTGCAGCCGGTCCGGCAGGCAGTCGAGTTCCGCGGCGTCTCGTTCCGCTATGCGCCCGGCGAACCGCTGGCGCTCGACGACGTCTCGTTCAGCATCCCTGCCGGCAAGACCACGGCGATTGTCGGCGAGTCCGGCGCCGGCAAGTCGACCGTGATGTCGCTGCTGTTCCGCTTCCGCGACCCAAGCTCGGGCGAGATCGCCGCCGACGGAACCGCACTGCCCGAATTCGACCTGCACAGCTGGCGTGAACGGCTCTCGGTGATGTCGCAGGATGTCTCGCTGTTCAACGACACGATCGCCGGAAACATCGGCTATGCCGATTTCGATGCCGACCCTGACCAGATCAGGGAAGCGGCTCGGATCGCCAGGGCCGACGACTTCATCGCCGCATTGCCCGAGGGTTATGACACCAGGATCGGCGACCAGGGCATGCGGCTGTCCGGCGGACAGCGGCAGCGCATCGCCCTTGCCCGCGCCATCCTGCGCGACCCCGACATCCTGCTGCTCGACGAGGCGACCAACGCCCTCGACGTCGAGACCGAACAGGCCTTCCAGCTGGCGCTCGAACAGTTCTCGCAGAACCGCACGCTGGTGGTCATCGCACACCGCCTTTCGACCGTGCGCGCAGCCGATCAGATCATCGTGATGTCGAAGGGGCGTGTCGTCGAGGTCGGCCCACCCGACCGGTTGCTCGAGCAGCCCGGCCATTTTGCCCGGCTTTACAATCTTCAGGCCGGACACCTGTCCGTCGTGGCGGCGAGGTAGACGCGGGATGGCATACCGGATCGTGGAAATCGAATTGTCCAAGCCCTTCCAGGCGATCGAGCTTGCGCCGGAACAGAACGGCATCGGGCTGATCGCGCGCTGGCACGACCGGCTGGTCGGTTTCGAGATGATTTCGCGCCCCGCCGGCTCGACCTTTGCCGTCGGCGAGCTCGGCGTCTTTACGGACCACTACTTCGCCCCACGCGTGCTCATCGCAAAGCTCGAAGACGAGCTGGCAGCGGACGCGCCCGATGTGGAGCTGCCCTCGCTCAGCATCGCGATCTGCACCAAGGACAGGGCGCAGCGGCTGTCGCGGCTGCTTGCCTCGCTGGAGGCGGTACGCGCGAACTCGCCGTTCGAGGCGCTGGAGATCGTCGTCGTCGACAATGCCTCGACGGATACGGCGACACGCGAAGCGGTCGAGCGTTTTGACGGGGTCCGCTACGTTTTCGAGCCCAAGGCAGGGCTCGACTTCGCCCGCAACGCAGCCCTGCGGGCCGCCACCGGCACGCTGATCACCTATCTCGACGACGACGTGGTCGTCGACCGCAACTGGCTGAAGGGCCTTGCCCAGGCCTGCCGCGACAATCCCGACGCAGGCGGCTTCACCGGGCTGGTTCTGCCCTACCGGCTCGACACCGAAGCGCAGGTCTATTTCGAACAGCGCGGCGGCTTCGGGCGCGGCTTCTACCGTAACGAATTCCGCAACGCCCGCTTCGACAATCCGCTTCACCCCGTCGGCACGGGCGTGCTCGGTGCCGGCTGCAACATGGCCTTCGAGCGCGCGCTGCTGATGTCGCTCGGCGGGTTCGACGAGGCGCTCGACACCGGCGCGCCGCTGCCCGGCGGCGGCGACCTCGATATCTTCTACCGCGTTCTACGTTCCGGCCGCACGATGGTCTACGAGCCGCAATTCGCCGTCTACCACGAGCATCGCGAGACGATCGCCCAGTTGAGGCGGCAATACTGGTCCTGGGGACTCGGCATGATGGCGTTTCTGGTCAAGTGCCGGCGCAGCGACCAAGCCTTGCGCGCCCGCCACCGCGCCATGGTCCGCTGGTGGTTCGTCGACCAGGGCCGGGCGCTGGCGCGCGCCATGCGCGGTCTTCGCGGCCGCGACGTCAAGTTCGGCCTTGCCGAGATCTGGGGCGGCATATGTGGCCTTGCCGGCGAATACGACCGCTCGCGTTCGCGCGTGCAGGCGATACGGGAGTCCAACCCATGACGGCGCTTGCCGTGAGACATATCGACCTCAGCACCACACGCAGCGACAGCCATGCGGGGGACGCCGCGGCCTTCTCTGTCTTCTGGTGGAAGGACCTGCCGCTGGGCATGCGGGCCTCGCTTGCCGAGGAACTGCCTTTCGGCGAAGCCCAGCTGCGGCAGTTCGCGGCGGAATATGGCGCGGCCCAGCTCGCTTCGCGCAGCCCGGCGCTCGGCGCGCCGCTGCGCGCCACCTTCGAAGGCAGGCCGAAGCAGGCGCTGACGCTGACGCACCTTGCGGAAGCGGCGGATCTCGTCGACGAACTGGACCGTCTGGCCACCGCGGCAGCCGCATCCGCCAGCGACATCTCGGTCGTAATCTGCACGCGCGACCGCGGCGAGGCGCTGGCCGCATGCCTGGCCAGCGTGACGGCGCAGCACAGCCCTGCCGGCGAGATTATCGTCGTCGACAATTCGCGCGATGGCGGTGCAGCGTCGATCTGCCAGCGCTTTCCGCAAGTGCGTCATGTGCACGAGCCGCGCCCGGGGCTCAGCGTCGCGCGCAACGCCGGCATTCGCGCGAGCAGCCACGACATCGTCGCCTTCACCGACGACGACGTCGAGCTTCATCCGGGGTGGACCGCCGAGGTGGCGCGTGCCTTTGCGGACAAGGATGTCGAGGCGCTGGCCGGCCTGGTGCTGCCGGCCCGGCTCGACACGCCGGCGCAGCGCATCTTCCAGCTCGACATGGGCGGCTTCGGCACGACCTTCGTGCCGCTGCGCTTCGACCATCGTTTCCTCGAAGAGACGCGGCCGCACGGGGCGCATGTGTGGAAGATCGGCGCGGGTGCGAACATGGCCTTCCGCCGTGCGCTGTTCGACCGCATCGGCCTGTTCGACGAACGGCTGGGCGCGGGAGCTGCCGGCTGCTCCGAGGATTCCGAACTCTGGTACAGGATGCTCGCCCATGGCGGCGCCTGCCTCTACGAGCCGCGCGCCGTGGTCTTCCATCACCATCGCCGCGAACTGCCGGAGCTGCGGCACCAGGCCCGCTCCTACATGAAGGGGCACGTCGCCGCGCTCGTCGCGCAATATGACGCGTTCGGCGACCGCGGCAATCTCCAGCGCATCTTCGGTCAGCTTCCCGTGTATTTCCTGAAGACCTTCCTCAAGGGTCTGCTGGAGGGGCGCCAGGGTCGGCCGGAAACGCTGACGGCGGAAGTGGCGGGCTGGATCGCCGGCCTGCAATTCCTGCTGCGCCCGAAATGGCGCAGACAGCGAGCGCCGCAACTTTCCGCCGAAGGAGCAGGCCGATGAGCCACAAGGCGCCGCTCGGCACATTCCTCGCCGGCAACCCCTTCCCCAACGGCCTGACCGACGGGTTGTTCTATCGCGAGAAGATGCGGGCCATCCATCGTGTCGCGCCGCCCCGCCTGGAAGGGCGCGGGCGCGTGCTGGAGGTCGGCGGCGGTCGCAGCGGCATGGCAAGCTTGCTCTATCCGGAAGCCGACATCGTCACGCTGGACATCGATCCAGCTCTGGCCGACAGCCAGCCGAGCTGGGAGCGCTCGGTCTTCATCTGCGGTGACGCACGCGCCCTGCCCTTTCCGGACGACAGCTTCGACGTGGTGACGCTGTTCGACGTGCTCGAGCATATCGAAGAGGACGACCGCGCCGCGCAGGAGGCCTTGCGAGTGGTGCGTCCCGGCGGCTGCGTGCTCGTCTCCACGCCGGAGGCCGAGTGGCACTATCCCTATTACAAGGCGATGCGGCGATACTGCCCGCACGAATCCGAACTCATGCGCGAATGGGGCCATGTACGCCGGGGCTATAGCGACCCCGAACTCGATGCCCTGTTCGGCCGACCGGCGGAGCGCCGCGCGACCTTCATCAATCCGGTCACCGCCTTCTTCCACGACGTCGCCTTCTCACGGCTCGGCCCGCGCCGCCGCAAGCTGCTCTACGCGCTGGCGGCGCCGCTGACAGCGGTTGGCTACATGCTGCATCGGCCATCGACGCGCGGCACCGAAACGGCCTTCGCCTGGCGCAAATGAGCGACACCGTTGTTGCCCTGTTTCCGTGGGGAGACGTGGCGGAAGAGTTCCTCGACCCGATTGGGCTGCGGCTTGAGGATTTCGCCGGGCGCATGACCGGCGGCTGGCTGTTCGGCTATGCGGCGGCGCTGCAACTGGCAGGATACACGCCCGTCATCGTCTGCGCCTCCGAGCGTGTCGGCGAGATCACCCGCCTCGACCACGCCGCCACCGGCACGCCGATATGGGTGGTGCCCGGCTGGCGAGCCCGCAAGGAAGGATCGGATGCCGCCTACAGCCTACGGCGCTGGCAGGCGACACCGCTCGCGGCGTTCCGCGAGGTGCTGACCCGCACAGGATGCGACATGATCCTGGCCCAGGAATACGAATACACACGCTTCGACGCACTGACTTGGCTGGCATGGCGCATGAGCCTGCCACTCTATGCGACGTTCCAGGGCGGCGACCGCACGCTGTCCTGGATCGAGGGTGTCGCCCGGCAGCTTTCGCTGCGCGCCTGCCGCGGACTGATCGTCGCCTCAGCGGCGGAAAGGGAGCGGATCGCGCATGCCTATCGGCGCCTGCGGCTGAACGTCGTCGACATCCCGAACCCGCTGGACGTGCAGGAGTGGCAGGCGAGCGAACGCCAGGAAGCACGCGCCGTGCTCGGCCTGAAGGCGGACGCCTTTGTCGTCATCAACCACGGACGCATCGATATCCGCAGGAAGGGCCTCGACATCCTCCTGCAAGCGTGGTCGGCCTTCGCCGGCGACCCGCGGGCGGAGCTGGTGATCATTGGTTCCGGCCAGGATCGCGAGCCGTTTGCGGCGCTGCTGCAGGAAAGCGGACTGACCAATGTGCGCTGGCTTTCCGACTACACGACGGACCGCGCCCTGCTGCGGCAATGGCTCTCGGCGGCGGATGTCTATGTCACGGCTTCCCGCACCGAAGGAATGCCGGTCGCGCCACTGGAAGCTATGGCCTGCGGTCTTCCCGTGGTGGCGAGCGACGCACAGGGCTTGCCGGATATCCTTGCCGACGGCGAAATGTCGGGCGGCCTGCTGGTTCCCAAGGAGCGGCCGCAGGACATCGCCGACGGCCTGAAACGGCTGCAGGCTGATACAGCGTTGCGCCGGCGGCTCGGGCTGGCCGCGCGTCGCCGCGTCGAACAGAAATTCTCGCTCGAGGCGGTCGGTGGTGCTCTCGACAGACTGCTTCGGAACTAGAGCCGGCCTCGATACCAGGCCAGTGCCGTCTCGACGATGCGGTCGATGCCGGATTGCGCAGGCACCCAGCCGAGCTCCCGTTCGGCCTTGCCGCGCGCGGCGACCAGGATCGGCGGATCGCCGGCCCGTGCCGGTCCATGCGCGACGCGCAATGGCGATCCGGAGAGCCGGCTGACGGCCTCGACCAGCTCGCTTACCGTCGTCCCGTTGCCGGTCCCCAGATTGTAGACATGGGCGCCCTCGCTGCCGAGCAGCTTTTCGGCGGCCAGCACATGCGCCTGCGCCAGGTCGCAGACATGCACATAGTCACGCACCGCAGTGCCATCGCGTGTGTCGAAATCC
The DNA here is from genome assembly GCF_042739215.1 of Mesorhizobium sp. NPDC059054. Taxonomy (NCBI): domain Bacteria; kingdom Pseudomonadati; phylum Pseudomonadota; class Alphaproteobacteria; order Hyphomicrobiales; family Phyllobacteriaceae; genus Mesorhizobium; species Mesorhizobium sp. NPDC059054. The sequence continues at coordinate 543,132 of NZ_JBHYHV010000005.1, forward strand.
GTGCCGTTGACGGTGAAGGTGCGATCCTGCCGCAGAGCCGCTTCGATGGCGAGCGGGATGACATGGGTCTCAGGCTCGTGCCATTCGCCGATCTCGCCATCGGGATCGCAGCCCGCCGCATTGAAATAGCGCAGCATCACGGCGCTGAGGCCATGCGCCCGCGAAAAATCCTCGATCATCCGCTCGATCATGAACTTCGACCAACCGTAAGGATTGATCGGCACCTGCGGATGCTCTTCGTCGATCGGCGTGCGCACCGGAATGCCGTAGGATGCGCAGGTGCTGGAGAAGATCAGCCTGCCGATACCGGCCTTCATCATCTCCTCGAGCAGGACGAGCGTACCGGAGCTGTTGTTGCGATAGTAGATCTCCGGCCGGGAAACGGATTCCCCGACATAGGCATAGGCGGCGAAATGGGCGACCACATCCGGACGGTAACGTTCCAAAGCCGTGCTGACGGCATCGGCATCGGCAATATCGCCCTCGAACAGCGGTCCCCATTTCACGGCCCCGCGCCAGCCGCGCGAGAGATTGTCGAGCACCACGACCGTCCAGCCCGCACGAGCAAACGCCTTGCAGCAATGCGAGCCGACATAACCGGCGCCGCCGGTAACAAGAACGGTCTTCATTCGGCGGCGACATGTCCGCTGCGATTGGAAGACAGCAGCCCGTCGAAATAGGCGATCGTCTTGCCGAGGCCCTCACGCAGTGGCGTGCGCGGTGTCCAGCCGAGCACGTCCTTGGCCACGCTTATGTCGGGCTGCCGCTGCCTGGGATCATCGATCGGCAAGGGCAGGAACTCGATCTTGGAACGGCTGCCGGTCAGCTCCAGCACCAGCTCCGCCAGCTCCAACATGGTGAATTCGCCGGGATTGCCGATGTTGATCGGGCCGGTGACCTCGTCGGACGTCTCCATCAGGCTGATCAGGCCGGTGATGAGATCGTCGACGTAGCAGAAGGAGCGGGTCTGCGTGCCGTCGCCATAGATGGTGATCGACTGGTTGCGGAGTGCCTGCACGATGAAGTTGGAGACGACGCGGCCATCGTCCGGATGCATGCGCGGCCCGTAGGTGTTGAAGATCCGTGCAACCTTGATGCGCAGCGCGTGCTGGCGCCAATAGTCGAAGAACAGCGTTTCGGCGCAGCGCTTGCCCTCATCATAGCAGGAGCGAGGCCCGATCGGGTTCACATTGCCCCAATAGCCCTCCTGCTGAGGATGCATGTCGGGACTGCCATAGACCTCGGATGTCGAAGCCTGCAGGATCTTGGCCTTCAACCGCTTGGCGAGGCCGAGCATATTGATGGCGCCGTGCACGCTGGTCTTGGTCGTCTGCACCGGATCGTGCTGGTAGTGGACCGGGCTTGCGGGACAAGCCAGATTGTAGATCTCATCGACCTCCAGATAGAGGGGAAACGTCACATCGTGACGAATGAGTTCGAACGCCGGATTCGAAACAAGATGCGCGACGTTCCACCGACTGCCGGTGAAGAAATTGTCGACGCAGATAACCTCGTGACCCTGGGCCAAAAGCCGTTCACATAGGAATGAACCTAGGAATCCAGCGCCACCTGTCACCAGGATTTGTTTTGAGTGCTGCAAGGCAGATATCTCCAGCCAAACAGCCCTTCCGCCGCAGAAACGCTATAAGCCGAACTAAGGCTGAACCGGGGCCAGTGCCTGCTGCTGCAAATCACATCGCATGAAAGCGTGGAAATTATTGGATAGCCTGGCTACGAAACACCGTTCAGCCCGGTACAATACCTGCGATCTCAGCCTCAGTGAGCGCGGTCGGCGGCAAAAGGCTGGCGCGGGAGCTGCGATCATCTGAATAGTTGGGGAGCTTGTCTATTCGGCAGAGCTATCCAGCACGGATACGACGCGCTGAAGCTCCCGCCACAGCTCCGCTTCGTCCTCGAGACCGATACTCACGCGCAGCAGAAGGCTCTTACCATACGGGCCGAAATGGCGGTCGTTCTCCACCGACATCGGTGCGAGAAGGCTATGCGTGCCTCCCCAGGATGCCCCGATGGCAAACAGCGCGAGACCCTGAAGCGCTTCGTTGAGACGGGTTGCGGCCTGTGCGGGAAACCCCACGCTGAACACCCCGCTGGCTCCTTCGAAATCCCGTTTCCAGATTTCATGGCCCGCGGCGCCCGGAAGAGCGGGATGCAGCACCGTGTAGCCGGCCTGCTGATCGGACAGGCGCTGCGCAAACCGCTGAGCGACCGCGCCGACATGCCGGAGCCTTACGGCCATCGTCTCGATGCCACGCAGCGCCAGCGAACATTCATCCGGCGAAACGCCGATGCCCAGCGTCGACATCGTCTCCCTGAGCACGGCGAAATGATCCTTGTCGCGGACCGTTATCGAACCCAGCAGCAGATCGGAATGCCCGCCGATATATTTGGTCAGCGCCTCGACCGCGAAGTCGACGCCGTGCAGCAGAGGCTTGAACAGGAGCGGCGTTGCCCAGGTGTTGTCGCAGCCGACAAGGATATTCCGGGCGTGGCAGGCCTGGACGATCGCCGCCACGTCCTGGACCTCCATCGTGGTGGAACCCGGAGATTCGATCCAGACCAGCCTGGTCCGTGAATCGAGCAGTTCCTCGATCGGGCCGACCGGATCGTAGATGACATGGTCGATCCCGCGAGCGGCGAGATAGTTGCGGCACAGCGCGCGGGTGGGAGGGTAGACGGTATCGGGGATGAGCACGCGATCGCCGGGCTTCAGCACAGCCAGCATGATCATCGCGATGGCTGCCTGCCCGGATGGCACGATCACGGTATGGCTGCCCTGATGAAGTTCACTGATCTGGCGTTCCAGAACCTTGGTCGTGGGCGTTCCGGAAAGGCCGTAGGTGTAGCCGTCGGGACCGCGGTCCTTCCGTGCCGCATAGGCGGCGGCGCTGTCGAATACGATCGTCGAAGCGCGATAGGTCGGCGTCGTCAGGCTGGCGTAACCTGCCATCGGAGCTTCGGGATGCTGAACGCAAATCGTATGATCATGCATGGAGGTGGTCTCTGGTAGCGAGAATATGTTTCTATAATCGGAACACTGTTACGATTATGAATAGCTAACGTGCGTGTCCCGCGCCTGTCAAGGGCGCCGACAGCTTTCCAGGGAACGGCCTGTTTATTTCGAGGCGTAGCCGAGCTTGGCCGACAGGCGACCCGCAGCGTCCATCAGCAGGCGCGCCGCGGCCTCGACCGTCAGGTCGGGACAGAATTGCCGGACATAGGCAGCGCTCAACGAGGCGATGATGCGTCCGGAAACGCCGCGTACGGGCGCCCCCACGGAGGTCACGCCGGCGATATTCTCGTCGACGACGGTGGCGTAGCCGTTGGCGCGAATGCTTTCCAACTGGGCCAGCAATTGGCGCGGATCCGTGATGGTCGCTTCCGTGACCCGTGCCATCGGCCCCGGCCCCATCAGGGTCGCCGCCTGTTCGTCGGTGAGCGATGCGAGGAGGACCTTTCCCATCGCGGTGGTATGCAGGTGGGTCACCTCTCCCGGCTCGTTGCGGATCGCCACCGGTCCTTTCCCCTGCACGGAGAGCAGGTAGACCGCGCGCGTTCCATGGAGCGTGCCGAGATATCCGTTGAGCTGATGCTCTTCGGCAAGTTTTTCGAGCTCGGCATGGGCATAGGTGATCAGATTGTCCGTCCGTGCCAGCGACATGCCAAGGCTCAGCGCGCGGTAACCGATGCTGTAGCGCCGGGTCTCCTCGTCCTGCTTGACATAGTTGTGGTCCGCCAGGGTCTTGACGAGGCGCTGGACGATCGTCGGGCTGAGGGAGACCTGACGCGCGATCTCACGAATGCCGACCGGTCTGGGCGAATTGTCGAGGAGCTCGAGCACCGCCAGGCCGCGATCGAGAGATTGGCTTCCAGACATCGATTTGCTGTCCCGATTATAGAAACGCGGATTTATTCCGTTCATTTCGAGCCCCTGTCAAGCTGGCGGCCGGGCCCGCACAATTTGCATTGACCGTTCCGACTCATTCAGTTAACGGTACAGTGAACCGATTATAGATACACATTAAGAACGCATCAATCGGGGAACAAGGAGGATCCATGCGTGTATTTGCATCCATCGGCAGGTTTGCGCTGACGGCGGGACTTGCTTTTTTCATGGCGCAGCAGGCGCCGGCCCAGGCCGACGAGAAACCGTCGGACACAATCGAAGCGGGCATCCTGATGACGGCGCCGCCGTTCTCCTACGTGGACAACGGCCAGCAGAAGGGCATCACCTACGATCTCCTCAACGCCATCGCCAAGGATCAGGGTTTCAAGATCCACCTGAACCCCATGGGTTTCGACGCCATGATCCCGGCCATGCAGGCCCATCAGATCGATGTCGCTGTGGCGGGTTTCTTCGTGACGGACGTGCGCAAGAAGATCATCGATTTCTCGGAACCCTTCTTTACCGAAGGGAGCGCGCTGGCCGTGCCGATCGACAGCCCGATCAAAAGCTATGACGACCTCAAGGGCAAGACGATCGTGTCACAGCAGGGGTCGGCGGCGCTTTCCGTTCTGCAGGGCATCGCTCCCGAACGCGGTGTCGACGTGCGCGCCATGGCGGATGAGGCGAACCTGCTGATGGCCGTCCAGTCGGGGAACGCCGACGGCATATTCTTCGATTCGGCCATCGTCGCCTATCGGATCTCGCTGGAGGGGGACAAGCCCACCCTGCGCATCGTCGGCGAGGTGCAGCACCCCACGGACATCGCCTTCGCCTTGCCGAAGGACAGCAAGTGGACGCCGATCCTGAATGCCGGGATCGAAAAGCTGAGAAAGTCCGGCGAACTGGAAAAGATCGTCAAGACCTACGTTGCCGAATGACTTTCCTTCGCACGCATCTGGCGACAGGTGCGTGCCTTTTCGGGCATGACCATGGAACCGATCCTCAATTATCTGCCGGCCCTGTTGCACGGAGCGTGGTTCACCATCGTCGTCACGTTTCTGGCCATGGTGCTCGGCTCTGTCCTGGGAGCGGTTCTGGCTCTCATGCAGATATCGAACAGCCGTGTCGCGAAAGCCATCGCGAGAAGCTACACCAGCCTGATCCGCGGCCTGCCGCTGCTCATCCAGATCCTCTACATCTACTTCGGCTTGCCGCTCCTGCTCGGCGTCAGGATCCCTGCGATCGTCGCGGGGACCATCGCCATGACCCTGTTCACCGGCGCCATGCTGTCGGAGATTTTCCGTGCCGGAATAGAGTCGGTCGACCGGGGGCAGACCGAGGCCGGCAGGTCGATCGGCTTCACCTACTGGAGCACGATGCGCCTCATCGTGTTTCCGCAAGCCGTGTGGCGGATGATCCCCGCGCTGGCGAACCAGTTCAGCATAACGCTCAAGGACACGTCCCTGCTTTCGGTCATCGGCGTCGCCGAGCTGACGATGTCCGGCCAGACGATCTATTCGATGAACTTCGACACGGTCCGGGTGCTGACGATGGTGGGCATCATCTACTTCCTCATCTTCCTCATCGTCGAACGCCTGTCGTTCGCGCTCGAGCGGAGGATTTCACGATGATCGAAGCCAAGGCGGTGACGAAGGAGTTCGGGGCGCTCAGCGTGCTCAAAGGGGTCAACCTGAAGATCGACAAGAAGGATGTCGTCTGCATCATCGGTCCTTCCGGGTCCGGCAAATCGACGTTCCTGCGCTGCCTCAACCGGCTGGAAGAGCCGACGGGCGGGGAAGTGCTGTTCGACGGCGTCGATATCCTCGACAGCAAGTATCTCGTCGACCGGCTCAGGCAACGGATGGGCATGGTGTTCCAGCACTTCAACCTGTTCCCGCATATGAGCGTGCTGGACAACATCACGCTCGGGCCGGTGCGGCTCAGAAAAATGAGCAGGGCCGCGGCCGAGGAGCTTGCGCACGGACTGCTGGCGAAGGTCGGACTTGCCGACAAATCCCATGCCCGGCCGGATCGTCTTTCCGGTGGCCAGAAGCAGCGCGTCGCCATCGCGCGCGCACTGGCCATGGAACCGGAGGCGATGCTTTTCGACGAGCCGACCTCGGCGCTCGATCCGGAAATGGTCAAGGAAGTGCTCGAAGTCATCCGATCCCTGGTCAGGGAAGGCATGACGATGGCGATCGTCACCCACGAAATGAGTTTCGCCCGGGAAGTCGGCGACCGCATCGCTTTCATGGACGGCGGGGTGATCGCCGAGGAAAGCGCACCTGCTGACTTCTTCGCCAATCCGCGCTCGCCGCGAGCCAGGGAATTCCTGTCCAAGGTTCTCTAGCTCCGTTCCCCCGTCCCGCCCCGATCCAGAAACGGCGCATGCCGTCCACAGCAATGAGCAATGCAATGACCTTCATTCCGGTACCCGTGTCTCTTTCCGAACTGGCCGCGCAGCGCCTGAAGCGCACGCGCGAATGGCTCGCGCGCTCCAACGCCGATGTGCTGATCGTCAGCGCGCCGGAAAACGTCCTCTACGTCAGCGGCTATGAGAGCATGCCGGCAATGCTGAGCAGATCGCATCCGTTTGCCGTCATCCTGACAGCCGACCGTCTGATGCTGGTGGCGCCGTCAGCCGATTTCGCGCCTGCCATCGATAGTGGGTTGTCGCCCGACGATGTGGTTCCCTTCGGCCGCTTCTTCTTCAGCGGCCAAACGCGCTCGTCGACCCTCGATGTCACACATGCCGGTTTCGACGCGGCTTTGAAGGATGCCCTCGGCCGGTTGCGCGGCACGAAGGCGCTCGTCGACTGGCATGCCATATCCGACAAGGCCAGGGCCGTCGTCGAGGCCTGGTCCGCCGGCGTCGAGGATGCGGGCCAGTGGATGCTCGATCTCAGGGCGGAGAAGCTGCCGATTGAACACACGCTTCTCAAGCATGTCGCCAACATGACCGAACGGGCGCTGGACGCCGGCATTGCCGCCGCTGCGGTCGGGGTGACCGACAAGGAGGTGTCGAACGTCGTGGCGGCGGCCATGTCGGCCGCCGGGGGCTATCCGCGCAACGTCACCGTCGCCGGCGGCTCCGCAAGCGCGCTGGCCGACGTGCTGAGCGCGGAACGTCCGCTGCAAAAAGGCGACCTTCTGCGTTTCGACATCGGCTGCAGCTATTACGGCTACAAATCCGACATCGCGCGCACGGCGGTGATGGGCGAGCCGACCGGGCTGCAGCAATCCCGCTACGATGCTCTTCTTGCCGGCCTGGAAACCGCCTTCGAGATGGCCAGGACCGGCGCCGTTGCCCGCGACGTGTTCGACGCGAGCGTCGAGACGGTCGAGAAGAAAGGCCTTTCGCCCTACAGACGCCAGCATGTCGGCCATGCCATCGGCCTGTCGGTCTACGAATGGCCGGTCATCACGCCCGAGAGCACGGCCGTCCTGCGGGAGAACGCCACGTTCTGTCTCGAAACGCCCTATTACGAACCGGGCTGGGGCGGGATGATGGTGGAAGACACCGGCTTCATCACCCGGGAAGGCTTCAAGTCGTTCACCACGCTCGACAGGTCGCTACGCGTGATCGGCGCCTGACGGGTCAAGCCCATCCTGGACGAATGCGGCAACCAACTTCTACCCCCTCTCGCTCGGCCCCTACCGCCAAGAGCCAAGCTAGGCTGCCGTCGGCAGGTAGATCCTGTCTCCGGGCTGGACGAGATCCAGGAAAAAGATGTGATCCATGTTGAGCATGGCGGTCTCGGCCACATCGGCAAAATGGGCGTTGGCAATGGTCCGCACACTGTCTCCTTCCATCACGTCCACCCACAGGTAGCCTTCTTGCTCGAGTTTCGGATTGTAGCGTCCGGGCCCTGAAATCCGGGGAGATTCATCCTCTTCGATTTCTGCTTCCTGATCGACTTCATCCGCCTGCTCGACGGGCTTGCCAGCTTCATCCTGAGCGATCGTGCTCATCAGCTTGTCCACGGCCAGCAGGCCCATTCCGATGCTGAAGCCCGCACCAAGCGCAATCCGATCGGCCATTGCCCACCTTGCATCCGACTTTGCAGCTTGCGCTATCTCGGCGAGCGTCCTCGGAACGGGCTTGTTGTAGACCTTGTCGGTCCTGATTGCCGAAGCCCAGAATTCGAAGCTGGCGAACGTGAACAACAAACCTGCCGTCGTCCCCATGGGGGCACCCCCGGCATGCATCGTGGCGGAGGCCGAGCCGACAAGGTAGGCAAGGTTGCCGGCATGGTCACTTAGGAAGCGGAGCACGGGCGCTCCGGCGAGCCCTTTATAGATCGACCCAGGTCCATAAATCAGGTTGCCGCCCATGGAGGCCCCATCGCCGATCCGATCCGAACCGCCCAGGAATGATAGCCACGTACCCGGAGAGGAGCCCAGGAATGAAAGACCGCTTGCGATGTTGAGGCTCCGGCCAAGCTTCGTGTCCGAAGCAGTGGCATTGGGAAACAACGACTGCGTGCCGAAGACAACCGAGCGGATGGTATAGGCGCCCGCCGTCACCAGCCCCAATTCTGGCAACATGGCATAGATGAAGTGCGACGTGTTGAACATGGATACGAGGATATCGATCCCCTGCTGGTATTCCCGCATCCTGGCAAACGAGAGAGCCAGTTCCACGGCCGCCTTCTGGTCGGAAGTCATCGTCTTTCCGTGCGTTCTCTGGTACGGCCTCAGTTGGGCGACCGACAGCGCGTCCAACTGTTCCGGTGACATCCATGCCACCTGCTCCGGCGTGAATTTCCGGAACTGTCTCGGAGCGAGTGCGGAGAGCTGCCCTGGCGACAGGTTCTCGATCTGCGGGCGCGTCAGCGCCTCCATTTCCCAGACGGAGTAAGAGCCAAGTTCTTTTTTGGATAGCGCTGCGACTTCCTCGAGAGACAGTGCCGAAACATGGCTCGTATCCGGCCGGTCCGGATCGAGCGGCGTCCCCTGCTTGTCCGGATCTTTGCCGTCGGGCAGAGGGTCGGATCCATGACCATCAGGCTGGACGTCGAGCACCAAAAATGGCTGCCTCAAGGTTTCGGTGTCCATCCGGTACCGCTGCTCCCCGCCCGGACCGAAGCGGTCAGGCCCTCTAACCGGCACGGCCGATTCAAGGGTCGCGGTGTCACCGTGATCGGTCAGGAAAAATACGTCCTCGACATGGACCTTTCCGTTGGTCTCCGCATTGAGCTTTGTGGCTATCTCTATCCTTCTGGTTTCGTTCGGATACGCCTTGGACGGAATGACGACAGCGTGCCTGACATGACGGCCTTCCGTCTCGATATGCGGGTGGCGCTTGTTGATCTGCTCATACAGTTCCCTGATGCTTTGGGTCCTGTGCTTCCTGAAGTTCTTTACTTCCAGCGCCAGGAAATTGGTTGGCCGGCTGCTGCTCCATTCCTGTTCCAGATAACCGTCCGGATGGGCATGTTTGCCGCCGGGATCGCGATCGATGATCGTTCCGTTCAAAAACCGGGTTTCGCCAGCAAATTCGGGCATGGACCAACGGAGGATTTCGCGAACTCGTCCCTCAAAAAGACTATCCTCTGCCTTTTCGAAAGTTATTTTGGCCTGTTTCACGTCTTTCGCGGCTTCTTCCCGGCGGGCTTCCACCTCGGCCAGTTCTTCCTTCAGGCGATTGGCCTCGTCGGCATTCTTCTGTTTTTCAGCTTCCCTGATCCTCTTATTCAACCCCTTTCGTATGCCGATAAGCTCCCGTTCGGCGCTGAAGGCCTGTTGATACGTGTCGCCTGCGCTCTTCACCGCAGCCGACAGGGCGGCTGTTTCCGCTGCAGAGCTTTGAGCTGTCAGGACGTGATCGAGATCGATGTCTGGAACAGCGGTCGGATCGCCGTCGTCGAAGACCGGAGCAACCGTTGTCCCATCCGCTGGCGGGGGCGCGATATCGGTTGGCAATGGTTCGCCGGGCATCGTGCCTGAGCCGTCCGACCATTGCCTGTCGGCTCTGTTGGACAACGTCCCTCTTGCACCCAGAGCTGCAGCTGCAAAGCCGCTGGCAAAACCCGCGAGCGCGTCGGCAATCTCCAGGCTCGACATCTGATCCCAATTGAGGATCAGGTTTTGCGCGCTTACCGCCGCGAGTGGGGTGCCGATCCCCATTGCCGTGCGATCGACAACGCGGGCCGCCAGACTCCACTCGCCTCCCGTCCTCAGATAGCTGTTGATTGCTTTGGCATTCGGCGCGGCGATGACGCTCGTCGAGCGCACGGTGCCCAGGCTCGCAAGATAGATTTCGCCCTTGGAGAGGTTGCCGAGGTTTTTTACCGTGCCCGCCCAGCGCAGCGAACTGCCTGCGATCGGCAACACGCTTGTTGCAACCGACGCCACGTTCATCAGCGATCTGCTGTCGAAAAAATCGCCGCCGTGGCTCAGATAATCCACCTCGTCATTGAGGGCGCGACCTCCGAGATAGGCACCCCCTACCAGAGCGATCGGCGCGGTGAACGGAGTCAGCACCGGAATGACAGACAGGCCGGCAGCTGCCGTGGTGACGATGCTGACGGAGGTGTCGACGACTGTTTCCACTTCCGAAGTGTTGTGTCCCGCAACGACTTCAAGCGGGATTTCTCCGGTTCCGTCCTGCTGCATCTGAAGGTCGGAGGGAACGACCAGCTTGGCGTCCGGGGAAAACAGACAATTGCTGTCCTGAAAATCCTGGATGCTTTCGAACGTCATGCCTGACTCGTCGACATACCAGGTCTTTCCGTCGGAATCCTCGACTGCAAACAGCGCAGTCCTGCGAGCGCCGACGGCTTCTTCAACATGGAAGAACGGTACGATACGGACCTTGTCCATGCCGCCGATCTCATTGATCTTGGCTGAAACCAGTTCGATGGTTTCCTTGCCGGGCTCAGTCGACGGATCTATCTGGAGTGCTTCGGCGATGCCACTTTCATTCAACTGACGGAATTCATTGCCGTATTCCGATGCAAGCGCCTGAACCTGCGGCTGGAAAAAGCTGTCCAGCATTTCCTGCTCATGCTGTTCAAGGTAGGTGCTCTGCATGCGTGCGATCTCCGCGGGCGAGTCCAACGGACTGATCGGCTGGGTGAGCTGGAATGATGAGTAGCTGACCGCATCCCTTACCGCTTCCCTGGCATCCTCGAGTGAGGAGCCCGTCTCCTGCGCGGCATCAAGCGCTATTTTTGCCACGGCCAGTTCGGCATCGACCCAAACCTGCTGCCCATCGATTTCGATGCGCACCGGCTGTCCGAGATCCGAAATTGCTTCGATCCCTGTCTCTTCGTAGGCCTTGGCCACCTCCTCCGATACGAGAACCGTCTGTCCTGCCACGGTTATCTCAACCTGTTCGCCTTCCGGCGGCTCGACATTCTCCGACCCGAGTTCGACATAGAGTTCATCGAACTCTTCCTGAAGGTCCTCGATCAGAGCATCATTGTCATTGATCTGGATATCCAGCTGGTCTTCCAGCGTCTCGTTCAGTTCCTTGCCCGCGATGAGTTCGTTCTCCTTCAGGTCAGATAGGTCTGGCCCGATCGCTTGCCATTGCTGGTTGAGCTCGGAGTCGCGGATTTCCTGCGGGGCGTTCGGGTCGCAGATGTCGTAGGTAAGCTGCCATTTGACGTCTTGGGTTTCGTAATGCAGGACGATCCAGAGTTGACCGTCATCGTCGACAAAGGTCTCTGTCTCTTCAAGCTTGCCCAGGAACGCCCCGTTTCCAGCGATATGGTTCCAGTCCGGATCCTCAGGCATGGGGTTCTGTTTTTGCCATTCCTCGACGATCTGCTCTTGGAGTGCCTGGACAGAAGCGAGATCACCTCTTGCGTTGTAGTAGTCGGCGTAGGCGCTCGCGAGGTCTGACTTGCTCTCGAAAGCTTCCTGCAGGTCTTTGGCTTTCTGCAGTTCGTCGTCGAAATATTCGTACTCCTCGGATCCCTCCTCGAGCGTATCGAGTTTGTCCTCGAGTTGCGCGACCGTGTAGTCGACCGACAGCCTGTCGCCCTCTGTCGTCAGTGCATCGATCTCGAACAAGGTTGCATCGACCTGGTTCGGGTCCGTGAATGTGTCTCCGGTCAGGCTTGCGGCTTCCGCGTAGGCTTGCACCGCGCCGTCAGCCAATTCGCGAGCCGCCGAAGCTTCGTCCAACCGTGTCTCCGCTTCGGCCAACGTCCCGTCAGGAGCAGGGCCTGCCCATGACAGGCCATGGGGCGAGAGGGCCTCGTTCAACGCGCTCCCGGCATCCGACATGGCTTGATCGTAGTCGGCATCCAGCGCCCAGGCATCGAGTTGAGCAAGACCTTCTTCAAAGGTCGCCGGAAGCGCGTTCAGCTTGGCATTGGCGAGATCCTCCGCCCTGATTGCCAAGGCCACTTTCTGGTCCACCCAATGATACTTGCCGTCCAGGGATACCGGCACCCAAATCCCTGAAGGTGTCTCCTCATCGGGAGGTTCGCCAAAGAGATTCACGATCTGGTTGCCGCGGCCGTCGGTATCTACGGTCGGTTCCGTTTCTGGCCCGATGCCATAGGTGTCGATTGCGGATTGGACGTCTTCTGCCTTCGCTGCCGCCTCTTCCAACAGAGCCTCGTAAGTCTTGCCTGCGAGAAGCCCCGTGACCACGGTTGCGATGATTTCGCCTTCCTTCGCTTCTTCAGGATCGCTGCTGTGGGGATTTGCGGAAAGCAGGAGGTGGGCAAGGGTTTCCTCCAAGCTGCCGGAAGCGATCTGGATCACGGTGCCGTCGGCGTAGGTCAGTTCGACGCTCCCGTCCGGGTAAGTCGTCAATGTCTGGCCATCGAACTCGATCGTGACAGTCGTTTTCGAGCCGTCTTCGATGATGATCGTTTCGCCGGGATGAATGAGATCGGGATCGCGCGTCTCGAAAAGTTCGGGATTGCTTTTCGCCAGTTCAGCAAGCGTGATGCCGTAGAGTTCGGCGATCTCGGTAAGGTTTTCGCCGTCCTTGACCTCATGTTCGGTCGGAGAACCATCCCCGACCGGCTCGACTTCGGTTGTCGTCACGCGGCCGTCGGTGTCGGTCACAACCTCTACCACCGTCCCGTCGCTGTAGGTGATACGGCTGACCTCGTTGCCGTCACCATCGACGAAGTAGATGTAGGTGACGGCCCAAGGTTCCTGTGAGGCGGTCTGCTCCTGATCGTGGGCATGTACGGCGGCAACGTCTCCATCGGGATCGATGATTTCAACGCCTACGATGGTTCCGTCATTGATCGGATTGAAAGTGTAGCCCTGCGCTTCGAGCGCCTCGATGACCTCTTCCTCGGTCACACCGAGTTCCTCCGCGATCGCGGCGGTGGTCTTGCCGGCCTCGATACCGTCGATCATCTCGTCGGTTTGTGTTTCCTTGTCGGTCTCGACGTCCGCCGTGACGTCGATTTCCTCGACGGTGGTGCCCGGAGCGATCCGGAAGGTTGGAGCAAGATGAAGCGGGGGCATCGTGCCGCCCGTTTGCCGCACGCCAGGCATCGCCGTCGATTGCCGGCGCTCGCCCTCCGAAGAGGTTTGCTCGATATGCCTTGCCATCAAGTCATTGAACCGCTCCACATTCAGCGTGCCAGCGCGCGGAGAACCGGACTTCGCCACGGCATTGTGGTGCGAGGGCTGATGGATTTGGCGAACAGTCATCGTACTTGCCTCCGAACAAAACGGCCTTAAATAAAACGACAAATTTTTGAAGTAACGATCGCTCTTTCAAAGAGTAAAATTCAGCTTCGATGCATCATCGATGTATCGTCACTTTGGCGATGAATGCGTCCACGGCTGCTGCCTGACGTTTCCATTCGGCCGATGGGCAGGCTGCGACGATCAGCAATTCCACCGTCTCCACCCATTGGGTTGCGATGCGGTTGCGGTAATGGATGCCATCTTTCCCTCGATAGCTGGCCTCCTCCGACAGCAAGGCCACCGGGTCTCCCGTGCTGGCGCGCAGCTTCAGGTCAGGCGACTTGTTCCTTGCCACGTCGCCAACCTGCGATTTCAGTTTTCGCGCATAGGCCTCGATCGTATCGCCCGGCGTTCGACCTGCTGCCCTTGCCGCATCCGCACCGAGATTCTGGGCAAAGGTGATCTGGCAAGCGCCTGAAACCTGCCGAAACCTGTACATGCCGTTCTGACCGACGATGTCCGGCCGCCAGTTTTCGACGTTGATCGGCATTTCGAAAGCCACAGTGGATTCGAGGCTCTGTGCATGCGCCGGAAATCCGGAAACAAGCCAGCCAGCGAGGAGAGCGCCCGCAGAGATCCGCTTCATGGATTGTCTCCTTTGAGAGTGTCCGAAAGCAGAAGTTAACGATCTGATCTTCGGCGATCCGATCGAGATCCACTCGCGCAGTCTGCGCGGCCAATGTAAGATTCCAGCTCGCAATTCATGCCTCACCAGGGCTTCCTCAAGGTGAAGAGACAAGGGATCAGCCTGTCGTGAGAAGCACCATAAGAAAGAATGAACTGGAGTTCAATCCTTAATGGCCTATCGCCGAACACCCAAGATGCAAGGTCGCATCGATGCCGCACGCGAGCAGATCCTGACGGCGGCTCATCGGCTTGTGGCAGAAGCCGGTTATGGAGGTACGGCTATTCCCGACGTCGCAAAGGCGGCGGGCGTTTCCACCGGCAGCGTCTACACTCATTTCCCTTCGAAGACGGCTCTGTTCTCGGAAGTGTATCAGCGAGCCGCCCGGCATGAGATCGAAGTGTTTCGCGAAGTTGCCGACACGAAGGGCACACCTCGCGAACGCCTGACCCAAATGATGGAGACATTTGCCCGACGGGCGCTCGCGGGTCGCAAGCTCGCATGGGCATTGTTGGTCGAATCCGTCAACGAGGAAATCGATGCGGATCGGATGAGGTTCCGTGAACCCTACCGGGCGATCATCGAGGATGTGATCAACGAGGGCATCAAAGCAGACGAATTCGTCGTCCAGGACGCCAAGGTCACTTCCATGTGCATTGTGGGGGCTATCGTGGAAACCTTGGTACGGCCCTTAAGCCGGGCGCAACAGGCTGACGAAGAAGAGCGCCTGGTCTGCAATCTTATACAAGTGTGCCTGAGATCTGCCGGCCCGATCATGCGCTGAACGCCACGCGTAGGTCACGCCCTATCGATTTCGGCAACACAGGTGATGTGGTTGCCAGATCGGATCACCCGGATCGGCACGCCATAGGCCTGCGACAAGGTCTCTTCCGTCAGGATTTTGGATGTCGGCCCGACCGCAGGCGGATGATCGCGTGAGAGCACCAAAGTGCGGTCGGCGAGCATGTAGGCATGGTCGGGCGCGTGTGTGGTGAAGATTACCGCGAGGCCGGTCTCGACCAGGCGGCGGACAAGCGCCAGGAAGCGCACCTGATTGGCGAAGTCGAGATGCGCAGTCGGCTCGTCAAGGATCATCAGCTTTGGTGCCTGGACCAGGACGCGGGCGATCTGGACGAGTTGGCGTTCGCCGCCGCTGATTTCGGTGTAGGCTGCTTCCGCCAGATGGCCGATCCCAAGTGTGCTCAAGGCTGCCAGCGCAAGTTCCGTCACCTCTTTTCCTGGCACATCGAAGAGGCCCAGATGCGGTGCTCTTCCCATTTCGACCACGGTGCGCACAGAGAAAGCAAAGACGGTTTCATGGCTCTGCGGCACAAGCGCCAGCTGCCGGGCGATTTCCGGACGTGACAGCGATGCCATTGACCGCCCGTCGAGTTCGACCTCGCCGGCGTTCGGCTGCGAGAGTCCGGCCAGGCAGCGCAGCAGCGTCGACTTGCCGACGCCGTTCGGACCGAGCACGCAGACGACTTCGCCCGCCGCGATATTCAGGCTGAGATCGGAAAAGATCCGCTCCGGCCGGTCCGGATAGGAAAAACCGAGCTTGTCGGCGGACAGGATCATGGCGAACCCTTCATGCCCAGCCGAGCCTGCCGCGGCCGAGCAACAGCATGAAGACCGGCGCGCCGATCAGTGCGGTCAAAATGCCGAGCGGCACTTCAGCCGCGGTCACCGTGCGAGCGACGTCGTCGATGATCAAAAGGTAGCAAGCCCCAAGCGACAGCGCTGCCGGCAGGAGCCGGCGGAAATCCGGCCCGACGAGAATGCGGGCAAGATGCGGGATGACCAGGCCAACCCAGCCGATGATGCCGCTGATCGAAACGGCGGAAGCGGCAATCAATGTCGAAAGAAGGATTATCGCCAGCCTGAGCCGCGCCACCTCGACACCCATGATGCTTGCCTGCTCGTCGCCCATCGCCAGAAGATTGAGCCGCCAGCGCAAGGCGAGCAGCCCGAGCACGCTTGGAATGGTGACGGTGAGGACGGGCACGAGGTCAGCGGTCGAGACCGAGGAAAGCGAGCCAAGCAGCCAGAACTCGATGACCGGCAGCTTTGAGTTCGGATCGGCGACATATTTGAGCAGGGAGAGCAGCGCGGTGAAAAGCGAGCCGACGATGACGCCGCCCAGCACCAAAGCGATGGTCGAGTTCAGTCTGAAGAAGCGGTTCATGGCGAAGCAGATGGCTACCGCCAGCAGGCCGAAGGCAAATGCGCAGGCCTGCGTAGCGTAACGCTCGCCGAACAACAGGATGGCCACCGCCGCGCCGAAGCCGGCGCCGGCCGAGACGCCGAGCGTAAAAGGCGAGACCAGCGGGTTGCGGAACACGCCCTGATAGCAGGCGCCGGCGATCGCCAGGCCGCCTCCGACCACCATCGCCGCCAGGACGCGCGGCAGCCGGACATCGAGCACCACCGAGGTTACGACTGGCGGCCAATCCGGCGAGACAGGCAGAAACTGCGCTGCGATCACCTTTATGACGGTTAGTGGTTCGACCGGATAACGGCCAAGCAGAAAGGACAAAAGGAAGATCGCGACGGGCAGAAGAATGAGAAAGACCGCCGCGAGGCTGCGCGTCGGTTTTTGATGAACTGGCGCCGGCAACGTCACGGCTCAGTTTGGCCCGGTGTACTTCTGGCCGTAGAACTGGGTGTAGTAGGCGTCAGCCTGCTCCTGCATGTCGATGTCGGCAAAGCGCTCGGGATAGAGCTTCTTCGCCATCCACAATTCGCCGAGAGCCAGCGCCTCGGGCAGCGGATAGCCCCAAGGTTTTACATATTCCGGCGTGATGTGGATGCGTTCGTTCTCAACCGCGTCGACATGCTGCCAGGCAGCACCCTTCCTGATCTCGTCGGCAACCGGCGCGTAGCGGTCCTGCACGAAGATCACCTGCGGGTTCCAGGCCAGCACATCCTCCATTGACACTTTGGTGGCGCCGCGCACGCCGGCGGCGACATTGATGCCGCCGGAGCGCTTCATGATGACGCCGGTATATTTGCCGGAGCCGTAAGTGCTCATGTCGGGATTGGCCATATAGAGCTCCACCCGCTCTCCATCCGGAATAGAGGCGACACGATCCTCCACCTTCTTGCGCTGGGCAAAGGCGTAGTCGATGAGTTGTTCAGCCCGGTCGCCCTTGCCGACGATGTCGCCGATCAGGCGCACGCCGATCTTCAGCCCTTCCGCATAGGCGGCATCGTCATCGACGAAGGTCGGGTTTAGTTTCGGTGCCTCGACGCCCTCGCCTTTTGACAGCGAGATCGCCACGACCGGCAGGCCGGCCTTCGCGAGCTGATCGATCATCGCCGGCGGCGCGTAGTTGGTGACGAAGACCACATCCGGCTTCAGCTTGAGCACCTCCTCGACATTGGCGGCCTGCAGATCGCCCGGCGTCGGCAGGCTTGCAATCTGAGGCGCGTATTTGTCGAGGCCGGGAATGAGCTTCTGCCAGGTGCGCAGCACGCCGACGATTTTGTCCGCGGCGCCGAGCTCGACCAGGATGTCGAGCGTCTGATGCTGGAGGACGACGATGCGCTCGACCTTGTCGGGAACGGTTACCGTGCGGTTGAGCTGATCGGTGACGGTTCGGGCATCGGCCGGGCCGAGCATCAGCAGCGACAAGGCAACGGCAAGGGCCAGCAACGGGCCGCTACGCAGGTTCATGTGGAAACCTCTCAAGATGCCCGGAACCGGGAACGATATGTTTTATTGCATATAGCGTTGAGCGCGAGGCGGCAAGGCAGATGCAGCAGATCTCCCCTTGCGGGCTTCTCCGCCCCGCCTCAGCTTTTCTGCGGCAGCGCCACCGGCTGGAAACCGAAGTCGCGCAATATCCCCTGGCCGACGGCTGAGAGGATAAACAGCGCGAAAGCCAGCCCTGCCTCCGAGCAGCCCTGCAACGTTGCCAGCCCATATTCAGGCACGACATTCACCTCGGGCGGAATCTCGACGATCTCGGTGCCTTCGACTTCAGTCACCAGTCCGGTCAACCCGGTGCGGTAGCCGAGGAAGACATGTGCCTGACCCGCCGTCATCGCGGTCGCGATCGGATCGTAACGGCCAGGCGTGTTCGAAGTTTCGGAACCACCGACCAATTTCTGCGCCTTGGACTCGAGTAGCGCGAAACTGCCGGGTCTCTTCTCGTCAATCCGCCGGAAGATCGCCCATGCATAGTCCCCGGACGGGTCTTTCTGCGGCGTCGAGGTGGCGATGCCGATGGCCGGGTCGAGCAGCCGGTCGACGAAACTATCCGTCGTAATGCCGGCGTCGCGACGTACGGCGGCAGCCATCGTGTTGCGGGCGAAGACCATCGCCGGCCGCGCCAGCTTTCGCTCCGCAAGCCGCGCCGGATGGGTGAAACTTGCCGACAGGAAAATATCCGGGCGCTCACCGGCTTCGATGCGCTCGCGCAGCAGCCCGGCGGGGCCGAGCCGCGTCTCGGCCACAACACCGGTCGAAGCCTCAAAAGCGCCCAGCAGGGACGGCAGCACATGGCGCAGGCTGCCGGCGGCATAAACCATCATCACGACTTTCCTGGTTGCAACCAATTCTCAACCTCTCTTCCGTGGCTAAAACGGCATCTATCGTCTTGGAATGGCCCGACACAATGCCTGTCGATCCATTCCACGTTCAAATTCGTAATATCACACCTGATACAACGATTGCCTATGCGAATGACGCATCGGAATCAGTGTGCCGTGCCAGATCGATGAAACAGGCAATCTTCGTCGGAATTTCACATGCTGCGGCCTTCAGCGACCCGACGGGCCATCTTTGCAGCACGCCTTGCAGGATCGTCTGCTGTCCATGATGCTTGCCACAAGTGCATGGTCACCGGCTGAGCATGTTCCGGAGCATCATGCTCCACAGAAAGAGACTGGGATGCGGATACTTTCACACCTTTACCTTGTCGTACTCGCCTTGATTGGCATTGCCGTCGCAGTCGCTGGGGGCTGGCTGATCGCACTAGGTGGTTCCCCGTATTATCTGATCGTCGGCATCGCGTGGTTCCTCGGCGCGCTGCTGCTTTGGCGGGGTAAGGTGGCGGGCGCATGGTTGATGGTACTCGTCGCTTTGCTGTCGGTTCCGTGGGCAATCTGGGAAACCGGATTCGATTTCTGGGGACTGTTCGCCCGCCTGATGTCACCGCTGGCGCTGGCGGGCTTTGCATTGCTCTTCACGCCGTCGGTGGCGCGGCAGCCGCAGCGGCCACTGTATTATGGTGGCGCGGCCTTCGCCGCCGTGCTGTTTGCCGTCGGCTTCGCGCTCGCCTTCCAGCCGCATGGCATCATCCGCCCATCCGCTGCCGTTCCAGCTTACGAAGCCGCGAAAGGCGACAATGCGCCCGTCGACTGGACGTCTTACGGGCGTACGACCAAGGGGTTGCGCTATTCTCCCTTCGATCAGATCAACCGTGACAATGTGACCGGGCTGGACCTCGCCTGGACCTATCGCACCGGCCGCGGCACCACGGGCTTCGACCAGAACACGCCCCTGCAGATCGGCGATACGGTCTACACCTGCACGACGGCGAACGTCGTGGCGGCCGTGGATGCGGACACCGGGACGGAGCGTTGGAAGTTCGACCCGAAGGCCACGGCTCCGTTCTGGCAGCGCTGCCGGGGCATCGGCTATTTCGAACTTCCGAAAGCCGAGCAGATCGCCGATCAGCCATGCAATCAGCGTCTGATCATGACCACCATCGATGCGCGCCTGATCGCGATTGATGCGAAGACAGGCGCCTACTGTCCCGGTTTTGGCGAAGGCGGCACGGTGCAGCTGTCGCAGGGGATGGGTGAGGTCAAGAAGGGTTTCTATTTCCAGACATCGGCACCGCTCGTCGCCCGAGACAAGGTGGTGGTGGGCGGCTGGGTCGTCGACAACCAGGAGGTCGGCGAGCCTTCGGGCGTGATCCGCGCCTTCAACGCAGTTACCGGAGAGCTCGACTGGGCCTGGGACCTCGCAAATCCGGCGATCACCGGCCTGCCGCCGGAAGGTTCGACCTATACCCGCGGCACGCCCAATCTTTGGACGACCGCAGCCTTCGATGACGAACTGGGCCTCGTCTACGCTCCGCTCGGGAATACGACGCCGGACTACTACGGTGCGTTACGTCCGGCTTTCGCCGACGAATACAACGCGACGCTCGTGGCGCTCGATGTCGAGACCGGCCGGGAACGCTGGAAATTCCAGACTGTGCATCATGACATATGGGACTACGACCTGCCGTCGCAGCCCGCGCTCATCGACGTGCCGGATATGAAGGGCGGCACGGCCAAGGCCGTGCTGCAGACGACCAAGCGCGGGCAATTGTTCCTGCTTGATCGTGCGACAGGCAAACCGCTGGCGGAGGTCGCCGAAAAGCCGGTGACGACTGAGGGGGCTGTCCCCGAGGAGCTGCCGCGCCTGTCGAAGACGCAACCCTATTCGGTTGGCATGCCGACGATCGGGGGCGCCCGCCTGACGGAGAAAACCATGTGGGGCGTGACGATGTTCGATCAGCTTGCTTGCCGCATTGCCTTCCAGCAACTGCACTATGACGGCGATTTCACGCCGATCAGCCTGAAATACACCATCGAGCAGCCCGGCAATGTCGGCGGCTTGAACTGGGGCAGCGTTTCGGTCGACGTGCATAACAATCGCGTCTTCATGAACGATATCCGCGCGCCCAGTATCTTTGCCCTGGTGCCGCGCGAAAATTATCCCGACTTCGCCAAGAAGGCCCATGCCGATGGCAGCGGCCACGGCCCGTCGCCACAAAATGGCACGCCCTACGGCATGGCGACGGAACTGTGGGTTTCGTCGCTGGGCATACCCTGCGTGACGCCCCCGTTTGGAACGGTCACGGCGATCGATATGAACACCCGCACCATCGCCTGGCAGGTGCCGGCGGGAACCGCCGAGCAACTGGGGCCGTTTGGTATCAAGTCGGGCATGCGGATGCCGATGGGGCTACCGACCTATGCCGGCACGAGCACCACCGCCGGCGGCCTGGTATTCTTCGCCGGCACGCAGGATTATTATCTGCGCGCCTATGACGCCGCTGATGGCACGGAACTGTGGAAATACCCGCTTCCGGTCGGCTCGAGCGCCACCCCGATGACCTATGTCTCGCCCACGACAGGCAAGCAATACGTGCTGATCTCTGTCGGTGGCGCGCCTTATTCACCGAACAAAGGCGACTATGTCATGGCTTTCACGCTGAAGGCCTCGAACTGAGCGCAAAACAGAAATCGGTGGTTGTGATCTGAGACGCCAGGAGCCTGCGGAATAGCGAGCGACGGGGCGGCAGGAAGAGCAGGAACGGACGTTCGCGGTCAGGTCCGCGCCGCTCCTGAGGTGAGTTGGTTTCGCCGGTTCGAGATCAGCGCCCCATCACGCCACCGCTCACCAAGCCACAGGATGAGCATCAGCAGGAAGGGATTCGCCAGTTGCAGCAGGACGGCTATGCTCGAGCCGGAATTGAGGAACAGCAACAACGGGGCCGCCAGAACGATGTGGGCGATGATCCCGCCAGCCACAAGAAGCGCGAGCGCGCCGTAGCTCATCCGGCCTGGACCGAAGCAGGCGTGGATGATCCACACGGCCAGGGCGGCGAACAGCAGTGAAGTGAAAAATCCTCCGCCGAAGTTACCGCCAAACGCGGCCACGACATGTGGCAGGACGTTGACGATCATGATGCTGTAGACAGAAAGCCCGACAAGCGGGTGTCGTCCGCTCAACAGGGCTGCGATGGGGGCCGCGACCCAGAACGCGTTATATTGACCGCAAGGAAAAACACCGGTGGGATCGGGCAGTTCGGATGAGGCGGCAAACCGAGCTGTGCGCACATCATGTCCGGAAATGCATGGAACGTCCCAAGCCCATCGATGCCGTATTCTTCGAAGTTATGAAGCAGATAGGCCGCCATCCCCAGCCAGGACAACCACACCCGGTCATGCCATCGCGAGCGGCCTGGATCGCTCCGGAGACGGTCCGTTGCAAAAAGCAGGACCACCAACACGATTGCGCCAGCGCCGCCAATCCAGGGAAAGGCGATGTCGAACCAGTGCCAGTGATGCATGGCGTGCTCCCCCAACAACAGACCTAATCCAACTCCAGTGATCCGTCCATTATCGCGCCTCGGACCGAAATTCGATCGGGTCAATAGCTGTCAGGTCAATTGCGATCAGCGGAAACCCGCTTTCATCCAAGGCAGACGGGTCGCATCGTGATGACTTGACGCCAACGGAAGGTCCAAGTGGCCAACTGGAGGACCGTGTTGGTGGAATCTTCAAATGAATGCCCTAGCCGTTCCTCTGCCTTTCTCCTCGTAGGCTGACATGCTATTTTGCCGTTAGGTAATTCACGCCAGCACGGGTATCGAGCAGCGCATCCTAGCGACCCATTCCTAGGCGCTCCGCGCCATAAGGCCTTTGCCCGGCACTGACGAACTCAGGTGGCCGGCCCGCAATTTTACCCATAGACCTCGACCGGAGCCGCCGGCCCAGAGGTCGCTTCGCTACGGCGAGAAGGAGGCACGATGGGCAACCAGACCACCGAGGAAAACGTGTCAGTCCTGCAGACCTTTCAGGCCGAGCGTATCTCGGTGACCAGCGACGGCACTGAAGCAAACAACAGCAGCGGCAGCCCCTCTGTCTCGGCGGATGGGCGCTATGTCGCCTATGGCAGCAATGCCACGAACCTGGTCCCCGGCGACACCAACGGCGTCACCGATATCTTCGTGTTTGACCGATATACCAATACGACCGAGCGCGTGTCCGTGGCCAGCGACGGCACCCAGGCGAACGACCACAGCGCCGAGCCGTCAATCTCGGCGGATGGACGCTTCGTTACCTACAGTAGCGGCGCCTCCAGCCTGGTTCCCGGCGACACCAACGGTTACGACATCTTCGTGTTCGACCGACAGACCGAGACCACCACACGCGTCTCGGTACCCAGCGACGCCACAGAAATGTTCTACCAATGCTTCAATCCCTCGATCTCCGCAGATGGCCGCTTCATAACTTACGACAGCAACGCCTCCAGCCTGGTTTCCGGCGACACCAACGGCACCACCGACGTCTTCGTGTTCGACCGGCAAACCAACACCACCACGCGCCTCTCGGTGGCCAGTGACGGCTCTGAAGCGAACGCCTCCAGCGATGATCCCTCAATCTCGGCGGATGGCCGCTTTGTAACCTACAGCAGCCATGCCTCCAACCTTGTCTCCGGTGATACCAACGGCACCGGCGATGTCTTTGTGCTCGACCGACAGACCGGCACCACCACACGAGTCTCGATGGCCATCGACGGTAGCGACGACGGCGGCTTCCAACCCGAAATCTCTGCGAATGGCCAATTCGTAAGCTACTCGAGAAGCCTCCAGGGCGTTTTCGTGTTCGACCGGCTGACCAACACCACTACGGCTGCTTCGGAGGGCACTGGCTTCCACAGCTCAATCTCGGCGGATGGCCGCTTCGTAACTTACGACAACGTATTCACCGACCGACCTAACGACACCACCGACGTCTTCCTGTTCGACCGGCTGGCCAACACCATCACAACCGTCTCCGAAGCGAACAATCTCAGCGGCGGTCCATCAATCTCCGCGGATGGCCGCTTCCTGGCCTACAGCAGCAACGCCACGAACCTGGTGCCCGGTGATACCAACGGCGTCCACGATATCTTCGTGGTCCAGATCGAGGTCGCCCCACCAGTGGATGGGGTGGTCAAGGACGGAGATGACGGCAACGACGTCCTAAAGGGGACCCACCGCAACGATGTCTTACGCGGGCACGGCGGCAAGGATGTTCTTTTCGGCCTCGAGGGCGATGACAGGCTCGACGGCGGTGATGGCAACGACAAGATATTTGCCGGAAAGGGCGACGATATCGCGCTTGGCGGCGCAGGCAATGACCGGATCTGGACCGGCAAGGGATCCGATCTGGTCGTTTTCAAGGAAGGAGATGGTCGCGACTGGGTCTTCGACTTCGACCAGAGTCGCCATGCGAACGATCCCAGCTTCGACCGGGTGCAACTCGATGTCAGCATCGGCAGCAATCACATCGACGATTTTGCCGAACTGGAGGCATTGATCGACAGCGGCGACATCGGCCTGAGCACCCGGAACGGCAGTCTGACGCTTACCTTTGACACCGGAGACGTGCTGACCCTGGGAGGTGTTCGGGCCCTCTCGGCTGAGGACTGGCTGTTCGCCTGAGAACAGTCGTGTCGCCTACGTTTTGAGGGACCGGCTATCGGAGTGGCAGGTTCAGGCTGAACTCACGCGTACATTTGATCCACATAGTCGCTCGTAAGCGTATCTTGGAAGGACCCTCGGGGTGGTCGTGGGCGTGAAGTGCGCCGCGCGGGCGAACGAACTTTCGCAATGAGTCGGCTCCGGCCGCCCAGCCTTGATCGCTTTAGCGACCGCTGGTGACGCAACCGTGACGGTCCACCATAGCCGCGCGGCAACGTCTGCTTTCAGGCAGCGGCAGAGCGTACTTAAATGGCCGAGTTGACGGCGCAAAGCGGCCATACCGCGCTGGTGATGACAGGCGACTGGAAGCCAAGGCCTCAAGGCGAGTTTCGAAAAGCCCGACCCGGCTCAGCCCTGCCGCTTCGGCTTGCCCTTGGATTTGCGATCCCCAGGCGCGCCTTGGCCGCGGTGGGGCTTCTTTCCCGGTTTGCCGCCTTTGCCGAACTTGTCGCCCTTCGCGAAATCCGGCTTTCCCTTGCCGAACTTCGGCTTGGCCCGCCACGACGATGCCGCGCCACCCTCGCCGGCAGGCGCGATGACGATGCCGCGCTCGGTGCTGCCGGGCTGCCTGATCTGCTCGATGAAACCCGCCGCCTTGTCGGCGGATATCTCGAAGCGGGTTTGCGTGTCCTCGATCCGGATCGAGCCGACGTCGCGCTTGGAGACGCCGCCGGCCCGGCAGATCATCGGCAGCAGCCATTTCGGGTCGGCGCGCTGCTTGCGCCCGAGCGACAGCGTGAACCAGACGCCGCCCTCCATGTCCGGACGGCGCGGCTCGCCGTCGCGTTTTTCCTCGATCCCCCTGTCGCGTTTGGATTTCCTCGCCTGCATGTCCTGGACGGGCAACGGCGAGAGGTCCTCGGGCACGGGCCGGGCGGAAAGCTGCTGGCGCAGGAAGGCGGCGGCGATGCGCTCCGGGCTTGCCTTGGCAAGCAGTTCCGCCACGAAGGCGGCTTCCGCCTCGTCGGGCTCGGCGGCCGACAGCACCGCGTCGAGGATCTGGGCGCGATAGCGGGTCTCGATCTCCGCGATGCCCGGCGCGGCACGCATGACGGCCGACAGCTTGGCCAGCGCCAGCACGCGCTGGGCGGCACCGCGCCTGTTCTCGGGCACGATGAGCACGCACACGCCTTTCCGGCCCGCACGGCCGGTCCGGCCCGAGCGGTGGAGCAGCGTCGCGGGATTGCTCGGCACATCGGCATGGATGACGAGGTCGAGGTTCGGCAGGTCGATGCCGCGCGCGGCGACGTCGGTCGCCACGCAGACATGCGCGCGGCCGTCGCGCATCGACTGCAGCGCGTTCGACCGCTCCGACTGCGCCATCTCGCCCGACAGCGAGACGACCGAGAAGCCGCGGTTGGCCAGCCGCGCGGTCAGGTGCCGCACCGCCTCGCGCGTGTGGCAGAACACCAGCGCGCTGGCGCTGTCGGAATCCAGCAGCGTGTTGATGACGGCATGCTCGCGCTCGTCGCGCCGCACCAGCATCATCTGGTACTCGATGTCGGCATGCTGCTCGGTGGCAGCGGTCGCCGCGATGCGCACCGCGTCGTGCTGGAAATTCCTGGCCAGCTCCGCGATGCCGCGCGGCACCGTTGCCGAGAACAGCAGGGTCCGTCGATCCTCAGGCGCAGCACCGAGGATGAATTCGAGGTCCTCGCGGAAACCGAGGTCGAGCATCTCGTCGGCCTCGTCCAGCACCACGGCGCGTAGCGCGCCGAGATCCAGCGCGCCCTTGGTGATGTGGTCGCGCAGGCGTCCCGGCGTGCCGACGACGAGATGGGCGCCGCTCTCCAGGGCGCGGCGCTCCCTGCGCATGTCCATGCCGCCGACGCAGGTCGCGATCCTGACGCCTGCAGCCGCGTAGAGCCAGTCGAGCTCCCGCTGCACCTGGATCGCGAGTTCGCGCGTCGGCGCGATGACGAGCCCGAGCGGCCGGCCGGCTGCCGGGAACCGTTCGGCGCGCCCAAGCAAGGTCGGGGCGATGGCGATGCCGAAGGCGACGGTCTTGCCCGAACCAGTCTGCGCCGAAACCAGGAGGTCGGCCTCGACGTCGGCGTTGGCCATCTCCACCTGGACAGGCGTCAGCTGGTGATAGCCTTTCGCTTCCAGGGCGGAAGCAAGCGCGGGGTGGATGGGCAGGGATGCTGCCTGGTCGGTCGATGTCATGATCGTGGTCTCTCTGTCGAAGCCGCGCATACCACGGCATCGACCAAGTTGTAATGACCGCTCTTCAGCGCGCGGAATTGCCGCTGGATCGCTTCACGATCTTACGGGTCCTGCACATCGAGCCTGTCGCATACCCCCACCCCTAACCCCTCCCCTCAAGGGGGAGGGGAACGATGTTGTCGCCGCGTCCGTGATAGCCATAGGGGAAAGCGCTGACGCGGAATCCCCCTCCCCCTTGAGGGGAGGGGTTAGGGGTGGGGGTTCCCCAGGCGATTGGTGGGAATTCCCTTCACCAAGCGATTGCCAGTGCAAGCCAGCTAGCTTGCCGTTGGGTTCGCTTTCCCACCGGCAGCTTCGATGATCACGTCGATCGAGCCACCCCGCTTGAGGGTGTTGTAGATCGGGCATTTCGATGTGAAGTGAGCGACGTAAAGCTCTGCCTTTTCCCGCCCCGCATCCTTGAACTGGAAGGTCAGCGTCAACGAGGCGAAGCGCGTCGGGTCCTCCCCATCGCGCAGGAACTCGGCCGTCAGCTTCACATTCGGCCTGGGCTCCTCGCGTTCGCGCGCGCTGGCATGAACCAGACCGAGCCCGCACGACACCAGGGATGCGAGCAGCAGCTCGCCTGCCGAGATAGCCTCGCCCGGCGCCCCTTGCGAAGCCCGTCCGTCCGAGATCAGGTGGTTGGAGCGTGCGGAAAGCACGACGCGGCCATAGGTTTCGTCGGCCCTGCCTTCGACACGGCTGCCGACATCGGGATCGAGCGCGGTTTCCGTCATTCCGTTACCTCGTTCTAGATCAAAAAACAAAAGAGTTAGGGCGCGTTTCCGTGAAAAACGGAAACGCTCTAGTGATGCAGACGCTGCCAGTCTCCGGCAGCGGGGCGAGAAAGGTTCAGGTGATCGCGCAGCGTGCTGCCGGAGTATTCCTTGCGGAAGAGGTTTCGGCGCTGCAATTCCGGGACGACCAGCCGCACGAAGTCGTCGAAGGCACCCGGCTGCCAATGCGCCGCGACCATGAAACCGTCGCAGGCACCGGCCTCGAACCACTCCTGCATCCTGTCGGCGATCGCGTCGGGCGTTCCGATGAAGTCGCCTTCGTAGCGGTTGGCATACATGCGGCCGACCTCGGCAAGCGGCAGCCCGCCCTTGTCGGAGGCTTCGCGCATTTCGTCATAATGGCCGGTCACGCCGGGGACCTTCAGATGCGGGAGAGGCTCGTCGAGCGGATACACCGAAAGATCGACATCCAGATGATAGGACAGGGTGGTGAGGCCGGACACGGGCTCGATCAGGTCCGCGAGCACGCGCCGCTTTTCGGCGACGATGGCATCGGTTTCACCGACAAGCGGGGTAATGCCCGGCAGGATCTTGAGGTCCTTGGGATTGCGTCCGAACCGCGCGGCACGCTCTTTCATTTCCCGGGAGAAGGCCACCGCGCTTTCCAGCGAGTAATGGGTCACGAAGATCAGGTCCGACCAGCGCGCGGCAAAATCCCGGCCTCGGTCGGATGCGCCGGCCTGGATCAGGACCGGATAGCCCTGCGGCGGGCGCGGAACGTTCAGCGGCCCGTCGACCTTGAACCATTCGCCCTGGTGAAGGATCGGACGAACCTTGTCGGGCGCGGCGAAAAGCGGCTCGGCGCGATCGGCCACCAGCGCGTCGTCCTGCCAGCTGTCCCACAGCTTGTGCGTCACTTCCAGGAACTCGTCGGCGCGATCATATCGCTTCTCGCGCGGGATATGCTCTTCCCGCGAGAAGTTGCGTGCCTCGGCGTCCTGGAATGACGTCACGATGTTCCAGGCAGCCCGCCCGCCACTCAGATGATCGAGCGTGGCGATGCCTCGGGCAATGTCGAACGGCTCGTAGTAGGAAGTCGACTTTGTCGCGGCGAGCCCCAGATGCCGGGTCGCCCCGGCCATCGCGGCGAGCACCTGCAGGGGTTCGAGCCTCAGCGCGCCGAGCGCTCCGTATCGCAGCTGACTGTCATGCGAATTCCCATAGCGATTGGGCACCGCCAGAATGTCGGCGAAGAACGCCAGGTCGAAGCGGCCTCGCTCGAGCACCTGGGCAATGCGCCGGTAATAGTCGATGTCCAGCCAGCCATCCTCTGACTGGGGATAGCGCCAGCCACCCGGACGTCCGGGTCCCGCGATGACGAAGGCTCCAAGGTGGAGCTGCCCGTTTCGATTGAAGCTGGTCATGATCAGGCGGCCAGTGCCCCGGCGACCGCCTCGCGGACGGGATCGAAACGCGGGTCCAGGATGAAGCCCGGCAGGTCGACCTCGCGCGGAAGCACTCCATGCTTGTAGAAACTCGTCGCCAGCACCTGGGTGGCATCGGCGGCCTGCTTGTCGGCCGGACGAAGGTCCACCGCCGTCGATTCCGATACGCGCTTCTCGGTCAGGAGCTGCTCGAAAGCCTTCGCCTCGATGCTCCCGGCCTCGAAGCCCCCATTCGCGGCCCAGATGGCGACCGTCCCGGCGGGATCGGCGTTGATGCGCCGCTGGACTTCGCGGACGGCGACCGCGAGCCTGACCGCGATTTCCGGATGCTCCTGGTGGAAGCCTTCCCGCGCGACGTAGAATGCGTAGTCATAGGTCGGCACGCCATCGAGCCTGTTCACCTGATCGGCCAGCCGTGCAAGCCCGATCGTCGCCGCCGGCTGCCAGTGGAACCACGCGTCGACTTCGCCCTGCGACAAGGCGGTGAACCCGTCGGCGCCGGTGAGGCTGACGCCCTGGACCTCGCTGAAATCGACCCCGGCAGCCTCGAGATATTTCAGCAGGCTGAAGTGACCGGTCGTGCCACGCTGGTAAGCGACTTTCCTGCCGCGCAGGTCGGTAGCTTGCCTGATGCCGCTCTCCTTGCGCACGACGCCGTCGACCGTGTTGACGGGCAAGGGAAAGGCCGCGATCGGAACGATCGGAATGCCGACGTCCACTGCGTTCACGACCGCCGTCGACGTTGCGAAGGTGAAATCGACATCGCCCGAGCGGATTGCTTCCATCACGGGCAACGATGCGGTGAAGCCGGGCTGCCAGCGGGGCCTGGCGCCGATCGCCTTTTCGAAGTCGTAGCCGGTGATATCCGCCCGGGCTGCCGCCCACGGCCCGGTGCGGCCGTCGCCGATGATGGCGATCGTGACTTCCGGCTTGTCCTGTGCGAGCGCCGGGATGCTCAGGCCGGACATGGCCAGCGACGATGCCCCGGCGGCGATGAAGCTGCGACGATTGAGAGTGAGCATGAGACGCTCCGATCTAGTTGTGAGGTTGAAGTTCGCGCTCGAAGCGCCGTGGCTTGTCCGGACCGGCCGTGCCTTCGTCGTGCAGAAGGCTTCCGATGAGTTCTTCTTTCAGGCGAGCGAGTTCGGCGTCGCCGCGCGGTCTTGGCCGCGGCCCCGGCAATGCGAGGCTCCGCGCGATCTTTCCAGCCCGCATGACGATGACGCGGTCCGACAGAAGCAGGGCTTCATCGACATCGTGCGTGACCAGAAGGACCGTGCGCGGCGATTGCCGGAGCAGGGACGACAGCAGTTCCTGCATCGCAGCGCGCGTCAGCGCGTCCAGGGCACCGAAGGGCTCGTCCAGAAGCAGAAGATCCGGCTGATGCAGGAGGGCGCGCGCCAGCGCGGCACGCTGGCGCTGTCCACCCGACAGCACGGCCGGATAATCATTGCCGCGCTCCCCCAGTCCCACGGCGTGAAGGATCTCCGCTCCGTCAGCCTCGCGGCCCCTGGTGCCGAGAACGACATTGCCGAGGACGGTCCGCCAGGGAAGCAGACGGTCTTCCTGGAACATCATCCTCACCTGGGGTCGCTTTGCGCCGGCATCGACACGCAGTATCCCGGCGGTAGCTTCATCGAGCCCCGCGACGATCTTCAGCAAGGTCGACTTGCCGACACCGCTCGCGCCGATTAGCGAAACGAACTCGCCCGGCGCGACATCGAGGTCGACGCCGTTCAGGACGGTGTTGCCGCCGAAGCTGCGCTCCAGGCGACGGATCGTTACGGCCGCCCCGCTCATGATCGGGCGGCTCGCGGGCTGTAGGACGGATGCCAGGACAGCAGCCTGGCTTCGATGGAGCGCGTCAGGAGATCGGCGAGCCAGCCCGCCGCCGCATAGATGAGGATGACCAGGACGATCACGTCCAGGCGCAGCAGTTCGCGCGCGTCCTGGACCAGGAAACCGAGCCCTTCGCGGGAGGCGATCGTCTCGGCAACCACGAGCGTCAGCCAGGCGACGCCGAGGGCATACCGGATGCCCGTCAGGATCTGCTGGAGCGCTCCCGGAAGGATGATCGACCAGATCAGCTGCGGCTTCGAAAGGCCGTAGCTGCGCCCCATCTCGACGAGCTTCGGATCGACGCTGCGAATGCCGGAAACGGTGTTGATGTAGACGGAGAACACGACGCCGAGGGCCACCAGCAGGACGCGGGGCTCCTCTCCGATACCGAACCAGAAGATCATGAGGGGCACCAGCGCCAGATGCGGCACCGTGCGGACCATCTGGATGGTGAGATCGGCGACTTGGCGGGCAGTCGTGGACAGCCCGACGACAATGCCGAGCGCCAGCCCCGTCACCGCGCCCAGGCCAAAGCCAACGGCAACGCGCCGCAGGCTGACGATCAGGTGATGCTGCAGCTGACCGCGCTCGATCAGGGAGACCGCCACGTCGACGACGTCCAGCGGGCCGGGCAGGACGCTCCGGTTCAGATGACCGCTGACTGCCGACCAGTGCCACAGAGCCAGGAGCACGAAGGGAAGAAGCCAGGGCAGCAGATGCCACCCGACGCTGCCCAGCAGGCCAGGCACAGGCTCCTGCTGATCGACGATCCTGGCCGGTGCGGTTTTTTCAGCAGTGTCAGTCATCGGCAATCCGACGACCTGCTTTGCCTTGGGCGTTGAAATTGAAATGCCTGCCCACCAGTGCCCCGCCGTCCGATCCGTTTTGATTAGTCTACTGAATTAGTAGAATAAACGGTCAGCACTGGCTGGATACGAACCAAATTCCAATTCCAGCACCAATCGAGAAAAATCCTCGACGTCGGCAGCGGTGCGTTCTCAGGCTCGAGCGCCGGCGCCAAAGCCAGTCGCCGCGGGATAGCCACGGCGGTTGCGGCCGGCTCCCCGGCGGAAGCCGGTTTCCGATTTAACAGCGCGGATGCGCGAAAAGTGGATTGTTTGGCTCCGCTTTAATGACTAAAGCGATGTCAGTATTCATGCAGAGGGCATCGCGATGGCGAACGCAGGTGGAATAGCGACTCTCTTCGGCCTATTGGCCGCGCTGATGACGGCCGGCCCCGCCGGTGCCGAGAGCGCCCTCACGATAACGGACGATCGTGGGGTCACGGTGGAGGTTCCGGCACAGCCGAAACGCATCGCCTCGATCTCCTATTTCGCGGACGATGTCGCGCTCGCCCTCGGCATCAAGCCCGTGGCGAGCACCTACATGACGGCCGGACGTGAGCCCGATTTCCTGCTTGGCCTGACCAAGGATATGAAGCAGATCGGCCAGCGCGCCAAACCGAACCTCGAACTGCTTTCGCAAGCCAAGCCCGACCTGATCGTCGCCATCCGCCGCTACACGGTCGGCAACGCGCCGCAGCTCGAGAAGATCGCGCCTTACGTCGCCTACAATATGGAGCTGCTGGACGGCAGCGACCGCGAGATCGCCGAACTTTCGAAGATCCTCGGCAAGCCCGAGCGCGGGATCCAGTTGAACAAGGACTTCCGCGAGCATCTGGCCGACTTCACCGCCAAGGCGCCGAAGGACGTGCATCCGCGTTTCGCGATCATGTGGGGCGGCGAGACGCCATTCGCCTTCCACACCGAAAACACGGCGGCATCCATCGTCGCGGCGATCGGCGGCGACAACATCGCCGGCAAGATGACGCCGGGCGGCGAGTTCGGCATCGATCTCAGCCTCGAGACCATGCTGGAGAAGGATCCGGAAGTCCTCTTCATCTACGATTCCGGTCCAGACCGGCCGCATGAGAACAATCCGATCTGGCAGGAGCTCTCGGCGGTGAAGAACAAGCGGGTCTTCTATGTCGGCGATCAATGGGTGGAAACGAACGGCCCGATCGCCCGCGAGATCGTGCTGCGCGAAGCCGCCCATTACCTCTATCCCGACGCGTTCCCCGCGGTCGACGTGAAGGCGGAAGCCGCCAGGATCATCCCGGCCGAGGCCCAGAAGTAACCAGCCGATCCGCACGACGATGGACGCACGGAAATCAGCCATAGCCATTGCGTTGATCGTCGCCGCGACTCTGTCTGTCATCCTGTTCGGCCTGATGCCCGGCGCCAGGATTTTGTCCCTCCACGATGCGCTGCACGTGCTGTGGGCTCCCGACGGCAGGATCGAGTCCATCCTGGTCTGGACGCTCAGGCTGCCGCGAAGCCTGGCGGCCGCCGTCGCGGGGGCGGGTCTCGCCGTTTCGGGCTATCTGCTGCAGGCGCTGACCCGCAATCCGCTCGCCGATCCGGGCATCACGGGCGCCACCGCCGGAGCCATCGCCCCGATCGTGGCCTGTTTCGTCTTCCTGCCCTGGCTGTCGTCTGCCTCCTATCCCTTCGTCGGCCTCGCGGGCGGGCTTGCCGCCTCGGCGGTGACTTTCTGGGTGGCGCGCGGCGGCAATGGACGTCCGCTGCATCTGGCGCTCGGCGGCATCAGCGTGTCGCTGTTCCTCGGCGCCATCACGATCTACGTGCTGCTGCTGGCCGGCCCGCAATCCACCGCTCTGCTGTTCTGGCTGTCGGGCGGCTTCCAGGGCCGGAGTTGGGCGCAGCTCCTCCACATGCTGCCATGGGTCGCGCTCGGCGTGGCGGGCGCGCTGTCGCTGCACCGGGTGGTGGCGATGTTCGCGCTGAGCGATCACGCCGCCGCGGGCATGGGGCTTCAGCTCAACCTGTGGAAGCCCGTGCTGCTCATCCTCGCCATCCTGCCCGTCGCCGGCGTCGCCCCGATCGCCGGCCCCGTCGCCTTTGTCGGCCTTGCGGCTCCGCATATGGCCCGGCTGCTGGGCCCGAAAGGAGCAGCCTGGGAGATTGCGCTGACGGCAGCCATCGGCGCGCTGATCGTCACCTGCGCCGATCTGGTCGGCCGCACCGCCGCCATTCCGAAGGAACTGCCCGTCGGCATCATCACGGCGCTGCTGGGCGGACCGGTCTTCATCTACCTCATCCAGCGCGGCCGGCTCGACTTCAAGGCGCAGCAGCCATGACGGCCGCCTCCCGGATACCGCGCAGATCGAACGCCTGGCTGCTGCCGGCCGCGGCCGCATCGGTTCTGCTTTCCCTGCTTGCAGCGGTGTTCCTCGGCGTGGTGGACGTTCCAGCCGCCGACGTCGTCTCGGTGCTGACTGGAGCCGGCTCGCCGGAAGCGCATTCCATCATTTTCGAGATCAGGCTGCCGCGCATCGTCACCGGCATGCTGGCCGGGATCCAACTGGCGGTCGCCGGCCTGATCCTGCAGACGATCACGCGCAATCCGCTCGCCGACCCGTCGCTGATCGGGGTTTCGCAGGGCGCGACGCTGACGGTGACGCTGTTCCTCCTTTTCACCGTCTATATCTTCGACCCGGGCTCGAACACCGTGGCCGAACTCCCCGTGGCCTGGCTGCCGCTGGCCGGAATGGTGGGCGGAATGGCAGCCGGGGGCATCATCTACCTGCTGGCCTTCCGGCTCGAGCTCAGCCCGCTTCGCATCACGCTGTGCGGCATCGCCATCGGCGCCGTTCTCCACGCCATCGCCATCGGCTTGATCGCCGGCTGGGGATCGGCGCGCATCGAGATCATCCTCGAATGGATTTCCGGCAGCCTCTATGCGCGCACATGGGATCATGCGCTGTTCCTGCTGCCGTTCACCGTGGCTGGCCTCGCCGTGCTGCCCCTGATCTATCGCCCGCTGGTGCTGCTGCAGTTCGATGCGCCCGTCGCCCGCTCTTTTGGTCTCGCCTATCGCCGCCAGTTTTCCATATTGCTGCTGGTATCCTGCGCGCTCGCGGCAAGCGCCGTCGGCGTGGTCGGGCCCATCGTCTTCGTCGGGCTGGTCGTGCCGCATCTGGCGCGGTTCCTGGCCGGACGGCATTTCGCGCTGATCCTTCCGATGACGGTCGCCCTCGGCACCGTGATCGTCACGCTGGGCGATCTCGCCGGCCGCCTCGCCGGCGGCACCGAGGAAGTGCCGATCGGCGTGATCACGGCATTGGCCGGCGTGCCGGTGCTGCTCGCCCTGCTCCGCAAAACGCCCTGAGATCGCCATGCCTTTGACCTGCTCGCAATTGTCGGTTCGTTACGGTCCCCGCCTGGCGCTGGACGGTTTTGAGCTCGCCTTGCAGAAGGGCGAGATCCGGGCGCTGATCGGCCCGAACGGTTCCGGCAAGAGCACGGCCCTGCAAGCGCTTGCCGGCCTGATCGCGCCCGCCGGCGGACAGGCGGCGATCGAGGGTGTCGCGGTCGCGTCGATGTCGCGGCGCGCCATCGCCAGGAAACTCGCCTTCCTGCCGCAGCAACCCGCCGCGCCCGACGAGATGACGATCGCGCAACTGGTGCGGCAGGGCCGCTTCCCCCATGTCGGGCTGTTCCGCTCCTATGGGCGCCGGGATGAAGAGGCCATCGAATGGGCGCTCGAAAGCACCGGGCTGACAAGTCTCGCGGACCGGACGCTGCAGGAGCTCTCCGGCGGCGAACGCCAGCGCGCCTGGATATCCGCGGCACTTGCGCAGGAGGCAGCCATCCTGCTGCTCGACGAGCCGACCTCGTTCCTGGATATCGGCTATCAGGTCGAGGTGCTGGACCTCGTCCACCGCCTCAGCCGCGAGAAAGGCGTGACGATCGTCATGGCGATCCACGACATCAACCAGGCGATCGCCGTCAGCGACCGCATCTCCCTGCTCGAAAAGGGCGAGCTGCGCTTCGACGGCGAGCCGAGGGCGCTGGCCGAAAGCGGCCTGATCGAAAAGACGTTCCGGGTGAAGGGGCGGTTCGTCGAGGTCGCCCCCGACAAGCCGCCACATTTCGACGTCGAGCTTGCCCGGATTACCGGCGCGGCTTGACGAGGCGGAACACGATCTTCGTCTGGGTGTAGTAGGTCAGCGCGTCGGCGAAATCGGGCGTCCAGCCGTCCTCGACGAAGGGTATGAACCCGTCATACTCCAGCTTCCGGCCGGAGACGTCGAAACCCGCTTTGGCGAACGTCCGTCCGTAGTCGGAAATCGAGCGGTCCTGCACGACGGTGTTGGTGCGCTTGGCCACCAGCTCGCGCCATTTCGGCCAGAGCGGATTGTCGGTGTGGCAGCCGGTGACGGCGTAATAGACGCCGCCCGGCTTCAGGGCCTTGAAGATATCCGCGGCGTGGGCGTCGATGTCCTCGACGAGGTAGATGACCTCATGGCTGATCGCCAGGTCGAACTCCTCGACCCAGCCCTCGAGCGTTGCGCCAACGGCGTGCTGGACGGGAAGATTTCCCTTCAGGGCTTCGGCCCTGGCGATCGACTGTTCGGCGATGTCGATACCGAGCGCCTTGCGGAACGGCCGCATCGCATGGAGATGGCGCAGCAGGCCGCCCTGGTTGCAGCCGAAATCCAGCACGCTTTTTTCCGACAGGTCGCGTTCGACCATCATGTCGATGAGATGGCGCCAGACCGGCGCATGGCCGTCCGCCATGCGGTCTTCCGCGTCAGGGTCGACGTACCAGGTGGTTATGGTCTTCCGGTCGCTCATCCGCGATCCCTCCGATGCGATTCACCAGGCCGTTCTCATAGGGTGGCCGGAACGATGTGGATAGGCAAAAATCGGATGGCGCTTCCTTCTTCCGCTTGCGAGGCACGCCCATGGGCGCTGCCCCTCATCGCCCTGCCGGGCACTTCTCCCCGTCTACGGCAGCGCAATCGCATACAGCAGCCGGTGGGACTCGAAGCCGGGTCTGGATCGCCGCGCCTTCGTCCGCGTTCCGGAATGGATCCCCGACACTCTCCGGTCGCTTCGCTCCTTCCGAGGTCGAGGATGACGGAGTTCCCTTTTCGCCCGCGCCTTTCCCTGGAGCGTTTCCGTTTTTCACGAAAACGCGGAAACGCTCTGCCCCTTTATTCCAAGCAATTCCGGATGGAAAACCGCACACACTTTTCCTGGAATTGCTGGATCCAACGGTGACAACTAGCGCTGACAGCACATGAAGCCCGTCATCCTCGACCTCGGAGCGACCGGAGGGAGTGGAGAGTGTCGGGGATCCATTCCGGAACGCAGAAAGGATAGCCGTGGCCGAAGCACGGCCACCCCGTGCTCACGGCGAGAAGGTGCGGCAGGTGTGGCGCCGCGGACGGCGCGCTGCACCATGCGCTCCGGGGTGCTGGCAGCATTGCCCTGGCCTGCGCAAGCCGATATTGCAGCGCAGCATATCAGCGCGACGCAGCGCAGGAACGGCCTCATGTCCACCTCCCAGACAGACGCAGCAATCCTCGAAGGCGAGCCCGCCGTGCAGCCCTGGCTGGTGATGCTGGCGCTCGCCATCGGCGGCTTCGCCATCGGCTCGACCGAATTCGCGGCGATGAGCCTGCTGCCCTACATCGCGGCCGGGCTCGGCATCGACGAGCCGAAGGCCGCGCATGCGATCAGCGCCTATGCGCTGGGGGTGGTCGTCGGCGCGCCGATCATCGCCGTGCTGTCGGCCCGCGTGCCGCGCCGCACCCTGCTGATGGCCCTGATGGCCGCCTACGGGGTCACCAACTGCCTGACCGCCCTGGCGCCGGATTATGAATGGCTGCTGGTCTTCCGCTTCCTGAGCGGCCTGCCGCACGGCGCCTATTTCGGCGTCGCGGCGCTCGTCGCGGCATCGCTGGTCGGCCCGAAGGAGCGCACCACCGCGATCGCCCGCGTGATGCTCGGCCTGACGGTGGCGACGATCGTCGGCGTGCCGGCGGCGACCTATCTCGGCCAGGCCTTCGGCTGGCAGGCGGGCTTCGCGCTGACCGGCCTGCTGGCGCTCGCCACCTTCATCATGGTCGCCCTGTTCGCGCCACGCGACAGGCCGGACGACAGCGCGAGCCCCTTGCGGGAACTCGGCGCCTTCCGCAACCGGCAGGTGCTGTTGACGCTGGCGACCGCCACCATCGGCTTCGGCGGACTCTTCGCGGTCTATTCCTACACCGCCTCGACATTGCTCGAAGTCACCAGGGTCGACCCGCGCGTGGTGCCGCTGGTGATCGGCCTGTTCGGCGTCGGCATGACGCTGGGCAACCTGGTTTCGGCCTGGGCCGCGGACAAGGCGCTGAAGCCGACGGCGACGGTGCTGATCATCGCGAGCGCCGCCGCCCTCTTCGCCTTCCCCTATGCGGCCGGCTCGCTGTGGTCGATCTCGCTCGTGGTCTTCCTCGTCGGCTGCACCACGGGCCTCGCCATCGTACTGCAGACCTATCTGATGGATGTGGCGCGCGACGCCCAGACGCTGGCGGCCGCCGCCAACCACAGTGCCTTCAACGTCGCCAACGCGCTCGGCCCCTGGCTCGCCGGCCTCGCCATCTCTGCCGGCTACGGCTTCCCTTCCGCCGGCTATGTCGGCTGCGCCCTTTCGCTGGCCGGGCTGGTGCTGTGGCTGATCACGATGTGGGACGCCAAGCGCAGATAGCAGCGTAGCCTTAAGATCGTCGCGGATGCCGCGCAGCGCGCCGTCCCCTTGGTTTGCCTGGACCGCGCTTGACGGCGCGCGGCGCCGCAGTCTGTAATCGGGTTCAACCGGGAAGAGGACCCTCATGGAAAAGATCATCCTGGACTGCGACCCGGGGCATGACGACGCCATCGCCATCCTGCTTGCGGCCGGCAACCCGAACATCGACCTGCTCGGCATCACGACGGTGTCGGGCAACCACAATGTCGAGAACACCACGCGCAATGCGCTTTCCGTGTGTACCGCCTATGGCATCGAGGTGCCGGTGGCGAAGGGATCGCCCGTCCCGATGCTCAGCGAGCAGGTCCTGGCCATCGAGATCCACGGCGAGACCGGGCTGGACGGGCCGGTGCTGCCGCCCGCCTCCTTCGAGCTCGACAGGCGCCATGCCGTGGATTTCATCATCGATACGGTGATGGCGCATGAGCCGAGGACGGTCACGCTCGTGCCGGTCGGGCCCTATACCAATATCGGGCTCGCCGCCCGCAAGGAGCCGCGCATCGTCGAGCGCGTGAAGCGGGTCGTCGCGATGGGCGGCAGCTATACGCGCGGCAACATCACGCCCGCGGCCGAGTTCAACATCTACGGCGATCCGGAAGCCGCCGACGTGGTGTTCCGTGCTGGCTGGGACGTCACCATGGTGGGGCTCGACCTCACCCACCAGGCGTTGGCCACCCCGGAACTGCAGGACAGGGTGCGCGCCATCGGTGGCCCGATCAGCCGGTTTATCCTCGACATCTGGAAATTCATCGCGACGACGCATGGCGGCCTGCTGCAGATCGCGCATCCCGCCGTTCATGACGCCTGCTGCGTCGCTGCCCTGATCGACCCGACCGTCTTCACTACCGAAAAAGCTGACATCCGCGTCGAGATCGCCGGCCGGTGGACCAAGGGCATGACCGTCTGCAACTTCGAGAAGATGGGCGGCATGCACCATTTCGGCGGCACCGCCAGCGAGCAGATCAACTTCCGCCACACCGTGGCGATGCAGCTCGACTGGCCGAAATTCGCCGACATGATCGTCAATGCCGTCGAGAGGCTGAGCAGCGGCAAGGGGTGACCGAAGCGGAAAATCCGCTGAAGGACATAATCGTCGGAGAGCTGCTATTCAGCAGTCGATGTCATTCCTGCCGTTCGCGGTCGCGCAGCAATATCAACTCCACGCCCCTTCTGGCAGACACCGCGCATCGGCATTCACACCCCTAGCTCCTTTCGCGACGCAAGGGCGAGTGCAGCGATGAGTTCGTCCGGAATGGGCTTGCTCGGCGAGAATGTGACGCCAGTTTTCGACGCTTTGAGCCCGGCTGCGGCAATGTCGTCCGAATATGCGCTGATCGCGCCCTTGCTGACGTACAGACCACACTGTTTGCTGAATGCCGCATAGCCGGCGATGATTAAACCCGCGGAACCGAACCCTGGCATGTCGTACCGGATGATCTCTTCCGCATCAGGGAGCGTTTGCGCCAGCCGGGCGCGTACGAACGCCAGCAGTGGCTGGAGCGCTTCTGGAGCCGCAGCGATGTAGGCATCGTGGTCGGCAAACGCGGTCATGTATTTATCATCGGCAATCGGATGTATTCGCGCAAGCGGAGAAGTGTCTGCAACGGGTCCATCCGAGAGTCGTCGGTCCGAACTCCACCCCAGGGCAGTCTCAATGCCGCTCCGCCGAGGCAATACCCGGCGGCAGGCGTGTCAGGTTGACCCCGAAATTGCGAAGCCCTGCACATCACCCAGCTTTCGTCGTTCCGCCCCACCATGCTCGGCCAGAACACTTTTGGTGGGCGGCCTTGTCTTGAATATCCGAAAGCGCATTTTCGAATGCTGACGCAAATTCGCCAAAGTCTGGAATTGATGAAGATGCACGATTGGGATCATCGAATTGAAATTGCGTCGATACATACGAAACGCTCTCATCGGGTTCAGCTCTGCCGTTCTGCTCTACCTCGGTGGATTGGGAGCCTTGCAGCTGACCGGGAATTTCCACACTGTGGTTCCGGGCAAGCTCTATCGTTCGGCGCAGCCGAGTGCGGGAAACCTTGAAGTCTACGCCAAACAGTATGGCTTAAAGACGCTCATCAATCTGCGAGGGGCGGCCCCCGGCGCACGATGGTACGAAGATGAGAAGCGCGTCGCCAAGGCCATGGGCCTGACGATGATCGATTTTCAAATGTCGGCAAGCCATGAATTTGAGGTTTCCCGAGCCAAGGAACTGGTAGCCCTCCTCAAATCCGCTCAGACTCCAATTCTGATCCACTGCAAAGCTGGGGCGGATCGATCCGGCCTGGTGTCCGTCATCTATGCAAGCCAGGTGGCAGGCATGGACGAGGAGGACGCTGAAAGACAGCTTTGGCCAATCTATGGGCACCTTGGCATCCCGGTACTGTCGTCCACCTACGCGATGGACAAGAGCTGGGAAGCACTGGAACCCGTCTTCGGCATCAAGAGCTAGCCACAGCTCACATCCGGATGTCGGCAATCGGAGCCAATCGTCCAAGATTGGGCTGGATGCCGGCCTGCAGGCGATGACTGCGGATACCGAGAGCAAAGCGTTGTGAGCGGAACGGGACCGAAGGTTCAGGATCGCGACGCCGCGCGCTCCGGCAAATCCGACCCCTCAGCTCCAGTCGGCGGAAGGCATAGGCTCCAGTCCGGCAATGTCCGGCGACAATGCCGTTGCGAATCCGGGAGCGCGTAGCGAACCCGTTGCGACCTTGCCACCTTCAAGCTTCAGCCGAACCACACCATTCTGGAGATGATAGAGGTCGCCATGTGCGGCAAGGAAGGCCGTCGCTTCGCCGTGGGGGCGATTGGCGAAGCCATCGATGAAATGGTGGGCATTCTTCTCGACATGGGTGAGCCCCAGCCAACTGACGAGGGCAAGATCCTGCTGCAAGGAGATGCCCGGCTCGCAGGTCAGATCCTCGGCCGAGAGAAAATAGCGCGCCGCACCGTCGCCATTCCAGACTTGCGCCCGGGCGGCATTCAGTATCGATTTGT
This sequence comes from Mesorhizobium sp. NPDC059054, assembly GCF_042739215.1. Classification (NCBI taxonomy): domain Bacteria; kingdom Pseudomonadati; phylum Pseudomonadota; class Alphaproteobacteria; order Hyphomicrobiales; family Phyllobacteriaceae; genus Mesorhizobium; species Mesorhizobium sp. NPDC059054. The sequence goes on from NZ_JBHYHV010000005.1 coordinate 584,414, forward strand.
AGAAGCCCTTGCAGATCTTCGACGACACGCCCGTATAGCCCAGCGAGCGCGCGGCCGGGAATGCATCCAGACCGCCATCCGACTCATCGATCATCACCGGAATTCGGGTAGCGAGACGATGCACCGGCTCTTCCAGAGCACGGTCGCGCCGGACCGGCTGTTCGAGGCACAGCAACGCCTTGCTGAACCGGCGAAGCGCCGGGTCGGCTTCCACCCGGGCAAAAAACGCCGCGATGGCATCGCCGTCGGCGAACTGTTCGTTGCCATCGAGCGTCACGCGGTAGTCTACGCCGCTTTTGTCCAGCAGCGAGGCAATCCGGCCGAGACGCTCCAGATCCGCTTCCGCGTCGCCGCCGATCTTGATCTTGTAGTAACGGCAGTCATAGGTCGCGATGACCTCCGACAGCGTCTCCGGCAAGCCGTCGTTCACACGGCTTTCCTGATCGTCGGGCACCAGCGGATCGACCAGTCCCACGGTGTGGCGGATGTCGATATCCGGCGCGGGGCGACGGGAAGCAAGGAAGGCATCCAGATCGAAGCCGTCCAGTTCGGGTACGAGCGTCCCGGTGCGCATGCCGGCCAGATTGATGGACATGGCCTGTGCGAAACTCACGCCCTGCGCCCGGCACAGGGCATCGAGAATGGCGCGATCGAGCATCGCCATCCCGAAGCTTGCGATCAGTGGATTGAGCGCCTGCGCGGCACATGCGTCGTTCAGCTCAAAATAGCTGGTCTCAAAGAGGCGGTAAGCGGTCTGCAGACCGGAGGCAAGACGGGCCTGCGCGGCCAGCTCGATGGAGCGGCGCAGCTGGTGGTGGTTCTGGTCATCGGTGAGCGAAGGGTTCTTGTCGAACCATTTGGCGCTCAGCGCCTCGGCTGCCCAGCCCGTGGCCTCCTGCCCGCTTTCCTGACGAATGCGGACCGAGACCACGGCCTGCCTTCCGCCCGTCGCGGTTTTCATGCCAAAACGGAACGGGATGCGCATGCGGTAGGGCCGCTCGTAACAGCAGACGTCGACGACCCTGAGCCGCAAGGTCATGCCGGCACGAAACGAGGGGCGTCGCCGCTCTGCCGGCCGGTGAGCATGTCGTAGATCTTCAGCGACAGGGCGCCGAATTCCGGCGTGATACGGCTTTCGACGGTGCGCGGCCGCGGCAGATCGATATCGAGCACGGTGTCGATCCGTCCCGGACGCGGCGACATGATCACCACGCGATCCGACAGGAACACGGCTTCGGGAATGGAGTGGGTCACGAACAGGACGGTCTTGCGCGCACCCGAGGCCTCGCCCCAGATGCGCAGCAGTTCCAGGTTCATCTCGTCGCGCGTCATGGCGTCGAGGGCTCCGAAGGGTTCGTCCATGAGCAGCAGCTTGGGATCCAGAAGCAGGCCACGACAGATCGCGGCGCGCTGCTGCATGCCGCCGGAAAGCTCACGCGGCAGCTTGTTGGCGAATTCCCCGAGCCCGGTGAGTTCGAGCAGCTCCATGGCGCGCTGGCGGTAGTTGCGCGGGTTCAGGCCCGCCAGTTCCGCCGGCAACAGAACATTGTCGAGGATGGTGCGCCATTTCAGCAGCACAGCCGCCTGAAACACCATGCCCACATTGGGGATCGGCCGCATCACCTTCTGGCCATCCACCGTGACCGTGCCGGCGCTGCGCTCACGCAGGCCGGCGACCACGCGCAGCAGGGTGGATTTTCCGCAACCGGACGGGCCGACGAGCGAAATGAACTCACCCTGCCGGACCGCCAGATTGATGTCACGCAACGCTTCGACCGGCCCCGAAGCGGTGCCGTAGGTCATCGAGACCCCGTCGAGCAGGATGGAAGTGTTGTCCACGCTGTCTAGCCTGTCTTCAGAGGTCATTGAACGTCGAACGGAAGCTCTATCCTGGTCAGGAAAGTGTCGTCATAAGCGTCCGCACAATCTATCTTCGTGGACAGTCCCATATAGGTGTTCACGAGGTCGACCGATCCGCACATCTTTTCCTTGTCGATGGCTCCGATACCCTTTTCCTTGAAGGTCTTGGTCTTCATGAGTTCGAAACCGAGATCCATGTTTTCGCGCAGGGCCACGACATCGATCTCGGGTACGGCCTTCTTGTAGATTTTCATCGCGCCTTCAGGATCTTTCATGACGTCCTGCCAGCCCTTGTACGCGGCCTCCAGAAAACCGCGAAGCGCCTCGGGCCTGTCCTTGATGGTGGCTTCGCTGGTCATTATCGACATGGCGTAGAGCTGGAAATTGTAGTCGGCCCAGTTCAGCGTCGCGGCATTGCCCTTGCCGACCGCCTTCTCCGCCAGCGGCAGCCCGGTCGTGTAGTCCGACACCGCATCGGCGCGCCCTTCGGCAAGCGCTACATATTTGGCCGAAGGCTCGATGTTCACCCATTTGATGACGTTGGGATCGAGGCCGTTTGCGTTGGCGAATGCCGGCCACATCAGGCGCTGGCTGTCGCCGGGCGGGGCGCCAACCGTCTTGCCGGGGAGGTCGGAGGGCTTGGTGATCGGGGCGGAGGTTTTGGAAAAGAAGTTCATCGGCGTGCGGTCGAAGATGACGCCGACAACCTTCACGGTGGTTCCGCGGCCGCGTGAGCCGATGACGACCGCTGCGTCGGCAAGGCCGGCATCGGCCCGGCCGGTATCGACCTTGGCGATGGAATCGCCGGAGCCCTTGGAGTTCTCGATCACCACGTCGAGGCCCTTCTCGGCGAAGTAGCCCTTCTCCTTCGCCACCCAGTAGGCGGCGTGATCGCCAACCGGAAACCAGTTCAGCGCGAAGGTGAACTTTTCGTTGGCCATGGCCGGTGCTGCCGCGAGCGCGGCTACCATGGCCGTTGTGATCATCAGTGCAGTCTTCATCCCGTTCGCTCCCATTTTTTCAGTTATCGGATGGTGACGATGATTCAGGCTCAGGCGTCGGTCCCCTCGGCCCACGGAGCCAGATAACGCGACATCAGGCCGACGGCGGCGAACAGCAGCAGACCGATAATCGAGATATAGATGAGCGCGGCGAAAGCCAGCGCGGTGTTCATGCTGCTCTGGCTGGTCACGATGACATAGCCGAGCCCTGTCTGCGAGGCGACGAATTCGCCCACGATGGCGCCGACGACGGCGGACGTCGCCGTGACCTTCAGCGCCGACAGGATGTAGGGATAGGCATTCGGAATGCGAATCTTGGCGAACACCTTCCACTTCGGCGCGCTGAAGACGCGTCCGAGATCGATCATGTCATGATCGATCTGCGAGAGACCCACTGCCGTGTTGATGACAACCGGGAAGAAGCCGATCAGGGCGCCCATCAATATGTTGGGAAGAATGCCGTAGCCGACCCAGATCAGGAACAGCGGCGCAATGGCCACTTTGGGAAGGGTGTTGAGAAACACCAGGAACGGCATCAGTGCCCGCGAAAGCACCGGCGACCACGCAATCATCGTGCCCAGCAGAACGCCGCTCGCCGCCGCCAGCACGAAAGCACCCACGATGGCGAGGCCGGTGGCCCATATGTGGCCCCACCAGTCGATCGAGGTGTCGAGCATGGCGTCCAGCACCGAACGCGGACTTGGAAGCAGATAGGGCTTGACCCCGCCCCAGCTTACAGCCGCCTGCCATATGGCCATGATCGCAACGAAGAGAACGATGGCGGGCACCAGTTCCAGAAATTTTCCGCGCAATTTCGCCATCGGGTCAGTCCAGCCAGCGCGGGAGATTGGCGCGAACGAAATCGTCATCCGCGAGGTCGGCGTGCAGGCGGCTGACACGGGTCAGTTCTTCCGCCTGTCCCGGCGAAAGCCCCTCCTCCGGATCGAGGCACCAGATCCCCTCCAGCAGGCCCTGCCGGCGCAGGATTTCGTGGCAACCCGCAATGCAGCCGTGAAAATCGTTGACGACATCGAAGAAGGCGCTGTTGCAGTCGGTCACGCGGGAGTCGAGCGCAAGCATTTCGGCGGAAACCGCATCCTTCGCCGCTTCCGCCCGGCAGCGCTCGAAGATTTCGACCGCCCCCTTCGTCCACACCGACCAGTGGCCGAGCAGTCCGCCCTTGAAGCGCAGGGTGACGGGCTGGCCGTCGCGCATCACGGTGAACGGCGTGACCAGATCGAGAATGATGTGGTCGTCATTGCCGGTATAGAGCGTGACCTTGTTCTCAGCCCCGGCATTGACGATACCGCGCACCACATCGACGGTGCGATAGCGGTTGAATGGAGCAACCTTGATCGCCACCACATTGGGGATGGCTGCAAAGCGCGCCCAGAAATCGGCCGACAGGTGCAGCCCGCCGACAGCCGGCTGCAGATAGAAGCCGACCAGCGGAATCTCAGCCGCAACCTGCTCGCAATGTGCGATCAGCGCATCCTCGCCCTGGCCCTTGAGGGCGGCAAGGCTGAGCAGACCGGCATGGTAGCCGAGAGACATGGCCGTCTTCGCCTCCCCGACCGCCTGCGCGGTGGGGCCGGCAAGGCCGGCGACCATGACCAGCGTGCGGTCGGTCCAGCTTGCAGCGGCTTCGGCGGCAAGCGACAGCACCCGGTCATAGAGCCCGACCTCGCGAATGGCGAACTGGGTGGTGTGCACACCGACCGCCAGACCACCGGAGCCCGCATCAAGGTAATAGCGCGTCAACGCCCGCTGGCGACGCTCATCGAGCTGACGATCGGCATTGAGCGCCAGGGGATGCGCGGGAATGACGGTCCCTTCGCGCAGAAGGTCCATTGCGGCCTGCCGGGCCTGAGGGGTGGCTTTCCCGGTCATGCTCAGAACGCTCCGCTCCGGGCTTCGAACTTGGTGGGCTTGTTATAGGCGACTTCGCCGCGGGCAACCCAGTCGGCGGTCCAGTCCAGCATCGCCGTCAGCGGCACCGATGGGTAGCCGAACAGCCTGTTGGCCTGCGCGGTGTTGGTAAGCCAGGCGGTGGTTGCCTCGGAACCGAACAGGCGCGGCTCGACATCGAGACGCGACGCCAGTTCATGAACCAGCCAGCGAACCGAAAGGGTTTCCGGACCCGAAACGTTGATCGGACTGGTGACATCCGTGCAATGGGCAAGGCAGCGCAGCGCCTGCGCGTTGGCATCGCCCTGCCAGACGACATTGACATGCCCCATCAGGGACAGGTCGAGCTGGGTGCCGGCCTTGATGCGGCTGGCGAGATCGTAGAGGACGCCGTAGCGCAGATCGATGGCATAGTTCAGCCGGAACAGCCTGCCGGGCGTGCCGTGGACGCGCGAAAAATGCTCGAACATCCGCTCGCGGCCGAGGCAGGACATGGCATATTCGCCCCGCGGCTCGGGCGGCGTCGTCTCCAGAGCGCCCTGCTGCAGCACATCCATCAGGGGATAGATGTTACCGGTCGAGAAGGCGACGATGCGCGAGTCACGATAGGCATTGGCAACCAGCGCCGGCGCATGGGTGTTCATCGCCCAGGTCAGCGCCTGATTGCCCGAAGCGCCGAACTTCATGCCGGCCATGAAGATCACATTGCGCACCTTGGGGAGCGCCGCAACCTGAGCTTCGTCCAGAAGGTCGGCCTTGATGGTCTCGACGTCCCAGGATTCGAGCTGCGCCCGCAGCTCCGGCTCGCTGAACCGGGCAACGCCGATCACCCGCTTTTCGGGCGCGGCACGCTTTGCCAGGCGCGCAAGCGTCGGGCCCATTTTGCCGGCAACGCCGAGGATGACGATGTCGCCGTCCACCGAGGCCAGATCCCGCACGAGAGCGGGGGTTGGCCGGGTCATGTACTCTTCGAGTTCATCCACGGAACCGAAGCGCTCGGGCAGCGCGGCGGCGGCCAGACCGGAATCATTGGCGACTGTCTGATGCAAGATCGGCTCCCTCATGTTCTTTCTTGCCGATGACACTAGCCGCAGCGAAAAAGGAATTCAACTATTTGGTTGAATTTATGCCGGATTTTTTATGCATGATTATTTTTCATATTTATCAATGACTTAAACTTGGAAAGCGCGTTCCGGACCGAGGCTATGGATGGCCACAGATGCGGCTCCATGGTTACGCAGCCCGTGTAGCCATCCTCCTCCAGCGCCCTCACCTGCCCGGCCCAGTCGACATCCCCGTCGGCCAGCAACTCCCACGAATTGTCGGCGTGAACGCGGGCATCCTTGAAATGGACGCCGCGGACGAGATGGCGGCAGGCGGCATAACCGTCCGGCCACGGTATATCGCCGTCGATCAGCGCGTTGGCGGGGTCCCAGTTGAGACCGATCGGGGCGCCTGTGGCCGCGATCAGAGCCGCCGAAAGCGCTCCCGTGTTGGCCCAGTGGCTCTCCTCATTCTCGATGATCAGCGACACATTCGCGCTCTGCGCCAGTTCGGCCGCATGGGCGAGCAAATCCGCAACCCGCCTGGGTGCTGGTCCTGAAGGCCGCCCGCCGCGATGAAAACTGAAGGCGATCAGGTGCCGCGCCCCGGCGGCCACGGCGAATTCCAGCGATTCCGGCAGAAGTCTTTCGACATGGTCGCGCAGCAATGTTTCGGCGCCGGCCCATGCGTCGTGAAACTCGCGGTCCATCCACGCGAGATTGGAACTTTGCGCGGATTCCGGCGGCAGGGGAATCTTGAAAAGCCCGGGAGATATGGCGCTGATCCGTACGTCGAATTCGCGGATCGCCCGCAGCAGCCGCCGCCTTTGCGACGGGCTCAGACGCGGCACGCGGGCATCGTGCATGCCGCGCAGTTCGAAATGGTCTACGCCCCATTCAAGGCCAAGCTCGAAGGCGGTTTCGGGCGAATCCGACAATTCGTCGGTAACGATGGCGGGAATCATGATCAGTGGGCCTCCGGCTGTTGCCCTGAGGTTAGACCGCTGCCGGGAACGATTTCAACTATTTGGTTGATTTCGAGATCGGTGACAGACAAGCTGTCCGGCGCTGTCACGTTATCGGCATCTGGACGGGGTGGGATTTGCGGCTCTGTTGTCAGTTGCCGATGAGCGGGTGTCAGTTCGCCCGTATGGCCGTGCAGATGACCTAGACAGGCCCTGCCTAGCCCACTATCAAACGCGCTGAAGGTGAGCAGGGGTACCAGTTCAGCCTGCCAAGGAGGCGGGCCCGCAGGGGCCCGGGAAGGGCGGATCGCCTGGCGAAGGCCGGAGCAGGTCTGGCGGATCAACAGAGCTGGCAACACGGACTGTGAATGGCGAAAACTCAAACCCGCGCCGCTCATAAGGCGGGAAACGCCCGCGACATAATTCTGGCCGCCGCGCGCGTGGAATTCGCCGAAAAGGGCTTCAATGGCGCGCGTGTCGACAGCATTGCCGCACGCTCCGGTCTCAACAAGCAGCTCGTCTATTATTATTTCGGCAGCAAGGACGACCTCTACCGGGTCACGCTTGAGGAAGCCTATTCAGAGATACGCCTGCGTGAAAAGGACCTGGACCTGCGGTCGCTGCCGCCGCAGGACGCCATCGTGCGGCTCATCGATTTCTCGCTCAGCTATCTGGCGCAGCATCGGGAGTTCATCCGCATGCTGGCTGACGAGAACGCCCTTGGTGGCCCTCACGTCCGGGAATCGGAGGCCTTTCAGCGCACCAATTCGCCGCTGATCGAGATGATCGGGGCGACCCTGCGTGAAGGCGAGGCACAGGGCGTTTTCCGCAAGGGCATCGATCCGCTCAACCTCTACATCTCGATTGCCGGCATGACATTTTTCTACTTCGCCAACGGCATCACCATGTCCGCCATTTTCGGGCGCGATCTTTCCACACCCGAGGCATTGGCCGTCTATCGCGATCATATTGTCGCGCTGACGCTGGCGGGCCTGCGCCCCTGATACCGGTGGCTTGATCGGCCGCCACGCTCAAGGCTGCGGCGACTGTGTGTGGGCGCAAGACCGACTCCTTCTCGACACCTCAGCCCGCTCCGGCACAATATGCGCACGCAGGCAATCCGATGAGTCGCTTCAGCTGAGCCCGGCCGGAAGATTAGTTCACGATGAACCTCGATCGCAAAACTGCCGTCAACGTCGGACTTCCCATTTTCGCCCTGCTTGTGCCGCTCGCAGCCTCCTTTGGTGAATTTCCAATGGAGGATACCAGTTTGCCATTCAGGGTGACGCTCGTAGCAATGGCCATCGGCCTCCTCGTCGCAACGGTCTTCGTCGTCCTGCGCCATGCCGAGACCGTCGCGCACTATGCCGGCGAACCATACGGCACCCTTGTTCTGACGCTGTCAGTAACCACAATCGAGGCATCTTTGATCGTCTCGATGATGCTTCACGGCGCAAACAATCCCACGCTCGCCCGGGAGTCCGTTTTCTCCACTGTGATGATCGTTTGTGCCGGCGTGGTCGGCGTCTGTATCACGCTTGGCGGTTGGCGCCATCGCCATCAGGATCTCAAAAGGCAAGGGACGAGCGCCTTTCTGGCTATGCTGATCGCCTTGACCGGCTTTACTCTCGTCTTGCCGAATTTCACGCTCGCCAGCGACCCAGGCACTTTCTCCCCTACGCAAATGGAATTTGTCAGCATCCTTTCGATTCTCTTGTACGGCAGCTTTGTGCTGGCACAGATGAAGCGCCATCGAGAAGATTTCGTGGAGGATCTGGATCACTCGACAGCAGAACGGCCGCTTGCTCATGGCAAAGGTGTGGCGGTCAGTTCTGCTCTTCTTGTGATAGGTCTTGTCGGGATAGTCCTGCTGGCGGAAGAGGCAGCCGCCGGCCTGGAAGATGGCCTCGTGAGCCTTGGCATCGAGCAGTCGGACGCGGTAGTCGGCGCTTTCATCGCCACACTCGTCTTGATGCCGGAATCGGTTGCTGCCATCAAGGCGGCGCTCCGGAACGAATTGCAGCGCAGCCTAAATATTGCCCTGGGCTCAGCCTGCGCAACCATCGGCTTGACCATTCCTGTTGTCGCCGCCGCAGGTCTTTTGACGGGGCGTTCGTTGACACTCGGTTTGAGTTCAGGAGATACGGTTTTGCTTGTGGTTGCACTAGGCACCAGCATCGTCAGCTTCGGAACCGGACGAACGACGGTGCTGACCGGTCTCGTGCATCTGGTGGTGTTCTTTGCCTATCTGCTTCTCATCGTAGCACCTTGAGGCCGGCGAGGCTGTCGGCGATGACCTTGCAGCCTTCATACCGGCGAGATGCTGCATGGCACCAGAGATGTCGCAGGCGATATAGAGATCGGGCGCCACCGCCTGCCGGTCTGGCCGACCTGCCAGTCCGCTCTCGGGAACATAGAAGGTCGTCTTCGACGGCCGAATTGACGCGCAAAGCTGACTTCGGGAGCTTTGATCCATCACCAACGGCCAAACACCGCACGGAAGCGTGGGGCAACCAAGAACAGCTGGATTGCGAGCCGGCATGGGCGTATTATCCGCCTCTGAATTTTTGGGAGGGACAGCCATGAATGGCGTACCTCAATGGCGTCTAGCAGGCGACTGGTTCGATATCTGCAGTTGCGACATCCCTTGCCCATGCGAGTTCGCACAGCGGCCAACTGGCAATCACTGCCAAGGCGTGCTCGCCTGGCACGTGCAGGAGGGCCAATATGGCGACGTGAAGCTGGACGGCTTGACGCTGGTGGCACTCGGCGAGTTCGAAGGCAATCTCTGGGCCGGCGAAGCCAAGGCCGTAATGGGCATGTATATCGACGAGAAGGCGGACGAGCGGCAGCGCGAAGCCCTGCAGACGATCTTCGGCGGCCAGGCCGGCGGCTGGCCGGCGGGCTTTGCGGCCAATATCGGCGAGATGCGTGGCATGGAGTTTGTGCCGATCAGTTTTGAGGTGGCGGACGACCTTGCCACCTGGCGCGTCGAAATTCCTGACCGCGTCGTTGGGCATGCTGAAGCACTTTCCGGTCCAACCACACCGCCCGGCAAGCGGGTCCAGACGATCAACCCGCCGGGCTCAGAGGTTGGCCCGGGCCAGGTTGCCACCTGGGGGCGCTCAGTAGAAGTAAGCACCAAAGGCTTCGGGCTCGACTGGACAGGAACAGCCCGCTCCAGCAAGCACATTCCGTTCGACTGGAGCGGGCCGAACTAGGGTAGCGAGCCGTTGCCTGATGTGCTCCCTAAGAAATGGTGGCATTTCACTCGGGATCTCCGGGGCATGCCGCTGGGCCTTCTTGGATCACTGGCTGCGCTAACAGCGGCGGCATGGGCGCTCACCATCTACCAAACGATCAGCATGGACATGCCCATGGGCATCACCGTGCGGGGCGGGATGGCGGGTATGGATGGGATGACTGGCATGGCCATGGCCGGAATCGCCGCCAATGGCTGGTCAGTTACAAGCGCCGTCGCCTTTCTCACCGTGTGGACTGTGATGATGGCGGCCATGATGCTGCCAGCTGCCACGCCGATGATCTTCATGTTCGCGACGGCACAGGCGAGACGCGCGCAACACGTTGCCATCCCGACATGGATCTTCGTTGCGGGCTACATCCTTGTCTGGGCGGCGGCAGGCCTTCTGGTGTACGTCGTGGTCCAGCTAGGCAGCGAGGTGGCCGCGAGCCTTGATCCGCCTCAGCGGTCGAAATGGGCGCCGCTCGCGCTTGGGGCCACGCTTGGCGTCGCCGGGCTTTACCAATTCACGAGGCTCAAGCACATTTGCCTGAGCCATTGCCGTTCGCCGCTCGCGTTCGTTGCACAGCATTGGCGCGACGGCCGGATTGGCGCCCTTGAGATGGGGCTGCGCCATGGCGTCTATTGCCTTGGATGCTGCTGGGCGCTGTTTACCGTGCTGGTTGCGGCCGGCGTCGTGAGCGTCGCCTGGATGCTGCTTCTGACGTTGGTCGTCTTTGTCGAGAAGCTACTGCCGCGCGGCCGCTGGTTCGAAAGTGCCTTGGGCATTGCGCTCGTTGGGCTCGGGATCGTCGTGTCCCTCGGGGCGATCGAGATGCCCTGGATAAGCAGTTAGGGGCATCCCTTAACGGTTGGAACCGTGGGCGGGGAACCAGGAAGCCGATTCCGCTACAGGTTCCTTCGGCCCCAGGCTGGCCGGACATGATCCTGCTGTATGTCGCGAACGCCGCAGATGCCCAGCAGCGCCATGTCCTGGAGCAGTTCCTTCTCGAGAATTTCGATCGCCCTGGCCACGCCGGGCTCGCCAGCCACCGCGGCCGCGTAGAGGAATGGCCGGCCGACGAATACGAACCGGGCGCCGAGCGCGAGCGCCTTCAGGATGTCGGTGCCGCGCCGGATGCCGCCGTCGAGCATCACCGACGTCTTGTCTCCGACGCGTGCGACGATGTCGGGCAAGGCATGGAGCGGAGCGGTCGCACCGTCGAGCTGTCTGCCGCCGTGATTGGAAACGATGATGCCGTCGACGCCGGTTGCCACGGCGCGGTCGGCATCGTCTTCATGCAGGATGCCCTTGACGATCAGCCTGCCGGGGAACCGTTTCCTGATCCGCTCGAGATGTGTCCAATTGAGGTGATCGCGCTTGCCGAAATCGCGCGTCACGGTTGACGAGACGATCGGCGCGCCGCGCGTCGCGTAGGAGTTCTCGAAGTGCGGGATGCCATGCCTGGCGATCGTCCTGAGGAACGTGCCGGCGGTCCAGCTGGGGTGCGACAGGCCTTGCCAGAGAAGAGCGAGGCTCGGCTTGAGCGGCGTCGAGAAGCCAGCCCGGATGTTGTTCTCGCGGTTTGGCAGCGTCGCGGTATCGACAGTCAGGAGAAGCGTCCTGAAACCGGCGGCGATGACCCGGTCGACAAGCGCATCGATCCGCTCGGGCTCACCCGGCAGATAGGCCTGGAACCAGCTGCGCGGCGCGATGCTTGCCACCTCTTCGAGCCGGATCAGCGACGAGCCGCTCATGATCATCGGAATGCCGGCTTCCTCGGCAGCCTTGGCCAGCACGATATCGCCCCGGTAGGCCATCAAGGCGCTGATGCCCATGGGGGCGATGCCGAACGGTGCGGCATAGGTTTCGCCGAACAGGTCCGTCGCGGCGGTGCGTGCCGAGACGTCGCGGAGGACGCGCGGCTTGAACACATAGTCCTGGAACGACCCGGCATTGAGCCGGAGCGAGGCGTTGGTCTCGGCGGCTCCAGCGATATAGCCGAACAGGGGTCCCGGCAAGTGCCGTCGCGCCAGGGGCTCGAAATCGTCGAGCGACAGCACCTTGCGCAACCGGCGATCCATGGAAGATGTCATCCCCTGCCCTCAAGCAATTCCAGGAAAACCGTTACACACTTTTCCTGGAATTGCTCTAGAGCGTATCGGATAAGGCGGCAGGGACGCGCTCGAAATCCCTGTCGAGCGGCCAGAGCGGGCGCGGGGCGCGGCTGTAGCGACGCCGCTCCGCCCGTGGCGTTGCCAGCGCACCCGCATCGCAGACGATGACCTTGCCGGCGATCGGCTCGAAGGCCGCGCGGAAATGCTGCATCGATTTCAGCGCCAGCACCTTGCGGGCCGTCGGTTCGATCCCGAAGGCGCGCAATTGCTGGAGGTCGACCATCTGCTGCGCCTCCGAGACGACCAGCACTTCGATCCCGTCGACATCGATGACGGCGGTCGGCCCGAAACTATGGGCAAGCGCGCCCTGGATCGGCCCATCGCCGACATAGGCTCCATCCGAAAGCTTGCGCAGTACGCCTGTCACCGTCAGCGGGCCGCCGCCGAAATCCGGATCGCCTTTGCCGCCGATCGTGACCGTCACGGTCTCGCCCTGCCTGCCGCGGTGCAACTCCCGCGCCGCCTGCGGATCGACCATCGGCGCGAACACGGCGCCTCTCACGCCCGCGTCGAGCAAACCCTTGAGCAGCGCCGTCGCGTCGCCATAGGCGCCTGCGCCGGGGTTGTCGGCATAGTCGGCGATGACGAGCGGTCTGTCGCCGCGCCAGGAGAGCGCCTCGGCCGCCGCTTCATCCACCTCGATGAAGACGTTGCGCTTCTTCGTGCGCCCCTGCCAGATCCTGTCCGCCAGGTCCTCCGTCACCTGCCTGGCGGCATCCTCGGCGCCGGGACCGCGGCTGTCATAGGTCGCAAGCACGGTGGCACCGACACAGGAGACATCCGCTCCCGTGAAACCGGCGTTGACCGAGACCGCAAGCAGCCCTCCGGTCTCGGCATCGCGGGCCCGCTCATAAAGTGCGCGCGTCTCGGGAATGTCGGTGCGGCCGGAATTCGCCTCGTCCAGCATCGGCACATGCGCCCTGATGGTACGCGGCGCGATCTCGCCTTTCATCGCGCGGTCGAGGATGCGGGCGGCATGAGCGCCGGTTTCGCGCATGTCCACATGCGGATAGGTCTTGTAGGAAACGAAGATCTGCGCGTGGCGGACCATGTCCTCCGACACCATCGCATGCAGGTCGAGCGTCACGGCGATGGGAATATCCCCGCCCAGTTCGGCCCGCAGGAGGCCCAGGAGATAACCCTCCCCGTCGTCGCAGAAGTCGGGCACCATCGAACCGTGAAGACCGAGGAGGACACCGTCGAGCCGGTTCGAGCGCGCGGCCTCCAGAATGGTGCCGGCGATGTGATCGTAGGCCGCCTTCGTCACCTGTCCGCCGGGCACGGCGTGGGCCGAAATCGCGTGGACGACATTCCAGCCGGCGGGTTCGGCGACATCCATGAAACCGGCGAGTTCGGTGTTGGCGTTGCGCCGGGCGCGGATCGCCTCGTCGCCATAAAACAGCGTATCCACCTGGAATTGCGGCAGGCCGGTCTGGTAGCGCGAGAACGTGTTGCTCTCGTGCATGAATTCGCAGGTGAGGACGGTGAAGGTCATCGAAACTTTCTATGGAATGCTCTGATGTGCAAGGCGGACACGGTGGCTCCGTCCGATCTCGACAAGCCTGCTGGGTTCAGGTTCTTCGTCGGGATCTGGACGGCGCGATATGTCGGGCGAAAAGCGCGCCGCGTCGGGCACCGGGGCAGCGTCCGGCAGCCCGCGTGCGCCCGCCAGGATCGCGTCGGGGTCGGGAACCGAACCGATCAGGCGGCGCGTATAGGGATGCGTCGGGCGGCTGAAGATCGAGTGCCAGTCGCCCTCCTCGACGATGCGGCCGAAATACATCACCGCGACCCGGTCGCTGACATGCTCGACCACGCTCAGATCGTGGGAGATCATGATGTAGCTCAGGCCGAGCGTCTCCTGCAGGTCCATCAGGAGGTTGATGATCTGCGCCTGGATGGACACGTCCAGCGCCGACACCGGCTCGTCCAGCACCAGGATCTTCGGATCCAGCATCAGGGCGCGCGCGATGCCGATGCGCTGACGCTGTCCGCCCGAGAACTCATGCGGGTAACGGTCGGCGTGATCCGGCGTCAGGCCGACGCGGGTCAGCATCTCGGCGACGCGGTGACTGGCCTCGCTGCCTTTGGCGATGCCATGCAGGGAAAGCTGCGAGGACAGCATGCGGCCGATGGTCTGGCGCGGATTGAGCGACGCATAGGGGTCCTGGAAGACCATCTGGGCGATGCGCGCGCGATCCTTGCGGGCGGGAGCGCCGGGACCCGTCAACGGCTTGCCCTGGAACAGGATCTCTCCCGCGGTCGGCTCCTGCAGCCCCATCACGGTCAGCGCCGTGGTGGATTTCCCGCAGCCGGATTCCCCGACGATGGACAGGCACTCTTTTTCGTTCAGGGTCAGGTTCACGCCCTGCACGGCGCGCAGCTTGCGCCTTGGCGCGAAAAGCGACTGGCGCGGCAGCGGAAAGTGGACGTCGAGGTCGCGGATCTCCAGCAGGGGGCGGGTCATGCGCTCGCCTCCAGACGGAGGCCGCGCGGCGTCGTCAGCGTCGGCGCGTCGCGCCCGCGTTCTTCCCTCGCGACCACCGTGTCGAGTTCGGCCAGACGGCCGCGGCCGGCCGGCGTTCGCGACCCCAGGCGCGGGCGCGACGCGAGCAGGCCGCGGGTGTAGGGATGCAGCGGCTTTTCGAACAAGGCCCGGGTGTCCTGCTCCTCGACCAGCCGGCCCTGATCCATGACCCCGACACGCCGGCACATATTGGCGATCACGCCGAGATCGTGACTGACCAGCAGCACGGCCGTTCCCTCGGCTTTGCAAAGCTCGGCGATCAGTTCCAGGATGCCCGCCTGCACCGTCACGTCGAGCGCGGTGGTGGGCTCGTCGGCAATCAGCAGGTCGGGCCGGCAGGCCAGCGCGATCGCGATCATGACGCGCTGGCGCATGCCTCCCGACAGTTGATGCGGATAGGACCGGGCGCGCTCCTCCGGTGACGGGACGCGAACGCTTTCCAGCGCCTCGACGGCCTTGCGGCGCGCCTCGGACCACCCAAGGCCGCTGTGGATGACGAACATTTCTGCGATCTGCCGGCCGATCGTCACCAGTGGGTTGAGGGCCGTCATCGGCTCCTGGAACACCATGGCCATGCGCTCGCCGCGCAGCCGGCGCCTGGCGCGGCTGCCAAGCTTCAGGACATCCTGGCCCTGGAAGACGATCGAGCCGCCGGTCACTTGCAGCGGACGCTTCAGCAGTCCCATCAGCGACAGGCCGGTGATGCTTTTGCCGGAGCCGGACTCTCCGACAAGCCCGTAGGTTTCGCCCGGCAGGATGTCGAAGGACACGTCGTGCAGCAGTTCATTGCGCCTGCCGACGCCGATGCGCAGGTTGCGGACGGACAGGACCGGATCGGGAAGAGCGCTGCTCATGTCCTGCGGGTCCTCATATGGGGATCGAGCATGTCGCGCAGCCCGTCGCCAAGCAGGTTGAAGCCAAGCACGGTGATGAAGATGGCGAGGCCGGGGAAGATCGCGGCCCAGGGCGCGCTGCGCAACAGTTCGCGCGCGTCGGTCAGCATGTTGCCCCAGCTCGGCTGCGGCGGACGGATACCGACCCCCAGGAAGGACAGCGCCGCTTCCGACAGGACCGCGCCGCCGATGCCGAGCGTGGCGATGACCAGGACCGGGCCGAGGATGTTCGGCAGGATCTGCGTGCGCATGATGTTGGCGTCGCCGAAGCCCGCCGTCCTGGCGGCCTGCACGAAGCCCTGGTTCCTGAGCGACAAGGTCGAACCGCGGGCGATGCGGCAGGTCCAGGACCAGTTGGTCAGGCCGAGCGCGATGAGAAGGCTGGGCAGGCCCGGCCCCAGCACCGCCATGATGGCGAGTGCGAAGACCAGGGACGGGATCGCCAGCATGACATTGGTCAGCCCGTTCACCAGGTCGTCCCACCAGCCGCCGAAATAGCCCGCCGAAACGCCGAGCGCCGTGCCGATGACAGAGTTGATCAGCTGCGAGACGAGACCGACGGTCAGGGATACCCTCGCGCCATAAAGCACACGCGAAAGGACGTCGCGGCCCTGCCCGTCCGTGCCCAGCCAGTGCTCCCAGCTCGGCGGCATTTCGGAGTTCATCAGATCCGCGTCGATGATCGGATCGTAGGGCGCGATCCACCCGGCGCAGATCGCCGCGACAACCACGAGCAGCACCAGCGCGAGGCCAAAGGCGAAGTTGAAGCGCAGCCGCATCGATCAACTCACCTTGATGCGCGGGTCGATCGCCGCATAGGCGATATCGACCAGCATGTTGATGACCAGGAACCACAGGACGATCACGATGACCGTGCCCTGCACGACAGGGATGTCGCGCGCCGACACGCTGTCGACCAGCAGCGATCCGATCCCCGGCCAGGAGAACAGCTTTTCGATCACGATCGCCTGGCCCATCAGCGAACCGACCTGGAGGCCGAGCGTGGTCAGGATCAGCACCAGCACGTTGCGGGTGACATGGCTGCGCACCAGGCGCGGTTCGGACAGCCCCTTGGCGCGCGCGGTGCGGATGAAATCGGCGTTCATCACATCGAGCACGCCGGCACGGGTGGTTCGCGCCAGCAACGCCATCGGCGATACGCCGAGCGCGATGGCGGGCAGGATGATGTGTCTGAAGCTGCCGGCCTGATAGCCGAAGCTGGGCAGCAGGCCGAGCTCCAGCGCGAAGACATACATCAGCAGCAGGCCGAACCAGAATTCGGGAAGCGACAGGCCGGAAACCGCCACCATCATCGTGCCGGTGTCGAACACGCTGCCGGGCTTCAGCGCCGCGAGGAACCCCAGCGGAATGCCGACCGCGGCGGCAAAGCACATCGCAGCCAGCGCCAGCTTGACCGAGGGCCAGAGCCGCGGCTCGATCACGTTCCACACCGGCTCGCGGGTGCGGTATGAAATGCCGAGGTCGAAATGCCCGAGGTTCCACAGATAGTCCCACAGGCGCACCGGCAAGGGTTTGTCCAGGCCGAACTGCGCGTTCAGATGGGCCATCACGTCGGCATTGGTGGCGTTTCGCCCTTCCGCCATCAGGCTCGATATGAAGCTGCCCGGAATGACGGAGAAGATCACGAAGATGATCACGACGACCGCCAGCAGGGTCGGGATCATCTGCAATGTGCGGCGAAGGATGAAGCGCAACATCTGCGGGCTCGGCCTTTCATTCGGCGGTCGCAAAGCATCGCGTGCGACCGGCCGCAGCCGATCCCACGCGATGGCCGTCTCAGCTCGCTATTTGCGCGATGCCGGCGCCTTGTCGTCGATCCAGATGTCTTCGTAATCCTGGATCGCCAGTTCCATGGCGTTGGCCTTCAACCCGTGCACCCATGGCTGGTAGGCCATGACGGCCTTGTTGTAGTTGAAGAACCAGACCGGCGCTTCCTCCTGCAACAGGTTGTTGGCCTGCTTCAGGAGATCGCTCTGCTTGGCCGGATCGGTTTCGTTGCCCGCCTGTTCGATGAGCTTGTCGAAGTCGGGGTTGGAGAACTTGACGTAGTTGCAGGCGGTCTGCGAGGTCTTGGAATAGAAGCAGTTGAGATATTTCAGCGGGTCCGGACCCGACGAGTTCGACCAGATGAAGGTTTCGAAATTGTCGGACAGGATCTTGTCCGACAGGACCGAGCTTTCCACCGGATCCGTCGTGACTTCCACGCCGACCTTGGCAAGCATGGGAATGATCGCCTCGACGATCGGCACGCCCCAGCTTTCATTGGAAGTCGCGGTGACCGAGAACTTCAGGCCGGTCTCGAAGCCGGCTTCCTTCAGCAGCGCCTTGGCCTTTTCCGGATCATAGGCATAGGGCTTGGCGTTCTTGTCGAAGGCGGGCGACGAGATCGGCAGCCAGGAGACCGCCGGATAGGCCTTGTTCTTCAGCAGCTTGGTGACGATCACATCCTTGTTGATCGCGTAGTTGATCGCCTGCCGGACACGCTTGTCCTGGAACGCCTTGACCTTCGGGTTGAAGCCGATGTTGCGGGTATAGACCTCGGCCACTTCGAGGATGTGATCCTTCAGCGCCGGATCCTGATTGTAGGCGTCGTACTGCACCGGGCCCAGGATGTTGGCGTCGATCTCGCCGTTGCGGAAAGCGACGTCGCGGGCCGAGGCTTCGCCCATCAGCATGATGTCGAGCTTGTCGAGATGCGGCTTGCCCTTCTCGTAGTAGCCGTCGAATTTGGCCAGCTCGACCTTGGAGCCGGGGACATAGTTCGCCAGCTTGAACGGGCCGAGGCCGTTCGGCTTGGAGGCAAGCTGGTCTTCCGGATAGTCCTTGGAATAGATCGGCGCATAGTTCGACATCAGGTTCCAGCCCGGATCGGCCAGATTGACGACGGTGATCTCGACGGTCCTGTCGTCGATCTTCTTCACCCCGGAAATATGGTCGGCCTTGCCGGCCTGGAATTCGGCGACGCCGGCGATCTGCAGCATCTGCTCGGCGCCCGGCAGCGCCTTCTTGGGGTCGGCCAGGCGGTTGTAGGACCAGACCACGTCATCGGCGTCGAGCTTGTCGCCATTGTGGAAGGTCGCCTCTCGGAGCTTGTAGGTATAGGTCTTGCCATCGTCCGACTTCGTGAAGGATTCCGCGAGGTCGAGCTCGGGCTTGCCGCTTTCGGGGTTCCATTTGTAGAGCGAGCGGTTGATCGCTTTGGCCACGATCTCGTCTTGCGTGTGCGGTGTGGCGGTGATGTCGAGCGACGTGATGGAGTTCCCGTAAGCCGCGGTGAACACCAGTTTCCCGCCATCCTTCGGGGTGGCGTCCTGCGCCAGCGCGGCGCTGGCCGTTCCAAGCGCAAGCGCTGCGATAAAGCCAAGTCTGGTCAACATCCCTCAGTTCCTCCCTGGGTGTTTCTCTCTCGTTGCTGACTTCCTGTGGAAATCCCCTGTCTCAGCTTCGTTCGTGGACGATGCGCCCATCCAGAATTGTCATCTCGCAGCGCGTTTCGCGCAGGATCCTTTCCGGCGCCGCCGTCAGGAGGTCGTTGGAGAAGACGGCGATGTCGGCGAGCATGCCAGGCTCCAGCCGGCCCTTCACGGTCTCCGCGCCCTGCGAGTAGGCGCCATGTTCGGTATAGGCGCGCAACGCCTGTTCGGGCGTGAGCATCTCGGACGCGTCCATGACCGTGCCCTTGTGCGTCCGGCGCGTCAGCATCGCGTAGAGGTCGGGGAAGGGATTGGGCGAACAGACCGGCGAGTCGCTGCCGGTGGACGGCTTCATGCCCAGGCGGTCCCAAGTCGCGATCGGATAGGAGCGCAGGCCGCGCTCCGGCCCGAGAACCGAGACGTAGGCGTCGCCGAAATCGTAGATGAAGGCCTGCTGCGGCGCGGGCAGGATGCCTGCCTGCAGCATCCGCCGGTTGATGTCATCGTCGACATAGCCGCAATGCTCGATGCGGTGCCGGTGGCCGTGGCCCGGATCGGCGGCGCGCACACGCTCATAGGCGCGCACGAGCTGGTCGATCGCGGCGTCGCCGATGCCGTGGCAGACCATGGTGTAGCCCATGGCGGTGTAGCGGTCGACCAGTTCGAACAGCTGCGCGTCCGGCAGCATCCGGACGCCGAAATTGTCAGGCTGGCCGACATAGGGCCGGCGCATCCAGGCCGTGCGTCCGCCGGCCGAACCATCGGTGAACACCTTCACGCCGCCGATGCGGAACATGTCGCTGCCGACGCCGGTGACGAGGCCGGCGGCATGGCACGGCTCGACGATGGACGAGCCGGGGTCGCCCAGAAGCGTCGCCCAGACCCGCACCGGCAGCCGGCCGCCATGTTCGGCCTGCCGGTAGGCCTCGATCTCGGTCATGCCGTCGACCTGGCCGACAGCCGCGTCCATGCAGGAGGTGATGCCGAACTGCAAAAGATGACGGCCGCCCGCCTCGATGGCATCGACGATCTCGGCGAGCGACGGCGTCGGCTGGATGTCGTAGACGAGGTTCTGCGCATTCTCGGCCAGCAGTCCGGTGAGCGCACCGCCCTCGCGCCCGATCAGGCCGCCGTCGGGATCGGGCGTGCCGATGTCTATCCCCGCCAGCGCCAGCGCACGCGAGTTCACGACCGTGACATGGCCGCAGGCGCGGGTGACCGAAACCGGGTGATCCGGCAGCGCCGCATCCAGTTCCTTGGCGCTCGGCATCAATCCGTCGGGATAGCGGGTCTGGTCGAAGCCGCGCGCCATGACCCATTTTCCCCTGGGCGTTTCGGCGGCACGCGCCTGCAAGGCGGCCATCAGGGCGCCGCGGGTCGGAGCGGCGTCCGGTGTCGCGTCGACCTTGCCGCGCAGCAGCCCGGTCGAGATCAGATGCAGATGCGCATCGTTCAGACCCGGCATCGCAAAACGCCCGGCCAGGTCCACGACCTTGGTACCCGATCCGGCCAGGGCCTTGATATCAGCGTTGGAGCCGCAGGCCAGGACCCTGTTGCCCGCGATCGCGATCGCCTCCACGACCGGATTTCCGTATCCGGTCCAGATCTTGCCGCCGTGCAGAACGAGATCGGCCTGGGAATTCATGCTGCTTTTTCTTCTCCCCCCGGCGCTCATGAAGCGTCGCCGATTCCGAATGGTGCGCGGTACGTTCCTTCGCTGGCAGCGATAGGGTTTCGCCTGGCACTCGATTTGCTTTCGACTGACAGGTTGCGGTGTCAACGGTGACATGGCCAATTCGGTTTTCGCAATCACAAATGCAAAAATTGCATAAGGTTGCAGTTGTGATGGAACGCCCAGGCGTTCGACGGCAGTTGGCCGCATCGGAGGAGGCCGCGTGGAAATCAAATGGCTCGAGGATTTTGTGACGCTTGCGGAAACATCGAGCTTTTCGCGCGCGGCCGAGATCCGCAACGTCACCCAGCCCGCTTTCAGCCGGCGGATCAAGCAGCTCGAGACCTGGATCGGAGCCCCGCTCATCAGTCGCGCCACCTTGCCTGCGGAACTCACGCCGGCAGGACGCAACTTTCTTCCGATGGCCCAGGACGCGATCCGAATGTTCTATTCGGTGCGCGAAACGCTGCGGCCGCCATCGGCGCAGGGGCTCGTGCGCTTCGCGGCCCTTCACACCTTGACCATCACCTTCTTTCCGATCTGGCTGCGGGAACTGCAGGGCGACAACCGCATGTTCGGCACCTCGTTCATCGCCGACCGAGGCGGCATCGAGGCGAACCTTGCCGCGCTGACCGACGGCGAAGCGGACTTCTTCCTGACCTACGCGCACCACGAGGTGCCGTTTCACCTCGACCGCGACAAGTTTTCCTCTGTGACGATCGGATCGGACCGGCTCATCCCCGTCGCCGCGCCGGAGCTGCGTCTCGACAGGTCGCCGGTGCCTGCAAGAGGCATCCTCGACAAGGTGGACACGACAAAGCGCACCTTGCCCTATCTGGGCTACGGCTACAGTTCCTTCTTCGGCGTCGCCCTCGGCAGCATCTTTTCGAGGCGCTCGCCGTTCCGGCGCCAGACCGTGCATGAAAGCACGATCAGCGCAGGCCTCAAGGAATTGGCACTGACCGGTGTGGGCATCTGCTGGCTGCCGGAAAGTCTCGTCGAGAAAGACATCTCCAGCGGCGGCCTTGTCGCCTGTTCAAGCGACCGCTCATGGATGCTCGACCTCGAGATCCGATTGTACCGCAGCTCGGAGAAATCGAGCGGCACGACGATGGAAGCAATCTGGCAATCGTCGCAGGCGCTGGCGGCGAAACGTCTCGGCGCTTCATGAAATGGCTACCGGATGCCTTGATCAGCTGTGTTAATAGGTAGTCCTGAAAACCTAATGAATTGACGGGCTTCCGAATAGCGAGCATCTCCCTTGGCATGGCGGTCAAGCCGATGGTCGCCAGTCTCCGCATATTGGAGTTTGAACCCGGGTCATGTCTTCACCATTCACTCTTGCTTTGACTGGACAGTCGCTCATTCATCACGATCTTAGGCAAGTGGGCGAGAGTGGCTTTGCTGCCATAAGAGACCTGATCCGCAGCGCGGACGTCTCGTTCACCAACCTCGAGACCACCATATATGGCCGTCACGGCGGCTGGCCGCTGAAAGGCTTCTACTTCGGCTGCTCGCAGCCTGTGGTGCTGGATAGCTTACGAGACCTCGGTTTTGACGCGCTGGCCCTCTCCAACAATCATGCCTTCGATCTCGGCCCGTCAGGAGTGCTCTCGACGCTTGAGGAGGTGCAAGCGCGCGGGTTCCTCCATGCAGGTATCGGGGCTGATGCCAAGGATGCACGCAGGGCCGGTTTCCAGCAATTCGACAAGAGGATGGTCGCTCTCGTCGCGATGGACGCAGGACCCGGGCCATCCATAATGTACGCCGACAACGCCGCCACCGGGCGACCTGCTCGCCCCGGCGTAAACAGGCTTGCCGTCTCGCGCGTGTTCGAGGTGAATGACGAAAAGTTCGGACATTTGCGCGCCATCCAGGATGCCTTCGCAAGCTCCGATCGAGAGCGTGCATCCTACGCTCAACCGAACGACCCGGTTTGCCTCGAAACCCCCAACGATATCGACTTCTACGGCACGGTTTTCCGTCGGGCAGGCTCGGATCGCCGGCGGTTGGTCGTCGATGAAGCAAGCCTCGACGGACAACTGGCGACGATCAGACAGGCCGCCGCCACCGGAGCGTTTGTCATCGCCTATCTCCATCATCATCACTGGGAACCGCGCTGGAATGAGGTTCCTGAATGGGTCCGAAGCTTCGCGCGCTCCTGTATCGATGCCGGGGCCAACGCCTTTGCAAGCCACGGCGCCCCTGTCCTGCAGGCGATCGAGATCTACAGAAGAGCCCCGGTCTTCTACGGATTGGGGAATTTCCTGTTTCATCTCCCCGAAGGCGAAAACGAGTGGAGTTCGCCAGAGATATGGCAGAGCGTCGTCGCGACATGCAGTTTCGATGCGAACGACGAACTACAGTCCATTGAACTGCTCCCGATCGTGATTGGAGGCGAGCAGATGCTTTGCAGCAGCGGCAACTACCATGAGAGAATTGTGCCGGTGCCCGCCTCCCCGCACCTGTCGCAAGCGATGCTCGAAGATCTGTCCCGGCGCTCCAAGAGGTATGGAACCTGCATCGCACACGATGGCCGCGTGATCTGGCCCGAAGACGATCAGCGCAGTGCCGGCGAATAGCCCCTTGTCATTCGAATCTTCAGTCCGGTGTACCGGATCAACTGCCCCGTCCGGCTGATGACGCCAGACCTGGATAAGGGAGAAGCAAACATGTTCAACGATCCCTTGAGCCTCAATGAGATCGTACGGCGCGTGGACGACAGAAAGGCAGCCTATCTGGAACTCAGCGACCGCATCTGGGAAACGCCGGAGCTGGCGTTCGAGGAGCATGACGCGGTGAGGCGGCAGATTGCCCTGCTTGAGGGCGAGGGCTTCCGTATCACAAGAAACGCCGGCGGCATGGCCACGGCCTTCGTGGCGGAATACGGCAGCATCGGGCCCGTCATCGGATTTCTTGGTGAATTCGACGCGCTGCCCGGTCTAAGCCAGGTTTCCGGCGCGACCGAGATCCAAGCTGCCGAACACGGTGCAGCCGGTCACGGATGCGGGCACAATCTGCTTGGTTCCGGATCCGCGTTGGCGGCAGCAGCGTTGAAAAACGCACTCGCGGCGGAAGGCATCCCTGGCGTGGTCCGCTATTATGGCTGCCCTGCGGAGGAAAGCGGCTCAGGCAAGACGTTTATGGCGCGGGCCGGCCTCTTCGATGATCTGAGCCTGGCGCTGTGCTGGCACCCGAATGTGGTCAATATGGTGCAAACCACGTCGTCTCTCGCCTGCATCCAGGCTCGGTTCCGGTTCAGGGGCCACGCGTCGCACGCGGCCCTGTCTCCACATCTCGGACGCAGTGCGCTCGACGCTGTCGAGCTCATGAATGTCGGCGTGAACTATCTGCGGGAGCACATGCCCTCGGACGCGCGCGTTCACTACGCCGTCGTCAACACGGGTGGCGATGCGCCAAACGTCGTACAGGCAAACGCCGAAAGCCTTTACCTCGTGCGGTCACCGCAGTTGCCGCAGGCGCAGCGGCTGTTCCAACGCATCAAGAAAATCGCCGAAGGCGCCGCACTCATGACGGAGACTGCCATCGACGTCGAGATTGTGGACGCAAACTCGAACGTGTTGCCAAACAACGTATTGCAGGAGGCGATGTTTGAAAACATGAGGCGACTGGGCGGGCCTGGCTTCGATGCGAGCGATCATGTCTTTGCGGAGAGCCTGCAGAAGGCCTCGCTGAGCGAGGAGGACATCGTAGCCAGCGTTTCACCCTACGATCGCTCCCTCGCCAACCAGGCGCTGCACGACGGACTGCTCCCCATTCCTGCCAGCGAAGGCGTCATGATGGGCAGCACCGATGTGGGCGACGTGAGCTGGATCGCCCCTACGGTTCAATGCCACACCGCATGTTTTGCAATCGGCACGGCGTTCCATACCTGGCAGCTCGTCACGCAGGGCAACCTGCCTGCCGCTCACAAGGGAATGCTGTTGGCGGCAAAAGCCATGGCGACGACGGCGGCGAACTGCTTGCGCAAACCCGACCTTCTCGTAGGGGCCAGGACAGAGTTGCTTCAGCGCACCGGCGGCCGGAACTATGCCTGCCCGATTCCGCCCGAGGTCAGACCGGGAAATAGCAACGCCTGAATTCAGCGACGGGACACCCCAAGGCGATCGACCTGCTTCAGGTGCGATTGCGGGAGAGCCAGAGGCAAGCGCCAGCGGTCAAGAGCCCGCTAAAGCGCAGCTTTATCCAAAGCCGGATGTCTCTGTTTCCTTTGAGATCCCCAAAGGTCAGTCGAGCGCTTTATGACATCCAGGAATGTCTCGACGATCTTCGATTGGCGCGAGAACCTGCCGCTGCCCCTTCGCCAAAACACCACGTACTGGTACTTCGCCGAAGGTTCGAACGGAACGACCGCCACGTCGAACATGTCATACTGGTGAGCGATGAATTCGTTGTCGATGGCGACCCCTATGCCGTGAGCCACAAACGAAACATCCAGGCCAATGGTGTCGGAGTGGACCTTTGGCCTGAGCGGGGACTTACGCCGGCCGTAGGATGCCAAGCCGAGCTTGTTGGAGGTGAAGTCTCTTTCGAGGACAATAAGCGGTTCGCTCGCAATATCGTCGATCGTGATGACATCTTTCGTGGCGAGCGGATGGTCTCTGTGCACGACGCAGACGCTCGAGCTCTCGGCCACGATTTCCCATTCAAAGAAACGCTCATCCAGGGGCAGGCGCGAGATCCCGATATCGGCCTCTCCGGTCATCATGTTGTGCGCGATCTGGTCGTATCGCAGTGCCTTGAAGTGGAATTCCAAAGACGGGTCGAGCTTATCGGCAGCCTGAATGATCTCGGGCACGAGTTTGAACGCACAGATGTGAGGTGCAGCGATCGTCAGGCTGTCGCGATCAGCCTGGAAAGCCCCCGCGATCTCCCTTTCGATGCTTCTTAAGGTCGTTACATACCTGTCGACACGGTTGTAGATCTCGATCGCGCGCGTCGTGGGAATAAGCCCGCGGCGGTCCCGCACGAACAGGCTTTCACCGACCGCATCCTCGAACACCTTGAGATACTGGCTCACCGCCGACTGGGTGATGCCGAGCTCCCTGGCGGCGCGCCGGGTGGATCCGGTCCTGATGATCTCCCTGAAGATTTCGGCGGACCTGAACCCCGCCTTCTTGCGCTCCGATGCCTCTTCCATCGTCGTAAGCTCCCTATCGGACAGATCTCAGCACAGCCTGCAACTGCCATATCACTAGAGCTAATAGGGTGTCGGAAAAACTTAATAAATTGACGCTTCCCGCAATTCTTTCCATCGTTTTCGGCATGCAATTGAACAACCCGACACGGTCAGATCAACGTTTGCCGAGCGCGCCAACTTCACATCCCGAAGTCGTGCCGGCACGCGGCAGCTGGTATGAGATCGACCTCAACGCGATCAGGCACAACTTTCGCGAACTTCGCACGCGTCTTCCCGCAAAAGTGAAGATTTTCGCCTGCCTCAAGCGCAACGGCTATGGCTGCGGCGCAGGACGGGTCGCCGCCACACTGGCTGCCGAGGGCGCATACGGTTTCGCCGTCTCCGCTTTGCCAGACGCTGTCGCGATCAGGAAGGCCGGAATCGAGCATCCGATCCTGCTCTACCCCGGCCCCCTGCCCGCATCCGCCGAAATCATCGAAGCCCTTGGATTGACTGTCACCGTCTCCAGCCTCGACGAGCTTGAACGCTGGCGTGCCGCCATGACCTCGACCCGCGTTTTCGTGAAGGTTGATCTCGGCTTCCATCGGGCTGGGGCGACGCCGGCGGCCGTTGGCGAGTTGCTTGCGGCCGGCCGTGCCTATGAGGACGTCGAAGTCCAGGGACTCTACGCGCATCTCAGCGAGTTGCCCTCGTTGGTCTCCACGCACGCTGACGAACAGCGTCTCCGCTTCGAGAAGGTCCTTGAAACGGCAACCGCTTCAGGCACGCGACCGCCCATCGCGATGATGTCGAGCTCTGGGGGCGTGCTTCAACATCCGCAGATGGATTTCGACGCCGTCGACCCGGGAGCGCTGTTCATCGGCCTGTCCGAGACAGGCCCGATCGCTCGGCCGGTCGTGCTGCGGCCCGCACTCAAGGCCATTTCGACATGCCTGGTTTCGGTCAAGCGGATCGACGCATCCCTTGGCCCACTGCCGGACATGCCTGGATTCCGGCAAGGCATGACGATCGGGGTCCTGGGGATGGGTTGCGGAGACGGACTGCCGCAGCGCTTGCCGGCTCAGGCCGCGGCGCTGGTAAACGGCAAGCGAGCGCGCCTGCTTCCACCCGTGCATCTCGAACATCTGCGCATCGATCTGACGGACATCCCGAATGCAAGATTTGGCGACCAGGTGCTCCTGCTCGGACACCAGGATAACGAGACCATCTCGCATGATGAGGTCGCCGCCTGCTGGGGTACCGACATCGTCGGGCTCTATTCCCAGCTCCGCGACCACATTCCTCGCGTCTATGTCTGAGAAGTCAGTTCGCCATGGCCAGGGACGCATGACGTCAGAACTCCTTGTCCCGACCGTTCTCCTCGCCCACCGCGGAACTTATCACCCATGACCATGACGACCAGCGCGATTGCTTCCCAGACAGCCTTGAACGACGCCGCGGAAGCGATCCACATCGACAATCTCCACAAGACCTTCGGCACGCTGCAGGTGCTGAAGGGGATCTCTCTTTCTGCGCGCGACGGCGACGTGGTGGCGATCATCGGCGGCAGCGGCTCAGGCAAGTCGACACTGCTCCGCTGCATCAACTGCCTGGAAAATCCGACGAGCGGCAAGATCCGGGTGAACGGCGAGGAGATCCTTCTCAAGCCTGACGGTTCGGGCAACACGGTTCCCGCCGACCGCAAGCAGATCGAACGTATCCGTTCGAGACTTGGGATGGTTTTCCAGAGCTTCAATCT
This sequence comes from Mesorhizobium sp. NPDC059054, assembly GCF_042739215.1. Taxonomy (NCBI): domain Bacteria; kingdom Pseudomonadati; phylum Pseudomonadota; class Alphaproteobacteria; order Hyphomicrobiales; family Phyllobacteriaceae; genus Mesorhizobium; species Mesorhizobium sp. NPDC059054. The sequence continues at coordinate 612,035 of NZ_JBHYHV010000005.1, forward strand.
GTGGAGCCACATGACGCTGATCGAGAACGTGATCGAAGTGCCGATCCATGTGCTCGGCCTGAAACGCGCGGTGGCGATCGCCGAAGCGGAAAAGCTGTTGGCCCGAGTGGGGCTGCTCGAAAAGCGCGACGTCTATCCCGCCTTTCTATCCGGCGGACAGCAGCAACGTGGCGCAATCGCCCGCGCGCTCGCAGTGCAACCGCGCGTGATGCTCTTCGACGAGCCGACGTCGGCGCTCGATCCCGAACTTGTCGGCGAGGTGCTGGGCGTCATAGGCGCACTGGCCCGCGAAGGCCGCACGATGATCCTCGTCACGCACGAAATGAAGTTTGCCCGCGACGTAGCCACTCACGTGGTCTTCCTCCACGAGGGGCGGCTTGAGGAACAGGGCTCGCCGGATGCGATATTCGGATCGCCAAAATCGGAACGACTCCAACAGTTCATCCGCAGGCTTGGATAACTCTGCAATCTGAAACGATAAAAACGAACGGGGAATGACATGAGTATCTTCAACAGAATGACGTTGGCAGCAGTGGCCTTTTCGACATCGGTGCTTGGCGCCCAAGCCGAAAATCTGAGGGTCGGGATCAGCGCCGAGCCCTACCCTCCATTCTCCTCTCTCGATTCTTCGGGCAAGTGGGTCGGCTGGGAGATTGAGATCATCGATGCCGTCTGCGCCGCGGCAAAATTCGAATGCCAGATCACCCCGGTCGCCTGGGATGGCATCATCCCGTCGCTGACGTCCAAGAAGATCGATGTCATCATGAGCTCGATGTCGATCACCAAGGAACGCAAGAAGACGATCGACTTCTCCGACAAGTACTACAGCGACAACGGATATACGGTCGTCGGCCCGAAGGGGGTTGCGGTCGAGCCCACGGCCGAAGGGCTCAAGGGCAAGATCCTGGGCGTGCAGACCTCCACGAATGCGCAGGTCTACGCCAGCAGGCATTTCCAGGACAGCGTGGCACAGCTCAAGACCTACCAGACCGAAGACGAAGTCGAGCAGGACCTGGTCGCCGGCCGCATCGACGCCGCGCTGGCAAGCAGGATCACCATCAGTGAATTCTTGAACACCGACCAGGGCAAGGGTTGCTGCGAGGTCAAGGGAACGGTCGCCAACGATCCGGAGATCATGGCGCGAGGCGTCGGCGCCGGCGTGCGAAAGGGGGACACCGAGATCCTGGAAAAGATCAACGCCGGGATCAAGGCAATCCGCGACAACGGGAAATATGCCGAGATCTCAAATCGCTACTTCGGTTTCGACATCTACGGCGACTGAGACGCGATGCGCTGTGGTGAACCTGAACTGATCGCTCTCGCTGAGGTGCCGGCCCTTGACCGAACTCCCATTCCTGCCCGCTGTCTTCGAGCTTCTTTCGCCCTACCCGCCCGGCTGGGGCGGAAACCTGCTGCGCGGACTTGTCAATTCACTTGAGATCGGCGCCGGAGCTTTCGCGTTGGGACTGCTCGTCGGCACCGGCGGCGCATATGGCAAGCTTTATGGCGGCAAGATCCTGCGCGATCTGCTGCAAATGTACACGACGCTCAGCCGCGCGGTGCCCGAACTGGTGCTGATCCTGCTGATCTATTTCGCCGGTACGGATCTGCTCAACCGATTCATGGAAGCGTTCGGCCATGATCCGGTGGACGTTAACGGCCAGGTGGCAGGCATCGTTGCGCTCGGCTTCGTGCAGGGCGCGTACGCCACGGAGGTGCTGCGTGGCGCAATCCTCGCAGTGCCGCAAGGGCAGATCGAAGCCGGCAGGGCCTTCGGCATGAGCCCGGTGGTCTTGATGCGGCGCATCACGGCACCGGCAATGCTGCCCTTCGCCATTCCAGGGCTCGCCAACCTGTGGCTCGTCGCCACCAAGAACACCGCATTGCTTGCTGTTGTCGGTTTCAGCGAACTCACCCTGGAGACACGCCAGGCCGCGGGCGCCACGAAAGCCTATTTCACCTTTTTCGTGGCGGCCGGCGCGCTCTATCTGATGCTCACTCTGGTCTCCAATATCGCCATAGCCCGGATCGAGAACTGGGCAAGGCGTGGCCAACCGGCGATGGCGGAGAGGCGGTGATGACTTTGTCCTCAACCACAGCGGCGAACGGCTTTCCGGCCATCGCGTTCCAGCCGCACCGTGTCGTTCTGGCCGCCATGGCCGCTGCCCTTGTCATCGCGGCCGCCGTTTTCATGCGCTGGGACTGGCTGCCGCAATATTACGACCTTGCGATCTCCGGCCTATGGCAGACGATCTGGATCCTGGTCGTGACTTGCGTGTTCGGCTTTGCCCTGGCGGTGCCGCTGGGATTTGCCCAGGTGACTGGGCCAAGATGGCTCAGCATGCCATCGAAAGCGTTCTGCACCGTCATCCGGGGTACGCCGCTGCTTCTGCAATTGTGGTTGCTCTACTATGGGCTCGGCACGCTCTTCCCGCAATTTCCGGAGATACGGGAATCCGTTCTGTGGCCACTGGTGCGACAGGCGTGGCCGTATGCCGTGCTGGCGCTGACCCTGTCTTTCGCCGGCTATGAGGGCGAGGTCATGCGCGGCGCCTTCGCCGGCGTGCCGCACGGCCAGCTCGAGGCTGCCAGGGCATTCGGGATGAGCCGCTGGAAGGTCTTCCGCCGCGTCTGGCTGCCGCAGGCAATTCACAAGGCGTTGCCGACGCTGGCGGGCGAAACCGTGCTGCAGCTCAAATCGACACCGCTCGTCGCCACTATAACCGTGCTCGACCTCTACGCCGTTGCCCTGCGCGTTCGCCAGGACACGTTCGTCATATACGAGCCCCTGCTTCTGCTTGCGTTGGCATACATGATCCTGACCGGATTGATCGTATGGGTGTTCGGTCGCTTCGAAGCGCGCATCCCCGTCCGGCTGGGGTGACGCGGGATGCGGACTGCCGGTTAGAACAGGCTGAGAGCCAGATAGGTCAGGCCGGAGATCGCCGCGGTGGCGGGCAATGTCACGACCCAGGCGACGACGATGTTGCCGGCGATGCCCCAGCGCACGGCCGAGACGCGGCGTGCGGCGCCCACGCCGATGATCGCGCCGGTGATGGTGTGCGTGGTCGAGACCGGGATGCCCAGCCAGGTCGCCGCGAACAAGGTGATGGCGCCGCCGGTTTCGGCGCAGAAGCCCTGCATGGGATTGAGCCGGGTGATCTTGGAACCCATCGTGTGCACGATGCGCCAGCCGCCGAACAGCGTGCCGAAGGCCAGCGCGCTCTGGCAGGTGATGACCACCCAGAACGGGACATAGAATGTGTCGCCCAGCATGCCTTGCGAATAGAGCAGCACCGCGATGATGCCCATGGTCTTCTGCGCGTCGTTGCCGCCATGGCCGAGCGAATAGAGCGAGGCCGAGAAGAACTGCAGCACGCGAAAGGAGCTGTCGACGGCGAAGGGCGTCTGCCGCACGAACGTCCAGGAGACGATCAGCACCAGGACGAGCGCCAGCACGAAGCCGGTGAGCGGAGAGAGCACGATGGCGGCGACCGTCTTCAAAAGCCCGCTCCAGACGATGGCGCTGAAGCCCGTCTTGGCAAGACCCGCGCCGACCAGCCCGCCGATCAGCGCATGCGAAGAGCTGGACGGGATGCCGGCGAGCCAGGTGACGATGTTCCACACGATCGCGCCGGTAAGGGCTGCGAAGATCACGCCCGGCGTGACGATGTCGGCATCGACGATGCCCTTGCCGATGGTCTCGGCGACATGCAGGCCGAAGACCGTGAAGGCGATGAAGTTGAAGAAGGCGGCCCACAGCACGGCGTATTGCGGCCGCAGCACCCGGGTCGAAACGATCGTGGCGATCGAGTTCGCGGCATCGTGCAGGCCGTTCAGGAAATCGAAGAACAGCGCGACGCCGATCAGCGCGACCAGGATCGGAAAGGCGATGGTGGGATCCATGCTGGTCAGACGTTCTCGATGACGATGCCGCTGATCTCGTTGGCGACATCCTCGAAACGGTCGACGACCTTCTCGAGCTGCCCGTAGATCTCGGAGCCGATCATGTAGGCCATCGGATCGGACTTGCCGTGCCGGCGGAAGAGATCCTTGAGGCCCTGCTCATGCAGGTCGTCGGCGCGGCCTTCGACGCGCATCACCTGCTCGGCGATGGCGTTGAGCTGCGTCGCATGCGTGCCGATCTTGTTCAGCAGCGGGATCGCCTGCGCGACCAGCTTCGCCGCTTCCACGATGACGACGCCCATCTCCTGCATCAGCGGATCGAATTCGCGCTTCTCGAACAGCTTCACCGTCTTGACGGTCTTGTGCATCATGTCGATGGCATCATCCATCGACTGGATCAGGTCCTTGATGTCGCCACGGTCGAACGGCGTGATGAAGGAGCGGCGCACCGCCAGCAGCACTTCGGCGGTGATCGCGTCGGCCCGGTTCTCGAGAGCGACGATCTCCCTGCACCAGCGCTCGACATCGTTGCCCGACAGCAGCTGCTGCAAGGCTTCCGCACCGCCGACGACGGTCTGGGAATGCTGTTCGAACAGATCGAAGAAACGATCTTCGCGCGGCAGCAGCCGCCTGAACCAGCCCAACATGATTTCTCTCCGCAATCCCTGACGTCGGCAAACGCAATAGCGCCATTATGCCGGGTAACGCAAACAGATAGCCGGCTTTTGAACACCCATCGTTTTCTGCTTATGCGGGATCACCGCGTTCGCCCGGCCCGGGAATGCAGGCGAAGGTGCAGCTATCCCAGCTCGAGTCTCGGCCAAGATCAGCCTGCAAGGCGCGCACGAAACAACGTGCCGCCGTCCTTCATGCGCGACCTGGTGATGTTCCGGAATCCAGCCTCGGTCATCCATGCGCGATACTGACCCTCGGTGTAGGATTCGCCGTGGCGATAGAGGTTCAGGAAGGTGAGGTTGAGAAAGACGCCCTCAGGCGGGCCGAGGCGATCGTCATCGATGACACCCGATCCCGCGATCGCGATCTCGCCTGCGGGTGTGAGGCAGCGCGCCGCGTTCAGGATCGCGCTGCGCGCCTGATCCGGCGGCAGGACCTGGACGACGGCCTTGAGGATCGCCAGATCGTGCCGGCCAACCGATGGCGCGACGGTTATGTCGCCCTCTTCGACAACCACGTCGCCGGCACCGTATTCCGACAGGATGGCCGGCGCTACCGCCGCGACCGTCGGGAGTTCCATCAGCGTCGCCACAATCTGCGGCCGCCGCTCGCGAAGTCCGACGAGAATGGTCCCGGGTCCCCCGCCGATGTCGATCACCGAACCGATTGCCGAGAGGTCTATTTCCTCGGCCAGATTTCGGCCGAAAATCAACCCGCCCGGCGCGAGTCTGCGGCTGAAGGCGGCCGCCGCCTCAGGCCCCGCTTCGGAAAAGTCGTGCAGCGCAGCAGGCTGGTTCTGCCGCAGCGACTCCGCGGTCAGGAGGTCGGCTCCCCAGAGCTCGCGCAGGAGCGCATGATCGCCGCCGCGATAGGTCGGCTTCGAAGCGTCGAGGAAGGCTGATGCTTCGGCGCCGTTACGAAATCGACCGTCCTCGACTTCGAGGAAACCGATGCTGGCGAGCGCGTAGAGGAGCCGCGACAGACGATCGGGCTCGACTTCGAGCGCGGCCCCGAGGCTGTCAGCGGTCGCGGCGCCGCCACCGAGCCGGGTGAAAATGCCAAGATCCAACCCGGCGCGAAGCGCCAGGGCAGCGGGTACCGCTGCAATCAGCCTGTCGATCCGATCAGGATCCACCATGTCGCATCCCTTTCCGCAGTCCAGACCGATTTTGAAGCAACTTAGAAGATCGAATTCAACGACGATTTGCTCACCCGTCGCGGCGATGAGCCATCAGCATCCTTTACGGCGTCTGAATGCCGGCAAAGGAAGTGGCGCCATTCCGCCGAAGCAACAGATGGCCGGCTTTTGAACATCCTTTGCCATCCAGGGCGATTGCGTATGAGGCTCCCCCTCTCCGTCTCGGGCTACGCCCGATCCACCTCTCCCCCGCCTTCGGCAGGGGCGAGGAACCGCAGTTGCAATGCCGACGCTTCTCCGGCTTGGGTTCCTCGCCCCCAGGAAATGGGGGAGAGGTGGCTCGGCGAAGCCGAGACGGAGAGGGGGTCTTGCGCAACATGCAATTGCCCGCGCTGCCATCGCAGACCAGCGCCCGCAAACCGCCGGTATTCACAGCGGGTCACAAAATGGTCAAGTTCCGTATGTCACCATGAGCGACGACACTGAAGGGGCGCGAAAGCGCTCTGGCGGTCCATGGGGACGGTAACTGGTCCGCGCAAGTGTCGGGCGGCGCAGCCGCTTCAGGGCTATGGGGCTTATCAAGGAGATGAGATCCACCATGGCTTATATTCCCGGTACTGAAAAAGACGATCAGCTCTACGGCACAAGCGGCCGCGACCAGATACTCGGCTTCGGCGGCAACGACCGCCTGTTCGGTTTCGGCGGTGACGACGTCATCCAGGGCGGTGCCGGCGACGACCGGATCGAGGGCAATGAAGGCAATGACGGCCTGTGGGGCGATGCCGGACGCGATGAGCTTTATGGCGGCGACGGCGACGATACGCTGCATGGAGGTCTTGGCGGTGACTTCTTCCACGGCGGCGCCGGTATCGACACGGTGAGTTACGCCGACGCCCCAGGCTATATTTCGCTCTACCTTAGTACAGATGGTACAGGGCAGGGTTTTGGCGACCCGCAATATTATCCCGGTATGGGGGCTCGCGATTCCTATTTCGACATCGAGAATGTCGACGGTTCGGCCTTCGATGATGGGATGATCGGAAGCTATGCAGACAATGTGCTGCGCGGTGGCGGCGGCAACGACTATCTGATGGGCGAAGTCGGCAACGACACGCTCGAAGGCGGCACCGGGCGTGACCAGCTCTATGGCGGCGACGGCAACGATATCCTCGACGGCGGCGCCGGCGGCGACAAGTTGTGGGGCGGCACCGGCAACGACACCTATACCATCGACAGCATAGAGGACCGGGTCGACGAAGCCCCCGATGGCGGCATCCCTCCGGACGGCATCGACACGGTAAAGTCGAGCTATTCCGTCTCGCTCTCGAACACGACGATCTTCAAGGGCGACATCGAGAACCTGACATTGACCGGCAGCGGCAATCTCAACGGCAGCGGCAATGATCTCGACAACATCGTGACCGGCAACACCGGAGCCAACAGGCTCGACGGCCGCGCCGGCGACGACACGCTTGCCGGCGGCTTCGGCAACGACACGCTGGTGGGAGGCGACGGCAACGACACCTTCCTGTTCAACACGGCCCTCAACCCCAACAGCAATGTCGACAGGATCGCCGACTTCTCGGTTGCCGACGACACGATCCAGCTGGACAACGCCGTGTTCACCGCGCTGACCACGCCCGGCACGCTCGACGCCGCCGCCTTCCATATCGGCACGGCGGCGCATGATGCCAACGACCGTGTCATCTACGACCCGACAACCGGCCATCTGACCTACGATGCGAATGGCGATGCCGCAGGCGGGTTCACCGACTTCGCTGTGCTCGAAGCGGGCCTTGCGCTGACCAATTCGGACTTCATCGTGGTGTGACGGAACGGCGCCGGCGCGTTCGCCGCGCCGGCGTCCTCTCAACCTGGCAGCATGTGATCCGCCACGCTGTAGCTATGGCTCGCCTGATAGGCGTTCCGCCCCCTGTTCATATGCGTCAGGTTGAACGTGCGGATGGCGCGCAGCGCACGGGGATTGGCGAGGAACTTGCGGATCGAGATGGAGCCGCGCACCCTGACGCCGAACATGTCGGCGCCGCTCGGCACGAACCAGCTGACGTCTTCCGGCGTCGCGACGCTCTGCTCGAGAAAGGCTTCGTCTATGAGCGCGGGTGTCGCGGACCCATCGGTCGTGAAATCCGAGAGATGCAGGATGAACCTTGAGCGGACATCCTCGCCATCGGCATAGAGCGTGAAAAGCTCCATCCAGCTCGCATTGACACGCGTGAGCGGCTTGTCCGAGGTCGACGGCAGGCACGACACCGACCAGTAGAAACGCTCGGTCCGGCGCGGGATCGGAATGCAGGTCGGACCGTAGAGGCCGAGGATTGCCAGCACGTCCTTTCCCTGCGGGCGGGAAAGCAGCTTCTCGAACCGGGCGGCATATCTGAACCGGTGTTCCACCGATTCCGAGCGCTCGTCGGCATCCGTCAGATCGGCCTTGCCGTCTATCCAATCGCGCTGCTGCTCGATATCGAGGAATTGCCGTACACCGGTGGGAGCTTTGCCTTTGCCGGACGCCCTGCGCATTCGTGTGCCCGTCATCAGCCGGCTCCTGTTCCTGGGCGGTTGCGAATCCTGGCATCGCACCGCCTGCGAACGATACATCGTCGCCCGCGCCTTTGCCGCACCTGTCGTCGGGAATGCACAATCAAGAGGTGAAGGCTGGCGGGATGTCCTATGCCTTCATGCCGAGCACCAGCCACGGAACGCCAAACCTGTCGGTGACCATGCCGAACCGGTCCGCCCAGTCGACCTTGGTCAGCGGCGTCGTCACGGTGCCGCCTTCGCTCAACGCCTCGAATATCCGCCGCGCCTCATCGGCGCCTTCGATGTGCAGCGAGACATTGAACCCCTGCATCGGCGTGTACTGGTCGGCTGGCACGTCGTTGCCTCTCAGCACCGAGTCGCCAAGGCTGAGTTCGGCGAAGCGGACCTGATCGGCCGCGGCAGCCGTGGACCCCGGCGGCAGCGCCTTGCCCTCATTGCCGCCGAACGTGTTCATCACCGTGATCACGCCACCCATCAGCCGGGCATAGGACTCGAACGCCTGCCGGCACTCACCCGAAAACGCCAGTTGTGGTGCGATGTTCATTTCTGCAGTTCCTCCACGAGGTCGCTGCATGTCGAACGCCGTGGATGGTGTGGGGTTCCTGCGAAGTTGGGCTGACACAGTCGCGAGAATGCAGGTGGAGCAATCTCGCGGAGGCGGAGCCATTCCCGTCAATGTTCCGGAATGCATAGCGGTCCAGATTCCGCCAACGTTCGATCCACCGTCCCTTCAAGACCTTGACGAAAATCGCACAGCCTGTTTGAGACCGGGCAGTGGGGAACATTTGCTTTAGGGCGAAATGAGCGAATGGCGGGGCGGCCGTGAAGCGTGTTTTTCGATTGGTCGTGGCGGCGATCATGGTGTCCGGCTTGGCCGGCTGCACCAGCATTTCCTATTACGCGACGTCGCTGGAAGGCCATATGCAGATCATGGCCGCGCGGAAAAATGTCGGCTCCCTGATCCAGGATCCCGCGACGCCCGAGACCCTGCGCGCCAAGCTGGCATCGGCGGATGCCATCAGGCGGTTTGCGACGGACGAGCTGGCCCTGCCCGACAACAGCAGCTACCGCAGCTATGTCGACATCGGCCGCGAGGCCGTGACCTGGGCGGTGTTCGCCGCGCCGCAATTCTCGCTGACGCCGCGAACCTGGTGCTTTCCCGTTTTCGGCTGCGTTGCGTACAAGGGTTATTTCGACCGGCAAGCCGCGGCTGAAACCGCCGGCGAACTTCAGCGGGAGGGGCTGGACGTCTACGTCACCGGCGTCACCGCCTATTCGACCCTCGGCTGGTCCAGCGATCCGCTGCTCTCGACCATGCTGCGCCAGGACGATACGTCTGTCGCAAGCCTCGTCTTTCACGAGCTGGCGCATCAGCGCGTCTATGTGAACGACGATTCCGCCTTCAATGAAGCCTTCGCGGTCGCCGTCGAAACCACCGGCGTCAGGAAATGGCTGCGCGCCGGCGGCAATCTCGCCGGACTGCGCCGCTACGAAGCCGACCGCAAGCGCAGGGCCGATTTTCTGGACCTGGTGTCGAAAACGCGGGAGGAATTGCGGCAGGTCTATGGAAGCGCCCGCAGCCCGGCGCAGATGGCGGCGGCCAAGGCAGCCACGATCGAGAAGCTGCGGATGCGCTACCGGCACATGCGCGACAGGCGCTGGGCGGGATACCGGGGATATGACGGCTGGTTCGAAACACCGATCAACAACGCCAAGCTCGCCGCGACGGCCGTCTACGGCGAACAGGTTCCGGCGTTTCTCAGGCTGTTCGACCTGTGCGCCGGCGACTATCCAAGGTTCTACGCCGCCGTTCGGCGGATCGGGGATCTGCCCAAAGCTTCCCACGCCAGGGCGCTCGAGGACGCGAGGACGTGCAGCTGATTTGAACGGCAGAGATTGGCAGGCGCTTCCCCTCTCCCTTGCTCAGAGGATTTCTTCAATCCTCACGTTTCGGCCGCCAAACTCGGCCGTGTCGGATTTTCCCAATCCATCGATCGCCTGATAGAACGGCGCCTGCGATGATAGGCCTGTCAGCTCGATCCCGTCGCAGGTGAAGCGGTCCATCGAGATGCCGATCACGAAGTGGCGGCCATCAACGGTCACAACCGCCCTTGGTTCGACGAACTCCTTCGGCCCGAAGTCGAGCGCGTTCAGCACCGCGACCTTGGCTTCGGCGGCACGCACCATTTTCTCGAGGTCTTCTGCGAGCTCCGCCTGCGACCAGGCCTGAGCCTGATCGTCAGCGTCGGTCGCTTCATCCTCTAGCGGCTTGCTCGCCCGAAGGTGCTCGGCATAGGCGGCCCTCGCGCCGTCCAATTCGGCCGAGGCCAGATCACTCAACCTGCTCCGCACGCTGGCCTTGTTCACTCGCCAATCTCCCTTGCTGAGGCTGGCAACATCTAACACGAAACCCCATGCCCGGGCGACTGTCCAAAGTTGCACGCTCCGCGACCTCGATGGAACAACAGCTGTTCCGGCTGCCCCATTGCGGACGCCGATGAGACGCCCCACTATCGAGCGGCTACCCCGGTGCGGAGCGAAGAGGAGGAAACGCCGTGCATGACCTTGCGATCCTGTTCTCCATCCTTGGCGTCTTCCTGCTCGGCGCCATCAGCCCGGGCCCGAGCTTCGTCGTGGTGTCGCGCATCGCCATCTCCGGCTCGCGCGCCGACGGTGTGATGGCGGCGATCGGCATGGGCCTGGGCGGCTTCCTGTTCGCCTGCATCGCGATGGCCGGCCTCACCGCGATCCTGCTGCAGGTCGAGTGGCTGAACCTGGCGCTGCGGCTGGCGGGCGGCGCCTATCTCGTCTGGCTCGGCATCAACATCTGGCGCGCCGCGCCCGAACCGCTCGAGGTTGCCGAGACGACCGCCGGGCGACCGGGCACGCTGTGGAAGTCGCTGCTGCGCGGCCTGTTCGTGCAGCTGTCCAACCCGAAGACGGCAATCTTCTACGCCTCGATGTTCGCAGCACTACTGCCCTCGCCGACACCATCCTGGATGCTGTTCGCCCTGCCGCCGCTGCTCTTCCTCAACGAGGCCCTGTGGTACACCATCGTGGCGCTCGGTTTCTCCTCGCGCCGGCCAAGGGCCATCTATTTGCGCTCCAAGGCCTGGATCGACCGGGCCGCGGGACTGGTGGTCGGCGCGCTGGGGTTGAAGCTGATCACCGACAGCGCGCGGACGTCTCTGTAGAGGCGCCGGGGCCGATATCCTGCGTCGATGGTGACACCAGCATCAGAGCTTCTAGCTCCCCTTGCAGGAGTGTGCGCTCTATCTCCCCCCTTGCGGGGGGTGAGAGCCTGGTTCGCCGCAGGCGAATTGAAAGGTCCAGTGGACCTTTCAAAAGGCTCGAACGCCCGAGGCCATAGCCGAGGCCGGGCGATTTCAGCATCTTAGCGAGCATGCCCGCAGGGCAGCGCAGTCTAAGTGCTAGAAATCGCAAGAGAGGGGATTTTCAGCCGCAGCGCTGACAATCGGCTTTTCACATCCCTTCGAAAAAATAGAGAGTTTCGCTCAATTGCGCCGCCACTCAGCTGAATATCCCCTCTCTTGGATTTTCTACGACTTAGACTGCGCTGCCCTACGGGCATGCTCGCTAAGATCGTGAAAATCCTTTCTCCCCCGCAAGAGGGGGAGATAGAGGCGCCTGTCCAGCGGAGCTCTGCGCAGCGGTTCACCGCCGAAACGTCAGGTGAACCACCCCGCTCTCCGCCGTTTCGGACTCCACCGTGTAGCCGGATTCCAGCCCGCGCAGGTCGTCCCACAGGCGGATGCCGCGGCCGAGCAGGATGGGGACGATGGCGACGTGGAGGCGGTCGACGAAGCCCGCCTTGAGGAAGTCGCGCACGGTGCTGGCACCGCCGCCGATGCGAACGTCCTTGCCGCCCGCGACGGCAACAGCCTGCTTCAGCGCCTCGGCCGGCGTGGTGTCGATGAAGTGGAACGTCGTGCCGCCGGCCATCTCGATCGAAGGGCGTTTCCTGTGGGTCAGCACGAAGACCGGGCAGCGGAACGGCGGCTCGTCGCCCCACCAGCCCTTCCAGTTCGGATCATCGGGGAAGGAGTGCAGGCCGAACATGCCGGCGCCCATGATCTCGGCGCCGATGTTGGCGAAATATCCCCGGGCATAGCGGTCGTCGATGCCGGTCGTGCCTTTGCCGCTGGTGTCCTTGAACACGCGCTCGCGGAACGTCCTTGTCTCGATATAGGCGCCGACGAGGCGCATCCAGTCCGGCCCCATCGGCTGCTCGGGCGTCTGGTCCGTCGTTGTCGCGAAACCGTCGAGCGAGATGTTGAAATCGACACGAACTGCCATCGGGGCCTCCTTGCGTGTGGTTGCCCGGCGCGAGCCGGATACTAAGGTAACTACCTTTATGTCGAAACACGAACACTAAGGCAAGTACCTTTCTTTTATTGACCGGTGCCCTCGACCGGTTTACGGATACGCATGCCCTATCATTCGACCCCGCTCGACCTTGCCTTCCACGCGCTCAGCGACCCGACGCGGCGCGCGGTGGTGTCGCGGCTGGCCGAGGGCGAGGTGCCGGTCTCCGTGCTGGCCGAACCGTTCGACATGGCGCTGCCCTCCTTCGCCCAGCATCTGAGGGTGCTGGAAGAATGCGGGCTGATCATTTCCGAGAAACGCGGGCGCAGCCGCTGGTGCCGGCTGGTGAAGGCGCGCTTCGACGAGGCGGCCAACTGGATGGAAGCGGAGCGCCGCAACTGGGCCATGCGGCTGGAGCGGCTGGATGTTTACTTAGACAATTCTGAAGGTCCTGGATGAAACATCCAGGACCCCTCAATCGCCGGCGCGGCCCATCCGGGCCGCTTGGCTCACGCGCCAACGGGCGCGGCGCGCAGTCGCGCGCTCCAACGGTCAGATGACCGTTGGTAGAAGGGAAGAGGAACGAATGAAAGACGTAGCAACCCCGCTCGAGAGCTGGTCGCTCGATCGCGAGATCGTGCTGGTCAAGCTCATCAACCATCCGCGCGCCAAGGTGTTTGCCGCCTGGACGAAGCCCGAGGCGCTGGCCGCATGGTTCGGCCCGACGGGCCTGCGCATCGAGAGCCACGAGGCCGACATCCGCGAGGGCGGGATCTGGCGTTTCGACATGGTTGGCACGTTCGAGGGCAAGGAGCAGCGCTTCCCCAACCTGATGCGCTTCCTGGAGATCGTGCCGAACGAACGCATCGTGATGGACCATGGCTCGGCCGACCCGAACGACCCCGACCGCTTCCGCGTAACGGTGACCTTCGATGAACAAAGCGATGGCAAGACGATCCTGACGCTGCGCCAGCTCCACCCCAGCCGCGAACGCCGCCAGATCGTCATCGGCTTCGGCGCGGTGGAATATGGGCTGCAGACGCTGGAGAAGCTGGCGGCCTGGCTGGAGGGGTGAGGCGGCGGTTCCGCGAGACGGGGAGTGCGTTTTGTTATGACAGGCGCAAAACCGCTGCGCGCAGGCGGACCGCGTCGTCACCTGCGCCCGACCTGTCATTCGGCTCATCCACCCGGAATGGGGGCCAATGCAGGCGCATCCAGCCCCCGGAAAGGATCGCGCCAGGCATCGATCGCTTCGAGCCGGCCATACCAGCGGCTGACGGCAGGATAGTCACCGAGCGGCAGTCTGGCGGCATTGTTGAAGGGCAGGAAGGTGGCCATTCGGAAGTCGGCGTAGGAAACCGTATCCCCCACCAGCCAGCTTCGCCCGGCAAGCTCGACTTCCAGGATCGCGGCGGAAGTGGCGAAGCGTCTCAGCCCCTCCTCGACCTGTTCCTGATCGATCGCGCCAAGCCCGTAGCGCTGTTTGGTGCCGCGCTCGAAATGCACGATGTCGCAGGCCCGCGCGAAGTTCTCCTTGCCCCAGCTCAGCCACCGGATCATCTCGGGCTCGTCGTCGCCGGTACGCCAGAAATTGGAACCCGCATCGCGTGACAGCCGGCACGCGATGGCATCGGCTTCCCAGAGGCTTTTTGCCGGGCCGACCAGGATGGGCAAGGAAAGATTCGGATTGAGCGGCCGATAGCGCTCCGCCTGCCCCGGCGCGAAAGGCGAGGCGAACTCAAACTCGATCTTGGCGTCGAGATAGCGGGCGACCGCGACCGCGAGGCGGGGATTGGGGTTGCGGCTGAAGAGGAGTTTCATGGGGCGCGCGGTCCTAGGGTGGTATCGGGTCGGAGTCCCAATAAGAGCCGATACCGGACAGTGAAATTCTACCGATCCGATGAAGCGGACACTCATGAGAGTGGTACCCACCTTTGCGGATGACCCAAAGCTGCGGCCAGCTCCACCGGCCAATCAGCGTTGGAAGCAATAGTCGATAATTTCGGTGAAGCCTGCTTCCTCTCGGATCAGTCTTGCTTCTAGTTCGTTGAGATGTGCGGCACTCGGCAGATCATTGGTTCCTGAAATTTTTACGGCAAATTCGCTGTTGTAAACCCTGCCGATCCTCGCAAGTTCGGCGCTGAGCTGATTCAGAATACCGTCTCTCAACGCAATTTGGTTACGTCGGAACCGGATCAGTCGGTGACAATCGAAAAAATCGGAGCGCTTGGAAGAGTCGTATTTTCTACCATTCCAACCAATGGCCCGCGTGGAACGGTACAAAGCGCGTTCTTGCGTATTTCGCCAAACGCTGAAATCAAAATGATTGGTGGGGTTCGGATTCTCATGCGTAGCCTGGGCGTGGAAGTCAGTCATCCTAAACTGGTGCTCATCTATCACAGCCAAAGTCCTGTTCTGCGAAGAAAGCATACGCTTGATTGCTTTGGGCATCACAAAGCGCATCACTTTAGCTGAATTCAAGATACGCAATTCCCTGGGGATCACTTCGTCATCACGATCCCAATGTCTTTCCGTGCGTTTTGGCACCCACTGAATATACATGCCGAAGAGACGCGCAACGCCATTAGGACTAAACGGAGTGATGTGAATATCATCACGCTCGGCGCCATCCTTCAGGAAATAGTATGCGGCACCGGACCGGACAAGCGATTCAGCGATTTCTCTGACCAGCTCACGAACCACCTCATCGACAGGACGGGATCCATATCTGGTTTCGATGCCGGAGAGCAATCTATCAGTCAATTTTTCATCATTTGAAGAAATGTCAAACAATATTCCACCGCGCCGTCCAGTGTAATTGATGATACGGGCGAAATCTTCATCAAACATTCTCCGATTGAAATTAGACCTTCTCTCTCTTCCTTTCAAAAAAAGACTATCAACAAACCCAAGACTCTCACTATCAAAGTGGTAGTGACGCAAAGGTGTTTCTGCCCTAACGATCTTCATGCTGACCCTATTCGCGTTCTTCGATTAATCGCCGGGCAAGGTTGGTAATTTGATAATCTATATCTATTTCTTTTGATTTAAGATCCTGGACAACATGCTTTGCAAAGAAAAGGTGAGACGCATCAGAATACGAATTTAGAAATTCCCTCACGATCTTGTTCGGGTGCTGTTCACTTCGTGCCATCTCCATTGGGCTCCCAAACCCGTCATTTCGTGCACGATTTTCGAACGACATCTTCCAATTGATCCGAATCAATTCACGGGGGGACGCACTCATACTGAAGCTATGCGGGTCAGAGAGCAGTACCATTCTTTCAAGGTATCGTTGCTTCTCAGCGGCTTTCCCGACCCAGGCATCAAACTTGGCCAGCGCACCGTCCGACAACTGCTCGTTCTCGAAGTAAGCGCCATAGAGAATGGCAAATCCTAAGACAGACGCCAAGTCATTTATCACAGTTGAAATGAGATGGAGTCGGAATTCGTTATTAATATCGAGAGTTGGATCGACAAACTTTGAGTCCGCCGCGAGAAATGCAAGGGTCATAAACATCGGAAGGACTTTGTTCAGCTTATCAACGTCGTTTTGCTCAAGCGCACTTATACATGCTTCGGCTAATTCGAAGTAAATCTGTCCAAAATGATCCGGCAACTCCTCGTAATGTTTTGGCTCAAAGATGTGTCCGACCGTTGCCCCATTGCCAAGCGTTGCAAGTGCGGTGTCTCGCGCCGCTGCGATTTGCTTGGACATCCCGGCAACGTCGATGGTTGGTAATGTGTATTGTACTTCCTTGTAGTGTCCAAGCTCACTATACCGATCTAAGAGCTCGGCCAGTTCGTTGAACCAGCGTGGCAGCTTCCAATGGCTGTGTAGACTTGCCAGAACGACTTGCGTAGCGGCCTCAGACATCTTCAGTTTCGTCAATGTCGCCACGAAGGCTGGAACCGTCTCTAGGTAGAATTTGCACACTTCCGGCAGAATTTTCGCGTAGTGCTGCAAAAGCTTTTGAACCGCCACTTGCCGCACGTATTTTGGCTTAGAAAGCCGATGACCTTCTATCTCCTGCTCAAATTCAATGCGTTCAACAATGAACCTGAGTTCAACTTGCAGAAACGCGGGCAGATTGCGTAGAGATTCCTGATTCCACTCGTCCGCATCGAAGAACCGTTTCAGCTCTTTCTCGAAGACCAACATACGGCGAAGGGCTTCTAGACACAGGTTACTTCCCAGTGCAGCCCATGTGTCAGCTATGACAATCCTTGTCACCACCGCAGTTCTTTGTAGTAAAGCGTCCTCTTTCGCAAAAGCTTCTTCAATGACTTCCTTAAAATTTTTGAGCTCCTGCATACCGAGGTCGAACTGAAACTGTTCCGCATACACCAAAGCTCGCGTCGAGAAGTGCCCTAGGAGTTTCAATGCAAGTTCGAAGTCTCCAACCTCAAACGCAAGCTCAACGTGACTTGAAAGCCGGTTGACGATCTCGGTCTCGAGCCATTGATGGTCGGTTTTTTCCTCCACCAGCATTTGCTGACTGCTTGTTTGCAGCGCCATAGACGTCGCGGTGTCTCCAGCAAAGAACCATTGCTTGTGCTTGCTGCGCCTAGGAAACCAGTAGCTGTCCTGGTTGATTTTATGTTTTTGCTGAAGGTAGTGGAGAAGCAAAGCTGTATAGTCGCCGGTCAACGCGGGTAAATTGTCGTCCAGACTCTCTTTGTTGGCCTTTATCCGATCATCAATGTACGAAAGTTGTTCGAGAGCATGTCGCGCAGCCTTCGAATGATGGTTGGCCAACGAGATGGAATTCTTACGGTTTGCCGCACCTTTGATATGGCGCACAATATTGGGGAGTATTTCGCTGCGAACGAGAACGTTGAGATCAAAGAAATTGAATAATCTCTGGCCTAACGGAAATAAGGCCAGGGCACTCAACAGTGTCAGAACCGTTCCGATGATATAAACAAAAAGTCCGGGCTCAAATCCCAATGAGGGTAATGTCGTCGCTGCCAGACAAAACATCGCAGCAAGCACTAGGACGCGAGAATAGACGCTGCCCACTTGCTCATTGGTAAGCATGTATATGATGTCGCGACGAAGTCGTGTGTATCCAGCACTCAATATAATTCCAATTGTTGCAAAGTAAATTGAGAAAATTGCGGTAAGAAGCTCAGCGTATAGCCGGAGCTGTGCAATATTGAACTCTCGGTCACCTGCTCCGAGCGGGGCAAGCGAAGTCTGACTGCCTCTTACATAATCTTCTGCAGAAATCAGCGCTGCTAGCCCCACACCGACCCAGAAAAGGCTCTTCACGCCCACCCATGCGAAAGAACCCAAAATTCGAGCGTGCATCTTTGCTTTGGTGATTGAGCTGTTCCTCTCATAGGCCCTACGCTCGAATCCAAACTCGATCCTTCCGATCCGCGCTCGGATCTTCCAAAACCAGGGTTGCGAACCCAACCTGATTTTCAGTCGATCTAAAAAAAGCGAGCGCACGCCATCTATTCCTTGCATTAGAGTATTTGCTTTTTATTGCATGTAATAGATTTGTGAAGCATAGACCCTGGCTTTACAGGCCTATGGCGACCGCTTGGTACGCAAATGACAACTTCTGCGTGCTAAGCTCACGGCAAAGGTCGGCTTTCCATTCTCACTGCACCTGTGCGCCGGCCGCAGCCATCCCTGTTTTCGGGATGGTGCGCGTTGCCTTCAAATGGCTAAATCGGAGGCGCAAAGCCCCCTCACCCCGGCCTGAACATCGTTCCGGATATCGCAAACACCCGCTCTGCCCCCCAGCATGTACGCCATCAGTGTCTCGCGGTTGAACAACTCCTGATAGGACCAACGATGAAGCGCCAAAACGACCACAGTTCGCGGTCTTCGACGTCATTGGGTTTCTAACACCATCGTCTCTGACATCGACGACTCCGGCGGCGAAGCATCCCTACTGAGCTATGGAATGAATTCCCAGTGATCCGCTTTTCCGCCTAAGGCTTTACGCAAGCCGAACCTACAATCAGGCGCCGTATCGCGCTGAATCAGATGATAAATATCCGAAAGTACTGGCCGTACCTCAGCTGCATAGGCATGGCCTAAGAGCCCCAAATTGACGTGGCTTGCGTCGATCGTATCGATCCCGGGAACGACGGCAACTGGAGGCGTCAACCCCACCCGCGCGAAATTGTGCAACCGGCGCGAGATGCCGATCGCCCTATCGTTGTTCGTCACATAAAGGGTAGCTCGCGTCGATAGCTGCCTATATGCGGCGGCAAGATTCTGGAAGACCTGTGCGTCGACGTCGGGGGCAGCGAGAATGATCTGGCCAAAGCGAACGGGCAAAACTGATGCAGCAGCATTGGCAATTGCGTCCATTGCACGAAGCAAACCTCGATTTCCCATCGAATGGGCGATAATGTGAATGGTGCTGGCGCCAGAGCGGCTAGCGAAGTCAACCAAAAAGCGTCGGATTTCGAGCTCACTGCCTTCAATTGCTGCCTCATCGCCAGCATAGCCAGCAGGCGCGCCCAGCGATGGCCAAGAGAAGAACCCAGCCGGCCCTTTGTGTGCTAAGTCGACCTTGAGTTGAGCGGTTCGGCGCGCTGCGTCCTCAAATTTCGTGTTATACCCATGTAAAAAAATGAACCCGTGCTGATCGCTGGAGTTCAGCGCGGACACTTCATTAGCTAGAGATGACCAGAATTGGCGTTCGTCGAAAATATCAACCGCTTGCAGTTTGACGCGGTTGTCACCCTTGAAGATCCGACCAAACACCCCTCGACCGAGTGAACCCATTGGCCGGTCTCTAGGGACGAAAACGCTGCATCGGCCATAGGTTACGTTGCTCGCCCGCTCGCCGAGAAATTGCCCTTTCTGATGGTGACGACGGTTGGTTCCGAACCAAACATCGATCTGTTGCCCTTCGATAGGTTGCCTACTCATCGCACGGTCATAGTGGTACCCATCCAGTTGCAGTGTCCGAGCGCGTTGCCGCGCGGCTCGGACAGCCTTGCGACGCCGATCGATGTGTTCGCGAACTCGGTTGAGAGCGTCCCTCAGATGGCTATCTTGTGACAGTGAAGTAAGCTGCGTGGCCATTCGCCAAAGGATATTTTCAGCTCGCTGTACACGATAGGCAGCGGCAGCAGCTGCGTGAGGATCTCCCTCCCCCATGCCTAGTAGTGGCCCGGCGGTCTCATTGCTGATCGTCGGATCGCGCAGGGCAAGTCCACTTTGGTGGGCGGTCTGATCGAGATCGGCTGCGTCCCCCTGACGCTCATGGGACATTGAAAGGAAGAGCTCCGCATTGCCTGCTGAGTTGTCCATATTGGCGTACGCTTTATAACGACCCGCCGCGAAACGCAGACCAAAGTGTAGATCGGCCAATGCTGCAGCGGTCAAAGCCATTGCACTTCTCTTCCTTTACGAGGCAAAGCAGATCATTAGCTGATCATTCGGACACTGAGTAGAGCGTCGATTGCTACCAGCAAGATGCTGTGCATAGTTCAGATTGGCAGGTTTCAGAAACGCGATCGACTACTGTAAATTCCTACATGAGCTGCGGTGGCTCTATCGATCAGGCAGCTCTTCCCGCTCACCCCGCCCTAAGCATCGCCCCAGAGATCGCGAACACCCGCTCCGCCCCCAGCATATACGCCATCAGCGTTTCCCGCCTGAACAGGCCCTGATACGCCCGATCCAGCACATTCAGCGAGCCGGTGTAGGCGCCGAAGGCGGGCATGATCAGGCGGCCGCCGTCGCCGGCGAAGCAGCGGCGGCGCACCGAGCGGCCGCGCTGGACGATGCGGGCGCAGGGGTGGAGGTGGCCGGCGATCTCGCCTTCGACGCGCTGCTTCGAGGGCTCGTGGCGGAACAGCACGGTGCCGACGGCGAGTTCCAGCACGGTTTCGCCGGGCAGGTCGGCCGGGGCTTCCGGGTCATGGTTGCCGGCGATCCAGAACCAGTCGCGCCCGGTCATCAGCCCTTCGAGCCGCTGGCGGAAATCGGGATGCAGGCGCTCGGCGCCCTTGCCGTCATGGAAGGAGTCGCCGAGGCTGACGACGATCCTTGGCTGATAGTCCGCGATCACCGCTTCCAGGCGGGCGAGCGTCGCGACGGTGTCGTAGGGCGGGATCAGCTTGCCGCGCCGGGCGAAGGACGAACCTTTTTCGAGATGCAGGTCGGAGACGGCGAGCAGGGAAAGGTCGGGGAAGAACAGCGTTCCGCGCGGATCGCACAGCGCGCGCTCGCCAGCGACGGTCACCGCCTCGCCGCCTATGGCTGTCACTGCACGCGCGGCCGAAAAATTCATTGGGGCCAGGACCTCTTAATCTGGTCGAAATGGTGTGAGGCCATCTGGCCGGATACAGCGGATGGCCCCGAAAAGTTGCAGACTTTTCGGACAAGGCCATGCGCCGATTTTGAGTTTGCATTTTCCATTTGGAAAATGCGGGTGAGCGAGGGCGAAGGAAGCCTGAAGGCTTTCAAGTCCCTCGCGAGATCGGAGCGCCGCGCGTTCAACGAACGCGCAAAGGACGCTCCGACATCTAAAATGGCGGATGTTCCTTTCGTGCGGACTATCGTCCGCACGGGACATGCGCTGTAGGCGGGCAGATGGCCCACATCCGAAGGACGCCGAAACGGCTGCGATCTGCGGCGTCGAACTCCTCGGCCGATGGAACCCCATCGACCTTCGGACTTCTCCTGGCATCTCTTTGCCGTTTCAGGCGCCATTTCGATCATATTAAGTGGTCCTGGCCCCCGGTCCCATTGCCTCTTCGACCAGATCGGCCGCTTCCATCAGCAGCGATTCATTGGCGCCGCCGTTCACCGGCTCCTTGCCGATCTCCAGCATCACCGGCACGGCCAGCGGCGAAATGCGGTCCAGCACCTTATGCACGATTCGACCGCGGATGCGCGAGAGCAGCGCGCCAAGCCTGCTGACATCGAGCAGGCCGGCGGCGGCATCGCTGCGGGTGGCCTGCAGCAGGATGTGGTCGGGCTCGTGGCTGCGCAGCACATCGTAGATCAGGTCGGCCGAGACGGTGACCTGGCGGCCGCTCTTTTCCTGGCCGGGGTAACGCTTCTCGATCAGGCCGGCGATGACGGCGCAGTTGCGGAAGGTGCGCTTCAGCATCCAGCTGTCGTTCAGCCAGGCGTCGAGATCGTCGCCCAGCATGTCCTCGTCGAAGAGTTCGGCAAGCGAAGGCTGCTTCGCCTTGAACAGCGCGCCCATGTCGTCCAGCGCCCACACGGCCAGCGAATAGTCGGTGGCGACGAAGCCGAGCGGGCGGGCATTGGCGCGCTCCAGCCGGCGGGTGAGCAGCATGCCCAGCGTCTGGTGCGCAAGGCGGCCCTCGAAGGGGTAGCAGACCATGTAGTGGCGGTTGCCCTTCGGAAAGGTCTCGACCAGCATGTCGCCCTTTTTCGGCAGCACCGAACGCAGCTTCTGCATGGCTAACCATTCGGCGACCTGTTCGGGCAGGTTCTGCCAGCGCGCCGGGTCGGCCAGCATGGCGCGCACCTGCTCGGCCAGATAGGTGGAAAGCGGGAACTTGCCGCCGGCATAGCTCGGCACGATGATGTTGGCGCCGGTGCCGTTGGAGACGACGCACTCGTTCTCGCGGATGCCTTCGAAGTGCAATATCTTGCCGGCAAACAAAAAATTGTCGCCGGGCCGCAAGGTCTCGGCGAAATACTCCTCGATCTTGCCCAGCACCGGGCCGCCGCGCCCGGCCATGCCGCGGCCCTGGCGCACGTAGCGCACATTGAGCTCCGGCATCTCGACGATGGTGCCGACATTGAGGCGGTATTGCTGGGCGATGCGCGGATGGGTGACGCGCCACAGCCCTTCCTTGGTGCGGCGGATGCGGGCGTAGCGTTCGTAGCTCTTCAGCGCATAGCCGCCGGTGGCGACGAAATCGACGACGCGGTCGAAGGTCTCGCGGGCAAGCTCGGCATAGGGCGCGGCAGTGCAGATCTCGGCATAAAGCCGGTCGGCGTCGAAGGGTGCGGCGCAGGCCGAGCCCAGCACGTGCTGGGCCAGCACGTCCAGCGTGCCGGCCAGCAGCGGCGGCGTGTCCTGCGCGCCGAGATAGTTGGCATCGAGTGCTGCGCGGCATTCCAGCACCTCGAAGCGGTTGGCGGGAATGAGGATCGCCTTGGAGGGCTCGTCCATGCGGTGGTTGGCGCGGCCGATGCGCTGGGCAAGGCGGCTCGCCCCCTTCGGCGCGCCGACATGCACGACGAGGTCGACATCGCCCCAGTCGATGCCGAGGTCGAGCGTGGAGGTGGCGACGATGGCGCTGAGCGCGTTGTCGGCCATGGCCTGCTCGACGCGGCGGCGCTGGCCGACTTCGAGCGAGCCATGATGCAGGGCGATCGGCAGCGCATCCTCATTGGCCCGCCACAGTTCCTGGAACAGCAGCTCGGCCTGGCTGCGCGTGTTGACGAACAGCAGCGTCATCCTGTGGCGGCGGATCGCCTCGTAGATCTCGGGAATGGCGTAGCGCGCCGAATGGCCGGACCAGGGCACGCGCTCGCGGGAATCGAGGATGGAAATGTCGGGTTTGGCGCCACCGGCGACGGTGATGAGGCCGGCCATGGGAAAGTTACCCTCCCCCTTGAGGGGGTCCGCAGGACGGGCGAGACCCGTGGCTCGCCCCGGCAGGTCGGCGCGAAGCGCCGGGGTGGGGGTCGGAAACGTTGGCGCGTTGATACCCCCACCCCGGCTCACATCCTTCGCTTCGCTCAGGGTGCTCGCCGACCCTCCCCTCAAGGGGGAGGGTAAAGGCGCCTGCGGCACCAGCCAACGGCGCAGCTCGTCGGGTTCGGCGACGGTGGCGGAAAGGCCGATGGCCGTGAGGTCCGGCACGAAGGTGCGCAGGCGCGCCAGCCCCAGCGCCAGCAGGTGGCCGCGCTTGGAGGTGACCAGCGAATGCAGCTCGTCGAGCACGATGTAGCGCAGATCCTCGAAGAAACGGTCGGCGCCGTTGGAAGCGATCAGCAGCGCCAGCTGTTCGGGCGTGGTGAGCAGGATGTCGGGCGGCGCCAGCTTCTGGCGCTGGCGCTTGTGGGCGGGCGTGTCGCCGGTGCGGGTCTCGATCGAAATCGGCAGACCGATCTCCTCCACCGGCTTGCCGAGGTTGCGCTCGATGTCGACGGCCAGCGCCTTCAAGGGCGAGATGTAGAGCGTGTGCACGCCGCGCGGCCGCTCGCCCGGACGGCGCCTCGGGCGGCCGGCCAGTTCGGTCAGCGACGGCAGGAAGCCGGCCAGCGTCTTGCCGGCGCCGGTCGGCGCGATCAACAGCATGGAGCGGCCGGCGCGGGCATTGGCCAGCAGCTCCAATTGATGCGCGCGCGGCGCCCAGCCCTTGGCCGCGAACCACCGGGTGAACGGTTCGGGCAGCAGGGCGGGCTCGTCGGCAAGGCGCGGTTCGGCGGTCACGGGAAAGACCTAGCGCGGGTGTGCGTAACAGCCAAGCGGAATTTGGAACAAAAGGGGATCGGCTTTGGGTAGGTAGGCGACCGGACGCGGCGCTTCTATCTCCCCCCTTGCGGGGGAGAAAGCGATTTCAGCATCTTAGACGAGCACGCCCGAAGGGCAGCACAGCTAAGTGCTAGAAATCGCAAGAGAGGGGGTGAGAGCCTGGTTCGCCGCAGGCGAATTGAAAGGTCCGGTGGACCTTTCAAAAGGCTCGAACGCCCGAGGCCATAGCCGAGGGCCGGCACAACGTCGGCGCTCTTCTCATCTGTTTCGGAGAAGAGAAGGCTCTCACCTATGAAACCCCTCAGCTGAAGATCCCCTCTCTTGGATTTTCTACGACTTAGACTGCGCCGCCCTGCGGGCGTGCTCGCTAAGATCGTGAAAATCCTTTCTCCCCCGCAAGGGGGGAGATAGCAGCGTCGACGCTTCGCCCAGACGATGCGAATTGGGCACCCTTGGTTAGATGGTGCGAGACTCTGTGAAAAGAGGGGTTTGCCGGTTGATAGTGAGGAGCGACCGGGCGCGGCACCCTCATCTCCCCCCTTGCGGGGGAGAAAGCGATTTCAGCAGCTTAGCGAGCACGCCCGAAGGGCGGCGCAGGCTAAGTGCTAGAAATCGCAAGAGAGGGGATTTGCCGGCACAACGTCGGCGATCTGCTCTTCTCATCTGTTTCGGAGAAGAGAAGGCTCTCACCTATGAAACCCCTCAGCTGAAGATCCCCTCTCTTGGATTTTCTACGACTTAGACTGCGCCGCCCTAAAGGGCGTGCTCGCTAAGATCGTGAAAATCCTTTCTCCCCCACAAGGGGGGAGATAGAGGCGTCGCGCCTGCGCCCTACCGTCCCGCCACGACAATCAGACCCGCGACCGGTTCACGCCTGTCCTGGCGGATGGTGCGCTCTGCGAGTGACAGCACGGAGAAGCCGTTGGCGGAAAGCACGGCGCGGACGTAGGTTTCGGAGTGCGCGTAGCGGCGCGAGGGCTGCAGGGCGAAGCCGTCGGGCCCGGAGAGCTTTTCCACCGAGAAGGCGAACAGGCCGTCCGCGGCCAGCAGGCCGGCGACCGTGGCGACGACTTTCTCCAGCGCGCCGACATACATGAAGACATCGGCCGCGGTGACGAGATCGGGGGCGGGCCCGTCATAGGAGAACTGCTGCAGGTCGGCCTTGCCGAGCCGGTCATAGACGCCCTTGCGCTCGGCCTTGCGCAGCATCGCGGCGGAAATGTCGAAGCCTTCGAGGCGGTCGGCGATCGGGCGCAGCCTTTCGCCCATCAGGCCGGTGCCGCAGCCGAGATCGAGCGCCAGGCGGAAGCGGCGGCTGTCCTGCGCGCGGATCGCTTCGTCCAGATATTCCGGCACGCGGTAGTCCAGCTTCTCCACCAGCGAGGTGTCGAAGTTCGGCGCATAATGGTCGAACAGCGCCTCGACGAAGGCGCTGGGCGGGGCGGCGGCAACCGGCGCCTTGCCGATCAGCGCCAGTTTCAGCGCGGAGCCCGGCCGGTCGGCCGGGTCGAGCTTCAGCGCCATCATCCAGGCGTGGGCGGCTGCCTCGAGATCGCCGGCCGCCTCCTGCATTTCGCCCAGCCGGAACCAGCCCAGCGTCCAGCCGGGCGCCAGCTCCAGCGCGCCCAGCATCAGCGCGGCGGCATCGACATAATCGTGCGACGCGAACAGCGCCTCCGCGTAATCGGCGCGGCGGTCGGCAAGCAGGTCGCCCGACGAAGCGGGTAGCGGTTTCATGAGGAGAATCTCCGGCGCGTCGCTTAGCCGGAGAGCGGTATTCCGCGCAAGCCCCCTCGATCGACCCTCGACGAGATACCCCCACCCCTAACCCCTCCCCTCAGGGGGGAGGGGAACTTGCGAGCCGCTATGACCTGCGAAACCACCGCCGATTTTGCCCGGCCGAAATGCCGGCTGGTCTCCCTCCCCTTGGAGGCCGGGTGACTTGCGGCCGCTATGTCCTGCCAAACCGCCAACGATTTTGCCTAGCGGAAATATCGGCTGGTCCCCTCCCCCTTGAGGGGAGGGGTCAGGGGTGGGGGTCCCTTCCCTATGCGGATCGTCCGGGCCCTCGGCTACGTCCTCGGGGCATTCGAGCCCTTGGAAAGCTCCACTGGCCCTTTCAATTTGCCTGCAGCGAACCGCACCTCCTGACAAATCTGGCAGCAGGCTTGTCAGGAGCATCTTTCATCCGGCGGGCGATGACCTATCCTGAAAGAATGCGCCCAAGCGACCTGCTCTGTTCCCGGCCCCAGGGCCTCTACTGCCCGCCCGGCGACTTCTTCATCGATCCCGTCAGCCCGGTCGACCGCGCGCTGATCACGCACGGCCATTCCGACCATGCCCGCTCCGGCCATCGCTCGGTGCTGGCGACGCAGGAGACGCTCGACATCATGGCCCTGCGCTATGGCGAGGATTTCGCCGGCACCACCCAGGCCGCCCGGCTCGGCGAGACGATCAACCTGAACGGCGTTTCCGTCTGCTTCCACCCGGCCGGCCACGTGCTGGGATCGGCGCAGATCGCCGTGCGATACAACGGCCTCACCATCGTGGCTTCGGGCGACTACAAGCGCCAGCCCGACCCGACCTGCGCGGCCTTCGAGGTGGTGCCGTGCGATGTCTTCATCACCGAGGCGACCTTCGCGCTGCCAGTGTTCAGGCATCCGCCGGCTGAGGACGAGATCGCCAAGCTGCTGCGCTCGGTTGGGCAGTTCCCGGAGCGCTCGCACCTGGTCGGTGCCTATGCGCTGGGCAAGGCGCAGCGCGTGATGCGGCTGCTGCGCGACGCCGGCTATGACCGGCCGATCTACATCCACGGCGCGATGGCGAAGATCTCGGACTACTACCAGAGCCAGGGCATCGATCTCGGCCAGCTCGAACCGGCGACGGTCGAGACAGGCACGAAGGCGGACTTCGCCGGGGCCGTCGTCATCGGCCCGCCCTCCACCTTCGCCGACCGCTGGGCGCGGCGCTTCCCAGACCCGGTGTCCTCCTTCGCGTCAGGCTGGATGCGCATCCGCCAGCGCGCCAAGCAGGGCGGCGTCGAGCTGCCGCTGATCATCTCCGACCATGGCGACTGGGATGAGCTGGCGGCGACGATCAAGGAGACCGGCGCGCGCGAGATCTGGGTCACCCACGGCCGCGAGGAAGCGCTGGTGCGCTGGTGCGAGCTGGAAGGGCTGACGGCCAAGCCGCTGCATCTCATCGGTTATGAGGATGAGGGGCAATGACGGGCTGGAACGGCGGCACAGGTGATCGAGACGGCGCGGGGACCTTTGCGGAACGTGGCAGGAGACCCCCACCCCTAACCCCTCCCCTCAAGGGGGAGGGGAACTTGGCATGCGGCAGCTTCCCCTCCCCCTTGAGGGGAGGGGTTAGGGGTGGGGGTGTCTTGCCGTGGCTTTTGTCCAAGCCGCTTTCCGCCCCCGCCGGGGACATCCGCTCATGAACCGCTTCGCCGAACTGCTCGACCGGCTGGTGCTGACGCCTTCGCGCAACGGCAAGCTGAAATTGCTGACCGACTATTTCCGCAGCGTCGAGGACCCCGATCGCGGCTATGCGCTGGCGGCGATCACCGGGGATCTGTCGATCGCCGCGGTGAAGCCGGCCATGCTGCGCGCGCTGGTGACCGAGCGCATGGACCCGGTGCTGTTCGGCTATTCCTACGACTATGTCGGCGACCTTGCCGAGACCGTCTCGCTGGTGTGGCCGGCCGACCCGGCCACGCGCGCCAACCATGTGCCGACGCTGGGCGAGGTGGTGGCGAAATTGCAGGCGGCCAGCCGCTCCGACGCGCGACAAGTGCTGGCGCGCCTGCTCGACAGCGCCGGCATCTCGGCGCGCTTCGCCATCATCAAGCTGGTCACCGGCGGCCTGCGCATCGGCGTGTCGGCACGGCTTGCCAAGCAGGCGGCAGCCGATCTCGGCCAGGTCGACGTGAGCGAGATCGAGGAATTGTGGCATGGGCTGACGCCGCCCTACAGCGAGCTGTTCGCCTGGCTGGAGGGCAAGACCGGCAAGCCCGAGCGCGCGGCCAAGGCGCTGTTTCGGCCCGTCATGCTGGCGCATCCGGCCGAGGACAAGGATTTCGACAAGCTCGACCCCGCCGACTACGCCGCCGAATGGAAATGGGACGGCATCCGCGTGCAGGCGGCAGCCGAAGGCGGCGTGCGGCGGCTCTATTCGCGCACCGGCGAGGATGTCGCCGGCGCCTTCCCCGACCTCACCGACGCGATCGACTTCGAAGCAGTGCTGGACGGCGAACTGCTGGTCGGCTCGCCCAGCGCCACCGGCACCTTCTCCGACCTGCAGCAGCGGCTGAACCGCAAGAGCGTGTCGCCGAAGATCCAGGCGCAATACCCCGCCTTCATGCGCTGCTACGACCTTTTGCAGCTGGGCGACGAAGACCTGCGCGCCCTGCCCTTCCGCGAAAGGCGCGGCCGGCTGGAAGAGTTCATCAAGACGCTCGACCCTGCCCGCTTCGATCTTTCGCCGCTGGTGGCGTTCACCGGTTGGGCCGAACTCGAAGCCGGCCGCAGCAACCCGCCGCACCCGATCATCGAAGGCGTGATGCTGAAGCGCTGGGATTCTCCCTACGTCGCCGGCCGCCCGAAGGGCCCGTGGTTCAAGTGGAAACGCGATCCTCACACGGTGGACGCGGTGCTGATGTATGCCCAGCGCGGCCACGGCAAGCGCTCCTCCTTCTATTCCGACTACACCTTCGGCGTCTGGTCGGGCCCGGAAGGCGCGGAAGAGCTGGTGCCGGTCGGCAAGGCCTATTTCGGCTTCACCGACGAGGAGCTGAAGCAGATCGACAAATATGTGCGCGACAACACCATCGAGCGCTTCGGCCCGGTGCGCTCGGTGCGCGCCGACCGCACCGCCGGCCTGGTGCTGGAAGTCGCCTTCGAAGGCCTGAACCGCTCGACGCGCCACAAATCCGGCGTCGCCATGCGCTTCCCCCGCATCTCCCGCCTGCGCTGGGACAAGCCGACCGCCGAAGCCGACCGCATCGAGACGCTGCAGGCGCTGCTGGATTGAGAGGCTAATCGAGAAATCACGCGAACCTCTCAGCTGAAAATCCCCTCTCTTGGATTTTCTACGACTTAGCCTGCGCCGCCCTGCGGGCGTGCTCGTCTAAGATCGTGAAAATCCTTTCTCCCCCGCAAGGGGGG